>DATGUO010000032.1:0-2137 GCA_035301305.1 Pseudogracilibacillus sp.
CTGAAGGATTTAGGTGGAGAATACGTTTTCTCTGCTTTACCGATAGAAAACGCGGAAGAGACAGGATTAACGTTCGAACGGAGTTTTGAAATGACAGGATCCCCATGGAGGATTTATTTGTATAGAGCGTAAATCGGAGAACAAGGAGCAAATATGGCATTTGCTCCTTGTTCTTTGACTGAATGAAGCTTGTGCTCATGGGGAGTTCGGTCGTAAGCGCGGGGGGGGTCAGTCTTAGTTGGCGTTCGTCCGGTCATAAGCGCAAGCGATTCAGTCTTCTCCCTATTTCATGATATAAACACGGGTACTTGTCGACCCTACAGCGTCAAAGTCCTCCCTTTGCAATATTTTTTTAGCAACTTCCGGTGATCTTAACTGTAAAAACGCTCGCGCTTCCCGGTTCGTTATCCTATGACTGATCAGCAATTTATAATCGTATAATGCAGGCAAATGGGCATTAACCGATTGATTACTGCATTTGGCACAATACCACCATTTCCTTGTTTTTCTAGTCATTGGAACAGCGCTGCACTCCGGGCAGAATACACCTTTGATTAATTCCCTAATGGAAATACTGTATTTTTCCAATATGTTAATGCCTTTTGGCATGTGCGCTTTCATCAATTTTTCAGCCTGCTTCTTTAACTGTTCTATTCCAGCAACCTTGACTGGGTAGATTTTATCCAATGCTTCGATACGAAAAAACAATTGATGATTATGGACAATTTTTTCTGGAATGGAATGTTCAGGTGAGGAAGATTTAATAATGGTACTTGGGAAACTAATTACGACGAAATAATCGATTGGAATGTTTATCAGGCCGTGGTTGTTCAGCCAATTTTGGAGACGTCGTTGTTGGAGTTTTGCCTGAGGTATCGGATTAGGAAAACCTTCTTCTTTCTGTTCAGTATCTACTCGTGTAACTTGTCCATTTTCTCCAAATACGATGGTGCCAGATGGTGCCAGACCAGTTTTTTACTTCTAAAATAAGGATGTACCTTTCACATAAAATCAGCGTATCGATTTGAAAAAAACCATTCTGATCACGCAGCCTTAAGTCATTTAAGATTAGATATTCCCTGTCATTCAGAAAACGAAGCGAGTATTCAATCTCCTTTTCTCCTCTCACCCCACTTTTTCTCATCCGTAAGTCAGCCTGTACCGTTTCCTTGATGTTGTGGTGTACAGGCAACCTTCTGTTAAGCGCTGTCAGCTGCTCAATCAGCAAAGAATTTCCGCGTTGTTTTATTATCATCTTATCACTACCTTTCTTTTGCTCCTTCTATAATTCGACAAAGTAGTGCTTTTTCCTTTTTTAAAATACGAAGAAGTGAGAATTGATTCAGTCCTAATTGGCATTCGTTCAGTCATAAGCGAGGTTGGTTCAGTCTTCCTGTCGAACCTTCCAATAAGCTAGCATATATATTATAATAGTTTATAAATAGGAGGTGAAACAAAAATGGAACAATCAGGAATTCAGGAAATCTTAAAAGCATTGGAGCTGCATTCTGCACACGTTGATAAAAAAATTGATCAATTAAAAGTCGATTTAGAAACACGGATGGACAAACGCTTTGACGAGATGAACAAACGCTTTGATCGACAAGACAAAAAGTTTAACGGCGTCCGTGTAGAATTAGCTGAAACACAGGAGACGGTGGATTATCTGTCAACTAAAAATGTGCAGCATGAGAAGAAACTCCGTACCATCTACGAGCAATAACCTCTCTATTAAACTTTCATCATAAGAAAACCTGAATGAAGGTTTTTTTCATATCCCTTCATCCAGGTTTCATTTATTCACCACTGGCCGATGTAATTAAGCGGGGTGCCTTGGCAATAAGTAAAATCAGCACAATCGCACACCCTATGGAAGCAAAAAAGAATGATGTAGCATTTGTTACAAGGGAAAAAATAAACGGCGACTTTCCTGCTTCAATCGCATAATTTTTAAAGAAGATAACCCCGGCAATAAAGTGCCAGAAATAACGTGCAACTCCCCCGACAAAAACCCCCAGAACGATCCAGAGTGATGCCCTTGTTTTAAAATCCCGCTGCAAATTCCTTTTTACCAATCCAGCGAAAAGACCCGCAAATCCAATAAAAGCAAATGCAATAAAATACTCAATAAATGCTT
>DATGUO010000033.1:0-3680 GCA_035301305.1 Pseudogracilibacillus sp.
ATCCAGCTTAGATGAAAAACTTGATTTTCCAATCGCATTGGATCGAAACAGAGATGTGACTAAAGCTTATCAAGTCGGACCACTGCCGACGACAATAGCAATCAATAAAAACGGTATTGTCGTGGATAAGAAAGAATATCAATGCACAAGTACTTCCTAATGGCTATTGTCGTTTACCAGTAATTGCCGGACCTTGTCCCCACGCAAATGCTTGTTTAGATTGTACGAACTTCTGTACAAGTAAACAATTTCTAAATGAACATGAAGAGCACTTAGACCGAACTAAAGAAATACTAAATAGGGCTAAACAGAACCAATGGCAGCGTCAGGTTGAAACTAACGAACGTGTGAAAAATAGATTAGAGCAGATTATTCATTCGTTAAAGGGGACGAATTAAGATGACTAGAAAGAGTAACACAACTGCCATAATTCAACTATCAAAAGAAAAGTCGGAGAAAACAAGAATTAGGGTTGAAAAGACAATTTCAGAGATGGCATTGAAAAAAGAGAAGATTAATTTTAACTCCGTTGCACAAAAGGCAAATGTTTCAAAGTCATGGCTTTACAAACAAAAAGATATTAGAAATAGAGTAGAGACATTAAGAGGGATGCAAATAAGTGAGTTAGTCCCCCGTAAACAAAGTAAAAGCCCCCGTTCAGAGGATGTGTTAATAAAGACCTTAAAAAACCGTATAAAGGCACTAGAAGAAGAAAACAAACAATTAAAGGATCAAGTTCAAATATTACATGGCAAGCTATTTTAGCAGCATTGTGCATCCTAAGATGTATCTCTAATTTTAATACAGAAGTGCATTGATAATCTGAACTTCTGTTTTTCTCGTTGGGATAACGGGACACTTTGGTATAAGAAAGCAAATCGATAATATAGTAAATAATACTTCCCTTGACCCTGTACTATGGTACAGGGTTTATACTTTATATGAGGTGAGATAAATGCAATTTCGTATTGGAGAACTGGCTGAGAAGTGCAGCGTTAATAAAGAGACTATTCGATATTATGAACGTATAGGCTTAATTTCAGAACCTGATCGTACGGAATCAGGATACCGCATGTATTCACAACAAATTATCGATCGATTGAATTTCATAAAAAGGATGCAGGAACTAGGCTTTACATTAAATGAAATTGACAAATTATTAGGAGTCGTCGATCGCAATGAATCGAAGTGCCGTGATATGTATGATTTCACTGTTCTTAAGTTAGAGGACATCCAGCGTAAAATTGAAGGTCTCAAAAGAATTGAACAAATGCTGGTGGATCTTAAAGAAAGATGTCCCGAAAACAAAGATATTTACGAATGCCCCATTATTGAAACACTGATGAAGAAATAAGAGGTGAAACAGGTAGAAGGCGTTGGCAAAACAGCCATTAAAGTCAGTGGAAGCACGGGCGAAGTAACGGTTTCCTTTGATGATAGGAAAACGGATTTACAGTTAATTAAGACGGCAATTTCGGATTTCGGTCTTGGAGTCGAGTAAAAGGAGGAATATTAATATGAAAAAGTATCGAGTAAACGTTCAAGGGATGACTTGCACGGGTTGTGAAGAGCATGTTGCTGTTGCTCTTGAAAACATGGGTGCAAAAGAGATTGAAGTGGATTTTCGTCGCGAAGAAGCTGTATTTGAGCTTCCGAATGACGTGGAGGTGGAAAGAGCGAAAAAGGCGATTTCTGAAGCCAAATACCAGACAGGAGAAACAGAAGAAGTACAACAGCAAGAAACGGTGCAACTTGGAGATGAAGGCGATTATGACTACATTATCATTGGTTCTGGTGGAGCATCCTTTTCATCTGCCATTGAAGCCGCGAAATACGGAGCGAACGTGGCAATCATCGAACGTGGCACAGTGGGTGGAACATGCGTGAACATCGGATGTGTTCCTTCAAAGACGCTGTTAAGAGCTGGAGAAATCAATCACATAGCAAAAAACAATCCGTTTTTAGGATTGCACACGTCAGCAGGCAATGTCGATTTGGCTCCATTGATTAAGCAGAAAAACGATTTGGTGACGGATCTTCGAAACTCGAAATATGTTGATTTAATTGATGACTACGGCTTTGAATTAATAAAAGGTGAAGCGAAATTCGTGGATGAAAAAACCGTCGAAGTGAATGGCAAGCAGTTATCAGCCAAACGATTTTTAATCGCGACAGGTGCTTCACCTGCTGTACCAAAGATTCCTGGATTAGAAGAGGTAGATTATTTAACAAGTACAACATTACTTGAATTAAAACAGGTTCCAAAGCGTCTTACAGTCATCGGTTCAGGATATATCGGTATGGAATTGGGACAACTATTCCATCATTTGGGTTCAGAAGTAACGTTGATGCAAAGAAGTCCACGACTGTTAAAGGAATACGATCCTGAAGTGTCAGAAGCGATCACGCAAGCATTAACAGAACAAGGGATTAATTTAGTAACAGGAGCATCCTTTGAACGAATCGAACAGGACGGAGACGTTAAAAAGGTTCATGTTGAAGTCAATGGCAAGAAGCGAATCATTGAAGCAGATCAATTACTAGTTGCCACTGGAAGAACACCAAATACGACGACTTTGAATTTAGAGGTAGCAGGTGTTGAAGTAGGCTCCCGTGGTGAAATTATAATCGATGAGTATTCAAAAACAACGAATTCAAGCATCTATGCGGCAGGAGATGTGACGCTTGGCCCTCAATTTGTATATGTGGCAGCTTATCAAGGTGGAATTGCAGCAGGAAATGCCATCGGAGGACTGAATAAAAAGCTGAATTTAGAAGTGGTTCCAGGGGTTACGTTTACAGCTCCAGCGATTGCAACCGTTGGTTTAACGGAGCAACAAGCAAAAGAAAAAGGCTATGAAGTGAAAACATCCGTCTTGCCTTTAGATGCCGTTCCGAGAGCCTTGGTTAATCGAGAAACAACAGGTGTTTTTAAATTAGTGGCAGACGCAAAAACAATGAAGATATTAGGAGCACATGTGGTAGCAGAAAATGCAGGAGAAGTAATTTATGCGGCGACACTGGCTGTCAAATTCGGTTTAACCGTGGAGGATCTCCGAGAAACCGTGGCTCCATATTTGACAATGGCAGAGGGATTAAAATTAGCTGCCCTTACGTTTGATAAAGATGTATCAAAATTATCTTGTTGTGCAGGTTGATCACCTTTCCAGTAAACCTTGATATACTCCTCAGTTAATGAAAATTTTTATAAAAGACGATTCTTCTCTTAGCGTAGAGACAATCGTCTTTTTTTCTTCTGAAAAATGTTTTAACGTGGGTTTTATGTCAAAATGATGGCGCTACCCCTTTTACGTATTTTCAAGTCATCAGATATGATATGTTAGAAACATTGAAGACATGTAGTTAAAGCAAAGGTAAGTATTGTGCTGTAATTTCTGTACTTTACTATTGATAATGTGCATCTCCTTCACTGGAGGAGCCATTCATATTTTCTTCCATAGAACCTTCATTGTCCTCATTCATGTTCATCTCTTCATTTGAATTCTTTTCATTGCTAGTATCTTCTACAGATGCTTCTTCGTCATTGCTTGTACAAGCTGATAAAACAATGACCATCATTAGAGAAAACAAGCTTATCAATAGGTTCTTTTTTCTCATACTTTACAATCCCTTCTTTCTACTTTTAATAAAGAACTTGTCATTCCTTTATGTATTAGACT
>DATGUO010000034.1:0-5264 GCA_035301305.1 Pseudogracilibacillus sp.
ATGTCGGTGTGTGTTCCAGGCGAGAGTTCCTATACGATCTTCTTGTTTAACCCCTAAATGATGAAGTGCACTCATCAATTTTCGAGTTCGTTTTCCAATTTCTTTATACGTAAGTCGATGAAGTGTATCATGCGTTTGAGAGATGACTTCTTTTTTAGGAAAAAATGTTTCTGCGCGTTCCATCATCATGCCAATCGTTAACGGGTAATCCATCATTAGCATCTGCTCCTTCGGTATTGTTTTTCTTTATCATACCATAGACGGAATAGTTTGAAAATATTATAGATGAATAATAACTGTTTATTATGTCTGATTCATGTAAAATGTAGACAATAGGAGAAGATATGAATGCAAAAACAATATGATTTTACCAGAGGAAACCTTTTAAAACAATTAATCTTTTTTTCGGGCCCAATAATATTAGCTAATTTGTTACAAACGTCTTACCAATTAATAGACAGTTTATGGGTGGGAAACCTGTTAGGAGCAGGAGCACTTGGTGCAGTATCTGTTTCTGGTGTGATTGTCTTTACAGTACTGTCATTTGTGATTGGTTTAAACAATGCAGCTTTGACGATTCTGTCCCAACAAAAAGGTTCGGATAATGTAGAAGGATTAAAGCGGTATCTCAACGCTTTTGTAGTTATTTTAATCATTATGTCTTTATCTTTTACGATCATTGGTGTTTTGGCAACTGATTTATTACTTCAAATTTTAGGGATGCCGGAAGATACCTTTTCCATGGCTAAAGAATATTTACAAATTAATTTTATTGGGGTTATTTTTTTATTTGGATATAACTTTATTAGTACCGTATTACGAGCGATTGGGGATAGTAAAAGCCCTCTCGTGTTTGTATTTATCGCTGTGTTGCTAAACGCTGTTTTAGATCCACTGTTCATAGCGGTTTTTGATTTAGGAGTAAGCGGAGCAGCTTATGCGACTATTATCTCTCAAGGTGCAGCATTTGCGTATGGGATGTATTTCGTGTTAAAAAATAAATTAGCTCCTTTCGAATGGCCGCGGCTTCCAAAATGGAAGGAAGTAGCACTGGTTCTTAATTTGGGCATCCCGGCTGGTTTACAAATGGCAGTTATTTCAGCCGGATCTGCCGCAATTATGAGTGTCGTAACAAAGTTTGGTTCAAGTATTGTCGGCGGGTACGGAGCAGCTCAGCGTTTGAGCAGTACCATCATGCTTCCTGCTCAGTCTTTAGGAACTTCTGTCAATAGCATGGCGGGACAGAATATCGGTGTGAATGATTGGACGCGTGTTCAGAAAATAACGAAAAATGGTTTGGTTTATAATATCATATTCATGTGTACGATTGGGTTAGGCGTTTTTATTTTTACAGAGCCGTTGGTACGATTATTTATTCAAGATCAAGCTGCTGTTACATTTGCAAGTGATTACTTAAGAATTATGGTATTTTGCTTCCCTTTTTTAGGGATTAATTTTGTTTTAAATGGTATCATAAGGGCATCTGGTGCGATGTATCAAGTACTTATCTTAAACATTATTTCTTTTTGGATTTTACGGTTTCCGCTGGCGTGGATTTTCGCTGATTTACTTGGTGAAAGAGGAATAGCAGCAGGAATCGGTGCAAGCTTCATCGCAAGCAGTTTAATTGCTGCAAGTTATTATCAATTTGGTAAATGGCGTCAAAAAGAATTATTCAAAGAACACGAAGGATGAACAAACAATGAAGCTTAAAAAACGAAAAAAAATAGTGATCCAAGTACTCTGTGTTACGCTGGGCATGGTTGTTTTGTTAGCGGGCATCTCTCTTTATACACACCAGGAGAATGTGAAAAATTCCAGCTTGGTAGAGCATATGTTTACTAAACGAGTAGAACAGCATCGGCCGACGGTTACGAAGTATGCAAAGGAATACGATATGGAGGAACATGTCGACGTTATTCTTGCGATGATGATGCAGGAGTCCGGCGGAAGAGGGGACGATCCGATGCAGGCTTCTGAAAGTCAGTGTGGAGAAATTGGCTGTATAGATAAACCGGACGATTCCATCAAACAAGGAGTTGCCTATTTTTCAAAAATGATGGAAGCATCTGATGAAGATGTCCCGTTAAGTGTGCAAGCGTATAATTTCGGATTAGGTTTTGTTGATTACGCTCAAAACAAAGACAGAGAATTCGACCAGGAAATGGCCATTCAATTTTCTCAAGAAAAATATGAGGAAGCAGAAGATCCTTCACAGTATACATGTTTGCGTGAAGAAGCGAAGGAGTACGATGCATGTTACGGTGATATTTATTATGCGCGGGACGTTATTCAATATCAAAAGAAGTTTGCAGATGGAGATTGAAGGGGTGTGTGATAGGAAGCATTTTTAATATGCCAAAAAAATTGGTATGATAGTAAAGAAGAATTTTATGAAGAGAAGGGAAGTTATAAACATGAAAGAAGTTTTCACTGAAAAAGCTCCTGAAGCAATTGGACCGTATTCTCAGGCAATGGTAGCCGGCGATTTCGTATTCGCTTCCGGAGCCATTGGAGTGGATCCGGCGACAGGAGATATTGCAGATGACGTTCGCGGACAGACCAATCAAGTCATGAATAATTTGAAAGAAGTACTGGCGGAAGCAGGGACAGATTTTTCCAAAGTTGTTAAATTTACGATTTATTTAAATTCGATGGATGATTTCGCTACAGTCAATGAAACATATGGAGCTTTCTTGGAGAAGCCATATCCAGCACGTGCGACCGTAGAAGTTTCCCGTTTACCGAAAGATTTATTAGTGGAAATTGACGCTATTGCTTATTTGAAATAACAAAAAAGAATTAGCTGCCTATGAAGCATAGACGGCTAATTCTTTTTTTATAGCTTCACGTATATTATCTAAACATGCTTCCGGTGTCTTTCCATGAACAAGGTTCCCGTTTACATGTGCATAAGGAGCGTTTGCGCAAAGTCCGCAAAAGGATAAGCAGCTGTTAACAACAACAGCGACTTCCGGAAATTCTTCCTCAATAATTCCTTCTATATCGATGGATGTAATAAGGTTGGCGCTGCATACATCAACAAGGACAATCCCCATTTTATATCATCACTTTCTTTTCATATAATTGTACATCTCTAGGCAAAAGTTTCGTAGTTTCCTGTTTACTTCTCTATTTGTATCATATAGCAGAATGCAGTGCAATGCATATGCTTCAAAATGAAAGTGGAGGTTCATCTCACAGCTTCTTGATTGTATTCATAAGCATTTTAGAATAAAATATAATCATGTGAACGAAGGGGGTAAACCAATGCGTAAAATAATGTACGTTATTGTGTCGATTGCTTTGCTGGTTAGTTTTATCATTCAGGAGCGTCCGGCTGCGGCAGCTGACAGTTACGACGAGTTATTAGGAGAGCCGGTGGTCGTTTATGGTGAACAACTAAGTGACAGTCAGCGCGACGAAGTAAAACGCTTATTAGATGTTGATACTTCAGAAGCGGAGGAACTAACAGTTAATGGGGAGGACATTGCTCATTATATAGACGGAAACCCGAATTCCAACATGTACTCTTCGGTTAAAATTACTTATGAAGAAGAAGGAAAAGGCATTGACGTTGATATTGTTTCCGAAGATAATATAACAGAAGTGACAACTGATATGTATGAAAATGCTTTGTTAACTGCCGGGGTAGAAAACGCGACCGTAGAAGTAGCTTCACCAGTTGAAGTCTCTGGTCATTCTGCTCTCACAGGAATTTATAAAGCATATGATGAAGATGGAGAAACGCTTGATCAAGACCGGATGGAGACAGCAAACGAAGAGTTGGATGTGACAACGGAATTGTCGAAGCGGGATAATGTCTCGAAAGAAGAAGTTACAGAACTGATGACAGAAATTAAAAAAGAAATTGCGGAGCAGGATCCTGCCACAAAAGAAGAAGTGGAAGAAATTGTCAAAGAGCAATTGGATAAACAAGAGATCGAGTTAAGCGAAGAAGACAGGCAGATGTTAACAGATTTATTTGATAAAATACGTGATTTAGATATTGATTTTGGGAAATTAAAAGGTCAATTGGAGGATATCTCCAAGCAAATTCAAGATAAAATGGACGACCTTGATATTGACGAAGGCTTTTGGGAGAAAGTAAAAGAATTTTTCAATGATATGATAGACAGCCTGGCATCGCTGTTTAAATAAGAGAAAAATTAAGCATGTTGCTACGTTGCCAGGTAAGAAAAATATAATACATCTATCTGTATAAAAACAATGAGCCATTCGCTGTACAAGATTAGCGAATGGCAAGTTGATTAGGAGAAAACTGAAAATTGCATGCGTCAATATGTGTGTGTATTTTAATGAAGCTGTTTAGTTGAATTTTGAGCGTCTTTTAAATAGTAATAAATTTTTATTAAAACAATTTTGTTTACGGTTAACTGCTGACAAACGTATGCGTAACAACGTTTTGAGCTGTCTCTTCAGTGTTAGCGAGTTAAATAAACAATTCTGACTATTTGTTTTGGTCTGGATTTACAGGAAAAATTATGTATAATAAAAGTCAGATAATTCACGTTAGAATTGTCTGTAAATTAAAAAGGGGGGTTCATACGAATATGAACTGGAAGAAATGGTCTTTTTTAGTAGCATTACCTTTCGTTCTAAGCATCTTTCTTGTTGCATGTGGCGTAAATAATAACAACGATAATGAAAGCGATTCCAACAATGGGGATGCAGAGGACGCAGATTTAGCGGAAGAACAGGAATTTAATATTAATATTAAGACGGAACCACCTTCGCTGCACCCGGGAAAAGCAACAGATTCTACTTCAAGTGCAGTGCTTGACCAAGTATTTGAGGGTTTGACCCGGATTAATCAGGACACAGACGAACCTGAAGAAGCTATGGCGGAAGATATAGATATATCAGATGATGAATTGACTTATACATTTACTATTCGTGATGATGCAGAGTGGTCCAACGGCGACCCGGTCACTGCAGGAGATTTTGAATATGCGTGGAAATGGCAGTTAGACCCGGACCATGCAGACACAGACTACGCCTATCAGCTGTATCCGATTAAAGGAGCCGAAGACGCCAAAGAAAATGATGGAGATATGGATGATATTGGTATTGAGGCAGAAGATGACGATACGCTGGTTGTCGAGTTGGAAGAACCGACAGAGTACTTCTTGGATGTAACCGCATTCTATACATTGTATCCAATTAATGAAGACGTAGCGGAAGACAACGAAGATTGGGATGCAGACGCTGGAGAAGATTATGTTACGAATGGGCCTTTTACC
>DATGUO010000035.1:0-4253 GCA_035301305.1 Pseudogracilibacillus sp.
CGCTCAACATTTGTGCGATACGTCTTTTTCTAGTCCATGTGGATGACTCACAAATTCGTGAACTTCTTGAGGAAGCATTAAAGATTGCAAAAGAAAGTAAAACAAAAACGGAGCAAATTTTCAATCATGAAAATTATCCCGTTCCACAAGGTTTCACTGACAAAGATGTCAATTTCAATGCTCCACGTCTTTTTTCAGATAAAATTTATTTACACTATATCCTTAATATAACGAATTTAAATACAACTGCTGATACGACTGCTATAACGATGGCAGCCCGGTCAGATATAATTGATTTTTATTCCAATAAATTGAAATTGGAATTACAACTTCATAAAAAAGCCATTGAATTAGATAAACAACAGGGGACATATATACGTACTCCCATTATTCCAAAACCCGATAAAGTTGAATTTGTAGAAAAAGAGAGTTTTTTGACCGGATGGTTTGGTAACCGAAGACCCTTACTTGGGACTGAAATCGCAAATCTCGATTATGCTGCGAGACGGAACGCTTTAGGGCAAGCAGGAATCATTGGCTTTAGCCAGGTTGCAGATAATAAGGAAGTACGGCAGTATTTTGAAAAAGGACGAGACATTGCAAAGAAACATAATGATATTTTTAACGATATTTTACATGAAGATTATTTACCTGGTGGAAGACCAATGACCTCGGAAGTAACAGATTCGACCGTTGCACCATTCTCAGACAAACTCATGATGAATGTGGTAACAAACCTGATTGCAACTGGCATTGCCCAGTATGGAACAGCCATGTCTGCAAGCCCAAGACATGATCTGGGAGTGACATACACTCGTTTAATAGCAGAGATAGCTAAGTATTCCAACGAGGGAGCAAACATTCTAATTAAAAATGGCTGGATGGAACAACCTCCTATTGCAGCTGACCGTAAATACCTAGCAAAGAGATAACCTATGGGGGAAAAAATAGAGAGAAAAAGCAAAAGACTGGAAATACTTCTTTGGAGTATCGCACTTCCTGGGTTTGGACAGCTGTTAAATCGAAAATATGTAAAAGGACTTCTACTTATTGGACTGGAATTTACAGTAAATGTGTTAGGGAATCTAAACCAAGCGATTGTATTAAGTTTCCATGGTCAAATCGAGGAGGCCATTCATCAAACAAACTATCTTTGGTTTATGTTTTATCCATGCCTTTATTTCTTTGCAATTTGGGATGCATATAAAGATGCGGGGGGTGGACAAAAGCCATTTGCCTATCTCCCTTTTGTATTTGCTGCCTATTTTGTTACAGTTGGAGTGGCTTTATCACCAAGCCTAAGGATTTTTGGATATCTCATCGGACCTGTCTGGCTCCCGATTTTATCCATACCAATTGGTTTAATCATTGGTATGCTTGTCAGGTGGGCGGTAATGAAGGTTTATACAAGTAAAGAATGATAAAGTGAAACTTCATTCAGTAGGGGGTTTTCTTTCCACCCTACTGAATGTTAGTTGAACGAATCGGGCCGTTACTGGCTGTTAATCTCCCACTTGGAATTTTCGGGACTTCCTCTTTTCTTGAAGTAGGAGTTTTACAGCCAGTTACACTGCGATACATCATATGAAAAAGTCCCTCTACATTCCGAGAGACTTTTTTACATTTCATTACAATTTATTGTCTTTTTATGTTCTTTGACCAATCAACCCTTACTACAAACTTTCAGAATCAAGTCACTTTTCTCGTAGAAAGATCACCCAAACGGTTTTATCTACCTCATCTTGGATGAAACCGTCAGCGAAGGTAAAATAAACGAGTTTTATATGCCCCATCCCGGGGGGAATCCCCTTCGAAGGTAAGATAAACGAGTTTTATATGCCCCATCCCGGGGGAAAGTATCATCGAGGGGCAAAGAACTACTTCAACCCGGATAAAAAACATCGTATTGAGTCAAACCGGATTTAGAACAACTTCCCTACAACTCATCAAATCCATTCAAATCACTCGTTTTTGTATATTGACGTGATTTTTGCTCAAAGAAATCTGTTTTCGTTCCATCAAAGTTATCCACATAAGCACTGATCCACTTCATTGGGTTATCCACATGTTCTGGATAAATTTCGCTGAGCCCCATCATTCTTAGCATTTTATTCGCCCGGTATTTCACGTACCCAGCCATCTCAACCAGGTCAATCCCCTCAAGATCGGCGAGCACGTAAGATGACCACTCAATTTCAAGTTCTACTGATTTTTTAAAATGACGATATACCCAATCTGTTAACTCCTGTGTATTATGGTCTGGATTTTCTGCTAATGCAGCCCGGAAAAGCTCCGCGATAAAGCGCCCATGCTCCAATTCATCCCGGTTAATATAACTAACCATTGTGGACGTGCCCACCATTTTATTATGACGCGCCAAGTTATAGAAGAAAGCAAAGCCTGAGTAAAAGAACATCCCCTCAAGCAAAGCGGAATAAACGAGCGTTTTTAAGATATTTTCCAATGTCGGATTTTCAACAAACTCATTATATTGCTCCATAATATACTCATTTCGCTTCAGTAAAACAGGATCTTTTCGCCCGAGTTCAAACGATTCATTTTGCTCTGCAAGCGAAACAACAGAAGATAAAACATAGGAATAACTTTCATTATGGACCGCTTCCTGCTGGGCAATCACAGCCATAATTGACTGGACTGAGGCGTCTGACGCATAAAGCGAGATAAGTAAAGCCGTTCGCGTTTGCGGTGCATCAAGCGTTGACAACAACCCGATTATTTTTAAATAAGCATCTTGCTCAGCAGACGTGAGCTGCGGAAATTGCTTCACATCTGCTGACATGTTCACCTCATCCGCTTGCCAGTAATTGCTGATTAATCGTTTATACATCTTATACCAATGTGGATAAGCAATATCATTCCAGTTCAGTATACCGCTCGATTTCCCACCGAAAATTCCTGTCGATTTATTCGGATGCATCGGTTCTAACGTTTTTACCTTTTCAAGCAAAAGTTCTGACATTCTTTAAAACTCCTTCCATCCACTGATGAATTAATGCTTCTTGTGCACCACGTGGAGATTGTTCAATTTTCAAACCTTCCCATGGACTATTGTAAAACTTCACAATCTTGTCCACAGCCATACAATAAATGTCCCCTCCGCCAAACTGGGTGTCTCCTGTTCCAAAGACAGCTACATTATCCGGCTTATAGCCAATTTCCAAAATAAAGTCCTTCACCTCATCAGGTGTCATTCCATAATCCCATGTAAAAGTCCCAATAAAAATATAATCATAGATGTGCGCATCGACCGGTGGGTCAACGCCTATTCGATGCATGTCGACGGTGAACCCTTCCTTAATGAGCCGTCCTTCCACAATTACAGCCACTTCCTGGGTGTTGCCACTATAGGATAAATACGCAATTAAAGCTCTCACCCTTCACACCACTCGCATTCCTCTATATCGCTTGACGTGGATCTGACATAGTACGTCGTTTTCAGTCCTTCACGCCAGGCTTGAAGGTGAAGATCAAGCAGAATCGAAGCGCGAATCGTATTAGGTACATAAAGGTTAAAGGAAATGCTTTGATCCACATGCTTTTGTCTTGCAGCATTTTGTCTGACAGACCAGCGCTGATCAACAATATAGGCTGATCGGCGATAGATATTATACGTTTCATGTGTCATATCTGGTGCAACTTTTGGAATGCGGAAGTCGTTTTTCTCTTCACTGTAAAACGGCTTGAAGATTGGGTCGATACTTGCTGTTGAACCTGCAATCATCGAGGTCGATGAATTCGGTGCGACTGCTAATAAATAGCCATTTCTCATTCCATTTTCTGTCACCTTTTGTTTAAGGGCTTGCCATTTTTCACCCTTATACCCACGTACATCAAAATACTCCCCGGATTCCCACTTACTTCCTTCAAAAAGCGGATAACTGCCCTTTTCCCGCGCCAGCTCCATACTGCTTTTAATCGTTAAATAAGCAATATTTTCATACAGTTCATCTGCATAAGTGACAGCTTGCTCTGATTCCCACTCCATTCCTTTAAGGGCCAGTAAATGATGCCAGCCGAATGTCCCTAGCCCTACAGCGCGGTACTTTTGATTCGTTATGTCCGCTTGTTGTATAGGTAATGTATTAATTTCAATGACATTATCAAGCATTCTCACTTGAATCTTAATAAGACGTTCTAGCACATCTTTAGAAACGGCTTTCCCTAGGTTAATCGAGCTCAAATTACAGACGACATAATCTCCTGGCTTGTACTTTTTCACAATTGTGTTGTCC
>DATGUO010000036.1:0-2018 GCA_035301305.1 Pseudogracilibacillus sp.
AAAGATTGGTATAATTTTAATTATTGAAATGAGTGATTTACGAAATCGGCCAGTCCCCTCACTAATGAACTTTATCAGATGAACTATACCATATAACCTTAATAAGATAGGAGGAAACAAGTTTGGTAAAAACGCTGGAAGTCTCCGTACGAGATATCTTACAAAGGGAAAGCTTCAAAAAAGCTACTGTCTTTGCAGGGGAAAAGGGATTGGATAATCCTGTACGCTGGACGCATATTCTAGAAACTGATCAACTGGAATCATTAATTAACGGGAATGAATTCATTCTTACGACCGGATATGGTTTGCAATTAGACTCCCCCAAAGGGATTACGTATATTCAGAAACTGATTGAAAAAAAAGCGGCCGGGCTGTGTATCGAATTAGGCACACATATGAAAACAATTGATCCGCAGATTATTGAACTGGCGAATCAACATCATTTTCCCATCGTCGTTTTTTCTCATTTCGTTAAGTTTGTGAATATCACCCAAGATATCCATTCCTTTATTATCGGGACACACCATGAAATACTGAAGTCGGTGAATCGGCTCTCGACTACGTTCAATGAACTTTCCTTACTGCCAAATGGCATTAAAAAAATTTTAGAAGCATTGTATACCCACCTTGGAGGGAAAACCTTATTTCTCACAAAAGAAGGCGATTCTTTTTACTATCCTCCTGAAACGAAAAAGCTGGAACGTGCCATTCTCGAAATGGATAAACACCCAAAAATCGACAGCAGAAGTTTCCTTACTTTAGAAAACGAAAATTTCATCGCTATTCCCGTGAAAAGCTCAGGTGTAACATGGGGAAATCTCTATGTTAAAGTACAAGCAGACACACTGGAAAGCTCATTATATTCTGTGATGGATCAGGCAACCTTAGCTATCGCACAAATCATGTTACGAAATAGAACGATAGAAGAGCGCGAACAAAACCAGGAAGACAAGATGGTGCGCGATATCTTATACGGAAAATTGACCAATGCCGATGAATTAAAAGAAGTCATTCCGCAATCAGAAAAGTATGACACTTATCGTCTTCTTTTATTACAAAAAAAGGACGTATTTGAAGCAGAAGATGCTGCCTGGAACGAAATTCAATTACAACAAGCAATGCTGCTTAAAACCACTTTCAAACAACAACAGTTTCCATCTGTAATCTCTGTTGGAAAAAATGAAATTGCGATTCTCGCCTTTTTTAATCAACAAACCGCAGAACAAGATAAAGTGAATTTCCATCAAACGCTCCAAATGATTCAACAATTCCATGAAGAAGCTATTTTCATTGGAGAAGAATACTTTTTCGGAGTGAGCCAACCAAGCAGAGACATTACTAAAGCACACGAAGGTTACCGTGAAGCCAAACAAGTATTATTTTTACAACAAGCAGGTATTGATGCCTCCTACTTATTTGAAGATATAGGGCTGTATCAATTTTTATTAAACCAGTCCCGACACCATTTAGAAAGTTACGTAGCCAATTACCTTCACCCGATTTCCTCCCATGATGAGCGCACGAACAGCGAGCTCTTAAAAACATTGGAAATATACTTAAGCTGCAACCTGTCAAAAAAGGAAACCGCAGAACGCTTATTCATTGTACGGCAATCGTTGTACCATCGTTTAAACAAAATTGAAGAACTGCTAGGCGACCGTTACCTGGAAACAGATTATCGACTCGCTTTAGAAACAGCTTTCAAGGCCAAACAGCTGCTGTCCTCTTATTCCTGAATCTCTAATTTCTATCAGCATCAATAAACCTGAACTCCATTTGCAGTGGAATTCAGGTTTATTTTTATGAATGATATTTTATTGCTACATTTTTTACTACAGTGTAATTCGAAAGAGCTTCCCAACCCTTTTCACGACCAAAACCGCTTCGTTTGTAGCCGCCAAAAGGCATTTGTACGCCACCGCCTGCGCCATAATTATTAATAAACACTTGGCCAGCGTCAATGCGACTTGCCAAATAATGGGCTCTGCTGATGTCTTGTGTCCAAATAGCTGTCACCA
>DATGUO010000037.1:0-23693 GCA_035301305.1 Pseudogracilibacillus sp.
TCCGATAAATGGCCAACAACGTCCATATCTCTTACTTTGCTTTTTTTAACCAATTTCGTGCCACCCCGATTTACTTTCCTAAATTGTTTCTATGACCACTTACAAATATTTCTTTTTCAAACTTTTTCACTTTTTATTAGGTACACGTAAATTTCCAACAACAAGTGTCCTCATCGTAACGGTGTAACGGTCCCGGAAGAAAGACAATAGACTCTCTTCACAACTATAGAAAACTTGAAATTCGCTAATTTCTACTGACAAATGTATTCATTACACTGTTACAGGGAGCAAAATTTATATTTCCTTAACTCTCAAAAAAAGGATGCGAGGCAATTATCCTCACACCCCCTACTCTTACTCTTCGTCTTTATTTGTTTCTGAGTCTTCTTCGTCGTCATTTACCATACCACGAGTAGCGTTTTTGAATTCTTTTAAAGAACTGCCTGCAGCTTTTCCAATTTCAGGTAATTTAGCAGGGCCAAAAATTAATAAAGCCACAACTAAAATTAAAATTAATCCAGGAATACCAATTTGAGCCATCTTATCTCACCCCAAACATTTATTTGAACACAATAATTATACAACATGTACGTTTTACCGCAATTATTTGCATCTGCTCTTGTAAAATCAACACTGCGTGTAGTATACAACGATTAAAGAATTTGTTCCACAAAAAGTTCTTGTTCACTTTCGATCAAATTGTATAAAATAATAATCGTATGGATTTTTATCATCTTTCAACCCTTTTTCAATAGAGGTCTCTTTCCATACATCAGAGGATATCTCAGGAAAAAATACATCCGCATCGAATACTTCATCGATATGTGTCACATAAAGTCTATCTGCCCAAGGCATCGTTTCTTTAAAGATATGCCCGCCTCCAATAATGAAAACTTCTTCTTCCAGATTTTTATATCGCTCTAATACTTGAGTTATATCTTCTTCTACTTCCACTTCCTCGGGGAAGCTTCTATCGCTTCTTGTCAAAACGATATGGCGCCGTTTCGGCAAGACCCGGCCGATTGATTCAAAGGTTTTTCGCCCCATAATTATCGTATGACCTGTGGTTTTCTCTTTGAAAAATTTAAAATCGTTTGGCAAATACCAAGGCATACCATTCTTAAAGCCAATCCCCCGCTGCTTATCCATTGCAACAATAAATGATATCATAAGTCCGCCTCCTTAAACCGCTACTGGTGCTTTGATAGCAGGGTGAGGATGATAATCCACTATTTCAAAGTCATCTACTTCATAATCAAAAATGGAAGCTTTATCCGATTTTATTTTTAATGTCGGTAATGTTTGCAATGTCCGACTTTGCTGCAGTTTCATTTGTTCAACATGATTCGAGTATAAATGCACATCCCCGAACGTGTGGACAAATTCGCCTGCTTCTAGCCCGCATTCATAAGCAATTAGATGGGTTAACAAGGCATAACTCGCTATATTAAATGGAACACCTAAAAATACATCAGCACTTCTCTGGTACAGTTGACAAGATAATTTATTATCCTGGACATAGAACTGGAACAATGTATGGCAAGGCGGTAAAGCCATGTGTGGAATATCTTCCGGATTCCAAGCTGATACAATATGACGTCTTGAATTTGGATTTGTTTTAATCGAATGAATGACATCTGCTATTTGGTCGATTGTCTCTTCATTGGTTGTTTTCCATTTTCTCCATTGACTGCCGTACACTAGGCCTAAATCGCCAAACTGTTCGGCAAAATGATCATCTTCCAGAATGTTCGTTTTGAAAATAAACATTTGCTGCTCATATTGCTTTTTAAATTCTGAATCTTGTTGAGCTCTGTTTCCAAAATCCGTCATATCAGGGCCATCATACGATTCGCTGTTCACCCAGTTTTTAAACGCCCACTCGTTCCAAATATTATTATTATGCTGCAGCAAATAACGAATATTGGTGTCTCCTTTTAAAAACCATAATAATTCACTGGCAATTAAACGAAAAGGCACGCGCTTCGTTGTAAGAAGTGGAAAACCATCTTGCAATTGAAAGCGAATTTGTCTGCCGAATAAAGAATAAGTTCCTGTCTTTGTTCGATCTGCCTTTTCAATCCCTTGTTGCAGCAATTCATTACCTAAATTAAGATAAGCTTGTTCATTGTTCATATTAGGCGCTCCTTATTTTATTCTTCGTAACTTATGATTATACCACATATATTTTTTTAAGAAAACACTCACAAACTCCCAGAAAAGCTTGCAGGGTACTTGACGCATCTTCTAAAAAACGTTATATTAAGGTTAAGCAAAGAAGATGAAACGAATCATTACCAAGGTAACTTCATGTTTAGAAGGTACATTTTGATTCTACCCTTCTATAATGAAGTTTCTTTTTTGTTCAAGCTATTTTCTTTGTAATATCACGGTTACGTGAAAGAATTTAGGAGGATTTATTCATGCAGAACGGTACAGTAAAATGGTTTAACGCAGAAAAAGGATATGGTTTTATCCAGTTGGAAGAAGGAGACGATGTATTCGTACATTACTCTGCTATCCAAGAAGAAGGATTCAAAACACTTGAAGAAGGCCAAGAGGTTACTTTCGAAGTAGTTGAAGGTGACAGAGGTCCACAAGCTGCTAATGTCGTTAAAGAATAAGTTCATATAACTTTACAGTTAAGAGGCAATGTTTTTACATTGTCTCTTTTTTTATAAAAATTAATTTTAATAAGCATTTTTATTGATACACCTTGGTTTAAATGAGGAACTTATTGCGGCATTCTTCTCCCTGCGATACAGTTTCTCTATTGTTAACAATACTTCATTTTTCTATTTATATTCTTTCTCTAATCCCCTTTCATCGCAGTTTACGAGGATTATCTTATTTGATTCCCCCCTGGTTCCCTTCGTTTCAGTTTACGAGAACTTTTTCTGTTGATTCTTCCTCTAATTCCTTTTTGTCACAGTTCACGGGCATTATGTTTCTTCATTCTTACTGTATTCCAAAAACTTCCTCGTTTACGGACACTATCCTTCTTCATTCTTACCGCACTTTAAGAGTTCCTCGATTTACGGGCATTATCATTTTTTATTCTTACCGCAATTCGAGATTTCATCAATTTAAGAGCACTATATCAGTTGATTCTTTCTTTAATTCGCTTTCATTACATATCACGGGCATTATCATCTAATACATCCCCTCTCTTTTCCATTTTTATAAAAAAGAGGGATTAGCTTTCAACAATCTTCTCTTCTTTTTCCATCAAAAAAAGCTCCTTTTTATTAATTATTTATTCTCTTATTATTTCCAATTCAATTCATTCCATTTACTCCTTTTTATTCACTATCTGGACACAATATTTTCATACAACTTTCATAAAGTTTTTCTAAATTTTCTATGAAACCCTTACCAGTATTGTCTTCTAAGCAAGTTTTGTCAATTTTATGAAACCGCTCTAACGCCTGTTTTAATAACGATGAAAAGAGATATACTATAGATAGATGGATGGTGAATAACTATTCAATCTATTGAAAAACTTCTATGAATATTTTAAAAGGAAGGAGGGGGCTTTATGCCTGAATTAGAAAAAAAAGAAAAAACGGATAAGGCAGAAGAAACAGATTTAAAAGGAACACTTATTTCTGTCGGAATATTAGGTCTTTTTATTATCGTTTCATGGGCAGGTGTCTGGTACTTATTTATTTCACGTTAAGTAAAAGGGGCTAATTAAAATGAATATGCATAAATATGAAAAAATCTGGTTATACTTTGGATCAGCAACACTGATATTTTTTCTGATTGTGGTTGGGGTCAGTGCTTTCTACATGGGAAATAAACCTCCCAGTTGTGCGGTTACTTTAGATCCGGATCAAGTAGATGAACACGAATTGTTTAAAGATCCGGGTTTAGTTGAGATTGGGGATAATGAATACCAATTAAATATTGTGGCTTCTGCTTTTGATTATGATGTAGGAAATGATGATAAAGTGGTTGAAATTCCGAAAGGCGCTACGGTACACATATCTGCAACCACCAAAGATGTCATTCATGGTTTTGAAATCGCCGGTACTAACGCTAATATGATGTTGGAACCGGGCTATATAAGTACAGTAACGAATACGTTTAAAGAATCTGGAACATATACTTTAGTGTGCAATGAGTATTGTGGTACAGGCCACCACCTAATGCACGCAACAATTGAGGTGACAGAATAAAATGAAATCAATAAAAAGCTTACCTAATAAAGACTCCCGTTTCGTAATGGCACATATGTATGTAGCCTTTGCTGCGCTTTTTGTAGGAGCAAGCATGGGACTCTTACAAACACTGGAACGCTCAGGCACCGTTTCTTTGCCAGCAGGCGTTGGTTATTATCAAATTTTAACATTGCACGGCGTGATTCTTGCTCTAGTATTAACCACTTTCTTTATTATGGGTTTTATGATGTCCGCACAAAGTAAAACAACAGGCGGTTACAGCAAAGGAGAATTAACTGCAGCCTGGATCGGATTTTGGCTCATGGTAATCGGTACTGTGTCTGCTGCTGCAATGATCTTGTTAAACGAAGCAAGTGTCTTATATACATTTTATGCACCGCTTCAAGCGCATGTTCTTTTCTATTTTGGTCTAGCTCTGCTAATTGTAGGATCTTGGATTGAAGGTTTTGTCATGTTTCACCGTCATAGGCAATTTAAAAAAGAACATCCAGGAGAAAAAACACCATTATTAAGTTTTATGGGAGTCGTCACAATGATTATGTGGATCATTTCTTCTATAGGTGTTGCTTCCACAGTTATTTTTCAACTAATTCCTTGGTCTTTAGGTATGGTCGACTCCGTAAACGTGTTACTAAGCCGTACTTTATTCTGGTACTTCGGCCATCCCCTTGTTTATTTTTGGTTGCTGCCTGCATATATGGCTTGGTACGCCATTATTCCAAAAATTGTGGGCGGAAAAATTTTTTCTGACTCTTTAGCCAGATTATCTTTTATTTTACTCTTATTTTTCTCTATCCCGGTTGGCTTTCACCACCAATTAACGGAACCTGGTATTGATCCGTTTTGGAAGTATATCCAAGTTGTATTGACGATGGTGGTGGTCATTCCTTCTTTGATGACTGCTTTCTCTTTATTTGCTACTTTTGAAATTAGAGGTCGCGAGTTGGGTGCGAAGGGGCTTTTCGGCTGGTTGAAGAAAATGCCTTGGAAAGATGCAAGATTTTTAGCACCATTTATTGGAATGGTCTTTTTCATCCCAGGAGGCGCCGGCGGTATTATTAACGCGTCCAACCAAATGAATCAAGTTGTCCATAATACGATATGGGTGACGGGACACTTTCATATGACCGTTGCAATCACCGTTATCTTAACTTTTTTCGGAGTTGCTTTTTGGTTGATTCCTTCCATAACAGGAAGAACGTATACAAAAGGAATAAACAAATTAGCTATTACACAAACGATTCTTTGGACAGTTGGCATGACTGTTATGTCCGTCGCGATGCATTGGCAAGGGTTGATTGGAGGGCCACGCCGTTCTGCCTTCTCGGAGTATGCTGGGAATTCAGATACTGCCGCATGGGGCCCTTATCAAATGGCTCAAGCTATTGGCGGTTCTATTCTTTTTATTGCGATGATTATTATGATTGGCATTTTCATTTATCTTGCTTTTTTTGCCCCAAAAGGAGAAGAGCCGTATCCAGTTGCTGAAGTTGCTGACAGTGCTGCTTCTACACCAAAAATATTTGAAAATTGGGGGTTATGGGTAGGGGTGACACTGGCGTTAATTCTTTTTGCCTACACCATTCCTTTAATAGATATCATCAATAGCGCACCTCCAGGAGCTCCTGGATTTAAATTATGGTAATATAAAGAGGGATTTCCTCCCTCTTTCTGAGTCTATATTGGAGGGAATAAAGTTGAGTAAAAAGTTTTATATTATTTGTTCCAGTATTATCATTCTTGGTATCGCGATTGGCATTTTTTATTTGCAAGTGCTGCGTCCAGGCGCGCAAGATCTACCAGAAGATATTGTCATGGAGACGGCTTTCGGAGAAAAATACGATTTTGAAGACAAGCCTAAAAAAGCTCGTTTAGTTGAATTTATGTATACTAATTGTCCCGATGTATGTCCAGTAACGTCTTTAGAAATGTCTCATTTAAAAAACGAATTGGAAAAAGACGGTGTTTTTGGCGAGGATATCGAATTTATTACGGTAACTATTGATCCGGAACGGGATACAGAAGAAGTAATGAAAGATTATGCAGAACGCTTTGAAGTAGAATCTGACGAGGAAGGCTGGTATTTCCTTAGAGGATCAGAAGAGAACACTGAAAAATTAGCTGATTCTCTCGATTTTCTCTATCGTGATCCAGGATCAGGAGAAATCATTCATGCCACCGATGTATATTTTATGGATGAAGATGATCATTTACTTGAAAAATTTACAATGGGAGAATCTTTTGATCGAGATCGTGTATACGAGCGTATTATAAGAACGGTAAAATAAGCAGGCACTCATTGCCTGCTTTTTTCTATATCAAATATTCGATTATTTTAAATATGTCAGGCCCCACATGCAACATATATGAAAAAACATGGCTCTCCCAATATCTAATAGTGAAAAAACAATTGCATTCATTATCTCTGGTTTTGGATGAAGTTCTACTGTCTTCCTGTTCTATTGTCTCTGTCCTGTCGCTTTTTAATATCTTTGTCGTCTTACGATGCTTTTTATTTCTCCGTAGTTTTTCAATCAGCTGACGGATTTTCTTCTTTTTCTTCCGCGGAGTTAATTTCCCCTGATTTAACTTGGTCTTCTTGAGCCACTTCGTCTCTGGTATCGTTATCAGAAGTTTGATTTTCTATATCCAGCATTTGATGAACGGTGATTAAATCAGAATCCAAATTATTCCAGGATTTTAAATTATCAACGGAAACATCAAATTCCTCGGCGATATAACTTAACGTATCGCCTTTTTCAACTTGATACTCTTCTGCGTAAACATTCGTTGCAGCTGCCCCCAGGAATATAACTACAGCTGCAAATGAGATAAGTAGTTTTTTCATGTATGAGGTGCCTCCTATTGAGGAAACAAGATATCTCTTTCCACATGTTCCATCCTAACATAGAGGAAAACCGACAACAGTTACAAAAAAATTAAAAATATGTGACTTGGTCATATACATTACATTTTGCTGCAACGACGCAACTTTTATTTTCATTTTCGATTACTATTTTCTTACATCTGATGGAAAAAACCAGCATTACAAACCAGATGTTTTATATTACAATAAAATGGCAACATACCATATATATCTGATAAAATACTTTGGAAACGAAAAGTTTGCGTATTAACAATTAAATTGCAAAAGGAGGATAACATGCAAGATTTTAATATGATTACTACAATATTGCACCTTATCCTTTATGTTTTTTTCGCAATTGGGTTGCACAGACTAGCAAAAAGACAGGTATTAAATGCATCTTGGCTGGCTTGGATACCAATCATTAACTACTTCCTGTTTTTACAATTGGCAGAAGACCAAGTACATGACCAGTTGAAAGGCAAATTACAGTTCTTTTTTATATTTATTTTGATTTATAACATATTTGTCGCTGGATCTCTTTATTTTACAATTAGCTTAATAGGAATTGTTGCACACCTTGCTTTAATGCTTTACGCTTTTTATTTTCTTGCTAAAAGATATTCGAAAAACTATTGGATTCACTTTATTTTAGCTGTACTGACCCTAACGAATACAATGTTGTTATCTGTCTTTTTGTTTAGAAATAATGAAAACGATGACTATTCAAAACATCAACATGTCATACAAACAACAGAGAATACTTCTTATAGGAAATAGCTTTATGTGGATCGTATACTGCTAGTGCACAGTCATAGAATAACTTTCAAAATACTCGATTTTTAATAGCCTATGTTTATACGCTGCATTATAGTAAATTAAAATTCCAAAGAAGCCACACCAATAGACTGCTAACAGTTAATAACCATAATCGAGCACCGTTTTTTATGACTGATTTGGTTTTCCATTGTTTGATGATAACGTATATTCCCACAATCAATACAATTGGCATCACCCAGTTCAGCCATAGATGAATCTGATAAGAGGCAATTTCTTGAAATGGATCATTTATAAAACGAATCAGGATAACCCCTATATTGGCGATAGTTATTATACCTGTACTGCTTACTAAACCGGTGATAGAGAATAACTTAACCTGTTCTCTCTTTTTCCTCTTCCGGATGAACCGGCAAATCAAAGAAGTTATCCCTGCTGCAAGAAATGTCAATAAGCTCACCGCGAGAACCCCTTGATTCACATCTGCACGGTCTTTTATAGAAACAGGCAATAAATCGCTCACACCTCCATAGGACAGTGCGGTAACTTGTCCATTTTCAGCTGTTTCAAAATGGATGTGACTGGTATCTTCTCCCATTTTATCAAGCCTTGGTGTTGTATCATCAACCCGCTCATATGAGAAGTCTCCGGTTTTTGTATAAGTCACAGGTTCTTGTCCAAATAGTGCTGAATGAAGTTCTATCCCGCCGTCTGCCTGCTGCTTTACAGTTACATCCTGATTCATAAGTACAGGTAATATTTTTTGAAAGTTGGAATAGACTCCTCTAGCCATGCGATAAGTCCCTTCTGTTTCTTTATCTTGTGAACTGAATTCCGCTTCATCTGGTACATCTTGTTTGCCAATCAATGCTTCCATCAAATCCGTTCTGATATGTGAGCTTTCATCAGCGACATTAGTTAGTAAAACCATACCAAAATCTTCTTCTGGAACCAGGTATAATTGTGTTGTAAAACCAGTAGAATTACCGCCGTGCTGCAAAACACGCTGGTTATCCACTTCACGCTGCCAAAACCCGTGTGCGGTTTCCCCTTTTTCAGAAGTTTGTTGATGCATCTCTCGTAATGTAGCTGACTGATTAAACAAGGAATAATCGTCTGCACCGAGTTGAGCCAGCATAAAATGGGCCATATCATGTACCGTTGTATTTAACGCTCCTGCCGGTGCATCATTAACGTATGCCCAATCTACAGAAGTAAATTCTTTTCCCTGCTTTTCATAACCTGTACTTTTATGCTCCGTAATGTCAGGAAGCTGACTATAATCTGTTTTAAAAGTGGAACGCTCCATATCCAGTTCATTCAAAATATTCGATTGCATATAATCTGCAAAATCCTCTCCTGAAACTCTTTCTATAATATATCCTGCCAAAGAAGCGCTAAAGTTTGAATAAGCTGTAACTGTTCCGGGACAAAAAACTTGTTCTGGCTGATTCTCTTTTTTGGATAAAAATGTATGTAAGGGAGTGATGTCACTCGGATCTTCCGTTAATAAATGTTCAGCTTTGTCTTCAAACCCCGCTGTATGATTCATTAAATGTTGCATTGTAACAGGATCCGAATATTCAAGTTCTAAGTAATCGTCTGGCAAATAATGGCGTATGTCTTTTTCTAAATCCATTTCGCCATCTTCCACAAGCTGCATCACAGCACTCCACGTATATAATTTAGAAATGGAAGCTGCTTCAAAAACTGTTTTTTGAGGGTCTGTTTTCTCTTCCTTTTCCAGATTTGAAAAACCATATCCTTTTTCCAATACTATCTCTCCATCCTTTACGATAGCAATGGCTGCACCGGGAATCTCTTTCTCTTTACCAACATATTTTCCTGCGATGTCATCTACAGTATCTTCTAATTCGCTCTCCTTCATACCAGATGGCGCGGTTTCTTCTCCTGCAAAAACGGACATTGGCAAAACGAACAGACTAACTATAAGAATAAATACAATTTTTTTCATATAATTTCTCCTTTCAAATGTTATCGTTATTGATAATGATAACATAATGACTAACATTGTAAATGATTTTATAAAGATTATTACAATTTAATTATCAATTATGATAATATAAATAAAGAAGCGACAACCTTGTCTTGCTTTTAAACGTACAAAACAAAAAGGTGGCTCTTATCGTGAACAAAGCAGATATATTATTACACCCCGTCCGCATGAAAATTGTCCGTGTTTTAATGACGAACAGCCAGAACGGATTGACTCCCCTGGAAATGGCGAAGATGATTCAAGACGTTCCTCAAGCTACTTTGTATCGCCATATACAAAAATTAACCGACGCGGGAATTATTAAAGTATGGAAAGAAGAAAAAGTCCGTGCCGTCATGGAAAAACGTTATATTGTGAATATTGAAGATGCAAGTCTCCATCCTGATGAATGGAAACGATATACAATGGAGGAAAAGCTCGACTACTACTCTTATTACCAGCTGGCTTTATTTAATCAATATCAAACGTATCTTGAAAAAATAGAAAAACAAAACGTAAATGACAAAGCAACCTTAGCTATGCTGGACGTTCGATTAAACGAGCCCGTTTTCGAGGAGTTTCAACAAGAATTAACAGAATTAATGAAGAAATATCATAAAATGAGTGAAGAGGATACAAATCAGGATAAAAAGAACCGGTCGATTGGAATTACAATTATCCCCGATGCTTAATACGCTGAAGCGATGTAATGAAAAGTAACATTTAAAAGGAAAAGGAGTCTGACTATGTTAAGCAATAAAACGGCACTAATCACAGGTGGATGCAATGGAATAGGTTTCGCTACTGCAGCAAAATTCCTTACAGAAGGTGCGAATGTTGTTATTATTGATTTGGATAAGGATGAAATGAACGCTTCTGTACAACAATTAAAACAATATGGAAGTTCGATTAAAGGTATGACAGCAAATGTCTCCCAACTGACTTCAGCAAAAGAAGCAGTGCAATTTACGGTAAATCACTTTGGAAAGATTGATATATTAGTCAATAATGCAGGAATTGTTCAAGATGCCCA
Source organism: Pseudogracilibacillus sp. (assembly GCA_035301305.1). Classification (GTDB taxonomy): domain Bacteria; phylum Bacillota; class Bacilli; order Bacillales; family Amphibacillaceae; genus Pseudogracilibacillus. The sequence continues at coordinate 10,857 of DATGUO010000037.1, forward strand.
ATTATTAAAAATGACCGAAGAAGCATGGGATAACGTCATCAACGTCAACCTTAAAGGTGTTTATATGATGGCTCAAGCTGCAGGTATAGAAATGAAAGAAAACAAAAGCGGCGTGATTCTTAATGCATCTTCTGTTGTCAGTTTTTACGGGAATTTTGGCCAAACGAATTACATGGCTGCGAAATCCGGCGTCAACGGGATGACTAAAACGTGGGCAAGAGAACTCGGGAAATATAACATCCGCGTCAATGCAGTCGCTCCAGGTTTTGTAAAAACGGAGATGGTCGAACAAATGCCGGAAAAAGTATTAGCCAGTATGAAGGAAAAATCGTTATTGCAAGCTATGGGCGAACCGGAAGATATCGCTAATGCATATGCTTTTCTAGCTTCTGATCAGGCAAAATTTATTACAGGAACAGTATTACAGGTGGATGGTGGTCTCATCCCATAAAGCGTGTGCATGAGTGGTCGTTTCAATCTCTATTCGCTTTCAAATAAGGATTTTTTTGCATTGCTGCACTTAAAAGATAGTGGGTTTATGCTGACTTATCAAGTTATGATAAACAGCCTGAGGTGGTGTACAAATAAGACAAGTCTAAAAACGCGGATGCGCCTTTTACTGACAAAAGCAGACATCCGCGTTTTTGATATTTATGACATATCCATCTCGACTCATTATGTAAGATATAAAATCAATATAGATATAGCCCCAAAAATATTATTTAAGACATGCACCAAAATAGAATCTACAATATTTCTTCTTCTATGATAAGCTAAAAAGAAAACCGCTCCCATCAACACATAAATAAAGAATGAAATAATATCCGTTGACGCATGTAAAGAACCAAAAATAAGGGAAGTAACGATTAAAGGAGCCCAGAAACGCCCTTTTTTAAATAAAAGATTAACGGCTATCCCTCTATATGTTAACTCTTCAATAATAGGAATCAAAATCCCCATCGACAAAACAAAACCGATAAGATATAACGGAAAAGTCGATTTATCCGTCATCGCATTGATAATTTGATCATTCGCTGTTGCTTCTTCTCCATAGATTGCTTGAATGAGGGCTGTGCCACCAATAGCAACAATCCGGCCAATAAAATAAAACAGAAGCACGAACCCGACATCCCTGCCTTTGATGGATTTAATGTTATCTTTTGCGTAGGTATGATATCTATTCCACAAAAACCACATCAGCGCTAAGACAAATACCAAATAAGCAATGCCAAGCAGATAATTCATGCTGTTCGGCAAATCGTCTTGATACCCCATCAAAGTCGTTAATACGATGATAGGCAGTGAGGCTAAAACAATAAAACCGACGAACTTAATAATATCAAATAAAATTTTCCCAGCTCCTCTTGGCTGAGATACTTCATAAAAACTGTTGTTCACGCGGATACCCTGCCTTTTTTCAAATGAGAGATAGAATGCTGTTCCATAATGGATCACCCTGTTTGAATCCTCTCATCTGGTTTATTATATTATTTATACAAATCGTTTTAAAAATGTTTTGTTCTGTTATTTTCCGTTTTTCTTATCCCATATACTGCGATACCCCCTCTCCTTCTTGTTGTGATTATTTATAAATCATCAGTGCCAAATCCAAATGTTTGAATGTATACAGCCTAGCACTTTTTTTGAAAAGATGAAACATTTTTCTGTATGGAAGGATAGAGCATTTCAAGTAAGAACATGAACATTATATCGCGTTAAATAATATCTAACGGCATCTTCCGTGCTGGTTTTGGAAAAATACTGTCGATTTGTTTCATATCGTCCAGAGAGAGTTCAATTGTAGAGGCTTCGGCATTTTCAATGACGTGCTCCTTACTTGTTGCTTTAGGAATCGCAAGCACGTTACCCTCGCGAATCGTCCATGCAAGAGCAATTTGCAATGGTTTAACGTGATGTTTCTCCGCTATTTTCTGGATCGCTGTATGTTTCGCAAGTTTTTTCACCAGTGTTTCGCCTTGCCCTAGAGGACTGTAAGCCATAATTGGCATCTGTTGCGTTTGTTGCCATGGCAGCAGATCAAATTCAATTCCCCTGGAACCTAAGTGATATAACACTTGATTTGTTGCACAGTGATTTCCATCTTTCTGGTGAACGAGCTCTTCCATATCCGAAGTATCAAAATTAGATACTCCCCAACGCAAAATTTTCCCTGCTTGTTTAAGTCTTTCCAGTCCTTCAACCGTTTCAGCTAAATCTCTGCCTCGCCAGTGCAGCAAATAAAGATCAATATAATCGGTTTGCAGACGTTTTAGGCTTCCGTCACAGGCTTCTTCAATGTTGGCCGAAGTTGCGTGATGCGGGTATACTTTCGAGACGAGAAACGCTTCTTCTCTGCGGTGTTTCACTGCTTCACCTACCAATTGTTCTGACTGGCCGTCCCCGTACATTTCTGCTGTATCGATTACTTTCATCCCTAAATCCAATCCAGTTTGAAGCCCTTCCAATTCAGCTTCTCTTTTTCCTGAGATTTCTCCCATTTTCCAGGTCCCCTGACCAAGCACCGGAAGCCTTGTTCCATCCGGCAATGTCAATGTTCTTTTTCGTAACGTATCTTTAATTGTCTCCATTCGCTCCATTTTATCTGCTCCTTTGTCTTTTGAATCTTGATATGAAAAAAGAACGCCCCGCCAGACGTTCTCTTTTTAATAGGCTTTGTCGTTTAGTTACTAAAAAGCACTACTTACAACATTTCATTTTATAGTTTTGCCAACATCCGGAGTGACTCTTTATTAAATGCTGGTAAATCGTTCGGGTCACGACTCGTTATTAATTGATCCTGACAATTTGCCACCTCTTGGTCTACCACATGTGCCCCGGCATTTTCTAAGTCGACCCGGATGGATTTAAAACCGGTTGATTTTCTGCCATCCAGTGTTCTTGCGGTGATTAAGAGCTGTGGCCCGTGGCATAATGTGAGGACAAGTTTTTTCTCGTCCATAAAGGTCTTTGCAAAATTGACAAATCGTTCATCAGCGCGAAGCATGTCCGGTGAAAAACCTCCCGGAATGAACAGTGCATCAAAATCATCCGGTTTTACATCATCAATCGATGCATCGACCGTTATCTTAGCTTCTCCGTTTTTGCCTGTTACTGTATTGCCTTTTTCTTTTTCAATCACCGTCAGCTCATGACCAGCATCTTTAAATGCCTCTGCTGGATTGGTATATTCTATATCTTCAAACATATCGGTTAATACGACAGCTATTTTCTTTCCCATCGTTTATTCTCCTTTGCTTTACATATTCATGGGGAGCCCATATTTTATGTGTAACACGTTATTTTAATTTTAAACATGTGATGACACTTTTTCTCTTCAAAATAAGCATTCGTTTTGAATACTACGCTCAGCTTTGAAGTTTAAGTTATACCTGGAAAGGTAATAAGAATAATATCTCTGATTTCAAAGATTTCTTACGTTAAAGCTATTACGATATAAAGTGGTTGCTTTTACCTGGATGAAGAGAAAATTTATTTTTAAAATAACCGGGATATGATGTATGTCAGAACACAAAATGAATAGAATGATTGAACGGAGGGAGATCATGGTTTTACAGCCGATAACCACGAAAAAATTAGCCCAAAAAATGTTAGCAAATGATGAAATGTTCCTACTTGATATTCGCAGTGAAGATGACTATGAAGACTGGTCCATTCAAGGTGAGAACATCCACAGCTTTAACATTCCTTATCAGCAATTAGAAGAGAAAACAACATACATGAAAGAACAAGTACCAGCTGATCAGACACTCTATGTAGTATGTGCAAGAGGTATTTCCTCTCAAAAAGGCGCAGACATGCTGGAGAAGGCTGGTTTGAAAAATGTAACGCACTTAGAAGGCGGCATGAAAGCATGGAGCGAACATTTAGAACCTGTGAAGCTGGGAAATATTTCGGAGAAAACTGAATTTTATCAGTTTATCAGAATCGGTAAAGGATGTCTTTCCTATATGATTCTCTCGGAAGAAAAAGCCGCAGTCATCGATGCTGTACGAATGACAAAAACGTATCAAAATTTTGCAAAAGAAAAAGGTGTATCTATTAACACTGTTATTGACACGCATCTTCATGCTGATCATATATCCGGTGGCAAGACATTGGCAGAAGAAACAGATGCAGACTATTATTTTCCGGGAAAAGATGACGAAGGACTGACCTTTTCTTATCAAGAACTGAACGATGGAGTAACGATTTCTGTTGGAAAATTTGTTGATATCACTGCGTTTTACTCCCCTGGTCATACCATTGGCAGTACTAGTCTGTTAGTAAATAAACATTATATAATGACAGGCGACACGCTATTTATCGAATCGATCGGACGCCCGGATTTAGCAGGAAAAGCAGAGGATTGGGTCGAAGATCTTCATGAGACGCTTTATCACCGTTATAAACAATTATCTTCAGACTTAATTGTTTTGCCTGGGCACTTTGGGAGTATAGAAGAAATAAATCAAAATGGCACTATAGAAAGCCAATTAAAAGAATTGTACCGGAAGAATGAATTATTGCAAATCGAGGATAAACAAACCTTTATCAAACAGGTTACAGATAATTTAGCCGAGCAGCCAAAAAGTCACGAACAAATTCGAGAAATCAATATGGGACAATCCAATCCTAAAGAAGAAGAACGTGAAGAAATGGAAATTGGTCCCAATAGATGTGCTGTTTAACCTTACTTGGAAAAATTCGGTAATGATTGAGAAATAGCGCGTGAAAAATGTTAAAAAGCCGGAAGTAAACCGGCTTTTTTTATGACTTTCTCAACTTTTCCACCTTAAAAAATAATTCTTTGTTTGAAAATCCCGACTGTTTCTTTTTAAGAATCTGTTTTGAAATGTAATTGGAATGCCCTCTCCATATCGCTCAGCATGAATATGTAAATACGGTTCCGTCGTATTTCAGGCATTATCCACGTTGCCAATCTTCACTTCCGTTGTTTTTATCTTTCCCTTTCTTCAAGGGTGGCGCTGCCAGAAATCATACGAGCAAGCAGGATATAAGAGAAAGTCTATCTCTACTGCTTCTTCTTGTTACATGTATACTGAATAACGCTCCATTTTTTGTCTTATGCTTTGCCAGTTTATTGTTATGTAAAATTAAATGATACGCATACCAGGTCCTTTATGTATCGAAAACTTATGGTAAAATAAGTATAATCGTACCGAATAGTCGAAAAATATGTAACAGCCACATGTTTCAAGTTGTATAGCCATACTATTAGACGTTTAGGAGGTATTTCAATGAAAAGACATATCCACTCTGGACGTTACACAACCGTAAATGAAGAAGACATTGTAGTCTTTATTATTGGCATGCGCGTGAATAAATGGCATGCTGTTCATCATTGGCTACCCGTCTTCACAGCTATGCCTCCCATGATTAAAGAACTGTATGCGAATAAAGAAGGACTTGGTTTTTTATCCATGGACAGTTACTTCGGCCTGCGCACGACGCTTATGATTCAGTACTGGAAATCTATGGATGATTTACTCGCTTATGCAAGAGGGAAAAAGCATTTAAAAGCATGGAGAAATTTCAATCGAAAAGCTGCGGATAATCAGAGTGTGGGTTTTTACCATGAAAGTTACCAGCTTACAGGTAAGAAATATGAATCTGTCTATACAAATATGCCTTTTCATGGTTTAAGCAATGCGCTTTCTAAGATTCCCATCACAAAACATTCCAACGGAGCCAGAAAAAGATTAGGCGATGTACGTTCGCGACGTCTTAAATAAGAAGGTAAAAAACTGCCCGGGCAAGATAACTGTACACCTCAATATTTTTTTAAAACTGAATCAAATGACAATCCATTTCTTTTCCGCTAAGCATACAGTTGCTTAGCGTATTTTATTCTGTGATATTGACAACCTGAAAATATTTATGTATAGTAACAACTGTTATTTATTTTAACAATTAAACTATTAACTTATTAAACCATAAAGGTGGTCTGTATGGAACTTAATCATTCTTTTGACGAATTTGAACAGTTATTTTGGCATTTGGCTAAAAAAACAGAATACCAGTGGAAAGAAATTTATCAAGCGACATTTCCAGGTTCGCAATCGGTAATTATGTATTTTCTGGAACAAAGCGGACCGCTAAAAATGTCCGAATTAGCCGATATGCTGCATCTTACTGCCGGCGCTATTACGACAGCTTCCAATAAACTGATTGAACATGGGTACATCTCCCGTATTCGAGATGAAAAAGATCGGCGTGTTGTACGTCTAAGCATCACCGAAAAAGGCCAGCAAACAATGAATGTCCTGCAAGAGAATGGCCGAAATATGATGAAAAGTACTTTTGGGCATGCTTCAACAGATGATATAGAAAACATGAATCAAATATTCACTCAAGCTATTGAGCATCTCCATGAACTTGAGAATAAAAACTAAACTCGATATATCTTTTTTTTGCTTCATCCGAACACATGAAAGATAAGATCGATTTATAAGGACGGAAGTGATATTCATTAATAAAATGTTAAAACCGACGATTATTTCTATTTCCATGGCAACAGTTATGGCAGGTGCTGCTATTTCACCTGCTCTTGGGCTTATTGCAGATGCTTTTCCCGAGACAAGCCCTACTATGATTAAACTTATCTTGACTGCGCCTTCCATTATGATTATTCCCTTTTCTTTTTTGTCCAGTTTCTTAACGTTTAAAATGACCAAACGGACAATTATTATGATAGGCTTATGTGTTTATTTAATAGGTGGAATCGGTCCCCAATTAGTTTCCAATATTGAAATATTGCTTGTTCTCCGGTTAATTTTAGGCGCAGGCGTCGGACTCGTGATGCCGCTTTCCATGTCTTTAATTAATGATTACTACAAAGGGAAAGAACGAACACAAATGATGGGATATAATTCAGCATTCAGCAACTTCGGCGGGATAGTTACGATGTTAGTCGCAGGCTGGTTAGCTACATTTGGCTGGCGGGTTCCTTTCAATGTTTATTTTTTAGGTTTGGTGATTTTTGTACTGATCTTTTTGTTTTTGCCTAAAGGACAAGTACAACAGCCGGCCAAAGAAAAATCAAAAACAAAATTACCACTGGCAGTTTATGGTTATGCCCTGGCTATGGGCGGGATTATGCTGGCATATTACTCCGTAGCGACCAATATTGCCCTGTATTTAGAACAAAATGGTCTGGGAGGGGCAACGCTTGCAGGCACGGTGGTTTCTTTTACAACGGTTGGTGGTATGATTACCAGTTTATTGCTTGTAAGGATTGAAATGACCCTGAAGCGATTTCTTATTCCTGTTATGTTACTTGGAATGGGGTTAGCTTTTCTTTTCCTGGCAGTAACCAACCATATTCCACTGGTTATTCTGAGTGTCTGTCTGATTGGATTTGGCCAAGGCTCCTTGTTTCCTACTCTTGTATTAAAAGCACTTGATGCCGTACCAGTTGCATACGCAGACCAAGCGGTAGCGTGGACATCCAGCTTTACTTTCTTAGGGCAATTTCTCTCCCCTATTGTGTTGGACGGAATTGGAAAAGTTGCTGCTACTGAATCTATTCGATTTCAATATGGAACGTTATCTGCCGTCATCATCACTATTGTCATTATAACTACGGTTACAATTTTACGTAGAAAAGAGGAAGCTGCAGCTGCTACTTCTTGATAGGTAGATGTATCAGAACGAGAAAATACATACTAAAAACACTTCTTTATTTTATTCCATAAAGAAGTGTTTTTAATTTGTATGGATAAAAAAATAAATCCTTATCTTAAGTGCGCGTAAACCAATATACTCCCTGTCTCACTTCTCGTTGACATTTTCCTTGATGACGTAAATATTCTAAATGGGCAAACGTCTCTCCTACTGCAAAACGGGTTTCATGAATGGTTAATTCTTTTTTAAACAGAATACTGCATGCTTCATAAATCGTAACGCCCTCTTTTATACCATCCAGCAAAACAGCCAGCCTTTCTTCATGATGGCTGATAATTTCATTTATCCGTTCATTTGCACCAAAAAATGGAGTTCCGTGAGAAGGAATAACTAAATCAGCATCAAGTTTCTTCACTTTTTCCAACGACTTTAAATAACTGTTCAACGGGTTGGCATCCCCGTGGAACCAATACGAAATATTCGGTGTGATTTTAGGCAAGACATGATCAGTGGAAATTAATATATTTTCTGCTTGATTATAAAAGCAAACCAGCCCATCTGAATGTCCTGGAGTATGAATAACCTCATATTCATGTTTCCCCAGTACCAGTGTTTCTCCTTCCGTTAGGTAATGGTCAATTTTCGGATAAGGTGTAATAACTTCCGTGAAACTTTCTGTGTTTTCACTCATCTGATTCCGCATATCTTGTGGTATTCCCGTAAGTTTATAGTTTTCATTTAAACTAGCAAGGAACGCTTTATCCCAGGCTTGAAAAGCTGCATCTGCGTCTGTTTTTGTCATGGATAGTTTTGCTTCTGTTTTTTCTTGTAACCCTCCAGCATAACCGAAATGGTCCGGATGATAATGACTAATAATAATATCCGTGATATCTTTATCAGAAACAGCCTGCCTCCATCTCGTTACTGTTTCTTCATTATGTAACCCTGTATCAATAATTTTCCAGCCATCTTTTCCTTCTGCCATAAAACAATTTACATGATCCAGGCGGAATGGAAGATTTAGTGTAACTTGATGCAATCCATGAGACTTTAATATTTCGGTTATCCCCTGCTGCTGATGTACTGTTTGTTTTTTCATGTATTTTTTCCTTTCTTTAAGCTCTACATTTTTCAAAAACGTTTTTTAAAAAAGTGCTTTTTTATATTTTTATGCTGTCATTATATAAAGACTTGTAAGAATATTCTATCACAATTAAAATACTTTTATCATATATAAGCTTTTCCAATACGATTACACAGCCTGTTCTATGCTAGTACAATCCTTTCTTTTTGCTTCTATAACTAGATTAACTTACTTTATAGATGCTTCTCCTCCACAAAAGCACCCAGGGCATTGTATAGATGAAGGAGCAAACGAGAGCATTAACACCTATCCTATCTCCCTCCTTCATCCGAACAAAATCGTTCCTTGTTTATCTTCATGGTCCATTTCAATTTTTATTTTTGTTCATACTCCGTTCATCTAACAAGTTTATACTTGTAATTGTAAGTTGAAATAGAAACGGAGGCCACTACAATTGAAAATAGCTTGGAAAGAAATGAAGAAAAATAAATCAAGATTTATTATTTTAGGTTCAATCGTTTTTCTCGTCAGTCTTTTAACGTTTATCATATCAGGATTAGCCAATGGATTATCCCAAGATAATGCAGCTTTAATAAAAGACATGCCGAACGGAGAATTTTACATGGATGAGGATGCAGATGAAACGTATAACTTGTCCAAAATCAATGAAGACACGGAAGATAAAGTATTGGATGATTACACCGATGCTGCAGCTCTTTCCATCCAGATGGGTTTTGTAGATGATGCAGATGACAAACAGCAAAGTGTGGCTTTTGTCACCTCCACAGATTCCGATATGTTTGAAAATGTGAAAGACGGTGAGATTGTCTTAGACAGCTCTTTAAAAGAGAAAGGAATTGAAGTTGGCGACACACTAACGAACAATCAATTCAGTGATGATTTTACCGTAAAAGGCTTCGTCGATGAGAAAAAGTTCAGTCACTCACCGGTTGCCTATATCAATAAAGAAAATTATCAAGAAATGTACCGGACGATGGAAATGCAGCTTTTATTTATTCCCGGACAAGATCAAGCTCAAAATATAGACGGTCTGCAAGCATTTTCCAATAAAGATTTTCTGGACACCATTCCCAGTTACAGTGCAGAACAATTGTCACTTAATATGATCGTATGGTTCCTAGTTGTTATTAGCGGTATGCTTTTTGGCATATTCTTTTACATGATGAACGTTCAAAAAGTTGGCTTATACGGGATTTTAAAAGCTATTGGCGTCAAAACCAGTTATTTATTTAAAATGATGTGGTCTCAGATGTTGCTGGTTACCATTATAGCTCTCCTTTTTTCTGTCAGCCTCAGTCAAGGTTTTTCCTACGTCGCTCCGGAGGGAATGCCATTCCACTTAACTATGGGAACAACTGGACAGTTAACCATTGTCTTTGTAGTGATTGGTTTTATTGGAGCGACTCTTTCAGGAATACAAATCAAGAAAATACAAGCTTTACAAGCGATACAACAAGGAGAGGTTTAATATGACACTATTTTCTATGGAAGATCTTAAAAAAACCTTTATAAATGGAGAAGTGGAGGAGCAAGTACTAAACGGAATCAATCTTTCTCTTGAAAAAGGGGAAATAACTGCTTTAGTAGGCGCGTCCGGTTCAGGAAAAAGTACGCTTTTGACGATTGCTGCCGGCCTCCAAAGCGCCACAACAGGAAATATCATTTTTGAAGGGCAAAATATGAGCAATATGGGACAGGAAGAGATCCGAAAAATACGCGCCACAGAATTCGGATTCGTTTTCCAGTCTTCTCACCTCGTCCCCTTTCTTACTGTGGAAGAGCAGCTCATGCTCATGTTAGATGTCTCAGGAACGAAAATGAAAAAGCGTGAACAAAAGAAAGAAGTCATGAAAACACTCCAATTAGTTCATATGGAGCACAGAAAAGATGCATACCCGGCTTCTTTATCAGGTGGCGAAAAACAGCGGATTGCCATTTCCCGGGCGATCATTCATCGGCCTAAAATCTTATTTGCGGACGAACCAACGGCGAGTCTGGATTCGGAAAGATCAAAAGAAGTCATGCAATTGATTGAAGAACTAACCAAAACGCTGCATATTACGACACTCATGGTCACGCATGAAGATGAAATGTTAGCATATGCCGATCGTACCGTAACGATGAAAGATGGCTTCATCGTAGAAGGGAACGAAAAAGACTCTTCCTCGAGAGAACTTGCTTCCGCCTATTAATTTATTTAAAAATTATAAAACACTCGTTCCATAAATTAATAAAAGCATCCCATTCAGTATAGAACCAGAATTTCTGCAAATAAAAAGCGCTGACCCTCCAAGAGCCAGCGCTTTTTTATTTTACTACATTTGTCGAATCCGCCACTATAGTAAAAGGATTTACACTTTCTTTCCAAAGTATTGGTAGTAATTGGTTTCAATAAATCCGTTAAATAGTTTACGTTTCTTTGTTGCATTTGCTCCATACACTTTTTCAAAAGCTTTAAAGGACGTTAAAACATAAACACTCCAGGAAGGATGCTGTTTCATGACACTGCCAAGTTCTTGATACAAATTAGCTACATAATCTTTATCCTTTATCCGTTCGCCATAAGGTGGATTACCAATTACATACCCATTGCTCTTTCTAAGTGTCAGGTCTTTCACTTGCATTTGCTTCCAAGACACCAGGTCCCCTAATCCAGCTTCTAAAGCATTTTGATTCGCTATGCCGATCATCTTATGATTAATATCTGAGCCTTCAATGGATAAAGGCTGATCGTAATTGGCAAGGTCTTCTGCCTCTTCTAAAGCCCGGTCCCAAACGGCCGTCTTCATAAAGGACCAATCTTCCGCAGCAAATTCGCGGTTGAAACCAGGTGCAATATTTTGTCCAATAAGTGCTGCTTCGATTGGAATCGTTCCTGATCCGCAAAAAGGATCCACAAACGGTTCGTCTGGACGCCAATTTGTAAGCATAATTAAAGCGGCAGCAAGTGTTTCTTTTAAAGGTGCTTCTCCCTGATCAATACGATAGCCGCGCTTATGCAGCCCATTACCGGAAGTATCCAAACTCAACGTGACTTTATCTTTTAAAATGGCAACTTCTGTTTTGTAAGTCGCTCCGGTTTCCGGCATGTTTTTTGCCACACCGTGTTTTCTTTTCAGACGTTCTACGATGGCCTTTTTTACAATAGACTGGCAATCAGGGACACTATAGAGCGTCGATTTATGTGATTTTCCTGAGACAGGAAAAGCTGCGTCCTCTGGCAAATACCTCTCCCATTCCAGCACTTTTGTTTGCTCGAATAAATTATCGAATGTGGTTGCCTCAAATTCTCCAACAACTAATTTCAAACGATCAGCTGTTCTTAACCACAGGTTACAACGGGCAATAGCAGAAATTGGAGCCTCAAAGATGACTCTTCCATTTTCGGACACTGGGTCATATCCTAATTTTTTCACTTCTTTTGCTACAACGGATTCTAACCCCATTGCACTCGTCGCAATTAAAGTCACTTCTTTTGCCATGTGACATTCCTTCCTTTACAGCTCTCTTCTTATTTAAAAAATGGATACCTTTTATGTACAAGACCATGGATACTCGTATAAGCCATGTTCTGTTCCTTTGTACTGCAAGCGGTGGTCAGCCTCGTACTCCGGTTGTAATCATTTATCTACAAGTCGCAACTTGTTCTTCCGTTCGTTTTGTTTTCCTACTAAGAAGATGCCCCTACCAAAGTTTGGGTTGCTCGCTCATGGGGTTTACCCGTTCCACTTTTCAGATGTTTCCATCCTTAATCGTCTCTGTGGCACTTTCAAGGCTTTGTTTCTTATCCAAGACTTAGAAACAAACTCCTGCCGTTAACCTGGTGGTTACCTTGACTTATGAATTCATCAAGCATGAACATTACAATCATTTCAGACTGTGCGAGCATGGACTTTCCTCTACATCTGCAAAGATGCAGCGACTACATGAGTATCCAACTTTATTATAGCATATTTTTACGATTCTGACCTTTTTTGGCCAAATACTTCTTTTTCCAGGTTGGAGAGCCGTTTTAACACGTCATAATTCACTTGATGCGTGCTTTGCGACGCTCTTGTGGAAGTTTGTTCCATATTCTTTTTATATCG
>DATGUO010000038.1:0-4534 GCA_035301305.1 Pseudogracilibacillus sp.
GAAGATGAATTGGACACCGTAAAAGTATCTTATAATACAGACGAAGGGCATGAAGCAATGGCTCAAGCTGTACAGGATATGTGGAAAGAGAACCTCGGTGTGGATGTAGAATTAAACAATGAAGAATGGAATGTATTTTTAGATTCCTTGAGTAATGGAGATTATCAAATTGGCCGTATGGGATGGAATGCTGACTTTAATGATGCTGTCAACTTTTTAGAAATTTTCGAAACAACCGGCGGTAATAACTATACGAATTGGGAAGATGAAGATTACCAGGATTTATTGAAAGAATCCAGACAAGAACTGGACCCCGATAAACGTGAAGATATCTTAAAAGATGCAGAAGAAATGTTTATGGACCAAATGGTTGTTGCTCCCGTTTATTTCTATACGAATGCCTATACAAAGAAAGATAACGTACATGATATAGAAGCAGGACCATTGGGAAATATCCAGTTAAAATGGGGTTATATAACGGAAGAATAATAGAAAGATTTAGAAGCAAATGTTGTGAAATGAGAGGTGAATCTATTTCACCTCTCATTTTGATGGAAATAATCTACATAAGAAAGAAAATTCAGGGGGTGTATAAGCTGTGCTCAAGTACATATTAAAACGTTTTGGCTATATAATAGTATCCTTACTATTTATTACGACTATCACGTTTTTTCTTATGCAGGCTGTACCTGGCGGACCGTTTGCTTCAGAGAGGAAGTTGCCGCCTAAAATTGAACAGCAGATGGAAGAAGCATACGGACTCAATGATCCGGTCTATGTTCAATATGTTGATTACTTAAAAAATGCGGCACAAGGTGATTTTGGCCCATCTTATAAATATAAAGGACAGAGTGTCACAGGGATTATTAAACGCAGCTTTCCTTATTCCTTAATATTGGGGGTTGAAGCGATATTCCTGGCTTTAGCGGTGGGGATTTTTTTAGGAGTCATCGCGGCGCTCTATCATAATAAATTTGGGGATTACGCAGCCATGATTTTTGCGGTATTAGGTATATCAGTACCAAGCTTTATTTTAGCAGCGGTTTTACAATATGTCTTTGCTCTGAAATTGCAAGTGCTCCCGGTAGCTAAATTTGATACATTTTGGCATACAGTCCTGCCCGCTATTGCTTTAGCAACGACACCGCTGGCCTTTATTGCAAGGCTCATGCGTTCCAGTATGATTGATGTTTTAAGCTCTGATTATATTAAAACAGCAAAGGCAAAGGGAATCAGCAGTAAGATAACGATTTATCGACATGGAATTCGAAACGCTATCTTACCGGTGATATCATATTTAGGACCATTAGTGGTAGCGATTTTAACAGGCAGTTTTATTATTGAAAAGATTTTTGCTATACCAGGTTTAGGAAATGAGTTTGTAGAAAGTGTAACCAATCGTGATTTTACAGTTATTATGGGAACGACGGTATTCTTTAGTGTACTGTTGTTATTATCTATTTTAATTGTAGATATTATCTATGGATTTATTGACCCCCGTATTAAAATAACCGAAAAGCAAGGGGGAGATGCGTAAATGTCACAGTCACAACTTAACCAATCTGATTTTGAACCAATTGAATATGAAGCAGCTGAAGCTGAAAAAATAGCTGGCCAAAGCACCTCCTATTGGAAGGATGCTTGGCGCCGCTTTCGAAAAAATAAATTAGCAATAGCGAGTATTATCGTGATTATTTTACTAGGTTTAATGGCAGCGTTCGGAACGGTTTTATCCGGACAAAACTATTTTGATAACGATTTAATTAGTGCAAACAAGCCTGTTTCCGGCGGCCATTGGTTTGGCACAGATAATCTAGGGCGGGATATCTTCGCCAGAACCTGGTATGGAGCAAGAATTTCCTTATTTATCGGCCTTTCGGCAGCATTCATCGATCTTGTTGTCGGCGTCATTTGGGGCTCTGTTTCCGGCTATGTAGGGGGTAAAGTGGATGAGTACATGATGCGGATTGCGGATATTTTAACAGGTGTCCCTTATTTACTTGTCGTTGTTTTGCTGACTGTTATTATGCCAAGAGGGCTCTGGTCCATCATTATTGCCATGACCATAACAGGCTGGATAAATATGGCCCGTATCGTACGTGGAGAGGTGTATCGCCTCAAAACAGAAGAGTATGTGATGGCAGCCAAATCGCTCGGGGCGAAAGCGACGCGTATCATGTGGAGGCACTTAATACCGAATATGTTAGGGCCTATCATTGTGACGTTAACGTTGACGATTCCGAATGCAATTTTTACAGAAGCATTTCTTAGTTTCTTAGGGCTGGGGGTTCCTCAACCGCAAGCGAGCTGGGGGACTATGACTTCTGATGCGCTTGATTCATTACGGTACTATCCTTATCAGTTACTTTTCCCGGCATTTTTTATCTGTTTGACTATGCTTGCATTTAACGTCATCGGTGATGGTTTGAGAGACGCGCTGGATCCTAAGGACAGAAGTTAATTTGGAGTTGATATAGATGGCTAAAAAAGTATTGGAAGTAAATAATTTATCTGTCTCCTTTCATACATACGGGGGAGAAGTCCAGGCTGTCCGTGATGTAAACTTTGATGTGCATGAAAGAGAGACGTTGGCAATCGTCGGAGAATCCGGTTCTGGAAAAAGTGTGACAGTGCAATCGGTCATGCAATTGATTGATATGCCGCCGGGAGAATTTAAAAGCGGGGAAGTCTTGCTTGAAGGCGAAGACTTAATTCAAAAAACCCCGAAACAAATGGAAGCGATTCGTGGAAAAGAAATGGGGATGATTTTTCAGGATCCTATGACGTCTTTAAACCCGACGATGAAAATCGGCAGACAAATTACGGAAGGGCTGATTAAACACCAAAATTTATCTAAAAGCGAAGCGAAGAAGCGGGGTGTTGAGTTATTAAAACTGGTTGGAATCCCCAATCCGGAACGACGTATTGATCAATACCCGCATGAGTTTTCGGGAGGCATGCGGCAACGGGCGATTATCGCAATTGCTTTATCCTGCAACCCGCGAATGCTAATAGCGGATGAACCCACAACGGCTCTGGATGTGACAATTCAAGCGCAGATTTTGGACTTATTGAGAAACATTCAAGAGGAGACGAACACGGCCATTGTCTTAATCACCCATGACTTGGGGGTCGTTGCAAATGCTGCTTCACGTGTAGCTGTGATGTATGGTGGAAAAATTGTCGAAACAGGGTCCGTTGATGAAATATTCTATGATGCTAAGCATCCTTATACATGGGGGCTTTTAGGGTCGATGCCTAAATTGCATGCGGACTCGGAAGAATTACACTCGATTCCGGGAACACCGCCTGATTTAAAAGATCCGCCAAAAGGGTGTCCCTTTGCAGCGCGTTGTCCCTATGCCATGAAAGTTTGTGAGAACCATATGCCGGATTATACGGCAAATTCGCCGACACACAAAGCGGCGTGCTGGCTGCAAGATGAGCGGGCACCCAAAGTAGAACCACCAGAGGATGTGCTAGCAGGAGGTGCGGAACAATCATGAAAGATGAAAAATTACTGGAAATTAAACAATTAAAAAAACATTTTAAAGTCAGTGGTGCGGAACGGTTAAAAGCAGTGGACGGTATTACTTTTGATATTTACAGAGGAGAAACATTCGGGCTGGTTGGTGAATCAGGTTGCGGGAAATCGACAGCTGGGAGAACCATTATGCGTTTATATGAAGCGACCGATGGCGATGTCGTGTTTAAAAATAATCGTGTACACGACAAAAAGAATAAAAAAGAATTAAAACAACTGAATCAAGAAATGCAAATGATTTTCCAAGACCCGTATGCGTCTCTGAATCCAAGGATGACGGTCACGGATATTATTGCGGAAGGGTTGGACATCCATGGCTTGAGTAAGTCCAAAAAAGAGCGTCAGGCAAGAGTAGATGAGCTGCTCGATACGGTAGGTCTCAATAAAGAACATGGAAACCGGTATCCGCACGAATTCAGTGGCGGACAGCGGCAGCGTATCGGGATTGCCCGAGCGTTAGCGGTAGATCCTGAATTTATTGTAGCCGATGAGCCCATTTCCGCGCTTGATGTTTCCATTCAAGCACAAGTCGTTAATTTAATGAGGGAGTTACAGGAAGAGCACAGTTTAACCTATTTATTTATTGCACACGACTTATCAATGGTCCGCCATATCAGCGATCGTGTTGGGGTCATGTATTTAGGAAACATGATGGAAATTGCTTCAAGTGAGGAATTATATGAAAAACCGCTGCACCCATATACTCGTGTGCTTTTAAGTGCTGTTCCACTTCCAGACCCGCAATTGGAAAGAAGCCGGGAAAGAATTGAAATAACCGGGGAATTGCCCAGCCCTATTGATCCTCCAAGCGGCTGTGTTTTTAGGACGAGATGTCCTTTTGCTACCAGTATATGCGCAGAAGTGGAGCCTGCTTTTCAAGAATATGAAGAGAAACATTGGGCTGCTTGTCATATGTATGATGAACGTTATAAAGATTATTTCAGCAAAGAAGATAAACTAAAAGTTCAGCAAAGTTAAAAAAGGTTGATG
>DATGUO010000039.1:0-11277 GCA_035301305.1 Pseudogracilibacillus sp.
TGGTCTGTCGGCTTACCGACATAAGCTCGGAGCAGTACTTTTCCTTCAGGAGTAGTAGCCGGCCATTTTCGGGATGTCCAGGTGCAGGCTGTGATGCGAAAAGGGCTGTTCCGTGATACGACAAAACCAGTCCCCTCAAGATCACCGCCGATATCTGCTTCATCAAATGCCAAAACGATATTCGCAACCGAGGACATCGGTATAGTCTTTAAATCCTCCCATATTGTTTCTTGCGGCATAAGCGCTGGAATGTTGGAATGGGGGATGGTTAACAGAACGGCATCTGTTTGATGGACTCTTCCATTTGCAAGCGTTAATTCGTACCCATCCTCTTTGGATCGAATCCCTTCTATAGCAGTGTTTTTCATAATATTCTCTTCGCCAATCGCTTCAGTCAATCCTTGTAAGAGAGTATCCAGTCCATTTTCAAAAGAAAGAAATTGGCCTTTTCGTTTACCGGTGCTTTTCTGAGTGGCCGGTAATGTTTCTCGCAAACCTTGAGTTAAGCTTCCGTATTCTTGTTCTAGCTTATAAAAGTTAGGGAAGGAAGCCATCAGACTCATTTCATCCATGTCGGAAGAATAAATACCGGATAATAAAGGCTCGATAATGTTTTCAATTAATTCATCCCCGAAACGCCCGCGCAAAAACTTTCCTAGCGATTGATCTTCTTTTGGTTCTCCTTTAGGCAAGGTTGTTTCTTTTATGACTCGTTCTTTCTCAGAAGCAGAGAGCAAATCGGAATCCCGCAGTACTTCTTCAGATAGCGGGATGCCCATATGAGAACCAGCTGGGATGGGATGCAATGTTTCTTCAACCAAAATGTATGCTTGCCCAGTACTGTTTCGAACGGTTTCCTCTCCCAGACCAAGTTCGTTTACCAAGTCAACGGCAGGTGTTTTCCGTTCTAAAAAAGAGTCTCCGCCGCGTTCGATAACAAAACCATCCTGGTGCAGCGTATGTATTTTCCCACCTGTCCGATTGGACGCTTCCAATACTTTTACTTCGTAAGGCAGCTCGAA
This sequence comes from Pseudogracilibacillus sp., assembly GCA_035301305.1. Lineage (GTDB taxonomy): Bacteria > Bacillota > Bacilli > Bacillales > Amphibacillaceae > Pseudogracilibacillus. Next base: position 1,023 of record DATGUO010000039.1, read on the forward strand.
TTGTGCAATGTCTTTTTTGAGATAATAAGCGGCAGTCAATCCTGTAATGCCGCCGCCTACTATCGTAATGGTTTGGGTTTTCATGCGTTCACATTCTTTGCTTTTTCCAAGACGACTTTTGCAAGAGTCTCTATAAACTGCGGACTAGTATTCGGCATTTCTGGACGATAGTAGTTAACACCCAATTCATCACAAACCACTTTACATTCATAATCGTTATCAAATAATACTTCTAAGTGATCTGATACAAAACCGACCGGGGCATATACAAAGTGCTGATAGCCTTTTTCTTCATATAAATCGCGTGTTAAGTCCTGCACGTCCGGGCCAATCCAAGGGTCCGGGGTATTGCCCTCACTCTGCCAGCCAATCGCATAGTTTTCGATACCTGTTTTTTCAGAAATCAATTTGGCAGTCGTAGCGAGTTGCTCTGTATACGGGTCGCCATCAGCCATGATTTTTTCCGGCAAGCTGTGTGCAGAGACGATTAAAACAGCATTATCCTGTTCTGCCTCTGTCATCGTGGCATACGTCTTGTTAATTTCCTGAACCCAGTAATCAATAAAGCCTGGCTCATCAAACCAGTCTTCCACAGAAGTAAGTGTAATCCCGTGTTTATCAGCAGTTTCCTGTGCGCGGCTGTTATAAGCTTTCACACTGAAAGTTGAATAATGCGGAGCAAGTACAATAGAGACAGCTCGTGTAATCCCGGCTTTTGCCATCTCTTCGACTGCGTCTTCAATAAACGGTTCAATATGTTTTAAACCAATAAACATTTCAAATTCAACGTCATCTTGAATCTCGTTTAATTTGCTTTCTAATGCTTTCGCTTGAGCTTCTGTAATTTCAGCTAAAGGGGAAATACCACCGATGGCTTGATAACGCTCTGTTAAATCTTGCAATGCTTCAGGGGAAGGCTTTCTGCCATGACGGATATGGGTATAGTAACGTTCGATATCTTCTTCTTTGTAAGGCGTTCCATATGCCATGACAATCAAGCCGATTTTTTCTTTGTTCATGTTTCGCACCTCTTCTTTAATAATTGGGTTTTTGATGGTTGCAGTTTTAAAAAATGGGATACTTATCTTGCAGAATACGTGTGAATCAATTCGGTCAGTCGTTTTAGCGTTGCTGGTTCGACATCCGGTGTAACGCCGTGCCCTAAGTTAAATACATGATTTCCGTCTGCTAAACTTTCATCTAAAATGGCTTTGGTTCGTTGTTCAATGGTCTCCCAGTCAGCAAGTAAAAGAGCTGGGTCTAAATTCCCTTGCAGGACTTTTGTGACGCCAAGGTCGCGTGCTTCTTTAATCGATGTGCGCCAGTCCAGTCCAATGACATCCACAGGCAAATCATTCATATCCGCTAAAAGATGACGTGTATGGATGCCGAATAAAATGAGTGGCACGTCCATTGGTTTAAGTGCTGCGAATATTTTTTCCATAATTGGTTTAATGAAATAACGGTAATCTTCCGCATTTAAAGCACCAATCCAGGAGTCGAAAATTTGGATCGCAGAAACACCTGCTTCGATTTGTGCTTTCGTATAGGTAATAATCATGTCAGCTAAACTATTCATTAATAAAAACCAAGCTTCCTCGTTTTTATACATGAAGGCTTTCGTTTTAGCATGCGTTTTCGACGGTCCGCCTTCAATCATGTAGCTTGCCAACGTGAAAGGGGCGCCACTGAAACCGATAAGCGGTACATGAAGCTGCTCTTTCGTCAAAAGTTCAATTGTTTCCAGCACATAAGGAATGTCCCTTTTTGGGTCGAGTGTACCAAGTTGTTCGATGTCTTGTTTCGTTTGTACTGGGTTATCGATGACGGGCCCAATGCCTGATTTGATTTCAACATTCATTCCCATGGCAGGCAAAGGACTCATGATGTCTTTGTACAGGATTGCAGCGTCGTTACCGTAATTTTCGACAGGAAGTCTTGTAACATAAGCACAAATTTCCGGGTCATGTGTAATTTCAAATAACGTATGCGTCTCCCGGATTTTCAAATACTCTTTTTGCGAGCGACCTGCTTGACGCATATACCAGGCAGGTGTGTATGCTGTTTGTTCTCCGCGATAAGCACGCAGGATTGTATCATTAAATGGTTTTGTCATTCGTATCGTCCCTTATCTCATAATAGAGAGCTGCAGTCTTTACACATTTGGGTGACGTTTTAAGACCAGCAGCTCTTTGGTACTATCCTAAGTTGTCTTAATCCAAGGCAGCAAATACTTTCTGAACGACGTCAATCGTATGGTCAATATCTGCATCGGTATGACTGGTGGACAAGAACAACCCTTCAAACTGGGAAGGAGGAAGGAAGACGCCGCCCTCAATCATGCCTCGATAATATTGACTGAAACGTTCGGTATTGGATGTTTGAGCTGTTTCAAAATTAATGACTGGTTCATCGGTAAAGAAAAAGCCAACCATCGAACCTGCGCGATTTACTTGAAGCGGGATGTTATTATCTTTTGCCGCTTGCTCATAACCGGCGATAAGCCTATCGATTTTTTGATTCATCTCTGTGTAATTTTCCGGCTGCATAGCGTTTAAGGTTTCAAAACCTGCTGCCATTGCTAATGGATTTCCGGATAACGTGCCCGCCTGATAAATATCGCCGCTTGGAGCGATACGTTCCATGATTTCTTTTTTGCCGCCATAAGCGCCGACAGGAAGTCCGCCGCCAATGACTTTTCCTAAACAAGTCAGGTCAGGTGTGATGCTGAAATGGCCTTGAGCACATTGATAGCCTACACGAAAACCAGTCATCACTTCATCGAAAATAAGCAAGCTGTCATTTTCTTCTGTAATGTCTCGTAAATCTTGTAAAAAGCTGCCGGTCGGCGGAACGACTCCCATATTTCCGGAAACAGGCTCGACAATCGCTGCTGCAATATTATCACCATACTGTTCAAACACATAACGCACGCTTTCGGTATCATTATAAGGAACAGTGATGGTGTTGCTCGCGATGCCTTCAGGTACTCCCGGGCTGTCAGGGAGACCAAGTGTAGCCACGCCTGAACCTGCTTTAATTAATAACGAGTCGCCGTGACCGTGGTAATTTCCTTCAAATTTTAAAATTAAATCACGTCCTGTGTAACCTCTTGCAAGCCTGAGAGCACTCATGGTTGCCTCCGTGCCGGAATTCACCATACGCATCATTTCAATCGAAGGCACCCGTTCCATGACGAGATTCGCCAGCTGATTTTCCAGCAGGGAAGGGGCGCCAAAACTGGTGCCTTTTTCGGCTGTTTTCTTTAAGGTATCGATTACTTGATCATCGGCATGGCCTAAAATAAGCGGACCCCAGCTCAGTACATAATCGATGTATTCATTGCCATCAATATCAGTGATTTTCGAGCCTTTTCCCGATTCCATAAAAAGAGGGGACATACCAACTGAATTAAACGCCCGCACAGGAGAATTCACGCCTCCTGGCATTAAATCCACTGCTTCTTTGTAGGCATCAATTGACTTTGAGAAATCCAAATTGCTCACTCCATTTCTTTATATTTATAGCTAAGTGGTGAGTTTACACTTCTATCTTCGTTAAGACTGCAGCCATCTCGCTGCGTCTTTGGCAAAGTACGTGACAATCAAATCTGCTCCGGCACGTTTCATAGACGTCAGTTTTTCTAACACGACTTCCTGTTCATCAATCCAGCCGTTTTGAGCTGCAGCTTTTACCATTGCAAATTCACCGCTGACATTGTAAGCAACTAAAGGCAAATTCACTTGATTTTTCACTTCCCGCATCACATCCAAATAGCTGAGTGACGGCTTGACAATTAAAAAGTCCGCACCTTCTTGAGCGTCTGTTTCGGCTTCACGAAGTGCTTCCAATCGGTTAGCCGGATCCATTTGATAGGTTTTTCGATCACCAAAGGAAGGAGTCGAGTCAGCTGCATCGCGAAAAGGACCATAAAAAGCGGAAGCATACTTCACCGCATAGGACATAATCGGGATGTTTTTGAATTCTGCTTTATCCAGAGCGGATCGAATCGTTGTAACGAAGCCATCCATCATATTGGAAGGGGCGATGATATCAGCTCCGGCTTTAGCTTGAGAAACGGCTGTTTTAGCGAGGTATTCCAATGATTCATCATTCACTACTACTTCATCCTCAATCACGCCGCAATGACCGTGTGATGTGTATTCACACAAACAAGTATCCGCAACAACGAGCATCTCCGGACATATTTCTTTTATTTTTCTGGTCGCTTGCTGAACAATGCCTTGATCACAAAAAGCACCGGTGCCTGTTTCATCTTTTTCCTGTGGTACGCCAAAGAGGAGCACAGCAGGGATACCCAGTTGCTTAAGTTCGGTTATTTCTTCTTCGACATAGTCCAGCGAGATTTGAAAGACTCCCGGCATGGAAGGAACTTCGGTTTTTGTCGTTTCTCCTTCCACAATAAATAAAGGATAAATGAAATCATCTGTCGAAAGTTTTGTTTCTCGGACCATGTCACGCATGACAGATGTTGATCGTAATCTGCGATGGCGTTTGAATTGGTTGTCCATTCATCTTCACTCCTTCGATAACATATCTTGCTGTATAGCTTCCAGCATCCCTTCAACTGTAAAAGTATCTGGAATGATGGTATTGTAAAAACCCGCTTTTCTCGCTCGCTTTTCTGTTGTGGTCCCGATGCAGACCACTTTGGAAGCCAGGTACGGGGAGGTGTCATCAAACAGTTCCATAAATGCTTCCACAGTAGAAGGGCTGGCAAACGTGATATAGTCAATGTTTTCAGACAATAACGTTTTTTGTAATTCTTCTTGTATGGCTTGATGTACGACAGTTGTATAAATCTGAATACTGTGAAAAGGAATGCCCTGTTTCTTAAAAGCCTCGTTTAAAACCGTACGGGACCGTTGCCCTTGCACAAGTAAAACGTGCCTTTGCGGCTGGTACTGATTCAGGAATTCATCAGCCATCGTTTCCGCATCAAATTGAGCAGGGATAAAATCTGATTCCAGGCCCCACTCTTGCAGGGCTTGATTGGTTTTGGATCCTACTGCTGCAATTCGGCAGTTTTTAAGCTGATGGATGAAGTTCAGGGAATCCAGCTTTTCCATAAAGAAAGCCACCCCATTCGCACTTGTGAAAAACAGCCATTCGTACTGCTGCACGTTTTGGAGAATGCTTTCATGTGATTGATTAAAAGTCGAAACAATCTCAATCAAAGGTGTGACATAAGGAATTCCGCCTGCTTGTTCTATTTTTTCTGCAAATGCGCTGGCTTTTGGTTCATTGCGGGTGATTAAAATGCGTTGTTGTTTTACGTTGATCGTCATGAATGTCGCAATGCCTCATTTACTTCAGCAATAATTTCAAGGGCGCCTTGACGAATTAACTCATTCGCCGTTTCTTCCGCAACAGCTTCCGGATTAGTGCCGACTGCTTCATGTTCAAGCAGTTTGGTTCCATCTGCGTTAATCACGACACCGTGGAGATGAAGGGCCTGATCAACCAGGTGGGCATAACCGCCAATGGGAGCCTGTTCGCCTTCTTCAAAACATTTTAAGAAATGTCTTTCTGCTGTAACCGCCTGCTCTGTCTCAGTATCGTTAATAGCGGTCAGTAAGTCATTCACTTCCGTGTCATTTGCGCGCGTTTCGATAACCAGCGCTCCTTGTCCCATGGAAGGTACAAAAGCATCTGCTGATAAATATTCTGCAATCAGATGTTGCCCAATATTTAAACGATTTAGCCCGGCTGCGGCTAAAATAATCGCGTCGAAATCACCATTTTCTAACTGTTCGATTCTGGAATCAATCGGCCCACGAATCCATTCGGTTTTGACGTCAGGTCGTTGGGCAAGTATTTGTGCAGCTCTGCGAATACTGCTCGTCCCAATAACGGAACCTGCAGGCAAAGAATCTAAGGTTGTTCCGTCTTTTTGCAGCAGCACATCCCGGTGGTCTTCCCGAACGGGGATGGAAGCCAATGTTAATTCTTCCGGAAGCTCGACAGGAACATCTTTTAAGCTGTGCACAGCGAAATCAATTTCTTCCTCAATAAGTTCCTTCTCGATTTCCGCTAAAAAAACACCGCGCCCGCCTAAAGAAGGGAGGGAGACTTCTCTGTTTTTGTCCCCTTTGGTGTCGATTTTTTTAATCTTGATTGGATGTTTTACGCCTGCTTTTTGCAGTTGTTCCAAGACCCAGTTTGTTTGAATCATAGCTAATTTACTGCCGCGTGTGCCGCATATAAGTTCTCGCATTGCTTTGTCACTCCTTCATATATCGTTCGATGAAAATATACCACTTCATGCATCGAACCAAACTTGTGATTTGCTTAACATCAGTGGGGTTGTTGTTTTTTACATTTTTAAAAATGAAAATCGGATAATACACTAAATAAAAAGAAATTAACCAGTAAAACTAAAAAAGTAGCTGTATTCAGCATGGAAGTCGGTTTTCCCCGGTACCCTTGTGTCCATCTCAAAAGAATAGAGGAGACATAGATGGCCAGCAATATCATCGAACCCAATGTTTTTAAATCCATCCAATAAAACTCAGAACCTGATGTGTAAGCCCAGGCGAATCCTAAAATCAAGCCAATGGTCAGTAAAGGGACGCCAACTAGAATAGCTGTGAAGGAATAGGTATCTAATTTCTGCAAATCGGTAAATTGCCAAATCCAGCGAAACCCTTTTTTCTTCCTCAGGAGCTGGTGCTGTAATAAGTACATCATGGAAAGTAAAAACGAAATCGTAAAACTGACATAAGCAGCTACGGTAAAGCTTATATGGGCCACGAGAATTTCATGCACGATATAGTCGGCATGATGAATCCCTTGTTGCTTAAAATCAAGCGTAATGGCAAGCAGCATCAAGAAAAAAGTAAACAAATTAACGCTTATTTCAATAAATTGGATATGGAAAAAATGATTGATGATTAAGCCTAAAGCTATTAATAACCAGCTGTATACGTATAAGATGTCTACAATCGTCCAAATGGGGAGAGCATTGGTTTGAAAGATTTCCCCAATCAGAACGACGGTGTGCATCAACCATGTTAGAAAAAGCAGCCAAAAAGCTGCCTGTTTGATACGCCAATTCTTTTTAAACAAATCTGCCGTGTAAGTGAGCAAACTAAGTCCATACATAAAAAGAATGAATTCGTAGATCCATATGAATTGGTACATATAAGGATCCATCCTCTCTTGCTACTGACCTGAAGAGTAAAGAAGGAAGTCGCACATAAAAAGCTCCCGCCATTTTGACATTGTACATTGTGGCAATCCAGTAAATGACGCGAAATTTTTTATTGTTCCTTTTTCGATACTCTAACAGGAAGTGCTTTTCTGAATCGTTCGTTGCGCGGATTTTACGGTTTGTTTTCTCCGCTTTTCGGTTGTTTCTGTGATATCTAAATCAAAAATGTCTTTAAATAATTCTAAATCTTCTAAAGAAGCATTCTTTTTTCCGAGCTGTTTTGCTTTATCGATTGGTGCTTCCAGTAATTGGTGAATAATGCTTTTGGTGTGTTTATAGAGCACTTTTTTCTCTCGCTCGGTTAAATCCGGCATTTTGCGATGGATGCTTTTTAATGTTTGTGCCTGAATCTCTTCTGATTTTTCCGTCAGTGCTTGGATGACTGGAACAGCATCCAGCATAGCAACCCAATTATGGAAAGCAGCTATTTCTGCAACAAGTTGTTCTTCAATGAGAGCAGCAGCTTCTTTCCTGGCTTCCAGATTTTCGTCGACGATGGCATGTAAATCATCCATATTATAGACAAACACACTGTCTAGATCAGCTACGTTTGCTGCAATATCACGTGGAACTGCAATATCAATCAAAAAGAGCGGGTCCCCTTTACGCTTTTTTTGGATAGGCTGCAGCATTTGTTTGTCCACGACTGGGGCGTCTGCACCGGTGGATGAGATTAAAATATCCGCATCTTCTAAAACTTGAGGTAAGGCGTCCCATACTGCGACATTTGCTTGAAATTTCTCTGCTACTTCTTCCGCTTTTTCCAAAGTCCGATTCACTACGGTTATTTCAGCGTCCCCAGCTCCTTGTAAGTTTCTCAAAGCCAGTTCACCCGTTTCTCCGGCACCAAGAATCACGATATGTTTCTTGTTGAGGCTGCCGAACATTTTCTTCGCTAATTCCACAGCGACATAGCTGACAGACACGGCTTGTTCGCTTACTTTTGTATTGCTGTGAGCCCGTTTGGCAAAAGTGATGGCACGTTTAAACAGTTCATTAAATATTTTGTTCGTCATACATGCTTCTTGTGCTGTTAGGAAAGCTTCTCTCACTTGTCCGAGAATTTGTGTTTCTCCAATGACCATGGAATCGATTCCTGTTACAAGTTTGAACAGATGTTTGAGTACTTCATCATCGCTGATATGACGTAAAAATGACAGTTCAGTGTTTTCCAAAGCGAACCAATTTTGCAGAAATTGTTCAATGGCTTGAACGCCGGATTCCGTTTCTTCCACGACAGCAAAAATTTCCGTTCGATTGCAAGTGGAGAGGATGACGTTTTCCAGGACTTGCTCGTGCTGTTGAAGAAGCCTCATAGCCACCGTAATTTCATCTTGGGCAAATGCTAGCTTTTCTCTGACATCAAGCGGGGCAACTTGATGATTTACACCGACATTAATTAAATGCATCTTGTATCTACTCCTGTTCTGGATGCTTATTTACATATAAAATCACTTGCTTTTGTTATAATTATAGTATGAAAAAAACCATTACTACAAGTTTAACATATTTTGACGCCAACCTTTTGAACAACTTATGACATTTTTTATAAATTACTTTTACAAAATAGTACATGTGATATAGTTAAGTTGGTAGTACATCAGCTTAAAGAAAAGGGGAAATAATATATGGTTGAAGCAGTAGAAACAATGGACGGCTGGTACAGTCTCCATGATTTCAGAACAATTGATTGGACTAAATGGAAGCAGGCATCTGAAGAAACCAGACAGCAAGCTCTTGAAGAATTTCATTCGCTCATCGGTACTTGGGAACAAGTAGAAGAGAACGAAGCGGGCAGTCATTGCGTTTATCATATCGTCGGCCAAAAAGCAGACATACTGACTATGATTCTTCGCCCTACAATGAATGAACTGGCAGCAGTGGAAACTGCGCTGGACAAATCTTTATTAGCTGAATTTCTCGTACCTTCTTACTCGCATGTCTCTGTTGTAGAGCTTGCGAAATACCGTCCGCAAAAAGAGGGCGTGGATCCAGAGACACTTCCGGAAACTCAAGCGAGATTAAAGCCTATCTTGCCGAAATACGACCATATATCGTATTATCCAATGAGCCGTAAACGAGATGGAGAAGATAACTGGTATACATTGGAAAAAGGCGAACGTGGCCAATTATTATATGAACACAGCAAAACAGGCAGAAAATATGCCGGCAAAGTGAAACAAATCATTACTGGATCAATTGGCTTGGACGATTGGGAATGGGGAGTTACTTTATTTGCCCATGATGCCTTGCAATTAAAGAAAGTCGTTTACGAAATGCGTTTTGATACGGCTACGTCCCGCTATGGAGCATTTGGTGAGTTTTTCGTAGGGAACCGTTTAGATAAGGAAGATATCGACAGCTTATTCAGCGTTTAATATAAATCGAAACTTCTTTTAAACTTTGATAGTTGAAATCAGAGTTTAGGAGAAGTTTTTTATACTTTAGGATGATCTCTTTATGAGGAGGTATTGCTTTTATAAAGGAAGGATGCTATTTTGAAGAGAAGAATGAAAACGCATTCAAATATAGAGCGGCAACAGAGAAGGCCAGGGCACTTTGAACAGCTGCCTGATAGCAAAAGGAATTTAGGATGGAGTGGAATATTAAAAGGAGGATGCTGATGAATCGAACAGATGATACAGAAGATAGAAAGCAAACAAGTTACAGTTTTCCGTCACCGATTAAGTCACTATTTGATAAATTCGCCAAGCACCGGGATGTGGATTTAGTATACGGCGACCCCATTGCACATGGCGATCAGCGTATCGTCCCGGTTGCGAAAATGCGTTACTCATTTGGCGGCGGAAGCGGTGGGAACACGAATACGGAAAATGAAGAGCCAGCCTATGGATACGGTGATGGCGGCGGAGGTTATATGTCCGTCAAACCGCTTGGCGTCTATCAACTGAAAGCCAATCGCGTCCACTTTAAACCAGTCATTGATTTAAAATTTATTTTTCCGATGTTTACCGTATTAAGTTTAGGATTAGCTTTTCTGTTTAGAAGAAAAAGATCATA
>DATGUO010000040.1:0-9719 GCA_035301305.1 Pseudogracilibacillus sp.
TAGCAGTTGTTTTGCCTCCGCTGGCCGTTTTATTAGTAGGTAAACCTGTGCAAGCCATATTAAATTTAATTTTAACGTTGTTCTTTTGGCTCCCTGGTGCATTACACGCCATCTTAGTCGTTAGCGAGAAAAAAGCTGATAACAGGATGCGAAGAAGATAAATGAATAAGTTTTACTGATTTTAAAAAGCTTTTAAAAGAACTATTTCTATTTTATGGATGTTTTCAATGTTGAAACGCGGTTATGTGTAACGCATTTTATAGACAGCTGCACAGATGATCAACCGTTTTAGCCACCATTATTATTGTTTTCATCTTTATTATTTACCATCAGGCTGCAACAAAGGTATAATAGGGTCAAAACGGTAACAGAGGGATGACGATGTCAGACTATGAAGAGTTAGTTAGAGAAAATGACTATTTAAAAAAGATGTTGGCTAGCCAATTGCATCAGCAACAATCGGGGGATTTATCGAATATTCTAATCAAAAGTTCTCCTTTACGGGAGCGAATGAAACTGTTTAAAAATCTATTTAAGGGAAGAACAGATATGTATGCCTTGTACTGGGAGTCCCGAAACGGCAAGAAAGGATACGCTCCAGCGCGAAAGTATGAGTCACAACAGTCTTCTCGTAAAAGATTGCTCTCTTTAAAAGAACAGGACTTCGTAGAACATATGTCAGGACGAAAGACGATTGGCATTTACCCTTTGTTACAAGACAATACATGCTGTTTTTTAGCGGTTGATTTTGATAAGAAAAATTGGAAAATGGATGTTACGCTGTTTACTAAAACCTGTCAACAGTACCATATACCTTTTCATGTGGAAAGATCCAGGTCGGGAGAAGGCGCTCATGTATGGATTTTCTTTGGTGAAGCGGTGCAGGCTCAATTGGCCAGAAGGCTGGGAAGTTATTTGTTGAACGAAACACAGAAAATGAACGCCACCTTTACATTAGATTCGTTTGACCGGCTATTTCCAAATCAAGATGTACTGCCTGAAGGAGGGTTCGGCAATTTAATTGCACTTCCTCTGCAAAAGAAACCAGCACTCCAGGGGAATAGTCTGTTTGTCGACGAAAATTTTATTCCGTATCCTGATCAATGGTTGTATTTATCTACGGTTCGAAAAATGACGAAGCTGGACATAGAGAACGTTTTACATCATTCTCATGACACTGCGGCTGCTGCTGAGCAGATGCCGCAGGAGCTAAACCTTGCCCTGAAAAATGGTGTATATCTTGCAAAAAGTGAACTGACTCCAGCTCTAATGGAGAAGATACATAAGTTAGCTTCTTTTAGTAACCCTAACTATTACCGCGCGAAGCAAAACAGGTTTTCTGTCCACAATATACCGCGTGTGATTTGGAGCGCGGAAGAAACGCAAACTCATTTGATTCTTCCACGCGGGTGTTTGTCAGCGTTGATTCAGTTGTGCCATGATTTTTCTATTGAGACGCATATCACAGACGAGCAGTACGAAGGAGAAGCGATACAAGCAGAATTTCACGGAACACTAACACCAGAACAAAAGGAAGCGTTGGAAACTTTACTGAGTGAGGAGCACGGCATTTTGACTGCAGCGACCGGTTTTGGCAAAACGGTTTTAGCGGCTACGATGATTGCAAGAAGAAAGAAGAACACCCTTGTTATAGTTCATCGCTCTTTATTGCTTCAGCAGTGGAAAGAAACGCTTGCTGCTTTTTTAGATATTTCCATCGACTCAATCGGCCAAATTGGAGGGGGCAAAAATAACCCGACTGGTTTTATTGATGTTGCGACATTGCAAAGTTTAAATTATAAAGGAGAACTGAAATCTGTCATTACACAATATGGAAATGTCATTGTGGACGAATGTCATGTTATTCCGGCGGTCACTTTTGAATCCGTACTTAAACAAATTCGGCCGAAATTTATTTTAGGATTAACTGCTACACCAAAACGAAAAGACGGTATGCATCCGATTATTACCATGCAGTGCGGTCCGGTTCGGTATCAAACGGACGCAAAGGCACAAGCGCAGGTTCGTCCCTTTGTTCATCGGCTTCTGCCTAGAAAAACAACCTTTACAACAGCTAAGACAGACTTCCAGGGCATCTGCGAAGAAATTGGTTTAGACAAGGCAAGAAATGAACAGATTTTTGATGATGTTTTGCTTGCTTTAGAAGCAGGAAGAACGCCAATTATTCTAACCAACCGAGTATTTCATCTAGACATCTTAGCAAAAATGTTCCAAGGTTTCGCGAAAAACGTAATTGTACTTGCTGGCAATAAAAAGAAAAAAGACCTTAATAAAGAGTGGAAAAAGCTTTCTGAAATTTCCGATGATGAAGAGCGCTTGATTATTGCGACAGGTAAATATATTGGCGAAGGCTTTGATGATGCTCGCTTGGATACTTTGTTTTTAACCATGCCTATTTCTTGGAAAGGTACTTTGCAACAATATGTGGGCCGTCTTCATCGGCTGCATGAAAATAAACGGGAGATTCAAGTATATGACTATTTTGACAATCAAGTGCCAATTTTAAAAAACATGTACGAAAAAAGGTTGAAAGGGTATAAAGCAATGGGGTATTCAGATAATGAAAAAGGCTCTGCCTCTGAACAAATGCGGTTATTTTGATTAGTAGTAAAATTAGTTTAGTTATAAAAATTATAGTTTTATCAAAAATCTAAATAAAAGTATAGGAGTGTTTTAAAGGTGAATAAATTTCATAATTCCTAATCTTTACACTGTAAGAGTTTCAAAGTACAAAAGAGGTTTCTCCCGCATCAAGTATATGGAAATTTACGATGAAATTCAAAGAAAGGCGAGCACTCTTTATGACTATCATACGACAACCTAGCTTATTTAATATCCCTGAATCAAATGATATGAAAACTACACAAAATAAATGACAATCCCTGAATTGATGCACATAAAAGCTTAATTATACAGTTATACGTATCTCTATTTTTGTTGATTATATCGAATAAATCCCAACTATGAAAGATTTATTAAAGGTCAGCACCATATTATTACTTTTAAAATTAATTAAGACAATTGAAATCTAAAGGAAGGAAAACATGTATATATATATCATAAGAATAATACTATTTTTAGGGAATGCCACAGTAAATTTTTTATTAACTGTAATATCAATGCTTAAAAACTCATTTATTATCTTTACATTGTGGACAATTTCAGGTCTTTTGACGTTAAGTTTAGTCATTACACTCACTTTGTTTATTTCGAAAAAAAAAGAAAGGAATACTTTAAAATCACTCGGCAAATATACAATTATTTCTGGAATTGTTCTTGCACTATTTACATATTTTCTATTGTTTTCTGATTGGCTTACTAATTATAATAAATTACCGACAGAATTTAAGATTACTAATCAGGTAATAGAGCAATTGATAATTTTAAGAGTGTCATTAGCTATGTATTTACCTTGGTTAATCGCAATTGCCATGACATCTTATACAAGTATAGAATTTATATTATCAGAAAATAAATCTATTTTATTTATGTTTTCTAAAAAATTAAAAAGTAGATTTTCAAAAGATCTTCCATATTATACAATGATTTACTTTATTCAGCTTTTATTTTTATATTGTTTAGCTTCTTTTTTATCTTGGTTTATAGTAGGAGTGCGTATCCCAGAAAAAGTTGAAGTATCTATCATTTTTTTCATAATTATCTGCTTATACTTACAATCTGTAATTCTTTTTACTGTCTGTGTCAAGTTAATTTTAAAATCTATAGATTTAATTTTTGAAAATTTTTTTAAAAAAAATAATTATAGGAATAGAAAATCTTCTCATATTTCTTACTTTATATCTAATATAAAACCGAAAAGATTGAAAAAAGAAAAAAAACTCTATATAGAGTCTATAATAAGTATCATAGGTATTGCCACACTTCCAACCATCTCATTTTTTATTATTTATGGTACAACTAATTCTATAACCCACCTCCCTGATGAGTTTCCTGGAGTACTTAAGTGGGAATATTTATATTATTCTATATCTGTTAGTTATCCTCTTCCTAATGATGAAGTTATAAGTTTTATTCAAAATGAAAGTAACTGGGTAAAAGTTGTTTCCAGTATGCAAGCAATAGTACAGAAATTGATAGAGATATTCCTGTTAGGATCTATAGCAACTTTAATAATAAACTATGCTCAGAAAAGAGCTGATTAATTAAGTACAAATGGTTATTTCGCTATTTCAATAGACAGGACTAATTCGAGAAATAATGCATTACGAATCTGCTCGATAAAGTTCTACCTTTGTGGAAATTTGTACGTTCTTTTTTGTTGGAGAAGTGAAGTTTACTGAAGAATGCGAGTAAATGGAGGCAGACGACGTGTCATTACGGACTGGGAAGTTCCCTCCATGCCCAACGAATTTTAAAAGTTCTTTAGCTTTTTTCATTCTACTATTTTTATAATTAAACCTAACCTTGTAGCAGGTATTTTATCAGGAAATCAAGTATCCAAGATGGCACGCGTAAAAGACGTATTTAAAAGATAATAAACTTTGTTTGACACTCTTCAACGAAATTGGTTTATAAGAAATAAGCAAAGGGATTATCCTTCTTAAAACTTTATAAAAAAACTATAAAAACAGTACCTGTAAAAGATACTGTTTTTTAGCAACTGCGAAAATTTTTATCGCTTTAGCGCAATTTAAGATATTGGTTATTTTTACCTAATGAATGCCGATTTTTCTACCGGTTATTTTAAGCATATGCGTATTGAAAAAGAAAGTGCGACATATATTCTGTTAGTGCTACGTGGTATTCAAAGCAGCTGATTAGCTTGAACTATTATTTTTCAGGGAGAATGTCGCTTTCAGCTGTTCCTTCCACAATGCGCTCTGCTCCAGAATCGGTAGGCTCTTCTAAAAACCAGGAACCTGTTCTGGAAAGTTCTGTCACATCTTGGAACGTGTATAATACTGCATCCTGATCTTCAGAAGTATTGCAATGTTCATGGGATAGCCAAGCAGGCGCGAAAAATACATCGCCTTTTTCCCATTCGATTTTTTCTCCTTCAATAATGCTGTATCCTTCCCCTTCAAAAACAACAAAGATAGCCATATTGCTGTGTCTGTGAGGATTTCCATGTTCCTGCGGTTTAAGAACCTGGACGAGTCCGTTGATATTTGGTGCAATTCCATACGAATCTCCTGTATCTTCATTAACCAATGATACAGCGCCTCTACCTTCGCTTAAGGATGCATCTGTACCATATAACTGTTCATGGATGTCTCTGCCTTTCCAGATGCGAGGGCTGGCTACCGGTCTCGTACTGTTTTTTAGAAAATCCGTATAGTTCATAAAGTTACCTGTTGATTGAGTCATGAATTGATTCCTCCTAAAAAATAGATTGATCATTTTTGGTGCGCTTTCGATGTGCTTGCTAATATTTCCGAAATGTAACACCCCCTAAAGGTTAAATGGAAGTAAAAGAAGCTTCTTTCGTTATGCTTTTTAAGGTTTGCACATCCGTTGACTCTTCTTTCACGGATAAGTCGTCCGTAAATCCCAGAACAGAAATAACAGCAGTGATTGTCCCGGAATAATCGAACACCGGCGCTGCAATCGAACGGTTTCCAGGAATATGTTCGTATTCTTTATCTCTGAAAGCGTATCCTTTTTCTGAAATCGTTTTTAACTCTTCTTCAATATGCTTTTTATTTAAATGGTGTTCCTGTATTTCTTTTTCAACTGTTTCTTCAATGATTTCTGCAGGTGAAAATGCTGCAAAACACTTTCCCACGGAGCTAAGCAACAACGGAGGAGCATAGCCGATTTCAATATTGATATTTACAGGATTATCACTACGCTGGTATTTCGATATAATCGGCCCGTTGTCTGCCCAAATTGCGGCTGCAACAGATTTATTCAGCTTGTTTTTAAGGTTAACAATGTAAGCATCGATAAACGAAAAGATGTCCACATTGTTCAAAGCAGTGAGCCCCAAGCTAATTAATTTTGGACCTAAACTGTATGTTTTATTAGTTTCATCGAAGACCAGGAAACCAGTGCGGATAAAACTGATAAGATATTTTTTCAAGTTGTTTTTAGATATATCTGTCCGTTTTGCCAGCTCGGTTAAAGTTACGGGTTTGCTGGAATTTTTAACCTTTTCCAATATGACAGATGCTTTCTCAATAGATTGAATACCTTGCCCAGCGGAAATGTTATTTTTCATATGCAGCTCCTTTAAGTACACTAATAGTTAACTTATGAATTATTAGTTAACTATAATTTAACATTCAAAAATAATCATGTCAAAAAGTATTTTAAATTGTCTAAAATTTTAGTGAATGAAGTAAGGAAGACAAGTAGACGTCGGGATGTAAAAAAGGGATATAAAGGAAGTGAATGGAACTGTTTGATACATATTTTTCAAATGGATTTTAAATTTATAAGCCGTGTATGTAGCGATATTAAGCTTCTAATTTTTATATTGTTGTTAGATGTGAAAAGGTTTTGAACGCTGATGATCTGGTGTAATTTTCGGACTGGATTGTGCAGCTTTTTGGAGAAGAGGTGTAGATAAGCTACGAAGACACGAAATTCAGTAATGATGAAGTGTAATTTTAGTTGAAGATGTGTCGTTGTCTAATAAGTTGGTGCGGTAAAGTTTGGCAGAGGAGTGGTTGCAGAGCTGAGTGGAGCGATTAAATCGCAAAGATGTGAAGTCAATGGCCGTGGATGTGCGATAAAACATGGAGGATGTGCAACCCGTAGCCGGAGATGTGTATTCAATTTAAGCGACGTGAAGTCTGCAGGCGCTGAGGTGTGGTAAAATCTGGAAGGCGTGTAATCTGGAATTTGAGATGTTCATTAAATTCAAAAAAGTGAAGCTTGCAGCCAAGGATGTGAGCTGAAACCTGGCAAATGTATAATCTGTAGCCGGAGATGTGCATCAATTTTAGCAGATATGAATTTTGCAGCGGGATAGATGCAAACAAAATCCGTCGCTCACTTTCGAAAATATAACAAGCTTTAATAAAAATGTAGTATTGTTTATTTACTGTTATTTTTAACAAATATTTCACAACATTTTCACAAATAAACGTCATTTATATGGTATATTGTATGAAAGAAGGAGGCGGAGCTATGGATCCGGATATGAGGCGAGATGAAATCAGGAAGTTAATCAAACAGCAGAAGGAATTGAGTGTGGAGGCGTTGAGTGAGCAGTTTCAGGTTTCTAAAATGACGATTTACCGTGATGTGAATCCGTTGATTAAAGAGGGGCTGGTATTTCGGGCGTCTGGGAAGATTTCGCTTACAGAGGAACATCGGTCGGTGGCGCAGGATGAAAATGAGTGTGTTTATTGTCATCGTCCGAATCATCCGACGATGCTTTATCGCCTGATTTTAACGAATGGGCAAATTGAAACGGCTTGTTGTGCGCATTGTGGTTTGCTTCGTCATCGCCAATTAGGGGATGCGGTGTCGCACGCTTTGTGCCGCGACTTTCTGATGGGGACTACTGTCAGCGCGTCTTTTATGTGGTACGTCATTCATACTACTTTAAACGTTTCCTGCTGTCAGCCGCAGGTGTTAACTTTTGAAAATAAAGAACATGCCGAAAAATTTATCAAAGGGTTTGGCGGCGAGATGTATGGTTTTCAAAGGATGATGCAGGAAATGTATCGTCAAATGAACGATGCGCATGAAGCATGCAGGAACGAGTGAAGCGGGACAGGTTGTTTTGTGAGATGTTCATCAAGTATGTCTAAAGGTATTATAAGATAAAAGAAGGTGTAGAGGATTTTACGAAAAGAACTTTATCATGTACATAAAAAAGTTTGGTTCGCAGCGGCTGTCTTACTTTTTCTTGTGATTTTTGCCATATTTCCGGGAAACTCCACTGTACATGCCCATGCGACGCTGGTGGAAATGGAACCTGCTGAAGATATAGTGGCAGAAGAGGCGCCGTCCAGTCTGACGTTAACGTTCAATGAGCCGATTGAGCATGATTTGGCAATGCTGACGATTTATGACAGTAATGCCAAACCTGTTTTTACAGGCAATCCGGACGATGGAGTGGAGAAATCTCCTAAGTTGGAATTTTCGCCGCCTGACCTGGAGGATGGTACCTATACGGTGAAATGGAATGTGGTATCGGCAGATGGGCATCCTGTTGGCGGTTCTTATGCATTTGCAGTTGGGGAGCCTACAGAGGGCGGGGTGAAAACAGTAGACGGAAACGATGAATCAGAAACGTCTTTGGTTTTAGCCCGCATTGTCCCTGAAGCACTACTCCTGGTAGGTGCCGGATTATTTTGGTTTGGCTGGTTAGCAGAAAGCCAATGTTTTCCAGGAGTGGGGTCACTATGGAGAAAAGGACGTTTGATTGCCGCAGCACTATTGGTGATAGGAACGATTGCTGAATTTATAACGTATGGTCTATCTCTTCCGCCGGGGATTATCGAGGTTATGTTGAATGGCAGATGGGAGCTATTGCAACAATTTCCTTTTATAATCATGCTTGCTGCGCAACTGTTGTTGTTGATTCTTGTTTTTATTCCGGGGATGATGCAAGGCTGGTATTTAGCGGTTTGGGCTTTATTAGCCGTTGTTCCTTCATTCGGCGGACATGTCTGGGGCATGAAAGAGCCGTTTGTTGCTTTAATCCCGCGGGTGTTTCATCAACTGGCGATTGCTTTTTGGTTGGGAGCATTGGCGTATATCATTTTACTGCTCCTCTGGCAAAAGAAGCAGGAGAAGCCTTTTTCCTGGAAAAACTTTCGACCGTTTTTTGTCAATAAGATGCTCGTTGCGTCCGGTTTGGTGGTCATCTCCGGTGTCGTAATGGTCTACTTGCAAGCAGGGGTTAAGGCTGTCTTTACCGATTGGAAAACATGGAGTGCCATCGTGATTATTAAAATCATCTTAACAGCCGCCATGGGTGCGATTGCGCTCTGGCAAACATTGAAATGGAAAAGAGTTGGAGACTTTACGACGAAACGGTTAATTCGCTGGGAGTGGGGAGTAGGTTTGCTTGTAGTTATTTTAGGGGTTTGGCTAAGCCAGATTGCATACCCTATGAAGGTCGAGACGTATCAGGAATCCTTGGAAGAAGAACAAGTAGAAGCGGAAGTCGCTATTGATAAATTGCAGATGGGCGACCGGAATATGGCTGCAGAGATACCGGAAGTAGATGGAGAGCAGCCGGAGGACGTACAAGTGCAAGTCTCGATGCCGCAGCATGATATGGGCTCGGATGAATTAACAGCAGAAGAAACGGAAAAAGGTCATTATACAGCTGAACTGCCGTTTACGATGTCGGGAACATGGTTAGTAGAGATTACCGCGACGTACCCGGAACATCAAAAAGTCGAATGGACTGATGAAGTGTTTATTGCAGGGGAAGGAAATTAATA
The DNA here is from genome assembly GCA_035301305.1 of Pseudogracilibacillus sp. Lineage (GTDB taxonomy): Bacteria > Bacillota > Bacilli > Bacillales > Amphibacillaceae > Pseudogracilibacillus. The sequence goes on from DATGUO010000040.1 coordinate 9,393, forward strand.
TTTCACAAAAATAGTGGAGGGATGATTATGAAAAATAAATATTGGCTTGTGCCATTTCTAACGATCTTTTTAATATTCGGTTTTGTACCAATGGTGTCTGCTCATGTGACGCTTCATCCGGAAGAAAGTTCCACAGATGCCTGGGAGAAGTACTCGGTGCGGGTGCCGGTTGAAAAAGATATGAATACGACGAAATTGGAGTTGCAGGTGCCGGATGAAGTCGACTTAGTCAATATCATGCCTAAAGACGGATGGGAGTATGATTTGGAAAAAGACGAAGATGGGACAATTACAGCTGTTACTTGGGAAGCAACGGAAGATGGAATA
>DATGUO010000041.1:0-5422 GCA_035301305.1 Pseudogracilibacillus sp.
TTTATTCAATCGTGCTCATAGGTGTGAACAATTCGAAATGACGGTCTTCTTCTGGCACATTCCAATCTTTTAAAGCTTTGTTGATGGCTTTTAAGAAAGGCATTGGCCCACAGAAATAGAAGTCTTTCTGCTCATCAGATAGGATTTCCTGCAACCAAGGCAAATCGATAAAACCTTCGCGATGATGAGCGTCTAAAGTGATGTCTTCTGGTGTTGGTTTCTCATAACAGAAGTATGTTGTCAGGTTATCATGTTCTTTGCCGAGTGCTTCTACGTGGTCTTTCATCGCATGAACCTTTCCGTTTTGCGCTGCATGAATAAAAGTTACTTCACGCTCGGGTTGATTTTCCACGAGAGAGTTAAGCATACTCATCATTGGAGTGATACCAACGCCTCCGCTTAATAAGACAACAGGTTTATCCTTTGATTTAATAGTAAAATCTCCAGCAGGTGCAGAAACTTCCAGCGTAGACCCTTCTTCCAAATCTTCATGCAGGAAATTCGAGACTTTTCCAGCAGGTAATTCATCGCTAGGAGCTGGTTCCTGTTTGACACTAATACGGTAATATTCTCCATTTGGAGCATCAGATAATGTGTAGTGACGCATATGGTAGTATTTTTCTCCATCTATATCAGCTTGAATAGTCAAGTACTGACCAGGTTCATAGGAAGCGATTGGCTGCTGGTCAACTGGTTTTAAATAGAATGAAGTAATGACATCACTTTCTTTTACTTTTTTATCAATATAAAATAAGCGAGTGCCTACCCAACCGCCGGTTTTTTGTTCAGTTTCCTGATACATGTCCTGCTCGATGTTGATAAAAGTATCGGCAATATACTGGTACGCTTTTTCCCATGCTTTTACAATATCCTCTGTTGCTGCATCGCCTAGAACTTGTTTTACAGCATCGATTAAAGCCTTGCCTACAACAGGGTATTGTTCCGGTTTTATGTTTAATGCCCGGTGCTTTTCAGCTACGCGAGTGACCATCGGCTGAATGGGCTCGAAATTATCAATATGCATGCCTGCTAAATAAACACCATACGCAAGAGCTTCTTGTTGCAGTCCTCTTTCTTGGTTTGATTGATTAAACACATTATATAATTCAGGATGACGGCTAAATAATATCCCGTAAAATGTTTTCCCGATTTCCTGCACATGATCTTTAATAATTGGAGCAGTTTTCTTCACCGTTTCAATTGTCTGTGGGTCGAGTGTTTTCGTTTCTAACAATGTCATTCTCCTTTTCGTTATAAAATCACGTAGATGTATATGAATCTCTATACATATAATCTTAAACTAAAATAGGCAGAAAATGGCTACGAAAAAGGACTGTTGATAATTTTGTAAGAAAACTATTAAAACTTTGTGAACAGTGGGTGATGGAGTTGATTTGTGCATCATACGCTTATGATGTGATTAGACGAATGCTGTAAAGTGAATAAAACGTTTTGTTTTTTAAACAATACAATGGGAGAGTTTCTGGATACTTTGTTTAAGATTCGTTAAAGAATTCAGCCTATACATTCTGGAAAATTTTGATATATTATAAGTATCGAAGTCGAGAGGAGAGAAAACATGCTGACTTCATTTTTTATGGAATACGAATTGTACTTCAAACTGATTATCAGTGCAATATTAGGGTTTTTGGTAGGGCTGGACAGGGCCTCTCGAAAAGAGCCGGCGGGATTTAAAACATATACATATGTTGCTGTATCTTGCACGCTGGTAACGATTATTTCAATGGAAAGCGCTTATTTATTTCAAGATTCTTTTCCCAATGTAAGCATGGATCCCATGCGTTTAGCAGCCAATGTGCTAACAGGCTTAGGTTTTATTGGCGGGGGAGTCATTTTAAAACAAGGTATGAAAGTAAGAGGGATTGTTTCTGCTGCGATGATTTTTTTCGTGGGAGGGCTCGGGATAGGAATTGGCGCCGGGTTTTATGCAATTTCTTTTACAGCAGTTATTATTACAACGGTTTTAGGCTTGTTTGGCCGCTATTTTGAAACAGCTCATTTAGATATCATTATAGATTTATTTTCCAAAAAACGGGAATGAGAAAGGAAAGAGTATAAATCTGCCTGGAAAATTTACTTCGTTCCCTCTCTTTGAATATCAATCATATGCATAAACATATGAAATCTTTCATCCGTTTTAAAAGAGCAGATTGACGAAGGAGTAGTGATGGAGATGTTGAAACCTTTCCTTTCCGGAGTCGCTGTCTTGTTCATTATTAGTGTCATTTGTCTCATCATGGGAGATTGGAGTTATTTGTATAAAATTTCCGGTATCCTCGCAGCAGTTTCTTTATTTACGACTGGCATATTAAGTGGAGCATTTAATACGTCCATGGGCACTCGCCCTCTCCACCAGGGGCAGTTTAAATATCAGGATCAAAAAGAACGGGATAATCGAGTTAAATGGGCTACTCGCGTTTTATTATTTGGGATCCCGCATATTATTGCGACAGGCATTTACGTCTATGTCGTTTTTCTGGATTAATAAAATGCGACCTTTTGTAAGTGAGCTGTTTGAAAAGAAAAAAGTCTGGCCTTGCAGAACAGGACCAGACATACTGATTATTCAGTGTACAGATAAGTTCATTCGAATTATTTATCTTGCAACAAGCACGTCTATTTCAGCATGACGCATAATATATTCAGAGACGCTTCCAATTAACATCCGCTCTATGGCGCTTTTCCCTTTCGCACCGACAATAATCAAATCCACATGATATTCTTCGGCAAGCGTTTCTGAAATTTCCACTTTTGTTTTTCCAAATTTTACGATTGATTCTACATAGTGAACGCCAGCTGCTTTTGCTTCTTCGGCGTAGTCATCTAAGATAGCCTGTGCATCTGCTTTAGCTCTGTCTACTAATTCATGTTCATAATGTTTTACCATAGCAGGGGACGGTGATTCAATAACATGTGCGAGGACAAGTTTAGCATTGTTTTGTTTTGCCATCCGCACTGCTTTTTTAAAAGCTTTTTTTGCAAAATCAGAACCGTCTACAGGTGTTAAAATTACTTCATATTCAGTATCCATATTCATTCCTCCCGATTTTTGGTAGATAAAATGAAATAAATCCTTATCCATAGCGTAACATACATTTCTTTGAATATTAGAAAAAGGTGTTGCAGGCAGGTTTATTTTTTTGATATAGTGATAATAGTAACTGAATGAAAATAGTAGGTATAAAAGGAGGTGAGCATTAATGCTGTTGGAGTTTTTAAATAGTGCGCTAATCGATTCGTCTTTCTTTTATGTATATTTTGGTATCATTATTATTTCATTGGGTGCGCTTGTGTTAATGAACATTCAGTGGAATAAATCGATGACGACTCACGCTTTCTTCATAAAAAGTCATCAAATGCTGAAAGTGAACCCGTCTCAAATCAATAAACCAATTATGACGAGAGAACCTTTTATAGACTGGTTAACGTTAGTCCAGAGCAGAACCAGCGAAAAAGATGGTAAAGAAGACAATATATCCTCTTATTTTACAAGTGATTTTAAAATAAGAGGAGGACAATTATGCAAAGCAGCAGCTTGCTCACCGTTTTTAAAAAATATCGTGTTTTCATCGTCGTTTTATTAGCTTTATTTGTACTTGGAGGATGTGGAAATCAATTCACGCCTGTCGATAGTTCATCGGAAGGATTCTTTTCTCATTTTCTCGTATATCCCATGTCCCTGCTAATTAAAAATGTGGCAGCTTTACTGCAGGGGAACTACGGGATTGCGATTATAGTGATTACGATAAGTATTCGATTTATTTTAATGCCTTTCTTTATCAAACAATCGAAAAACAGCCAAGAGTCCAAAGGAAAAATGGCTGAGATTAAACCTGAAATGGATGCTATTCAAGAAAAATATAAAGGGAAAAAGAGCAGTGAAGACCAACTGCAAAAGCAAACTGAATTGAATGAATTGTACCAGCGGCATGATTTTAACCCTGCTAAACTGGCTGCTGGCTGTTTACCGCTCCTTTTACAGATGCCCGTGTTAATCGGCTTCTTTTATGCTATCAGACGGACGCCGGAAATAGCGGAACAATCTTTTCTGTGGTTTAATTTAGGAGAAACAGACCTTTTATTTGTCGCAGTAGCTGTGCTTATTTATTATATTCAATCAAAGGTAAATCTGATTGGAACAGAAGCGTCAGAGCGACAACAAATGAAAATCATGGGCTTTATATCGCCGGTAATGATTGGCTTTATTTCTTTAAATGTGCCAGCTGCCTTGCCGCTATACTGGGCTGTCAGTGGGGTGTATATGATTTTCCAAACGTTGATTATTAAGCGTTTTGTGCATAAAAAGAAGATTATAGCATTAGAATAACATAAACTGGATCTAAGACCCTCAATTGTATGGAAAATATGATTGAGGGTTTTATTTAAAAGAAGGCTTATTTTAAATGAGGAGGACTCTAATGAACATTGTACTGGCGCCGGATTCTTTTAAAGGGAGTCTTACTGCATTTCAAGCAGCACAGACGATGAAAAAAGCGATCAAAGCAATGAACAATGATTATAACGTCGTCATGAAACCAATGGCTGATGGAGGAGAAGGAATACTTGAAACGCTACTTCCTTCCATGAACGGAGAAAAGGTCCCTATTACTTGTACAGGAGCTTTGGGAGAGTCAGTGGACACATTCTATGGCATCGCAGAGGAGAAAACAGCCATTATTGAAGGGGCAAACATAGCTGGTCTGCCTCAGGTCCCCTTGCATCAACGTAATCCGGATGATACGACGAGTTTTGGAATAGGTGAAGTGATAAGGGATGCGCTTGATGCAGGCTGTACTACTTTTATCATTGGGATAGGCGGCAGCGCGACCAATGATGGCGGATTAGGTATGCTCCAGGCACTTGGTATGAAAGCCTATGATAAAACAGGGGAAGAAATCGGTCCGTACGGAAAAGACGTCCTCGCTTTTCATAGAGCAGATATGCAAGCGATGGACCCACGACTCAAAAGTACCACGTTACAAATTGCGAGTGATGTAGATAATCCTCTATGTGGTGAACGCGGTGCAACGTATGTTTATGGACCTCAGAAAGGGGCGACTGAACAGCAGCTGGCAGCATATGACGAGGCACTGTATGATTACGGGAGAGTGTTAGAAACAACACTTCAAAAACACCTTCAGCAAATACCTGGAGCAGGTGCGGCTGGGGGACTTGGCTTTGCTTTTTTAATGCTGAATGCAACACTTACACCAGGAGCAAGTGTTGCAGCAGAAGCGATTCAGCTGGAAAAAGCAATCAAAGAAGCGGATGTCGTTTTTACTGGCGAGGGGCAAACAGACGAACAAACAATAGAATATGGAAAAACCGCAGATTACGTAGCAAGAAAAGCTCAAAAGCATAACGTGCCGACAATTTTAATATCCGGAAGCTTACAAGGGGA
>DATGUO010000042.1:0-12417 GCA_035301305.1 Pseudogracilibacillus sp.
TCATGTCCACGTAACCTTCATATGTACTTGAAAAAGGATTCTTTTAGATTATGCCGCTTCTTCCAGGACATCTTCCGCAATGTTGACAGCGTGGTCTCCTATTCGTTCAAGGTTACTAATGATATCCACAAAAACAATGCCGGCAGATCCATCACATTTTCCTTCATTCATGCGCGCAATATGCCTTTTTCGATTGACTCTTTCTAGCCGATCGATTTCTGCTTCCTTTTCGATAACGGCTTGTGCTTCTGTTTCATCAATTCCGTTAAGTGATTGGACAGCTTGTCTTACCGTTGCTGTTGTCAACTCAAACATATAATTTAAATCGTCTTGTGCCTCTTCCGTAATGATAACTTTATTCGCTATTTTATAGTCAATTAACTCAATGATATTTTCAAAATGGTCTCCGATACGTTCCAAATCACGTACAGAATCCATTAGAATAGTATGTTTCGCGCTGTCCATTTCTGATAAGTGACTACTGGAGATATTCACTAAATAATCGGTAATATGCTGATCCAGATTATTTAAAGCTCCCTCAATTTGCATCGCCATTTCAGAATGTTTTTGCTGCTGTGTCATTAAATAAGCATTCGTTTCTTCTAAACCTTGTGCAGCATATTCTCCCATCCGGACTACTTCAGCTTTCGCTTGATCTAAAGCTACAGAAGAAGATTGCTGGATGAAAATCGGATCCAGATGCTGCGGTTTATATTCAACCATGGTATCTTCACCAGGCACAAGCTTAGTCACCATCCATGCAAGTGCACCGATAAACGGAAATTGAATAATCGTATTCGTTATGTTAAAACTTCCATGAGCAAATGCTAAAGTCATTTCCGGATTTAAGTGAAGGATGTTTTGCAAAAATCCGACAAAAGCCGTAAATGCTCCCAAGAAAATCAGAAACACGACAGAGCCGATTAAATTAAATGTGACATGGGTCAACGCAGCCCGTTTTGCGGCGACAGAAGCACCAATTGCAGCAAGTACTGCAGTAATTGTCGTTCCTAAGTTGTCGCCCATCAATACTGGAAGAGCTGCTTTTAAATCAATCGCCCCTTCAGCGAAAAGCCCCTGCAAAATCCCAATCGTCGCACTCGAACTTTGCACAATAAATGTAAAGACTGTCCCGATAACAACACCGAGAAAAGAATTCTCACTCATGCTGACAGTCAAATCTTGAAAAGCACTTAAACTGCGCAAAGGTTCCATACCGCCACTCATTAGCTCTAAACCAAAAAACAAAGCACCAAAGCCAAAGACTCCTTTACCAATCGCATTGATTCTTTGGTTTTTAAAGAAAAACAACAAGAAACAACCAATAGCCAGTATCGGTAACGCGTATTCTCCAATATCCAGCCCAATAATAAAGGCAGTGACCGTTGTTCCGATATTCGCTCCCATAATAACACCGATTGCTTGTCTAAGGGTCATAAACCCGGCATTCACCAGACCGACTGTTAACACCGTTGTTCCCGAACTGCTTTGAATCAGCACGGTCACTGTCAAGCCTGCTAAGACTCCAAGAAAAGGGTTACTCGTAAATTTATCCAAAATCCCGCGTAGTCGATCCCCAGCGGATTGCTGTAAGCCATCTCCCATAAACTTAATACCTAACAAGAAAATCCCCAGACCGCCGATAAACTCAAATACAATGGATTGTACATCAACTTCCAAGCGCACTCTTCCCTTCTTGTTTTTAAATGTGATTTCACCATGTATTATTCAGTATCTTTGCTGCTTTGTAAACAGCTATTATGTAATGTTCAAAGTTAATTTACAATAGAAAATTTAAAACCTTGCTTGAAATAAGTATAAGCCAGTGAATCGCATGGTTTAATGATTTAAGGAAAGTAATTTGCAACAACCAGTGCTAAAATATAAAGATACTGTTGCAGCCCCTTCTGCTGTCAAAGATTACAGATAATCTCTCCAGCGAATGAATCTGCTTGGCCGCGTTTTTCCCCTTTAAATCCTTTCCTTTTTATAGGTAGTAGTCTTCAGCGGGAATGTTTATTAAGTTTGTTTATAGTTTTTTTGTTGTGAGGTCTCTTCCACGGCAGGCTTTCCTCTTTTAGTGCTGGCTTTTGCCGTGAACCTCTCTGCCGCGGCAGGATTTCTTATTTTTGCATCTTCTTTTGCCGTGGAGCTCTCCGCCACGGCAACATTTCTTATTTTTGCATCTTCTTTTGCCGTGAATCCCTCCGCCACGGCAGTATTTCTTATTTTAGTGACTGCTTTTGCCGTGAAGCTCTCCTCCGCGGCAGGATTTCTCCTTTTAGCGTCTTCTTTTGCCGTGAACCTCTCCGACACGGCAGTATTTCTTCTTTTAGTGACTGCTTTTTTCCGAGGGAGCTCTCTACAGCGGTAAAACTTATTTTTTAAGACTTTTTTGCCGTGACACACCCATCAATCAGTCAAATCCATATTTTTTTCAAACTAGACTTAATGGAAAACAATCTTGTTATTATTGTTTCATCAAAACATTTCCACAAAATCCTTCACTTCTTTTGCTCCTAACTTCCATCAGAAAAAATTTTAATTATCGACTCCAGTTTTATAAAAATTAAAACATCATTAGATTGATTAGCTTAGTTTCATAACATCACAAAAAACAAACCAGTACCTTGTCTATACTGGTTTGTTTAATTTTATTGTCTTACAAAATTGGTTTTTGACCTTGCATTGGCTTCGTTTGTTCAAAAGCATATCCTGCATTTAAAATAGCAGTTTCTTTAAAAGCTGGCCCAATAAATTGCATCCCTACCGGCAACCCTTCACTTAAACCACACGGAACGGTTAAAGCAGGCAGCCCAGTTAAATTTTCGGGTCCCATAAATCTAATAATATTGTTGATTAAATCTACTTTTTCGCCATTTAATTCGGCAAAATCATCACCTATATCATTAGGTAATACTGGTAAAGTGGGAGCTATTAACATGTCTACCTCTTTAAAAGCTTTATTAAAATCTTGCTTAAGCTGTCTTCTAACTTGTTGAGCTTGTAAATATTCAACAGCGGTTGGAAGTTCCCCTAATTCGAAAAGAAGCCGGATATCATTTCCAAAATCATCCGGTCGATTTTTCAAATCACTGTGGTGAATGGCGGAAGCTTCAGAAAGAGAAGTGATTAACTCCGCCCACTCAGCATATTGCAAAGCAGGTATTTTAACTTCTTTTACTTTTGCCCCTTGGTCCACTAAAGTTTGTATGCCATCTCGAACAAGCTTTTCTACTTTCGAATCAACGTTTTTGAAAAAATAATCTTCATTCACGCCTATAACCAAGTCCTTCACATCACCTGTTATACCTTCCAAATAGTTATCTACAGGCGTATCCACAGATGTTGGATCTTGAAAATCGAATCCTGCCGTAATTTGCAATAGACCTGCAGCATCTTTAACTGTTTTTGTCATTGGACCGACATGATCAAGTGTCCAAGCCAACGGAAAAACACCATATTTACTTACTCGTCCGTACGTTTGTTTTAGTCCGACAATACCACAAGCAGAAGATGGAATTCTAATAGACCCTGCTGTATCTGTTCCTAAAGAAGCAATGGTTGCATCCGCTGCAACGGCAGCCCCCGAACCTCCACTTGAGCCTCCAGGAATTTTATTTATATTCCAAGGATTTCTCACTGGTCCGAAATGTGGATTGTTATTCGTAATCCCCCACGCATACTCATGTAAACTTACTTTCCCTGTAATCACAACCCCTGCTTTTTCTAATTTTTTCACGACTGTTGCATCAAAGTCAGACACAAAATCTTTATGAATTTTAGATGCCATAGTTGTTACTTTATCTTTCATATAAATAATGTCTTTAATTCCCATTGGTATGCCATGGTACATTCCTCTATAATTACCGCTGGATATTTCTTGTTCTGCTTCTTGAGCCTTTTTCAATGCATCTTCTCGGTAGATATCAATATAAGCATTAATTGTATCTTGTGTTTTTTCCGCTTGGTCCAATACCCCTTCTGTCACTTCAACTGGAGAGATGGATTTATCTTTCAAAAGTGGAGCCAGTTCTTCTACCGATTTAGCTGCCAACTCTTTACTCAACATGATCACCCCCAGGAACGTTACGTAAACTAATATCTGTTTCATCAATATGAATTTTTTTCAAACCATCCCGCAACTCCCACAATTCTTTCCTACGTGTTTCTAGCATATCCAAATGTTCTTCTTTCGGTACAATTCCTCTACTTTTCAGCAATTCGCGAACAGAAAAATTCAAAGCTATTCACTCCTTTTTTTATAATTCGCCTGCTCAATAAATTAAAATCATATTCAACCAGCATTGTAATCGCTTACATTAAAAGTATCATAACAAAAATACGAAGTCAATTTACTGAATTACCTTTAGTTAAATGATACCGTTTAAACTAACGCTAATCTATCCTTGAGTTTAAAATTAGCTACCTGGTCAGCTAAATATTGCAAACATGATAACTATTTTTAACATAATTTTATATGCGTTTAGATGAAGTACTATTTTTCTCAAACCCTCTCAATATAAAAAGAAAGCTGTATAAAAGAATTTTCTTCTATACAGCTTCTACTACTCTTCTTTTTTTAGAAACCCCTTTTAAAGCAATATGCGATACGGATTTTGTAAGTAACCAGCTATTGTTTGCAAAAATTCTGCTGCCGGTGCACCGTCAATAACTTGGTGATCATAAGTTAGACTTAGCGGGAGCTTTTGTTTTTGAGTCACTGCCCCTTCTTCGTCTAATTCGAGTTCTTTTTGAATGGCTCCCACTCCTAATATTCCGACTTCTGGTGTGTTTAAAATCGGCGTAAAGTACTCAATATCGGCGCCTCCCAGGTTAGTGATTGTAAAAGTGGATCCAGAATATAGAGACCCGTCTAATGTTCCTTTTCTTGTTTGAGAAACAACGTCTTTTATTGCACTTCCAAGAGTGGACAAAGACATATGATGAGCATTTTTTATGACTGGAACAATGAGTCCTTCATCGATTGCCGTAGCCATTCCGATATGCACTTCATCAAAGCTTGTGTATTCGCTGTTGTAATACCAGCCATTGATGCTAGGCATGTCTTGCAAAGATAAAACAACTGCTTTTGTAAGGAGGGTATTGACACTCATTTCTCCCTTATCGAGTGGAAAATCTACTTTTTCCTTGATTTCGTTACGGAATTCCATTAATTTCGTTACGTCCACTTTTCGTTGATTAGTTACTTGTGCCGTCGTGTGTGTACTCCGCATCATCCGTTCAGCAATTGTCTTACGCATGCCTGTAAGTCCTGCCCCATATTCTATCTCAGAAGCCGTTGCAACAGGCTGTGCTGTTTTTTCTGATGGCGTATACCTTTCCATATCTAATCGCGTTATTCTTCCATTACCACCGGTACCATTTACATCTTCTATATCGATACCTTGTTCTTTCGCCATTTTTCTGGCAAGCGGAGTAATAAAGATTCGTTCCCCTTGTTTTGTTTTTGCACCTTCTTGTTGTATCGTTTTGTCTTTAGGGGCTTGCTTTTCTTGCTCTTCCTGTTCTCGCTCTTCATCAGAAGGGCCTTGAGATGGAGCCACTTCATCAATTGTTTCTCCTGCTTCGCCCACATAGGCCATCACTTCTTGATAAGGAATGACATCACCTTCTTGAGCAATCAATTTGATGATGGTACCGGAAGCAGGCGCCTCTACTTCATTCGATAATTTTTCTGAACTAATTTCTACAATAGGGTCTCCTTCTTCCACTTGGTCTCCTTCGTTTACAAGCCATTTTTCAACCGTTCCTTCTGTCATAGTTAAACCCAATTTAGGCATAACGATTTCTGTAGCCATCTTTCCACCTCCTCATTTACGCTTTTAAATCAAATATGATTTCATCAGCTTCATTTAGCACTTTTTCTTTATTAGGTATATACAATTGTTCTAAATTCGTGGCGAATGGCACGGGTGTGTTCGGGGCACAAACACATTTAATCGGCCCGTCCAAGTAATCAAAGGCTCGATCTGTCACAACCGATGCAATATCTGTTGCTGTGTTGTTATGGGGATTCGCTTCATCGATAACAATCAATCTTCCTGTCTTTTTCACCGATTGAATGACAGTTTCCTGGTCCCATGGAGCAACCGTCCTTAAATCAATAACTTCGACTGAAACATTATCCTTTTCTAATGTTTCTGCGACATCAAGGCCGACAAACAGCATTTTACCAATTGTTACAATAGTCAGATGTTCACCCTCACGTTTCACATCTGCTTCTCCTATGGGGATAGTATAATAATCATCCGGCACGTCCCCTTTGGAGCCGTACAAGGTTTTATCCTCGGAGAATATAACGACATTATCTTCTTCGATTGCGGAAAGCATCAATCCTTTGGCATCGTAAGGAGTAGCAGGTACTACAACTTTCACACCTGGAATCGAACCAAAAATCCCGTAATAAGACCCTGAGTGCTGAGCTGCTGCATTCACTCCTGCCCCGTGCATCGTGCGTACAGTCATCGGAATTTTTGCTTTTCCTCCAAACATATAGCGCATTTTTGAGGCTTGCCCTAAAATAGCATCAAAAGAAAAACCAATAAAATCGTTAAACATTAATTCCGGAACAGGACGCAATCCAGTAGCTGCCATGCCTACAGCAGAACTCATGTAACCCATCTCGGATAATGGCGTATCAATCACACGCTCCCGACCGTATTTAGGCATTAAGCCTGCCGTGACTCCAAAGACGCCACCCCAAGATTCTTTATTCTCCTCTTCTAAATGAGAAACATCAGCACCACCTGCGATATCTTCCCCTAAAAGGATAACGTTTTCATCTTTTTCCATTGCTTGGTCCAATGCTTCATTTATTGCATTCATAAATAGTTTATCATTACTCATCTCGCTTCACCTTTTCTTGTAAGATATTTTATATTAATCTGCAAATACATCTTTGTATAAGGACTCTGGGCTAGGCTCTGGGCTTTCTTTTGCATAGGAAACTGCTGCTTCGATATCTTTTTTCGATTGTTCTCTAATTTCATCTAACTCTTCTTCTGTCATAAGACCATTTTCAATCGTATATTCTCTAAATACATCTAACGGGTCTACTTCAGCCCATTCTTTTTCTTCGCCGGATTGAGCTTTATAACTTTGTTCGTCCCCTTCAAAATGACCGTACATCCGATAAGTAACACACTCAATTAATGTTGGGCCTTCGCCATTTCTTGCTCGTTCGATTGCTTTTCCGGCAATATCATGCACTGCTACAATATCTTTCCCGTTTACACGGACTCCCGGCATGCTGTATGCCGCTGCTCTTTCTGCTATCGTATTTGAAGCAGAAGCATACCACTGGGGGGTTGCTTCAGCGTAGAAATTATTTTCATTCACAAAAATTATCGGTAAATCCCAAATGGCCGCCATGTTTAAACATTCATGGAAAACCCCTTCATTTGCAGCTCCGTCACCAAAAAAGCAAACGACTACTTTACCATTTTTCTTATATTTATTTCGCATAGCTGCGCCAGTAGCTAAACCAAAGCCACCACCGACCATTCCATTAGCTCCCAGAATCCCTTTATCAATATCTGCAATATGCATCGAACCGCCTTTTCCTTTTCCAAGCCCGTCGGATCGACCGAAGATTTCCGCCATCATACCGTTTAAGTCCCCGCCTTTAGCTACACAATGACCGTGTCCGCGGTGGGTACTCGTAATAAAATCATCATCTGACAGATGAGCACACACTCCAGCGGCAATTGCTTCTTCTCCTGCATATAAATGAACAAAACCGGGTATCTCACCTGCAGCAAAATAACGTTTGGCATTTTCTTCAAAATTACGAATATTTTCCATGTTTTTGTACATGCTAGTAGATGCATCTTTTGTTAAATCTTCTACTCTGGTTTCTGTCGAAGTTTTCACATCTAAATCAACTAATTCTTTGAATGATGCTTCCACATCTTTCATGGATTCCGGCATTGCTTTATTCTCTTCTTTTGCCATGGTTTTTCCTCCTAAAATGTAGTTAAAATGTTGCTTGCTGTGTCGTGGATGAGTTCTGAAATTGTTGGATGGGCGTATATCGTGTTCGCCAATTCATCTACAGTTCCTTCTGCTTCATACACAGTCATAATTTGATGCAGTAAGTCTGTTGCGTTCGCACCAACCACCACCCCTCCTAAAATTTCGTGGTATCTTTTTTCAGTGATAATTTTGACAAAACCTTCTGTTTCATCCGCAGCAATTGCCCTGCCGTTAATTGAAAACGGCATCTGCTTAACGACCGTATCGTATCCTTTTTCTTCAGCTGCGGCTTCACTTAAACCAAACTCCGATACTTCCGGATTGGTAAATAATGGACGCGGAATACTTTGTAAAGGAACTGGTTTTTCCTTTGCACCGCTCATCGCTCGAACTGCTTTGGTACCTTCTGCACTCGCAGCATGTGCCAAGGTATACCCGCCAATCAAATCACCAATAGCATATATCCCCGTTTTATTTGTTTCATAATATTCGTCTACAGTTACAAACTGCTGATTTTCTTCTAAAGAAAGTTCCATCGTCATCGGTAACCCAAGATTAGCTTGTCGTCCAGCTGCTACAAGCAATTCATCAAAGGGTTGCGATTGATTATCAGAAAGGACAACACTGTCTGAAGTTACTTCTTTTATGCTTGCATTTGTTATAATCTGGATACCCATTGCCTTCATTTTTTGCTTGATGAAGGCTCGAGCATCTTCATCTACTGTAAGTAAAATATCCGAAGCCACTTCTATGACGGTAACGTTCGCCCCCAGCTTCTGCATAGCAAATGCCAACTCTACAGCAATAACCCCGCCACCTATCGTTATAAATTTTTCAGGAAATTCCTCGATTTCGAAAAAAGTATCTGTTGTGACATAGGAAGCGTTTTCCAATCCTGGAATTTTCGGAACAAACGGATGCCCTCCTGTTGCTAAAAGAACTTGTTTTCCCGTGTAATGCTCACCTTCCACAACAAATGTATGATCCTCTATATAAGTGGCCTCTCCCTGAATAAATTCAATATCATTTTGTTTAAATGTAGCGTGAATTCCGTTTTGAAGCGTAGAAACAACTTCATTTTTCCTCTGCACAATCGCTGGAAAATCAATATCCTCCACCTTTGCTTTCAACCCATGTCGATTTGCTGCTTCTATAGAAGACAACCAATGACTATACTGTAGATATGTTTTCGACGGGATACATCCTACGTTTAAACAGCAACCTCCAATTTGTTCTTTTTCGATTACGCCTACTGAATTCCCTAAACGAGCTGCTTCTTCAGCAGCCACATATCCTCCGGGGCCAGAGCCAATTATTAAGATATCAAAATGTTTCAAGCTATCACCTGCTTTCGTTTTGTTTTTATGAGGATTATGCTGTACCACCCCCCGATTAAAGTAAACGCTTTCATTATAAGATAATATTTCCTTTATTTATATTCACTTTTCAATTTCTTTTTAAACGTTGGAGTAAGTACTTATATTCGTTTTTCATATTGAAATACAGGACCGTCTTGACTGAAAGAAATATGAATATGCATATTTTCTTTTATGTTTTCTGTAATCATCTTTTTTGCAATAGGGGTTTCTATCGTTTCTGTTATAAATCGTTGCAACGGTCTTGCCCCGTAAACAGAATCATACCCCTTTTCTGCAATCCAGGAAATGACAGCTTTATCTGCTGTTACATCTATTTTCTTGTCATGTAAACGTCGATTAAATTCGTTTAACATCAGTTCTGCGATAGCGTACATTTGTTCGACTGTCAAAGGGTTAAAAATGAGAGAATCATCAATTCGATTTAAAAATTCAGGTTTAAAATAGGTATGCAATTCTTCGTTTACCTGTTGTTCCGTAGTTCTAGTAATCTTTCCGTGCTCTTCCATTGAATTCAGTAATAAAGAGGACCCCGCATTACTCGTCATTATCAAAATTGTGTTTTTAAAGTCGACAGTTCTACCTTGAGAATCCGTTAATCTTCCCTCATCCAATACTTGCAAAAGGAGATGAAAAACGTCTGGATGGGCTTTTTCAATTTCATCTAACACCACAATAGAATGAAGTTGATGACGTACGGCCTCCGTTAATTCTCCTCCTTCATCATAACCTACATAACCAGGGGGCGGCCCTACTAATCTAGCTACAGCATGCTTTTCCATAAACTCTGACATATCTAAACGAATCATGTCCAGTTCCGTACCAAATAAAACTTTGGCGAGACTTTTAGCAAGTTGTGTTTTTCCTACACCCGTCGGTCCTAAGAATAAAAATGTTCCCGTTGGTTTCGTTGGGTTTTGAATACCTGCTCTAGACCGTAGTATAGCTTGAGCTACTTTTTGCACAGCTTCTTTTTGACCGATAACTAGCTCATTCAAATCTTTCTCTAATGATAAAAGTTTTTTTCTTTCATTTTCTAAAACACCACTGATTTTTATACCTGTCAATCTTTCTATGACCTTAGCTATATCCTCCTCACTCACCATTTCTTGGAGAAAAACATCCCCCTCGAACTGATCAGTTCGCTGCTGCTGTAAAGTATCAACCTCTTCTTTTTCTTTTGATATTGCTTCTTGAGAACGAATAATTTCTGAAATATTTTCTTCTTGTAAAGCTTGACGATAGAATTTTTGTTGATTAGCCATATTTTTAACATGTTGTTGGATACCATCTAAAAAGTCTAATTCTTGTTGCCACTGTTTTTCCATTTGCCGCTGCTTATTTAACAAATTCTTTTCTTGTTGTTCCATATCACGTAATTGTTTCGTATTGTTCACTTGTCGTTGTTTATGCGCTGCAATTCTTTTTTCTAAAATATTTTGTTTAATGGACTGGATTTCAGCTGGAGTTTTATTTAAATGTATCCGTTTTACTGCGCAGGCTTCGTCCAATACATCAATTGCTTTATCTGGTAAATATCGATCAGAGATATATCGCATTGACAATTTAACAGCAGCTTCAATTGCTTCTTCTGAAATAACAGTTTGATGAAAGAGTTCATAACTTTGTTTAATTCCTTGGAGAATCATCCTGGTATCTTCTACAGAAGGTTCTTGCACCGCAATACGTTGAAAGCGTCGTTCTAATGCTTTATCTTTTTCAATATTTTCCCTGTATTCATCGCGTGTGGTCGCGCCAATGCAATGAAGTTCTCCACGAGCAAGCATAGGCTTCAATATATTGCCTGCATCTAAGGACCCTTCTGTTTTTCCAACACCAACAATGGTATGAATTTCATCTATAAATAAAATGACTTGTTGATTGGAATCCTGCACTTCTTGTAACACGGCTTTTAATTTCTCTTCAAATTCTCCGCGATATTTCGCTCCCGCCACTAGAGCACTCATATCCAGATTAAATACTGTTTTATTTGCTAAGTTTTCCGGCACCTTATCCTCAACTATTTTCTGAACAAGGCCTTCTACAATAGCAGTCTTTCCGACACCAGAATGACCAATCAAAATCGCATTGTTTTTTTGTTTTCGGGAAAGGACCCGTATGACGTCTTGGATTACTTGGCCTCTGCCGGTAATCGCCCCCATCTTGCCGTCCTTATAGCGCTGATTAAGATTAACAGCATATGTATTGAGCGAATCATAGAGAACTTCCTGATGCATAGACGTCACACGCTTTCCTTTTCGTTTATGTTTAATTTCTTGTAAAATCATCTTTTGATCTATATTCTGTTCTTTTAAAAAAGCAGCCAACGGATTAAATGGCTGATCTAATAAAGCTAGTAGAACATGTTCTACAGTTACGTAATAATCCTGCAGTTTTGAAGCAGAGTCTTCCGCTTTACTTAACAATTTTCTCAGTCGTTGGCTTTGTTTTTCTCCATATGTGACATGTGTCCCGGATATAGTAGCTATTTTATTTATTTCTTTTTGAATCAATTCAGTAAAAGCATTCATATCAACCGATAAGTTTTCATAAATCTCATACGCTACATATCCTTGTTGCACCAAAGCCGACCACAAGTGCGGAATGTCCAACTGGTAATGACGATATTTTGCAGCTACTTGTTTCGCTCTCTGCCACCCTTCTTTAAACGCAGCAGTCTGTTCTTTATTCATCCTCATCACCCTTACAGAAAATTCTTATAATTCTTATTATAACAAAAGTATAAAGAAATTTCTGTAGAAATACTTTATGCTAGACACTCTTGAGAAAAGACGTTTCATCAAAAAAAGCATAAAACTGCAGTTGATTCTGTGTATCATCAACTGCAGTCAAATATCCTTCTGCATTTTCTTTACTTCTTCAACAATCCATGCGGGTCTAGCACATATTTTTTCGCTGCGCCTTTATCAAAGTCGAGATAGCCTTGCGGAGCATCTTCTAAATCGATCACCGTGGCATTTACAGCATTTGCGATATGCGCTTTATCATTTAAGATTAAATTCATTAATTTATGGTGATAGCG
>DATGUO010000043.1:0-2381 GCA_035301305.1 Pseudogracilibacillus sp.
AACAATTGGAGCAGCTTTGCGTTGAGCATGATATCCTGCTGATTATTGATGAGATACAGACAGGAATCGGACGTACCGGCGTGCCATTTGCATATCAGCATTACGCTATTTCTCCGGATATTATATCAACAGCGAAGGGGCTTGGAAATGGTCTACCTGTTGGTGCGATGATCGCCAAAGCCGAACTTTATGAACACTTTGGTCCGGGAAGCCATGCGACAACATTCGGTGGGAACCCGCTTGCGATGGCGGCGGCAAAAGCAGTACTGCAACATGTATTTGATCCAGCATTTCTGCAAACAGTAGAAGAGAAAAGCATTTATTTAAAGAGACGTTTGCAAGAAGAAATCGGTGAGACGTGTTTTGTAACCAACATCAAGGGAAAGGGATTAATGATCGGGATTGAATGTGCAGCGGAAGTTACTGCGCTGGTACCTGAGTTAATGAAGCAAGGTTTACTGGTTTTAAATGCCGGTCCTTATGTTATTCGTTTATTACCACCGTTAACGGTTAGTAAGCAAGAAATAGATACAGCAGTAGAGTTAATAAGTGAAGTATTGAAGGCACCGGTAACCAATTAATATAAGGTTAGAAATAACGAAGACAAAAAATTTGTAATAGGGGAGGATGAGATACTGTTAAAGGCATATAAGACAGAAAATAAACCAACTGACGAACAAAAAATACTTATCCATAAAACAATTGGAACGTGCCGCTATGTATATAATCTTTATCTTGAAAAAAACAAAGAGCAATACAAGAATAAGGCCTCATCTTCCATTATGACGGGATCTGATTTTTCTAAGTGGCTGAACAATATCTACTCCAAACAAGATGAGTTCAAATGGATTAAAGAAGTGTCCAGCAAAGCTGTGAAGCAATCTATTATGAATGGTGAAAAAGCTTTTAAGCGATTTTTTAAAAAGAAATCATCTTTTCCAAGGTTTAAAAAGAAAAGTGATTATGGGAAAATTTATTTAATTGGCACGATACGTATTAAAAGACATTTGATACAACTTCCCACATTAGGGAAAATCAGGTTAAAAGAAAAAGGATATATTCCATTTGAAAAGGTGAGAAATGCAACTGTCTCAAAAGAAGGTGACAAGTACTATGTCTCGGTGTTGGTTGAAGAAGAGGCTATGACAAAACAGCAATCAGAACAATCTGATGGAATTGGAATCGACATGGGGATTAAAGAATTCTTATACAGTTCAAATGGTATCCCTATTGCTAATATAAGCAAGTCAAATAAATTAGTTAAACTAAATAAAAGTTTAAAAAGGCAGCAAAGAAAATTGAGCAGGCGCCTCAAAGGTTCAATGAACTGGCGAAAACAAAAGAATATCATTCAAAGATTGCACAGAAGGATTGCGAATATTAAAATTGATTTAAAAAGAAAGATAGTATTAAAAATAGTGAAGAAAAACCCGCAATTTATTACAATAGAAGACCTGCATGTAAAAGAAATAATGAAGAACAGGAGACTGGCCAATTCATTCCAACAAATAGGAATCAGTTACTTTGTAACATGGCTTAAGCATAAATGTGCGGAATACCGGATTGAACTGAGACAGGTAAACAGATTCTATCCTTCCAGTCAGCTTTGTTCTGGTTGTGGGAACAGGAAACCAATGCAAATACATGTAAGACAATATAGTTGTAATAATTGTGGGAAGAATATTGACAGAGATTTAAATGCAAGTATTAATCTAAAGAAATCAAAAGAGTACACTGTGCTGGTGTAAAATATAAAAGGAGGAACCCTGCTATATAAATTAGCGCAACATATACAATAATTGATGAATCATATACGGTGGGCTACATCGAAATTTACGCCTGTGGACTGTGATAACCATCTTGCTTTCGCATGTCACAGGAAGAAGCAGGAAATTGTCTAAGGCATAAATGCGGATGTCTGCATTTGTATATGTTTTTAGTAGCAGTGAGACGACATGGTCGCCCCCACTAAGGAAATGAAAAGTACATTAAAAGGAAAGCATTTTTTAACGCTACAGGATTTTACAGCAGAAGAAATTCTATTTTTAATTGAATATGCATTGGAATTAAAAGAAAAACAGCAATCGGGACGGTCTGATTCCTTACTTGCTGGAAAAACATTGGGGATGATTTTTGAAAAATCGTCAACAAGAACTCGCGTCTCCTTTGAAACAGGTATGTTCCAGTTTGGTGGGCATGCGATATTTTTAAGTAAAGATGACATACATCTTGGTAAAGGCGAAACGGTTGCAGACACAGCGAAAGTACTGTCCCGTTACCTGGACGGAATTATGATTCGTACATTTGAACACAGTATTGTTGAGGAACTGGCTGCGAATGCTTCTATTCCGATCATTAACGGATTAACGGACGATTTTCAT
>DATGUO010000044.1:0-6000 GCA_035301305.1 Pseudogracilibacillus sp.
CATCGAAACGTGTGATGGAGACCCAGTGGAAACAGTAGAAGAAATCAACGATGACATTGACAACGTCACTTTAAATATCATTGGATTTGATGTCGATAATGCCGCTGATCAATTATTAAAAGATATCGCAGACGCCGGCGATGGGGAATATAATGCTGCTCAAAACGAAACTGAGTTAGGGGATGCTATTGAAGATCAATGGCATCAGAAAATAGACGATACTAAACTTGCGACGTGGAGTGCGCATCAAACGATTGATATTCAAAACAGAGGTTCTGCGTTATTTACTGAGTTTGATGACAATTATAGAAATCCTGTAAATACAGCACTTAGCCGCGAGGAAAGTCGCTTTATCAATGCTAAAATCCGATTAAATGATGAAGAATTAATTGAGTCAGCTCAATCTAGTGAAGTATCAGATATTTTAGATGAGAGAACAGCAAATATAAAGGATCATGTAAGAGATGTTACGTCTGATAAACGAGAGCAAATTAATGAAGAATACGAAGGTATGAAAGATATTTTAGAAAAAATAAAGAAGGAATTCGGTGAATAAATTATCAATTGACCGTAAACAATGTAAAGTGAAATTTACAGATCATTTTTCTCATAGATAAGAAAAGTGGAAACGATTCTTTGCCGATAAGCCCAATGTGAAACTCTGTCTTTTTTTAAGTCAAGCTCCCCTATCGTGTTAAACTGCAGGAAACTTTCTAAATTCAGCAGTTCAATCATATATTGTGTTATGTTTTCATCATAAACATTACTTTCAAGTACGCAGCACTACTGAATTGACAGGGGTAATGAAAAGAAGCTTTCTTATTAGATACTTTAATCTAATAGAAAGCTTCTCAATTGAACTAAAACATAACTGTAACCTATTATTTCGTTACTTCCAACCGCCTTTGTAACATGCCCAGCAGAGAATCGAGTAAGATGGCCAAAGCGGCGGTAAATATGGCACCGCTGAAAATTTTATCTCCATCTCTGACGTTAATACCTGCTACAATTTCGCGGCCCAGTCCCTCTCCCCCAACAAATGGAGCGAGCGTTGCCACACTGACAGCGATCACTAAAGCAATCCGGACACCTGCTAAAATAAAAGGGAGTGACAATGGGAATTTCACCTTTATTAATAGTTGAATTGCAGTCATACCGACCCCATGACCAGCCTCAATTGTTTCTTCTTCTACCTCTTTTAACCCGACAGCTGTATTTCGTATGATAGGTAAAAGAGAATATAAAAACAAGCCAATAACCACTGTTTTAAAACCTAAGCCAAATATAAGCATTAATATCGCTAACAACGCAAGACTTGGTATTACTTGAACAAGGTTGGCAATGGTTATGATGATTGTTTCAATCGTTTTATTTTTGGTACATAACACTCCAAGAGGTATCCCCACTATTAAAGCTAATCCAATCCCTAAAAAGACCATCCCAATATGTTCGTAAGTCATATCTAAAAGACTGGATATAGAGTTAGTGAAGTAATTTAAAAAATCATAAAAGTCTTGCATGAACCATCACCTACTTTAATAATCCTTCTTCTTCTAAATACTCCGTTGCTACGTCTTCAATCTGTTCTCCATCATTATCGACTTTTCCACTCAAAATGGAAATTTGTTCTTCATCAAATGCGCCAAACAATGGCTCGATAGCGTCTTCAATTCCCGGTTCGTTCTCCAGTACTTCTTCTCTTACCATAGGCACCGCATCATAAGGCGGGAAAAAGTTTTCATCGTCTTCCAATAGTTGCAAATCATACTCAACAATTCTTGGGTCTGTTGAATAGGCCAATACAACGTCCATTTCCCCATTTTTAACGGCGTCATATACTAAACCAATCTCCATCGGGTTCGTATCCCCAAATTCAAAGCCATAAGTCTCTTGGAAAGCCGGATAGCCATCATTGTCTCTTTCCAACCAAGCAGTATCAAAGCCTGCTTTGTATTCATCTGCATCATCTTTTAAGTCCGACACTTTTTCATAACCTTTTTCTTCAGCTAAGTCTTCAGTAACTGTGAATTGGTATGTATTGGCATATCCAATTTTATCTAATACTTCAAATTCATAATCGTCTCCTCCAAAAAACTCTTCAGCCTGCTCGACAGTCGCATCCGAATCTTTGGGATTTTCTATATCCGTAAAAGAAGAAAGAGCCGTCCCGGTGTATTGGGTCGACATATCGATGTCACCACTCTGCATCCCTTCCAGAACAATCGGGCTCGTTTCAATATCCTCTTTAACATCAACAGTCAAATCGGTCTCTTGTTCAATTAAATCTTTATACATGTAAGCAAGAATCTTTGTTTCTGTATACGTTTGAGCTCCAATTGTAATCTTGTCATCATCTGAACAAGCTGTTAATGCTAGCAATAAAGCTGACATTAATATCGTTATCAAAACTTTTTTCAAAGCTATTCCTCCATTTGTATAGGTATTTGTCTTCTATCACTTTTCGGTTTAAACAGATTTTCGAATTTCGCAAATAAAAAGTCAGCTACCAAGGCAAGAACCATGGCCGTTATTGCCGAAGCAAAGATGAGCGGTTTATTATTTACTCCCATACCGCCAATAATCAACTCGCCCAGTCCTCCTGCACCTATTATCCCTGCAAGGGTTGCCCAGTTGATAAGATACACCATTGTCAAGCGTACCCCAGACATAATATACGGCATAGCAATAGGAATTTCTATGGTTAAAAGCCGCTGAAACGCTCCGTACCCCATCCCTTTTGCCGCTTCATTAATCTCGGGATCAACAGACTGAAATGCCGCATACGTATTTCGCAAAATCGGCATCAACGAATACAACAATAAAGCAACGACCGCTGGTTTTAAACCGATGCCAATAATAGGAATAAAAATCGCCAGCATCGCTAAACTCGGTATGGTCTGAAATATATTCGTAATTGTAAAAACAACTGATTGCACCCATTTATTGGATGTTTTTGCCAGATAAACTCCTAATGGGATAGCAATAATGCAACCTAGGGCGATCGCCAGGCCAGTGATTAATAAATGCCTGAGTAATGCTGTGAAAATGTCTGGATACCTTTCCGCAAAGACCAAAATATAGTCAGTGAACTTATACATTACTCGTCCACCCCTCTTGTGCGTGCACTTCACGCACATAGCCGACTACACTTCCCCTGGTTAATAAACCGAGAAGTCTATTCTGGTCATCAACAACCGGCACATAAGATACAGCTTCTGAATCCAGTATATGTACAGCATCTGTAATTCTATGATCAGGCGACAACACCTGACCAAAAGGTTGTAATATGTCTTTTATTGTCTTATTTTCATCATCAAAAGCGCGACTGACATCATATATGGATACAAATCCTTCAATATAACCTTCCCCATCCACCACAACAAGAGAGTCCACTTGCCGTTGTTCCATAATCTTCATAGCTGTAGCCAGCCCTCGACTTGCAAAGATGGTTGCAGGTTTTTTAATCATCACTTCTCCGACTACTGGAACATCCGTGGCTTGCTTCAAACGTTTTTTCCCAATAAAATCTTTAACAAATTCATTAGCAGGTTTCCGTAATATTTGCTCCGGACTCGCTGCCTGTATAATTTCCCCATCTTTCATCATAACAATTTTATCGGCAATCTTTAGGGCTTCATCCATATCATGCGTAACAAATACAATGGTTTTATTAATTTCTTTTTGCAGTTGGATTAATTCCTCTTGTAACTGTTCACGGCTGATTGGATCAAGCGCACTAAATGGCTCATCCATTAAAATTACTTCAGGTTCTGCAGCTAAGGCACGGATAACCCCTACACGTTGTTGTTGTCCACCACTTAACTCAGAAGGATAGCGACTTCTGTATTGCTCCGGTTCCAGATTAACCATTCGGAGCAGTTCATCTGAACGGCTTTTTGTCTTTTCTTTATCCCATTTTAATAAATTCGGTACTGCAGCGACATTTCGTGCGATATTCATATGTGGAAAAAGGCCAACGTTTTGAATAACATACCCGATATCTCTGCGAAGTTCAACTGGATTTATTTCGTTTGTATCTTTCCCATTGATTAAAATATTTCCTTTTGTAGGCTCTATCAAACGGTTAATCAATTTCATAGTTGTCGTTTTACCACAACCACTGGGCCCAATAAAAACGGTTATTTCACCTTTTTCACATATTAAATTAATATCTTTTAAAACATCATTGCCTCCTTTATAACGTTTGTAAACGCTTTTAAACTCTATCAATACGATTCACCACCAAATATGTATCTTTTCAAAAGTATATCATTTTTCTAAAAGAGGTAATTGTCAAACTAATATACATATTACCATGATAGTTTTTAATGTCAACGTGTATTAAATTACTTCCTTCGCTTGAAAGGACTGTCAATATCTTGTCTGGTCCAGTATTCCGGTTTTCTTTATTCAAGTGCAGAAGTAGCTGTAGCGAGCTTTTTCAACTCCTTTAAACTACAAGTTTTTATAACGGACGATACGTTTAGTAAACGGTCAAAAGTTTTAATTTCCCTCGCTATATCATTTTTCGATATATGTTGTTTTAAATGTGCCAGGAAGTGAATGTACAGCAATAGATACTTGTCTATTTGGAACCCCTCAGCGATCCCTTTCGAATAAAATTCCAATTTGTTTTATAATAAAAATAACAAAAGCGCCATTGAGATGGTTTTTTATGAAGGTGTTGATTGGCTGGAAAGTGGAACAACAAAAGGATGATTCTATTAAACAGAACAGACAATATAAAGAAGCTTCTAAAAGCGGTGAGACTAAACCTAATGAGAGCGAGAGTCAGAAAATTCCTGAACCTTCTAAAACCGAATTCTGTTCGCTCAAAACTATTTTCAAACCGAAATCAGCTGGCTACCCCTGGGCAAAAGCAATCAGAATTGCCGTTAGTATGGAAGGGCCACTGCTGGCAGGTGCTTTTATGGGACAAGATTCCTTAGGCCTGATTGCTGCAATTGGATCGTTAAGCAATATTTACGTCAATAATGAACCTTATCTTCAACGCGAAAAAAGAATTGCAGCTATGGGTTTTGGCTTGATGTTGGCAATTGGCCTGGGTATTTTAACCGGCCGGAATATTTGGCTGACTGCTTTTACAATTGGCTCGGTCGGAACAGTCGCTTTTTCTTATGTGAAGCGTGGCGAATTCCTAAATCATCGGACTATTTCTTCGTATTAGTATGCGCAATTGCTACAGGATTTCCGCTCTCCCCTTCCACCGTTCCGGTCACTGTTGGCATAGCAGGTATCAGCGGTGTTTGGGCTTGGCTGCTTGCCATGGCAGGAGCATCGTTAAACTCACGCAAACCCGAGACGAACGCAGCGAAGAATGCTTATCTTGAAGTGGCGAGAACATGCACCAGAAACTGTGAACAAGCAGCATAATGCAATGCTTGCACTTAGGAGCACTCATGAAGCGGTCCAATCAGCTGAGTTCATCGTACACCTCAAACCGGAAAAAAAGCACGCCTTAGAAAGCTGGTATATCAGGTAAATTCACTCTATTTAGCTGCCGTGGAAGTCGCAGAAAAGAGTAAAGGAAAGCTTTCATCTCAGCTTTCAGATGAAGTACATGAGCTTGTGAATGGTGTGATGCGCCCTGCAAAAGCAAAATCAGTGAAAGTCTCTAATCCTGTTCAAAACACGACTGCCCAGCGGCGAGTCAGCCAGAAAGCAACAGCACCTAAAATCATTTAGCAAACCCTGAAATGTAAACATACCCCGCGATTCATCGAGAACTGCGTGCCTCTCAGGAAGCGTTGTAAATATAAAAAAGCTTTCCAAAGGTGTCATAACCATATGGAAAGCTTCTAAAATATTTATTTAATTTTTGTATTTTATCGGGTTATGGGCTGGCTTACATCATGCCCGGCATGCCGCCGCCCATGCCGCCCATGCCACCCATGTCAGGTGCGCCGCCTCCAGCGTTTTCTTCTGGGATTTCAGCGACTACGCCTTCTGTGGTTAGGAACATAGATGCGACAGATCCTG
>DATGUO010000045.1:0-23791 GCA_035301305.1 Pseudogracilibacillus sp.
ACCGGCGATAATTTCATCTTAACACCCTGCTCCCGCAACTCTTGTGAAGGCTGAATAAAGGTCCGGCCGACATAGCGGTTTTTTAATACGCCCATCTCATAAGGCAATCCGCATTCTTCTGCATAACCAATTGCCGCAGAAATACTGGAATCAGGGACCCCTGTGACCACATCTGCTTCAGGAACAGGAGCTTCTTTCGCTAATTCAATTCCCATATTCTTTCGGGAAGTATGCACATTGGAATGATTTAAATCGCTATCCGGACGGGAAAAGTAAACGTACTCCATCGAACATAAACGACGTTTGTTCGGTTCCTTAAACTGTCTTGACTTTACCCCCTCATCACTAATCGTCAACAATTCGCCTGGAGTGATTTCACGTTCAAACGTTGCTCCAATAATATTAAAGGCGCATGTCTCAGAAGCTACTACATACGCATCTCCAAGCCTGCCTAAAGATAAAGGCCGAATGCCCGTCGGGTCTAACGCGACATACATTTTATCCTCCATGATGATTAAAAAAGCATACGCCCCGACCAGTTCATGCAAACCTCGAATAATAGCTTCTTCTGTTGGAACAGGTCCTTCTTTTTTCATTAAATGAGCTAATACTTCCGTATCGGAAGTGGTTTGTAAAATACTGCCTTCTTTTTCAAGATTCCGCCGAATGTTATCTGCGTTCATAATTTTACCGTTATGAGCAATCGCCATACTGCCATCTAACGAATTAAACATAAGCGGCTGGACATTGTAAAACACCCCATCGTCTTGCGTTGCATTTCTGATATGACCAACGGCAGCATGTCCTTCCATATGTTGAAAGTCAAAACGTTTAAATACATCATTAACCAACCCTACATCTTTGTGCTGCTTCAAGGACTCTTTATCCGACACAACAATACCTGCTCCATCTTGTCCGCGATGCTGCATAGCGTGCAGGCCGTAATATGTGATTTCTGCCGCTTGTTTATGTCCCCAAATTCCAAACATTAAGCATTCCTCTTTTTTAGTTAGATTTCAGTAACTGTTCGATGCTGCTTTTCCACAGTTTTCTGAGTTCTTTTATGTCTTCATTTATAACTACATCATCTTCTTTTGTTAGGACAGTTAATGTTTCATCACTCGTAACTTCCCCGATCCGGATAGCATCTTGACACAACGTTTCAAATGCTTGAACATTCTCTTCTTTGACAGAGACAAGATAACGGGATTGTGTCTCGGTAAATAAAGCAGTGGACGTCTCGTGTTGTAAGGTAATACGAGCTCCGACATCTTTTGCACCCATAGTGGACTCTGCAAGTGCAACTGCTAAACCGCCTTCTGCCAAATCTTCGCTGGATTGAAGCAGCCCTGCTCGAATAGCTTGTTGTATGACTGTTTGACGCTCTTTTTCCACCTCTAAATCTAATGTTGGGGCATGCCCTTCATGTTTCCCATGTAACAAGTACTGTAATTCAGAACCGCCAAAATCAGCTTCCGGTTCTCCAATCACATAAACCATATCGCCGGCAGTTTGAAAAACATTCGGTGTCATATGATGCAAATCTTCAAACAAGCCAACGACACCAATAATTGGCGTTGGATAAATCGCTTTATCATGGGATTGGTTATACATCGAGACATTGCCGCTAATAACTGGGACATCAAATGCACGGCAGGCTTCACTGATACCATCAATACTTTTTTCCATTTGCCAAAACACTTCTGGATTTGTCGGATTTCCATAGTTCAAACCATCCGTGATGCCGATAGGTACAGCACCTGCAGCAACAATATTCCGAACTGCTTCCGCAACAGCAATCTTGCCGCCTGTTTCCGGGTCTAAATAGATATAACGGCTGTTACAATCGGTCGAAATAGCGATTGCTTTATCTTGCCCATCGATTTTAACAACCGCTGTGCCACTGCCAGGCCCTTGTAATGTATTGCCGCGGGTTTCTGAATCAAATTGTTCGTAAACCCAATTTTTGTCCGCTATGGTCGGCTGTTGCAAGAGCGTTTTTAACGTTCCGGCGTAATCATCTACGTTCATCATTTGCCGTCCCATATCTTGAAAATCAGCAAAATAAGCTGCTTCTTGACTCGGCAGCGGATTCTCCGGCGCTTCTAAACTGAAAGTGGGAATGTCCGCCCATACTTTTCCTTGATGCTTCACACGGAATACTTCTTCTTCCAATACTTCCCCAACAGCAGTTGCCTCTATTTGATGGCGGCGGAAAATCTCGTAAATTTCTTCTTCCCTGCCTTTTTCGACCACTAACAACATACGCTCTTGCGTCTCTGACAGCATCATTTCATATGCGGACATGTCGGGTTCCCGCTGCGGAACGAGGTCTAAATCAAGCAGCATGCCTGTTCCTGCTTTTTCAGCCATCTCACTTCCCGAGGAAGTTAACCCTGCTGCCCCCATATCTTGCATGCCAACAAGCGCATCACTTTTGACAACGTCTAAGCAAGCTTCAATCAGGCGTTTTTCCAGTTCGGGATTTCCAGCGGCCGGTTTTGCATCTTCAGTATCTTCATCAGCAGAAGAATGCGTCGCTCCGTGAATGCCATCACGCCCTGTCGCGCCGCCAGCATAAATCACTGTATTGCCAACGCCTTTTGCTAAACCTTTCTGCACTTGATCATGTTCTAATAAACCAACTACCATGGCGTTGACGAGTGGACGATCTGCATAGCACTCATCAAATTGAATTTCTCCGCCAACTGTCGGTACTTCTACACCGTTTCCGTAATCTGCAATTCCTTTGACAATCTCTTTAAATAAATACTTCGTCCGGTCGTTTGTTAAAGGACCAAAACGCAGGGAGTTCATGGCCGCAATCGGGCGGGCTCCCATCGAAAACACATCGCGCAAAATACCGCCAACACCAGTCGCCGCGCCTTCATAAGGATTAATCCGGGACGGACTGTTATGGCTTTCCATCTTAAACACGACAGCTTGATTATCGCCGATATCGACAACCCCTGCACCTTCTCCCGGTCCAACTAACACATTCGGTGATTTTGTCGGAAACTTCTTAAGCAGTGGACGGGACGTTTTATAACTGCAATGCTCTGACCACATCACAGAATAAATCCCCGTTTCCGTATAATTCGGCTGACGTCCGATTAATTCTTTAATCTTTCTGTATTCTTTATCATTTAAACCCATTTCTTTATATATTTCCTGCTCTTCGATGGTTTGAGGGGTTACCTGATCACCCATGTAAACCGACTCCTTTTCCTAGTTTATTCCGAAAGTCCTAAACGGTTGAAAATCATATCTACATTTTTCAAATGATACGTCGTCTCAAAACAAGCAGATAGTTCGCTTTCTGTGAGGATATCCATGACTGCTTTTGAATCCTGCAACAGCGTTTTAAACGGGACTCCTTCCTCCCATGCCTGCATAGCTAACGGCTGCACCACACTATAAGCATCTTCACGCGACATCCCTTTATCGATTAATGTCAGTAAAACGTGCTGGGAAAAGATAACACCGTATGTTTTCTCCATATTACGCGCCATATTTTCCGGAAAGACGGTTAAGTTATGCACCACATTTTTAAAACGATTTAACATATAATTCACTGCTATCGTACTGTCCGGCAAAATAACCCGTTCCGCCGATGAATGGGAAATGTCTCTTTCATGCCATAAAGAAACATTTTCATAAGCGGTCATCATGAACCCGCGCACAACTCGAGCCATGCCGCTCATATTTTCAGAAGAAATTGGATTTCGTTTATGCGGCATCGCAGAAGATCCCGTCTGTCCTTTTCGGAAAAACTCTTCCACTTCCCTCGTTTCCGTCTTTTGCAACCCGCGAATTTCTGTCGCAAACTTTTCAATCGACGTCGCTATTAAAGAAAGCGTTGCTACGTAAGCTGCATGCCGGTCCCGCTGCAAAGTTTGTGTCGATAAAGGAGCCGGCGTTAAACCGAGATTCTCACAGACATAGGCTTCCACCGCTGGATCGATATTGGCATACGTTCCAACAGCGCCCGATAATTTACCGAATTCCACTCCTGCTGCTGCGTCATTAAATCGTGCTAAATTCCGTTTCATTTCTTCGTACCAGAGCGCTAATTTTAACCCGAAGGTGGTCGGCTCCGCATGCACCCCATGCGTGCGTCCCATCATGACCGTATGTTTATGTTCGATTGCCCTTTCTTTAAGCACCTCGATAAAAGCCGCTAAATCTTGTCGGATGATCTGATTCGCCTGTTTGATTAAGTACGACTGCGCTGTATCGACTACATCTGTCGAGGTTAGGCCGTAATGCACCCATTTGCGTTCGTCTCCAAGTGATTCAGAAACAGAGCGGGTAAACGCAACAACGTCATGGCGTGTTTCCTCTTCAATTTCATGAATTCTGTCTACATTAAAAGCAGCGTTTTGACGAATTTTTTCGGCATCCGCTTGAGGAATTTCGCCAAGATTCGCCCAGGCTTCACAGGCAAGAATTTCAACTTCCAGCCAAGCCCGGTAACGATTCTCTTCTGACCAAATCGCTCCCATCTCTTCTCTCGTATACCGTTCAATCATGTTCTTCCTCCTCATAAGCCATAGCTTCTTTCATAACAACTGCTTCACTGTCCGCAATAAAGGTGATATGACCCATTTTCCGTTTCGTTTTCGCTTCGTCTTTCCCGTACAGATGAACATGTCCTCTTGGATGATTCGTTAATGCGTTGATTGCTTTTGACATGTCCTCTCCTAACACATTAATCATGACAGCGGGCTGCAGTTGGTCAATCGATGGAATAGGCAAACCGCAAATCGCGCGGATATGGGCACCAAATTGCGAAATGCTGCAGGATTCAATGGTATAGTGCCCTGAATTATGCGGACGAGGCGCCATTTCATTGATATAAACGTCTTCTTCCTGTACAAACATTTCTATGGCAAACGTTCCGACGACAGCTATTTCTTCCGCTAACGCCGTCGCTGCTTCGCGAGCCTTTTCAACCAACTCTCGAGATACCTTTGCCGGAGCAATCGTCTGATATAAAATATGGTCACGATGATCATTTTCTGCTGTTGGGAAAAAGTGCATCTCGCCTGCTTGCGTCCGGGAGAAAACGACAGAAATTTCTTTATCAAAAGGAATCCATTGTTCAATGATAAAGCGACCGTCTCGTTCAGCAAATGCCTTTGCTTCCGGAATGTCTTGTTCCGATGTCAATTTCAGCTGTCCTTTCCCATCATAACCTCCAGAGCATGTTTTAATGACACAGGGAAAGCTAAAATGTTGTAACACTTGTTCACATTCCTCTCCGCTCGTCACGATTTGGAAAGGCGGTACATTCAACCCTCTTTGCTGTGCAACATTTTTTTCTTTTTCACGGTTTTGGGTGACTTCTAAAGCGTAAGCACCTTGCGGCAGTTTCCCTTGTGATTCAATGTAAGTAGCGGCGGTTAGATCCACATTTTCAAACTCATAGGTCACAACATCGCTTTTTGCTGTCAGTTCCTTAATAGCTTCCATATCATCATAAGCGGCAACAATCTGTTCATCAGCCACTTGAGCAGTCGGACAATTCGGGGTCGGGTCCAGCACAATCACTTGGTAGCCCATGTATCTTGCATCGATGGCCATCATCCGTCCCAGCTGACCTCCACCAATAATGCCGATTTGCCGCGGTGGTAAAACAGTCGTTATATTAGTATTGGTTGTCAAGTTCATCCCTCATTTCATCGACTTTTTGCCGTAACTGTTTGCGGTAATTATCCAATTTTACAGCGATATCTGTTTCAAAAGCAGCTATGATTTGAGCTGCGTATAAACCTGCATTTGTCGCTCCCGCTTTGCCAATCGCCATCGTAGCAGTAGGAACGCCTCCAGGCATTTGTGCAATCGATAGCAGCGAATCCATGCCTTGTAAAGCCTTGGATTGAATGGGAACGCCAATGACCGGAAGCGTTGTTTGCGCGCTTACCATTCCGGGTAAATGAGCAGCACCCCCAGCTCCTGCAATAATCACATTCAGTCCGTTTGCTCTTGCGTTCTTTGCATACTCAAACATATCATCCGGCGTACGATGTGCAGAGATAATCGCTTTCTCGTACGGAATTTCCAAGTTTTCCAGCACGTCACAAGCATGCTCCATCGTTTCCCAATCAGAAATACTTCCCATAATTACGCCAACTTTAGCCATTGTACAACGCTCCTTTGAATTTTTTCGACCTCATAACAAAAAAGCCTATTCTACTCCTAAAAATATGTATGAAGAAGCTGAATAGACTAAGGTTTGTCGATAAATCATAAATGAGACCATAACTTTTCGCATAATAACCTCTTTATATTTCGCGTCATGTACCGCGCGTAATGGTAAAAAGATGAGTAAGTAAAGTATAACAAATTACAATTTTAATCGTCAATGATTAATCTGCCTAAAACTCGAACATTTATTTATAATTTTGTTGTAACGTTCGGTTTTTGCGAATATGGATTTGTTTCAGGTGTTTTTGGCGTCGTTTCATCAGTAAATTCCTGTTGATTCCCTGATTCTTCGATAAAAGGCTCTTCCGGATCGACCTGTTGTCCTTTAAGCGGCCCTTTCTGATGAAATAAATTCCCTTTCCGTACTTGCTTCACCCAGAAACCGCCTTGAATTTGCTTTGGCTCATAAGACACCATAAAAGCAGAAGGATCAATATTGGTAATTATTTGATATAAACGGAGTTCTTGTTTACGCGGAGTCAAAATCGAAAGTGATAAACGATCCCCGTCCCTCCCCGTCGATGTCCAGCTTGTCACACCGAATCCTTCCTGTCTTAATTTTTCCGAGAAATGGTACTCAGGATGAGAAGAGACAACATTAACGGTAATATACCCTAATGCAAGCCGCTCCTCGATTTTAGAACCGATGATTATCCCTAAAGCATACCCTACTGCATATGCCGCAATATTTTGAATCCCATCTAAATTATCCAGTACAATACTGAGTCCGATAATATACATAATAACTTCCAGCGTACTGACAGCCGCCGCTAAATAACGTCTGCCTTTCATCGTTAAAATCATTCGCATCGTAGACGTAGACACATAAATAATATTCACTGCTAAAATAATCAATACAATAATATAAGCATTCTCGAGCATTTTTATTCCCCCTCTCTACATTGTTCCGTGGTTGCTATTCGTAGTTTTCTTATCTTGTATGTTATAAATTAGAGGACATAGTTCCTCTTAATCACGGGAAATTTTTTGTGAGTTTTTCATGATTGTTATTCGAACGTATATGATTAAGGCTGCGGCTAATGTCCGGGATCGACAGCATTCTTTCTGATACATAATAAACCCCTGGCTCCCTTTTTGCTTCCTGAATCAAGAGCACTCTCTCTGTAACTTTAGTGTGCTTCTTTGTTAGGTCCATACACCCGTTTTCGGCTGTTCGATTCACGTCCTTCCAAGCGTTTATACAACGACCGTTTCCAGTTCGGTGCTAAGGCGGGACAATCTGCAAGCGCCTTGGCAGCAGCAACATCTTTTTTTCGAACATACATCACTTCATTTGCTGCAGCTATCGTCCATTCTGGAAAAGGGCGCTTCAATAAAGTTAAAGCAGCAGGTGCTGAAATATTCCCTTCTTCAACAACCCTATAATACCAGCCTGTTCTCCCGGAATTTTGAATCCGCAAAGCAAAGTCCATAATCCGGTGTCGGCGTGCCGGCTTCCAACAAGGACGACGCGGTTGGGACACTTCAATTTTCGCATCCCCCAGTTGATAGACATCCCCAAGACAAACAGAGGTTTCATCCATCTTTTCGACAACGAGGTTTTCGCCAAATCCGCCTTCTGATATTGCAATATCCAGTTCTTGACGCCACTTCGGAAAATGGATGCTCGGATAAGCAAAGAGAGCTTTTTCCGCTCCCCCGTGAGCAACAGGGTCTCCCACCTCATCCTGTTTTAAACCGAGTTCCGTCAACAATCGCTCTCCGGTAATCGGCTGTTTATAAATCGCACTTTTCCAAGGACGGTCCATGGGGTGTTTTGCTCCTTCCTCTCCCATTTCTTTTGCCTTTCCTGTTCGAATTTGTACCACTATTGGCTCTGACATTTCGGTTCCCTGCCTTTACTAATATGATGAGCTTCATATGAAAAAATCTTCTTTCTACAGTTTATCATGTTTCTTACATCCGCAATAGTTTCAGCTGCCATATTTTTCTGCTTCTTTTCTTTCGCAGCAGGATTTTTAAGAAACAGCTCTCAGGACAAATAGACCGCTTCACTTTAGTTATTTGACTCGAGGAGTCCGCAATCAATCATCTTTTACAGGCCCGACCCGGTAACTGATTCGAGAAAAACATATCCTCTTTTATACATAATGCTAACCAGACCGCCGCTTCCGATATAAAAAAGAACCCTGCAACAGAAGTTTACTGTTACAGGGGAAATCGATACTAATGTTATAACGTTTTATGAAAGGAATATGAAATATAAGATGAAAATGAAGGCTAAGCCATACATCATCGGGTGAATTTCTTTGATGCGCCCTTTCATAATCATCGTAATCGGATAAAATACAAAACCAATCGCAATCCCGGTTGCAATGCTGTAAGTGAGCGGCATGGCAATAATGGTCAAAAAGGCGGGAACAGCAATTTCGAATTGATCCCAGTCAATATCTTTCAGAGCAGAGGACATGAGCACGCCAACAATAATCAAGGCCGGAGCTGTTACTTCCACAGTGACCACTTGAAGCAGCGGTGAAAAAAATAAAGCAAGTACAAAAAAGCCAGCTGTAACGACCGATGCAAAACCAGTTCGTCCTCCGACGCCTACTCCTGAAGTCGACTCGACATAAGAAGTAGTCGTTGAAGTTCCAATCACCGCACCAACAACCGTAGCAGCGGAATCCGCAAATAATGCTTTCCCGGCACGCGGCAATTTATTATCTTTCATTAAACCTGCCTGCGTAGCAACTGCAACGAGCGTTCCTGCTGTATCGAAAAAATCAACAAATAAAAAAGTTAAAATGACAACAAGCATTTCCAGCGTGAAAATATCGCCAAAGTTTACAAAAGCCTGCCCAAACGTAGGTGCTGCACTGGGAGGCGTATTGACAATTTCCGTAAATCCTTGGGGCATCGGAATCAGACCAGAAACAACCCCCACGATGGAGGTAATAATCATTCCATAAAAAATGCCGCCGCTGAAATTCAAACTAAGCAAAATCACTGAGATGATGATACCAAAAATGGACAACAGGACGAATGGTTCCGTTAAATCTCCAATACTGACAAGCGTATCAGGATCTCCAATAATGATACCCGCATTTTGAAAACCTAAAAATGCAATAAAGAAACCAATTCCTGCCCCTACAGCTAATTTTAAATTCGGTGGAATATAATTAATAATCTTTTCCCGTAAACCGGTCAGCGTCAAGACAATGAATATAATTCCCGAAGCCAATACACCGGACAAAGCTGTTTCCCAGGGCACCCCATACCCAAGCACAACTGTATAGGCAAAAAACACGTTCAGACCCATACCGGGCGCTAAACCTATCGGGTATTTAGCAATGACCCCCATAAACAACGTACCAACAGCACCAGCAATTGCCGTTGCAGTGAAAACGGCCCCTGCGTCCATCCCGGTCACACCAGCAGGCAAATTTTCCACGCCTTCTAAAGATAATGTCGACGGATTGACGAATAAAATATAGGCCATTGCAAGAAAGGTTGTCATCCCTGCCATAAACTCTGTCCGATAATTCGTCCCTAACTCATCAAAGCGAAAATATTTTTTCAAAATTGTTTCCTCCCACGCTCGCTTTATAACCTAACAGAGAACGTCAGATAGAGTTCAGACACTAATAGGAAAAGCACCCTTTCTTTTAGAAAGCGCGCCACCAACTAGCATACGACAATAATAAATAACGAATTAAAACGCCCATTTATTTTGCATAGTCAGATCATTTACGGTGATCCGGTAGAAACTCTAAGCCATATTTCTTAGATTATACGCAAAGCAATATATGATATGAATACCTGTAATGATACTGTTAAAACTCGCTTACGTCAATTCGAAAACACTGCCTGTTTTAATTGGTCTCCTATCCTTTTTCCCTTATACTAAACAAAGCACATTCAGTTAAAGAAAGGATTTTTTCATGACAGCTGCTTTTTATCCAGAAGAACCGCTATTTCCGGAACATTTACAAGAAACCGATCTTGCTCACATTGAAAATGAAGTGATGTTTGAACACTGTCTCATTAAGGATTGCTCTTTGACAGAGGAAACATTTCACCATCTTTCTTTCCGCCATGTGAAATTTGTAAATGTCCAGTTCGATCAGGTCAATTTTGAAAAAACAGAATTTATTCATGTTTCATTTGAACGTTGTCAACTGATTAATTGCGATATGATTGGCACGATTATCCACCAAGTCTGCTTTCAAGAATCCAAACTGCTAGGCAGCAATTTTGCAGAAGCAAACGTAAAAAACACCCAATTGAAAGGATGTCAGGCCAATTATGCTGCTTTTAATCATGCAACATTGCGGTACGTCGTTTTCTCTGAGACCTCTCTTATCGACGCCGAATTTCAAGAGGTTGATTGGAAACAATTACATTTCTCTAAATGTGACCTGGAACGCCTGAATTTACTGCATACGAAGTTAGAGCAGCTTGATTTGCGGAATTGTTTGTTTCACCAGATTCTTTTTTCCAATCATCTTTTAAAAGGCATTATTATTCATCCCCTCCAAGCAGCCGCGATTTGCGCCGGACTCGGTGTTATTATCGATGAATAACCGTGCATATTTATAAAAGGATGAAAAATCAGAATACTCTTTTATTTTTTAAAATTATGTTATACTGTTAAGCATCATTTTAACAAAGGAGGTTCGAGGATGGTTGAATGTGTAAAGTATACAAAAGAGTACGCACCATTGATTCACGATTACCAATTGACCAACGATGATTTGAGGTTCACCATGTCACCCCGGAAAGCAATGGAGTCCTCGGACCCCGCACTGCATCACATATTAGTGTTGGATCAGGGGCAGTTGGTTACATTTTTCAGTCTTGATGAAACAACCCGTTCAGAACCATTTTCTGACAATGCCCAAGCACTCATCATCCGCTTTTTTTCAACAGATACACGTTATCAAGGCCTCGGGTATGGCCAACAAGTTTTTCAAGTACTGCCTGCTTTTATTGAAAAATATTTTCCAGCTACCACAGAAATTGTCCTGGCTGTCAATGCACAGAACGAAGCTGGTCAAGCCTTATATAAAAAATGCGGTTTTCGAGAAACGATGCAATACGCCCACGGCCGCACCGGCGCAGTGAATATTATGCGAAAAGACTTGCAAAAACAAAAAGTACTGGCGTAATCACATACCTTTCTGCTATATTTGGGATAGAAGCATGAAACGGGGAGGATGCTGATGAATGTACAGCGAGTGCTGCGACGTATTTTACGTATAGGACTTGATGCAAAAGCGATCAAAAATGGAAACATAAACCAGCGAGTTGGTCGAAGATTCGCTCGTAAAGCCATTCGAAAAAGTACACGTAAGCTTTTCAAATAAAAAAAGGTTGTCCGAATGAGTGAAAAATCCTGAGCCTTATTTTTCAGGAAGTTTTTCGCAAAAAACAGGACAACCTTTTTTAATCGTTATGAATCAGAAGCTTGGTAACGTCCGGGAACGGTGCGCATTGCAATCGACAATCGATTCCAGTTGTTAATCGCGTTAATTGCAAAAATCAAATCCGTGAAATCTTTTTCATTGAAATGATTTCGTACTTCTTCATACAGTTCATCCGATACATGATTCGTCGCGATTTCCGTGACTGCTTCTGTCAATGCAAGACCTGCCCGCTCTTTTTCCGTATAATAATCCGCTTCTCTCCAGGCATCCAGTCCATATAAACGCTGCTCCGTCTCTCCTTGTGCACGCGCATCTTTCCAGTGCATGTCCAAACAAAAAGCACACCCATTTATCTGAGAGGCACGTACTTTAACCAGCTCCAATAAGTCCGGCTCCAGGTTTGTTTGATGAATATATTTTTCCATTTCTACCATTAGCTTCGTTGCATCCGGGGCTGTTTTAAAATGATTTAAACGAGCTTCCATTTCCATCCTCCTTCCTGTACTTTACTTTCAGCATACTCCTTTTTTCGTAAAAACCGAATTTTTCAGCTTGACTTTCTCTCTTCTCTTCTTTCTCAACCTAATTTTCAAGTCTCTCCTCAAAAACAGTATGTTACAAAGGTTTTTCAGCAATTAACTAAGCGGCCTTTTCATTTATCCTTCTACCTCGTGGAAAAAGTTAAAAGTAACTATTGGAATTTTTTAATTCAAACCTATCCGGAGACATTGATTGAAAAAAGATAGTGCCCACAATTGTATGAAAACGCAAATGAGAGGAACAATGAATGAAGATAGCGCCCGTCATACAAAGAAAACACGAAACAGGGGAACAATGAATAAAGATAGTGACCGCAATCCAGCGAAAACACGAATCTGACGCACAATGAACAAAGATAGTGACTGCAATTCAATGAAAACACGAATCTGAGGCACAATGAACAAAGATAGTGACCGCAATTCAAAGTAAACGCTAGCGCCTTGTCCAAAGCTCCGACAATATCAAGCTGAGTCCTGAAGTCGCGGTGTTTGCTACATAAGGATGTGTTGAAGATTTCAGAAAAAATAGGCGCTGTATCTGGACAATAGCACACATTTTTATACACTTATCTCTATATAAAAAAACAGCCTCCCGATAAAGGAAGGCTGCTGGAACATCTCATAATAATGAATGAAAATCCTGCTCTCTAATAGATAATTTTTTCATTCCTTATTCACTAAATCAACGACCAAACCAATCATACATGTCTGGTTTTCTACAAGTATCGCAATTCCACACTTTAACTCAAGCTTTAAACCTGTTTAAACAGATGCTTTTTCCTGCTCTTTCGAACGGATAGTCGCCTGGGCAGCCGCGAGTCTCGCCAGTGGCACGCGGTACGGCGAACAGCTGACATAATCCAAACCAGTCTGGTAGAAAAATTCAATGGAACTTTCTTCCCCGCCGTGCTCTCCGCATATACCTAATTTCAATTCCGGTTTTGTACTGCGGCCTAATTTAGCACCAGTATCGACCAGTTTCCCAACACCGGATTGGTCAATCGCGACAAAAGGATTTTCCGGAATCACTTTGTTTTCCACATAAGTTTGTAAAAACTTCCCTTCTGCATCGTCCCGGCTGTAACCGAATGTTGTCTGTGTTAAATCGTTAGTACCGAAGGAGAAAAAGTCCGCTTCTTCTGCAATTTCATCTGCTGTTAGGGCTGCACGTGGAATTTCAATCATCGTTCCGACCGTGAATGAAATGGCACGTCCTGTTTCCTTTTCAACCTGTGCTGCTGCTTGATCGACTACCTGACGCATTTCTTTTAATTCATTGACATGCCCAACGAGCGGGATCATAATTTCCGGTTCTATCTTTATATTTTTCTCTGCTAAAGCTGCTGCAGCATAAAAGATCGCTTTAGCCTGCATTTCATAGATTTCAGGATACATAAGACCTAGCCGGCAGCCCCGCAAACCTAACATTGGGTTATGCTCATCCAGTTGACGCACCTTATGAAGTAATTGTTCCTTTTCTTTCAATTTTTCTGATTGCGGTTCTTGCAATTGCAAAGTGGTCACTTCCACCAGCAATTCCTCTTTGGAAGGTAAAAATTCATGAAGCGGCGGATCCAACAACCGTACCGTAACCGGATACCCCTGCAT
Organism: Pseudogracilibacillus sp.; assembly: GCA_035301305.1. Lineage (GTDB taxonomy): Bacteria > Bacillota > Bacilli > Bacillales > Amphibacillaceae > Pseudogracilibacillus. The sequence continues at coordinate 13,742 of DATGUO010000045.1, forward strand.
TGCTTCAAAAACACCTTCAAAATCAGCTTGCTGCATTGGCAGAAGTTCGGCTAAAGCCGCTGCCCGTTCTTCAACATTTTCCGCTAAAATCATCTGCTGCACTGTCGGTATTCGTTCTGTGTTCATAAACATATGCTCTGTCCGGCATAACCCGATGCCTACTGCTCCAAATTCAAATGCTTTTTGAGCATCTTTTGGATCATCTGCATTGGCTCGCACAGCTATTTCGCGTTCTTCATCTGCCCATGTAAGCATTTGTTGGAACTCCTCAGACAATTCAGGGTCAATCATTGGAACTTCGCCCAGCATGATATCACCGGTCGCCCCATCAATCGTAATCGTATCGCCAGCGTTGACAACCACATCATCTACTGTAAATTGCTTGGTTTTTGCATCAATATTCATCGCTTCACACCCGCAAATACACGCTTTTCCCATGCCTCTCGCTACAACGGCAGCATGGCTGGTCATGCCTCCCCGACTGGTCAAAATTGCCTGTGACGCTACGATACCATGAATATCTTCAGGTGTTGTTTCCGCACGGACAAGGATCACTTTCTTCCCTTCTTTAGCCATTTCTTCCGCTTCATTCGCTTCAAAAACGACCTCTCCTGTTGCCGCGCCAGGCGATGCCGGCAATCCTTTGGTCAGGATTTCCCTGTCAAAATTATGATCGATTCGGCTATGGAGCAATTGACTGAGCTGGTTAGGTTCCACACGCATCAGCGCCGTTTTTCGGTCGATAATGCCTGCTTCTGCCATGTCTGCTGCAATTTGAATGGCCGCTTGCGCTGTCCGTTTTCCATTCCGTGTTTGCAAAATAAACAATTGTCCGCGTTCTACCGTAAATTCAATATCCTGCATTTCTTTATAATGGCTTTCCAGACGCTGACTTGTTTCCACAAATTGCTTGTAAACTTCCGGCATTTCTTCCTCTAACGAAGCAATCGGCTGCGGCGTCCGTACCCCTGCAACGACATCCTCTCCTTGAGCGTTCACTAAATACTCCCCGTACAACTCTGCTTCTCCTGTGGATGGGTTTCTCGTAAAAGCTACGCCCGTTCCGGAATCATTCCCCATATTCCCAAACACCATACTTTGGATATTCACAGCGGTACCAAGATGGTCCGGGATATTATTTAAACGGCGATACACACTTGCCCGTTCATTATTCCAAGAGTCAAACACGGCGTTAATCGCTAAAAATAATTGTTCTTCAGGCGCTTGTGGAAAAGGTTTTTTCGTATGTTTATGTACAATCTCTTTATAGCCTGCAATCACTTCTTTCCAGTCTTCTGCCTTTAATTCAGGGTCAGCCGTATAGCCCTTAGTCTCTCGCGTTTCTTCAAGCAATTGCTCGAAATAAAAACCGTCTATTCCGAACACAACATTACTGAACATTTGAATAAAGCGGCGGTACGAATCATAAGCAAATCTTGCGTTATCAGTTAATTTCGCTACTCCCTCTACCGTATCATCGTTCATGCCAAGATTCAGAATCGTATCCATCATGCCAGGCATCGAAAAAACAGCGCCGGAGCGAACAGAAACTAAAAGCGGATCATCCGGGTCGCCCAGCTTTTTATTCATTTTCTCTTCCAAACTGCTTAATGCTTCCAACGTTTGCTGCCGAACAGCTTCCGGGATAACCTGATTCGCATCATAAAATGCATTGCAAGCCTCTGTTGTAATGGTAAAGCCATGCGGAACCGGCAGACCGATACTCGTCATTTCTGCCAGGCTGGCTCCTTTTCCGCCCAGCAAAGGCTTCATATCTTTTTGTCCCTCATTAAATAAATATACAAATTTCTGCATCTTACATGCTCCTCTCTTTTTTCAACACTTCTAATATAACGCCTGCAGTTTCTTCAACCGCCTTGTTGGACACATCGATAATCGGACAACCTACACGTTTCATGATTTTTTCAGCATATTCCAATTCTCCAAGAATACGTTCCATGTCTGCATAATTGGATTGAGGGCTAAGTCCCAACGATTTTAATCGTTCTTTACGGATTTCATATAATTTCTCCGGGGAAATAATCAGCCCGGCACAATTTTTTCTGGGAATAGTAAACAACTCTTCCGGTGGAGACACCTCTGGAACGAGCGGAATATTCGCAACTTTAAAACGTTTATGTGCCAAATACATGGAAAGCGGTGTTTTAGAGGTACGCGACACACCTATTAAAACAATATCCGCTTCCTCAAAGCCTTTTGGATCCTTCCCGTCATCATATTTCACGGCAAACTCCACCGCAGCAATTTTGCGAAAATAATCCTCATCCAGCCTTCGTGTTAATCCGGGGCTGTGATGCGGCTCTTTATTAAAACGCATTCGAAATACGTTAATTAAAGGCTCCAGGACATCAACGGCTAAAACTCCTTCTTCCGCTGCACGCTGATCCAAATATTCTTTTAGTACCGGAACAACAATAGTGTAGGCTATAATAGAATATTCTTTTACAGCAGCCTGCACAATTTCGTCAATATCGGCTTTATCTTCCACATACGAATTCCTGCGAATATCTATTTTTCCGCCATCAAACTGTGTTGCTACGGCTTTGGCAACAAATTCTGCTGTCTCTCCAACCGAATCGGAAACGACATAAACCACTTCTTTTTCTTCCAACGCTATAGCAACTCCTCTTATGATTCTTTTATTTATACTACTGAATCAATTTCATAAGTGTTGATTTCCAAAGTAAATCCGAACTATTGAAATAAAAATTATGCAATGTTCGTGTTTATAAAATATAACTTTTGCGATTGGCGTGTAGGATGGCCGACTCCTGCGGGAAGAAAAGCCTTGGTAAGACTAGGAAGACCTTGGCCTGACGACGGCTTAACAGCTGCCCGCGTAAAGCGGCCATCCGGAACTTCAATCAAAGCGAAAATTTAATGATTCGGATTCTACTCCTAATTTTGAATGATGAAATTGACTCTACTATGTATCTAATTACTTCTTTAGAACTTTTAAATATTTTAATTAAGTCATATTATTTTTAATTAGTATAACATAATCATCTTAAAAATAAAGAAAAATATAACATTTTATAAAAATAGAAGAAAATTCAGAATTCGTTAATTCCTTCATGTAAGGCTATCATTTAGTTCTGTAAATGTATTAAAACCCCTTGTTTAATTACTTATCAATATATTTTTTTAAGAAAAAAATATATGCCTTACATCGAGCGAATTTCCAAGTTGCAGCACTGCAAACGAATAACAGGGATTTGTTCTTTTTTGTGTAATTGAACCAGGATTAACCAAAAGCCGCTTTTTAAAATAGCGAAGCATGGGAATATGTGAATGCCCAAATATAATTATATCTACATGGTCATCAGAAAATGCATCAAAAGCACGCCTATCTGTTGTTTTCCCCTCTCCATGACCATGAACGATACCAATTTTATATCCATGTAACGTGAGAATCTTTTTGTCAGGAAATGTATGTTGAACTTCATCCTCTTCCGCGTTACCGTGTACTCCGAAAACAGGTGCATACACTTTAAGATCTTCATAGACTCCGATATCTGACCAGTCGCCCGCATGAATAATACAATCGGTATCAGATAATTCTTTTAAGAACGTATCAGGGAAAATTTTATTTCTCCCTTTGATATGTGTATCAGATAATATGACTACCTTCATGATGACACTTCCTTTCAGGTCATTCTAATTTTAGTATACATTAGTATTTTTAATTTCACATGGCTTTAATTTTTAGTGCGCATATTTATAATATTGGGTTTTTTCAATCGAATATAGTAATGGTGAATATCCTAACGAAGGATGAAAACATTGAATACAATGACGTGATAAAGGACGTTTGCTGCTAGCAACCCGCATCGATTTCTTTATAGGAGATGAGACTTTGATAACTGCACATAATAATTTTCTTTTACGCGAAGTAATTTGTCGAAAGTGAATCAAATGTATGTATGACCAATTCTATGACCATAGTAACGGCTGTTAGACAAGAAAAGTAAAAGATAAAACCACCAGAAAATGGATCTTAGGCTTCATAAGTAAAAGCCAAGCTAATGCACTGATAGCTTATCAATAAATTAAAAATCCAAATATAAAGTTGGCTGGTTTGTTTTGGTACGATACCGAATTCATTTCGGTCAATTTTTTAATAGATTTCTCCTATATTTAGTCAAAACCAACTTGGAGTAAAAAAAATAGGAAACTATCTGTTTAAACTTTCATCTAAACAAATAAGCTCCCTCGATCAAGGTAAGGATACCTTGTGCTATTTAAACATTTATTCCCACTCAAAAAGAAACAACCACTAAAACCTTTGATACGACAGCACTTACAGTTATCATTGCCTTTAATGTTCTAATAAATTATTGAAGTTCGATAGTGGAATCTATGTCTCTTGTAAAATTAAGTCTAATTAGCAACTAGGAATTAATAATATAACTAATTTAGATAATCTAATTATTTTAAGTTATTAAATTATCTATCACCTTTTTTACTACTTCTCTTTTTTCATCCTCATTCTTCATATTCATATTTTTTTGCGTATGCGGTTTTAATTTATTTATATGTTTTCTTTCCTCTTTGTTAAGATTATCTTCAAGTTCTTGAAATGTTTCTACCTTATTTAAATTAATTAAATGTTCTATTTTAACTCCTAATGCTAGGTTGTCATTTTTTAAATCATCATCAGTTAAACCAAAATATCCTGGGTTGTCTAATAAAGAAGAAAGGTGTTTCGTTGACCTTGAATTAATTATTTTAGATTTTCCAACGTAAAGTATTTCTTTTTCTTTTCCTTTAGCTGATATCCATACAGAATATATCCCCGGTAAATAATTTAATAAATCATTAATTTCCCCATTACTATTTATTATTTTTATTGTTGAATTATTCATGATTAACTCGTAACGTCGTTTAAAAACCTTAAGTGTTTCTCTTTTTTTAAGTTCTTCTTTATATAGGTGCAAACCAAAGTTTATTATCATATCCTTTGAAGCACTCATCATTGTATTTAATTTATTAATTTTTTGAATTGCCTGCTGAGTTAAAGAATACTTAACACTTTGATAGTTGTTTTTTTCTTTTATTTCAAATAACTTTTTTTCCAATTTTTCTATTGAAATATTGTCCATTACCATATTTATAATATAGCCATTCGTAATTCTCTTTCCGGCAAATTCCTTCTTTTTAATTTCATTAATCAACGCTTTTGTTTCAGAAGAAATATTTATACTAACACGCATGTTTTTACTCCTTTACTTTTAATTGATTTTGACCTCTTTTTTATGGTCAGTATAATTGTCTCACTTCTTCTATTTTTTGTCTACAATTTTTCTTGATTGTTTTACTGCTGAAAATTCAGACACTATAATGGAAAGTTAAAGTTTAATAAAAATGCTTGTGCTATTTGTAAAAATTCATTGGTAGAAATTTTTCCAATACATTCCTTTGAAGATCCTGTTTCATTCATCTTCAAAGTGTAGATACTCAGTGTGTTAACTTTACTGTATCTTCTTAATCCAGGTACGTGAATTGGTACAAAGTAAGGCTAAACTTCTTTAGAGTAAATAATTTCACAAGCTAAAAACTGGTTCGTAAACTTGTTATATTCATCCCTGCTAATGACGATGTAGTATGTCTTACTGTAACGATCGGTTTCTTTATTGTAGGTCTCAATGGATACAATATCTTTCTGCTTAACCATCTTCCAATCTCCAATCAAGGTACGTACTTTTCACTAAACTCTTCCAACCCATCCTTTACAGCTGACTCATCTAGATTCATGAAAAAATCCTCTGTTTCAGGGATTAACCTAATCGTTTCATCTTCTTTGATGATGTAAAACTTCTGGCCAACTTCTACATTAAATCGTGCGGGAATTGTAATGACAACTGCGTTTCTTTGTTTTCTTGCATTAGATATTCCAACAATCAATTTAAATACCTCCAATTAATTTTAAAAATAAACGTGTGAAGCTATATCGAAAATTAAAGTTACTTTAACAAAAAACCATTAGTACAATTTTGACTATTAAATATTAAAAAAACACAGATTTTATATCTGTGCTTTACATACTTTAGAATAGGCTCTTAAACTTTTTTTACTTTAAACTCATAATCATCTGGTTCTGAAAAACTTTCACCTGCTAATTCAAGCGTTTCTGCACCAGTCATAAAATTATTTGCAACTTCATCTAAAGCTTCTTCTGCTTCCTCTCTACTTTCATAAACTTCATCATCTACTTCATCAAAACTTCCATCAAACTTATCTCGGATAAATATCTTATAAGCCATCTTAATCCTCCTTTTACGATATCTAGAATCCACCTCAATACTTAGTTAAAATTATATCATAAGTTAATTGAGTTTGTTATACATTAATTAAATTGATCTACCTTTTGATTAATTCAATATGACAACTAGGTTTCTTTGTTTTCTTGCATTAGATGTTCCAACTATCATTTTTGCAGCCTCCTAAAAATAAACGCCTTAGGCTAAGTTTTCCTAAGACGTATTTGTTTTAATTTTTAACATGTTGATTACCATAAAATCCAGTTAACTTTTCGTCAGATATATCAATATTAAAATCTCCTTTAATTACATCTGCCACAACTTGATCATTTCTGTTCCACAGATGAGAATAATATTTTGGGGAAGAGAGTGATGAGTTTTTAATAAGACTATTAAAAAGTAACATTGCAATTTATGATATACTTAACCTAATGAAATGCTATTTAATATATAAATTTTGATTTTAAAAATATAAGTCTTAAAATAGTTATAAGGAGCTGGTAAGATGACGAGAAGTCAATTACTAAAAGATATTGTAAATGGAAAAGAAAACATGGAAAGTATCCTACTACGTTTGAAAGTTATACTTTCTGATCTTGACAGTAAACCTATAACTGAATGGGTGAATGGAGAATTAGAAGGATATAAAGGAAAGGAAGATGTACTTCCAGAATACAGAGTTTTAAAAGGAACACCTATGGGTACTTACATTGTAAATTACAATTTTAAATACACAAATTCTCATGTTCCCCTATCATTATTAATTAAAGATGATGAGAAATATGACAATGTAATTACTCTACATGTCACTGAGAGTTTTGATGCAATACAAAACATGCTTAAGAAAGAAGACGGTGGAAACATCTCGAAAATGATTGACACTGGATTTTGTCACGCTATTTCAACAGATGAACTACAAATTGCAGGAATGAATATAAGATTTGGTTCAAATCAATTTGATGACATTGTATCTAAAGTAAAATCTAAACTGATAGATATCATTATGGAACTAGAAAAGCAATTTATTAATTTAGATGATTTGGATATTGGGAATCAAGTGGCAGAGGATACGTCTAAGAGGGACAATGTAGTTGTCAATATACAAAACATTATTTATGATGAATCAGTGAAAATAGGTGACAAAAATAAAATCAGTAAATCTAGATTAGGTCATTTGTTTGGTAGGAGCAAAGAATGAAAATAAAAATAGGGAATAAAAACAAAATTAAAAACTCTCATATTGGTCATCATATTAATTCCGATAATCTTCCCAAGACCAAAGAGACATTTTTTGAAAGACATCCTATTATCATATCTTTTATTATATCGTTCTTAGTCGGATTTATTTTGTTATTTTCCTTTTGGGATAACATTGTAATGTGGATAGAAAATATTTTCCTAAAATAAAACTTTAATTTTCAATTTAAAAGTAAAAAAAGAGCTAAACCTCTAAAGTTTTAGCTCTTTTTCTCATCTATTGACTTCCTTTATATTTAGTCCAAAAACCGCTTCGGCAGGGAAAAAAGCAGAGAACCATCTGCCTAAACTTTCGTCTAGACAAATAAGATCCCTGCTGAATCAATCTAAATCATATCAAATTACTCTAAATGCTCTTTTTTCTTACTCCCACTCTACTTTCACGGTGCTAGATATAGAGCAATATCATTGATTTTAAAGGGTTTTTAAGAAGTATCAACTCATATAATATGATATTAAAAATAAAAAAAATGCAATTTTAATGCAATAAATGCAATCGCCGTTTAGAGTTATCACTATAAATATTTGATATTTTAAACAAGAGACGTTTCAATTGAAGCGTCTTTTTTTATGACAAAATTGAATATCAATAGTGATAAAATCTTTAATTATCTTTTTACACTTTTATCATTTCAATAACTGCAATTATTAACATCATTTGAATGGTATTCGCCAACAGACGATGTTTTTTAGCTCGTAAGATTAGAGGTGAAATATTTAATAATGACATGTTTAAAAGTAATTATAACACACATTTAAAGATAGGAAGTCTTTTTGATGGAATAGGTGTCTTTCCCCTCTCTGCTTCCCGTCATGGAATTACACCAACATGGGCAAGTGAAATCGAGAAAGCACCTGTATCGATTACAAAACGCCATTTCCCTGACATGCTTCATCTGGGAGACATAACAAAAATAGATGGAGGGAAAATACCGCCTGTTCATATCATTACCTTTGGTTCTCCTTGTCAAAATTTATCAAATATCGGTAAACGGGAAGGTCTCGCAGGAAGTCAATCTAGTTTATTTTATCATGCGATACGAATTATCGAAGAAATGAGGTGTGCAACGAATGGATCATATCCAGTTATCGCTATTTGGGAAAACGTTATGGGAGCATTTTCATCAAACAACCGGATGGATTTTAAAGCCGTGTTGGAATCATTTACAAAAACCGATGTTCCAGTTCCTGCTTCTGGAACCTGGTCAAACGCAGGTATGGTGCGAGGGGGTAACACTGACGTGTGCTGGCGCGTCCTGGATGCCCGATATTGGGGAAAGCCCACACTTGCTCAAAGAAGAAGACGTGTCTTCCTCGTGGCAGATTTTGGAGGAAAACGTGCCAGAAAAATATTATTTAAAGCCCGCAAACTGCAATCGTTTTTTACGTCTAGCGGAGAAGGCAGGATGTCCTCTACCTGTACCAGTCGAATTTTTATTGAAGAAACAAGGGGGAACATACCTATCCTCCGACCCTTTCAAGAACGACGTATGCGAAGTACCGCAAAAGATAAAAACAAATCCGGATTCATTGGAAGTTTCGGAAGAACAGGAGATCCTTTTCCAACGCTGCTTGCAGGGACGATAAATATCTTTTCTTTTTGGTATGAAGGGAAAGAAAAAGAAGGTTATATACGACAACTAACCCCATTGGAATGTGAGCGTTTAATGGGATTGCCAGAAGGATGGACAGCCTTAGGAAATGAAAATGAAACGATTAGTGATTATGCAAGGTATAAAGCGATTGGAAATGCAATTGCCGTGCCATGCGCGGAATACATCATGGCTGGTGTTGCAGAAATTTTATAGAAAATAAACCAACGTGTGACGTCCCAGATGTCACGTTTTTTTATTGTCTGAAAAATGGAGGGGAGTTGGTTTCTTTGGAAGAAAATGAAGAAAAGGTAATGGAGTGGATTGACGATCATTTTGTTACGAATGAAATTGAAATTGAAGACTTTCCGTTATTTCCTTCCGGGAAATTGGTACGTGATAAACAAGGGGAAACAATGGTTGTGTTTTGGTGCGTGATTTATGGACGTGTGGATTATCGTTTTCAGAATGCGTAAGGGGTGATTGACCAATGTATATTTTTTATTCTCGCTCCCCTCCCTTCTATCCTTGTTTTCCATATAAATAACAAAAATTTAAAACAAGAAAAGAGGTTTATAGGATGGAATTAAAATATGTCATTCCAAATATGGAAAAGACTTTTGGAAATTTAGAATATGCAGGAGAAGGAAAAGTCGAACAGCGCCGAATTAATGGACGTATGACCACTCTTTCACGGAGCTATAATCTGTATTCGGATATTCAACGTGCAGATGATATTGAGGTCTTTCTCCCACAAGAAGCTGGGGAAAAATTCTTTGAACATGAGGAAAAAGTAAAATTAGTCAATGCACGTATCACCGCAGAGGGTTATAAAATTGGAGAACGCGGCTTCACAAATTATATTTTACATGCAGATGACATGGTAAAAGCATAAGGAGGAAAAAGAGATGAGATTAGCT
>DATGUO010000046.1:0-4007 GCA_035301305.1 Pseudogracilibacillus sp.
GTCCCCTTTTTTGCGAAATATATTACGGACTGCCGTTTTCAGACTCTCGTCTTCTACACGTACTTTACTAGCGTCTGTGCTTCCTGCTACCCGATCAGTCCGGTCGTCATCGTGTGACATAACATATAAATTTTCTTTAGCAACGCCTTTATCAGCTAAGCTATTTACTTCTTCCTTTAATGCTGTATCATCTTTAAATTCTTTTACAACTGGTTGCATTTCTAACATCCTCCTCATAAGTCTTACTACAATAAAATACCCCGTGAATTGTGAGAATAAACATGTATATCAATATTTTTTTACTACGCTTACCGGAAAAATGACGCAGACGTACAAACATCCGGCTATAGATTTGTTTGAGCTGGTCGAAGAGGATGGAAAAAGGGAAGGAAAGGTTTGCCATGCAAAATGAGGGGAATAAAAGGAAAGAGCAGGGCGATATAGAATAAACGTAAAAATGGGAAACGATGCAAGTGCAGGAATAAATGCTGAAAACTGAAATGGAATGAAAACTTTTGTATGAAATTAAAATAGCAAGCCGCCTTTTCGCGAGTACATTCGAAATCAGTTATATAAATAGGGCAGAAGAGAGACACTGCAATTTTTGAACATATTATCATGGAATAATTATAAAAAAGTAAAAGGAAGTGTGCTAGATGCAAATATACACAATCGGACATTCCAATCATTCAAAGGAAACGTTTTTAGACATACTTGAAGAAGTATCTATAAAGTATGTGGTAGATGTACGATCCATGCCTGGGAGCCGAAAATTTCCTCATTTCAATCAAGATGCGATGTCAGCATGGTTAGCCGGATACAAGATGGAATACCATCATCTCACTAAACTAGGAGGAAGAAGAAACAAGTCAAAAGAGGTGGCGGACAATTTAAATGCCGGCTGGAATAATTCTTCTTTTCATAATTATGCAGATTACACACTCTCGGAAGCTTTTCAGGAGGGGATTAAAGCATTGACTACATATGGGGAAGCCGAAAATACTGTCTATTTTTGTGCGGAAAGCCATCCTTCTCAGTGCCATCGCTTAATCATTAGTAACTGGCTTGCTGCACACGGGTGGGAGGTCAAACATCTTCTTGTACAGAACGGCGAATTGGAAATTGTTCCACATGAACTTGGCCAATGGGGAGCGATGCCTATTATTGAAAAAGACAAGACCGTGGTATATCCAGAGTGAAAGAGGGTCTGGTATTATTCTGTTAAATAAAAACGTTACACTGTATATGTAAAAAGAAAGACATACAAAAAGGTGGACATGGTACGTTATATATACCAAGTCCACCTTTTTTAAAGCTTGTTTCCAGAATGGATTAATTCATATTAATCCAGACAGTTTTAACTTCTGTATAATTTTCCAGTGCATAAGAGCCCATTTCGCGGCCAAATCCGGATTGTTTAAATCCGCCAAATGGCGCGGCTGCGTCAAATACGTTATAACAGTTCACCCATACCGTACCTGCCCGGATGTTGTTCGCGACGTAATGGGCGTTCCGTACGTTTTCTGTCCATAATCCAGCTGCTAACCCATATTCCGTATTGTTGGCACGCTCGATAACTTCGTCTAAGTCTTCAAAGGGCATGGCAGATACAACTGGGCCAAATATTTCTTCTTTGGCAATTGTCATACTGTCATTTACATCCGCAAACACCGTTGGCTCTACGAAGTATCCCGTATCTGTTGCTGTACCGCCTGTTAAGAGTTCAGCACCTTCTTCTTTCCCTTTGTTAATATAGTTGACCACGCGGTCCTGCTGCTCTTTTGAAACGAGTGGCCCCATTTGCGTTTGTTCATCCATCCCTTGTCCTTGTTTGATTTTCTGAGAATGTTCCACCAGTTCGGACATGACATTATCAAATGAATTTTTCTGTACAAACAACCGCGATCCAGCACTGCATACTTCACCCTGATTCATCATAATACCACTCATCGCGCCTGGGATGGCTCTCGATAAATCTGCATCAGGCAAAATGATATTCGGTGATTTCCCACCAAGTTCAAGCGTGACACGTTTTAAATTACCGGATGCTTGACGCATGATGTGTTTCCCGACATCCGTCGACCCAGTGAAAGCAACTTTATTTACTTTCGGATGATTGACGATTTCTTCCCCGGTTTCTCCAAACCCAGTCACGACGTTAAAAACACCATCAGGAATACCAGCTTCTGCTGCAAGCTCTGCCAAATAGAGTGCAGAAAGTGGTGTTTGTTCTGCCGGTTTTAAAATAATCGTACAGCCCGTAGCAAGCGCTGCACCCAGTTTCCAGGCGGCCATTAATAACGGAAAGTTCCATGGAATAATCTGGCCGACTACACCAGTTGGCTCATGGCGTGTATAGGTGAAAAATTCACCTTGCACCGGAATCGTCTGACCTACCATTTTAGTGGACCAGCCAGCGTAATAGCGGAAATGTTCAATGGCCAGCGGCACGTCGGCAGCTCGTGTTTCGCTAATTGGTTTTCCATTATCCATCGTATCAAGCTGGGCTAATTCTTCTTGATTTTCTTCCATTTTATCAGCAAGTTTGTAGATGAGACGACTTCGTTCTGCCGCGCTCATTTTGGACCAGGGACCGTTGTCAAACGCTTCCCGCGCTGCACTGACAGCTTTATCCACGTCTTCTTTGCCTGCTTCGTTGACAGTGGCAATTTTCTCGCCTGTAGCAGGGTTGACGGTTTCAAACGTTTTTCCTTCTGCTGATTTAACAAACTGCCCATTGATAAACAACTGTTTTTCGCTTTTCAGAAATGCTTCTACTTTCGGATTTAAATCTAACGCTTTAGCCATAAATAAACCTCCTATAGAAATGTGTATGCCGGTGTTCCGTTGAAAAATGATACAATTTGCTATGCTTATTACATTACAATGTATTCATTCTTTTCTCATTACCAAGCTGATAAGCATTTTAATATCACCTTATAACTCTTTCGCTTACGCCTGGTTACTCCGAGAAAGCCACACTTACAGAAGCTAAAACACCTCCTTTTCGCGAAATACATACACGCAGGTTCTCATGATGGGGCAGGCTGTTTTAATGAAGCAGGACAATAAAAAAGACATACTCTAACAGTCCTTTTGAGACCATTCCATTTAAAGAGTGTACCTGACATGTCAGTCTTATGACTGCTTGCTAAAAACCTGTCCATTCATAGATTTGAATCAATCTAATCTTTGTATTAAAAAGCTTGCGTGAAGCGTCTTTATATCATATTCATTTTATCATACTCATTTCACAATGTAAACGCTTACTATAAAGGCAAGAAAAAGAGGAGTCGCCACCGAGTTATCTGTTGAAAATCAGGAAAAGCCGGCGAGAGTCCAGGTACAATCGGTGTGTATCTTAAATTTTCTAAGACGTATTTTATACATCTAAATCAAATACACCGAATCATCTGTTTGAATGCTGCCTGTTTTGATTATTTTGGCATACACACCAAAATGAGCATCCAATTCTTGAGAAACAGAGCGCAGGATAGACATATCAATAGATGTATTAACAGGGTCCACGCCGATCATAATGCAGCGTTTGCATTCTTATACACTTCGATTTCTATATCTCCTATCTTTAAAGCGCGACCTAACCAATCTTTTTCTTCAAAGGGTTTTTCTTCATCAAGCGACACCACAATATTTGGCCGGAAGCGGCGCATGTCGAGCGAATCACCTGTTAACTTTTCCAGAGCTTTTAAAGAACTTCCCGTAGTTAGTAGTAAGTTGGCTTCATCTACTGCGGTCCTTCCTTCATAATCCATTGGTAAAGTTTCCATAGACAAATCCAAAGAGAACCGTTCTGTCATATGTTGCAGGAATCCGTCATCCCAATGAAACGTTTCTTGCTGCGGGGAAGTTATTTTTAGGGCAGGGGAGTTGTGTGTTGAGACATTTTCCGTATATGTCGCATGGTACCCAAGCAAGTAAGGGATGATTTTAGCACTTAAATGACGATTAAAACGATCATGATTGATAAAAGCGTGGCTGCGATCTCC
>DATGUO010000047.1:0-7529 GCA_035301305.1 Pseudogracilibacillus sp.
TTCTCAATCCATCCCATAATTAAATCGGCAATCACTGCCATTAGAGCAGTAGGAATAGCACCTGCTAAAATAATAGCAGATCCATCTGCGACGTTCGTACCGCGGATAATGATGTTTCCTAATCCGCCGCCTCCGATGAACGCGCCAATTGTTGCGATACTAATCGCGATAACAAGCGCTGTACGAATACCTGCCATAATGACCGATAAAGCCAGTGGAAATTCCACCATTCTCAAAAGTTGAAATTTCGTCATTCCCATGCCGCGGCCGGATTCCAATAACGCTTCATCAACTCCGCGAATGCCGGCATACGTGTTACGGACAATCGGAAGTAAGGAATATAAAAACAATGAAGCGATGACCGTATTTTCACCCAAACCTAATACGAGCATGAGCACAGCGAGCAACGCAAGAGCGGGAATGGTTTGGATGACGTTTGTAATCGAGATAACCCATTGGCTGAGTTTAGCACGTCTGGCAATGACAATCCCGACAGGAATGGCGATGATAGCTGCAAATAACACGCCATATGCAGACATTAAGAAATGTTTGTAAAATTCTTCCCAAATATAAGCATAGTTTTGTCCGAAATAATCAACAAGTTCTTGTAATGTTTTCACGTAATGTCCCTCCCATTAATTAATCTTGAAAATAGTCATGTTCTTCTAAAAACTCCTTGGCGATGAGTGACGGCTCTTTCATTTCCACGTCTGCTTCAAAATTCATTTCACGCATTTTCTCATCGTCTATCGTGTCATGTAAATTTTCCAATAAGTCTTCGATTTCAGGGTGTTTTTCTAAAATATCGTCATTCGCGACTGGTGAAGCGTCATACGGTGGGAAGAACTGTTTATCGTCTTCTAATGGTACTAAATCAAAATCTGCAATTCTTCCGTCTGTGGTATAGGCTAAAACAACATCCATGTCGCCGCTTTCCACTGCTTTATACACGAGTCCAATCTGCATAGGATAAGCTTTGGCGAATTCGAAACCGTATTGTTCTGTAAAAGCTTCGTAGCCATCGCCTTCCCGGTTTAACCAGGCGTTATCCACACCGAATTCCAAATCAGGAGCAATATCTTCTATATCAGATACTTTTTCCAAATCTTCTTCTTCTGCCAGCTCACTTGTTACCGTAAAGGCGTAGGAATTGGCAAAACCATAAGGGTCAAACCATGTCTGGTCAAATTGGTCTTCGAATTCGGTCTGAACAATGTCTAATGCTTCATCCGGATCCGTAACGGGATCCATATCTAAAGCGCCGGGTAAATCAGTACCTGTATAGCGTGTCGAGGTAATGTCTACTTCACCTTGCGTTTGTGCTTGATGTTGAACGATGGAAGATCCCATATTTCCGACGATTTCTGCATGTTGGTCTGTCTCGTGTTCAATTAAATACTTAATGATATACGCCATTGTTGTTGATTCGGAAGTATTCAGGCTGCCTACTGTAATCGTATTAGCAGAGGTCCCTCCCAATCCTGGTAAAGAGCAGCCGCTCAATAGGAGTACGATGGCTGCAATCAGGCTGATAAAGATTTTTGGTTTTCGTGACAGCATAATATATGCCTCCTCCTTCAGTTAAGCTGCATCCGATTTTTGAATGCCTTTTGGTGTTAGTTTCATTTCTAATTTTCCTAAAAAGTAATCCGTTAATAAGGCTAAGATGGTCGTTGGAATCGCACCGGCTAAAATAAATTCCGGCTTGAACAAATTCAACCCATCAAAAATAAAGTCTCCTAAACCACCTGCTCCGATATAAGCGGCAAGTGCTGCCCAACCGATTAAATAAACTGTGGACATGCGGATTCCAGCCATTATTATTGGTAAAGCGAGTGGTAATTCCACCATGAAAATCCGTTCGGTGTACGTCATTCCCATGCCAAAACCAGCTTCTAAAAGGGTGCTGTCCAACGAACGCACGCCAGTGTATGTGTTCCGTAGAATCGGTAACAGGGAGTAAAGAAATAGAGCCACAATAGCCGGCACTTTTCCAATACCTAAAAGCGGAATAAAGAACGCTAAGATAGCCAGTGTAGGGAAGGTCTGTATAATGCCTACAACCGCCATGAATTTATCGGCAAATTTCGGTACTTTACTCAACAGAAAACCGAGTGGAACAGCAACAAGCACCCCTAAAGCAACGGAAATCAAGGATATATAAATGTGTTCCCATGACTTAAACAGTAATTTATCCCCATTTTCACTTAAAAATTCGAGTAATGTATCCAATATGTTCACATCCTTTTTGAAAAATCATTTAGACTAAACTTTCCTCTTCGCCGTAAACAGAGTCGTATACGATATTTACAATAGTGGAACGGGTGACAATGCCCAAGAGCTTGCCTGCATCATCAACAACCGGTGCATAAGGCATGCCGCGACGAAGAATACGCTGAACAGTATCACGCAGGAGTACATCGCTTTTCACTGTGAAAATATCTGTTTTCATTACATCCCTGATGGTTACAGATTCTTTATAATGTTCATCGATAATTTCAAAGTCGATGGAGCCTTTCAAGCAGTTGTTTTCATCGACAACCAATAAGGAGTCGACGCGAGCGTCTCTCATCATTTTAATGCCAGTGGATAAACTTTCGGTTTCACAGACAGTACTTGGCTCGCGATTCATCACTTCTTCGACTGTTTGAAGCGGTCGCTCCTGTCCGATGAGGCGATGTTTACCCAGGAAGTCTTCTACGAATTCGTTCTTTGGATTTTTCAAGATTTCTTCCGGCGTGTCATATTGGACAACTTCTCCATCTTGCATAATCACGATACGATCGGCTAATTTAACTGCTTCATCCATGTCGTGGGTGACAAAAACGATTGTTTTGCCAAGTTCTTTTTGTAATGTTTTAAATTCCTCTTGTAAACCATCTTTGGTAATCGGGTCTAAAGCACCAAATGGTTCGTCCATTAAAATAAGGGGAGGGTCTGCAGCAAGCGCGCGTAACACTCCAATACGCTGTTGTTGCCCACCGCTCAATTCAGTAGGATAACGATGTAAGTATTCTTCATCCATATCGACTAATTTCAGTAATTCTTTCGCACGTTCAAACCGTTTTTTCTCTGGCCAATTTAACAATTTCGGAACGAGTGAAATATTGTCTGCGATGGTCATATGGGGAAATAGACCAATTTGCTGAATCACATAACCGATGGAGCGGCGAAGTTCTACAACATCTTTTGATTGAATACTTTCTCCTTCAATAAGAATGTCGCCTTCTGAAGTGTTGATTAATCGATTAATCATCTTCATCGTTGTTGTTTTCCCGCAACCGCTGGGACCAATAAAGACAACAAATTCTCCTTTGTCAATTTTTAAATCAAAATTGTTTACTGCTTTTTTTGTTCCGCCTTCATATACTTTGGAAACATTTTTAAAAGTAAGCAAAACATATCCTCCTCTATGTAGTTAATAATTTGTAAATAAATTGGTTAACTTCAAAATAACCTTTATCAACATAAAGCAGCGTAAGTGTACAATAGGCTGCAAAATAGTCACTGCTTGGCAATTGCAACTGTTGTTGTAAAAGGTAATGAAACATATTGAAGCATTGACCAAACCATGCAATTTCAATGATGTGTTGCTCGATTTGCAACATCATCTATTCTACATAGAGGAGGGGAGGAAACAAAATCGCATCTAAGCGTAAATAATCTCGTAAAATTTATAAAATAATTATTTTACACAGTTTATACCACTTCTTTCTTAAAATTCCTGCTTTTTGCTTCGATTAACGACCTTATCTGCTCTTTTTGATTTTTTGCGAGTTATGTTATAGTAGCTTTGAAGCAAGTGAACATAGGAAAAGGAGCTTGTGACATGGATGAATTTTTACAATATAAAAAAGAACAATTTATCGATAAGATTGCGGAGAACATGCATGCATTTGGCATTTCAGAAACGATTGGCCGCATACTAGGGACAATTTACATGAACCGGGAGCCGATGACATTGGATGAATTGTCGGAAGCAACTGGGATGTCCAAGATGCGGATGAGCCAAGTAGTAAGAGAAATGATCGAGCTTGGCATCGCTGATAAGATTCGTCGTAAAGGAGATCGCAAAGATTATATACAAGTGGAAAATGATTATTATCAAACGTTTATTTCTTTGTTTACATCGAATTGGCAGCGTGAAGTTAGAAAAAGCCGTGCATTTGAGCAACGTTTTTCGAAAGATATTCATCAAACAAACGTCGATGCATCCAGTCAACAAGAAAAAGAAATACTTGCTCAAGAAATGGACGATTGGAAAAATTATTATGATTGGATTAATCGTTTAGTAGAATTTTTTGAATCAGAAGAAATTTTTAAATATGTACCTAAAAAAGAAGGAGAGAATAGATATGGCAAATAAAACAATTATTACAAGTGCGGTAACAGGAGCGGGACCAACGACAAAAAAAAGTGAACACGTCCCGGTTACACCTAAGGAAATCGCGGAGTCTTCTATCGAGGCAGCAAAAGCAGGTGCAGCGATTGCGCATATTCATGTGAGAAATCCGGAAACAGGCGAGATGAGTTTTGACCCTGCTTTATATCGTGAAGTGGTGGAGCGTATCCGTGAATCAGATACAGACGTAATCATTAACTTGACTGCTGGCGGCGGAGGAGATTGGACGCCAAGTGAAGAGAATCCGGCAAATGGCGGGCCTGGTACATTTATGCAAACACCTGAAGAGCGCCATCAACCTGTCGGAGAATTATTGCCGGAAATCTGCACATTGGACGCAGGCAGCCTTAATTTCGGCGATATGGTGTACATTAATCCGGAAAACTGGATCAGAGAACATGCGCAGTTAATTAAAGACAGTGGCGTGAAGCCGGAAATCGAATGTTTTGATACAGGGTACCTGCGTATGACAGAACAATTAATCGCGGATGGTCTGCTGGAAGGCGACCCGCTGTATCAGCTTTGCTTGGGTATCCCTTGGGGTGCGGCAGCAGATCCGGAAACAATTATTTATATGCGTGACCGTTTGCCGGAGAATGCGAACTGGTCTGCATTTGGTATCGGACGGATGCAACTGCCTATCGTAGCACAAGCTGCCATGCTGGGCGGAAACGTTCGTGTGGGATTGGAAGATAACTTATATTTGAAAAAAGGTGTGCTTGCAACGAACGCACAACTAGTTGATAAAGCTGTTTCTACTGTACAGGAATTGCAAGTTGAACCAATGACACCAGCGGAAGCACGCGAACAATTAGGTTTAAAAACTTTTACAAAATAAGCAGCATGTCAACAGAGATTAACAGCAACACGAGCAGTAAAACATAAGAAGAAATAAGCATAACGCCAGGGCAGGCTTGTCGTGAGTCAAACTTGCCCGGCTTTTCTTTTGCGAAAAAGATGGAGAATCTACACTGGCGAAAGCAAGAAAAACCCCGCAAAACTGCTTAAGTTTTTATATCGTTTCCTCTATTAACAGGTAGTGTCATGAAACTTACATGTTTACAAGAGATTGGATGTAAAATTTTTATGCAGGAGTGCAACAGAGACGCTCGCGATGAAAGCTTAGCGACTGCCCAATTTTTAAGCTGCGAAAAAGGTTACCAGCTTTCTTTCGGTTAAGTGCAAGAAGGTCATTTACTATTAAATCTTAGTAAACGCTAAGTTTTCTATTGCATGAAAAAAGGTTATTTTTTGGCCTGGGCACAAAGAAAGTCTTCGTTATGATGGATTCGGCGTGTGCTAATTAATTTTTAGAAAGAAGAGGAGTATTTTAATATGGAAAATACAATTAAAAATATTACTGTCATTGGGACAGGTGTAATCGGGAAAGGCTGGATTACGCGCTTTTTATCACATGGCTATCATGTAGTGGCTCATGATATAGCAGAAGGAGCAGAAGAAAAGCTGCGCAAAGATTTGGAAGCAGCTTGGCCTGGTTTTATTGAAAAAGGGATTGCGCAGGAAGGCGATTTAGATCGTCTGACTTTTGAAACGACTTTAGAAGAAGCAGTGAAAGATGCTGATTTTATCCAGGAAAACGCACCGGAACGCGAGGATATTAAACGTTCCATTTTAAAAGACGTGGATGCATTGACCAAGAAGACTGCAATCATTTCATCAAGTACGTCCGGTTATATGCCGAGTACATTGCAAGCAGACTGTGCAAATCCGGAGCGCGTCATTGTGTCGCATCCATTTAATCCGGTTTATTTAATCCCGCTTGTAGAAGTAGTCGGGGGCGAAAAAACAGAGCAAGCTTTTGTAGAGCAAGCTCGTGATTTATTTGAAAGTGTCGACATGAAACCATTAATCGTCCGCAAAGAAATTGACGGGCATATCGGAGATCGTTTAATGGAAGCAATCTGGCGTGAGGCACTTCATATCGTGAATGACGGTGTGGCAACAACGGGTGAGATTGACGCTTCAATCGTATACGGACCAGGTTTACGCTGGGCTCTGATGGGGCCATTCTTAACCTTGCATTTAGCAGGCGGCGAAGATGGTATGCGTCACATGCTGCATCAATTTGGACCGGCGCTCAAGCTGCCTTGGACAAAACTGGAAGCACCGGAATTAACCGATAAATTAGCGACAGATGTTATTGAAGGCTGTGAAGCACAAACAGAAGGGCAAGATGTAGCGAAATTAGAAGAACGCCGGGACGATTTCTTAGTAGAATTAACCGAGCTGTTGGAAAAATATTGGCCAGCAGCGAATTTAAACGGCAGATTATAAAAACAGGAGTGATGGATGATGGAAAAAACAATTTATTCAACACAAGTTATTCAAGACTGGGTAGATTATAATGGACATTTGAATGATGCAGAATATGCTCGTATTTTCAGTTTATCTGTCGATGCGTTCATGAAAGAAATTGGCATTACAGATGAATTCCGTGAGGCGAATGCTTATTCCATGTTTACGTTGGAAACACATGTCTGTTATTTAGATGAAGTGAATTTGGATGAAAAAGTCGATGTTCAAGTGCAGTTGTTGGACCATGACGCGAAACGGACGCATATCATGTTTACCATGTTAAATGCAGCAGGCGAACGTGCGGCAACAAGTGAGCAAATGCTGATGGGTATGGACATGAGCGAACACCGTCCGGCTCCTTTTCCTGAAACGGTTCAAGCAAATGTGGATAAACTTGCGAGAGACCAGCAAGACATGGAAGCACCAAAAGAAGCAGGGAAAACAATTGGCATCCGCCGCAAAAAATAAACGGTGTATCAAGACTGAACCACATACTATGAAGGTATGTGGTTTTTTTAGGTGTGCGGTGGTGTTGTGTATAGAGAGTGTTTTAAAAAAGTAGAATCATGTTTATACGCTGATTGGAAAAGGGGCAGCACTGGAATAGAGGTGTGGTGTAGGTTATTTTTTAAAAAAGGTTGGTCATATACGAGTGATGTGGTTTACTTTGAATTTAAAGGATGGAAGGAATGGATTGGAATTGGCTCAAGTCGTAAAAGAGATTGCTGCTTGGAACCGCGATGGATTGAAAAAACAGGACGGGGAAGCTGAGATATCCAATTCGAGCCCTGATTCAGCAGAGATCAACAGC
>DATGUO010000048.1:0-2495 GCA_035301305.1 Pseudogracilibacillus sp.
TTCGACTTCAAAGTCCCGAATTTTATCTAAACCTGTAGCATGCTCTGTACGCAGTTCATTTATAATAATACCGGCTACTTTTTCAGGCGTATTATACTCTTCTGAATCCATTTCTTCTATCTTCTCTACTAAAGCATCAATCGATTCTTCCTGTGCTTTCTCATATGCGTCGTCATCTTCATCTGTTTCCAAATCCCCGATATATTCCGTAAAAATATCTCCTTCAGACTCTACTTCGATTTCATAAGGGTCCGTGCTATAAGCGTAAGGATCTTCTTCCTCTTCTTCGTTATTGTTATTTTGGGCGTCTTGATCCGCTTCGTTTGCAGTCGTTTCCTCCTGATTATTCTCTGACGATTGACAAGACACTAGAAAAATAAGGGCACATATTATAGCACTAATCCACATTATTTTTTTAATAAGAATCGCTCCTTTTCTCTTTAAGATTAAATGATAAATCTCCTTGTAAAAACGTCTCGACATGCCTTGCTTCTGTTTCTAGCCTTAGATTTCCATTTTATTTCCGGCTCACACAACCTATGTACAATTCTTAAAAGCAGATGAGTAAAATTATCTTTAAATATACCAGAATCCTCCTTCTATTTCATGAGCATATAATTCTACTCACTCGTTTAAAAGTCTGTTACTAAAGTAGTGCTTTTTTTAAATCAATTAGAAAAATGGAAAATTCGTTTTAACACTAACCTCTTAGCCTAGTGTTTCTTGAGGATTTTAATGATACTATTTAGAGAAACAGCGTTTAGAACATTAATTTTTAAATTGACTTTTTCTTCACAAGTAACATAAAATAAATTTTGCATATGTTATATAAAAATTGCATGATGTGTAGGTGGATGGATAAAAAATAATGTGAAAATTATTCGTATAAAAGCTTCGATGAAACAAGAACAATTGGCTGCCAAGACTGGAGTAACGAGACAAACCATTGGGCTCATTGAAAAAGGAACGTATAACCCCAGCCTTCAGTTATGTATCGCAATAGCCAAAGCACTACACAAAACGTTAGATGAACTATTTTAGGAGGTTGAACCATAATGAAATCCTGGAAATCTTTTTTATTACCCGCTGATGAGTATAAACAAAATTGACTGAACGTGGCGGGGTTATTCGTAAGCATTAGTTTTGTTTGGTTCACTATAAGCTTCCTGTCCTTAAAACGTTCTTATAATAAAAATAAAGATTTAGTATAACAATCAGCTACGTACTAAAAACTGGTTTTATAAAGAAAGAAGGGAATTACTTGAAAGGTACCTATCTCAACATTACAGAATTCGGAACGCCTCAGGAAGTGATTCAAATTGCATCTAAAGAACTGCGGCAGCCTCGAGAAAACGACATGCTCGTACGCATGATTGCCAGGCCTGTGAATCCGTCTGATTTAATCCCCATACGAGGCGCCTATGCTCATCGTATTGCTTTACCACATATTCCGGGATATGAAGGAGTTGGTGTTGTAGAGAAGGTCGGTTCTGCTGTATCACAAAGTCTTGTGGGACAGCGCGTTTTACCGCTTAGAGGGGAAGGCACTTGGCAGGAATATGTTCAATCACCAGTGAAATACGCAGTTCCTGTCCCGGATTCTATAGATGATTTTACAGCTGCGCAAATGTACATCAACCCGCTTACAGCTTGGATTATCTGCACCGAAGAGTTAGCTTTAAAGCCAAAAGATGTCCTCTTAGTCAATGCGTGTGGCTCATCAATTGGACGCCTGTTCGCTCAATTTTCGACCATTCTGGGCTTCAAGCTCATTGCAATCACCAGAAATAACAAGCATTCAAAAGAATTGCTGGAGCTTGGTGCGTCTCGTGTCATTAATACTTCTGTTGACGCTTTAAGCGACGTAGTTATGAAATCCACCGGCGGAATCGGAGCAGACGCCACGATTGATTCCATTGGAGGTGCAGCTGGTAATGCATTGGCAGCTTGCGTTCGTGCTAGAGGGACTTTTTTAACGTTAGGCCTTTTATCAGGTATTCAAGTCAACTGGGCAAAGATTCATCAGGAAACAAAAGTGAATGCAAAACTATTCCATTTACGACATTGGAATCACCGAGTCTCTACAAACGTTTGGCAAAAGACATGTAAAGAACTGCTAGGCATGGTCACTGATGATAAATTACAACTCCAGAAACCTGCTTGCAGTTTCGACTTAACGGAAATACAAGAAGCCATTCAAGCTGTAGAATCTTTGGGAAGTAATCAAGGCAAAGTCTTTTTAACAAACTGATGGGAATTTTGATAATTGTTTGGAATTGATGGATACTTTTCGGTATAGGAAATTGTTTAATGGAAAATACATATACTTCGTTGGAGGATGGTTCTATGAACAGATGGGGGTTATTTTTATTTGCTGGTTGGGCGATAGTAACACTTGCTGTATTCCTGGCTACAGTCGCGGGGGCCTTGGCTGAGGCATATTTGTCTGTATCCGGCAATAGTACACAAGTTATTCAGGCCATTGTGACAAGTGG
>DATGUO010000049.1:0-4532 GCA_035301305.1 Pseudogracilibacillus sp.
GAATTAACAGCTTGTATCCTGGATGTGAAGTGAATTTTAGTCATGGGAATCTGGGTGAAAATGCTACTGCAATAGGTGCCGGCAGTATGGTAATTGATTCTTATATAGCGTAGTTGGAGGGTCGGTATGGAGAAGAATAAAATAAAATTACTATGGGATATCTTTTTTACCTTTTTTAAAATCAGCCCGGTTTCATTTGGTGGAGGATATGCTATGATTCCTTTACTGGAGCGGGCTGTAACCGTGAAGAAAAAGTGGGTGGAGGAGAAAGATATTGCAGATGTTTTGGTTATGGCGCAAACGGTCCCTGGCTCTATTGCTGTAAACACTGCCACATTCATTGGTTACCGTATAGCTGGCTTATTTGGCGCAATAGCCGGGACAATCGGGATTGTTACACCGACCTTCTTAATCATTGTTGCGCTCGCTGCTTTATTTTTGAGTTTTCAGCACAACCCGATCGTTGAAGCTGCATTTATGGGGATTCGCCCGGCAATTGTTGCACTAATCGCGTATGCTGCAATTACCATCGGTAAAACAGCCATCTTTAATACAGTAACAGGTATCATTGCAGGTGTTGCGTTAATCTTATTTTTATTTGTACCTGTCCATCCAATTTTTATCCTTATCGCTGGTGGAGTTATTGGTATTTTATTAAATAGAAAACGTGTTACATCAAAGCATGTTGCAAAGCAGGGAGCAGATCAACATGGGTAAGGTGGGAAAAATAAATGTACTGGAATCTTTTTGTTTCTTTTCTTAAAATTGGTTTTATTTCCTTTGGTGGAGGTTACGCCATGATTCCTGTCATTGAATATGAAGTGCGAGCACATCAATGGCTGTCAACACAAGAGTTTACGGATGTAGTAGCGATAGCTGGTATGTCTCCGGGGCCTATTGCAACAAACAGTGCGGTGTTTGTTGGATATAAAGTTGGTGGGATGTTAGGAGCGGCAATCTCAGCCGTTGCTGTTTCCTTGCCTTCTCTGCTCATTGTTGTACTCCTATCGTTGTTTATGTATAAGATGAAGAAGCGAAACTTCATGGATGATGCGTTTTATGGATTACGCCCGGTTATAACAGGTTTAATTGCCTATGCTGCGATTCATTTTGCTATGCAAAACGATATGATAGGTACTTCAAAGTTGCTGGGCTTTGAGTGGATCGGGATTCTTTTTGTAATAGCAGGACTAGGCCTTCTCTTATTTACAAAAATAAATCCGGTAATGGTAATCCTTCTGTCGGGTGTGATGGGAGTTGTTATTTATTATTAAAAACTTCACTAAAAAATAGTGAAGTTTTTTTTGAATGAGATTTTCCTGTGGCTTTGGTTAGTATAAAATAGAAGATGGGTATATCATAAATAGCTTTTATTTCAAAGGGAGAAGGGAGAACGTTTTATTTTGGATATAATTGAAAAAATAATAGGTGAAGTAAATGATGTACTGTGGACGTATGTGCTAATTGCAGTACTCATTGGGTTAGGTTTATGGTTTACGTTTAAGACGAACTTCGTACAGTTCAGATACTTTACAGAAATGTTCCGTGTATTATTTGATAAACGAACAATCGATGCTTCGGGTAAAAAGGGAACATCTTCTTTCCAGGCATTTGCTATAAGTGCTGCATCAAGGGTTGGAACTGGTAATTTGGCGGGTGTAGCAACTGCAATCGCTGCAGGAGGTCCAGGTGCTATCTTCTGGATGTGGCTGCTTGCGCTGCTCGGCTCTGCTACAGCTTTTGTGGAAAGTACACTTGCACAGGTGTATAAAGTTCCTGGAAAAACGCAGTATCGGGGTGGCCCTGCTTATTATATGGAGAAGGGATTAAATAAACGCTGGCTTGGGATTGTATTTGCAATCACGATTACATTTACATATGGACTTGTATTTAATTCTGTGCAGGCAAACACGATCAGCTTGGCTTTTGCCGGAGAATTTGAATTTGGTGCAGAGTACATGGCGATTGTCCTTGTCTTATTAACTGCAGTCGTCATATTTGGCGGTCTAAGAAGTATTGCGAATGTAACGCAGATTATCGTACCTGTTTTGGCCATTTTGTATATTTTACTAGCGATTTATGTCCTTATCATGAATATTACAGAAATTCCTAATATGATTGGACTTATTTTTGCTAATGCTTTTGGTATTCGCGAAGTTGCCGGTGGTGGATTTGGAGCGGCAATTATGATGGGGATTAAACGTGGATTATTCTCTAATGAAGCTGGTATGGGGAGTGCCCCGAACGCTGCGGCTACTGCAGAAGTAACGCACCCTGCTAAACAAGGCTTCATTCAGGCCTTGGGTGTATTTTTTGATACGATTTTAATCTGTAGTGCAACAGGATTTATTCTTATTTCTGCTGGCGGCTATGAGGGAAGTAAGGCAGATGGTATTCAATTAACGCAAAAAGCTTTTGAATTTCATGTTGGCGGTTGGGCTTCCGCTTTCATTGCGATTGCTATCTTTCTATTTGCATATAGTTCTATTTTAGGAAATTACTATTACGGGGAAAGTAATATCGGTTATATCAAAGATAGTAAAGTTGGATTATTTATCTATCGAATCGTTGCGCTCGTCATGGTGGTGTTTGGTGCTTTAGCTTCTTTTGATCTGGTCTGGGCACTTGCTGACGTCACCATGGCAATCATGGCACTGATTAACCTTTATGCGATTACAAAATTATTTAAAGTAGCAAATCGTGTTCTGAAAGATTACAGGCAGCAGCGCAAGGCTGGGAAAGACCCTGTGTTTTACAGAGATGTATTAGAAGATGAAACAGGCATTGAGTACTGGGAGCGTAAACAAGCAAAGGAAAATTCTTAACCTGAATCGTTTTCATATAGTTGGTAAATCCTGTATGGTATGAAATAATATTCTTGGGAATCTCATAAATTTTTAAAATGGAGGTATGATGATGGTTCGTCAACAAACGCAAGAAAAATATGCTGAATTAGCGCTTCGTACAGGCGTTAATTTACAAAAAAATCAAGCTTTAATGATAAATGCTCCGATAGAGGGTGCTGATTTTACTAAAATCGTTGCCCACAAAGCATATGAATTAGGAGCGAAAGATGTCCATATTAATTGGGTAGATGATGAATTAACGTTGCTCAAATTTAAAAATGCTCCGGAAGAAGTAATTGCTCATTATCCGGAGTGGAAAGTGAAATTACATGATATGTACGCAGAAGATGGTGCAGCTGTCCTGTCCATCCGCTCCACCGATCCAGATTTATTGAAGGATATTGATCCTTCCTTGATTGCGAAGGCGAATAAAGCTGGTGCGGAAGCGATGAAGAATTTCCGAAAATATACGATGAATGATAAAATTACCTGGTCTATTATTTCTATCCCGACTGGGAACTGGGCGCAAAAAATCTTTCCTGATCAATCAAAGGATGATTCAATCGAAAGTTTATGGGAAGCAATTGTGAAAATTGTCCGTGTTGATCAGGATAATCCTGTCGCTGCTTGGGATGCGCATAATGAGACATTGAAAATAGCCAGGGAAATATTAAATGAGAAAAACTATCAAAAGTTAATTTATAAAGCGCCGGGCACAGATTTAGAAATTGAGCTTCCTAAAGGCCATATTTGGAAAGGCGGGTCAGCCGAGTCGGAAAAAGGGATTACTTTTAATCCAAACATGCCGACGGAAGAAGTATTTTCCCTGCCGCATAAATATGGGGTGAATGGAACAGTGACGAGCACAAAGCCTTTAAATTATGGGGGAAGCCTCATTGATAACTTTAGCCTGACATTTAAAGACGGGAAAGTAGTAGACTATCAGGCGGAGCAAGGGGAAGAAACATTAAAGCATTTACTGGATACGGATGAAGGTGCCAAGCGCCTAGGGGAAGTTGCATTAGTACCACATGAATCCCCTGTTTCCCAGTCCGGTCTGATTTTTTATAATACGTTATTTGATGAGAACGCATCTTGCCATATTGCGCTCGGTAAGGCTTATCCAACAAACCTAGCAGGCGGGGCCGAAATGGATGAGAAAGAACTGGATCAGCATGGTGTGAATGATAGCTTGACACATGTTGACTTCATGATTGGCTCAGAAAAGCTAGACATTGACGGTGTAAAAGCAGATGGTACAACAGAAGCTGTTTTTAGAAACGGTACATGGGCTTTGGATATAAAAGGGAAATAATAGGAAGAGCCTGGGACAAGACCCCAGTAAATGTAAAAGAAGTTCGGGAGTCCTATCTCTAGATGGAACTCGCGAACTTCTTTATTTTATTTTTCCGTGCGATTTATACTTATTTAGTAATCCCGTTGACTTGCACTGCAGGCGGCTGCTTTCCGCGGGCACGGCCTCAGCCTCCTCGGAAGAAAACCACTTCACGTGGGGTCTTCAGACCTGTGCTATTCCCGCAGGAGTCAGCCGCCTTTCGTTCCAGTCAACTAGATATGAAAAACCAGAAAATTTATTATAACGAAAAATGGGTTCGATCATCGGCCTTTGATGATCGAACCCATTTTTACTTATTCTTGGCTAGTTATGTCCTAACCTTTTTTTAA
>DATGUO010000050.1:0-7646 GCA_035301305.1 Pseudogracilibacillus sp.
TCTTGAGGGGACTGGTTTTGTCGTATCACGGAACAGCCCTTTTCGCATCACAGCCTGCACCTGGACATCCCGAAAATGGCCGGCTACTACTCCTGAAGGAAAAGTACTGCTCCGAGCTTATGTCGGTAAGCCGACAGACCAGGATATTGTACAGCTCTCAGATGAGGACATACAAGACATTGTTTTACGTGAATTAAGCCAAATCATGACGATTAACAAAGCACCTGCTTTTAGCATCGTAACAAGATGGACACAGCAAATGCCGCAATATAATGTTGGACATCCAGCAACGATTCAAAAACTGGAAAACGACTTGAAACACCGTTTACCCGGTATGTATATTGCTGGCGCGTCTTACCATGGAGTAGGCATACCTGATTGCATCGAGCAAGGAAAAAAGGCCGCTGCTTCCATTGTGAGCGATTTGCAGCAAGATTCATCTGTTTAAAAATTACCACCAACCTTTCCATACGCAAGTGCTGCCTGCACATTTTACATGCTGGCCGGCCTTGCGTATTTTTTATTTTACTGCTCTTCTTCCTGTATAAATGCAACGAAAGCAACCACTAAGAAAGACCGGCGGATAGCCAGTTTTTTTACCACTCTTTCTTTTATCTCTCCTCTTAAGCTCAGACCATTGCAATCTGGCATGTTTTTCCGTAAAGTCTACAGTAGATATGTTTAACAATACAGGGTTCAATCCCGAGATTTGGCAATCCCTCCAGGAGGACTTTGCAGAAGGACATGAATAACGGAAAGTCATCGATATAAAAGCAGGTCATTATCTTCATAATATTCAACCTGATGAGATAGCTTATGAATCAAAACGGTTTATTCAAGAATTAAAATGATTTTTAACAAACAGTTTTTCAAACGAAAGGAGCATGACACCTATGAAAGATGTTTACGCAGAAGTGTTTCAATTCCGAGGAACGCATAAAGCATTCGGAAAATTTCAAGGAGAGAAACTTCTCTCTTCCCCGCTTCTAGCCAACCGAAAAAAACAATGGGGACCACGAAAAGAACGCCACTTCATCATTGATCCTGAAGCTTTCATCACGCAAATGAAACAGCTGGCACCACAAATTTTAGACGAAATTGATGGACTGGCAGATGTTTTAGAACTTGATCATAAGGAAGCCATTCGCTTATTCAGCGGTTATTATTTAGAATACAGAAGGAGTGGCTGTTCCGTTTATGCCGCTCCAAAGTACATGGTCCGCAATTATGACAGCCACCCGCGTTCCTATGAGGGACATTATATGTTTTATCAACCAACGGACGGCGGGTACGCTCATGTCGGGCCTTCTATGCAAGTGACAGGAAGAGTCGATGGCATCAATGAAAAGGGATTGGTCATGGCTTATAATTTCACGCATCGAAAGCAGTCAGATGACGGCTTTTTATGTAATATGATTGGCAGGCTGATTTTAGAAACATGTGCCAACGTCAATGAAGCAATTGAACTGTTAAAAAGCATCCCGCACCGGCATTCCTTCAGTTATATTTTATTAGATCCAGACGGGAAGTCATATGTCGTGGAGGCGTCTCCCCGAACAGTCGAAGCTCGTTTATCCAGTGTCTGCACGAATCATTTTCATCTTTTAAATGAAGAAAATCGCTACCGTCAGGATGACTCGCGACGCAGAGAAAAAGCGATTCAAATGGAGCAGCAGTATTCTGCCAACCCATATCAGGCTTTTCAAGTGATGAATGACCCGCAGTATGAAATTTTCTCTCATAAATATGATGCAGCAGCCGGCACCTTGCATACAGCTGTTTACTTCCCCGAAGAGAAAAAAGCCTGGCTAGCCATTGGCCCCAACCGTCCTCCTGTCCTATTCGATTTCCATAAATGGTTGCAAGGAGAAGATACGAAAATTTCACGAATACGGGGTAAGATTGACTATCCTAAAGGGTTTGCGAATATGGAATAAGATATAAACAGGAATCGAAAACATAATAAGGAGTGCTTCTCATGACACAATTGGGACGAAATGATTTATGCCATTGCGGCAGTGGAAAAAAGTATAAGAAATGCTGTTTGGAAAAGGATAAAAATAAAGATTTGACAGAAACCGTTCTGGGGGGACAATCTGAAAAAACGCCTGCTAATCCTTACCCGCATCTTTTAAGTTACGAAGAAATAAATCAGTTTACGACAGATCAGATTATTTCTAAATTAAAAGTTTTAGGCATTCCTTTTTCGGAAGAGAATTTTCTTCAGGATGTCGAACAAATGAATGCTGCAGAGGAGATCTCAGAAAACTGGTTTAAAAAATACAATTTGCAGCTGACAGGCCGTGCAGTGGATTTCCCTTGGTTTGCTGCGACGATATTATGGGAAAGACTGGCACCAGATGAAAAAACATCTACGGAACAGATGATTAATATGCTTTATGATGGTATAGAGCATTTAGAAGCTGGTAACCCTGTGGCTGGATGCAATCATTGGCTGGAGTTGTGGGAAACAATCAAACATAAAAAAACTCCTTCCATGAAAGATTTAACAGAATTAGAAAAGACGTACCGCTCCGCATTCTTCGTTAGTAACTTTGTGCAAGATCTTGAATTTGAATTGCATAATGCAGGTGTGAGAGATCCTGCCTATTTCGAAAAAAGAATTACGTACTGTCGGGAATTTTGCACTCTTTTCCCCAACGAAGAAGAGTTGATGATTCATAATATGCGACGTGCGATTGCTGATTCTTACACTGCTCTAGCAAAATACGACGAAGCAGAAGCAGCATTCGAACAAATTGCTGAAGATTTCCCTCAAAATGCCTGGAGCTACATTGCCTGGGGAGACTTTTATTATATGGACAAGCAGCAACATGTCGAAAAATCAGAAGAATTATATAAAAAAGCAATGGCTGTCGCTGCGAACGAAGATGACAAAAAGGACGCGGCACAACGATTAGAGGATTTTTACAATACTAAATAACACTGCCGAATAGCTTACTTAACGAAACCAGCCTTTTTCGGTACATTTGGCAATCGCTTCAATCCGGTTCGTGACTTGTACCTTTTCTAAAATAACGGAGATATAATTCCGGACGGTGCCGTGGGATAAAAACAATTGCCCGGCAACTTCTTTCGTCGTCTTGCCTTGAGCGATTAATGATAATACTTCGATTTCTCTTGCTGTGAGAGGGTTTTCTGCCACTGCAGCTTCATCCTGATACATCATATCTACCAATTCAGGATCATAAACTCGGCGACCGGACATAATTTGTCGGATTGCCTTGGTTAGATCCTCAATTGGGTTATCTTTTAATAAATAGCCACGGACTCCTGCTTTGCGGGCGCGATCGAAATAACCTGTCCGCGCAAATGTGGTTAAAATGATAATTTTACATGGTTCTTCTTTTAAAAGTTCCGCCGCATCTAATCCACTTTTTACCGGCATTTCGATATCCATAATACAAATATCCGGTTGCTGTTCCTGTACCATTTTCACGGCTTCTTCGCCGTTTTGTGCCTTCCCTGCAATTTCAAAATCATCTTCCATGCTTAACAACGACCCCAATGCCCCCAGCATCATCCCCTGATCTTCTGCTATGACGATTCGAATCATTCCACTTCACCTCGAGTAATTTTCGTTAAAACCATTGGTACTTTGATGGTAAGGGCGGTGCCTTGATTATTTTCAACCGTTATTTGTCCATTTACAAATTCAATCCGCTCTTCCATGCCGTTTAATCCACTTCCGGGCAATTCTTTTCCTTCTCCCGGAATTCCTATACCATCATCTTGGATTAGGATTGTAAAAACATCCTCTTCTGTTGCAAAAGTAATCGTGCATGTCTTAGCAAAGCTGTGTTTTACAACATTAGTGACTGCTTCTTTCAAACACATTGACACTACATTTTCTGTTATAGGCGGCAGTGGCGGAATACTATTTTCTCCGTGGAGTGCAAGATTGATTTCTGCTGCTTGCAATAACTGTTGCACATGAATTAATTCCTCTGATAATTTTTTAGAACGCATGTTTGAGACCAATTCACGCACTTCTTTTAAAGCTGTACTTGCGGTCGTTCGGATGTCCCGTATTTCATTTTCTGCTTTTTCCGTATTCTTGTTGATAAGTTTACCAGCAAGATCACTTTTTAATCCGATAAGGGACAATTTCTGTCCTAAAGTATCATGTAAATCACGCGCGATACGCTGCCTTTCTTCAAATATGACTAACTCCGAAATTCGTTCATTGGCTATTTCAAGTTCCCCCTCCAATTTTTCCTGGCGATTTCGGTTAAATAAATGAAAAGGCAATAAAATAACGCCGATTAAACAGAGTATAATAAAATGGACATGAGGCAAAAAAGCTTGTATATCAAGAATAAAACCAGCTACAACAGCACCGATAGTAGTTAAAATATGAAGCCCGTACATAATGAAAAAGCCTGCTCTATGACGAATATTTCCAATAAAAAATGCAGTGAATAAAGCAAAATAAACAAACCCGAACAGTAACGTCATCGCTATATTAATAACCATTTCAAAGCTCAGCCACATATAAACCAGACCGCTTTTTGATTTAAAAGAAAACATATAGGAAAGAAAGAATAAGATCAATAAGGATATTCCAATTAAAATTTCCGCTTGAGAAGAAGAACGGAAAATAAAAAAGAACGGCAATAAACAAAATATAACCCATGTATAAATGCTCAACCAAGGATACTTCGGAAAAATGCTATACCATTTATGCACGAGCTATCTCCCCTTCCTCTCCGTTTCATTGTAGCAAAACTGCAGAACATAAAACAGCCATCTCTATAAAAGCGATAGCTGTTTTATTTCGCAGGCAAGAAAGCTAATCGCCTTTCTTCATGCATAAGGGCAACTAAGGCATTCACTTTGAAAGAGTGGTGAATGCCAAGTTTTCTAGCGCTGTAAGAAAGGCTAATCGCCTTTCTTCATGCATAAGGGCAACTAAGGCATTCACCTTGAAAGAGTGGTGAATGCCAAGTTTTCTAATATTTTGTGGAGATGCTTGTTCGGTTGATTGGTTTCATTTTGGATTTTTGCGATAGGGACGATTTTTTCTGTTGTTTGAATTCTTTAAAAGTAATAAAAACTTTCTGATTCGGGTCATACAATCGATATCGCAAAGAATCTAAACTCGTTTTCAAGGTAATTGTTGTTGCATGCTGAAGCGGCGGCGTAGACTCATGCGCTTCTTCTAAATTATAATTTGGTACTCTAGGAGCCAAATGATGTACATGGTGATATCCGATATTTCCACTTAACCATTGCAATAATTTAGGAAGCTGGTAGTAAGAACTGCCATCCACTGCTGCTTTTACGTAATTCCACTCGGATTCCTCTTCAAAGTAGGAATCCTCGAAAGTATGTTGAATATAAAATAGCCATATCCCTAAAGAAGCAGCCAAATAAAGAGAAATACCATGAATGAGCAAGAAGGCGCTCGTCCCTTGCGTTGCAATAATTCCAGCAAAATACAATAAAATAACAATGTTAATAAGATAGGTGTTACGCTTCTCTCTTTTCTTAGCGTCTTTTACATTGATTCGATTCGTAAATAAAACTAAGTAGAGCGGTCCAAGACCAAACATAACAAAAGGGTTGCGGTATAACCGGTAAGCAGCTTGCTTCCACTTAGAAGCTGCATCATATTCATTCACTGTCATTACCCAGATGTCGCCAATACCACGTTTATCCAGATTGGAACTTGAAGCGTGATGAATCGCATGTTCCCTTTTCCATTTTTCATATGGAAACAAGGTCAATATGCCTGTGAAGGTTCCTAATATATTATTTTTCTTTTTGTTTTGGTAAAAGGATCCATGAGTACAATCGTGAAATATAATAAAAGTCCGTACCAGGAATCCAGCGGCAACAATAGACAACCCTAAACTCAACCATATGGAAAAAGAAAAACTCAAGTAAGCTAAACCCCAGCTTAAAAATAATGGCGGCAATGTATTCATAAATTGTATCGTACTTTTTCGATGATTGGCATTCGTAAAAGGCTTCACGCTTTTATGTAATGTAACCGTTTTTTCTTTTGACATCGCTTATCCCCCTCGATTTGTTTCTCTACATATATTATATAAAATAAAAGTTCGGTTCATTAGATGCAATTGTCATGAGTTTCACCTGACAAATGTCATGTTTAGAAAACGAAGTATGTTTACGCTCCATCTTCTTGTCATTCTATACCTAAACAACCTAATCACTGGTTTAAACCTTTATTTCCCGGGAAATATATTAATATTGTACAGCAAAACACGTTAAGGGAGGCAATCTATATGAATACTCATTTCGATGTTATTGTTATCGGTACAGGTCCTGCAGGATCAAAAATCGCTACAACGTGTGCAAACGCAAATAAAAACGTCGCAATTATTGAATCAAGAGGCTATGGTGGTACATGTCCACTTCGAGGTTGTATTCCGAAAAAAGTACTTACAAGTGTGACAGATGTGATGGAACAAAACAATCAACTGCATAGCTATGGCATAAAAAATAAAAGCAGCATCAACTGGAAAGCATTAATGGATTATAAACGTACCTTCACTGATGCTGTTCCTGAATCCATGGAAAATAATATGCAACAAGCTGGTATTACGACATTCCACGGCGAAGCAACGTTCATGGAAGCCAATCAATTAAAAGTCGGCACTGCTACGTATTTGACAGGAGATAAAATAGTTATCGCAACAGGTGCGGAGCCAGCAGAGTTGCCTATTGATGGAGCAGAGCATCTCATAACAAGTGATGACTTTTTAGAATTAGAAAATTTACCACAGAAAATTGTATTCATTGGCGGCGGCTACGTTTCTTTTGAACTTGCTCATATTGCAGCACGCGCTGGGTCCGAAGTGCATATCCTTCAAAGAGGAGCGCGTGTTTTAAAATCATTTGATGAAGATTTGGTACAGTCTCTTTTAAAAAGGTCGGAACAAATAGGCGTTCATGTCCATTTGAATGCGCCAGCAGAAGCGATTGCAAAATCCGACAACGAGTATACAATTACTACAAATCAAAATAACAATGTAGTGACCTTTACTGGTGATTTAGTTGTGCATGGAGCTGGTCGAATTCCTAATGTCGAGAAGCTTCAGCCTGAACAAGGAGAAGTAACCTTCAATAAAGCTGGAATCACTGTTAATGAATTTTTACAAAGTGTCAGTAACCCTCATGTATATGCGGCAGGAGATGCAGCAAATACGGAAGGAGATCCGCTAACACCAGTGGGCAGCTTGGAAGCTGAAACTCTTTCTGCCAATCTGTTACACGGCGAAAAGCAAACAGTGAACTATACAGGTACGCCTTCTGTTGTTTTTGCTTCTCCAAAATTGGCCAAAGCCGGGATAAACGCTGACGACAGAAACGAGGATGAAGTAAACATTCACTATACAGATGCGGCCGAGTTTTTCACGTACAAACATATGCAGGAAGAATATGCTGAAGCAAAAATCATCACCGATGCGAACGATGAATATATTCTCGGAGCACATTTAATCAGCAATCAAGCAGATGAACTGATTAATTACTTTGCGATGGCGATTCAATTAAAGATAAAAACTGCGGAGTTAAAAAATCTGACCTACGTCTTTCCGACAGCCGTTTCCGATATTCCTTCTTTCTTGTAATAGCGTATTTTAAAACAAATCATATTT
>DATGUO010000051.1:0-6446 GCA_035301305.1 Pseudogracilibacillus sp.
TAAAACTTGAAAAGACGAACGAACGTCATGACCCATAACCAGACATAAATGAGAATATTCATTCCTAATAATACTTTTGCTGCATACGTGAAGCCTTGGTAATGCAAACCAATCGACAAAGCTCCGGTAGTCATTACCATCGAAAAATAAGCAGGAAATAACCGTTTTGCTTTCAACAGCAAATAATTCACTTGGCGTCACCTTCTCTCTCCTGTTTTTAGAATAGCACGTCCGAAATCAAACACCAAATGAATATACGGAAATCTAAAAACAAGTATAAACCTTTTACATTTCAGGCCATCAAATTGAATACAACCACAAATAGTATCGAACCACTCCTTTTCAATCTGCCGGGACACAAAAAAACTGCTTTTTCATCCCAGCTGCACGTCATGCAAATGAGCGAAAATACCATCTTGTTCGATTAATTCTTCATGCGTTCCCGCTTCAGCAATACCATCTTTCGTCACTACTTTAATTTCATCCGCATGTTTAATCGTGGCTAAGCGATGAGCAATAATTAGAGTGGTCCTGTCTTTTGCCAGCTCCATCAGCGCTGTTTGGATATTCGCTTCTGTTTCCGTATCCAAAGCTGACGTTGCTTCATCCAGTATCAAAATGGACGGGTCTTTTAAAAACATTCTTGCGATTGCAAT
The DNA here is from genome assembly GCA_035301305.1 of Pseudogracilibacillus sp. Classification (GTDB taxonomy): domain Bacteria; phylum Bacillota; class Bacilli; order Bacillales; family Amphibacillaceae; genus Pseudogracilibacillus. Next base: position 657 of record DATGUO010000051.1, read on the forward strand.
CCGTTGTTTCTGACCGCCGGAAAGTTTTAGGCCGCGTTCACCCACTTGTGTTAATAAGCCATTGGGCAACTCTTGGATAAACTCTTCCATATGAGACATTTCTACAGCACGTGCAATTTCTTCATCTGTTGCATCCAGCTTTCCGTAAGCGATGTTTTCACGTAAAGTTCCTGTAAACAAAAATACATCCTGCTGAACAATGCCAATTTCCTTACGTAAAGAACGCATCGTCATCTCCCGAATATCCATCCCATCAATAGTGATGCTTCCTTCATTTACATCATAGAAACGCGGAATTAACGAACAAATCGTCGTTTTCCCAGCACCGGACGGACCGACAAAAGCAATTGTTTTACCTTTATCAATGGTTAAATCAAAATTTTTTAAGACAGGTTCTTCTGTTTTGTCATAGGTGAAGGTGACTTGATGAAACGCAATATCCCCCGACAGATTTTGAACTGCTTTTGCGTCAGGACGATCTTTTATATCTGGATGCACACTTAATAAATCCATGAAACGGCGAAATCCCGCCATCCCTTTTGGATACAATTCCAAGAGAGCACTGATTTTTTCAATTGGTTTAAATAACACATTCACATATAACACAAACGCTACTAATTCTCCATAAGATAAATAACCATTATAACTCAACCAGGCACCGACAATTAAAACGACCAACGTCATAAATCGCATAAACATATAAATATTCGATGTGACAAAGGCCATAATTTTATATGCACCTAACTTAGAGGTCCGGTAAATTCGATTATTTTTCACAAAGCGATCCATTTCATAAGATTCATTTGTAAAAGTTTGTACAACACGCGCTCCTGCTACTGCGTCTTCCACTCTTGCATTGACTTCTGCTATATTTTCATACATCGAACGCCATGCCTTGCTCATTTGAATATTGCTGTACGTCATAAAAATAATTAATAATGGCACAATGACAATTATCACAAGTGTTAACTTTACATTAATCGTAAACATAATCCAGAATGCACCAATAAAGGTCATCGCAGCGACAAATAAATCCTCAGGACCGTGGTGGGCCAGTTCGCCAATTTCAAATAAATCATTTGTAATACGACTCATAATATGACCGGTTTTCGTATTATCAAAATAGCGAAAGGACTGTTTTTGTACATGCCGAAACAAATCTTCGCGCATGTCTGTTTCAATATTAAGTCCCAACATATGGCCCCAATACGTGACAACATATTGTAAAAATGTACTTAATAAATAAACAAGAAAAAGTAAAAATCCTACTTTGACGATGACATCCCAATTACCATCAGGTAGTAAGTCATCGATAAAAAACTGAACAGCAACAGGGAAAGCCAATTCTAAAATAGCAACAATAACCGCACTTGTGAAATCCAGCATAAATAATCGCTTATGCGGTTTATAATAAGAGAAAAATTTCTTTAACATCGTCTTCGTCCCTTTCCTTATCCTGATACTGTTACGATTATATAGCGTTCTTTGTTGAATAGCAATGCTGCATCTTCCTCTATACGGTTCTCTTTCTTTAAAAGGAAACAGGTGAAATGAGCTTTATATATTTTGATTCCGTCCATGTTTAATTGAGCTCTAAGGAAATTTTTTCAAATCTGTACGTCTCTCGTCTCTTGAGGAGTTCATTTTATTTATCTGTTTTTGACATTTCTATGAACAATCTATCATCTTGGTTTAATTTTAACGTAAACTGGTAATAGATATATATGAATTTTTTACAAGGAGGAAAAAATATGAGAACACCAAAACGTTTTGATAATAATGATTTACCTTTCAAAAAATTTCGCAGTGAATTAGACGGTATGTTTCAACGGTTTTTCGAAGATCCTTTTTTTACAAACTCCAACAACCAGGGACCTGCCAGTAATATTATAGAAAAAGAAAACCACTATCTTATAGAAGTTGAAGTTCCCGGCGTTAATCCTAACGATGTCGAAATTGATGTCGAAGGAAATATGCTGAAAATAAAAGGGGAACGGAAACAAAGCTTTGAAGAAGGTGACGATACTTCAGAAGTGCACAAAGTTGAGCACAGCTATGGCAGCTTCTACAGAGCTTTCACACTTCCAGATGGAATAGATGATGAAGGAATTACCGCTACAAACAATAATGGTATTTTATCTATCGAATTACCAAAGGCTTCCAATAAAAAGTCCCGCCGTATTGAAATTAATAATGAGTAAACATCAGAAAAGCCAGGAATCTTTTTATGAAGAGATTACCTGGCTTATTTTATTTGTATAATTGGACAGGCGTCCAAGTACTTAAACCGCCTTGCACATTTTCAATATTTTTAAAGCCTCTGCGTTTTAAACGCTTAGCCGCTTCATTTCCTTTCATACCTGTTCGATCAATTAAAACGACCTTCTGGGTTTTATTTAAATTTTTGGCTTCCTTTTTAATTTCCTTTAAAGGGATATTTCGGAAACCAGGGATATGGAATTGCGCGTACTCCGTCGGTTTACGTACATCGATAAATTGAGTCTCTTTTTTTATACTTTCATCATTTAAATACTCGCGTAACTGATCTGTCGTTATTTGACCGATGCCGCGGCCCGGGATAATTTTCTTCAGCACATAGCTGACAAACACGACTGTTACGCCTATCAAAATTAGGTCATACATCTGCTCACCGCCTTTATAAACGAATTAATTATTTTGTTCAATAAACAACGTCAGCACTTTTGCACCTTCGTCGTCGACAGGGATGAATAAATGCGGGTTTTTCCCAGCAAAATAAGCTGTATCTCCTTCACCCATGGAGTGGGTTTCGCCGTTATAATACAACTCGATATTTCCTTTTAGAATATAAATAAATTCATCATGCGAATGGGTGTAGGCTTCTTCTCTAATATTACGATTTTTCGGAGTCACATGCACAATCGTAGGCTCTACTCCCGTATAAGGAGAACGGTTCGCCAGCAGTTCATAAGAATACCCCATATGTTCATCACTAACCCTGGGATCGCGTCTATTGCTTGGAAGCAGAACTAAATCCTGCTCCGGTTGATCTTCCAATAACCACGACAAGGGCACTTCCAATGCATGAGAGATTTTTGATAACGTCGCCACGGCAGAAGAAGTTTGGCCATTTTCGATTTTGGATAATAAACTTTTAGATATACCACAACTGTCTGCAATTTGCTGTTGTGTTTTTTTATGTCGCAATCGCAATTGTTTCACTTTCGTCCCTATATAATCCAAACGAATGCCAATCCCTCCTTTCATTTCTCTACCCTTTATTCTAGCATATTCTCTAACGAACGACGAAGTAAAGATAGAAAGTATGATAGAGAGAGGCTTTGTATTTTGTCTACTTTAATATGCTTATGCAGTTAAGAAGCAAAACCAAATTCTATCCAGATTAAAAAGAACCACCCTTATTCGGATGATTCTTTTGAAGAGTCTTTACTTCGGAATTTGTCGTATTGATTTTTAATGAAAAAGTAAAGGATTTCCCGTTTACGTTGAGGATGAATTTCTTCTTTAAATGCAGATTCTGCCTGTCTTTCTTCTTCATTTCGTTGACTCATTTTATAGGATAAAGAGCGGCTTGGCAATCTCTTTTCTAAAGTATCTTGAATAAACATGGACGTTTCTTCCAGTCGTTCTTCATGAATCCCTGTTTGAATCCCCATCCTTGAAAATAAATAATGCAGGTCATTCGTTGCGACGTTACCTGCTGCTCCCGGTGCATAAGGGCAGCCGCCCAGCCCTCCAATAGAAGCGTCAAACCGGGTCACCCCATATTGCATAGAGGTTAAAATATTTGCCACTGCCATGCCATTGGTGTCGTGAAAATGCATAATCATATTTTTATTCGGATAGCGTTGAATAAGTGCTTCAAGCAATGCTTCTACATCCGTAGGTACAGCTGTGCCAATTGTATCACCCAAAGATAGATCATCCACTCCGAGTTCAAATAATTGATCACAAACACGAATCACATTATCAATCGCAATTCGTCCTTCAAAAGGGCAATCAAATACCGTTGAAATATACCCTGTTACACGTTTATCCTCTGCTTTTGCTGTATCGACAACATTTTTTAAAACAGGAAACGTCGCATCAATAGATTTGTTTATATTTTTCTTATTGTGTGTTTCACTCGCCGACATAAAAACAGAAGCCATATCTATTCCTGCTTCTAAAGCGTGCTCCAGACCCTTTTCATTCGGCACTAACGCGGAGTAAGTGACATCCGGATTCCGAACGATTCGTCGTCCTACTTCTCTTGCATCCTTCAATGCCGGGATCCATTTTGGATGTACAAAAGACGAATATTCAATTTGTTTCAATCCGGTACTGGACAACATATTAATGAAACGAACTTTATCATCTGTATCAACCCACTGAGATTCATTTTGTAATCCATCTCTAGGTCCGACTTCTTTAATTTGTACTTCTTTTGGCCAACGCATCAGCCTTCCCTCCTCCTAAATGAAAGCGATTTCAAGTATATGTTCGATAGGATTTACGACTGTTCAACTTTGTTGAATATATTATACAACAAGTTCTGCTTCCTGTCAAAGCGAGTTAAGCCTCACAATACAAGGATAACGTACGAGTATGGTAAAATCATTTTTTAATAGTATTTTTCCAGAGCTTATTGTATACTTTGACAAATAATTATTTTTTAACATGTATGAGGAGTGGCGCTATGTTTAAAATACCTGTGGATAACGAAATGTACTTACGCATCCTTTCTTCCAGAGATGCTTCAGACTTATTCAACATTACAACGCAATCAAAAACATATTTACGACAATGGTTGCCTTGGGTGGACGACATTCTTTCAGTGGAAGATTCCCACACATTTATTAAAAGTGCTTTGCAACTGCAGCAAGAACAAAAAGCACTCACTATGGGCGTTTTCTACGAAGATCGTTTAGTCGGCGTCGTTGGATTTAACGCCCTTGATTTTAAAAATAAAATTGGGTTTATTGGGTACTGGCTCCATCAGGGTGAGCAAGGAAAGGGAATTATGACTCGTGCGGTTCAAGCATTAATTTCATATGGATTTTCTTATTACCGGCTTCATCGCATCGATATTCGTACAGCAGCCTCCAACAAAGCGAGCGCTCGTATTCCAGAGCGTCTCGGTTTTCAATATGAAGGACGCTTGCGTCAGGCAGAATGGCTTTATGATTATTATGTGGATCACTGTGTTTACGGCATGTTAAAAGAGGAATGGAAAAATTAAAGCTATTCACAGGTTTGTTCACAAGTACTGTACACAGTTTTATGCACATGTGAACGTACATACCCTCTTATATTGATTTTACTCATAAAACACGACTGCATATAGACATGCGAACAAATGTATTCACAGACTTATCCACTGCTTGTGTATACATTATCAATTTTGTGGATATTTTAAATAATTGAGAGAAAGAATTACGACATGTGATTATAAGTGCAATACAAAACAGGACTGAAAAGTTAGAACTCATTTCTTTTTAAGTCGAGCCTTGATGATGCTTGAAATGAGACTGAGAAAGGAAAAATCATGTTTTTGAGTCTCGATTTTACTCAGAACGAGACAGGGATGTTAGAAATTGCAGTTTTGGGTCCCGATTTTGACCGAAACGAGACCGAAAAGTATGAACTTCTGACTGTTGGGTCTCAATTCTGGTCTTCTGTCAAGAAAGTGGACAATCGCTAAAGAGTAAAAAAGTAAGTACGTTTGATGTGAAGCCTTATTATTTGGGGCCGTTTTTTTATTATTTTTATGCTCATGGTGAGTGAATAATGTAAGAGCTATTTAAACCC
>DATGUO010000052.1:0-2361 GCA_035301305.1 Pseudogracilibacillus sp.
ATCTCAAAAAGGAATTAAAATTTCGTGGGGAACTTATTTTAAAACAGGGATCGTTTTAACCATTCCGATTCTTTTCATTACGTTACTTGGACTGTACATCACATTAATTATATAAAAGGAGATCAAGCAAATGTCTAAAAAAATAATCTATTTCTTATGTACTGGTAATTCCTGCAGAAGTCAAATGGCTGAAGGATGGGCAAAGCATTATCTCGGGGACGAGTGGGAGGTTAAAAGTGCGGGCATCGAAGCACATGGCGTAAACCCAAACGCAATTAAAGCAATGAATGAAGTTGATGTTGATATTTCTAATCAAACCTCAGATATTATTGATTCAGATGTTTTGAATAATGCCACACTGGCTGTGACGCTTTGCGGGGATGCAGCTGATAAATGTCCGATGACACCTCCACATGTGAAGCGAGAACATTGGGGATTTGACGATCCGGCCGGAAAAGAGTGGTCTGTATTTCAACGTGTACGTGATGAAATTGGTGAGAGAATAAAGCGTTTTGCAGAAACGGGAGAATAAAAAAAAGCCAGGAGAATTTAGCACCTTCTGGCTTACTTTCGAATATCAATATAAGCATATACTTATTTAATTATGGAGGGTTAAGTATGAATAAATTAGAAATTTTTGATCCTGCAATGTGTTGTTCTACAGGTGTCTGTGGACCGGGAGTAGATCCAGATTTGACCCGCATTGCATCAGCAGTTTATTCCTTGGAAAAAAGAGGGGTCGATGTTACAAGATATAATCTTGCGAATGACCCTAGTGAATTTATTGAAAACAAAAAAGTTAATCATATTCTTAATGAAAAAGGCGCCGATGTACTGCCTGTAACTATATTAAATGGAAAAATCGTAAAGAAATTTAGCTATCCAAGCAATGAAGAACTATCCACCTGGTTACAAATTGACACAAGCGAACTAAAAGATAAACCGCAAACACGTGTGGAAATTGATATTAATTTATAAATTGAGAGAGGGGTAAACATCAATGTATACAATTTTCAAACCTAAAGAGAATGTGCATACACCATTTTTATTCTTTACTGGAAAAGGTGGTGTTGGTAAAACATCCACAGCCTGTGCGACAGCCGTGGCACTGGCAGATCAAGGAAAAAAAGTACTTCTTGTCAGCACAGACCCGGCTTCTAATCTGCAGGATGTGTTCAATGTCGAACTATCTAGTGAACCAGTTGAAATTCCGAGTGTGAAAAATTTGTTTGCATCTAATATTGATCCAGAAGAATCTGCGAGAGCTTATCGGGAAAAAACGATAGGCCCGTATCGTAACAAACTACCTGATTCTGTTGTTAATCAGATGGAAGAACAGCTTTCAGGAGCATGTACAGTAGAGATTGCGGCATTTGATGAGTTTTCACATCTATTAGCAGATGACAATATTTTAAATCAGTATGATCATGTGTTATTTGATACAGCACCTACTGGCCATACACTTCGTTTATTATCATTACCGACTGCTTGGACTGGTTTTTTAGATGAAGGAACACATGGCGCTTCTTGTTTAGGCCCTTTATCAGGTCTTGGAGACAAAAAAGATATGTATCGCAAAGCTGTACAGTCGCTTTCTGATCGTGAAAAGACAACACTGATGCTGATTGCGCGACCAGAGGAGTCATCACTGATTGAAGCGAATCGCGCTTCTCGGGAGCTAAGAAATATCGGTGTGCAAAATCAAATGTTAATCATAAATGGGCTCCTTCAATCTCATATGCAAGATGATAAAGTATCAATAGCTTTTTATGAACGTCAGCAATATGCTTTAAATAAAATGCCAGAAGAATTAAAACAGCTTAAAACATTATCATTACCGTATGTTTCCTATTCACTGACGGGTATCGATAGTCTGCGCAAATTAGTTAGTAACAATCCGTTTGTTGAAACGGAAGAAGTTAGCAATAATACCGAGCTTATTCAATTGTCAAAGTTAAATGATCTCGTTGACGATTTTACCACTAGAAATACACGTGTTATTTTCACAATGGGAAAAGGTGGCGTCGGTAAAACATCCATTGCTTCTGCGATTGCAGTCGGACTTACTGAAAAGGGAAAGAAAGTTCATTTGACAACTACCGATCCAGCAGCACATTTGGATTACATTTTTAAAGATAACAGTAAGAAAGAAAATCTTACTATCAGCAGTGTCGATCCAGAAAAGGAAGTTGAGAAATACAAGCAAGAGGTTCTGGAGCAAGCAGGAAAAGATCAGGATGAAGAAGGATTAGCTTATTTGAAAGAGGATTTAGAGTCCCCTTGTACTGAAGAAATTGCAGTTTTTCGAGCATTTGCGGAGGTAGTTGAGAGGTCAGAGAATGAAATTGTTGTTATTGATAC
>DATGUO010000053.1:0-39718 GCA_035301305.1 Pseudogracilibacillus sp.
AATGCTTTGTCATTCTGTTTTAAATGGTCCATTGATTATCCGTGCCTCCCTAATGCTATCTTATATGGTCTATCATAAAGCATTCTATCGCATTACACAAAAGATTCTATCATTTATTTATAAATGGCCCGTTCGCCGCCAATCAATTTCGGCCGCGTCCTTGCACCTGTAACATGAGCGTTTCCTATACTGGTCCGGTCAAAACGCAGCGGGACAGCCACAGGTTTTAAATGCATACCAATCAGCGTATCACCTATATCGAGTCCTGCATCTGCAGTTACATTCTCCACCACAGTCGGTGCTTGCATTTGTTTATACACATAGGAAGCCATCGAGCCGCCAGCTTTTGGATGAGGTACAACTGTCACAGGGGGAAGGCCCAGCATTTTTCGTGTACGTTCTTCCATGATGAGCCCCCGGTTAATATGTTCACAACCTTGAAACACCAAGTGCACTCCTTTTTCTTCGCGCAGCTTCTGTAAAGCAGTATATAAAACTTCTGCTACTTCTTCACTTCCGGCTGTCCCAATATGCTCCCCTATCACTTCACTTGTTGAACAACCTATGACAAAAACATCGTCTTCATTTAAATAATCTGTTCCAAGCCATTCCGAAACAATTTGTTCGGCATCGGTTTTCACTTTGTCTAAAAAAGCAGTCATTGGAAAAACCTCCTTGAAATTGAAACGTGACTAAAGCGCTCAAAAAATCTCTTAAAAAGGAACCTTTGCCCTTTGCCATTTCAACAGCTTACTTTCCACTGTTGAAATGGCATGATTACAAGTTTTCTGGACCTTTTATGACCTTTAGAACGCAGCCTTACTGGTTAACCACCATATCCCACTTTGCTTATTTACGCTTATGCTTCTTCATAATCCGCTATTTTATTCACACGTTTTTCATGACGCCCGCCTTCAAATTCCGTTGTCAAAAAAGCGCGTACAATCTCATTTGCATGTCCTGCTCCAATCACTCGTTCCCCCATAGCTAGAGCATTTGCATTATTATGCTTTCTGGTCGCTTTTGCAGAAAAAACATCATGCGCCAGGGCACAGCGAATCCCTTTAACTTTATTTGCTGAAATACTAATTCCAACGCCCGTACCACAGATAAAAATGCCACGGTCAAATTCGCCTTTGGCAAGACGCTCAGCAGGCTCGAAAGCATAATCCGGATAATCCACTGAGCAAGAGCCGTCCGCTCCTGCATCTTCATATTCAAACCCTAAGTCGTCCAATACTGTCTTCACTTCATTACGCAAATTCACGCCAGCATGATCGCCTGATAAAATTATTTTCATTTTTAATAACCCCTTTTCTTAGTATAATTATTATTTTTTTAATCATTCTTGGGATTCTGTCCAGCTTCTTTTCAGGAATTTGCACACGATTAAACCTTATTTTGGAATACTTATATTATATTTTAAAATGTACATTTAAAACAGAGTTATTCCAGTCATTGAAAAAAGCCAGCTGGAAAATAGGATATGTTTTCCATATCTGTTATCTTTTTCTCTGCTGGCTGATGTTCCTACTTATATTATACACTAAATTGTTTCATTTGTTTGTCTAAATCACTTGATTTTGTTGCTGAACTTTTAGACAAATCCTCCATTTTTTGCATGATGTTCTTTTGTTCCTGTGCTACTTCCCGGAAAGAATCACATATCCCTTTAGTATTTGCGAAACCAGTACATAAACTTTCGTTTTATATTTCCTTGTGTTGCTAAGCACTCCGAACCAAAGTCTTCATGAATCATACTATCTTTTTCGTGAACCAAAACGATGGCGATTGTTCACAAGTACCTTCTTCTATTCGATTTTCTTTTTTATTTTCTTTATATAATTAGTTAACTCATCTCGCGTTTTCCGGTACACATCCGTGGATTGACCAAAGGGATCCTGGATATCTATTTCTCCTGCATCCTTTCCTTCTTCAGCATATTGAATAAGCGGTATTATTTTATGTTGAAATCCAGGGAATTGTCTTGCTAGCATGCTCTTATGGGACATCGTCATCGTTAATACGATATCCGCCCACTCTAATAATTCAGTTGTCACTTGTTGAGCCGTATGAGTAAGGGGGACATCTATTTCCTCTAAAACTTTTTGAGTTTGCGGATTGGCCGGTGCGCCATCCGCAGCGAATATGCCAGCCGACTTCACCTCTGCTTGGGGCGCATCATAATTGAGCAGAGCTTCCGCCATAGGACTTCTGCATGTATTCCCTGTACATATAAGTAAAATCTTCATTTTTGTACTCCTTTTTATTTCCCACAACGATAAACAGTTTATTAGAATTAGTTTACTTTATAACCGAATACTACTCCACAATGAGTGAGGCGGCTTTTTTGAGTCGATCCATCACTGCTTCTCCTGCAGTTATTTTATTTAAACCAATAGCAATCACTACATCCACATCTGTTTGTCTCATGTCTCTAAGGGATCGATATAATTGAGCAGCAATCTCTTCTTTTGATTTCCCAAGCAGGAATACTTTATCCCCCAAGTTATCTGAAGCAGCGTCCATCGTCAATACACCAACTTTTTCCCCTGCAAGCTGGTGTTTACGTATCGTTTCCACTTCATCTCGAAGTGCCAAGATCAGTGGTACTTCAGGCATATAATGACGGTACTTGACGCCTGGAGATTTCGGTGCGTCTATGTGCTGCCCTTCCGCTATTTCTGCGACAGGTATGATTTGTTCGATATCCTGCTTTGTTATTTTCCCGAGACGCAAAATAACAGGCTGCTCTCCCGTACAATCAACTACGGTAGATTCTACACCTACATTTGCAGATCCGCCGTCTACAACAGCAGGAATTTTTCCTGTTAAATCTTCTAATACATGCTGTGCTGTCGTTGGACTGGGCTTTCCAGAACGATTCGCACTAGGGGCAGCGATTGGAATTTCAGAAGCTGCTAATAATTTGTGAGCCACTGGGTGAGAAGGGATACGAATCCCGACTGTGCGAAGTCCGCCTCTAACGTTTTCTGCAATACGAGGACTGCTTTTCAGTACATACGTAATCGGTCCAGGGGAAAAAGATTCTATCAGCTGGTCCACATAAGCAGGATACCCATCTGTTAACGAGTGGAGTTGTTCTTTTCCTGCTATATGAATAATTAATGGGTTATCTTCCGGACGCTCTTTCGCTCGAAAAATTTTGCTGACAGCTGCTGCATTTGTCGCATCTGCTCCTAACCCATACACTGTTTCAGTTGGAAAAGCGACTACTTCTCCTTTTTTCCAATAGTCAACCGTCGTTTGAATGGTTTCTTCCATATCCCGGTGGTAATCAAGTCGTTTGGTTTCCATCATACTCTTCCTTTCTCCGCTCTGTCGCTCTCACTCCTCCGCCAGCAAAAGCAAATGCACTGTTCATTCTATATAGCTTATATATTGGCCGAAATCACACGATTCTGCCCTCCTAAATCCTGTAAGACTGTATAATCACTTGAAGGATAGGCAGTTCGAATAATAGAGGTGACAGCTTCTGCTTGAAGGTAACCTATCTCGAAAAAAAGATATTGCAGCGCATGCCGGTTTAGCTGTAAGGTCTGCTCAATAATTGTCTGATATGCTTGTAAACCATAATTTTCCGCATAGAGTGCCAGCTCCGGGTCATAATCTTTCACCGTATCCTGTAAGCTTTCGATATCATTTCGATCGATATATGGCGGGTTAGATACGATGAGGTTGGCGTCTAATTGCTGATTGAGAAAAGGTTCTAAGAAATTTCCTTGCAACCACTCAATATCTGTCTCATAGATACGGGCATTCTTTTTTGCAACTTCGAGAGCTTTTTCAGATATATCTGTCGCATAAACGTTTATCATCGGAAAGGCTAATTTCAGGGTAATGGCGATAATGCCGCTCCCTGTACCGACATCTACCAGCGTAAAGTGCGATAAATCCTCTTGTACTTCTAAGCAGGCTATTATCTTTTCTATTAAAACCTCTGTATCGAAGCGGGGGATTAATACATCTTCGTTTACAATAAAATCCCGGCCAAAAAAAGGAGCTTTTCCGATTAAATGCTGGACAGGAATACCGGTTTCCGCATGTTTTTTAATATCTTTCTCAAATGCATGCCATATTTTTTTCTCAATATCCTCTCGCATATGAAGGTAAAAACTAGCGGGTGTTACTTGCAAATGGTGTTGTAATAATATAGCAGCGCTTGAGGATTCGCGCCCATGTTTTTCCAAAAAAGAAGAAGCCCAGCGGAGGACTTCATACTGCTTCATTGGCTGTGAATCATTCATTTTATTCCCCTATTTGCTCTAATTTTTTCGTTTGATCGTCTAAAAGAAGCGCTTCTACAAACTCATCTAACTTCCCTTCTATAATCTGATCCAGCTTCTGGATGGTTAATGTTATACGATGGTCTGTCACACGGTTTTGCGGAAAGTTATACGTACGAATCCGTTCGGAACGATCCCCGGAACCGACAGCTGTTTTTCTGGATTCGTCATATTCGGCTTGTGCTTCCTGCTGATACTTATCGTAGAGCCGTGCGCGCAAGACTCGCATCGCTTTTTCTTTGTTTTTAATTTGTGATTTCTCATCTTGACACGAAACAATAATCCCGGTTGGTTCATGGGTAAGCCGAACAGCTGACATGGTTGTATTGACACTTTGTCCGCCTGGCCCGCTGGAGGCAAAACGATCAATTCGAATGTCATTTTCATTCAATTCCACTTCCACATCCTGCGCTTCCGGCAAGACAGCTACCGTGGCTGTTGAAGTATGCACACGACCGCCCCCTTCTGTTTCCGGCACGCGTTGTACACGGTGGGCCCCATTTTCAAATTTCAACCGGGAAAATGCGCCTTTCCCGTGAATCATAAAAATAATTTCTTTATAGCCGCCGACTCCAGTAGTGGTCGCTTCAATAATTTCTATTCGCCAATGTTTTGCTTCTGCGTACCGGGAGTACATCCGGAATAAATCACCCGCAAATAGGGCAGCTTCGTCACCACCTGCCGCAGCCCGTATTTCCATAATAACATTTCGTTCATCGTTTGGGTCTTTCGGAAGCAGGAGAACCTTCAGCTCTTCTTCTAAGTTTTCAATTTTCTCTTTCAAATCGTCAATTTCCAGTCTGGTCATTTCCGCCATCTCTTCGTCTAAATCATCTTCTAACATGCCTTGTGCTTCTTCCAGTTCTGTTTGCGCTTGCTTGTATTGCTGATATACTACAACAGTATTTTCTAAATCAGATTGTTCTTTGGAATAATCGCGTAATTTATCCGGGTCACTGACGACATCCGGATCACTCAACTTTTCATTTAAAGTGTTATAGCGATCTTCTAAAGATTGTAATCGTTCTAACATGCTTTCACCTCATCTATTCTGTCCCTGTCTACTTTATATTATACATAATTTCTCTTTGATTAGAAAATCTGACCTTTATTTCGCATTTGTCTATTTTTTCTGTCACGTAATATACGCTATGATATGTTCAAGTATTAGTATATCATTAAATAATGGCTAGAAACTCTCTATTATTTATTCTCTATTCCTTTTATTTAAACGTGGCAGCTAAATGCTCTTTTGGGAGGATTGATATGGTTAAATGATTAGATTTCCGTCGTCCTGTTGTCTAAATTGAAAGGAAGAGCGTAATTTCTGAATAAAAAGCCTGGCATTTACTAAAGATGTAACGTTAGGACCTTCTTATTACACTTATACAGGAATCAGAGCGACAACTATCTTATTTACAAAATAAAAAATCAGGCAATGTGGCTGCCTGATTTATCTGCATACTATTGTATGTTTATTTCATATTGTATTTCTTCTTGAAACGGTCCACGCGTCCGCCAACACGGTCGGCCTTTTGCTTACCAGTGTAAAACGGATGAGATTCCGAACTGATTTCCACACGGATAACCGGGTAACTGTTGCCATCTTCCCATTCCATTGTTTCTTCAGACGTTTGTGTTGAACCACTTAAAAATTTATAATCTGAACTTGTATCCAAGAAGATTACTTTTTGATAGTCTGGATGTAATTCTTGTTTCATTTGTTCCACCTCTTTTATCATAATATATCTTTTGTTTCATAACGTAACGAACCTCACGAAATTTTATTATATCAGCATCCCTTTTCAATTGCAAGGATGCCACTCGATTTTCGTTAATTTTTTGAACGTTTTGTTTTTAGCTCTTTCTCCATCATCTCCAAAAACTCCGCATTGGATTTTGTATTGCGCATGCGGCGAATAAAACGATCTGTAAAATCTTGCGAGTCCTGCATTGTTTTTCGAATCGTCCACATCTTCTCTAACTGGTCTTTCGAAACAAGCAGTTCTTCCTTTCTTGTTCCAGAACGTAAAATATCAATGGATGGAAAGATTCTTCTTTCCGCCAGCGAACGATCCAAATGTAATTCCATATTTCCTGTTCCTTTAAATTCTTCATAAATCACATCGTCCATTCGAGACCCTGTATCGATTAGCGCCGTCGCCAAAACGGTCATACTGCCACCTTCTTCAATGTTACGGGCTGCGCCAAAGAAGCGCTTTGGCCGGTGAAATGCCGCAGGGTCAATCCCTCCGGAAAGCGTTCGGCCACTGGGCGGGATAACGAGGTTATAAGCTCTGGCTAAACGTGTAATACTATCCATTAGGACAATGACGTCTTGTTTATGTTCTACCAGGCGCATGGAGCGTTCTAAAACAAGCTCTGACACTTTAATATGATTCTCCGGCACTTCATCAAACGTAGAACTGACTACGTCTACGTCTTCATGCACAGACCGTTCTATATCTGTTACTTCTTCCGGGCGTTCATCGACTAATAAAATAATCAATTTCGCTTCTGGATGATTCGTCGATATACTATTTGCTATCTGTTTTAGCAGCATCGTTTTTCCAGCTTTAGGCGGGGCAACAATCATCCCTCTTTGCCCAAACCCAACTGGTGTCATTAAATCAATAATTCTGGTTGATAATTTTTTTTGCTCTTTTTCCAACTTCATAAACCGGTCCGGATAAAGCGCCGTTAAAGCTGGAAAGTGAACACGTTGTTTAGCTGATTCCGGATTATCACCATTCACCGCATCAACATGCAAAAGTCCGTAATACCTTTCGTTTTCCTTTGGCGGCCGGACTTTCCCCGAAACTTTATCTCCATTTCTTAAATCGAAGCGACGAATTTGGGAAGCTGAAATGTAAATATCTTCCGCACTGGGGGAATAATTAATCGGCCGAAGAAATCCAAAACCTTCGGAAGATATAATTTCTAATATACCATCCATAAACAGGAAGCCGTCTTTTTCCGCCTGTGCTTTTAAAATAGCAAAAATTAATTCTTTTTTTGTCAATTTTGCATAATAAGATACTTTATATTCCCGTGCCATTTCGTATAATTCTTTTAAGTTCAACTCGGAAAGCCGAGTAATTGTCATATCAGACACTTTTGCACCACACCTGTTCTATATTTATGTTTACTTTATTAGTAATAGGAATAAAGTTTGGATAAAGCATTCGTTGAGAGAAGTAGTAAAGTTGTTAAATCAAATTGGATGAAGGAGAGGAATAGGAACAAAGAGTATGATAGAAATAACAGAGTTTATGGATCATTCTGTACTATACTCCTATCATACCGCTGGATTCCTGTTAAATCAACTGGACACGTGAATTTCCCTAATGCGTATTTTAATTTTCAACGACAAGGTTTGGCTTTTTCTCTAAACTGTGCTGGCCATCTACGAAACGGATAGTGCCACTCTTAGCACGCATCACCACTGTCTGAGTCGTTGCATTTTTCCCTTTAAACTGAACCCCTTTTAATAATTCACCATCTGTGACGCCAGTCGCTGCAAAAATAGCATCATCACCGGTCACAAAATCTTCCATTAAAAAGACACGTTCAATATCAGGAATTCCCATTGTTTTGCAGCGGGCTACTTCATCATCATTTTCCGGTTTCAGTTTGCCTTGAATTTCACCGCCCAAACATTTTAAAGCAACTGCAGCTAGCACTCCTTCCGGTGCACCTCCGATACCAAAAAGGATATCGACTCCCGTCTCATCGAAAGCTGTGTTGATCGCCGCAGCTACATCGCCGTCCGGTATTAATTTAATACGTGCTCCTGTCGCACGAATTTCCTCAATTAACTGTTTGTGACGAGGACGATCAAGTACAATGGCGACGATGTCTTCTAAATCTTTCTTTTTAGCTTTTGCAACGGCTTCCAAGTTTTCTTTTGTACTTGCATTAATATCTATCTTGCCAACTGATTCCGGACCGACTGCAATTTTTTCCATATACATATCCGGCGCATGAAGCAAATTGCCGCCGTCTGCAATAGCGAGAACTGATAATGCGTTCCACGTTCCACTAGCAACAATATTAGTGCCTTCCAGCGGGTCTACCGCAACATCTACGACTGGACCGCCACCATCGGCCCCAAGTTCTTCTCCAATATAAAGCATTGGTGCATCATCAATTTCTCCTTCGCCAATGACTACAGTTCCTTGCATTGGAACCGTGTCAAACACCGTGCGCATTGCTGATGTTGCAGCATCATCTGCTTCATTTTTCTTTCCGCGTCCCATCCATCTGGCAGAGGCAAGGGCTGCTGCTTCTGTTACTCGTACAAGTTCCATAGATAAGCTTCTTTCCACTTCGTTTCCTCCCCTTTGAATGACTATTTTCTTTCTTGATTACTGACTTGCGCTGTTTTATCAGCTGTCTCTACTAAGCGTATATTTGCTCCCAGTGCTTGAAGTTTATCAACCATTTGTTCATAACCGCGTTGAATATGCTCCACGCCGGAAATTTCTGTTCTGCCATTTGCCATCAAACCAGCAATGACTAACGCTGCTCCCGCTCTTAAATCGGAAGCTGTTACACGAGCCCCTTCTAACGAAACAGGGCCTGAAACGATTGCTGCACCGCCTTCCACTTTTACTTTAGCGTTCATGCGCCGCAGTTCATCAATATGCTTCAGTCGTGCAGAATAGATTGTATCTGTAATAACACTCGCTCCTGTTGTTTTCGTTAAGAGAGACGTAAAAGGCTGTTGCAAATCCGTCGGAAAACCTGGGTATACTAATGTTTTAATATCGACAGAGTTTAATTTCTCTCTCGATGTAATTAATAATTGGTCATCTTTGCTTTCAATTCCCACACCCATCTCACGTAATTTAGCTAAAAGAGACTCTAAATGTTCAGGAATGACATTATCAATTAAAACTTTTTTTCCTTGTGCCGCTGCCGCAATAATATATGTTCCGGCTTCAATACGGTCAGGAATAATCGTATGTAAGCAGCCATGCAGTTCTTCCACGCCTTCTATTCGGATAACATCTGTGCCGACCCCTTTTATATTGGCCCCCATACTTGAGAGCATCGTAGCTACATCAATAATCTCAGGCTCTTTTGCCGCGTTTTCGATAGTTGTTTTTCCTTTTGCTTTAACAGCAGCCAACATGATATTAATGGTTGCGCCGACACTCACGACATCTAAATAAATACGCGCTCCTTTTAGCTCCTCCGCGTGTAAATAAATAGCACCTTGGTCATTTGTTACTTTAGCTCCTAAAGCCTCAAACCCTTTGATGTGCTGATCAATCGGACGGGGGCCTAGGTAACAGCCGCCCGGCAGGCCAATCGCAGCCCGCTTAAATTTACCGAGCATTGCTCCCATGAAATAATAAGAGGCGCGTAATTGTTTCACCTTCCCATTTGGAAGCGGGATAGACTCCACGTCAGACGGATCGATACTCAGTTGTTGATTTGCAGAATCCTCTGCCACTTCCGCCCCTATATCTGATAAAATATTCATTAATGTATCTACATCGGAAATTTGAGGCAGCCCTTCGATTGTTACTGACGAATCTGCAAGAAGAGTCGCGGGAAGAAGTGCTACTGCACTGTTTTTAGCTCCGTTCATCCGCACAGTCCCTTCCAGCAAATTGCCACCTTCAATTATGATTTTCTCCATCTTTTACCCTCGTTTCGATAATATCGCTGTTCCCGGGAATTAGTGAATTAACCTTGAGCATTGTTCCAATCATTTAAGAATTTCTCTATACCTTGGTCTGTTAATGGATGTTTTACCAGCTGACCTAATACTTTGAAAGGAATCGTCGCAATATGCGCTCCGCGAAGCGCCGCGTCCGTTACATGCAATGGATGGCGAATTGAGGCAGCAATAATTTCCGTTTGGATACCGGATTTATCAAAAATATCTGAAATTGTTTGAATTAAATCCATCCCGTCATGTCCAATATCGTCTAGTCTTCCAAGAAATGGAGAAACATACGATGCTCCGGCTCTAGCTGCTAAAAGCGCTTGATTTGCGTTAAAAATAAGGGTTACGTTCGTTTCAATATCTAAATCGGCTAATGCTTTCACTGCTTTTAAGCCTTCTAAAGTCATCGGAATTTTCACGGTTATATTTGAAGCAATCGCTGCTAATTCCTTGCCTTCCCGAATCATCCCTTCTGCATCTTCTGAAATAACCTCTGCACTTACCGAACTGGTGACTTCATTCGTAATTTCCCGTAAACGATCATGAAAATCCGCACCCTCTTTGGCAATAAGAGAAGGGTTTGTCGTCACACCTGCTAAAATGCCCAGTTCATTTGCTGCACGAATATCATCTACGTTCGCTGTATCAATAAAGAATTTCATTGTATATTCTCCTTTTATTTTATAGTTACGTACCATTTTCTATTTTTTAAAACTCCGTCGTTTATAAAAGGGAAAAAGGCGTTGGTGATAACCGTTACGCCTTTTGAGAAGAGCCAAATTCCCGCATTTTTTCAATGACCGTTGCTTTTATTGCTTCGCGCCCTGGACCCATGTATTTCCGCGGGTCATATACTTCTGTATTTTCCTGCAAAGCTTCTCGAATCGCCTTTGTTTGTGCGATTTGATTTTCTGTATTCACATTAATTTTCGCTGAACCCAGGGAGATCGAGCGTTGCACATCTTCAATTGGTATTCCGGTGCCACCGTGCAGCACTAATGGCAAATCAATTGTTTCAGATATTTCTTCCATTTCTTTAAAGCCTAAATTCGGCTCCCCTTTATAAGGGCCATGCACCGAACCAAGTGCTGGTGCTAAACAGTCAATTTCAGTTGCCTCTACTAATTTTAAACATTCTTTAGGGTCCGCATAAATTACACCATCAGCAATGATGTCGTCTTCTTGTCCGCCGACTGTTCCCAATTCTGCTTCCACCGACACACCGTGAAGATGAGCAAGCTCCACTACTTTTCCAGTCAGGGCAATGTTTTCTTCAATCGGTTTCGTTGATGCATCAATCATGACGGAAGTGAAGCCTGCATGGATGGCTTCCGCACATTTTTCGAAACTAGAACCATGGTCTAAGTGAATAGCCACAGGAACCGTTGTTTTATATTCTTCCATAAGAGCTTCTACCATCTTTACAATGACCTTAAAACCGCCGACATAACGAGCCGCACCTTCTGAAGCTCCCAGAATCACCGGAGAGTTCTCTTCTTCGGCAGCTTGAAGAATAGCCTGCGCATATTCTAAATTATTTACATTGAACTGTCCTACAGCATAATGATTTTCTTTGGCATGAATTAACATCTCTTTCATTGAAACTAATGGCACGAAACCCTCTCCCTTTGTTTGAAGTACGATATATATATGAATAGAATACCAACTACAACGTTCATGTGCAACAAGAAGCACACTGGAAATCAAATAAAATTTCAAGCGTCCGGCCGAAAATCGATAATCTTTTATTTTTGATTGGCAATCGTTCCTATAAAACCGGCGATTAATGGATGAGAATTAGTCGGTCTGGAGCCAAACTCCGGATGAAATTGACAGGCTACAAACCATGGGTGGTTTTCCAGCTCCATTACTTTAATGCTTTCATCTTCCCCATAGGCAGACACAATCAATCCTTTTTCCTTCAATTGTTCCGCGTAGTCTGTATTAATTTCATACCGATTCCGGTGTCTTTCTGAAGTTTCCAGAGTTTGGTAGGCTTTTTGTGTTTTGGTTCCTTCGACTAATTCAATCGGATATGCTCCCAGACGTAATTTCTCCCCAATGCCATTTTCGCCATTGGCTTCCATTCCCTTGATCGAGCAAACAATCGGATGGACAGCCGCTTCGTTCGCTTCTTGTGTATCCGCTTCTGTCAAACCCAGTTCATTTCGAGCAATTTCCACTGCTGCCAGCTGCAATCCCAGACAAACTCCAAAGAAGGGAATATTATATTTACGGGCGTGTTGAATAGCAACTATTTTACCGTCCATGCCTCGCGAACCAAACCCGCCAGGCACAAGAATACCGTCAACATGTGCTAACTCCTCGTGGATGGTTGCTTCTTCCAAGCTTTCGGAGTTTATCCAATGGATTTTAACGGATGAATCATAGTCATAGCCCGCATGTTTTAATGCTTCGACAAGAGATAAGTAAGCATCAGGCAATTCGACGTATTTTCCTACCAAGCCAATATGAATAGTTCGGCTCAGATGTCGGACTTTATGGATCAATTCTTTCCATTCATCCATCTTTGCCTCTGTCTGTGGTAAGTGCAGATGGTCACAAACTAAATCGTCGAAATGCTGCTCCTGTAAAGAAATAGGTACATGATATAACGTATCTGCATCGAGCATTTCAATCACTGCTTTTTTATCTGTATCACAGAATAAAGCAATCTTTTCTTTATTCTCTTCACTGATAGGCAATTCAGAACGCAGAATAATCGAGTCCGGTTGAATTCCTAACGAACGCAATTCCTTAACACTATGCTGGGTTGGCTTTGTCTTAATTTCACCAGCTGCTTTAATATAAGGCACCAACGTACAATGAATATACATCACATTATCTCTGCCGATTTCACTTTTTATTTGCCGAATGGCTTCTAGATAAGGAAGGGACTCAATATCTCCAACCGTGCCGCCGATTTCAGTGATGACGACATCAGAGTCAGTTGCTTCTCCCGCTTTATATACTTGTTCTTTAATTTCATTTGTAATATGAGGGATGACTTGCACAGTCGCTCCATTATAAACGCCGCTGCGCTCTTTACGAATCACACTTGAATAGACTTTTCCTGTTGTAATATTGCTGAATTTATTTAAATTGATATCAATAAAACGTTCATAATGTCCTAAATCAAGATCTGTTTCAGCCCCATCTTCTGTCACAAAGACTTCTCCATGTTGATAGGGGCTCATCGTTCCCGGATCAACGTTTATATAGGGATCAAATTTTTGCAGCGTCACTTTCAGACCACGATTCTTGAGCAGTCTTCCTAATGAGGCTGCGGTAATACCTTTCCCTAAAGATGACACGACTCCACCTGTCACAAAAATATACTTCGTCAATGTTGTTCCCTCTTTCTTTATTCTTAATTTTATCAGCCTTAATTATAGCTTCGTTTGATGGGGAGCTGATGTTCTATATCAACACTTGGCTTTTTCGGAAAGTTTTTTAGTAAAATGCACCAATTCATAGAGTATAAGCCTTCTATGGACTGGTGATGAGCATGTTTACTACTTCCTTGTCTGTAAAATAATAAATGCGTTTCCCGCTTCAGGGGAAACGCATGTTGAATCATAAATATAGTATAGCCCAATAAAAATTCTACCTATTATCCATCGTATTGTCAAGAAATTCTCCAACTGTAAAAAGCTGTCATCTGTAATAGCTGGATTGCAAGGAGACCCGTTCAGATAAATCCTGGGAAGCTTCATTTTTAGATAAGTCACAGGCTAACGAACATTTTTATTTAAAAGGATGAAAAGAAAGCCTGCCCTCCGCAACTCTTTTTCTTATAATCTGCGTCCCTTGCTTTAGTCTTCATCCTCTTCCATTTGTAAATCATCGTATTCCTGGTACTCTTTTTCTTCATTTTCTTCATCTTCGTCCTCTTCATCTTCTCGATCCGTATCCTCATCATGCGCAAACTCGTCTCGTAAGGCTTTTTCTTCTGCATCTCGTTTACGGCTCTCCGCTAAAGATTTTTCAATCGTCTGTTCTACCGGATACCATCTCTTCAATCCCCATACATTGGAGCCAAGCGTTGTGAATCGGCCGTCGACATTCATATCCGTATAAAAACGAGCTAACAAATCTTCTTTTTGCACTTCCGTAAATCCTTTGACTTCCGCAACTCTGTTAAATAAATCGAGGAAATTCATTTCTGCTTTTTTATCCGTTAAAATTAAATTAGCCAGTTCCATCATCGACATCTTGTTTATTTGTTCGTCGGTATAATTTTTAACAGCCATTTTCTTGCACTTCCTTTTCCTAATTATATGAAAAACTTGGTATATTTTTGTATAGTATAATCCTTCTTTTTTTAAAAAATCAAGTATCTGAAAATCATCATACATGATTCTTTATAGAAGTCTAGTCTTTTACTTGTTTTGTGACAATTTTTTCATCTTTTTAGAAAGCAATCTTCTTACATATTGATTCCTTATCGTTTTCCGCTCCCCATCTTGCTGTCTTTATTGCTTGTATTTTGCTCGTAGTTACCATCATTAAAACTCTGCTCTTTTTCCGTTTTTTATTCATATCTCTACGATTACTATTCATTTGTTCTCCGAGGCAGTATACATAGAAATGTTTTTTAATTCAAACGAGCTAAATGAAGCAGCGTCACACCTCTCTTTCTACTCGAAGCATTGCAACACTGCATCTTTTTGAGTATATACAAAAAAGAGAGACCTCTTCCGGTAGAGGCCCCTCTCTTTTTTAAGCTTCTAAATGCAATGATTGAAATAATAAGTTTAATTGCATATTGATGTAATCATCCAATGAGAAGTTTTTATATAACACCCATCTTCTGAATCCCCACATATGCCCTTGCACAAAAATATTATTCGCAAGCAATTCTATTTTTTTATCTTCTAAGGGATGCGGTAAACAAGCGTTCATTGCCTGCTTAAAAATCAGCACCTTTTCTCTCTCTCTATCTAACACTGCGCTTTTCATATCCGCTTCCAACGACTTCACTTCTTGATACAAGATGGTTACTTCATCCTGCATATCATCCATTAATCGATAATACTGGTCGACAATCTTTTTTAAGGTATCTATCGAAGGTGTTTCTTTCTGAATAATCTGCTGCAGCCGATGATGCACATGATCATTAATCGCTTCATAAACTAAATAAAGCACATCTTCTTTTGCTCGAATATATTCATACAGTGTCCCAATGCTAAAACCTGATTGTTTCGCAATTTCCCTTGTCGTTGTCCGGTGGAACCCTTTCTGTTTAAATAACGTCATTGCTCCCTGTACGATTTGATTTCTTCTTTTTTTAATCAGCTCTTCATTTTTCACGGAAGAGACAATAGCATGTTGATGCAACGGCGTGTCACCTCTTCTCTTTATTTAGTAACGGAACGCCCAATCACCAAACGTTGCACTTCATTCGTTCCTTCATATATTTGCGTGATTTTAGCATCACGCATATAACGTTCTACTGGGTAGTCTTTGGTAAATCCGTATCCTCCAAAAACTTGTACCGCTTCTACTGTTTGGCGCATCGCAGTGTCCCCTGCGAATAATTTCGCCATAGCTGAAGCATTGCTGTATGGTAAATCATTGCTTTCAAGCCAAGCTGCCTGATACGTTAATAAACGGGAAGCTTCGATTTCTGTTGCCATATCTGCCAATTTAAATGAGATCCCTTGGTTATGAGCGATTGGCTTGCCGAACTGCTCGCGTTCTTTTGCGTAATCACTTGCTGCATCTAAAGCACCTTGAGCAATCCCGACTGCTTGTGCTGCAATTCCACTGCGCCCTCCGTCTAAGGTAGTCATAGCGATTTTAAAGCCGTCTCCTTCTTCCCCTAAACGATTTTCTTCAGGTACGCGGCAATTTTCGAAAATTAATTCCGTTGTCGGAGAAGAACGAATGCCCAGTTTTTCTTCTTTCTTGCCAAAAGTAAACCCTGCTGTTCCTTTTTCGACAATAAATGCTGTAATCCCTTTATGCTTTTTCTCCGGCTCGGTCGCTGCGAAAACAACGTAGATATCTGCAACACCACCGTTGGTAATCCATACTTTATTTCCATTTAACACATAGTCAGAGCCTTCTTTTTTTGCTTGCATTTTCATGGAAGCGACATCACTGCCGGCGCCCGGCTCTGACAAAGCATACGCTCCTAGAGCTGATCCTTCTGCCAAGCGTTTTAAAAAGTGTTCTTTCTGTTCTTCATTTCCGTATTTATAAATCGGCCAGCTCGCTAAAGATACGTGAGCGGACAGAGTAACGCCCGTTGAGGCACATACACGCGACAGTTCTTCTACAGCAATCGCATAACTTAAAAAATCGGAACCGATCCCCCCGTATTCTTCACTCCATGGGATGCCTGTTAAGCCAAGTTCTGCCATCTGATCAAATATATCCCGGTCAAATCGTTCTTCCTCATCACGCTCTTTCGCTGTTGGTTCCACTTCTTTTAGGGAGAAATCACGCACCATTTTTTGCAGCATTTTTTGTTCATCATTTAATTGAAAATCCACTTTGTTCCTCTCCTTTTCAGCTAAATCCTTTAGCGTTGCGCTAATTGTTTACTTATAACTATTTTTTGTATCTCACTCGTGCCCTCATAAATTTCAGTTACTTTAGCGTCTCGAAAACACCGCTCAAGCGGAGATCCTTTTCGAGTTGCTGTATATCCGACTGTCTGAATGGCCTCGATGGTTATTTCCCGTGCCGTTTTAGTCGCTAATAACTTAGCAGTCGATACTTCCTGAATACATTTTTCTTCTTTTTCCATAAGGGAAGCTGCCCTGTACACCGTTAACTTGGCTGCTTCTACTTTTGTAGCCATATCCGCTAGCGTAAACAGAGTTCCCTGGTCTTTCTCCGCCAATTGACGCGCCCAATCCCTTGTGTATTCATAAGCGGCTTCTGCAATACCAAGCGCCTGAGCTGCGATACCGATTCGCCCCCCATTTAAGTTTGCCATTGCAATATGAAACCCTCGTCCTTCTTCACCCAATCGTTGACTGACAGGGACCTTGCAATGATCAAAATGGAGGGTCACCGTACTTGTTCCATGCAGCCCCATCTTTTCTTCCGTTTTACCTATGGAAAATCCGGGCGTGTCTTTCTCAATAATAAAGGCGCTAATCCCTTTCGCACCTTTATCTTCACCAGTACGAGCAAACGTGATGAACGTATCTGCTTCTCTTCCATTCGTTATGAAAACTTTGCTGCCGTTCAATATGTAGACATCCCCTTGCTTGTCCGCTTTCAATTTAAGTTTTGCTGCATCTGATCCGGCACTTGGTTCCGTTAAAGCAAAAGCACCTAAATAATCACCTGAGGCAAGTTTGGGGATATAATGACTTTTTTGTTCTTCTGTGCCGAATTGTAAAATGGGGTTTGTCGCAACGGAAGTGTGGACAGACAAAATAACCCCGACTGCAGCACTCACTTTTGACAGTTCATGAATAGCGATGATATAAGAAATGTAATCCTTCCCTAACCCTTGGTAAGCTGAAGGAATAGGGATTCCTAACAATCCTTGTTCTGCCATTGTTTGAATCGACCTTTCAGGAAACACATCGGCGTCGATACTGTTTAATTCTTTCGTTACTGTTTGGCGTGCAACCTGCTGTACTTGGCTGCGAAACGCTTCTTGTTCTGTCGAGAAATGAAAATCCACTGTCTGTGCACTCCTGTCGTCTTGGTGTTTGATTCATGAATAGGTATAGAAGCCGCGACCGGATTTCTTGCCGTACCAGCCTGCTTGAACATACTGCTTAAGTAAAGGACAAGGGCGATATTTACTGTCTCCAAACCCTTCGTACAGTACTTCCATAATATACAAACATGTATCCAGTCCGATAAAATCAGCTAAAGTGAGCGGTCCCATCGGATGATTCATACCCAACTTCATGACTGTGTCAACGTCTTCTACAGAAGCGACCCCTTCGTGTACGGTGAAAATAGCTTCATTAATCATCGGCATTAAAATACGGTTGGCAATAAAACCGGGAAAATCATTCGATTCCACAGATGTTTTGTTTAAAAGCTTTGTCATGTCAGCGATAGTTTGATACGTCGCATCACTCGTTTGAATCGCACGAATAACTTCCACTAATTTCATTACCGGCACCGGATTCATAAAATGCATACCGATGACTTTTTCCGGGCGACTTGTTACAGCAGCAATTTCTGTGAGAGGCAGTGAAGAAGTATTGGTCGCTAATATCGTTTCCTTGCTTGCTACTTGATCCAATTGTTGAAAGACGGATTTTTTTACCTCGATATTTTCAACCACAGCTTCAATAACTACATCTGCTTGGTTGGCATCCTCTATAGCTGTCGTCATCGTCAATCGATCTAATACAGCTGACTTTTCTTCCTCTGTCATGCGTTCCTTCTCTACCGAACGAGAGAGCAGCTTTGTAATGAGTGCTTTGCCGTTGTCTAAAGCTTCTTCTTTTACATCATACATCCATACTGCAAAACCTGCTTGCGCACAAACTTGAGCAATTCCTGCCCCCATTTGTCCTGCACCGGCTACCATTACTTTTTGAACATTCATTTTTGACGCCCCTTCCTTCGCATCATTTTTAAGTACCTTTATTTCTGTCAAACTATTTCGGTACTTCTATTAAAAGAGCGTCTCCTTGCCCGCCACCGCTGCAAATCGCAGCAATACCAAGTCCGCCGCCACGTCTTTTTAATTCATGAATTAAGGTCAGTACAATCCTTGCTCCACTGGCTCCAATAGGGTGACCTAAAGCTACTGCTCCTCCGTTGACATTGATTTTCTCCGGGTCAAGGCCGGCAATTTCAGTGCTTGCTAAAGAAACCGCAGCAAAAGCCTCATTAATTTCAAATAAATCTATTTCTTCTTTCGTTTTCCCAGTTTTTTCTAATAATTTATTAATGACAATCCCCGGTGTCTTCGGAAAATTCTCCGCTTCTACTCCGACTGCAGTGTGACCAAGGATGGTTGCGAGTACTTCTTTTCCTTCTGTTTGTGCTTTTTCATCCGACATCATGACGAAGGCACAAGCGCCGTCGTTCACTCCCGGAGCATTTCCGGCGGTGATTGTTCCATCCTTACCAAACGCCGGACGCAGTTTAGCCAATACTTCCATCGTTGTATCTTTACGCGGGGCCTCATCAGTATCGACAATTAATGAATCACCTTTTCTTTGCGGCACCTCAACTGGGGCTATTTCTTCTTTAAACACCCCTGTTTCAATGGCTTCTGCAGCTCTTTGATGACTGCGATAAGACCACTCATCCTGTGCTTCACGTGTTAACCCATATTCTTCTGCTGTACTATTTCCATATGTCCCCATATGTACATTACGAAACGAACAAGTCAGCCCGTCATGTACCATTAAGTCTACCACTTTTTTATCTCCCATACGGTGGCCCCAACGCGCATCCGGTAAAGCATATGGTGCATTACTCATACTTTCCATTCCACCTGCTACAATAGTATCCTCTTCTTCTAGTCGAATGGCCTGATCAGCCAGTGTTACGCTTCTAAGTCCTGACGCACATACTTTATTTATCGTTTCCGTCTTCACTTCCCAAGGAATTCCTGCTTCTCTTTGAGCTTGTCTGGAAGGAAGCTGTCCTTGCCCGCCTTGTAAGACATTTCCCATAATAACTTCCCCAATATCTTCAGGAGCAACTTTTGCTTGTTCGACAGCTGCTTTCATCGCTTTTCCACCTAACTCTGCAGCTGTAATGGACTTCATTGCTCCCCCAAATTTTCCAAAAGGCGTTCTCTTCCCTGCAACAATGACTGATTTAACCATGATTAACTTCCCCTTTCGACTCATTATTACTATTATTATATATGATATCGCTTTCTTGTGTCGAGCGAACGCTCAGTTCTAAAATAAGATGCTTCCCATTTGCCGGGATACTGAAATGAAACTTTAGAAATCCTTCCCTCTCCCAGCACTACTACAGAGAAATATCGCAAGTCTTCCTTTCTTTCATTCAAAAAGTCATAAAAAAGCGTGAGTCTCTCTCACGCTTTTTTATTTATGCGGATTGCTCTTCGTCTTCTGTAAATACGGACAGTGCTAAAATTTCTGCAACGTCCATCGTGCTGACATCTTGTTCCACTTCTTTCGCTTTCGTTCCGTCACTCAACATCGTGAGACAGAATGGGCAGGCACTGGAAATCATCGTCGGTTCAGCTTCAAGCAGCTGCTCGGTTCTTGCGACGTTGATACGGTTTCCGGTTGTTTCTTCCGTCCACATGAGTCCACCGCCGGCTCCGCAGCACATACCGTTTTCCCGTGTCCGGTCCGGTTCGACTAAGGTCAATCCCGGGATCGCTTTTAAGATCTCCCTTGGCGGATCATACACACCGTTATAGCGTCCTAAGTAGCAGGAATCGTGGTAGCTGAGCTGCTGTTCAATGCGGCCAGTTGGATCCAGTTTACCCTTCATGACTAAATCGTAGAGCATTTGTGTATGGTGCAGCACTTCTTCCGCTTCATATCCAAAATCAGGGTATTCATTTTTGAAAATATTATACGCATGCGGGTCAATCGTTACGATTTTCGTGATATCGTTTTTATTAAACTCTTTAATATTTTTCTCGGCAATATCCTGGAATAAAAATTCATTTCCAATACGACGGGCTGTATCGCCGGAGTTCTGTTCTTTATTTCCTAAAATCGCAAAGCTGACACCAGCTTGATTCATCAATTTCGCGAAAGCTAAAGCAATTTTCTGGCTTCGGCTGTCGAAAGAGCCCATGGAACTGACCCAGAATAAATATTCGAAGTCTTTCTCTTCTTTCTTCAATTCTTTAATCGTTGGAATATAAGCGTCTTCATCAGCATCGCGCCATTTGATGCGGTCTTTTTTCGAAAGTCCCCAAGGATTCCCTTGACGCTCAATATTCGTCACGGCGCGCTGTGCTTCCGGATCCATTTTTCCTTCGGTCATGACTAAGTAACGGCGCATATCGATGATTTGCCCGACATGTTCGTTCATAACCGGACAAGCATCTTCACAATTACGGCAGGTCGTACAGCCGGCCAGTTCTTCTTCGGTAATCACATCGCCAATCATGTTCACCTGATCCATGAAGGTAGTCGCTTCTTCCCGTTCCATGGCCGCATATTTATTTGGCCCTTTTCCTTCAAAAGCATAGCCGGGAACCCAAGTTGTACGGCCTGTAACGGCAGCACCTTTTTCACTTAAATGGTCCCGCAATTTCACCATAATATCCATCGGAGACAACATTTTTCCGGTACCTGAGGCAGGACAGACATCTGTACAGCGGCCACATTCCACACAAGCATAAAAATCAACCATTTGCCGCTGATCAAAATCTTCTACTTTACCGACCCCGAACGAAATATCTTCTTCATCTGCGTCCTCGTCAATATCAAAGCTGATCGTCTTTAATTTTCCAGGGTTCAGTTTGGTTAAAAACACATTGATAGGTGCAGCGATTAAGTGTGCGTGTTTGGACTGCGGTACATAGACCAGGAACGCCAGAATGGTGATGGTATGGATCCACCAGAAAACAAAGAATAACACCATAGCTGCTGGGTTCGGAAGCCAGCTAAAGACTGAGGCGATAACACTTGCGACCGGCTGTGACCAGATAAGCCCCTGATCTTGCCAGACAAGCATCATTCCGTTCCCGAACAGGACAGACAACATCAACGTTCCAATGAAAATCAAAACAAGCCCAGCAAACCAGCCCCGTTTTAGACGGACCAATTTCTCAACATAACGCAGGTAAAAAGCCCAGACAACGGCCACAAGAATCATTAATGTAACGAATTCCTGGAAAATGGTAAAAGCCGGATACACGGGACCAAAAGGCAAATGATGGCCTGGTGCCAACCCGCGGATGAACATGTCAATCGCGCCAAATTGTACGAGGATAAACCCGTAGAACATCATGACGTGCACGGTTCCAAACCGTATGTCCTTTAACAGTTTTGATTGTCCAAAGACAATCTTCCAAATATTATTGATTCTCTTTTTTAAAGCTAAATCAAAATCTTGTTTCTTTCCCATCTTAATGTATTTGTATCTTGTTGCCACGACGTAAGAAAACAAATAAATGCCGTAAGCGACAACAGCAACAAAAGCGATGGCGTTGATCCAAAGAAATATATCCATGATGCTCCTCCTTTAAAATATCTGATAGCGTTTACAACGAATGAAAAGTAATACATGTATCAACAAGCAGTCAGAAGCCCTGTCCAACATCCGGCCCAGGCCATTTAAATATCTTATTTTAAGCAGCTTCCTTTTCGTATGTTATGTATCTATCAAAGGAATTATACTGCTTTGAACCGCTGATGAATGGTTCACTGTTGTAAAACACATATTTAAATTCTGTTCTGTGTACTCTATATTAAAACATGAACGACCATTCAGTCAACTGAATTCTCATTTCTTTTTAAAATTTCTCACAAATCAAAGCTTTTTATAGCATATTACCTCCAATAGGCAGCAAGGTTTACATAATTCATTATATGAAAAAAGTTAGGAGACTGCTCTTTTTTCTCCTAACTTCTTATCAGTTTCATCATTTTACATTTTTTCCGGTGCAGATACCCCTAAAATATGCATGGCATTTTGAATAGTAATTTGAACAGCTTTCATCAAGGCCATTCTTGCTTTCGTACGTTCTATATTTTCCGGATCTATCACTTTCTCTGCATTGTAAAAACGATGCAGCAAACTGGCTAGATCATATACGTATTGTGTCACCTTATAAGGCTCTTCCCGTTTTGCAGCGTCTGCAACCAGCTGCGGGAAGGAGGCGAGATGTTTTAGTATAGACGATTCTTTCTCACTTCTTAATTGTGTCACATCAAAAGTATCATCGAGCTCCATCCCTTTTTCTTTTGCTTGTTTTAACATCGTACAAATACGAGCATGTGCATACTGTATATAGAAAACAGGGTTTTCATTTGATTTTGAGCGTGCCAAGTCCATATCAAAATCCAATTTGGCATCATTGGAACGCATCACAAAGAAATAACGGACGGCGTCTACGCCAACTTCTTCAATCAATTCTTTTAACGTGACGGCTTTCCCCGTCCGCTTGCTCATCCGAACAATTTCGCCATCTTCTAAAACATTTACCATTTGAATAATTTGCACATCCAGTTTTTCTTTTGGATACCCAAGGGCTTGAATAGCCGCCGTCATTCGAGGTACGTACCCATGGTGATCTGCGCCCCATACGTTAATGATTTTATCAAAACCGCGTTCTAGTTTATTTTTATGGTAGGCGATATCCGGAGTGAGATATGTATAAGTCCCATCTTGTTTAACGAGAACGCGGTCTTTATCATCGCCAAAAGCGGTTGACTGAAACCAGGTCGCGCCTTCCTGATCATAAATATATCCTTTGTCTCTCAGTTCTGTTAACGTTTCGAGCACTTGCTTGTTTTCATATAGCGATTGCTCCGAAAACCAGTAGTCAAAATGGACACCAAATTGTTCCAGCACTTGCTCAATTTTCTTCAATTGGACTTGTAAACCGTGAGCCCGAAAAGCATCTACCCGTTCAGCATCTGTTTGTTTCAGCCAGCTATCGCCATCATTTTCAGCTAATAACTCCCCAATTTCTACGATATCTTTTCCAAAATAGCCATCTTTCGGCATTGTTTTTTCATACCCTAACGCTTGTAAATACCGAGCATTAATCGACAAAGCCAATTGGTCAATTTGATTTCCTGCATCGTTAATATAATACTCTCTTTCCACTTCATAACCAGCCGCCTCGAAGGTATTACATAACACATCTCCAAACGCCGCACCCCGGGCATGTCCTAAGTGCAAATCTCCTGTAGGGTTGACCGAAACAAACTCCACTTGAATCTTTTCGCCATTTCCGGAAGCCGTTTTTCCATAATCTTTCTGGTCCTGCAAAATCGTTTTAATAATGTCTCCTAAAAAAGCTTCTTTCATAAAAAAGTTGATAAAACCTGGACCAGCTATTTCCAATTTACTAACCCCAGCAGTTTCCTTGTCGAAGTGCTGTACAATATCTTCAGCAATCTGCCGGGGGGCTTTTTTGGCAATTCTGGCGAGCTGCATAGCAATATTCGTTGCAAAGTCGCCGTGCTCTTTCTCTTTCGGTTCTTCAATATGGATAGCAGGGACAGCTGTTTCTTCAGCTAAAGCTGCTCCCACTACCGCTTCTGTTATTGCATTTTTTAGCGATTCTTGTGTTTGTTCTAAAACATTCATCAATCTCTCTCCTCCGTAATGGTGAGTGTTAAATAATGGGATCTTGGGGGATCTTCATTCATAAAAACGTCATATTCAATGACAACTTCTTTTGTTTTCCCTTCATCTTTATATTCTGCACTTACATGATATGTTTCGATTTCCATCGCAAACATACCGTATGGATGGCGGTACAAACACTCCGATTTTTTTCCTTCTATAAACTGTTGGTTCATGGAGATAGCCCCGGACCTTTTGACAGTTACTTTGTCCGTATGAATGCTGATTTGATTCTTTATGGTACCTATATCTTCTATCTGATCTGTAAACGTAACGACTTCCAGATTTCCTTTTCGAAAATATTCCCCTTCTTGCTTTACAATAGACATCTCTTTATCGCCTTGGTCCTCAATGACAGTATGCAACTGCACGGCCACATTCTTTTTTATCACTTCTATTACGACTCCTTCAACAGCATCGTTCTATTTACTCTATTCCAGCAATAAGAAATCTATTATATAGTATAACGATTAATCTATGCATTTACCATTACAAGATAACTAGTTTTCATATCATTTTACGAGAGGGAGTATCTGCATATAGTAAACTAGCAAACACTCCATTATCTAGCCCAACATGAGAAAACTTTGTCTTCTATACAATTCGGCATTTGCCAACATCGAATAGCGAGTGCCTTATACGGCTTATGCAGCAGGAAAATTTTATCCTTCTTATCTGCTAAACGAAAGAAACCGACCTTAGGCAAGGTCGGTTTCTTTTCTGTCCTAGTAATACATGTTTGTCCCATGTATATATATTTTACAAACTCTATCCTTAAAGTACAAGATTTTGCTACTGCAGAATACAGTTTTCACAGTTTAGTCACTTTTATTGTAATTGGCTGGCTAACTCTTCAGATGAATTGTTCCACATATCTGCATCAAACTTTTGCAAAAAGTCGCTTAACAACTTTTTAGATAAATCATCCATATGTTCGACAACAATTTTTCCTTTTAAAGATTTTTCCATCCGCGAGACATGCTCAGGCATCGACTTATAGGCTCGCTTATTCGGTTTATCTACACGTAGTTCGCTCGCTGCTACTCCAGCATAGTACGGCCCGTTTTCTCCTTTTTCCACATTCACCCAAACAATCCAGTATAATAGACCTTCAGGTACCTCTGCTTTATCTGAAAAATATTTCACACGAC
Source organism: Pseudogracilibacillus sp. (assembly GCA_035301305.1). Classification (GTDB taxonomy): domain Bacteria; phylum Bacillota; class Bacilli; order Bacillales; family Amphibacillaceae; genus Pseudogracilibacillus. The sequence goes on from DATGUO010000053.1 coordinate 25,383, forward strand.
GCTCGATTTTACTTCTAGCATGCATCGCATCCATATCTACATATGCTTTTTCGTTCGTCGTATCTATAATCACAGAAGACATATTCTCAAGAGAAATCGAACCCATGCCATAGCCGCCATGTCCATCTGTAGAATCATCCTTAATGATGGTAAATTGCTGCTTTCCTTTATTTTCCACTTTGTAAAAGACCCCTTTCTATCTGTATTTCTATCGACATTGTATCATATTTAGCGCCGGCTCGTGTGCAACAAGTTTTTAATTTCTTCTTTAAGTGCTTCATCCTCCACTTGCTGCAACAGATCTTCCGGATAATATAATTTATGGTCTTGCCGCTCTTTTCCGGTAATCGCATCGACAATAACAGAACTTGTAGAAAGTTCTTCTTCTTCGCCTGAAGGCATTTGTAAATAAATCGGCACGCGTCCCTCACCTGATCGATAAACATCATAGGGCAAATCAGCTGAAGAGTCAATCACCACGTAATACTCCGGAGGAATACCCGCTTTTTCAAATAAATTGCATAGTGCATGATAATATTCTTTTTCTTTTTTCGGGTCAATTTCGACGTATTTATATAAATTACGATTCATAAACCGGCTGCACAGGTCGCTTAATAAAGCATCCTTTTCTTGTTGCCACCTGCTAAAATAATAATATATAACCGATTCATCCAACTGTAAGTAATCGTCTATTGCTAATTCATCTTGAAATAACGTTTTCAATAAGGTTGGTTCAAATTGAAAATCAAACCCTTGTTCAAACAAATGTTTTGCCCGGTGAAAGATTTTCGTTAATATCACTTCTGCACTTCTTGTCACTGGGTGAAAGTACACTTGCCAGTACATTTGGTAACGTGACATAATATAATCCTCTACAGCGTGCATGCCTGAATGTTTAATCACGACACTGTCTTCTGTCGGACGCATGACCCGCAAAATACGCTCCATATCAAATTGACCATAACTTACTCCCGTGTAATACGCATCACGCAATAAATAATCCATTCGGTCAGCATCAATTTGGCTGGAAATCATACTGACAACCAGCTGATCTTCATACGTTTTATCAATAACTTGTGCCACTTTTCGGGGCAAATCGGCATCTCGTTCTTTCAGTACTCTATGAACATCCGTGTCTTCTAAAATGATGCGCTGGGTGAATGCTTCATGGTCTAAATCAAACACTTTTTCAAAAGAATGCGAAAAAGGACCATGACCAATATCGTGGAGCAGCGCAGCACATAAACAAACCATACGCTCCTCCTTGTTCCAACTTGGCTCTTTCTCCATTTGTTTCACCATGCGTCTTACAATTTCATAAACACCTAAGGAATGGTTAAACCGACTATGTTCCGCGCCGTGAAACGTCAAATACGTCGTACCTAATTGCTTTATTCGACGCAAACGCTGAAATTCAGGAGTTGCTATCAAATCCCATATTAACTGATCTTGCACTCGTACATAACGGTGCACTGGATCTTTAAAAACCTTCTCCTCTTGCAATTGTTCCTGCATATTTATCCACCCGTTTCTTTTCAATATAATCGTTATTCATTTATAATAGGATTGACATTTGACAATGAAGGAGTTTTTTTGTGAAAACAATCCAAAATTATTTACAAGCAGATACGATACGTTTTCTTGATCATTCTAAACATCCCAACGTTCTCGGAAAGCCCAACGAAGCCTTTATTTCTTTTGCAATGGATGACGCAATTGCTACAGCAGTAGGGAATAAAGCGGTCCCCCCCACTGCTAGAATGTGGGTGCACGCCCCGACCTTAGTGTTGGGTATTCCAGATTCGAGATTGCCTTATGTAAGAGATGGCATCGACTATATGACAGAGCAGCAGTATCAAGTTGTCATCCGGAATTCTGGAGGATTAGCCGTTTTATTAAATCGTGGGGTCTTAAATGTATCCTTTATCCTTCCAAATGATAAAAAACTGTCCATTCATGAAGGATATGACATCATGTATGATTTCATTCAGCAACTTTTCTCTCCATATACAAACAGCATTGAAGCATATGAAATTGTGGGATCCTATTGTCCGGGGGATTATGATTTAAGTATAAACGGAATCAAATTTGCCGGTATCTCTCAAAGGCGGGTACGACAAGGCGTTGCCGTGCAAATTTACCTTGATGTGGAAGGCAGCAGCTATGAGCGAGCTTCTCTCGTTCGCCGTTTTTACGAAATAAGTAAAAAAGGAGAAACGACAAAGCATACGTATCCGGAAGTAAACCCCGAAGTGATGGGAACGATTAGTCAGCTCACGAAACAAGCCTTTACGGTAGAAGGTGTTATTTTAGAAATCAAACGTTTATTGCAGCAATCGTTTCATCTCCAGGAAACGCCACTTACGCATCAAGAAGCAGAACTTTTTCATAAACGTTTGGAACAAATGGCGAAACGTAATGAAACAATCAGGACCTAAAACGCTTATAAACTATTGTTGGAGAAGACTTTTTTGCGAGAACAGCTAAGAATGAGATCTTCTGCTCGCAAAAATGTTCTCTCAACCACTCAACCTCCATATCTTCTAAACTTAAGAAGTAGCTTGTAAGGCAGTAATGAGTGCAAGTTTATACACATCTTCTTCACTGCAGCCTCTGGACAGGTCGTTAACCGGCTTTTGCAAACCTTGTAAAATGGGGCCAACTGCTTCAAATCCGCCTAGTCGTTCCATCATTTTATAACCGATATTCCCCGCTTCCAGACTGGGGAAAATAAACACATTTGCCGATCCTTTCAACGGGGAGTCAGGCGCTTTTTTCTCCTGCACTTCCGGAACAAAGGCAGCGTCAAACTGCAACTCTCCATCAATGACAAGAGAGTCATCTTCTACAAGAGCCAGAGGGACACTGGCCTCTACCTTATCTGTTTCCACGGAGTGAGCTGATCCTTTCGTAGAAAAGCTCAACATCGCAATACGCGGATCGATACGAAACAGTGTTGCCGTCTTTGCACTTTCCACAGCTATTTCAGCTAATTCTTCACTGGATGGTGCAATATTAATAGCACAATCTCCCATTAAGTATTTCTCTTCTTTACGAACCATGACAAATACTCCGGAGGTACGTTGAATCCCCGGCTTGGTTTTAATGATTTGCAGTGCCGGACGCACCGTGTCTGATGTGGAATGAGCCGCTCCACTGACCAATCCATCTGCTTCCTCCATATACACCAGCATCGTCCCAAAATAATTAGGCTCCAGTAACAACTGCTCCGCTTCTGCTTTCGTTACTTTACCTTTTCGTCTTTCTACAAATACTTCTGTCATCTGATCAAAACCGCCGTATTCTTCAGGATCCACTACGAAACAATGCTGCAAGTCCGCCTCCATTTCCTTGGCATACTGTTTCACTTTACTTTCCTTCCCAATCAATACCGGTTCTGCCAGTCCTTCATCAGCAAGTTTACAAGCGGCTTTTAATACACGCTCATCTTCCGCTTCCGGAAAAACAATTTTCTTTCTTTCTGTTCGCTCCAATGAATCTTTAATGTCAGAAAACAAATCACTCATAAAAAACACCCCTCTGATAATATAGTGAAGCTTCCTTGTTCATCCGGACCTTTTTAACCACACGCTTTGCTGTTTTAAAAAGCGCACCGTTTGTATCCAAATAGATGAATGGCCTGGACACAGCTGTATCCGTCAAACCCTGCTTTTATTATAACAGGTTTACTGTTGATGAACATTTGCTTTTGCAAAAAGCCGCAACCCAGCTTTGGAATACAGACTTACAACACTTTCATTAAGGCGTATCCAAACAACACCCAACCGATTAAAAATACGACACCGCCAAAAGGAGTAATCATCGCCAGTGCTTTTGTTCCAGTCGTGGAATAAAGATACAGACTTCCGGAAAACAAAATAATACCAATGAAAAAAGCCCAGCCAGCCCATACCAGGCTAACGGATTGCACTTTTAACAACGTTAAACCCACTGCCAGAATACTTCCGGTATGAAACATTTGATAAAGAACCGCCTTTTCCCAAATACCTATCGATTTTTCCGAAATCTTTCCTTCCAGCCCATGCGCACCAAAAGCACCTAATAATACAGCTAAAAATCCATTCAAAGCACCGATAACAAATAAAGCTTTCATTCTATAACTCTCCCTTTGTAAAAATTCGTATTCGTAACATGAATTCCATTTAATCCCTCTATTTCCTTAAGAACTCTTCACACTTAAGAAACTCGTGTGCTTTATAGCAAGTCGCTCCGTTACATGTATCCCGTTAAGAAAACCGCAAAAGAAAAATATCAGCCTCTTCTGATTGTTAAAAATCAAATATGGAAAAATCATCTTCTTCTTCGTTTATTTCATGTTGGGCAGAGGCTAATATCTGTTGTTCTTTAGACGCTTTTTGAGTCACATCCATGTTGTCATTTGTGGAGACGGAAGGATGTGCAGAAACTTTTTTTCTTGTCCTGGTATCTCGCTGCTTGTATTCCTCCAACCATAGCTCGCTTAATACTTTAATATGGCTAAATGACGCACTGGCTGCTTCCGTGCTGGATGTTTGTTCTATTCTTTTCAGTTCTTCTCTGATTTTCTTTAACAAAGTCGCACTGGATACATCCATCATTCACCCCTCCCTCCTGATTCTCGTCTCTAGTATAACAGTTTACCCGTTGTGATATCTTTTAAAAAGCCTTTTCTATCTTTTAAATAGATAAGAGTACTTTCTGCTCCTCTTGAAAAAGCTCCCTTTATCTCTTGATGAATAAAAGCAGCCTTTTCCAATATACTTCTGGTTTTTAACTTTTTTGGGATATAGATTTGACCCGTCAAGATGGCAATTTACGAACAAGACTTCAGTATATTTAATACCGTATCTTCGCATGCAATATTTGCGTGCATGACGAGTACTAATGGTGCTTACTTGGCCTCGATTCTTTAGAAACAAACCAGCCGACAGCAGCAATAATTACTAAACCTATATAAAAAATGGCTTTCCATAGGGCGGAATGTACAAATTCAATTGGTAAAACAGCGACATCCGGATGGCCCAGAACAAGTACGGCCAGTTTAATGCCAACCCAGCCGACAATCACAAAAGCAGCAACTTCCAATCCCGGACGTTTTCTCAATAAACCGACAAACATGTTTGCTGCAAAACGCATTAAAATAACGCCAATCATCCCGCCAACAAAAACAACAATAAATTGCGCGCCATCTAAACTGCCTATCGTAAATAAACCGCTGGGAGGCAAAGCAACCGCTAAAGCCACAGCAGCTAAAATAGAATCAACTGCAAAAGCTAAATCGGCTATTTCCACTTTTAAAACCGTCATCCAAAATCCACTTTCTTTTCGTTTTGGAGTTTTCATATGGCCTTGGTTCATCGCTTTTTGAAAAAGGTTTTTTCCGGCAATATACATCAGGTAAAAAGCACCCAATGCCTGCACCTGCCACACATCTACTAAAAAGGAAATAATAAATAAAGAACCGAACCGGAGCACAAAAGCACCCATTAGACCATAAAACAACGCCTTCTTGCGCTTTTCTTTCGGCAAATGCTTTACCATAACCGCTAAAACTAATGCGTTATCCGCAGCGAGTAAGCCCTCCAATCCCACAAGTACAAGAAGCACCCAGCCATATTCCAACCATAATTGTATATCCATTTCTTTCGCTCCTCTCTTTTGAAAACTAAAATTTTCCATTAAAAAAAGACCTGTCCGTATCTCTTAAATCAAATGAAATATATTCATTATGATTCAGATAAGGTAAAGGTCTTGCTTCCAACAAAGGTTGTCCGTTTAGCCGGAGAATATTCCCGTACTGACGACTAAAACGCGAGTGAGCTACTCCCCCATACAATGCTGCTATTCAATTATTCATACGATGTGGCTTTTCTTCTTTCGTTTATTTTATCACACTTTAAGTATTTTTATACTAATTATCTCTTTTTATTTTTCTCTTTCTAAATACTTGAAGCAACAGATGCACTTCAAGTAAACTGTTGATATGGGGAGTGATGAGTATGCACAAAAAGGAACTGGAAGCAAAGCTCGAAGAATTAAAGTCTGATTATATACGAATTCAAGAAGATATGGATAAATTAGAGTTTGTGGAAGGCAGAGTATCTTCCGCAGAAGGGCAATTGGTCCGTTTGGAAAAAGAAATCGCCGGTGTTCACCAGGAATTAACCGCTTTACAGCAACATGAATAAGTAAAAGTCGAGCAGTTCTATCCAAAGATGGAACAACTCGACTTTTTTATACTTCTGTTGATGCGGGCTTTTTAGCTTGTTGTTTTTTCTTTTCTATTTTTTCCTGCTCTTTATTTGGCGGGGTTAAACTGACAACAACATCGCCTACATGTGGGGTCATTCGCATGTCATGCGCGTAAAAATATAACTGTCCAGTCGGTTTAACGAAGTAAAGCAGATTTGCTTCTGCATCCTTTTCGGCTAAATAATTTTTATAGGTGAATTGATTCGTCAATGTCGTTTGCCTGAACACATATTGAGCATTCACTTTGTCGTTCAAGGCAGCCAATGAAATTTCTTCCTTTAATAATGAGCGGCCGCCGACTTTAGCGACGATATTGTCTTTAGAACTCTCCTCTTCATTCGGGTCCACTTTAAAGACATTTGTTCGACCATATTCAGGCATAAAGGTCGTACATACAAGTGAATTGTAAGAATGATAGTCAGTTGCCGCAATGATAAAGTCGTAAGGGATTGTATCTAAATTATATTCTGTTTGTTCGGATAAAATTTCTCCATGGAAAAACGGAATGCCATGATTACGGGCATGCCTTAATTTTTCCCAGGAGGAATCGACAATTAAGATAGGGTAACCCTGCTTCACAAAAGAACGTGCTAAACCGACAGAAAAAGGATTGCTCCCGATAATCAACACTCCAGGTTTCCCCTCTAAAGACAAGTTTAACCTCTTGGCAAGCGGGCCGATGGTGAATCCATGCGCTACCACCGTGAAGAACACCAGACCAAACGTTAATGTCGTCACGATATTGGCATCAGCATACCCAGCCTCACTAAGTATATTCGCGAAGTAACTGGAGACTGTCATAGCTACTATACCACGCGGCGCTATCCAACCAACCAGAGACCTTTCCTGTAACGACAGACCGGAACCGATCGTAGAAAGAAAAATCGATATCGGCCTTACAGCAAACATCATTAACAGCACATACCCCAGAATCCGCGGGCTGAAAATATGGATTACTGTATCCATATCCATGGAGGCTGCTAACATAATAAAAATAGCTGAAATTAATAACAGTGACATATTTTCCTTGAAATGCCGGAAATCACTTAGAGAATTAATCCCGCTGTTCGCAAGGACCATCCCCATTGCTACTACTGCTAAAAGTCCGGTACCATGAACGATTTCGTCCGCTAAGGTGAAGCTGAAAATAACAACTGCAAACACAGCAGGAGATTTCAGAAACTCCGGTACATAGCCTGTTTCAAACATCCAGCCTAATGTTCGTCCTGAAGCGCCTCCTAACAGTACAGCACAAATGGATGCTGTAAAGAAGAGCAATAGAGACGTTATATCGTTTGTTTCCGTAGTAAATACAGTAATAATTTCAAAAGCGAATACAGCTAAAAGAACGCCCAGCGGGTCAACAACAATGCCTTCCCATTTTAAAATCTTAGCTGGTCTCGGCTTTAGCTTCGACTGCCGTAAAAGAGGCAAAATAACCGTTGGCCCTGTTACAATAAACAGACCACCAATGACGAACGCCACTTCCCAGGAAACCCCTGCAATAAAGTGAGCAGTCACAGAGCCTAAAATCCAAGCAATGAAAGCTCCGATGGTCGAAATTTGCACGACTGGACGGCCAAGACCGCGTAATTCCTTCACACTTAAATTCAAACTGCCTTCAAATAGAATAATAGCAACTGCTATCGAAATAGTAGGATCATACAATGCACCAAAAGATTCTTCCGGATTCATAATCCCTAAAAAAGGACCTGCCAGAAGTCCAGCTATCGACATAATAACAATTGCGGGCATGCTATATTTCCATGCTAGCCATTGAGAACCAATGCCTAACAATCCTATCAGCATAATAATAAATAATAAGGATATTTCCATGGCAAATGCCCACCTCGATTCAGTCTAAATTCTTCTCTATAAATGGTATAAAACACATTGTAATTTTCCCAGTAAAGAAAGTAAAGACTTTACGTTTAATTTTCTTTTTAAAATTATATTCAGAATACTTCCACTATTATAGCATTGATATGTAAAGCAAGAAAAGAAAGCAAACAATACGTTGACTCCGGCTTCAAAGCAATCTGTTTCTGCCTCACATAAAGCCGTATTCTCCTTAAAAATGAAAAAAAGCACAAAACAATTCATGTTGTCTTGTGCTACGCAGGGTTTCTTCGTGTATTATCTATTCGATTTACCTTTTTCAGTAATTATAAAAACTGTTTATTTAATGGCCTGTACTCCAGATCAAAAGTCTAAAGCCCATGCTCCTTGACGGAAGACCGATTCTTTTGTTCCATCTTCCAAAATACCATCAATATTTATTTGAGCTGAGCCGACCATAAAATCAACATGAACCAAACTGTCATTCATGCCATGCTGATCAAGAGTTGCATCATCCATCTCCGCGCCATTCTCGACGTTTGTCGGGTACGCTTTTCCTAAGGCGATATGGCAAGATGCGTTTTCATCGAATAACGTATTGTAAAAAATCAGCCCTGATTGTGAGATAGGGGACGCATCCGGCACCAATGCCAATTCTCCGATGTGCTTAGCTCCTTCATCTGAATCCAACAAATGCTGTAAAACTTCTTCTCCTGTTTCTGCCTGGAAATCTATGACGCGTCCATCTTTAAACGTTAATTGGAAATTATCAATTACACTGCCGCCATAATTTAGTGGTTTCGTGCTGGAAACAGTTCCATCCACTTTATATTTATGAGGTGCCGTAAATACTTCTTCGGTCGGGATATTCGGATTAAATACAACGCCATCTTCTGAAACTGCTGCTCCACCTTGCCAAATGTGATTTTCCGGCAACCCTATCGTTATATCTGTGCCAGGAGCCTGCAAATGAAGTGCCTCATATTGTTTATCATTTAATAACTGAGAGGCGTTTTCGAGCGTCGTGTTATGCTTTTCCCATTCTTTAATCGGGTCTCCTTCACCGACACGCGTCATTGTATAAATGGTCTTCCATAACGCTTCAACAGCATCTTTCCCAGTCTTATCCGGATAAATTTTCTCTGCCCATTTAACTGTCGGAATCGAAATGACGGTCCAAGTTACCCAATCATTCATAATGTATTTTTGGAATTCTTTTAAGGCTTGGCCAGCTGCTTTGCTCGCTTTAGCAACCCGTGCAGGATCTACTTCTTGCAGCAGGTCAGGATCTGTCGCATGAATAGAGAGAAACGCTGCTCCATCCTTCGCATACGATTCTTGCAATTGAACTTTCCAATCGGGGAAGTTTTCAATTACTTCATCTGCTGCGTGCTGGTATTTTAACAAGCTTAACTCGTCATCCGCCCAATTCACATGTACTTCTTTTGCGCCCAGTTCATATGCTTTTTCAGCTACTAAACGGACAAAAGCTGCACGTTCAACCGGCCCATTAATGACTAACGCTTGGTTATCCTGCAGGTTAACTCCCGTTTGTAATACTAAATCTGCATATTTCTCTTGTAATGTTTGTTCCTTCATTGCTATGTCTCCTTCCAATTAATTCGATTTAAATAACGTTGCCATACGCTGCGATTCTTTCTTTCGTTCATTCCGTCGTTCTTTTCGTAAATCCGCTCCTGCAAACAACATTTTCTCCATTTCAGTTTCCGGATAAATTTCAGGAACCTCTGCCGGCTTTTTCTCTTCATCTAACGCAACAAAGGTTAAAAAAGCAGTTGCGCACACTTTTTCATCGCCTGTCAGCAACCCTTCACGGATAACCTTGATAAATACTTCCATCGATGTATGATGAGAAGACGTGACGAAACCTTCCACACAAATAGTATCTCCTACCGTCACTGGATGCAGGAAATCAACTGAATCCGTCGATGCCGTCACCACACTTTTTCTGGCATGACGAACTGCTGCGATTGCTGCAACATCATCAATGTGGGCCATCAGTTTCCCTCCGAACAATGTGCCATATTGATTGGCATCCGGCGGCAATATTTGAGCGGTCTTTACCGTATGTGAAGCAGAACAAGTTTTTTTCTCTTTCTCTGACATTGTAAACACTCCTATAAAATTGGTGAAATCAATCGGGATACAGATTCTTTAAATTTAATGCCCAGCGAACGTTGATTATACAGTTGTTGAGTCATTTGCGTAGACAACAGTACGTCTTTTTCAAAAGACTCCGCTAAACTCTGAGCCATATTCTTATCATATAAAAAGGCATTGACTTCAAAATTCAAACGAAAACTGCGCACATCAATATTGGCCGTCCCAACAGAGGACAGCTCTCCGTCCACAACAATCGTTTTGGCATGTAAAAATCCATTTTGATATAAATAAATTTCTGCCCCTTCATTCAAGAGTTCTCCGACATGAGACAGCGTTGCCCAGTAAACAAATATATGGTCGGGTTTATTGGGAATCATTATCTTAATTTTTACGCCGGACATTGCTGCAATCCGGAGCGCATCTAATAGGCTTTCATCTGGAATAAAATAAGGGGTTTGAATATAGACATATTCTTTTGCAGATAAAATTAATTTAATATAGCCATATTTAATCTGTTCCCATTCTTGATCAGGTCCGCTTGAAACGACTTGGATACCAACATCGCCAGCTGTTCCGCTCGCCCCTTGAAAATAGCGCTCGTTATACCCAACATGATGTCTGCTCGCTTGGTTCCAGTCTAAAATAAATCTTGTCTGCATCATACGGGTGGCATCCCCATCAATACGCAAATGCGTATCTCTCCAATAACCAAATTTAGCAGATTTCCCTAAATATTCGTCACCTATATTAAAACCACCAATATATCCGATTTCGCCATCGATAATAGCTAATTTGCGGTGATTTCTAAAATTAACCTTAAAATTGATTTTTGGAATTTTCGGCGGAAAAAATGCACCCACTTGAATATTAGCATCTTCCATTCGTTTGATAAAACGTCTGCTTAAGGAGCGCGACCCCATATCATCGTATAACAAACGCACTTCGACGCCTTCTTTTGCTTTTTTTATTAGTACATTCGCAATTTGTGTACCTAAGTGATCGTGCCGGATAATATAATAAAGCAAATGAATATGATCTGTCGCATTCTCCAAATCATGAATCAGAGAATTAAATTTCTCTGTTCCATCTGTGAAAATCTGCACTTGATTATTTTGGGTATAAACGGCGTCATTATGCTTTAAGTGCAAAAATAATAATTTTTTATATTTCTTCAGCATATTTTGTTTGGGGGGTAAAGACTCGTTTTCCAGTGAAGCAATTTGTTCTTGAACCTGCTTTTCCACCCCTAAACGGCTTTTCGTATCCCACGTAAATATATGACCGCTTAACCGACGGCCAAATAATAAATAGAGCAGGAATCCGATGACTGGAATAAAAAACAGCACCATTAACCAAGCCCACGTAGAACTTGCGTTTTTCCGCTCCAGAAAGATGATGGTGAAAGCCAACGCAAAGTTGATGACCATCACAGACCCCAGTAACCACGATAACACTTGCATTCGGCAACCATCCTTTTTACTGATAAATTCTGATGATGTTCCTATCTTATCATAATCAGAGGGAGAATGCGTTTAATAATCATTCCCTGGTGGGGGCTTCGATTTGTGATGAGCATCAACGAATACGCTTTATATAATCAAATCTTCATTGGCTTTTGTATGACGGAAATCATTTGAAAGCATACAAATTTACTGGCTGCAAAACTACCGGGCCCCTTTAGCTTAAAGTCTTTCGGATCTCCTTTTCAAACAGTGCTTCTGCAAAAGTCTTGCATCGTCTATTTGTTGGCTCTTTCCACTGCTTTAATAGCTTATCTAATTTTATCTCATATGACATGCTAGTATATGCCTTCATTTTTCTTTATAATTTTTCTAAGGCTTGCTGGAGGTCTTCCCAAATATCGTCTGCTGCTTCTAAGCCTACAGACAAGCGTAATAATGTAGGAGTTATCCCCATATTGGTTCTTTCTTCTTCCGGTATCACAGCATGCGTCATGGAAGCCGGGTGCTCAATTAAGGATTCCGGGTCTCCCAGACTGACAGCCACTTTAATAAAAGAAAGATTATTTAAGAAAGCAAGTGTCTCTGCTTCCGTTGCTTTTAATTCAAAAGAAATAACGCCTCCGCCGCGTTTCATCTGTTTTTCAAATATTCCAGATGTATCGTTTGTCGGATGGTACACCGTATTTACTTTGGCGTGTTGATTTAAATGTTCAACGATTGCATCTGCATTATCACAATGACGGTCCATTCGTATAGGTAATGTTTTTAAACCGCGAACTAACAGCCAGGCATCAAATGCTCCAATAATCGAACCAACATTTTTCTGAGTCGTTGCAGCAATCTCATCCAACAAATCTTTCGGACCTGCGACAACCCCTGCAATAATATCCCCATGTCCGTTCATATATTTGGTTGCACTGTGGACTACGACATCACACCCCAAATCAATTGGCCGCTGCAAATAAGGAGAAGAAAACGTGTTATCCACAACAACTGTGATGCCTTTTTCTTTAGCTACTTTGCTGATCATAGCTAAATCCACCAGGCGCATTGTCGGATTAATAGGTGTCTCGACATAAATCACCGACGTCTCCGGTTTTAAAGACGCACGAACCGCTTCTTCTGTTTCCAAATCGGAATAATCTACAGTCATACGATACTTTTCTCGAAACATGCTGAATAAGTCAAAGGTACAACCATATAAACTCGAAGAACATAGAATATGGTCGTTTGCCTTCGTTAATTTTATCAAAACCGCCGCAATGGCTCCCATGCCCGAACTGAACGCTAATCCTCGTTCCGCTCCTTCAAGCGCTGCTACTTTTTCTTCGAGCGCTTTCACCGTTGGATTTCCCAGTCTTGAATAAATGTAACCTTCCTCATCTCCGGTAAAACAAGCTGCTCCATGTTCCGCATTATTAAATTCAAAAGTAGACGTTTGAAAAATGGGGGTGGACAAACTGCCCAGCATCTCTTTTGCATCGTACCCGGAATGAATGGCAATGGTTTCAAGTTTTTTATCCTTCATATTTATCGCTCCTTCGTTTAATGAAGACCTATTTGTTTCTAGTATAATATATGTCAGACGATTCTGGAAATTTACCGGTCTTTTTGTTGCAATTTTTAGAATCTTTGCCTACATTAGAGACATCCAGTCGATCTCTAGAACTTCAAACACACCGTTTTTACAGAGAAAAGACTTTATACATCATTAAAACAATATCTTCATACTTTTAGCAGCGCTGGAAAGAAGGGACATCATGGCAGAACAAAAACAAGGAATTATTTATGGTATATTCGCTTACATGCTTTGGGGGATTTTACCTGTTTATTGGAAGTTTCTCGAAACAACTGGAGCTGATATCGTGTTGGCTCACCGAATTATCTGGTCGTTTGTTTTTATGATCGGTTTCATTTTAGGAACAAAACGTTGGGCCGCTTTTACAGCTGAATGGAAACGAATCATCCGGAAAGGAAAAACGTTTGTTACTATCGCTTCCGCGTCCATCGTTATCAGCCTTAATTGGCTCGTTTTCATTTGGGCTGTCCAACATGATTTTGTCGTTCAAGCAAGTCTCGGTTATTATATTAATCCGTTAGTCAGTGTCTTGTTTGCTATCATCTTTTTAAAAGAATCCCTATCTAAAGGACAATTAATCTCCTTCCTCCTCGCAGGCATCGGCGTAGTCTATTTAACAATGGATTATGGTGTGTTCCCTTGGGTTTCTTTGGTACTTGCTTTTTCTTTTGCTTCTTACGGACTGCTTAAAAAAATAGCCAGTATTGATGCAACGTTTAGTTTAGCTATAGAAACACTAGTCGTAACGCCTATTGCTCTACTTTATCTATGGGCAACTGCCGGTGCTTCCATTGGCTTCTCGGGCGAGAGTTTTTCCATTGTTACACTTTTAATAGGAGCAGGTGTGGCTACAGCTATTCCTTTACTATTATTTGGCAGTGCTGTCTTGTATATTCCATTATCCATGGTTGGATTTTTGCAGTATATCGCCCCTACTTTCATGTTGTTTTTAGGTGTTTTCTTATACAACGAGCCCTTTACTCAGGCACATCTTATCACATTCACACTTATCTGGGTGTCGCTCGCATTATATATGTACAGCTCTTTCCAGCAACATAAAAAAACAAAATCAGCTTCTT
>DATGUO010000054.1:0-3470 GCA_035301305.1 Pseudogracilibacillus sp.
TATTCTATCACAAATCCGCAATTATTTTTGGATTTTAACTGAAATAGGCAGGAAACTTGGATTTGCTTAACTTTTAATAGCAAAGCCTTCGTTGCACATATGCAGGAAGCAACGCAACTGACTTGTTTATTTGTTTAAAAAACCTTTTATAATTTCATTCTTTAAAGCGTTAAACTTTTAACGCGAAACTCATTGTACCCTTTCCTTCAGGGAACTTCAATCATTTATGTTTTAAGGAAAGAAAGACAATTAGAAATAAGGAATACAGACAGGAAAATGAAATTAGCTAATGAGGTTGGAAAGACTGACTTGCTGGATGATTCCATTTTTCATACAGTATAAACGACTTTATCAACATTAAATATTATTATATTTTTGTCGAGTAAAAAGAAGCTAACTGCTTGTTAGCTTCTTCGATTTAATACTTTATTTTTCCGATATCCGACCGATAAAAAAAGTCATCCGTTTCATCAAAAATCTTCAAATAATCATAGACTTTATCGCATGCTTTTTCCATATCTTCGCCTACTGCTCCAACGAATAAAACTCTTCCTCCATTTGAGACGAGAGTTTCCCGGGCCATTTTTGTGCCAGCCTGGACAATAAAAACCTCTTCAGTAAAATTTTCATGGGCAGGAATCACAAAACCTTTTTCATAATGATCGGGATATCCTTGGGAAGCAACTACCGCACCGACGCAGGAAGCAGTTTTCCAGGAAAGTTCCGGATCTTTACCCGCCATGACATCGACAATCACTTGGGCTAAGTCATTCTCTAAGAGTGGCAAAACCGCTTGCGTTTCGGGGTCGCCAAACCGCGTATTGAATTCAATCACTTTGGTTCCCTCTTCCGTCTGCATAAGACCCGCATACAGGATACCAGTGAATGGGCGCCCTTCTTGCATCAATCCATCCGCAGCTTTTTGCAAAACGTGTTCTGTTGTATAATCGACAATATCCGGTGTAATATCCGGTACTGGAGCAAAAGCACCCATACCGCCTGTGTTCGGCCCTTTATCCTCTTCGAAAGCCCGTTTATGATCACGAGCGGGTACCATTGGATAGACGCCGTGTTCGTGGACAAACGCAATCAAGGAAAATTCACGGCCTTCTAAAAACTCTTCTATCACAATCGTTTGCCCTGCTCCCTTGAAAGCTCCATCCAACATGAGGGTATCTACCGCTTCAATTGCCTCCTCGTCTGTTTCAGCAACGATAACCCCTTTCCCTTCTGCCAGTCCGTCTGCCTTGACTACGATAGGTGCTCCTTTTTCAGCAATATAATCTTTTGCTGCTTCAGGGTTATCAAACGTTTGATAAGCTGCGGTAGGAATCTCGTATTTTTGCATAAACTGTTTCGCAAAATCTTTACTGCCTTCTAATATCGCCGCTTCTTTCGTAGGCGCAAAAATGTCCAGCCCACGATCGATAAATACGTTGGTAATTCCTTCATTCAAAGGATTTTCCGGCCCGACAATCGTTAAATCTATCTCGTTTTCCACAGCAAATTGCGCCAGCTCTTCTATTTGCATTTCCTGTACCGGGACACACATTGCATGGTCAGCCATCCCGGGATTTCCAGGTGCTGCAAATATGTCAGTTACACGGGAACTTTTCGCCAATTGCATCACAACACTGTGTTCTCTTCCGCCTTTGCCAACCACTAATACTTTCATACTTTCACCCTCTTCAACATATTCAAAAATGACTTTTCAGTTGATTGTCCGAGTTCCTGCCTCTTAAACATTAATGTTTAAAATGGCGCATACTTGTATAAACCATACTGATGCCATGTTGATTACAAACATCCACAGACGCCTGATCGCGTTTGGAACCGCCTGGTTGAATAATTGCGGTCACACCGGCTTTAGCTGCTGCTTCAACGGTATCCGGCATTGGAAAAAATGCATCCGATGCCATCACGGAGCGCTCCGCTTTTTCACCTGCTTGTTCAATAGCAATATTCGCTGCTCCAATCCGGTTCATTTGCCCGGCACCAACCCCGATGGTTTGTTTATCCTTCGCAAGTACAATCGCATTGGATTTCACATGCTTCACGGCTTTCCAGGCAAATAATAAATCCGTCATCTCCTGCTCTGTCGGCTGCTTTTCTGTAGCTGTTTCCACATCTGCTGCAGTAATGACCCCATCGTCAGCTGTTTGTATTAAAACACCGCCTTTTACAGTGGTCATTTTTGTTGGCTTATTTGCACTGTCTGCTGGAGGAAGCTCTAAAAGGCGAATATTTTTCTTCTGTTGCAGCACCTGTAACGCTTCTTCTGAAAAACGTGGAGCCATAACAATTTCCAAAAAGATATCCCCCATTTGTTTAGCGGTGGCTTCGTCCACTTCCCGGTTGACTGCAATAATTCCGCCAAATATGGAAATCGGATCTGCTGCATACGCTCGGGAAAAAGCAGCGTTTAAATCTTCACCTATGCCAATACCGCATGGATTCATATGTTTCACTGCAATGGCTGCAGGGTTTTCATACTCTTCCATGATTTCAAGTGCTGCATTCGCATCTTGAATATTATTATATGATAATTCTTTTCCGTGCAGTTGCGTGGCTGCAGCTAAACTAACACCCCGATTTAGTACATCTCCATAGAAAGCAGCCGCTTGATGCGGGTTTTCGCCGTATCGCAAATCCTGCACTTTTTCATATGTCATGGTGGTTGTTTCAGGGAACGTTTCTCCAGTCACTTCGTTAAAATAATTCGCAATCATCGCGTCATAATTCGCTGTATGCCGAAACACTTTAGCTGATAACTTTTTACGGGAAGCGCTGTCTACATTCCCTTGCTTCAAAGAATCCGCTATCCTGTCATAGTCTTCCGGATCGACAATCGTCAATACATCCTGGCCGTTTTTGGCTGCCGCTCGTAACATGGATGGTCCGCCGATATCTATATTTTCAATAATATCTTCTTCTGTTGCATCATCTTTGGTAACGGCTTCTTTAAAAGGATATAAATTCACGACAACGATGTCGATAGCCGTAATATCGTTTTCTTGAAGTGCCGCCATATGCTCCGGGTTATCCCGCTGTGCCAGTAATCCCCCATGTATATTCGGATGTAATGTTTTCACGCGCCCATCCAAAATTTCCGGAAATTGGGTAACAGTTGAAACGGACACAGCTTCCACGCCATTTTCCTGCAATACCTTTAACGTGCCGCCTGTCGAAATGATTTCATAGCCTAACTCTACTAATGTCGTCGCGAATGGGACTAATTTATCTTTATTTGAAACACTGATTAACGCTCTTTTTGTCATTTTCTTTCCCCCAGGTGTAAATTATGGTTTCGTAATATCGTTGATAATTCTAGTGAAAAGTACATGTTCCACTTGTTGGATACGCTTTTGCAAAGAGTCACCTGTATCATTCGGGAAAACACTCACCGGCTCTTGTGCAATGATAGGACCCGTGTCAATTCCTTCATCGACATAATGAATCGTGACCCCTGA
>DATGUO010000055.1:0-110217 GCA_035301305.1 Pseudogracilibacillus sp.
CCGGTAACAAATATCTTCATATTGCGCTTGGCAAGCCCCCATGGATTCTTCCCCTATTTCACGGAATGTCTTCATGACATCTGCTGCGTTACTTTTCATTAAAAATACATTATACAATGCTGCCGCATGATTCGAAGTCTGTGTTGAATAATCCTTTTTTAAATCATAGGTTTTTAAACAGACAGGCAGTGGTGTTTTTTCTCCGTACACTTCTTCAGTGAAATAAGGACTGAATTCCATTAATTTAGTAAAAAAACTTGCCATATAATGTGCATTTATACCACTCAAAGGTTCTCCTGCATGCGTTTCTCTTCCATAAAATAACGCAGAAGGCATAATTTTACCAATCGTACCTGAATAAATATAATAATTTTCATCTTGAGGCCGCTGTGAAAAAGATGGCTCGCTATTTAGAAACAAATCAAAATCTAAATCGTGTTGTTCGCGTACCTTCACCATATCTTTTACAGCAGCACGCATCCCGGCAGAGCCCACCTCTTCATCCGGGACCGTCACCAGCATAAGATTAATCGGCCATTCTTCATTGCTTGCCGTCTCTAACAGATGCAAATGCAAGACAAGCCCCATTTTCATATCCATCGTTCCACGACCAAATAAATATTCATCAGATAAGATGTCTTCCCTTGCACCTTCCGGTAAATCATCGACGATTTCTTTGAATTTTTCTGTTACTTCCCGCGGACGAAAAGCAAGTTCTTCGATACGGCCAAACTCCTCGGTATGCACTGTGTCGAAATGACTGATTAGCATAATAGTTTTCGTTGCTTCAGGATGCTTATAGAGAGCACTTACGGCGTTTCGCCCTTCTCCTGCTCCGTGAAATTGGATGTGAGAATCGTTTTGTTGAAAATATGTCAGCTCCATTATTTTGTTTTTAATTTTATGAGCAAAAGATATTTCTCCATCTGTTCCTGTTCGGCTTTCCCAACTGACTACTTCACATAATAATTTTTCCAACTGTTCTTCTGTTTGCCACTGCATCATAGATTTCTCCTTTGTTTGCCGTTCCATTTCGTGTCACCCTTTCTCTTCTCCGTCTAAAAATCGTTTTTCTACATTATTCATATGGACGATCATTTTATTTTTAGCTAAAATGACGTCTTTTTCTTTTAAAGCAGATACGATGTCTGCATGTTCTTCGTAGGCTGGTTCTGCACTTTGCGGAACTGTCTTGGATAAGATAATGAAGGCTCGATTTACTCCTGTATTAATGCGATGAATCAATTGCTGCAACTCTTTATTTTGGTTAACAGAGGCAAGCAGTAAATGAAACTCTCTGTCTTTTTCAATAAAATCATGATACGTGCCCTGTTGAATTGCTGTTTTCTGCTCTCTTACATTCTCGTCCAGCTTTTCGAAAAATACTTCATCCATTTTTGCAATGCTTTTTTCAATATTATAGACTTCTAATAAATTGCGTAATTCCATATATTCTAAAGACCGCTCTCTCGTAAAACCAGCTACTTTAGCAGGAGAACCTTTCTGTTGAATAATTAACCCTTCTGAAGCAAGCTGAGCTAATGCATCTCGTAAAGGCGTTCGGCTGATTCCTAAATTTTTCGCCAACCTCTCCTCTGGTAATGCTTCTTTATCTTGAAAACGTCCATTTAAAATTTCTTCTTTTAATATTTGGTATGCTTTATCTGCTAACGACTCATTTTGTATGATTTTTTTAATTGCACTCACCTACTCTGTATACAGTATACATAAAGTATAGATTATGTTATTTATTTTGTAAACACTTTCATTTAATGCTAATCATCGTCTATAAAGTGTGTCTAAAATTGCTTTTCATCTCATTTCTCACGTATTAAAAGTTAGTTTACAATATTCTTTAATGTCTCTTGTTTCATTACTCTTAATACGTTTTCGGCAGTTTGTGTTTGCAATTCTACTTCTGCTTCTAAGGAAAAATAAGCAGCATGAGGACTAATAATTGTTCTTTCATGTTTTACTAATTCGCTTGCGTTGGTTGGAGGTTCTTCCTCTAAAACATCAAGCGCTGCGCCGGCGAGATGATCTTCTTGTAGCAGGAATAATAAATCTTTTTCGTTAATAATACCACCTCTGCATGTATTAATAATTCTTGCATGTTTCGGGAGTTTTTTTAATTGTGTGTAATTTAAACTATTTCTGGTTTCATCGTTTAACGGGACATGTAAACTTAATATATGGGAAGTATCCAATAATGTTTCAAAGCTCACTTGCTTCACTCCATATTCGTCGAACACTGAAGCTGGCACATAAGCATCTGAGGCTATTATATTTACTCCAAAAGCATTTAGACGCTCTGCAACTTTTCGAGCAATTCTGCCAAATCCATAAAGTCCAACAGTTAAATGATTCATCCGATGAATAGAAGTCGGTGCGATAGAATTCCAATTCCCTTGCTTTACTGTCCTGTCGTAATAGTTGATTTGACGTGCAGAAGACAACAGTAAAGCTAATGTGTGATCTGCTACCTCATCTAAACAGTATTCCGGCACATGACTAACATCTATCTTATATTCCCTGGCAACGTCTAAATCGACATTATTGAAACCCATACCAAACGCCAAAATAGCTTTACAATGGTGCAATTGCTTAATTAATGCTTCGTCACACGGATAGCCTACTTGTATAACCACAACATCTGCATATTGTCCAAAATTAATTAAGTCTGCTTGATAATCTTTTGTTTCTGTCCACTTCCATTCAATTTGGTTATCCTCATACATTTTTATTTCTGCATCGTGTGTTAATCCTTGGTCATCCAATATCCATACTTTGTTATTGATAGTCACTTTCCCAGCTCCTTTTTTCAGAAAACTAATGGTCCATTTTCATGGTCTTTCTACTTTAGAAAACTTGGTATTAGCTAAATTTTAATAGCGAATGCCTGAGTTGCACTTACGAAGAGAAAGATTTGACTCTTTATTTTCTCCTTAGAAAACATTATGCTACATCATTTGTAAAAATACTCTTCAATTATTTTATGTAAGCATTTACATTTAGAATAACATACTATATAATGCTTGTATACAGTATACAAGAAATAGGTGATACCATGTTAAATAAAATTAATCAACGCGTTATACCAATTGAAATCCCTGGTATTCGGTATTTTTCAAATCAAGTAGTTGAGATGGAAAATGGGGTGAATCTTACGATAGGTGAACCTGACTTTCCCACTCCAGAAAATGTAAAACAAGCAGGTATTCAAGCTATCGAAAATAATCAGACCGGTTACTCCCATAATGCGGGGATGTTAGGAGTACGAGAAGAAGTTTCCGCTTTTTTTCATGATATCTACCAATGTTACTATGATCCTCAAAAAGAAGTCCTTATCACCAATGGAGCAAGTGAAGCACTGGATTCAACTTTACGTACCATACTTACTGCGGGAGATGAAGTCATTTTAACCGCTCCAATTTATTCTGCTTATGAATCGTTAATTGAATTAAATGGCGGAAAGGTTGTGTACTTAGATACAACAAACAATAATTTTAAACCTGATCCCGATGTCTTAGAATCGCTTATAACAAACAAAACGAAAGCGATTATCTTAAATTATCCATCTAACCCGACGGGAGCAACACTGAACCAAGAAGAAACAGCCGCCCTTGCAAACACGCTGCAAAAGTATGATATTTTCGTTATTTCCGATGAAATTTACAGTGAAAATACTTATCATCAAAAACATGTTTCTTTTGCGAGTTATAAAAATCTACGAAACCAATTGTTTCTAGTGCACGGATTATCAAAATCTCATGCGATGACAGGTTGGAGAGTTGGTTTTTTGCTTGGCCCGGGTTATTTAATTGAACAAGTATTAAAAGTTCACTTAAATAATTCAATCTGTACATCTTTGCCCAGTCAATATGCAGCAATCGAAGCATTGAGTAACAGTCGAAAGTCTCCTGAAACTATGAATGGTTCTTATATTAAAAGGAGAAATTATGTAGTCGACAGGCTAAAACAAATGGATATAGAAATAGTATTGCCAAATGGAGCTTTCTATATCTTTCCTTTCATTAAAAAATTCGGCTTATCTTCTTTTGATTTTGCAACACGTCTGCTTCATTCTAAACACGTTGCTGTTGTGCCTGGAAGCAGTTTCTCCATTTACGGAGAAGGGTACATCAGAATTTCTTATGCCAATTCTATACAACAATTAGCTATAGCCATGGATCGTCTGGAAGAATTTTTGCAAGACATTTAAGTTAAGTTAAGTTAAATGTCTGAAAGAAATAACCTTTTATTGAAAGGGTTTACATTTAAAGATTTATACTTTATACTTTCTTGTATACAGTATACAAATTAGGAGGAATAATTATGTCTCATCGTGTACAATCAGAAACCGGAGTCTTAAAAAAAGTATTATTATCTCGTCCAGAATATTTACAAATTATGAAACCGATTAACGTCATCCAAGAAAAACATGCTCAAAAAAATATTGATTCAGCTTTGGCTTGCAAAGAACATGACGAATTTATTGAAGTGTTAGAGAATGAGGGAGTTGAGGTAATCCTTGAGGATACTCATGAACGCTTTCCTTATGCAGTTAATACAAGAGATTTAGGGGTGACAACACCAAAAGGCATTGTTTTCGGCCGTTTTACAAGCCCTTATCGTTGGGGAGAACATCGTCTCGTAGAAGAACCATTTAAAAAGAACCAAATTTATCCTTATGAAACGCATTCCATCGGCAGATTCGAGGGTGGAGATTTTATGTATATCGATGAAAAAACTGTAGCCATTGGTATTGGCACCCGTACTGATTTAAATGGTGTCAGGCAATTGCAAAATACATTTGATTCACTTGACGTTGAATTTATTACAGTAGATTTTGATGAAGAATATTTGCATTTGGACATGATTATGAATGTTATTGGAGAAAAAACTGCCGTGATTTGCGAAGAAGCTCTGCCTACACATATCGTGCAAACATTAATAGATAAAGATTTTACATTAATTAAAGTAACCCGTGAAGATGTATTTTTGCATAAATGTAATTTATTAAGCATTGGTAACAATACGATAATTTCCCACAGCCAAGCAACCGATGTGAGTCAAAAATTAGAAAGTCTTGGATTCAAAGTAATACAACTAAGTTTTAAAGAAGCATTAAAAAGTGGCGGAGGTCCCCGTTGCATGAGTTTCCCCCTTATAAGGGAATAAATTAATTACCGGGATGTGAATATAATGAAGCCAGAAGAAAAAATAGATGAAAACTATAAAATTACTAAAAAATCATTTTTTCGATTTTTAATTCCTTCTTTGTTTGGAGCCGTCATATTTTTATTTCCGATTAAAGAAGGTTCTAGCTTTAATATACCTTTAGGTGTAATTACAGAATATCTAATTGAAAGTTTAGAAAGTTATCTACCTTTTATCATTACGTATGTGATGATTATCTCTACTGTCTTCTCTATCATCAATTATTTTTTTAAACCGAAGTTCATTTCAAAATCTACATTAATGTCTTCTCTTTTCGAAGTATCGACATTCTGGTTGATTATTAGATTTCTTGGTACCTTATTCGCTATGATGACTTTCTATCAATTCGGTACTAATTTCATTATAGCAGAATCGACTGGTGGAGAGATTCTTGGGCTGCTCACTACTTTGATAGTTTGGTTTTTGGTAGCGTCCTTCCTTATGCCCTTTCTGATTAACTTTGGCATTATGGAATTTACCGGTACTTTACTTCGGGGTGTCATTAAACCACTATTTACATTACCAGGTCGTTCCGCTATTGACTTGTTAGCTTCCTGGATTGGGAACGTAAACGTTGGAGTTGTTCTGACAAGAGAACAATATTTAAGTGGTTTTTACTCTGGGAGAGAGGCAGTAGCAATAGCTACAAACTTTTCAACTGTATCTTTACCATTTTGCTTGGTTATTGCAAGAACACTCGAAGTAGATCACGTTTTTCCCATTTTATATTTAACAATTATCATTGCCGGAATCGTCTGTGCAATTATTATACCAAGAATTCCACCAACTTCTCTCGTACCAGATAATTACTATACAAAAAACTCTTATACAGAAGATGTTCCTAAAAACGTAAATAAATTAAAGTGGGCTTTACAACAAGCGGTCAAAAGAGGAGAAACAGCTGGTTCATTAAAAACACAGATAAAAGAAGGATTTGATATTTTTGCAGGTATTTCATTTACACTTATTCCTCAAGTGATGGCTATTGGAACAATTGCTTTAATCATTGCTGAATATACTGCTTTTTTTCAAATTATCTCACAGCCAATGGTGTATGTTTTACAATTATTCCAAATTCCTGAAGCAACAGCTACTGCTCCAGCTACATTAACTGGTTTTATTGATATGTTTATGCCTGCCATTCTGGCTAGCGGTATCGAAACCGAAATTACCCGGTTCTTTATAGCTGCTTTATCTTTAGTTCAAATCATTTATTTAACAGAAATGGGTACATTAATCATCGTTTCGAAAATACCAGTTAACTTATGGAGGCTTTTCATTATTTTCATTGAAAGAACGGTTATTTCTATCCCAATTATTGCATTAGTCGCTCACATTATTTATTAAAGAAAAAGGTTTTCGATAAGAACGAATTAGAAAAGACTAAATTGCATATATAAGGGAAAATCGCTTTGTTCCACTCTAGCACTAAAAAAAGCTGAGATATATTTCTCAGCTTTTTTCATTCCTTACACCTTCTTCTTCAACACTCCCAGTAATGTTGCTGTGACGAGCATTCCAATAATGAGCGCCAGTAAATACAAGGAGATATTTCCAATTATTCCGATATTACCTTCCAAGGTTGGCAGAATAAATATTCCTCCGTGTGGGGCTGGTGTACCGATATTAAACAGCATGGACAATCCTCCGGCAACGGCTGAACCTGCCACTACGGATGGAATGACTCTCGCTGGATCTGAAGCTGCAAAAGGGATGGCTCCTTCGGTTATAAACGAAGCTCCCATCACAAAATTCGTTAACCCTGCATCTTTTTCTTCTTTGGTAAATTTATTTCTGAACACTGTCGTTGCTAAAGCGATTCCCAACGGAGGAACCATGCCGCCTGCTAAAATTGCAGCTTGAGGTGTGAATAAGCCATCTGCAATCATTGCTAAGCCGAACGTATAAGCAGCTTTGTTAATCGGGCCGCCCATATCAATAGCCATCATGCCGCCCAAAACAAAGCCAAGAATAACTGCGTTGGTTGATCCCATTCCGGATAACCAGCCTCCTAAAGCTGTGTTAAACCAGCCTACTGGTTTTTCAACAACAAAAAACATAATCATGCCTGTAATGAAAATACTCAGTAATGGATAAAGTAAAATCGTCTTAATACCTTCTAAACTGGCTGGGAAGTTTTGCAATCTCGTTTTAATGACATTCATAATATACCCTGCGAGAAAACCGGCAATTATCCCGCCAATAAAACCTGAATCTCCTTGAGTCGCCATAAAGCCAGCAACCATGCCTGGAGCAAAACCCGGTCTGTCGGCAATACTCATGGCAATAAAACCAGCTAAAACGGGAATCATCAGTTTAAAAGCATTGCCATCGCCTATAAAATGAAGCGCCTGCGCGAAACGGTTAAACTCCTCCGAGTCAGGGTCATACGATTCGACGCCAAACAGGAAACTAATGGCTATTAAAATTCCGCCTCCAATGACAAAAGGAAGCATATGAGAAACACCATTCATTAAATGTTTATAAAATGCATTTTGCCCGGAAGAAGTTTCTGTTTGTTTGTCAGAATCACCCTCCGCTACATACGTTTTCCCTGCACCGGACTGAATAGTACTGATTAACTCTTCAGGTTTACGAATGCCATCTGTCACGCCACCTTCCACGAGCATTTTCCCATCGAACCGTGTCTTTTCCACTTTTGTATCTGCTGCGATAATAATGCCATCGGCTTGTGCAATGTCCTCATCCGTTAAAACATTTTTTGCACCGCCTGAACCTCTTGTTTCTACTTTCATGTGTACACCCATCTTTTCCGCCTGCTCTTGTAAAGCATCTGCAGCCATATAGGTGTGAGCGATTCCTGTTGGGCAAGCAGTAATAGCCAGAATATAAGGCTTGGCTTCAACTTCTCCAACCGTTGCAGCTTCTTCTTTCGGTTCCTCACCGTATTTTTCCTTTTCACTGTCATCGATTAACGTTAAAATCTCTTCAACCGTATTTGCTTCCATTAATTGCTTTCGAAATTCCTCGCTCATCAACATGGTTGAAAGTCTGGCCAAGGTATCCAGATGCTCATTATTGGCACCGTCTGTTGCTGCAATCATGAAAAACAGATGACTTGGCTGCTGATCTAATGCTTCATAGTCAATGCCTGCTTGAGAACGGCCGAAAACAATTGCTGGAGTTTTTACAGCACTTGATTTTGCATGAGGAATAGCAACAGTTTCACCAATTCCGGTGGACCCTTGATCTTCGCGGTCCCAAATTGCCTGCTTGTATTCTGCTTGATTCGAGAGACGGCCTGCTTCATCCATTTTAGACACAAGTTCATCAATCACATCTGGTTTCGTCGTTGCGCTTAAATCTAAAATGATCGTTTCAGCTTTAAGCAATTCTGTTATTCGCATCATGATTGGCGTTCCCCTTCCCAAGTTTGAATAGTTACTTTTGGCAAAATAGCTTCTACTTCTTTTTTCTTGCAAAGATTAGCTGAATAAGCTGTTGCTGTACCTGCTGCTACTCCATACTGAAAGGCTCGAGTTATTGACTGGCTTTCTTGAAATTGTTTTATAAATCCCGCTACGAGTGAGTCACCTGCACCAACTGAACTGATTAAAGTACCACTGGGAGGAATCGCTTGCAATATGTGCTCTTTATTTACTGCTATTGCTCCCTCTTTTCCTAAAGAAACAATAACGTTCCGGGCTCCTTGTTTGACCAGTTTCTTAGCTGCTCGAACAGCATCTTGTTTATTATCTATTTGCCTTCCGGTTATGGCTGCTAATTCTTTTTCATTCGGTTTGATTAAAAATGGCTGATATCGGAGTAATTCGGCTGTTCTCTTTTCCGGTATATCCAAGACAAGATGTGCTTCCTTTTCCTGCATGGCAGAAGCAATTTTTTCATAAAATTCAAAAGGAATGGACGGTGGCCGGCTTCCTGATAAGATGAAATAATCTCCACTTTTAAGGTCTTCCAGGTTTTCCAATAACGTTTCCATTTCTTCTTCCTTAATAGGTGCTCCGGGTCCATTCATTTCCGTTTCTTTTTCATCCGTTTTTATTTTGATGTTCACTCTTGTCGGCTCCTCATGTCTGATGAAAGCTGTTTGAATGCCTTTTTTCTCTAGCGATTGTGTAATAAACTCCCCGGTAAATCCTCCTGCAAACCCTAAGGCGACAGAAGAATCCCCCAATTCCTTTAAGACACGGGAAACATTGATACCCTTTCCGCCTGGATAAAATGCTGTTTGATTTATTCGATTTAACTCTCCTAATTGAATATGTGCGGCATGCATCTGATAATCGACCGAAGGGTTAAATGTACAAGTATATATCATGTTTTTGCCACCTTTACCGTTGTTAAAGTCTTATATTGAGCTGCATATGGTTCTGATTTCACATTTGTTAAGATTGTCGCTTTTTGTAAATCTTCTACTTTACTAAACGTTATCACACCAAATTTGGAATCATCAGCCAGTACGAATGTTTCCAACCCTTGCTGTATAGCACTTCTTTTCAAAGCAGCTTCTTCTGGATCCGCTGTTGTAAATCCAAATTCTGTGTGTATCCCGTTCATCCCCAGAAATACTTTATCAAACTGGTATGTCTGCTGCTGGGCTAAAGCTGTATTTCCAACCATCGCCTCTGTTGCAGCTTTTGCTTTGCCGCCAAGTACATACGTATCTATTCCATTTTCTAAGAGAGGAGGAACATGGTTGAGTCCGTTTGTAACGACTGTTATCTGTTTAGCTTTTATAAAAGGAATCATTTGTCGGATGGTCGACCCTGCATCCAAATAGATACATTCCTTATCTTGAATGAGATTTGCCGCTAATGAAGCAATTTGCTGTTTCTCGTGAATATGTTGTACTGCTTTTTCTAACATGCTGGACTCTTCTTGAATAACTTCAAGACGTGTGGCGCCGCCATGTTCCCGCTTGAGTAAATGTTCCTTTTCTAAAGTTGCCAGATCACGACGAATGGTTGATTCAGAAGTTTGTAATTGTTCCACAAGGTCTTGCACTTTAATAAATTGCTGCTTTTTTAACTGTTGTAAAATATTGTGATGCCTTTCAGAAGTAATCATGGTTATAATCCCCTTCTTCTGATTATGTAATTATCTTCATTATAAATAAATCGCTTTCAATCGTCAATCAAAATCATTCATTTTCATTCGAAAACATTAAAATATAGTCAAAATCACTCAGTTGGATTCCATTTATAAACAACATTTTTCTTTTAAATTAGCTATTTTAACATGTGTAGAACGTGGACTCCATGAACGTTTTTTAAATTGTCATATCTGGTTCTTAAAAGTTGGAAAGTTTTTATTTGCCGGAAATCGTATTACGTGCTATGTTCTTGTATAGTGATAATTTTGCTGCTTCAAATAGTTTCTCAGCGTACTTTCCATTCCTGTATTTAAAAATATTGAAATCAAATACACTCTGTTCTTATACTGTGTTACAATATATTACATATACATAAATTAGTTTTTAAATGCAACATGGAGTACTGTATTTTATGGATGAAAAGGAGGGCTAACAATGACAAAATTAACCAAGAAATCTCGCGAACAATACACCAAGAGCGTGATGGATGAATTACATCATGGGCATATTCAACAATTCCGCGATATATTTTTTAAACTGCATCCATCTGATCAAGCGGATATTTTCCAATCATTGGACTCGGATGCACGTAATTTGGTATATACTTGGTTAAGTCCGAAAGAATTCGCTCCTATTTTCGAAAATCTGGAGATTCAAGATCAAAAGCTTTTTTTCCTGGAAATGGAACAGCAATATTCTTCGTCCATGTTTAATAATCTCTTTACCGATGATGTCGTACAATTTCTTAGTGATATTAACGATTATCGGGCGGAAGAGATATTAGAGAAGATGGATGAAGACAAAGCAGAAAAAATTAAGGCGATTTTGTCCTACACTCATGAAACTGCTGGAGCTATCATGACGAAAGAGTTCATCAGTATTACGACTACCTCTTTTGTTGGAGAAGTATTGGAACGACTACGAGGAGAAGCTCCGGACGCTGAAATTATTTATTATTTATATGTAGTGGATGAGCAGCAGGAATTGGTAGGCGTTGTCTCTCTGCGGGACTTAATTATAGCAGACCCTAAAACGTATATTTCAGAGATTATGGGGACAAGAGTCGTATCGGTCCATGACGATTTAGACCAGGAAGAAGTTGGGCTTACGATACAGAAATATGACTTGTTAGCTGTCCCGGTCATCTCTAAACATAATCGATTATTAGGGATTGTAACGGTAGATGACGTGATGGATATTTTAGAGGAAGAGACCACGGAAGATTTTGGAGAAATTTCAGCTACTAAAGGGGCTACCGATATTAATATCAGCTCATTTGAAGCAGCTAAAAGGCGCTCTCCCTGGATTGTTTTATTGATGGTATTAGGTATGATTACAGGTAGTGTCATCGATCAATTTGAAGATACGCTTGATTCTGTTTTCGCGTTGGCTTTCTTTATTCCAATGATTATGGACTCAGGAGGTAACGTCGGAACGCAGTCGCTTGCTGTTTCTGTTCGTGGCCTGGCGCTTGGTACGGTTGAAAAGCACAATTTTTGGAAGATGATTCGCAAAGAATTCAATACCGGAGCTTTAATTGGCTTGTTTTCTATGATTATTATATTGGCTATAGTATTTATCTTTTTTGGCAATCCTGCTTTAGGGCTTGTTGTAGGTGTTTCGATTCTTTGTACCTTAACATTTTCTGCAGTAATCGGTGCAGTTATTCCATTAATTATTGATAAACTTAATTTTGATCCTGCTATTGCATCAGGTCCTTTTGTAACAACATTTAATGATGTTGTCGGGCTTATGATTTATTTCTCTATTGCAACTTATTTAATGCACTTATTATAAGATGATTTCAATGACATCTTAAAATGGACAATGGCGGTTTAAACCACCACTGTCCATTTTTTATTCTCTCCTGATGAAAGCAACTACAGCAACTTTTTTCACTGTTCCTCTGACAAATCATTCTGTTGTTCTTTTTTCTTTTTCGTAATTTCAGCATAAGAAGTGAGTTGGTTCTTTACTTTTCCGTATACTGAATTCGCTGTATATTTACCTGCTTCATCTTTTTCATCCACTGGCATATTCGTTAAAATTCCTATTCCTTCTATAATGTGCTGGACTGCGTAAATATGAAAATTTTCTTCCTGTACTGCTGCAATGACCTCATCTTTTAACATTAAGTTTTTCACATTTTGCTCAGGAATAATCACACCTTGAGTACCAGTAAGTCCTTTTTGTTTACAGACGCTAAAGAATCCTTCAATTTTTTCATTTACGCCGCCAATTGGTTGAATCTCTCCCTTTTGATTCACCGATCCCGTCACAGCAATTTCTTGATCAATAGGGACATTTGCCAAACTGGAAAGAATCGCATATAATTCTGTGCTCGAGGCACTGTCACCGTCGACTCCTCCATAGGACTGTTCAAAAGCAATATGGGCGGTTAAGGTCAAACGACTTTCTTGAGCAAATGTTTCTCCTAAATAACCTCCCAGGATGTAGACTCCTTTGTTATGGATACTCCCGCTCATTTTACTTTCGCGTTCTATATTAATAATCCCTTTTTGCCCTGTAAAAGTTGTAGCGGTAATGCGTGTCGGCTTACCGAAATTGTATTGGCCGGATGTATAAACAGCCAGCCCGTTCACTTGCCCGACTGCTTCACCTTCCGTTGAAATGAGAATATCTCCAGCGATAATTTGTTCCTGCATTTTTTCTTCAAATAAATTATGACGGTATTCATTTTCTTCGATTGCTTTTTTTACATGTTCATATTTAGTGATTGACGACTGATCCAAAGAAGCCCATGTGTTTGCTTCGTATAAAATCTCAACAATTTGATTAAAACGAGTCGATAGCTTTTCTTGATGGTTCGTCAAACGCATTGTATATTCTACCACTTGGGCGACAGCCTCCCGATCAAAAGGCTGTAAATCATTTGCTTCACATTGAGAACGAATAAAGCGGGTTAATCCTTGGATATTTTCTTCATCTGCATCCATTTCTATATCAAAATCCGCTTTTACCTTAAACAATTTTCGAAAATCTTCGTCATATCGATACAATAATTGATAAATATCCCGGTTGCCAATTAATACCACTTTCACATCTAATGGAATCGGGTCCGGTTTGATCGAAGACATAGCGACGAGCCCTGTTTGCTCTCCGATGTTTTCAATTTGTATTTGCTGATGTTTCAAAGCTCGTTTTAAGCCTTCCCATACGTAAGCATTTGTTAAAATATCCCGTACTTGAATAATCAAATATCCGCCGTTGGCCTGATGTAAAAAACCTGGTTTGATTTTGGTAAAATCGGTCGACATCACACCCATTTGGTTGACGTATTCCACTTTCCCCAACAAATTATAATATGTCGGGTTATCCGCTTCAATCACTGGTGCTCCTTCAGTTCGGCTATTATCCACCATCACATTTACTTTGTATTTTATTTTGTATTGTTTTTGTTGTTGCTGCTGGGTCATTGCTTGAATTGGGTTGGAAGATTGTTGGTCATCTCTTGGTAAAAAGTCTTGAATATTATCGACAATGTCTGTTTGAACATCTTTTAAATAATTAATAATTTCCGGGCAATCGTCATATCTTTCTTCAAGTTCAGTTAAATGATTCCGGACGATAGTCTCGGCCACTTGCTGGTCAAGCTTCTCCAATTCTTTTTTATATTTCTTTTCAATTTTTTTTAATTCATCGGAAAATTCCATTATTTTCTCTTGTACGATGTATGATTTACGTTCGATTTCTTTGCGTTCATCTTCCGGCAGCTGTTTATAAGCTTCTTCTCCCAATTGCTTACCATCTTTTAAGGGGATCGTGACCATCCCTGAACTTGTCTGCTTGATATGAAAATTATATTCTGCAGCAAAGTCATTTAATGTATCCATCTTCTTGTTCGTTTCTTCTTTGTATTCTTGAATAATAGCATTGCGATCTTTTTGGTAACTTTCCTCTGAAAAAGCTCCAGGCAGTTCTTCCTCCATCTCTTTCATGAAAGCTTCCATGTCCTTTTCCAGGCTCTTTCCTTTTCCTGCAGGGAGCTGCAATACTTTAGGCCGATAATTCTTTTCATTAAAATTATAAACATAACAATAATCATATAAGGTCGTCTTTTGTTTTGCGAAATCGTTTACAATTGATTTGGTAAAAGAAGATTTTCCTGTACCTGGAATCCCTGATACATATAAATTATACCCTTCCTGGTTCATATGCAAGCCAAAATTCATAACGGCACGGCCACGCTCTTGTCCTACAATACTTGTAAGCGCCTCTAGTTGATCTGTCGTTTTAAATTCAAATTGCGACGGGTCCACATGCTTTTTTAATTTATCAGAAATAACGCTGGCGTTTTTTCTCCACGTCCATTGCATGAAGCCATCCCTCCATTTTTCCAGCCATATATTGAAAGGTTAATTACCCATCCACTACCTCTGTTCCCTAATTAATTGGAAACAAAACAAAAGAGCCTTATTATATAAGACTCTTTTTAAGTGTACAGATTAGTTACTGGCAAGAGTGACATCTATCTCTTTCGTATCATTTTCGCGCTGAACTTTCAAAGTAACCGTATCGCCAACGTCTGCTTCTTTGTAAAGATAACTGCGAACTTCTTGTACGTTCTTCACTTCATGCCCGTCTATTTCAGTTATGACATCTTCCGGCTCTACGCCCGCTTTTTCTGCAGCTGAATCATCGTCTATTTTTAAAACAACTGCTCCATCTTCTAAGTCATCTGGAAGTTGTTGTAAATAATAGGATGGTATTTCTTCCACATTCTGCAGTCCGACTCCGAGCTGCGGCCGCTCAATTTTTCCATTTTCAGTCAATTCATCTATTAAATCTTGTACTTCGTTACTTGGGATGGCAAACCCTAGTCCTTCCACGCCATTCTCGGCAATTTTCAAACTGTTGATGCCAATTAATTCACCGTCCATATTAATTAAAGCACCACCACTATTTCCCGGGTTGATAGCTGCGTCCGTTTGAAGGACATCCAAGTCCCATTTCCCTTCTGATGTTTCAACAGGGATAGTACGGTTTGTACCACTTATAATACCGGACGTGATTGTGCTGGATAGATCAAGACCGAGTGGATTTCCAATTGCAACAACATCATCTCCATTTTTCAATGCGTCAGAATCTCCAAATTCGAGTGGCGTAATATCATAGTCCCCTTTTATTTTAACTACTGCCATATCGGATAATGAGTCAGATCCTACGACTTCTCCGTCTACTTCATCGCCATTATCCAGAGCGATTTTTAGACTGGACGCTCCTTCTATGACATGATTGTTCGTTACGATGTAGGCTTCATCGTCTGTCACCTTATAAATAACTCCCGAACCAACACCTTTTTGAACTTCGTCTCCGTTATCTCCATTGCCTTGTCCATTACCCTGTTCTCCATTTCCCGGTTCTCCATTTCCCTGGTCAAATTGTTCAAATGGATGATCAGGTGCTTCTGACATATTCACAACACCGACAATTGCTTCTGATGCATTATCTGCAATATCAGAAATCGAACTGGAACTTGACGTATCGACAGGCTCAGCTGTGCTTTCTGTTGCTGACTGAGGCTCGACAGTAGCTCCATCGCTTGAATCAAAATAGTCAGTCTGTGTCAACACTCCTAACGTTAACACGGAACCAATCACGCTGGCAGCAATTAACTTTAAAAAACTAAAAGACCGCTTCTCTTTCTGATTTTTTCCGTGCACTTCCTTATTTTGTTTTTCAGATGCTTGAGATGAAGTATTTTCCGGCTGATTTGCTTCTTCGCGCCGGACTTGACTATCCATTTGTTGTTCTTGCTGATTTATATCTTTTTGTTCTTCTGGATTTTCTTTATTTTGTTCTTGTTGGTCTGATGCTTGTTGGGATTCTTCTTTGTTAGAATCGTATTGAGGTTGATTTGTATGATTTTCTGTCATTGTGCTTCACCCTTTACCGTTTTGTTACCTTCAGTATAAAGGGTGAATGTGTCAGGAAGATGTCAAAGAAATCCTGTTTGAATTTTAAAACCAAACAGGATACTATCTATTGTAACTGTATGAACAGCCTTTTACTTCTATATTTTTCTTTCAGCAAAGTGAAACTAATCCATCGTCATATTCCTTAGTAAACATTTCGTTATCAGCATTTATCTTCCATTGGTAATTGGATTTGAAAAGTTGTCCCTTTACTTGAGCTTTCTTGTAAAATTAAATCACCTTTTAAAGCTTGCGCAATCATCTTACTAAAAGGCAAGCCAAGTCCAAATCCACTTACTGCTAATTTCTTTGTTTCTCCGCGATAAAATCGTTCAAAAACATAAGGTTGCTCTTTTTCTGGAATGCCTGGCCCGTTGTCTGTGACACGAATCATCATGTTTATGTCTTTCTTGACTATAGAAACACTAATATGAACAGGACTCTCCTTCACAGAATCCTTGGCGTTGTTTAACAAATTCACAATAATTTGTTCAAAGCGAATGGAATCTACCGAAATATTTACTGCTTCTGAAAATGGATGGAATTCCAACTGAACATCTGTTTCCTGATTAATATCCCATGAATGAAGAATGTTTTTCGTTAAACCATTTATTTCATAAGTTTCCCATTCTAAAGGAATTGCGTCTGCTACAAATGTATTGAAAGCGACCAGATCATCGACCATTTTCTTCATTTTCTCTGATTCCTGTAACGATATATTTAAAAATTCTTCCGCCTCTTCTCCTTCTACCACCCCGTCTTTCACCGCTTGGATCAAGCCGCTGATGGAAGTAACCGGAGTTTTTAACTCATGAGTCACTCCGGCTAACAATTCCGTACGCAACATTTCCAGACGTTGTAATTTCTCAGCCATTTCTTTAAAGGAACTCAGCAGATCATCGACTTCTTTTTCGGGAACACTCTCCGGTAAAGTAAAATCATAATTCCCTTCTTTCACTTGTTCTGCTGCTGCAGCCACGTTTGTGATGGGTTTAGCAAGCCGCATGGATAATAAATAAATCGCCAGCCACCCTAATACAGCCAAAGTTAAAATCATGATGATTAACGGCTGATACTCTTGTTGCACAGATGTTAAGTTACCTTTTAATTCTAAAAAGACCACCCAGCCAATCGCTGAACCATTCACTTGAATAGGTTCTTTAATCATATACAGCGTGTCTTCTTTTTCTTCTGAATAGAAAGTTTCCATTTCATCACTCGTGTCCAGCACTTCTGGATCGAGTCTTCGTGTTATCGGCTCTACGCTGTCATTATTGTAAACGACATCGCCATCAACATTTACTAAAAAAATGGAAGGGTCACTTGGCATTTGCATAAATTTCCCGGGGTCTTGTAAGAAAGCACGAACATCAAATTCATCCAGCGAAGAATCATCGCCGCGCCCCGTTTCATTCTGTACAACTTGATTGGCTGTTTGTTTGGCCATGACCTGCATCATTTCCAAACGATTTTCAAAAGTGGTGTGCCGAATCCAAATAGCAGAAATAATCGCGACCACTATCAAGCCAACTGCTAACGTTAAGACATATCTGGTTGTCCAGTAGCGTTTTAAAGAAACTTTTTTCGGTTTATGTTTGAACACGGAATTGATACCCCAATCCTCGGAGTGTTTTAATATCGCCTTCTTCTTTCGGCCAAGTTTCCAATGCTTTCCGAATCCGTTTAATCGCTAAATCAACCGCTCGATCACTGCCTTCATAATCCCATCCCCATACATTTTCTATTAATTGTTCACGGGTAAAAGCCTGGTTGGGATGTTCAGCAAGAAAGAGCAATAACGCTAAGTCTTTCGGCGTCAGTTCAATTATTTTCCCATTTAACCTCACTTCGTAAGCCTGTGGATTTACTTCGAGACTACCATAAGTTAAAACGTCTCCTGGTTCACGATTATTCCTGCGTAGCACTGCTTTCACACGTGCTACTACTTCTTCGGCAACAAACGGCTTGGGAATGTAGTCGTCTGCTCCGATGTCAAATCCCTTTAAGCGATCGGGTGTCTCCCCCAAAGCAGAGAGCATAATGACCGGTATTGCTGTTTTACTTCGAATCTCTTCTAAAATCGTCCAACCGTTTTTTCCTGGAAGCATGACATCGAGTAACACCAGGTCCGGTTTTTCCCGCTCTATAACGTCCAAAGCTTCATCTCCACGAAATACTGGCAGCACTCGATACTTCTCTTTTTTCAAATAAGCTTGTAAAACTTGGCTGATCGGCTTTTCATCTTCCACAACGATAATGGTTTCCATAGCGATAACTCCTATCATTCCACAATCTCTGTTCTTAGTTTATCATACTAAAGAAGATCCTGGGGAATGAAAAAGAATGTTTTCAATCTGAAAAAGGGAAGGATATTTTTGAACAGAAAGTAAATATTGAAAATGACTTGATGCAACTTGCTATTTATTTTTATGAAATCTTCTTCAGGACAAACGAACCGGAAGTGGTTGCCTGTTTGGCTCGAGAAAGTCTTCCTCAGGGCAAATATACCGGAAGTGAAGTAAGGTCAGATTCAGGGACTCCTTCCCATTTTCCAAACAAGCAAACAATATTGATCTTTCCATATGTCTTTTTGAAATTAGGAACAAGACCAATATGCTTACCACTTTTTAAGCTCGTCCGATTCTCAACACTACATAAGATACCATTTAAAAAAGTCTAATTCCATCTGAACAGGAATTAGACTTTCTTTAGTGACTTTTTAAAACCATCCAACCATCACGTTCTTACATAAGCTTCAAATGTTTCATTTACCGTTTCAATAACTTCATTAAATACGGCATCTACTTCTTCATCTGTTAAAGTTTTGTTCGCGTCCTGAAAGCTAATCGTGTAAGCTACAGATTTTTCATTATCTGGTAAATTCTCTCCTTCATACACATCAAAGGCTGTCACATTTTTCACTAAAGGAGCGCCGACTGCAAGCATTTTTTGCTGTATGTCTCCTGCGACAACGGATTTATCCACGACGAAAGCAACATCACGCAGTACGACTGGATATTTCGTGACTGCTTCATAATGAGTTTCCAGTTCTGTTGTATCCAAGATATATTCCATATCTAAATCAAACACATACGTCTCTTTTAAATCATGCTCTTTAGCATACAAAGGATGGATTTGTCCGATAAAACCAATTGTTCGATTATCTACTTTTATAAGTGCTGTCCGTCCGGGATGCATGTTTTCCATTGTCGTTTGTTCTAAAGTGAACTTCCGATCAATATGCTGGAACAGTCCTTCTAAGAGCCCTTTCGCGACATAAAAATCTACCGGCTTTACTTCACCCTGCCATGCATGACTAAGCCAATCCCCAGTTAAGGCACCAGCTAAGCGCAATTGTTCTTTTGGTTGCTCCGTTAAATCCGTCTCTTCAGATAAAAAGACAGATGCCATATCATAAAGTGCCACATTTTGTTCTTTGCGGGCTACATTATAGGTTAAACGGGCAAGCAATTCAGGTACAAGACTCATTCGCAGAAAACGATGATCTTCCGTCATTGGCATTTTCAACGCAACGGGGACAAGTTTATCCGATTGCTCCGGACTAACAAATGTTGACACGTCTCCTTTGTGAAGCAACGAATAAGTAATTGTTTCAGAAAGTCCCGCTCCTTCAAGGTATTGCTTCATGCGACGCTGCAAGTACTGACGGTCCGTTAATCCTCCTGCTTTCTGCGCATTGGCAGGCAGTGTATATGGTAAGAGATCATAGCCATAAATCCGGGCTATTTCTTCCAGCATATCTTCGAAAATCGCCACATCTCCACGACGTGTAGGAATGGTGACAATAAAATCATCTTCTATACGTGAAAAACCAAAACGCAGCTTTTCTAATATGCGCTCCATTTCATTAACCGTAATGTTTGTTCCCAATCGGCGATTGATTTCTTTCGCATTCATCCCTACGGTGTGCTCGGAACGATCTAATGCATCGAATTCAGCTGTTCCTTTTGCTACTTTACCATTTGCATACTGCACAAGCAGTTCACAAGCTCGCTCGCCCGCTGCTTTGACTCGATTTGGGTCAACGCCTTTTTCAAAACGCGTGCTCGCTTCACTTCGCAGTCCCGTATCGTTTACCGTTTTCCGAACTGCCTGGCTGTTGAAATAAGCCGCTTCTAATAAAACGGTATTAGTGCCAGCATGTACTTCTGTATGAGCGCCCCCCATCACGCCAGCAAGCGCTATACCCTCTTTGCCGTTGGTAATAAGCAAATTTTCTTCCGTCAACATACGTTCTTTGTCATCCAATGTGACGATGGTTTCTTGATTTTTTGCGCGTCGTACGACAATTTCATTCGTTCCAACTAGATCATAATCAAACGCGTGCAAAGCTTGCCCGTATTCTAACAACACATAGTTGGTAATATCGACAACATTATTAATCGGACGAGTACCTGCCGCAAGTAAATAATTTTGCATCCATAACGGAGAAGAAGTTAGCTCTACATCTTCAATCACAAAAGCTCCATAATAAGGACACATATCTTGATCCTCCACAGTCACAGTGACGAAATCATCTGCTGCTTTTGCTGTTGTTTCTACTTCCGGTTCCGGAAGATGAACAGTTACATTTAAAATCGCTGCAACCTCATACGCAACGCCCATCATACTTAGGGCATCTGCCCGGTTTGGTGTTAAATCAAATTCTAAAACAGCATCATTTAAATTAAGCAGGTCATCGACACCTTCGCCTACTGTTGCTTCCTGCGGTAATTCAATAATACCTTCTTCATATTGGGTTGGTATAAATTGCTCGCCTACTCCCAGTTCTTTCATGGAACAAATCATGCCGTTCGATTCAACGCCACGAAGTTTCACTTTTTTAATTTTGAAATTACCCGGCAACACGCCACCGGGTTTAGCTACGACAACTTTTTGCCCTTGAGCGACATTCGGAGCTCCGCAAACAATTTGCAGAAGTTCTGATTCCCCGACATCGACCTGGCATAATTTTAATTTATCGGCATCCGGGTGCTGTTCACATTCCTCTACATAACCGACAACAACGTTTTGACTTTTTTCACTTACAATATATTCAATTCCGTCTACTTCAATTCCGGATTTTGTTATTTTTTCGGCTAATTGTTCCGGCGTTAAGTCGCCATAATCGACATAATTTTTCAACCAATTTAAAGATACTTTCAAGACTTCCTACCTCCTTTAAGCTTCATGAAATTGTTCTAAAAAGCGCTGGTCATTCGTATAAAATTGACGAATATCTTCAATACCATATTTCAACATAGCTATTCGGTCCGGCCCCATGCCAAATGCAAAACCGGAATAAACAGCGGAGTCATATCCAGCCATTTCCAGTACTTTCGGATGGACCATGCCTGCCCCTAAAATTTCAATCCAGCCCGAATGTTTACAAACGGAACAACCATGTCCTTCACACACTTTACACGAAATATCCATTTCGACGGACGGTTCTGTAAATGGGAAGAAGCTGGGACGAAAACGAGTATGTCGATTTTGACCAAACAACTGCTTCGCAAACAAATCAAGTGTACCTTTTAGATCGCTCATCCGCACATCTTTATCTACATACAGCCCTTCAATTTGGGTAAATTGATGCGAATGTGTTGCATCGTCATTATCACGTCGGTATACTTTGCCCGGACAAATCATTCGCACCGGCTCCTTGCCATCTAAAGCACGCATGGTTCTCGCTTGAACTGGTGAAGTGTGCGTACGCAGAAGCAGATCATCTGTTAAATAGAAGGTATCCTGCATATCCCGAGCCGGATGTCCTTTTGGCAAATTCAAAGCTTCAAAATTGAAATAATCCGTTTCTACTTCCGGGCCTTCACGTACTTCATAACCCAAGCCGATAAATAAATCTTCAATTTCTTCAATGATGGAAGTGAGCACATGACTGCCGCCCACTTGAGTCGGGCGGCCTGGCAAGGTCACATCAATTGTTTCTTTTTGCAGTTGTTCTTCTAAAGCAGCTTCTTCCAATACAGCTTTTTTCTCATCAATAGCTGCTTGGATAGTCCCTCGTACTTTGTTCGCAAGCTCCCCAATCACAGGACGTTCTTCTTTGGACAACTTCCCCATGCCGCGGAGCACTTCGGTTATCGAACCTTTTCTTCCTGTATAAGCGACTTGCACTTCCTGTAATGCTTTTAAATCCTCTGTTTCTTGAATTTTATCCAATGCTTCTTTTTCCAACGTCAGTAATTCTTCTTTCATTTGAAACATGCCTCCTTCGTCTTCTATCCGTCGGTATTCTATTTTTGTCCATTAAAAAAACCCCACCCCCATAAAGGGACGAGGTTTGAATCGCGGTACCACCCTTGTTGACACTAATGTCCAACTCACCTGTATGATAATGGAATACATCCAGAACACGATTAAGTGCCAGCTCCAGAGTGAATCATCATGAGTCGCTAATAAAAATGCTTCCAGTCTCAGGCATTTTCTCCCTTGATTAGGTATTGCTCATCACTTTGCTCTATCGTTGCTTTTCTACATATAACTATTATATAGTATAGCTAAACAGCTCTTTTTTCGCAACTAATTTATCATATGATACATGAAAATTCCGGCAGCGACACTTACGTTTAATGATTCGGCTTTTCCGAGGATGGGGATGGTAATCCGCTCATCCGCCAAGTTTAAAATATCAGGTGAAATGCCGGCACCTTCATTTCCCATAATTATCGCAATTGGTGCTTGCGGTGCTATCTGATGAATGGGAACCGCTTCTTCTAAAGCAGTCGCATACACAGTTGTCTGCTGTTGTTTCAACTTCTCAATAGCTGCTGGCAAAAGCTGTTCCGTAATGGCAATATGAAAAATGGAACCTTGAGAAGCGCGGATTACTTTTTCATTGTACACATCTACTGTTCCTTTTCCTAAGACAACATGTTGAAAACCCGCTGCATCTGCTGTACGTATCATCGTTCCAACATTTCCCGGATCTTGTACCCCGTCCAATAACAACGTATGCGATTGAAACACATCCTCAGGTTCTTGTATGTCAACAATAGCAAAAATCCCTTGGGGTGTTTCCGTTTGCGCCAGTTCTTTACAAACGGCATCATTCACATGAACAGATTCCAGTTTTTGTGCCCATGAAGGCATTTCCATCCCCTCACGTACTATAATGGTTTTGATATTCCATCCGCTTTCAAAAGCTTCCTCCACTAAATGAATACCTTCAACTAAAAATGATTTTGTTTTATCACGATATTTTTTTTGATGTAATTTTTTCCATTGCTTGACTTGCTGGTTTTGCACAGAGGTAATCATTTATCATCATTCCTATATTGTTTATGTCTATCATACGCTTTTTATAATCGTAGAAGCAATCGAAATCTTGTTTTTAGTGTTCATGAAATGGGATTGCCTACAAAAAATGGTGGCATCTCTAAAATGCAAAGCAGCAGGATAGAAAGTGGTGTTCTGGCATTTTAAATCATGTTGTTGGTATGTTTCTTCGCTAGTTAATAAACATGCAGAATAAATGATTTTTCCTTGTAGAAAAACCTTCTTTCTATATTATCGATTAGCAAGCCTTTTGTATTCTCAACTTAAAGTCGCTTTTTTAGGACTTTTATTCTATGATAGAAATACCAAACAACGAGGGTGAGGCTATTGAATATTATGACCGATTTTATCCGGAATCATTTACTGACACCTGTGAACATCTCCGAAAAAAATACTGTTCCGAAAAATTCATCTCCAGCTGATTCTGACGAATTATTAACACAAGCGATGCATATCAATACAAGCGAAGGGAAGCTTAAAACGCCCTAACAGATAGTGCGAAAGAAGCCGGCTTGGTTGCTCCATTGTCTCTACGAATGAATCACAATGCGGAACGTGGTTTACAAGCTTACAAAAGACGGGGACAATGCAAGATACAACAGTTGCAGACGCTGCTTTAGAATCAAATATTGAGACAGGTAATGCTGACAATAATCAGTACGACGCTTATATCCAAGAAACAGGGGACAAGCACAAAGTCGATCCAAATTTAATTCATTCGATTATTAAAATGGAATCAAATTATAATGCGGGTACAAAGAGTCATG
Source organism: Pseudogracilibacillus sp. (assembly GCA_035301305.1). Taxonomy (GTDB): domain Bacteria; phylum Bacillota; class Bacilli; order Bacillales; family Amphibacillaceae; genus Pseudogracilibacillus. The sequence goes on from DATGUO010000055.1 coordinate 24,294, forward strand.
CTGGCGCTGCTGGATTGATGCAGCTCATACCGGACACAGCTAACAGTCTAGGCGTTTCAGGCATCTCGGATGCTAAACAAAATATTGATGCCGGCGTCCGTTATTTTAAAAATATGTTAAAGGAGCACAACGGCGACATCCCGATCGCATTAGCTGCTTACAATGCTGGTCCTGGAAACGTGAAGAAGCATGACGGCATCCCCCCCCCTTTTCAAGAAACCGAGCAGTATGTTCATAAAGTGATGGATCATTACAATACTTTATCCACCTGATTTGAAATCATTCCTGAACAAGATGGCATTTTGTTCAGGATTTTTTAAGGGCACAGCGCTTTTTTCATGATGCCACTTAGTGACAACGTCCCCATTCAGCAAAAGTGCATCTTTGGATTTTCAAGTATAACGAAAACCATGAGTAGAACACCACACTAACCTTCCGAAGTTCCTTCTTGTATAAAAGTATTTCTTAAGATAATTGATTCTTCTTTTAATAAACAAAAAAACAGGAATACCAATGATTAAAGATGGCATTCCTGTTTTGTATAGATGGATTTACGATAAACGAATGGTTTCCATTGCAGATTGATCGACTTGCTTGATAACTTCAACAATCAGTTTCACTGCATTTTCAAAATCGTCGCGGTGTAAAATTGCAGCATGAGAATGGATGTAACGCGTTGCAACAGTAATCGACAATGCTGGTACGCCATCTGCTGTTAAGTGGATGGAACCTGAATCTGTTCCTCCGCCAGCCATTGTTGAGTATTGAAACGGGATATCCTTTTCTTTAGCTGTTTCAACAACTAAATCGCGAACGCCTTTATGTGAAATCATCGATGCATCATAGAGAATCACTTGCGGTCCTTCTCCGAGTTTGCTTTCTGCTTCTTTATCACTAATTCCTGGCGTGTCGCCTGCTATGCCAACATCGACACCAAAAGCTAAATCCGGTTGTATGAAATGAGCAGACGTTTTCGCGCCGCGTAAGCCAACTTCTTCTTGAACAGTCCCTACACCATACACCGTGTTGGGATGTGCTTCATTTTGCAATTGTTTTAACACTTCAATCGCAATTGCACAGCCAATTCGGTTGTCCCAAGCTTTCGCTAATAACATCTTTTCGTTTTTTAATGGGGTGAATTCAAAATAAGGAACAATGGAGTCCCCTGGTTCAACACCAAATTCTTCTGCTTCCTCTTTACTGGAAGCTCCAACATCGATAAACATATCTTTAATGTCAACCGGTTTTTTGCGTGCTTCCGGGCTTAGGATATGTGGTGGTTTAGAGCCGATAACCCCTGTGATGTCGCCTTCCTTTGTTGTAATAGTGACTCGTTGAGCAAGCATTACCTGGCTCCACCAGCCGCCGATCGTTTGAAAATAAATAAAGCCATTTTCATCGATACGCGTTACCATAAAACCTACTTCATCCAAATGCCCTGCTACCATAATTTTCGGACCTTCTGCATCGCCGATTTTTTTAGCGACTAAACTTCCTAAATGATCCGTCTCTACTTCGTCTGCCACAGGCGTTATATATTTTTCCATAACTTCTCGCGCTTCTTTTTCATTTCCTGAAATGGCACGAGCGTCTGTTAAATCTTTTAACATGGTTAATGTTTCGTCGTTTTTTGTCATCGCTATTTCTCTCCTTTAATAACCAGTTTGTTGGCGTTCATAGTTCACTTCGTTTTTATCATAATAAGCTTGTTTTAAGTCGTGCTCAGAAAAGCCTAATAATTGGCCTAGTTGCAGGTAAGCTTTAAATAATGCCAAATAGTTTGCTTTCGTTTGATCAGAATAAAAAGCGACACAAAGAGTGTATAAATGATTAAATGCTGCTGTTTCTGATACATCTGCTTCGAACGGTGCCACCTCTATTTCAGAGAATGCATATCCTTTTTCTAAACCTAATGACAATAGAAAATGAATATTGTCCACATACTCCTCTAAAATAACGTTTTTCTCCGATTTTTCCTTTGTACTCCAAAATTTAAAACAACGTGTTTCGTTCGCTAATTCCCCTAATTCAACTAATAAAGCCAGATATTTTTTATCAAATACATGATCTGCACTTAACTGTTGATTATCTAATATGTACGTATCGAGCTGTTGCTGCATGGAAAATAGTGTATCCCACTTCATCCCTGACTGCCCCCTATCCTGTTATATTGTAGCATGAAGAAAGCGCTTTTTTCTAGTTATTTGCATCCGATGCTTTTGTTGCTCTGATTCCTTGAAATGAACGAAAGACAGTAAAAATTGTATCTACCTGTGCAAGTAGCAGTTGGTGCAGCAGTTCCGCTTTATAATTAAGTTATATATGCTTATATAATAATAGCCTTGGATTTTTTAATCTTTAAGGACGGAGAACTTCATTGCGTTTAATCTGGAGGAAAGCTGACAAGTTTTTCTCACTGCTATAGAACACTTACATGTCGTCAAAATTCTTCTAGCAGATGGACGAGTGCGATTATGTAATAAGATTTATACTTTTCTGCCATAAAAAAAAGACTAAACCCATGAAGAGGATTTAGTCTTCTATTACTTATTTAACTGCAGCTTTTGCTTGATCTGCTAATTGAGTAAATGCTTGTTCATCATTTACTGCTAAATCTGCCAGCATTTTACGATTTACATCTACACCAGCAACTTTTAGCCCGTGCATTAATTGACTGTAAGAAATGTCATTTAAACGCGCAGCCGCATTGATACGTGCGATCCATAATTTACGGAAATCGCGCTTTCTTTGACGACGGTCACGGTATGCAAATTGACCTGATTTTGTTACTTGCTGTTTTGCTGTTTTAAATAAGGTGCGTTTTCCACCATAATATCCTTTTGCTGCTTTCAATACACGTTTACGACGTGCACGTGTAACTGTTCCACCTTTTACTCGTGGCATTGTAATACCCTCCTATAAGTCCTTTATACTTGTTTTTTATCTTGGTAACATTGGATCGATACGTTTCATATCGCTATTAGAAACAATAGATCTTTTACGCAATTTACGTTTTTGTTTTTGCGATTTATTTGCGAAAAGGTGACTTGTGTACGCTTGAGAACGGCGAAGTTTTCCTTTAGCTGTTCTTTTGAAACGTTTTGCTGAACCTCTATGTGTCTTCATTTTTGGCATGACTCAATTTTCCTCCTTCAAACTTTTAAAAATTATTTATCACTAACTGGAGCAAGCATCATAAACATTTGACGACCTTCCATTTTAGCTTTGGATTCCACTGTAGCAACATCTTTCAGTTCGTCAGCCAGTCTATTTAATACTTCTCTTCCTAAATCTTTATGGGTGATAGCACGCCCTCTAAAACGGACAGATGCTTTAACTTTATCCCCTTTTTCAAGAAACTTATGCGCTTGTTTTAATTTTGTGTTAAAGTCGTGCTCTCCAATCCCTGGTGAGAAACGAACTTCTTTCACATTAATGACACGTTGCTTTTTGCGTGCTTCTTTTTCTTTCTTTTGCTGCTCAAATCGATATTTTCCATAATCCATAATACGACATACTGGTGGTTTAGCACCAGGAGCAACTAACACTAAGTCCAATTCACGTGTTTGAGCAATTTGCAATGCTTCATTACGAGATTTCACTCCTAATTGATCTCCGTTCGAGTCAATCAGGCGGACTTCTTTGGCGCGAATCGTTTCATTGACATTCATTTCCTTGCTAATATCTAGCCACCTCCGTAAAGTAATTGATCATAAAAGACAAGGTAATGAGCTTTTTAAAACAATAAAAAATGTGGGCACACGTATGCACCCACATATCTCTCTCTAATTCGGAAAGTATTGCTAACCAGCCAACAGCCTTATAAGCGTCAGTCAGGTGAGAAGCGGGTGCTCCTGCTTGTCAATAGATCTTATTTATTTAATTGATTCACAACTACTAGAATAGCACAGTGTTTCTTATTTGTCAAAGAGTTTTAGAATTTCTTCTTCATACAGTGTGTATTTCCATCTCATATCGTACCATTATTTTATCATCATAACAAAACAAACAAGACAAAAGTTGATAATCCGAATGCGAGGAGTTTTTGCTCGATAAGGTGCTCCGCTGGACAACCAGAGAAGGATGAACAAAGATAGTGACCGCATTTCCGAAAAATCTCGAATCAGCGGAACTATCCTTAAAAATAATGACCGTCCTTCCAGAAAAACACGAAACAGAGACACAATCAATAAAGATAATACCTGCATTTCCGAAAAAACACGAATCAGCGGAACAATCCTTAAAGATAGCGACCGTCATTCCAGAAAAACACGAAACAGAGACATAATCAATAAAGATTGTGCCCGCATTTCAGAAAAAACACGAATCAGCGGAACAATGAACAAAATAATGCCCGACTGATCGGAACAAACTATCGCCTGCTGTTGTGCGCGTGGAAATCTCTTCTCCCTAGCCGACATCTTCCTAATTCCACGTTTATACACAAAAATTGTATGCAAACATTACGATGCTTCAGCAGCGTGTCTTCAAACTTTTCATTCTAATCAGTAATTTACTAAGCTTGTTTGCTTTTTGTTTCAATATCCGCGGAGATCTCTTCTAAAAATGCTGATAATGTAATTGTTTCCGTTTCTTTTTGACTGTATTTCCGTACGTTCACACTCTCATTTTCCATCTCCTGATCACCCAGGACGAGTGAATAAGGTGTTTTGTTCGTTTGCGCTTCGCGGATTTTATACCCGATTTTTTCATCACGAACGTCAACGTGAACGCGAATCCCTTGCTGCTTCAATGCTTCGGCTACGTCTGCTGCATACCCGGCGTGGGCTGTTGGCGAAACTGGAATAATTTCCACTTGGACAGGGGCAAGCCAAGTTGGAAACGCACCTTTGTATTCTTCAATTAAATATGCGACAAAGCGCTCCATCGTGGAAACGACTCCGCGATGAATCACTACTGGACGGTGATGCTGGCCGTCTTCTCCAATATAGGATAAGTCAAAACGCTCTGGTAATTGATAATCCAATTGTACCGTAGATAATGTTTCGTCGTGCCCCAATGCCGTTTTAACTTGCACATCCAATTTTGGTCCGTAAAATGCTGCTTCTCCAACGGCTTCGACATACGGCAGTTCTAAATCGTCCATGGTGTCTTTTAACGCTTTTTCCGCTACCTCCCACATCTCATCATTATCAATAAACTTCTCTTTATCTTCCGGGTCCCGGTACGATAACCGGAAATAATAATCGGTAATATTAAAATCTTCATACACTTTTTCGATTAATTTCACCACACGGGTAAATTCATCTTTAATCTGATCTGGTCGTGCAAATATATGAGCATCATTTAATGTCATACTGCGTACACGCTGTAATCCGGCCAATGCGCCTGACATTTCATGACGGTGCATCATCCCTAATTCGGCAATTCGCACCGGCATCTGACGATAACTGTATAAATTATTCTTGTAAATCATCATATGATGCGGGCAGTTCATCGGGCGTAAAAACAGCTCTTCATTTTCCATTTTCATGGACGGGAACATATCATCAGAATAGTGGTCATAATGACCGCTTGTTTTATACAGGTCTGCACTCCCAAGAATAGGCGTATACACATGGTCATATCCCATTTTTTCTTCCAAATCTACAATATAACGTTCAATCGTGCGACGAATTGTTGCTCCGTTTGGCAGCCAAATTGGCAGTCCTTGGCCAACTTCCTGGGAAACGGTGAAAAGATCTAATTCTTTTCCTAATTTACGATGGTCCCGTTCTTTACGTTCTTCCAGCAGTTTCAAATAATCTTTCAGCTCTTTTTCTTTTTCAAAAACGGTACCGTACACTCGCTGCAATTGCTTATTCTGGCTGTCTCCTCGCCAGTATGCACCAGAAATACTGAGCAGTTTGAAAGCTTTAATTTTACTTGTCGAAGGAACATGAACGCCACGGCATAAATCAAAAAATTCGCCTTGTTCATAAATAGAAACGGTTTCCCCTTCCGGAATATCGTCGATTAATTCTAATTTTAAGTCATCGCCTATCTCAGAAAACAGGCGCTTCGCTTCTTCACGGGATACTTCTTTACGAACAATTTCCAAGTTTTCATCAATAATGCGCTGCATTTCTTTTTCAATTTTTGGTAAATCTTCCGGTGTAATGGTTTCATCCATGTCGATGTCATAGTAAAAACCTTCTTCAATCACAGGACCTACGCCGAATTTTACATGAGGGTACAAACGCTTAATAGCTTGAGCCATCAAGTGTGCAGTCGAATGGCGCATAATATCAATACCTTCTTGATCACGGTACGTAATTATCGAAATCATTCCATCCTGATGCAAGGGTGTTTTTAAATCAGTTAATTCTTCATTTAACTGAATAGCTACTGCCTGCTTTCTTAAACCTGGCGAAATCGAATGCGCGATTTCTTCTCCTGTAATGCCATCTTCAAATGCTTTTTCATTTCCATCCGGGAAAGTAATTTGAACCATCATAGTCAGCTCCTTTATTTATAAATAGAATATAGACAACTTGGTAATCGTCAAGTCTTTGTAACGGAAATCTTAGTTTTATTTATGCCGGAAGAAAGGCGATGGACTTACTTATCCGACAAAAAAACACTCATCCCTAAACAAAAGGGACGAGTGCTTACACGTGGTTCCACCCTCATTTTCAACAAAATGATTGACTTCATGACTCTGTAACGTGAGCGAAACGTCTTTATGTACTATTTTCCATAAAGAGGCTCCAAGGTGGTAATTATATAGCATTCCGATAGAAGCTTCCAGCCAGCGACTTCCTTCTCTAGTTTCTTATAGCTATATAATATTGTCCTTATCAACACCATTTTATATCGTACTTAAAAGCATATCAATTTTCAGATGACTTTTAAAGCAATATGATTTATTGCCGCTTGTTTTCCCCATCTATAAGAATTTCTGAACTGACTTGCTTAATCCGTTCCATAATCCGGCCTGCTTTTACTTCCTCAATGCCGCCTTTGGAAGTGGACGATAAAATAGTTTCCAATTGGTCCATTGTATAATTCGAAGTGAAGAACACAGGCAGCCGTTCCATCATACGATACTGTAAAATAGAACCTAAAACTTCGTCCCGAAACCATGCCGAAAATGTCTCCGCGCCTATATCGTCCAGCATGAGCACATCTGCTTGTTTAAACATGTCGATTTTGTCTTGTACGGTATTTGTCTTAATCGCTTCCCGCATTTCCCCGACAAACTCAGGCATGTAAATCAACCGTGAGGAAATATTGAATTCCTGCAGGCGATTAGCTACCGCACCTAATAAATATGTTTTTCCAATGCCGAATGGTCCGGCTAAATAAATACCTTTTTCGGGTACATTCGCTTGTGCCTCATCCAAGAAAGCAGTAATCGCTTTAAGGACTTCTACACGATGAGCATCTACATCGATGTCATCCATCCGTGCTTTTAAAATTTCTTTCGGCATATAGAAACTGGCAATTAAATTCTCTTCCTGCTCTTGCTTTTCGTATTGAATATGATTATGGCATTTCTCATAAGAAATATGAATCTCGTCATGAAAAACACTTAATACAGGAGAATAACCTTTCACCATATTGATACAGCTTCCATAACTTTTGCATTTGGAACATTGAATAGACTGAGTTGTATACTCATACAAACGATTTAAACTTTTATCAATTTCTTTTGATGTTATTTCTGGATGTTCTTGCAAAAAAGCATGAATATCAGGATGATTCATCAACTCTTGCTTCATCTGTTGATGACGTGCTTGAAAATCTCCATTCTCTTCTATCCATCTTTTTAAAGACGATTGAATTGGTTTCATAGGTACCTCCTTTCACGTCGCATTATTTCTTAGAAGTATGACGTTTCAATAACGACTCCAGTTCTTGTAAATCCTTATCTGCTAAATCATTTTGCTTTTCCTTATTATCCGCTTTTGCTGGTTGCGGTTTTGTCTTCCGATTTTTAAACCAATCTGGAATTACTTCTTGAGAGCTCGGCTGTTTTGACCGTGCGGCCGGTTTCTTATTCGCTTTCTTTTGTTGCTGGTTGGCTACATGATCCATCGCTTGCTTGGCAGTCGTATATCCTAAGCGGGACCAGTGACTGACAATCGTTTCCAAGTACCGTTTGGACAATTGATGATTCGATTGTAACATGACATAATGAATAGCTACATTTAAAACAGCATTGGACACGTTTTGTCTCGTCGCTATCTCAGAAACAATATCGATATCCTGCTCCGATGCATTATTTCCATTCGACATATCTTCCAGTAATTCTTTTGGAGTAATTGTCTCAAAATGCTGAATTAATTCTTCTGTTTTTGTTCTCGGTTTGTTTTGTTGTGGCGCAGCTTGTGCGGGGCTCGCTTGCTGTGTAGTCGTTTCTGTTTGCGGCGGCACATTTTCTTTCTTAGCAAAGAAGTCTTGGCAAGCTGCTTTAAATTGCGCAATATCCACTTCATTTTCATCAGTCAAAGCCCACATTAAAGCTTTTTCAATCTCATCTAGCTCTAGATCATACATGACTGCAAGTTGATTGATCATTCGCTGATTTGTCTCGGTCAACACTTTATCGACAGGTATCATACTTTTCGTTAATGCTTGAGACAGCAGTGAAAAGTCAATGGATTGGATGGGGACGCCTGGTGTTTGCTGTTCAGGTACTGGTGTAATTTTAATTTCTCCATCCGGGGTAAATGGCTGAAACACATCATTAAAAGCAACTGTAATATTTTCCCCTTTTTCTAAAACAGGGGTTTCTTTATAATGCGCTTTAAGTGTATCAAATTTTGTTTTGCCGATTTGTCTATACAATAACTCGGCAAGCATTAAATCTCCAAAAAATGCAGCAGGACGAAACGGCGGCAGGAGTACATACGTAAATATTGTTTTATCTTCTCCGTCCTTTTTAAATGTTTGGAGCAATCCAATCGCTTCCAACTTTACCCTGGCTTCATAAATCTGATCCAGCGACTGGTTTAAATAATTCATCAAATGATGATGGGCTTGCAGATGCACTTCTTTTGATAAAGGCTCTTCTTGTAAAAGGAGTTGATACAACTGAATTGCGTTAATCCCGACCAGGGGCTGGTATAAATGAATAAGTGCAGCTAAATAATCGGCTGGTACACTTGCATTCATTTCCACTTGATAACCATCTATTGGTAAAATTTTCCCTAGATATTGCACCTTTTACATCTCCTTTTCGCTGCATCACTCTTTTTTCGATTGCAATATTTCCTTTAATTCATCTAAAAATCCGGTAATATTATCAAAGTCTCTGTACACAGAGGCAAAACGAACATAAGCCAGTTCATCCACTTCGGACAAGCGTTCCAGCACCATTTCGCCGATGGCCTTACTTGCAATTTCCGGTTGTTCCGAATTACGTATTTCCTGTTCTACTTCAATGGCGATTTGCTCGATTTCTTCAATGGTAACAGGCCGTTTCTCACACGCACGCATTAAACCGCGAATGAGTTTATCCCGGTTGAATTCCTGTCTTGTCTCATCTTTCTTTACAATAATCAATGGTGCTTCTTCTTTCTTTTCAAACGTTTTAAAACGAAAACCACAACGATCGCACTCTCTGCGTCTGCGAATCGCATCACCGTCTTCAAAGGGCCGCGAATCTAATACACGTGAATTCGTATGATTGCATTTTGGACACTTCATTCTTTCCACCTCTGTTTTTAATTTCATCCGTTTTGTTAATCTATCTTCATTTTAGCATGTTTTCCTCGAATTCCATAATGAATAAAAAATAGTTTACTCCCTATTGTAAAATTCGGCAAACATTATTCTAAAACAGCACGTCCTTTCTTACAATGCTGAGATAATATTTTCACCAGGACAATATAAACGAGTGGAATCGTACAGTAATCCTATTTTATTCTTATATGTACAATTTCCTTAACGACCTCTTTTAGATGCCTTGTACATAAAAAAAGCTGCTCTATTTTTCAATAGAACAGCACTTTTTATTACGATATTTTCGCTTGGCTGGGTGTTTTTCCTTCGTGTAATGCTTCGCCGACAAAATTGACGAGATCCACCACTCTGGCGGAATAACCCCATTCATTGTCGTACCATGCAAGAACTTTCACTTTATTATCTTCCATCACCATCGTGGTTAAACCATCCACAATCGCTGAGTAATCCGTAGTATTATAATCCGCAGATACAAGAGGCTCTTCTGTATACTGAACAATGCCGTTCATCGAGTGTTCTGCCTCTTTTTGAAAAGCTTCGTTCACTTCTTCAGCCGTTACCTTTTCCCCTACATCGACAACTAAATCCACGAGGGAGACATTAGGCGTTGGCACGCGCAAAGCCATACCATGTAATTTTCCATCTAAATGCGGCAGGACAAGTCCTAGAGCTTTGGCAGCCCCAGTCGATGTTGGAATAATCGATTGGCCGCTTGCTCTGGCCCGCCGTAAATCTTTATGCGGGTTATCTAAATTTTTCTGATCGCTCGTATATGCATGAACTGTTGTCATCAGACCATTTTCAATGGAAAAATAATCATCCAGCACTTTAACAATGGGAGCTAAACAATTTGTTGTACAAGATGCATTGGAAATGACATGCTCTGTCGCCGGATCATACGTCTCTTCATTGACACCAAGAACTATCGTATTATCTACATCTTTTCCTGGGGCTGTGATGACAACTTTTTTAGCACCTGCGTCTAAATGTTTTTGAGACCCTTCTCTTGAATTGAATTTACCGGTTGCTTCCACCACCACATCAATATCATATTCTCCCCAAGGAAGTTTTTCTGGTTCACGAGAATTGCAATGTATAATATGATGTCCATTAATAATCAAGCCATTTTTAACTGTTTCAACATCTTTTTCAAAAATACCATGTACACTATCGTATTTAATTAAATGTGCTAACGTTTCTTCAGGATAACTTGCATTGATGGCCACTACTTCCATATTTTCATCCAAAATCGCTTGACGAAAAACCATTCGTCCGATTCTGCCAAAGCCATTAATTGCAACTCTTGTTTTTGTCATTTGTAATCCTCCCACTATATGCTACACTGTTTCACTTATTTTCAATATTAGTGTAACACATTACTAAGGAAAGAAGCTACTAAATATATAAAATTCTCAGCAAACTTCTTTTCGTAACCGTTTTCAAGCACTGCATAAACAAGTCCTCAGCTAGAAATACGAATGGTATGTTAACTTTTATGGATTCCCCTTCTTTTCAATTGAAATTCCCCAGGCGTTTAAGACGTCATCCAGCTGTTCAAAAGAAGCTGCTTTGGATCCATTATTATCAATAACCGCATCAGCTTGGGCTGCTTTCTCACTTACAGGCATTTGTGACGCGATACGTTTTTTAGCTTCCTCCGTTCCTTGTTGATCCCGATTGACAATCCGGCTTAATTGTTTTTCTTCATCAACAGCTACTACTAAGATTTTGTCTACGAAATTCGTCAGATTGCTCTCAAATAATAAGGGGATATCCATAATCACACAAGCAGCTTTTTGAGCTATCCACTCCTCCCGCTGGCGCAGCATTTCTTTTCGAATCTCCGGGTGAATAATCTGATTCAACTGTGTCCTTTTTGCTTCATCCTGGAAAACAATGCTTCCGAGAGCAGCCCTGTTTAAAGTATCATCTTCATGAAGTATGCTTTCCCCAAAAGTGGCAATAATTTCCTGGTAAGCTGGCTTTCCCGGTTCCACAACTTCCCGTGCAATTAAATCAGCATCGACAATCGGTGCACCCAGCTCTTTTAATCTTCTTGCGATAGTACTTTTACCTGTCCCGATACTCCCTGTTAGCCCGATTACTACTGTCATACTTTTTCTCCTTCTAAAACCTGACATTGCGGACAAATATGCGTGCCTCGCCCTGCCACTTTTAATTTAATGATTTCCGTCCCGCATAGTTTACAAGGTGTATTTTCCTGTCCGTAAGCATACAAATCCTGCTGAAACATTCCCATTTCCCCTGCCCCGTTTACATAAGAACGGATGGTGGTGCCACCTTGTTCAACAGCTCTTTGCAACACTTCTTTGGTATAAAAAACGATACGCTTTATTTCTTCGTCCGTTAGCGTATGTGCACGTCTCGCAGGATGGACTTTGGAAAGAAATAATACCTCATCTACATAAATATTCCCTAACCCTGCGATAATTGTCTGATCAAGCAGGGCAGCTTTTACCCATCTCGTAGTTTTTTGTAAACGTTCCTGAACATACTCAAAACGATAAGCTGCTTCAAATGGATCAGGACCCAGCTGACGTAATGGTTTTTCGTTTTGTTCCTGTCCTATGGGGAATACATGCATGGTACCGAATTTTCGGACGTCTTCATAGCGCAACTCTTCGCCGCTCGTTAATCGAAATACAACATGCGTATGCTTATTTTTCTCTTGTTCACCTGGAACAACCTGGTACTTCCCTTCCATCCTTAAATGGGAGACAAGTACATGGTTCGTTAAATAAAATAATAAAAATTTCCCTTTACGTTCGACTTTCTGAAACGTCTCTCCGATTAATATTTGTCGAAAATGTTCGACGTCATCTGGGCGTTGTATGATTTTCCCCCAAAAGACGGCGACATCTTCTATGGTCTTGTTTACTATAAATCGTTCAAGCGTTCGTTTAATCGTTTCTACTTCTGGCAGTTCCGGCATTGTTTCTCATCCTGTTCTTTTTAATCTGCGTCAAACCAGCTTTTTCCATAAGTCGGTTCCACTTTTAATGGCACGTCCAGCGCTACGGTCTTTTCCATCACCTGGGGAACAATCTGCTTTAATGTCTCTATTTCCGACGCAGGAGCTTCTAAAATCAATTCGTCATGCACTTGCATTAACATACGGGCTTCGAGATTCTCTGCTTTTAACCGCTGATGCAAATCAATCATCGCCTGTTTAATAATATCTGCAGCTGAACCTTGTATCGGTGTATTCATCGCTGTTCTTTCTGCAAAACTCCGCTGGTTAAAATTTCGACTGGAAAGTTCCGGTAAATAGCGGCGCCGTTTCATGATTGTTGACACATAGCCATCATGTTTGGCTTCCTGCACGATATCATCCATATACTTTTTAACCCCAGGATAAATGCTGAAATATTTTTCAATAAATTCTTTCGCTTCTTTCCGTGGAATTTGTAAATTCTCTGATAAACCGTAGTCACTGATGCCATAAACAATACCAAAGTTAACCGCTTTTGCCTGACGTCGCATATTGTCATCCACTTCATTTTCTGTCACATGAAAAACGTCCATCGCTGTTTGCGTATGAATATCTTTATCTTCTCTAAAAGCTGAGATGAGTTTTTCATCTCCTGAAATATGAGCTAACACCCGTAATTCAATTTGAGAATAGTCGGCAGCGAACATCATCCAGTCTTCTTCAGATGGAACAAAAGCTTGTCTGATCTTTCTCCCCTCTTCTAAACGAATCGGGATGTTTTGTAAATTTGGGTCAGTCGAGCTTAAGCGGCCTGTTTGCGTTAATGCCTGATTAAATCGTGTATGAATTTTTTGAGAAGGTTCATGGACTACTTTTAACAGACCTTCTATATAAGTGGAATGGAGTTTTTTCAATTGACGGTACAACAATAATTCCGGGATAATCTCATGTTCCGGACGCAGCTTCTCCAATACATCAGCCGCAGTGGAATAACCGGTTTTTGTTTTACGAATCACAGGAAGCTCCAGATTCTCAAAAAGGATTACTGCTAATTGTTTTGGAGAGTTAATATTAAAGGTTTCGCCAGCCAATTCATGGATGTTTCTTTCCATCGTATCCAAACGTGCTGTCAAATCCTCTCCCATTTGTTTTAATCGATCAATATCCACTTTCACCCCTTGATATTCCATTTCGGCTAATATAGAAGCCAACGGTAATTCAAGCTCAGTAAATAAGTTGTTCATATTGTTCTCATCGAGCAACTCTTTAAACGTTCCTTGTAATTCATGCATAGCATTCGTTTTACGAATAACATGACTGTAGAATGCAGCTGCTTCTTCTGGAACGGCTAATTTTTTCCCTTTTCCGTAGACTTCTTCATTATATTTGATGGACGAAAACCCATTACGTCGGGCGATAGGGGCTATTTCGTCATTTTTATCAGCAGGGTTAATTAAATAAGCTGCCAGCATCATATCAAAATCGATTCCTTGTAAATCAATTCCTTCATGTAAAAAAGCTACACGAACGGCTTTCGCATCAAATACACATTTATTTTGGGAAGCGTCCTCTGCCCATGCCTTAAAAATATCCGATTGAACTGCTTTTTGAGTTTCTATCACGTAAGCGTTATGTCGGTTAACGAGAGCAATCGTTTTAATGGAGGCTGTATGGTAGTTTTCTGTCAGCATCTCAGCAAATAGAGTCGTCTCGGAAGTAAACATATCCTCTGTGATTTCTTCCACCACTTCATAGTCCACTTCTTCTGTTTCTGATTCCCTTTCTTCACTGGATCCACCTAGTTTCTCTAATAAAGTCCGGAATTCCAAATCAGAAAATAAATCATATAGTTTGTCACGGTCATATCCGCTGTATGGAACATCTTCAAGCGTAATTTGAATCGGAGCATTCCTGTCGATGGTGACAAGATCATGACTCATCCGGGCATCCTCTTCGTGGCTGGTTAAATTCTCTTTTAACTTTTTGCCGCTTACTTCATCAATATGCGTATAAACCTTTTCAAGTGTGCCGAATTGTTTGATTAATTTCGTCGCGGTTTTTACTCCCACTCCCGGGACACCAGGGATATTATCTGAGTTGTCTCCCATTAAGGCTTTTAATTCAATAACCTGCTCAGGAGTGACCTCCATCTTTTCAAGCAATACGTCCGGCGTGAATGATTCCACTTCACTGACGCCTTTTTTAGTTACATCTACTGTGACATTTCCCGATATTAATTGTAATAAGTCACGATCTCCTGAAATCACTTTCACGTCCCAGCCTTCTTTTCCAGCCTGGTAAGACAGTGTTCCGATAATGTCATCCGCCTCATATAACTCAAGTTCATAGGTAGGAATTTGAAAAGCCTGAAGCGCTTCTTTCATAACAGGAAACTGCTCTGATAATTCTGGAGGTGTTTTCTGTCTGCCACCTTTGTATTCTTTATACGTACTGTGACGAAATGTTGTTTTCCCCGCATCGAACGCTACCAGCATATGGGTCGGCTGTTCGTCTTCTATAATACGGAATAAAATACTGGAGAACCCATATACAGCGTTGGTATACACTCCCTTATCATTATGTAAAAGCGGGAGAGCATAAAAAGCACGGTATAATAAACTATTGCCATCGATTAATACTAATTTATTCGTCATGATTGAGCTCCTTTTCCTTTTGTTCCCATTGTGTGTGATCTACGGCAGGCAAGCTTACTGTAAAACTTGTACCTTTGCCATACTCACTGTCTACTTCGATTTGCCCTTGATGTAATTCTACAATATGTTTTACTATTGCGAGTCCTAGACCGGTTCCGCCAGTATCACGACTGCGGGCGGCATCGACTCGATAAAAACGTTCAAAAATTCGCGGGAGATCCTGTTGTTCTATGCCAATGCCTTCATCCGAAACCTGTATGCTTACTGCCCCGTTTTTCTGATGCACATTTAAACGGACTTTTGCATGAGCAGGCGTATAACTTATCGCATTCGTCAGCAAATTAAGCAATAATTGCTTTATTTTTTCTTCATCCGCTTGGAATACGATGTGAGGCTGCACTTCTGTTTGAATCGTAGTCTCCTTTTCTGAAGCCAAAGCAGCAATCATTTTTAAGACGTTTTCAATGAGGTCATCCAAATGCACTTTATCTATTTGTAATCCCGAATCTTCTTTTTCCAAACGTGATAAACTTAATAAATCTTCAATAAGCAGCTGAATACGATCGCTTTCTTCGTAAATAATGTTTAAAAATTGTTCTTGTGTTGCCTTATCCTGCAAAGCACCATCAAGCAATGTCTCCGCAAAACCTTTTATCGAGGTGATAGGAGTTTTCAGTTCATGGGAAACATTCGCTACGAAATCTTTCCGCATCATTTCGACGTGTTTAAACTCAGTTATATCGCTTATGACTAAGACGGCTCCTCGCAAAAAATTACGTTCATTAAATATCGGGGCGCCCACCATTTCTAAATATACTGTTTCTCCATGCTGGTAAAAAGAAAATTCTTTTTTTACCCGTTCTTCATACAAAAAAGCCTCTTGCACGACGGCTTGAAAATCTTCATTTTGAAAAACATCATAATATAAATCTCCAATAAAATCTTGAGATGGTTTATCAATCATAGCTAAAAACTTTCGGTTCACAATATGAACATAGCCTTTTTCATCAATGAGTACTAAACCGCTCTCTGAATTTTCAATAACTGTGGATAATTGTTCTGCTTGAATCTGTTCCTGGATCGTCAGTTTACTCAAGTTCCGTGCAAGGGCGTTAATTTTTTGACTTAATTCGCCTATCGTTCCATTCATGGGCTGATGAACACGAGCGTGAAAATTACCTTCTAATAATTTATCCATGGTTTGAGAAGTATTTTCAATGGGGTGAATGTATTTATCAAAAAATTGGACAATAAATATTAAAAATATAATAAATTCAATGATGAGAACCGAGAAAAGCATGAAATAATTGTTCGTAACAGGAAGTAAAATGATTCCAGTTAAAGCGATGACGAGAAAGAAAAACAGAGCATAACTAATAACTTTTTTTGAGAACAACCGCTTCATATTCACTCCTCCAATATATACCCTTGGCCTCGTACCGTTTTAATGTAAACCGGTTTTCGTTTATCTGTTTCAATTTTCTCTCGTAAGTTGCTTATTTGTATGTCTACAATACGTGTATCACCTAAAAAGTCGAATCCCCATATTTTTTTCAACAGCAAACTTCTGCTGTGAATTTGGTTTGTGTGTGTCAAAAAGAAATGCAAAACTTCAAATTCTTTTCTTTTTAATGTTATTTTTCTGCCATCGACTTGTACTTCATATTTTTGAAGATCCAAAACAATTCCCTTGTGCTGCATCGTTTTGCCTTCTTGTGTTTGTTTCTTTATCCGCTTTAAAATAGCATCTATCCTTTTAAGCAGCTCTTTTACACTGAAAGGTTTCGTCACATAATCATCAGCACCTAGCTCTAAACCGCGGATTCGGTCTTCTTCTGTATTTTTTGCTGTTAGCATAATGATAGGAAGCATGTTGCGTTTGTCCCGTAACGTTTGGCAAATCTCCAAACCATTCCCTCTGGGGAGCATAATATCTAAAAGCACCAAATCATATATCTGCTGACTTATTTTTTGTAATGCTTCTTCTCCGGAGTTTGCTACATCGGTTTTAAACCCCGCTTCACGCAGGTTATATTCTATTAAGGTAACAATAGAAGGCTCGTCTTCTACAATTAAAATGAATGGATTCAAGCTATTCCCTACCTCCCTATTGAAAACTTTGATAGAAAACTTGCCATTCGTATAAGCTTTCCCGGCAAAAGCTTCGTTTGCTTATGAAAAAACATGTAATTGTTTGTCTGCCCGAAAGCCTCTCTTCTATTTTACATGGTTGCAGCTGAAAAGTGAAACTCTTTACCATAAACATCTAAGAAGCAGATGCCAAATCAAAATAAAAAATGGCATGAATGAAATAAATTCATCCATACCACTTCATATCCAGCTTTTTCAGGAATTAATCCATATTTTTAATTAGTTCATCTGCAAACTCTGAACATTTTACTTCTTTGGAGTTATCCATTAAACGAGCAAAGTCGTACGTAACTACTTTAGAAGCAATTGTTTTATCCATCGATTGCGAAATCAGTTCTCCAGCTTCTTTCCAGCCGATATGATCCAGCATTAATACACCAGATAAAATCACAGAAGAAGGGTTTACTTTATCCAGTCCTGCATATTTCGGAGCTGTACCATGTGTTGCTTCGAAAATTGCATGTCCTGTATCATAGTTGATATTCGCACCAGGAGCAATACCAATACCGCCTACTTGAGCAGCAAGTGCGTCAGATATATAATCCCCATTTAAATTCATGGTCGCTACTACGTCAAATTCATTTGGACGTGTTAGAATTTGTTGCAAGAAAATATCAGCAATTGCATCTTTCACAATGATTTTACCAGCTTTTACTGCCTCGTCTTGTGCTTTGTTGGCAGCCTCTTTGCCTTCTTTTTCCACAATGCTGTCATACTCGTCCCAAGTGAATGTCTGATCCGCAAATTCTTGCTCGGCTACTTCATATCCCCAAGCTTTAAACGCACCTTCGGTAAATTTCATAATGTTTCCTTTATGAACGAGTGTAACACTGTCGCGTCCATGCTCCAATGCATAATTAATGCTTGCGCGAACGAGACGCTTCGTTCCTTCTTCGGAGACTGGTTTTACACCAATGCCGGAAGATTCAGGGAAGCGGATATTTTTCACATCCATTTCGTTCTGTAAAAAGTTAACAACTTTTTCAGCTTCAGGAGTGCCTTTTTGCCATTCGATGCCTGCATAAATGTCTTCCGTATTCTCACGGAAAATGACCATATCCACTTGTTCCGGATGTTTTACCGGAGAAGGAACACCATCATAGTAACGAACAGGACGCAGACAATTATACAAATCTAATTCTTGGCGCAACGCTACGTTTAAAGAACGGAACCCTTCGCCAATCGGAGTGGTTAACGGGCCTTTAATCGCAATTTTGTATTTATCAATTTCTTCTAACGTTTCTTTTGGCAGCCATTCCCCTGTCTTATCGAATGCCTTCTGACCGGCATATACTTCTTTCCAATCTATTTCTTTCTTGCCATCATATGCTTTTTCTACAGCCGCTTCTAAAACACGTCTTCCTGCAGCCCAAATATCAGCACCTGTTCCATCTCCTTCAATAAAAGGAATGACAGGTTTGTCTGGTACTTCTAAGTTTCCTCGGTTATCTACTTTAATAATATTTGACATAATAAATCTAAACCTCCTAGTAATTATATACAAACAGGTATCTCTGGATACTGTTTTTCCGGATGAATCTGGAAATAAACCAGGTATGTATACTTTCTATTTTTTTCGTATACATACGAAAAGAATAGCCGGTTTTCCTCCGGCTATTACAGCCCCAACCGAATTATTTATCTCTCATTGATTGGAACAAAACTTCTCATATCATACCCAACGTACTCTGCACGAGGGCGAATCAGACGGTTATTATCATATTGCTCTAAAATATGGGCCAACCAGCCTGAAGCACGGCTCACTGCAAAGATAGGGGTGAATAAATCATGGTCTATCCCTAGACTATGATATACAGAAGCGGAGTAAAAATCAACATTTGCAGGCAGACCTTTTTCTTCTTTCACATATTCTTCGATTTTAATTGACATATTATACCATTTTTCTTGTCCAGTCAGAGAGGTTAAACGACGAGACATTTCCTTTAAATGCTTGGCTCTCGGGTCGCCATTTTTGTAAACGCGATGCCCCATACCCATTATCTTTTCTTTGTTTTCAAAACTTTTTTTAATGTAGGGAATAGCATTTTCTTCTTCGCCTATTTCTGTAAGCATAGCCATAACCCGTTCATTGGCACCGCCGTGTAAAGGACCTTTCAGCGCGCTGATTGCTGAAGTAACGCCTGAATAAATATCTGATAGAGTACCGACACATACTCTTGCAGTAAACGTAGAAGCATTCAGTTCGTGATCGGCATGCAGTACTAATGCTTTGTTAATTGCTTCCACTTCAACGTTCTCGCCTTCTTTTCCGTTTAACATATACACGAAGTTCGCTGCATAAGAGAGGTCGTCTCTAGGTTCTACCGGGCCATTTCCTTGACGGATTCTGGAAAATGCAGTAACAATGGAGGATATTTTTGCTTGTATACGAACAGCCTTGCGCAGGTTAGCTTCCGGATTCATTTCATCCGCCTCATTATCTGTCAATCCTAATAAAGAGATAGCTGTACGTAAAGCTGCCATTGGGTGAACAGAACTCAAATCATAAGAGCGTAAATGATCAATGACTGGTTCAGGTAAATGCATTTCATTTATTAATTCAGTCCGAAATTTATTTAATTGGTTCTCGTCCGGTAGCTCACGATTCCACAATAAATAAATTACTTCTTCAAAAGAAGCATTTTCCGTTAAGTCATCTATAGAGTAACCACAGTATGTGAGTTGATCATTTATGATTGAGCTAATAGACGACTGTGTTGCAACAACTCCTTCAAGTCCTTTTGTCGCTGACATGTTCATTCTCTCCTTTTCCCATTCAAACTATACATTAATATATGTATCAAACACAATTTCTTTAAATCCATTATATCTGATTTCATGGGTAAAGTGAATTGAAAGCCATTACTTATGCGAAAGAATCATACATTTAACAATTTATAATCTATTTATGAGATTGAAAATAATTGAACCAATCTACATTAGATATCAAGAGTTGTTTTATACATTTATGTAATGCATTTAAAAAGAATGGAACATGATTGAATACATATTCCATTCTTTAAAATTAAATTTATCTGTGTCGATAAATCACATTCCGCTTAGCCATTTGTTTCATGATGAGCCAGGATATCCCTTGGCGGAAAACTGGTCTTGTCCACGGCAGAATAAATAACAGGCCAGTAAAATCAGTGAAAAATCCAGGGGTAATCAGTAATATTCCACCGATAATAATGGTAATACCATCCATTAATTCTTGTGCCGGAGACTGTCCTCGTGACATGGCCAGCTGGGCGCTCTTTAGAATTTCAGCCCCTTGTTTTTTCCACAGGGCGATGCCCAGCATTCCAGTTACAATAATCATCAAAACAATAGGCAGAATTCCCACCTGAGCACTCGTCCAAATAAAGATACCGACTTCAATAGCCGGAACGATAATTAAAATAATGATGAACCACAACATAGTGATCAAACCTTCCTGTTTAAGGCTGCAAAGGCCAGTAATTATAAAACACTTGCATGCCCTTGATGCACATTCCCTGTACTTCCATCAACGGTTACTTTTACACCGTCATCTATCACTTGTACAACATCCTCTACCCCCACTACAACTGGAATGCCCATATTTAAACCTACCACAGCGGCGTGTGAGGTCAGTCCGCCTTCTTCTGTGATAATCCCGCCTGCTTTTTCAATTGCAGGCATCATATCCTTATCAGTGGCAAAGGTTACA
Source organism: Pseudogracilibacillus sp. (assembly GCA_035301305.1). GTDB lineage: Bacteria > Bacillota > Bacilli > Bacillales > Amphibacillaceae > Pseudogracilibacillus. The sequence goes on from DATGUO010000055.1 coordinate 45,433, forward strand.
AGAATATCGCCGTTTTGTACCCGAGCGTTTGCTTCTTCCGGTTTGTTTGTAACGACTGTTTTCCCAAAGGCATAATGACGCCCTAACCCTTGTCCTTTTGCAATGACATTTCCGATAACATGCACTTTCATCAAATTCGTCGTCCCCGATACACCCACTGGCACTCCTGCCGTGATAATGACTTTATCACCTTGTTGGAATAACTTTGTTTCCAATCCTTTTTGAACAGCAGTGTCCAACAATTCATCTGTTGTATCCACTTCAACACTCAGTACAGGTTCTACCCCTGAGACTAAGGTCAAGCGACGGGAGACACTTTTGGAGAATGTTACAGCGACAATAGGTGCCTTTGGACGATACTTCGAAATCATCCGAGCAGAATAGCCGCTTTGCGTTGGGGTAATTAAGGCACTTACATCCAGACTGGAAGCCGTAAATGCAACGGACTGACTTAACGCTTCTGTAATCGTCATGGATAAGGATTTTGCTCGATTTTCAAAAATTTCTTCAGGGTTAATTACGGTTTCTGTTTTTAAAGCAATCTGTTTCATCATGGCAACTGCCTCTTTAGGAAAATCGCCTGCTGCTGTCTCACCGGAAAGCATGATTGCATCTGTCCCGTCGAAAATAGCATTCGCAACATCCGATGCTTCAGCTCTTGTAGGTCTTGGCTCCCATTGCATGGATTCCAGCATTTGCGTTGCTGTAATCACTGGTTTTCCTTCTAGATTACATTTGTTAATTAAATCTTTTTGCACCATCGGTACTTCTTCAGGAGGAATTTCTACCCCTAGATCTCCTCTTGCCACCATAATTCCATCACTTGCTTCTAATATCTTCTCTATATTATTGACGCCTTCGCGGTTTTCTATTTTAGAAATAATCTCAATTTGAGACGCATTATTGTCTTCTAATAATTTTTTGATTTCTAAAACATCCGTGTGCTCCCGAATAAAAGAAGCAGCAATGAAATCAATATCTTGTTCTATACCAAATTGGATATCGCGCACATCTTTATCTGTCATTGCCGGTAAGTTAACATGAACATCCGGGATATTAACCCCTTTTTTATTCTTAATAACTCCATTATTAATCACGCGTGCTTTTACTTCTTGTGCTTCTTTATCGACTGCTTCGACCTTCAACTCAATAAGGCCATCATCTAACGAAATCTTCGTACCTTCATGAACGTCATCAATCAATCCTTTATAGGTCACCGAAAAACGTTCATTGGTTCCTTCTATATCGTCCATCGTAATAATGACCTGGCTGTCTCTTTCAAGAAATGCTTCTCCATCTTTAAAATTCATGGTTCGTATTTCCGGGCCTTGTGTATCTAATAAAATACCTACTGTTTTATTTAATCGCTCTGCTACGTCCCGGATACGTTTAATACGCATTTGATGTTCTTCGTAATCACCATGAGAAAAGTTAAGGCGTGCTACGTTCATCCCATTCTGCATTAATGCAGTTAAAGTTTCTTCCGATTCAGAAGCAGGTCCAATGGTGGCTACTATTTTTGTTTTACGCATACTATCATCCTTTTTTGTTTTTATATAGACAATGCACTCGTTAATTCATACAATTTTTCATCAATATGATGTTCTCCGCTTAAGATTTCTTCCATATCGCGCGTTTCCAATTTATTTTGGAATAAGCCGATTACTTTCTTATCTTGTGAAGCCATTAATAAATCTACTGCCTCTGCACCCAGCCGACTTGCAAGAACACGATCAGATGCTGTTGGAGAACCACCGCGCTGCAAATGCCCTAACACAGTCGCGCGGGTTTCAAAGTGGGTTGTTTCTTTAATTTTTTTCGCGTATTCCATGCCATCTCCGACACCTTCAGCAAGTAAAATAATACTGTGTTTCTTCCCGCGCTGATGTCCACGCTTCAAACGCTTAATAACCAGCTCGTAATCTTCCGCTTTTTCCGGAATTAAAATACTTTCTGCTCCTCCTGCCAGACCGGCATACAAAGCAAGGTCTCCAGCATCTCTGCCCATCACTTCAATAACATACGTGCGTTCATGAGATGTAGCGGTATCTCTGATTTTATCAATCGCGTCAATAACCGTATTCAACGCTGTATCGAAACCAATGGTGTAGTCCATATCCGCTATATCATTATCAATGGTTGCAGGTACAGCGATAGTGGGAATCCCTAAGTCTGAAAGTATTTGTGCACCTCGAATACTGCCATCTCCCCCAATAATAACGACACCTTCTATTTCCTGCTTCTCCAATTGTTGTTTTGCTATTTTCTGTCCTTCTTGGGTACGAAATGCTTCACTTCTTGCAGAGTACAGAAAAGTACCTCCACGATGGATAATATCCCCAACCGAACCGATTTCCAATTTTTCAATTTTACCTTCGATTAAGCCTTGGTATCCATTATAAATTCCAAATACTTCGACTCCTTGAAAAATAGCTTTTCGGACGACGGCTCGAATTGCCGCATTCATACCTGGCGCATCCCCGCCACTTGTTAGTACTCCGATTTTTTTCATGCGTCCACCTCTTTACTTGGTAACTTGTATAACTTTTAAAAGTATACAGGTTCCTTTATTTGATTAAAAACCAACAATATGAAAACTTAATGGTTATATATTTTGCTTATGCGTTACTATATATAGTCATCATAACATACTAATCCTTGAAACCACGAAGAGGCTGACATTTGTCAACCTCTTCTGTACGTTTCTTATTCACTTGTATCGCCTATTTGACTAAATTTCTGCCAACGCTGCTCTAAAATTTCTTCTTCTGAGAGACCCAGCAATTCTTGAAGCGAATCGTCCAACACTCGGTCAATATAGTCTGCTTGTTGTTCGATATCCCGATGTGCGCCTCCCATTGGTTCTGAAATGATTTCATCAATGACTTCCAATTTCTTTAAATCAGGAGCGGTAATTTTCATCGACTCTGCAGCATCTCTTGCCTTTCCGGAGTCTTTCCACAATAATGCTGCTGCACCTTCTGGAGATATAACCGAATACGTGGAGTTCTCCAGCATATGAACTTTGTTGCCCACTCCCAGTGCTAAAGCACCGCCGCTTCCGCCTTCTCCAATAACAATACTGATAACCGGGGTCGTGAGGCCTGCCATCTCTTTTAAATTATACGCAATGGCTTCACTTTGTCCTCGTTCTTCAGCTGCCTTTCCTGGTTCAGCTCCTTTTGTGTCGATAAAAGTAACCACCGGCCGATTGAATTTCTCTGCTTGCTTCATATGACGAATAGCTTTTCGATATCCTTCAGGATGAGGCATACCAAAATTCCGGTGAATATTTTCTTTCGTTTTCTTTCCTCTTTGGTGGCCGACGACTGTAATCGCTTGGCCACGATACATTGCAATCCCGCTTACAATCGCTGGATCATCTCCAAAATAACGATCGCCATGAAACTCTAAAAATTGATCAAATAAATAATATATATAATCTAATGTAGTAGGACGTGATTGGTGGCGCGCTATTTGTACACGATTCCATGGATTTAAGTTGGAATAAATATCATCTTCCAACGAAGCAAGTCTTTGTTCTAAAGTGGCTATCTCTTCCGTTAAGTCAATTTCACTGTCTTGAGAAATATTTTTTAATTCTTCAATTTTATCTTTTAAATTAAATATAGGTTTTTCAAATTCTAACATAGGACTCATTGGGCCATTCCTCCTCCTTCTTCTTTTCGAAAGGAAGAAGAATTTGATGCTTCATGGATTTGTAACACGGTTGCTAATTGACTTTTCATGTCATGCCGATGAATAATTTGATCGAGTTGTCCATGCTTCATTAAAAATTCAGCTGTTTGAAAATCATCCGGTAACTTTTCGCGAGTCGTTTGTTCTATGATTCTTCGTCCAGCAAATCCAATCAATGCTTTAGGCTCTGCAAAATTATAGTCACCCAATGATGCAAAACTAGCAGTGACGCCTCCTGTCGTTGGATGCGTCAACACGGAAATCATTAATCCCCCATTATCTGAAAAACGTTGAATAGCAGCAGAGGTTTTCGCCATCTGCATCAGACTGAGGACACCTTCTTGCATTCTTGCCCCACCAGATGCAGTAAATATGATAAATGGAAGGCCTGCTTCTTTTGCTTTCTCGATGGCGCGGGAAATTTTTTCACCAACAACGGACCCCATGCTTCCCATACGAAAACTGGCATCCATCACAGCAAATACTGTCTCACATCCTTCGATTTTTCCTTTTCCAGTAACAACAGCTTCTTTGAGCCCTGTTTTCAGTTGATCTTTTTCAACTTTCTCTAAATAACCGGGAAATTCTAAAGGGTTGTTGGTCGTTATTTGTTCGTCCCACTCTTCAAATGTTTCCTCATCAAATATCTGTTCGATTCTGTTCCATGCATACAACTGATGATGATAATCGCAGTTAGGGCAAACATATATATTTTTCTTTAATTCTTTCCGGTAATAAATGTTTTGACAATTTTCACATTTCATCATGAGGCCGGCAGGAATATCCTGTTTGGCTTTTTCATCAGGGATGTTATGGTTTTTTTTACCACGTGTAAAAATATTTCGAAGCAAGTATACCCCTCCTCTTTAAAACAATTCGAGCAATAAGCATAGCAAACGTTGCATTCGCGTCAAAGGGAAATGAGCAAGCCTTCTCCGTTTTTCTAAAAACGCTTATGCTTTACATTCCCCTCTCAGGAGCCAATGCCTTTGTTACGCTTATGCAGTAAGAAAGGATTTTACTTTCTTAATAACTGGCTTAATCTAGACTTATCACTCTTTATATACACTCTTAAACTTTTTTCTTGCCTTCTCTAACTATACTTGATTTTACGCTATTTTTCTACTTTTTGACAATCATCCTTTTTGCATGAAAGAGGGGTATCTTTATAGAACTCTCTTTATGACTCTTTATCTATCAAATTCATTTGTCTCGTTTTTTCAGCAACATCTTCCGGATCCACGTTTACTCTGGCAACACCGCTGTCCATTGCCGACTTTGCAACACTTTTCGCGACCGCTGGTGCTACTCTCGGGTCAAATGGAGCAGGAATCACGTAATCAGCATTCAGTTCCTCTTCTGTGATTAATTCTGCAATCGCTTCTACTGCCGCCATCTTCATTCTTTCGTTAATACGGGTAGCGCGAACATCCAGCGCACCTCTGAAAATACCAGGAAACGCTAATACGTTATTAACTTGATTTGGATAATCCGAGCGTCCTGTTCCGATTATTTTTGCGCCAGCTTTTTTAGCGTCTGCAGGAATAATTTCAGGATCTGGATTTGCCATAGCAAAAATAATTGGATTATCATTCATCTTCTTCACCATGTCAACGGTTAAAGCGCCGCCGACGGAAACGCCAATAAACACATCAGCTCCCTCTATGACTTCATCCAGAGAACCTTGCAGACGTTTCGGGTTCGTCTTTTCAGCGACTACTTCTTTCACGTTATTCATGCGGCGAGGGCGTCCTTCGTAAATCGCTCCCATCGAATCACACATAATCGTCTCTCCAACCCCAAAACTTTCCAGCAACTTAATAATAGCCATTCCTGCTGCCCCGGCGCCGTTCGCAACGACTTTAATGTTTTTGAACGTTTTGCCGGTTAGTTTCAGCGCATTCAAAAGACCAGCTACCGTTACAATTGCTGTTCCATGCTGATCATCATGAAAAATAGGAATTTCCGTTTCTTTCTTAAGACGCTCTTCGATAATAAAACAATTAGGCGCCGCAATGTCTTCTAAGTTCACTCCGCCAAACGTTGGTTCCAAACGTTTTACCGTATCAACAATTTCATCGATATCACTCGTATTTAAACAAAGTGGAAAGGAATCAACACCAGCAAATGATTTGAATAAAACTGATTTCCCTTCCATAACCGGAAGTGCTGCTTCTGCTCCGATATTCCCCAGCCCCAGCACTGCAGAACCGTCGCTAATAACTGCAACCATATTTCCTTTCATTGTATAATCATAGACCGTTCGTTTGTCCTGGAAAATTTCTTTGCATGGTTCTGCTACACCTGGTGAATATGCTAAACTTAAATCTTCTTTATTTTTAACAGGTACCTTCGTATTCACCGTCAGCTTTCCTTGCTTCACACGGTGCATTTGCAGTGCTTCGTCACGTAATTTCGACATACAGTTATCGCTCCTCCATATTATTTAAACTATTCTTCGTTAATTAGTGGTACGTTAAATTATAACAAAACTTCTTAAAATAGAAAGCACAAATCATTCAAATTCTTCCAGAATCGATGTTTTTTCTTCAGGTTCTCTCTTCTCTATTCTCAAAACATACTCGTATAAAACAAGCGTCATTAAGCATCAAAAACAACATTTTCTTCTCCGAAATAGGCTTGTAAAAATGGCATCATATCCTTTTTATCAGCGAGATTATACTGCTTTCCAAGTTTATACGTTCGTTTATCTGCTTCATGATGAACGAACACTATATGTTCCCCTGGATACAAACGAGCAGCTTTTTGAAGAAATTCAAGCGCAGCCTTTTCTTCGATATCTTTCGTCATTCGAATGAAAAGATGAGCCTTTGCGTAATGCTGGATATCTCCTAAATCCACAGATGAAATCCGGTTAATAATCAACTGTTTCTTTCCTTGTCTCACACTTACGTTCCCTTCTAATGCAATAAAGGTTTCTTCTGTTAAGGTTGCACTCACTTCACGAAATTGCTGCGGAAACAGCACAGCATCCAAATCGCCGGTTTCATCTCCTATTTCCAGAAAAGCCATGGAGTCTCCTCGTTTCGTACGAATTTTTTTCATACTTTGCAAAACCGTAATCATATGTACTGCTCTTTTTTCAGGTAATTCAAAAACGGCTGAAATGGCTGTATATCCATTCATACTTAATCGTCGCCGGTATTCCTGCAAGGGGTGTTTGGAAACATACATTTGCAATAAATCTTTTTCATCTTGTAATTTTTTGATAGAAGGAAAATCTTCTTTCGAAACATAATTTGGCTTCATTTCCATTTCCGGAGGGAATAATTCATGTTGATCGCCAAATAATTCCGCATAATCCAGCGCTTGATCAATAGATGCTAACAGACTGGCCCGATTATCGTATGTTTCATCAAATACTCCAGCTAAAATCAATGTTTCAATGGTTTTGCGCTTGAGGTTTTTCAATCGTAAACAAAAATCAAAAAGATTGGAAAAAGCTCCTTGTTTGCGTGCTTCTATAATCAGGCGTACCGTTTCATATCCAATTCCTTTAATCGCCATTAGGCCTGTACGGACATGCGATCCTTCGACCCGGAAATAAGCGAAACTTTGATTCAGCGACGGCGGCAGCATCTGGATACCTAATTCATTCGCTTCCCGCATATAAGTGCGTAATTTAAGAGCATCATTCATCGCCGTGCTAAATAATTGTGCAAAGAAATAAGTCGGGTAATGAGCTTTTAAATAGCTCAATTGGTACGAAATTTTACTATACGCTACCGAATGACTTTTATTAAATCCATAATCCGCAAACTTATATATCCAGGAAAACATCTCTTCCGCTATAGCTGTTGGGTAGTTTTTAGCTTTGCATCCTTGAACGAATGTTTCTTTCTGTTCCTGGATCAATTCATGATTTTTATCGCCAATCGCTCTGCGCAATATATCAGCCTGTCCTAAAGATAAACCCGCAAATTGATGAGCCACCTGCATAATTTGTTCCTGATAAACGAGCACCCCGTATGTCGGCTCTAAAATACTTTGTAAGTCCGGATGTAAATAAGTAATGGCTTCTTTTCCATGCTTCCGATTAATATAAGCAGGTATTTGATCCATCGGTCCTGGTCGGTACAATGCGTTTAATGCAATAATATCAGCTAAGGAGGTAGGCTGCAGCCTCGTTAATACTTGCTTCATTCCTGCTGATTCTAATTGGAAGACGCCATTTGTTTTTCCTTTTTGAAGTAAAGCAAATGTCGCTTCATCTGTTTCTGGCAAATTTTCTACATCGATGGTAATCTTTTCCGCACGTTGAATGCTTTGTACAATCCGCTCAATTAGCGTTAAATTCCTCAGGCCCAATATATCCATTTTAAGTAAACCAATCGACTCTAACTCGTGCATGGCATATTGAGTTAAATAAGAATTCGTTGACCCTTTGGTTAATGGAACATCTGCCAGTAAATTTTCTTTCCCTATCACCACACCAGCCGCATGTGTAGACATATGACGAGGCAGTCCTTCAATCGTGACTGCAATTTTAAATAAGGTCCGCAGCACATTAGAACTTTTAATATAAGTTGCAAATTCCGGCGAGGCTTGGACAAAACTAGCTATCGGCTGATCAGCGGGCAATCCAATATGTTTTAAAATATACGCCTGATCGCGGTCATCCACTTCCATTACTTTCATTAATTCCCGCATTAAAGATCGCGCTTGAAAGGTACCAAAAGTAATAATCTGCGCAACGTGCTCTTCTCCGTATTTCTCACGAATATACTCGATTATTTCTTCTCGGCGAACATCCGAAAAATCAATATCAATATCCGGCATCGTTACCCGCTCTGGATTTAAGAATCGCTCAAACAGTAGATCATACTTTAATGGATCCACATTCGTAATACCCAGCACATAAGCTACGATGGAACCGGCAGCTGAGCCACGCCCGGGGCCTACCACAATCTGCTGTTCTTTCGCAAATTGCACAAAGTCCTGCACAATTAAAAAATAGTCACTGAACGCTAGCTCATCAATAATTGCCAGTTCATAATCCAACCTTTTTTCTGCTTCCTGTCGGCGCTCCTTGTACTTATCTTTCAACAAATCATGACAGAGCTTTTTTAAATAATCGCTGGCGCTTTGCTTTCCCGGGACTGGAAAAGCAGGCAACAGTCTTTGGTTAAAGTTCAACTCTACTGAACAGCAACGCATAATATGCTCATTTGCTTCTAAAAGTTCCGGAACGTCCAGGAATAATTTTTGCATTTCTTCATCAGAACGTAAATGATGTTCACCGCGGATATTCTTATCTGGAGAAGGCTGCCATTTTTTTCCCTGCTTCATTGCCTGCAAACAATCATAACTCAATTGATCATTTTGCTCCGCATAACGAGCATCATGGTGCGCGACAAGGGTAAAGCTTGTATTTTCTTGAATAGATCTTACTTTTTCAACAAAAGCGGAGTTATCTGTTTCTTTATAAAATTCCATTCCCAAATACAAGTTTTTTGCTGAAATAGATGCTTTCAGTGTTTCATATAATTGTTGCAGAGCTGTATAGGAACCTTGAGTAATCCACTGGTCTACAGCAGGGTCAGACGAGGAAACAATGCAGAAAAGATCTTCCTGATGGTCCTCCAGCAACGATAAAGTACAAGCGTTGTTCAACTGTATCGCTGTCGACAAAGCAATTAAATGTTGATACCCTTTATTTGATTTCGCCAATAATACGGCAGATACAGAACTTGAAAATTCCTCCAGCTCTATCGTTACCTGCATGCCGATTACCGGCTTAATCCCGTATCGCTTGCAAGTTTGATAAAAGGAGATGGCTCCATATAAAACACCTTCATCCGTCAATGCTAAAGCAGGGCAGTTCAGTTGTCTGGCGCGCGCAATGAGTTTGTCAACCGTCATTGTGCTTTCGTAAAAACTATAACCGCTCCTCACTTGTAAATGAGTAAATGGCATAATCACTCCCTACTTTCTACCGATAATCAGAACATATCTTCTGTTTTCATTATAGCTTTTAAACTCATTGCTTTTCAATCGATTTACAACTTCTTTAATCGTCAAACAATTGTTTCTTTTCTGAACATTTAATGACTATTCAAGCAACACCCTAGTAATTTCAAATAAGACAGCATATAATAAAGATAACAAATCTTTCATAAGGAGAAAGGAGCGTATCAACATGACTGTAATGGACCCTCAAAAAATGCGCGAAGAAAAAATGCAGACATTGAAAGAAGGAATTACTGTCTATGCGGAGACAGAAGAATTCATTCGGATGTTGAAGCGCGGCATTGAGAGAGAAGGGCTGGATGTCATTATTGATAAATCAAGCAGTGGAAGCTGGTTTATTCCAAACAATGACCCAAAATAAACTTTTATAAATATGCTGAATTTCAGATAATCTGAAATTCAGCATGTTTTTTTAGGAGAGCAGCTTTTGTAAATCTGCTGTTAAACTTTCTGTTTCTTCCCATGTTGCTGGAGAAGCGCCTGCCGCAAGAGGATGACCCCCGCCTCGATACGTTGCAGCTACTTCATTAATAATTGGTCCTTTTGACCGGATACTTGCCCGTATTTTTTCGTCTTCTTCTATAAATAATGCCCAAATGCGAATGCCTGCAATATCTGCAAGTGTGCCTACCAATTTCCCCGCTTCTTGTGGAGTAACTTCGTGTTCCAGCAGCACATCTTTCGTTAAACAGACTGTCGCAACCCCTTGTGGGTAAAACCTGTAATTTTCCAGAATATAACCTCGCAGTCTTGCTGCATGCGGGCTGATTTTATATAATTCATCGTATAAATCCTGCCGGTTGAAATCAAATTCAATTAAATCTGCAGCATAACGAAACGTTTGATTTGTTGTGTTAGCAAACATAAATCTCCCTGTATCGCCAATAATGCCTGCATAAATCAGGCGGGCTGCTTCCTGATTTATTTTTAAACCTTGTTCTTTACCATGCAAGAATAACTTATAGATCATTTCTGAAGTAGAACTGGCTTCTGTATCTACCCAGACAATGTCCCCATACGCGTCATGGTTTGGATGATGGTCTATTTTAATAAGTTTCGCTCCTGTATCGTAACGGTCATCACTGATTCTCGCTGTATTTGCTGTATCACAAACGATAACCAGCGCCTGTTTAAACCTGTCGTCCTCTATGTCATCCATATCGTTTAAGAAATCCAGGTTCGGATCTTCTTCTCCTACAGCAAAAATATTTTTGTCTGGATATGTTGCTTGCAATATCTCTTTTAAAGCGCCCTGAGAACCGATTGCATCTGGATCTGGCCGGACATGCCGGTGAATAATAATCGTTTCAAAGTCATTTATTGTGTCTAAAATGTGTTGTAATACCACTGTAAATTCTCCGTTCCTTATATTTTTTTCTAGCTTATTCTTTCAAAAAAAGCTACAATGGGCTTTGAAGCTTACTATTTACGAGGAGTCGATGAAATGTTTATTATAGCACTTTTCATTATATTATCAGTAGTCTTTTATATTTATTATAAAGTTTCTATTTTGCGGACAAAAGACAGTTTACTTCAGAAATATACCAATGCAAAATCACGTGTTTGTTTTGGAAGTTTCTTAATTTTCTTTGCCATTAACCAGTATTTAGCTTACCAGCAAAAATTCGTATTGATCATTAGCCTCATTTTCTTTGTTCTTGGAATTATGCAGGCCGTTGACGGGTATAAAGAAGCCAAGCATTATCGAAATGAATGGCGTCGTCTTTATCCTGAAGGAAATTAACTTTTTATTCTTTCACGGTGTTAAACAATTTCGTTTTTTAAATATGGTCTCCACTTCAATGAATCAACTCTTGTGTGCGAAAATGCTGCTTTTGCTCACAGGAGTTTTTTATTTTCCTTAATGAAAGCAATTCCTTTTTATAAATCAATTAACTGTGCCATGAGCATCCCTTTACTGACCAGTTTCTTATTATTATATACTTCTATATTGATCTTGGCGTATAACCTTCCAGCGTCTAATAATTCCGGTTTAATAATTAAATGACTGTCCATTTGCACTGGCTCTATGACATAAATATTTAAACTCTCCACAACCATATTTCCTTTTTTATACTGTTGCAGCATACGTGTACTGGATTCAGAAATAAGCGTCGTTAACACACCATACGATAAAGTACCGATTTGGTTCGTCATTTGCGGCGTTACATCTGTTTCAAATACAGCAGATTCCCCTTCCACTGCCGTCAGTCCTTGAGAACTTAAATCATGGATAGTTTCTCCAACTTGAGGCTGACGCTGTACTTCATTCAGGGCTTTCAATACATCCTGGCGGGACACGAGGCCTTGTAAATCATGAGCGCTCCCTACAACTGGAATGAGTTCAATTCCTTCCCACACCATCAAGTGGGCAACATACGCTAAAGAAGTCTTTGCTTGTACCGTAATAGGGTTTTTAGTCATGATTTTCTCAATGGACATATTTTCATCTTCACTCACTACATCTTTTGAAGTGACCATACCGATGACGTTCCGGTCGTCGTTAATAACCGGAAAGCGGGTATGCGCGGTTAATTCATTCAGTTGATACCAATCGCGAATAGCATCTCCCTCATATAAGTAATGCATTTCATCGAACGGTGTGTAAATATCTCCGACAAAAACGATTTCTTTTTTAATCATTTGGTCATAAATCGCTCGGTTAATCATTTCAGCAACTGTAAACGTGTCATAACTTGTCGAAATGATAGGTAAATTCTTTTCATCTGCAAGTTTTTTAATATGCTCTTTGGTGTCGAATCCACCTGTAATTAATACTGCTGCACCTGCTTTTAACGCATATTCATGAGCTTTTATACGATTCCCGACAATTAATAAAGAATCTGCTTCCGTGTACCCCATCATTGCTTCCAACTGCATGGCACCGATGACAAACTTATTTAAAATTTTATGCAGTCCATTCCTTCCGCCAAGCACTTGTCCATCGACAATTTTTGTTATTTCTGAAAAAGTTAAATGTTTAAAGTTTTGTTTTTCTTTCTGCTGTATACGAACAGTGCCGACACGTTCAACGGTACTTACTAATCCTTGATTTTCTGCTTCTTTAATAGCTCTGTAAGCTGTTCCATCGCTCACATCCAGTTCTTTTGCGATTTGCCGCACAGAAATTTTATAGCCGACGTCCAATGTCGTAATATGCCGAATAATTTGTTCATGTTTTGTAGCCAAAATACACACCAGCCTTCAACTGTACTAATTTTATATGTTATCTTTATTATACAGCTAGAGGACGAGAAGCTCAACAGTTACATCTGTTTCATGAAATTACACGGTTTGTCAGGAAACAGAAGCTTCATTTTTTGTGGAAAAACAGCTGATAACATACATAATACAGTCTTTAAAAAAACAGAACAACCTGATGATACAGTTAAAGCTGTACTGTATACACCAGGTTGTTTAAGCTGTTTTTATTTTTCGGACCGTTTCCCCCACCAAGTGGCTAAAAGCGGTCCTGATATATTGTGCCATACACTGAACAATGCACTTGGAACAGCTGCGATTGGAGAAAAATGAGCAACGGCTAATGCTGCGCCCAGCCCCGAATTTTGCATACCAACTTCTATAGAAATCGCTTTTTGGTCCGTAAAATCAAACCGTAATAATTTTGCAAGGACATAGCCAATTAATAAGCCAAGTAAATTATGTAATATAACAACAGAAAATATTAATAAGCCGGTTGTAGCAATTTCCTCGGTATTCAAGGCAACAACCGCTGCTGCAACCGCAACGATCCCCACTACAGATACGAGTGGTAAAGCTTTCACGCTTTTGTCCACTTGTTTGGTGAAAACAATTCGAATAATGATACCCAGCACAATCGGAATTAACACAATTTGCACAATGGAGAAAAACATATCTCCCGCTGAAACAGGAAGCCATTTACTGGCTAAAATCAACGTCAAAAAAGGTGTTAAAATAGGTGCAAGTATAGTAGATACAGCAGTAATCGTAACAGATAAGGCTGTATTTCCTTTCGCTAAAAACGTCATCACATTAGAGGCCGTACCTCCAGGACAACAGCCAACTAAAATCACGCCAATGGCTACCTCAGCCGGCAACTGAAATAAGACTGCCAACCCATATGCCACTAATGGCATGATAATATATTGAGCCAACACACCTGTAATAACACTTTTAGGTACTTTTAATATTTTCTTAAAATCCGCTAATGTTAGTGTAAGCCCCATACCAAACAATGATAACCCCGAGTAAAATATTAATATAATCGCCAATCCAGGCAAAACCATCAGGATATACGTAAGCAATCACAGCAAATAAAATAACCCAGATCGCAAATGTATTTCCCGCAAACTGACTGATTCTCTCTAATGAACGCATGAAATAAGCCCCCTATTTATTTATATATTCGTAATTGTACCACAAATCAGATTACAGAGGGGGATAGACGTTTCTGCTTTCAAAACTGTAAACATTTGTTTTTTTATGAGTATATACAGTTTTTCAAGATATATTTTTCATTTGTATAATAAGGGATAGACAAATTAGCATTGGACCATTCTTAACAGTTAATGCTTTAGTTGCGCTTATACAGGAAAAATAAACCCACTTATCTGTAAAAAAAGAATGAACCAAGCAGATGCAAACTGCCTGGTTCATACCAAAAAATTATCGTTTATAAATCAATCGATTCACCGACTTTTAAAGCTCGTCCTTTACCGGTCTTGACTTTTTCAACAAAGGCATCCGGGTCCTGTTCAATGACCGGAAATGTATTGTAGTGAACTGGAACAACCATTTGTGCGTTAATCCAGTCCGTTGCTGTAAGAGCATCTTCCGGTCCCATTGTGAAATTATCACCGATTGGTACAAATGCCAAGTCTATGTCGTTTCGTTCACCAATCATTTTTAAATCCGAAAATAAGCCGGTATCTCCAACATGGTAAATCGTTTTGCCATCAATCGTTAATAAAAATCCTGCTGGCATGCCCGTGTAAACAAACTCGCCATTTTCTTCCTGAAAAGACGAACTGTGAAAGGCTTGGGTGTATTTGACATGTCCGAAATCAAACGTATAACCACCGCCAATATTCATGCCGTGGACGTCTAACCCTTTACCGCCAAGATAAAGCGCCAGCTCATTAATCGCAACAATTTTAGCGCCCGTTCTCTGTGCAATAGAAACAGTATCTCCCAAATGATCACCATGCCCATGGGTCAGGATAATAACATCTGCTTCCACCTCTTTTGCATCTAAATCTGTTAACTCATTTCCCGTAATAAAGGGATCAATCAAAATATTATGTGTTTCGGTTTGCACGTATACAATAGAATGTCCATGATAAGAAATCTTCATGATATATTCCTCCTTCTCTCTTTATGATGCCATGAATAAATACATTCTTTCAACCATCTCATTTAAAGCAATTTAGAAATAGCCGTTCCTTCAAGACTCAGTGCGTCCGACACGCCTTGGTTTGTTAAATGACCTGCAAACGTATTAATCCCTTTTTGCAATGCCTGATTATCTTTCAACGCTTGAGAAGACCCCTTCTTAGCCAGTTCCAAGACGTACGGCAAGGTAGCATTCGTCAGTCCTTCTGTTGCCGTTTTCGGGACTGCTCCTGGTATATTGGAGACTGTATAATGCAGCACGTCGTGTTTAGTAAAAATCGGGTTATCATGTGTTGCCACCTGCTCACTTGTCGCGAAATTGCCTCCTTGATCAATGGCTACATCCACGATGACAGAGCCAGGATCCATAGACTTCACCATCTCTTCGGTCACAAGTACAGGTGCTTTTGCCCCGGGAATAAGTACAGAACCAACTGCTAAATCAGAATCCTCGATCTCTCTGGCAATATCCAGAGGGTTCGACATTAAAACATCTGCTTCATTGCCAAATTGCTCTGTCAGTTCTTTTAATCTTTTCGGATTTAAATCAAAAAGGGTCACATTAGCACCCAGACCAATCGCCTGCTTCGCTGCATTTGTTCCGACAACGCCGCCGCCAATAATCGTTACTTTTCCAGGACGAACACCGGTGATGCCCCCAAGCAATAACCCTTTTCCGCCGTTGACTTTCTCCAAATAGTGTGCCCCCAGCTGTGTTGCCATAAAACCGGCAACCTCACTCATTGGAGTTAATAAAGGGAGGGAGTTATCTGCTAACTGGACAGTTTCATAAGCGATACCGGTTACTTTTTTCTCCAGCATCACTTTTGTCAATTCAGGGTGGGAGGCTAAGTGTAGATAAGTGAAAATTATTTTACCTTCTTCAAAATAATCATATTCTTCCTGCTGCGGTTCTTTTACTTTCATAACCAACTCGTTGTCCCAGGCTTCTTTTCCTGTTTGAACAATTGTTGCACCGGCATCTTCGTATGTTTCATCTGTGAACCCTGCTCCTGTACCAGCATTGGTTTCTACATATACTTCATGAGCAGCGTTTATTAATGAATAAACACCTGCTGGCGTTAAAGCAACTCGATTTTCATTATTCAAAATTTCTTTCGGAATTCCTATTTTCATTCCTCAGCACCTCATTTATTTTAAATGGCTATTTTTCTTACTATTCACATTTTAGCAAATTGACAGTGTAATTGCATGTATTTTTCTATATCTGCTTCATTTCATCAACCATACTTTTTTAACAAACTGACAGGAAAACACATTTGCTTTTGAATGTTTCGTAACAGCCTGATCATTTCAACCTCTTTAATCATCTTCCTTGTGCTTCGTTTATAAAATAAACCATTAATCCTGTAAATAAAAAGTATCATTTATTCTTGAACTTTTTGTAAAAAATTTCTATAAACTGTGCTTTTACGCTGAATTGACGTTTCATTTTCTCGTTTTTTCGGGTATAGTTGTAGTAAGAGATGAATTATTAGGGAGGAATTAGGAATGGCTGAATATAAAAAAATAATCAATGCCGTAGATGGCTCCAAAGCTTCTGAACATGCATTTAACAAAGCAGTCGAAATTTCAAAAAGAAACAGCGCTACTTTAGTCTTAGCGCATGTGGTCGACACTCGTACTTTTGCAACTGCAGAAGCGTATGACAAGTCTTTATCGGAACGTGCTGAAAAATACGCTCAGGACTTATTAAATGAATATGTAGAAAATGCCAAAGAGGCGGGCGTAGATGATGTCAGCATGGTGATTAAATATGGTTCCCCTAAAGTTGTCATTGCCAAGGAAATTGCACCTGAATATGAAGCGGATTTAATCGTCGTCGGGGCAACTGGTTTAAACGCTGTTGAACGTTTCTTAATTGGAAGCGTCTCTGAAAGTATTTCTCGTTATGCTAAATGTGATGTGCTCATTTCCCGTTAATGATATGTTTAATCGTATAAAAAAAGTCGTCTTATTAAAAAGACGACTTTTTTATAAGAAAACATTATCCTGCATAATCAACGTTCGTGTTTGGTTAATTCTTCCCGTATATGAGAAATTTCAGGAAGAATCAATTTATTCATTGCTAACTTTACAGCTCCGGAAGACCCTGGCATTAGAAATACTGCTTTATCTCCCTCTAATATACCTGCCAAAGCTCGTGACATCAATGCGGCAGAGCCTATATCTTCTGTATAACTGAGCATTCGGAACAGTTCACCAAAACCGGGGATTTCTTTTTCTAACATTGGCTGCACAGATTCAATCGTCCTGTCACGTCTTGATATGCCTGTCCCTCCCGTAAGTAAAACTGCTTCAATTCGTTCATCTTCGACTGCAGTTTCTAAAATATTCTCAATTTGTGTCTGATCATCTGGAATAATCAGATGATGAACGACTTGATGCCCGTGTTCTTTTAAAAGTGCTTGAATCAACAGGCCGCTTTTATCATCTTCCGGTGTTCTTGTGTCACTAATTGTCGCCACTAGACAGGATACCTGTCTTTCTTCTACTTGGTGTACCATCTTTCCCCTCCTGTTTCCATAATCAAGGAAATTAAGACTCTGCAAGTCGCATGGTGTCGCGCGCTATCATTACTTCTTCATCGGTTGGAACAACAAGCACTTTAACAGGCGAATGCGGATAAGTGATGAAGCCTTCGTCATGCAAGTCCTGATTCGCTAAAGGGTCCCAATAAACTCCCATAAATTCCAGTCCATTTAATATTTTGCTGCGCACGGTCGTACTGTTTTCCCCGACTCCTGCAGTGAAAACAATGGCGTCTACCCCGGCCATTTTTGTCGCGTACGAACCAATATATTGGTGAATTTGACCGGCAAACACCTCTAAAGCCAGCTCAGCCCGCGGATTCGTATCCACCTCAGCTTCAATATCCCGTAAGTCGTTTGAAATACCCGATAAAGCAAGCATACCACTTTTTTCATTAAGCACTTCAATGACTTCTTGAGCTTCTAAGCCGGTTTTGCGCATGACATATGGAATAATTGCCGGATCAATATCTCCTGACCTCGTTCCCATGGTCACTCCAGCAAGCGGCGTGAACCCCATCGTCGTATCGATAGATTTACCCTTATTAATGGCGGTAATACTAACCCCATTACCTAAATGACAAGAAATAATGCGAATCTTATCTAAAGGCCTATCCATTAAATCAGCAGCTCTTTCAGCAACATACTTATGTGAGGTTCCGTGGAAGCCGTATTTTCGAATGCCGTATTCTGTATAATATTCATAAGGCATGCTGTATATAAACGATTTTTCAGGCATCGTCTGATGAAAAGCTGTATCAAAAACGGCAACGGTTGGAATATCCGGTAAATACTCTTTAAATGCTTGAATGCCGACTAAGTTTGCTGGATTGTGCAGTGGCGCAAACTCGGACATTTCCACAATTTTTTCGATTACACTTTCATCTATCAATGCGGAGTCGTCGAAATATTCACCACCATGAGCAACCCGATGACCGATAGCATCTATTTCGTTATAGCCTTTAATTACTTTTAAAGAAAGCAATTGTTTCAGTAACATATCTACAGCTTCACGATGGTCTTTGATATTGCGGGTAACTTTTTCTTCAGCAGACTTGGAGACAAGTGAAAAACTCGATCCAGTCATTCCGATGCGCTCAATTAATCCTTTTGCCAGCACAACTTCCTCTGGCATAGCAAACAATTGAAATTTCAAAGAAGAACTTCCTGCATTAATAGCTAAAATTTTTTTCAATGCACGACACCTGCCTCGTTATTAATGTAATTCCGCTTCACTAAACCATTGATTAATTTTATTCATGATATCTCCCATCGCTTTCGTATCTTTAAAGGAAGGCAGCTGAGCTAGAAGCGGCTGTTGTACATCTTTCGTTGCTTCTCCTTTTTTCCTTAAAATAAAAATACTTTTCTTGTGTTCCTTGGATTTAAAAGTAGATTCTGCTAATTGAATAATTCCAATAATATGAGCATGCTGTTGCAGGAACTTGTTTAAATCGTCACTTGCTTCTGTTGAAAATAAATGCTCTGGAATAACAAAAATAAGATAGCCGCCAGCTTTCGTATAATGCAAACTCTGTTCTATTAATAGATGATGTGCATAAGAATGGCCCTCTTTATTTTGTAACTCAAACGTTTGTGCTTGCGCATCATCCGGGTAATATCCTACTGGCAAATCAGCAACGACCAAATCAACCGGGTCTAATAAGAGCGGACGCAAACTGTCCTGATGGAAGAATTCTACTTCTTTCTTGAGTAAATTCGCATACATTACAGCAATCCGCAACAAAGTCGTATCTACTTCGCTGGCATATGCGTTTGTTTCCTGTTTTAGATAATTCATCACCGTTAATAATAAATTGCCTGTCCCCCCTACAGGATCAAAAACCCGAATCGATTCCGTTCCTTTCATCAATTTCTCGGCAAGATACCCGATAAATAAGGCAATCGTCTCAGGGGTGATTGCATGTTGATGCTGGGTTGTTTTTTGCATGCCTTTTACAATCGTTAATTGAATCGCTTTATGAATGTCTTCTGTATCGTAAGAGGAAAGTTCTATTTGTTGAAGCTGGGCTTCTACGGATGTTTGCACTTCACTGGAAATCTCAGATTGAAACGTGCCATAAAATAGGACTTCCATACACATGGATAAACTGTCTAAATAAGGTTCTTCTTCTAATTCCTGCAATTTCATTGTTTGTTCATCTATTTTTTCAAATAAATTGACTACATTTGTTTCGCTCATCTTTAACAGGTGTTCTGTCTTAAAACACCTTTCACCCCTATCTGTCTATCATTCAAAATGGACAATAAAAGGCGGGCTCACCAATTACTTATGAACCCGCTTATACGTCTCATTATTGTTTATGCTTGCTTTGCAGCCTGAAGTGCTGCATCAAAATCCGGATAATTTGTGACTTCCGGGACGTATTCTGCATGCACAACTTTATCATTTTCGTCCACCACAAATACAGCCCTTGTTTCGAGTCGCAACTCTTTAATCAAGGTTCCGTATTTTTCACCAAAGTCAGCGTCCCGGTGGTCGGATAACAATTCTATGTTTTTTACGCCTTCAGCACTGCACCAGCGTCCTTGAGCGAACGGCAAGTCCATGCTAACTGTAAGAATCTGGACGTTATCCAATTTGTCTGCTTCTTCATTAAAACGTTTCGTTTGGTTTGAGCATACTCCTGTATCTACAGAAGGGACTACACTGATAATTTTAACTTTACCTTTGTAATCACTCAGCGTCTTTTCTGATAAGTCATTCGCCAGAGCAGTAAAGTCAGGTGCTTGGTCGCCTACTTTCACTTCTGTACCTAATAATGTGACTGGGTCGTTATTGAACGTTACATTTACCATATAAAAACCAACCTTTCATTATTAATTACTATATCTTCATTATGGAATAGGTAATGTTCATTGTCCATTGATACGCTATAAAACAGAGAGCTTTCTTGCGTATTCGAATTTATGATTTTACCGTTCTATTACATTATAGTTTTACAATAATTCATCAAAAGAGGAACTGGACGTTTGTTGATTATCAATGGTAATCCGTTCAATCTGCTGCACAGCTTCTGCTATTTCTTCTGTGAAATCAACATTTTCTTCAAATTTATGAACCGTTTCCCGCTTTGGATTTGTTGCGGGTGATTTCGGCACAAAGATGGTACAGCAATCTTCATAAGGTCGAATAGAGATATCATATGTCCCTATCTGTTTCGCATGTGTGATAATATCTTCCTTATCAAAAGAAACCAACGGCCGTAGCACAGGGATATTCGTCATTTCATTAATGGTATGCATACTGGCTAATGTTTGGCTGGCGACTTGTCCTAAACTTTCCCCTGTAATCACAGCTTGAATTCCCAATTGGTTACAAACCTGTTCACTGATACGCAACATCACGCGGCGCATAACTGTCATCGCGTATCTCTCCGGGATATGCTGGAATATCTTTTGCTGCAGCTTCGTAAATGGCACGAGATGCATCTGTATCGGACCACTGTTGCGCGAAAGAACCTCTGTTAAATCCAGTACTTTTTGCTTCGCACGTTCACTCGTAAATGGCGGAGAATGAAAATGAATCATTTCCAGCTGCACTCCCCGCTTCATCATTAAATGCCCAGCGACAGGACTGTCCAAGCCACCTGACAGCAATACCAGCGACTTCCCGGCTGACCCTACAGGCAACCCACCGCTTCCGGGATACGTGGCTGACGTAATGTACGTCGCATTTTCTCTGATATCCACTTTAATTTCTACATCAGGCTCATGCACATCTACGGTTATATTTTCCGTATTTTTTAATAAATGAGCCCCTAAGCGCTGGTTCATTTCTTGAGAACGAATGGGGAAATTTTTATTTGCCCGCTTAACTGCTACTTTGAAAGTCGACACATCTGCTTTTTCCTGCAGTGCATATAGAGCCGCTTGTTCAATATCAGAGATCTCGTTTGCTACTTTAATTGCTAAACTCAAACTGTAAATCCCGAAAACGTGCTGGCATTTTTCGATGACGGGTTCAGGATTTGTCCCGTTTAAAACGACAAATAGCCGTCCCATGGAACGTGTCACTTTAATATCTGGATAATCCCGCAAAGCGTAGCGAATATTTTTTTGTAATTGCATAATAAATTGTTTAATGTTTTTTCCTTTTAACCCAAGCTCCCCGTAGCGGATTAATATATGATCGTATTGCATGTTCATCTACCCCATTACTGCTTTCAAATTTTGTATAACCGTTGTAAATAAGGAAATAAAGTCTTGAATTTCTTTTTCAGTTGTATCATAAGAGAGACTGATACGCAATCCCGACGTTGCTCTGGCATCCGATACACCGCATGCTTCAAGCACTCTGCTTTTGTCTTTCTGTTTAGAAGAGCAGGCAGATTGTGTAGAAATCACCGCGCCTTTTTCATATAAAGCATGAATGACAACTTCCGGCTTTAACCCGGGAACAGACACATTGATAATATGCGGCGCTCCCTCTCTTGGTGAATTCACACAAACCGCTTCTATAGAAGAAAGACTGTCTCTCAATTGCTCTTTTAAAACTTCCAGATCTTTGACATGCTTGGTTTCTTTTTCTTTGATTAACCGAAGAGCACGGACGACACTTACATTTCCTGCCACATTTTCTGTACCTGAACGGATAGACTGTTCTTGTCCTCCGCCGTGAAAAAGCGGGAACAGCGAGGTGCCTTGTTTCACGTATAATATACCTGTTCCTTTCAATCCATGAATTTTATGACCGGAAAAGGTACATAAATCAACATGAGCTTTGGACAAAGCAAGCGGGACCTTCCCAAGCCCTTGTACGGCGTCTACATGAAAAAACAGCTTAGGGTGGCGAGTTAATTGTTCTCCAATTTCTTCTATCGGTTGAATAGCACCTATTTCATTATTCACTTGCATGATGGAAACTAAAATAGTATCTGGACGGACAGCTTCTTCTACATCTCGCGGATTTACTATTCCTTGTTCATTTACAGGAAGATATGTGACTTCAAACCCCAGATTTTCCAGCGCTTTACAAGTTTCATAAACAGAAGCGTGTTCTACTTCTGTTGTAATAATATGCTTGCCACGCGTTTGAAATTGGAAAGCAATTCCTTTTATAGCTAAGTTATTCCCCTCTGTTCCACCTGAAGTAAAAACGACCTCAGACGTTTGAATATTTAAAAGTTCTGCTGCTTGTTCACGTGCCTTCATCTGCAGCTGTTCCGTCTCTGCCCCTAATTGATGAATGGAAGATGGGTTCCCAAAATATTTTTCAGCGACTTGTTCATAGCTGCGTAAAACAGAAGGATCTGCTTTTGTGGTTGCGCTATTATCTAAATAAATCATGTTTGTTTTCCTTCTTTCTTATTTAGCTTCCACAATAAACAAGACTGACTAATTGTATTAGACAGTCTGTTTATATACTAGGACACCGTTTGTTCCTGATATTTTTCAACTTTTTTTAACGCTCCTGGTTCAACTGCTTCTAAAGCACGTGCTGCTGTTTCAAGAGCGAGTTCATACTCTGCCTTGCGAAATAAATTTTCAGATTCTGCAAGAGCAACTGCCAGTTCCTGATAAGAGCTGCGATACCTGTTTGCGTATTGAATAACATGCTCTGTTAAATAAGCTTGATCCAGCATGGCATCTGCTCGTTCATTTGCTTGATCCATCGCAGCTTTCGCATCCTCTAATAATTGCTGCACATGCACCATGTCCAAAGGCTGTTCTGCAAGGGCTTCTAATACCAAATCATTCTTATGTTTCGCTTCATCTGCTAACTCCCAAATATAAGCAGGTACTTGCGGGATATTACTGCTGCGGATTTTACGGTTCATTTTAGCAATACCTTCCTGTAAAGCTTGGACCGCATCCCGGGCATCCATCTCCTCTTGCCTTAAATTCTGCAATTTTGCTTTAAAATCTTCATGGTCTTCCTGTAAAGCTTGCTGCTCATGAAACAGCGCCTCTAAATCCTGCTTTAATTTCGAATAGGCCATCGTATTTGCTGCCGCTTTATCGAGGAATTTTCCTGTATCATGATTCAATTGATCCACCTGGTAAACAAGGCGGGAAAACTGTTCTTCATCTGCTTCTTCCAAATAATAAGCTTGTTTCAAATCTTCTACTTCTTGCTCTGTTGCCGAAAAATCATCCATAAGTTGTTTTACTCGCTTTTCACAAACAGCAACTTCTTTTTCAACGTATTTTCTTGCCATGACTTCTGCTTCCAAAAGGTCATATATTTCTGTGATGCGTTCTTCCATTTCAAAAACGGAATTTCGTACATTTGCCACGCCTTCCCGTTCCAACTCTCGTAGTAAATCGGAAAGTCTGCCTTCGTATTGGGCGATTTCTTCTTCAATCTGTAAATCACTCAATATATAACCTTGTTCTTGCATCTCGGTTAATCCTTGCGTTAGCTCATGCAGCTGCTGCGGCAGTTCCTTACTGCACTTATGATGCAATACAGGGTAATCTTCTGCCTCTTCTTCCAATTGATCTATCTGTTGCCGTAAATGCTGAATAATTTCGGATCCTTGCCCATAATTACCTTCTTTTATTTGTTCATGATAAGCTGCTGTTTGTTCCTGCAAGTCTTTTATAACTGCGTCAAAACGCTCTTGTGCTTGTTCATACTGATGATGGTGCTTCGCTAAATGACTTTTCACTTCTTCTATTCGAGGTTCAATGCTTTCAATCTCTGCACGGTTGCTTTCTTCGGTATCAATCAATTGTTGTAATTCTGTTAAAATGACGTCAATTTGTTCTTCTACATC
Organism: Pseudogracilibacillus sp.; assembly: GCA_035301305.1. Classification (GTDB taxonomy): domain Bacteria; phylum Bacillota; class Bacilli; order Bacillales; family Amphibacillaceae; genus Pseudogracilibacillus. Next base: position 69,791 of record DATGUO010000055.1, read on the forward strand.
TGTTAAAATAGTATCCATTTTACTCGTGATTTTCTTAGCGTTGGGAAAATTATACCGATCAGCAGCTTTTTCTGCATCATATAATAATTCTTCCACATTTGCCAAATCTTTTGTTAAAATGTTGTCCCAGGATTCCCGCCAATTCTCAAATTGCTCTTTCGTCTCCCCTTCAAGGTTCAAGGCTTTGACACGGGCGATTTCTGCTGCAACATCCCGATTCATAATATCTAATTTCCATTGTTCATAATAATCTACTGAATCATATAATCTTTTACGTAAATACAAACCAATCGCCACAATAATAATGATTGCAATAATGCCGCCAATAAAATATTCCATGTTTTGCCTCCTAATAACCTTTGATAGAAGGGTCTTTTAATCTTATTTTATGTAAAGTATCTTCTATATATTATTCTCTTCTTCATCATACCATGATTATAATTGTTTTTGCTAAAAAATTAAAACTTTTTTCGGTTTTTTTATTTATTTACGAAGTGATGCAGCCAATTTTGCATCATGAACGCATAATCTGCAATGAACTTCTCCTTTTCTATGCTGTCCCTCAACTGTTCAATTCGCTCGTGTTTCATCGTAAACGGAGAAGCAAGCATCCCCTTCCATTGAATGAAAAGAACATCTTGCAGTCTTTTCCATTCCTTAGAAAGCGAATCAGTGAACAAGTTTTTTAGAAAATAATTTTCTTTTGCCAGATAAGTGACCTGCATCTCTCGAGCAAAAGTTGAATCAAGAGATAACTCACGATGAACAACGGCGGTTAATTGGTAATGTTCCATTTGAAAAGACAACACCTCGTGGAGTACCTTTTCTAAGATATGAAGTGATGAAGCTGTTTGATATGTCTCCAGTTGCTTCTCGATAATACCTAAGTATTCATCATAGTAGGAAGTGACTGCAGACTCTAATAATCCTTGCTTACTTTTAAAGTAATAACTGATTAAAGATACATTTGCATTTGCCCGCTCTGCGATATCCCGTACAGACGTCCCATGAAATCCATTATGGTAAAATAAATCAGCAGCAGCTTCCATCACTTTCTCTTTCGCAGTTGGTTTCTCCATGATTATTGCCCCCTCTTTCCCCAGTATACGGTAAAATGAGTGAGAATGCTTTTTAAATGAACAATTAAAAAACGTGCAGGTCTTTTTAGACATGCACAGTGGCTTTTACTGAAATCCAATCCATGATGACGTATTCTTAAAACATTGAAATAATTATTATATCGGACCTTACAAACGGATGGATAAACCAATTTTATGTTTCAGCCCATTTCTATTACATTTTATGCCATATAACGTTTTCCTATAAAGATAGCCATCTTTCTAAAAACTGTTGGGGAAATAAGACATATAAACGATGATAAAGCTACCTTTTTATTTTTAAAAGTAAGCAAATCATACATGCTTTTTTTCACGTTATTTCTCTTAATAAAGTTACGGAATTCTTTATTAGTGATTTGAGTAGCCCATTGCCAGGTAATCGACCAGAGAATTTTATTGGCAGCGTATTTTTTAAATGTGTCAAAAAATACAGGGTGTCTTTTTTGCATTAGATCTTCCAATTCTTTGGTTAAAAAGTAAGCATGAAATCTATCGGAATTAAATGCACTCATCGCAGAACCTGCTTGCAAATGATAAATATATAATGGCTTATCTATATACGCTACATTAGTCGAGCAGGCAATCATTCTCCAGAGCATGTGCACGTCTTCTCCGTATTTATATCCATCAGCAAATTGTAAATTGTTTTTCAATAAGAATTCTCTTTTTACCATTGTTGCGCAACACGTCGTATCCAATATTCCATATAAATATTTTTCCAAAGCCATAGCTGCGGGCATAATATAACAGTTGCCTGTGTGCTGCTCTGGCCTTATTTTTCCTTCTCTGTTTAGCTGATCTCTAGCAATAACTAAATCTGTATTCCCACGTGTTAACAAAAAATACATATCTTCTAAATAAGTTTTATTTACTGTATCATCCACATCACAAAAACAAATATAATCTCCTTCTGCTTTGCGCAGTCCTGCATTTCTCGCGGCGCTTACTCCACTATTTGTTTGATTGATATACTTTATTCTAAAGTTCTCATTTATAGACAATTGCTTTATTTTATTTAAACTTCCATCCGTTGAACCATCATTGATAAAAATAAGTTCAAAATTTGTATATGTCTGATTTGTAAAAGATTCGTAGATTTGCTCCACATAGTTTTCACCGTTGTAAACAGGAATAATAACACTAATCAATTTCTAGCACTCCTTTATATAAAATATATTTTTTAATGAAAACAAAACACATATCTATCCTTCCACATAGTGCATATAGTTCAAGTGTTCGAATAAAACTCATCTTATATATAGAGAGTTTTTAAGTATGGTGATGAAATCAATTAATCAAATATGCATTTAATAGGAAAACGTTTAGAGCTCTGAAGACTTGGGACGCTCAAATAAAACTCTTATGTTTGGAGTTTGACTGATTTATTAAATAATTATTATTTTATGTTATAAGGGATTATTTCTGAAAATCCTAATGTGTAATAAACCAAAATAAAATAAAAAATACTATACATACAAACTAGCAAACTCCCTATATACTTACTTAAGCTTGTTTCTAGACTAGCCACCAGAGAAGGGATAAGAAAAATTAAAGCAATATCAAAATAACTGGCCATTCTTGAAACAATTGGATTCCAAATGCTTGAAAGGCTCAAGAGAAACCCAACTATTAGAAAATAAATATAAAGTTTATTTCGGCCATCAAAAATAATTAAACTTCTTCTCATAAATAACATAATTAAAAGAATAAAAAAATTTAAGATAATCTCTCTATTATTCCCTGTGCCACTTTCATTAGAGTACTCACTAAATCTTTCAACACCACTTAATTTAGCTGTTAAATCTAAAAAATAACCATAACTAGCAATAAATATCACGATAGAAATTAGAAATAATACTCTTAGAACTATTTTATATTTATCTTTTCTATCAATCTCCTGCCCCGAATAATGAAACAGAAAATAAAATGGTATTACAATGATTGCTGTTATATGAAAAGTACTAGCTAAAAAAACATAAATTATAAATTTAATCAACTTTTTCTCAAAAATATATTTTAATGAAAAAACAATAATTGCAATTGCTAATTGCTGTCGGACAGCGTTTAACGAATCTGGAAATACAGTGAAAATATACAGTATATACCCTAGAGTTATTGATAATTTTCCAATATACTGTTTTAAAGCAAAATAAAGAAACAAGAGAGTAAGAAACGATGACAAAAAGAACAAAAATTGAACATCGCCTACCCAATGAGATAGCTTCTCTAGTGTGAAAAAGCCAACTTCGTAATTATTCGTATTTAAAAATTCTATATATGTTAATTGATTTACTTTATTATAGATAATGACATAAGTTTCGTAATCTGTTCCAACCTTGTATCGTAAACCAACAAAAATGGAAGGGATTAACAAACTTATAACAATATAAAATCTGTAATAAACAATATTTATTTTCCAGAAATATTGTGAAAATAATAAAGTCAATACAGATGCTGAGAAGACACCGATGTACAGAACTACACTATTGAAATCATCCATCCAATCACTGCTTTCTATGATAATCGAATAACAGAAATGTAAGATATTCCCAAGATATAATTTAAAAATAATTTTGTTTCTTTAATATTCCGTTTTTCATTATACTGTTTTATTTATTCGATTAGTTATTATTAGTCATTTTAAAATTCTTTTCGATAAACTAACAATAAGATATACATGTATAGTGTAGATTTAATATCAGTTATGCTTCTTTCATTTTTTCCTTCTTAAGATTTTTACGCTTTAAAGCTTTCCAGGCCAGCAAAACAATAAAAATACTTCCAAGTCCCTGCGATACGCTTAAAAGTAATACAATGCTCAACGCACTTTCTAAAAATAGATACGCAACCATTATCCCTAGTATCAAAACTGCAAACTTAATTATCTCTGATAAAGCCAACAAATATTGTTCTTCCAATAATATGAATGTTGCGCTAATTGGACCTGCAACTAATTGAAATAGAAAAAAAATACTGAGACATTGCAGAAATAAACTTGCTTCTCCCCAGGCATCCCCAAAAACAACTGGAAAAATGAAAGGCGCTGTAATGTCAATTATGATATATATAAACATAGACAGCATCCCCATCTTTTTTACTGTATTCCAAAACAGATTTACAAAATCGTCAAAATTTATGTTCAACATCTTAGCAGATTTCCCTATATACACCTGCTTTACAGAGTGACCTATTAATGCATCAGGTAAAGCCAGGATTCTTTGAGCCAGAAAATACCAACCAGCTTCTTTTACCCCCAAATAGGAAGCTATGAATAGAGTTGGCAGATGTTGGGATAATCCATTAATTAAAGAAGACCAGCTTGCAATGAGGGGGAACCGGATATATCTATGAGCAACGCGCCATAATGATTGTAATGAAAAATCAGAATGTTTACCTTTTAGATTCTTCCACGAGATGTAAGCCATCCCTCCTCCACCAATTAAACGACCAAGTACTTCTCCAGCCATTAAACTGCTGGCTGATGGGATAAACCATCCTAATCCTCCTTGGGAAAATACTTGAGATAAATTCATCCGAACCTTTCCCACTGTTATTTGTAGATAGTCCTCTTGACGTATCATCCACATTTCAAATAAATGAAACAAACCAAAACCGAATAGACTAAACGGGATGAATAACATAATCTCTTCCAGACCTTTAGTTTGAAAACTTTGCAATATGGGATTTTTAAACCACTTCAATAATAAAGTAACAAGTATTGTATTTGCAACAAGTAATACAAACGATAAAATAAGCAAATAAGTAGCGTTTGTTTCTTTAAGAGGCAAAGGGATTGCTTCTTCATAATGTAAAGATGCAATAATGGATAGCGTTAATACAATAGACATATACACAGATAATACTCCAAAATCTTCTGGAGTATATAATCTTGTTAAAAGAGGGGTTAATAATACAACTGTAAATTGAGAGATAGAAGAACCTGAAGCAAGGATAACTACGCTTTTAACAAACTCATTTTTCATAAATTTTTGAATTAAATGTCTTATAGGTTTCAATATAGATTCCAGCTTTCTGCTAGTATTTATTATAAATGAGAGTCAATGCAAGCTGTTAATTCAAACCTGTTCAATAAAGGCTTTACGTTAAACTTGTATGCTCATACTCTTCTCTTTTTAATAAGTCCCAACTTGAAGCATAGCTACTATAATGGAAGATTGGACAATTAACTTAAAAAAATTTTCTGAAGCTCATTTATTTAAAGATGTGCCATTATTTAATTCCACCCAATTATTTCGAATTGCTTTCACCACGGCTTGAGTTCTATCTTTTACCTGCATTTTTTTAAAGAGACTGCTCACATGATTCTTAACTGTCTTATCGCTTATTTCTAATGTGTCTGCAATTTGCTGATTATTTTGCCCATCTGTTAATAATTGCAGCACTTCACACTCCCTTTTAGTGTATAAATGAAGCGGCCGCTGTACTTCTGTCTTTTTCTCTCCTTCCTCCCACTTTTTCAATACTTTTTGATACTCGTGCACTAATACGTTCGTTGCTACTGGATGAAAATACACCCCACCTTTTGCTACTTCTTTAATCGCTTCGATAAAAGTAAACATATCCATTTCTTTCATTAAATAACCTTGTACACTTGCTTTTACGGCATCTTTGATGTGAATAGATCTTTCATCTGAATTTAAAATAATTACTTTTAATTGGTGTTGTTTCATCAACATTTTTATGGATGATTGATTTTTTAAAAAGAGGTTTACATCAATTAAAAGCACATTAATATTTTTAGAATCAAATACATACTCTAAAACAGAATAATCATCTGAACTAATAGCTGTATAAAAAGCTTTATCGTTTTCTAAAACTTGTTTAACACCTTCCCGAAATAATTGGTAAGGGTCAATAATAGCAATATTTATAATAGATTGTTGATAGTCCATTTGTTCACCTCCCTCCCCCTCTTTTTACATCTGCCATTTTGTATAATTAAAATATCCATTTCATCATTTTGCTGATACACCAAATCCCCTCCTTGTGGTTAAAACCACACTTATGAAATAATATGCTGCTGTGTTCGTTTTCTGGAATATATATAGTTATAAGTTTCTAACAATCCCTGTTCTAACCTTTTATTAGGAGACCAGCCCAACTTTTCACGTGCCAGCTGATTATCTAAAGAACTATGAAGGATATCTCCCTCTTTAGCTGGTAAATGTTGAATTGGTCTAATCTCGCCTGTTATATTCGATAAGGTGTCGGCGAGCGAACGAATAGAGATTCTTTTATTTGTACTCAAATTAATAATATTAGATTCTCTAGCAAGAAGTGCTTTTATACACGCACGAGCTATATCTTTTACATAGATAAAGTCTCGCGTTTGCAATCCATCACCATATATATTTAAAGGTTTCCCAGCTAGTAGCTTATTTAAAAAGATAACAATCACTCCTGCTTCGCCATTTATATTCTGGCGTGGGCCGTAGACATTAGCATAGCGGAAAATGCTATATTTCATATCTCCTAAAGAACTGAACAATCTAATATATTCTTCGGCAAAAGCTTTGGACATTCCATAAAAAGAGGTTGGTTGGAGCACTTGATTCTCAGAGATAGGCAAAAATTCGGGCTTCCCGTAAACTGCAGCGCTGGATGCAAAAATAAATCTTTTCACCTGATATTTCATCGCACATTGCACCACATGGATTGTGCCTAGTATATTCATCCGAGCATCTTCTTCTGGAGCAGACATGGACCTGGCTACGGATATTTGTGCTGCTTGATGAAAAACAAAATCTGGTCGTTCCTGAGCAAATACATTTTCTAACTCTTGATCGAACATATCTATTTCGTACAGTTTCACAGCAGAGGAAATATGTTCCCGATTACTGTTGGACAGATTATCAATAACGACAACTTCTAAACCCTCTTGTAATAAAGCATCTACAATATGCGAACCTATAAATCCAGCTCCTCCCGTTACAAGCGCTTTCATAATTGTACCTCCTTTTGTTCTCTTGTTTCATTGCCTTGACTTACAGTCTGGTAAAACATTTCTGTTTGATCATACATTTTTTCAAAAGAAAATTCGTTGATAAACCGAGTTCTGGCCGAAGCTCCGTATTTTTTTCGTAGTTCTTCACTGGAAATCAATGAAAGAAGTGCTTTTTTTAAAAAGTCTCCATCACCCTTTTTAACCAGGAAACCCTGTCTTCCATGTTGAAGAAGTTCATTGACTCCTCCGACATCAGAAGCAATGATCGGAATTCCTTCTCGCATTGCTTCTATAATGCTAAGAGGCAAACCTTCTGATTTACTTACTAATACAAAAATATCTGCTTGACTCATGTGCCCAATAACATTTCTGTCTTCGCCTGCAAATATCACTTTACCCTGGATACCGAATTCGCTAGCCAGTTGTTGATAATATGCGAATAAAGGCCCCCCTCCAACCAGCGTCAACTGCCAGTTGACAGAACGCAATTGACTAAGCGCCTGAAATAACAGCCGATGATCTTTCGGCTCTGCAAAACGTGCTACCATTAATAATCTAACAAGCGAATTGTTTTCACTACGCTTATGAAAACAGCGCTCATCATCAGGAATTCCATTATGAATCCTTTTGATTTTGTCTGCAGCTATAACATTATGCCGCAACGCTTGGATATAATCGAACGTCGATACAGTTATCACACCATTCGTTATTTTTCCAACTAGCTTTTCCAATGTAAGAAACAGTGCTTTTTTAATTTTCGAAGGTTCTCCAGCAAACGCCCAGCTATGCGCCGTAAAAATAACTGGTATATTTAAACTTTTTGCTGCAAGTCTTCCCAGTATGCCAGCCTTGGAAGAGTGAATCGCAATTAAATCCGGATTGATTGTTTTCAATTTTTTCCGAATCTCAAAAAAAGCTCGAAAATCTTGATACGGCTTCATCGACACTCCCATCCATTTCAGTTTCTGAATGTTAACCCCGCCCGCTCTCAGCTCCTTTGTCAACACACACTCTCCAGAGGCTAATAAAACGACTTCATGACCATCCGCAGTTAAGCGTTTCGAAAGATCATAAATATGCATTTGCGCTCCGCCAAGTTCATGCATATGCGTAATAAGCTGGGCAATCTTCACAAAGATCCCTCCCCTTTTGCTCGTTCATTCTCCACTTCATTTAGCAAGCAGTTCTGCTAACGGCGTCATTTGATCAATCTGATGATCATTCTCTTCTCACGTAGATAAAATATTCTACTCTTAATAACTGACTGCTTTTTTCTTTTCTTTTTTATTATTCAAAACGACTCCCAGAATATTAGCATTTACATTTAACAGTTGATTCATCGCTTGTTGCGCATGTGATACTTTTGTTTTTCCAGCATGGCTCACAAAGACACACCCATCGACTTTGGTAGATAAAACTGCTGCATCTGAAAAATACATAGGTGGACTGTCAATGATAATCATGTCAAACTGTTTTTCTAAACTGGTTAGCAATTTATCCATACGTAGTGAAGATATCAACTCTGTCGGGTTTGGTGGGAGCGGTCCACCGCGAATGATATAAAGATTTTCATAAGAGGTCTCTTGAATTAACTCTTCCATTTCAGCCTGTCCGCTTAAATAATTGGACAATCCTTTTTCTCCATCATGTTTTACATATTCTTCCCACGAACTTTTTCTTAAATCTGCGTCGATCAATAATGTTTTTTTAGAATCCATTGCCATCGACATGGCGAGATTCCCTGATGTAATCGTTTTCCCTTCATTTTTTTCTGTACTAGTAACTACAATGGACGTTAATTTCTTCGTTGATTTCTGAAATTGAATATTAACCCTTAAATTTCTAAACGATTCCAAGTTTAATTTATTTTGATTGACCTTCGAAACAAGATAACTGATATTGGATAAACTAATTTCTTTTTGCTTATTACTGTTAAACATACCAATTGTTCCTAAAAGTGGTGCCTCTAAATACCTTTCCACGTCTTGACGAGAATGTATTTTTGTATTTAAAAAGTCTGATAAAGCAATGTAATTAAATACAAAAAACAAACCTACCAAAAAAGAGATTCCTGTATTTAAAAAGGGGTTAGGCCAAACAGGCTTTTGGAAATTAGCCGTTTTTGCTTCTGTCAAGATTCGTACATTGTCCATTTTCATTAAATCAGTGATTTCTTCTTGAGAGGTGTGGGCAAACGTATTAACTAGCTTACTAGCGTCTTCTGGATTGCTTGCTCTAGCATGTAAAGTAATTATCTGACTATCTGGACTGGTCTCTACAGATAAATTGTCCTTAAGTTCTTCTAGCGTGTACTGATGATTAAATTGTTCATATACTAATTCTCTTATTTTAGAACTTTTTATAATAAATTGGTATGTCTCTATCAAACGCAGATTCATTTCCACATCTGTTGTTCCAGTCACCTTTTCATCTTCAGTTTGTGTTTGGTTTACTAGCAAATCAACTTGTGATTCGTATACTGGATTGATTAAATAACTACTGATTAAAAAACCTACTATTGCACATGCAATTGGAATTATAAGGACTAGTTTTATTCTTTTAACAGCAATATTCAAAAAATCTTGAACATTAAAAGTATTGTTCATCGTTATAACCCTTCCCTTTAGTTTCCCTATTATCTGCTTAAAAACTGTTCTCCGGTTTAATAACATGTTTGACGGTTTGGAATATAATTCGTACATCCAGCATTAGCGACATATGCTTCACATAATATAAGTCGCATTGAATTTTTTCTCCATGTGTTAATCCAGAACGTCCATTCACTTGTGCGTATCCAGTTAAACCTGGTTTAACCAATAATCTTTGTCTCTGTTTCATATTATAATAATCAGTAATTTCTGAAATTTCCGGTCTTGGACCTACTAAACTCATTTCTCCTTTCAAAATATTTATTAGTTGCGGCAATTCATCTAGACTGTATTTCCTGAGAAAAGTTCCTAATTTCGAGACTTCAACTGGACTACTCGATTTAAAAACAAAATTATCAGGGACACCGTCAATCCAATTTTTCCTGTATTCTTTTCTTTCTTTGGAAGAAGTGGGGTTTACTTGCGGCATGGTCCGAAATTTCTTTAAAATAAATGGCTTTCCCCGTGTTCCAACTCTAGTTTGTTCAAAAATAACAGGAAAACCAGCATCTATATACAATAAACAGCTTACCAGTAGTAGAAGTGGGCTTAGAAGAACTAATAATGTGCCGCTTAAGATAATATCCAGCATCCTTTTAGCAAATAAATAATGCTTTGGATAGGTAACCTCTTCTAACATTTCCACATTCGGTTGTTTCAAAGGTCTTACCCCCTTTATGAACTAAATGAAAGCCGTGTAACTATTTATTCCAACAACTTTGCTTTTAAATGATTATTTTTAATAATTGTTTTTCTATCGATTATTTCTACTTGATTTCGCCATAACCAACGCAAAAGAATCAATGCAAAATGCCCTTTTAATGTTTGCGGAAGATAGCTTTGATATTCTGTTATTTCTTTACCACCGAATCCTTTCTTGAATTTATTTATATTTTGTTGTTCCAAGTCATTTTCTTTTTGTGACAACCCCAGAAAGTCGTATAATCTATATTTTCTTTGTTTAAAAAATAAGATATCTTGCCAGTGTAAGTATCGATTCGCCCTGCCGACTTCAATTGGTTTAATATCATCTTTTTCGAATCTGGCAGAAGCTGAATAAAACATGGTGGCACGTTTTCCATCTGCAATATACAAATGACTTGCCATTTTCCCACCATTTTCATGCCTTATATAGCTTATAACTAACTGATTGTTTAAGCGCAAAGCTTCTAATTTATCAACACGGGCTTTTTCAATACCTTTTTCCTTTGCAAAGTTATTAAAAAAGACTGTAAATTCTGCTACGTCCTTTGTGGTTGGCTGAATGATAAGTTCTACGTCTAATCCATCTTTTCCAGCTTTATTTATTTGATACCTTGTTGTACGGTTCATTTCTTTTCGTAATTGTTTTTCTGAATTCTGCAATTCAATGCATAAGGTTGTTACTTTTTTATGCATGCTGTTTTTCTTGTTCGCGTTTTTAAAATCCAATTGTTGAAAATAACAATGTACATCCGCTTTTTTTATCGTTGAATAATCTATGTTGTTTCCATAAATATCGTTTATTCTTAAATTATGTTTTTTCCAATAGATAATCACAGTCATCCCTCACAGGTATTTAGTTTATTTTACTGCTTCAGACATTATTTATTCTCCTTGTTTTTCAGACAATCTTAAAGATGCTTGTTCTTTTCTCTTTATTATTTCTGCATTATTTCTCCATAGAAACCTGAGCCCCCAGACACACATAATTCCTAATAAACTCTGGGAGATAAAACTTTGATATACAACTTTTTCTTTTCCTCCAAAACTTCTCTTGTAACTATTTACTTTTTGATGGCCTGCATTGTTCTTATCTGTTGTTAAACCCATGAGATCAAAAGTATGAAAACCTTTATTTTTAAAATAAACCAATTCATGCCAATGCAAATACCGATTAGCTCGTGATATTAGTTGACTGTTTATATCAGGATGATTAAACCGAGCAGAAGCCGCGTAAAGCCCTATAGCTGTTTTATTGCTCACGATAGTTGCTGTAGAAGCAAGCTTAATATTATCTTCTTGGTATACAGACATTATTTTAAGTCTCTTTTTGTTCATCAATGCAATTAGTTTTTCTATCTTACATACTTGAATTCCTTTCGCTTTTGCAAACAAATCGTAGAACCCAGCAAATTTTTTTACATCATCAATATTTGGCTCAGAAATGTAAGTAATCCTAAAACCGTCCCTTTTCGCTCTTCTTATTTTGTACCTGGTCGTCTTGCTCATATCTTCCAATAAATCTTGTTCAGAATTCTCTAAATTTATCTGTAAATGTAACGTTTGTCTGTGAATGCTGTTTTTTTTAGTTATTTCTCTCGGATGCGACAATTGAAAATGAGCATGTAAATCTGCTTTTGGCAACAAATGTTTATTTATAGAATCTCCATAAAATTCGTTAATTTTTATAATACTTTTTTTCCATTGTATAGCCATTGATTCACTCCTGACAGTACTCTTTTTAAGATTAGGTTTAATGATCATAGTAGTATGTCATGTAGTTAAAGACTTAAGCAAATTAACGTCTGATACTTGGTCAGTTTCCTATAATAGATTTATTAGGTTTCGCATACTAAATCAGTTTTTCTGATAATCTTTTCATAGAAATACTTTCAAAATTATAGTGCTCATTCAAATGAACGTAATGATGTAAAATCTTTTCTAAAAAGTGTAAATTACTGCCAATGTTAATTCCAAAATTATGTGGATGCCACCACAAGTGATAGATTTCTTGGTGTTTTGCTGCATAAGTCATGGAAGACAAAATACGATTTAATCTTTTTTTCTCTAGCCAATTCCATTTAGCTGCGGCCGGTTTTAATTGTCTGCTTCCTCTGATGTTTAATATTCCTTCCCTCTCTGTAACTCGATAACTTTGTGGTCCAAAAATGTTAATATACGTATCCAACAGTCGTAATCCTCGTTTTATAAAATGCTTTCTATCATTTCCTTTCATGTGATAAATCCATCCTGGTTCATTTCCTCGGTAAGCGCTCATTCCTAGTTGTTCACAAATTGCTAAATACGTTGGATTCACCTGATTACGAGGAAATACAATTGAGTCAATCTGGTCAGTCACTGATGATATAACGTCTTTAAAAAGTTGAGTATCCAATTTGAAATCCTCTGCAGATTGCCCTTCTTCTAAGCAATAAAAGTGGGAAAAAGTATGCGAACCAATTTCTTGCCCTGGTGTTTCATGAATAATGCGAATTAATTCTGGCGCAAAATACAAATCACTATCTTTATACGACTTCCTCATTTCATTGATGTGTTGATAAGAAGAAAGTTTTAAATTTGAATAGGCAGGAGTTTTTACTGGTATCTTTTTATACAATTCTTCTCTGTTTTTTATATTTAACATGCCTACCGCTGCCCAAGTAGCTTGTATTTGATACTCTGTAAATACTTGTAAAAGTTTAGGAACAACCGTTCTTGCGTTACGTATTGCTTCTGCATATGTTTTTTTATCAAAAACATCATGGACTCCCCAAAACAATTCAAAATCTAAAGAAACCACGAAATAACCATTAGATTGTTGATATATTGAACGGTTCATTTATAATCACCTGCATTTACGAAAATTACTCTTTGTCAGTTATAGTTGAGCCATCTAAACTCATCCATGGTAAAGCAAGTAATAACCAAAAATGACGCCAATGCATAGAATCAATAAATAGACTATTGAAAAAAATACCAATTAGACATGCTGTAACAATCACAAAATAACCTTTATATGAATCTTTTATACACTTGTTTATTTGTATACTGCGGAATAAAGTCAACAACCAAAACAAAAGAAAAAATCCTAAACCTAACAACCCGTTTTCCGATAAAATCCGAATAAATAAGTTATGAGTAGATTGGTTTAAAAAATATTCAGATTGACCAGGACCAAATCCAAGTGGATAAGAAAGTACATATTGTATAGAGTCCCCCTGTTCTTGGAATCTTACAGCATCATACGCTTTCAAATTCGTTCTTTCATAAAATAAAGCACCAATATCTGTCGTTAATACAATATACATTAGGACAGGAACAATAATTAAAGTTAAAATAGACAGTGTTTTTAATCTTTTTGTTGACCTGTCATTTATAATTAAAAAACAAATACCTAATGTTAAAATAAATTGTCCCCAAGCTGCTCGAGAAAAACTTAGTAATATCCCGATAGACAAAAGCAAAAATACAATTGTCCAGCCGACAAAGGCTTTTTTACTTTGTTTACTTTTGCTTAATTTCCAGACTGCATATAAAGCGGGCGGGATTAAAAATGGACCGAATACATTTGGATCTTTAAAAAGACCCTTTAGCCGATCACCTCCCCATAAAAATATGTCCAAAATAGTCCCTGGATATTGGTAAGCCACTATACCAGGGACAACTACAAATAGAGCAGCTGCAACATAAGAATTAAATAAAATTGGAAGCAGTTTTTTTCCAAAATAATAAGAAATTCCTGCGACGCCTGTCCACGCTACTAAACAGTACACTGTTATCAATAAATATTGAACAGCCAAATAAACATCTCTAACAAAATACAACGAAATAAAATTTGTCATTAAAAATAATAGAATACATAATACAGGCCAAAAATGTACTTGCATAAAAACTATATATCCACTTAGTAACGCTGTGAATATGACGATTAACATTAATAAATCATATGGGGCCGGTTCCAAAAATACAATTGAACTTACTGCAATCGTAATAAAAAACAGTTTCTTGAAAATGTTCTGGCGCTGAGTCGCAATTTCCATAATAACTTTCTCCCAATTCCTTTTATTTTCCATTTACTGTTTTTACACGACCATGTAACAAAAATACATTTTTATACTATAAAACCATTTTCGTCCGATTTTTTTATATAGTGCTTAATGAAATACCTTTATATTCTGTAGTATTTCAAAATCAACTACGCTGTATGAATTCTTTCATCCTTACTATTAGCTAATTTTTAAAAGATACCTCCTTTCAAGGAAATATGAAGTGATATATTTATTCTAGTCCATAATGTATGAAAGGACGTTTTGATTTATGATATTATAGTTCGTTTTCACGTTTTAAATGTAACAATATTGTGAAAGTTAAGTAATTTATAAGTAGTTTATGATTTAATTCGTTAGTCAATAATGAATAGATTCTTTATCTGTTAAATGATTTTATGTATAAAACATTCAATAGTCGTATTCGATAATTGGAAAATAGGTGTTGACTAACCCTTCATAGCGAGTGTTTTAGTTGCACTTATGCAGGAAGAAAGTTTTGCAAATTCTTTATCTGCTAAAATAATTAAAAATCCTGCTTGAACCGGGTGAATCGGAATAAGCAGGATTTTTATATTCAAGCAGCGTTTTAAAGCTGAACTGATTCTTTATTTAAATGTTATGGCAATACCTATCCATAATCTGCTAGGAACTTTTGGACGCGCTTAAAGTAACATCCTTAAATAAAAAAAGCCTTTGAGGTATTGATTATCAATATCTCAAAGGCTTTTAACCGTACCATTTTATAAGAAACTTTATTAACGTGAGTAGAACTCAACGATAAGTGCTTCATTAATTTCAGCTGGTAATTCAGAACGCTCAGGGAAGCGAGTGTACGTTCCTTCCATTTTATCTGCATCGAAAGAAACATACTCTGGAATAACAGTGTTTACTTCCATTGCTTCTTTAATCACATCAAAGTTTTGTGCTTTTTCACGTAATGTAATAGTTTGGCCAGGGCGCATACGGTAAGATGGGATATCGACACGACGTCCATCTACTAACACATGACCATGGTTTACTAACTGACGAGACTGACGACGAGTACGTGCTAACCCAAGGCGGTATACAATGTTATCCAAACGTGATTCCAAAAGAATCATGAAATTCTCACCATGTACCCCTTTCATCTTGCCGGATTCGTTAAATAATGAACGGAATTGACGCTCATTTAAACCATACATAAAACGTAATTTCTGCTTTTCTTGTTGTTGTAAACCATACTCAGAGATTTTACGACGTTGATTTGCTCCGTGCTGCCCTGGAGCATAAGGGCGTTTAGAAATTTCTTTTCCTGAACCAGTTAATGAAATGCCGAGACGACGGGACTTTTTCCATAAAGATCCTGTAAAACGTGCCATGTGACATTTCCTCCTTTATATTTATTTTGCATAAAATAAATAAATGTTGTGACTAGATGTTGGCTATTTTATTTTCATGTATCTTCGCTCCAGCAGCCGAGAGTTACGCGACACACCTCTTAAGAGGAATAAAATAGAAACAAGCATAAGTGCACATAAGCTACCTATTATTTTACACAGAAACAAGTATACTTATTTTCATTTAGTTTGTCAACTTATACCTGCTTTTTCCTCCAACACAAATGGGCAACCAATGTTTTCTAAATAAAAAAGCCTGCCTCTTCTGCTATAAAGCAAGTTGACAGGACTAATTTGATTTTTAAAAGCGGGATTGCTACCTATTATTTTTTATGTTTTTTCTTGATAAATTGCAACGGGGTTACTTTTTTTCCTTTTTTGAAATATTGGCTGAAGTGGCTTGCATTGCGAAAGCCAAATTTTTTTCTTACTTCACTTAACGATTTATTGGTATGCGTTAATTCATAAACTATTTCATCCAATTTTTTATGGTAAATGTATTGTGATACAGATTGACCGATCTCCATCATAAATAGATTTCTAAGATATGTCGTCGATATGTTTAATTCTTCTGCTAGCCAGGAGACGTTCAAGCGATGTTCGGTGACATTATGCTGGATAATTTGAAGAGCTTTTTCTACGTATGGATTATGTGAAACAAAAGGATTCATTTCGTTAAGCGTCTTCACTTGCTCAACGAACCAGGGAACAGCAAGTAAATACTCTGTTAAGGTATTCCACGATTCAATGTAAGAAATCGAACGATAAGCGAATACGAGGGAACGATGGGATAGTCGTTCTTTCTGGACTAATGTACTAATAATATTTGACATAACACTGGTGAAATACGTCCGAACGACAAATAGTTGAATAGACTCCTCCATATCTATTAATTCTTGACAGAAATCTTCCAGTATTTTTTCTATGTCTGCAAATTCTCTGTTTCTTATACAGGAATACATTTTTTGTTCCGTAAGGGCTAACATTTCTTCTAATTCAAATGTTTCTAACATTTCTGCATACCGCTCGTATTTAAGCTGATTTGTTAACATATATTCACTCACCGCCCTTTTTATTCTCATGTATTAGAATTAGCAACGACAATGACGGGGATATAAGCTATTCTCATGGCTATAAAGGTCGTTTTTTCATAATACAGTAATATGCAGTAAGTATTTTTTAGGCATCTACACCTTCCATAGATAAAGATTCGTTTAAAGGATATGGAGACGTCGTTTGCTTTACACTTCTAAACACATCCTAGTACAAAACACAGTGAGGGATGTTTCTTTTCAAGATAAATTTATTGTGATTTAAAACATTATTGTCACAAAGTTGTGAATCTTCAGTTTTCAGACTAGTACTCAATTACTTATTATACATCATTTTATTTAAAAATCCATAATTTTACATTTTTTTATTTTCTTCCACCTTATTTACTTGTTTGATATACTTAAAGTGTTAAGTAAATGGAGGGAAGAATATGTTTCAACAAACATTATATACAGGAGAACGGACAGAACAATATGAGCAGGTCATTCAGCAATTAGCTGCCCTGCTTGAAGGTGAAACGAATCAAATTGCTAATTTAAGTAATGCATCTGCATTGCTGAATCAGTTCTTAGAACGAATTAATTGGGTAGGATTTTATTTATTAGAACACGATGAATTAGTACTCGGTCCTTTTCAAGGGCTTCCTGCTTGTATACGTATCCCCATGGGGCAAGGCGTGTGCGGCACAGCTGCGGAAAAGAGAACTTCTGTTGTCGTAAAAGATGTCAACACTTTTTCAGGTCATATTGCTTGTGACCCGCAATCGCAATCAGAAGTGGTTATTCCTATGATTAAAGACGGAAAATTACTCGGTGTACTGGATATTGACAGTCCGGAAACTGACCGCTTTGATGAGTTGGATAAGACATATTTAGAAAAATTTGTGACCGCCTTATTGTCGTTTTTATAATTTTTTGTTCTTTTAATGACCTTTTAAAATCCTCTTTTCTCAACAAATGTTAAGAAAAGAGGTTTTTAATGTATCTAAACCAGTAATCATCAGCTCTCACCTTGCCGTTAAGGAAGTTGATTCCCAGCTGCTTGATACAGTTCATACCATTCCACACGAGATAATTCTACATGAGAAGCTTTGGCAATTTCAGTGATTCGTATTGGATTCATCGAGCCAATAATCGCTTGTATGTAAGCAGGATGTCTCAAAATCCAGGCAATGGCAATAGCTGATTTGGTTACATGTTTCTCCTCCGCTATTTCTTCCAGTTTTTTGTTCAATTCCGGAAAATCCGGGTGACTCACGAACACCCCTTCGAAATGCCCAAACTGAAAAGGCGACCATGCCTGAATAGTCATATCGTGAAGACGGCTGTACTCTAATACATCGCCCTCCCGGTCAAATGAACCATCCCAGTTCATATTCACTTGAAATCCCCGGTCAATCATCTCTGTATGCTTCAAGCCAAATTGCAGCTGGTTCACAATCAGCTCTTGATCTACATATTTTTTAAGTAATTCAATTTGTCCAGGATGCTGATTGCTCACTCCAAAATGACGGACCTTACCAGATTGTTTTAATGTAGAAAAAGCTTCCGCTACCTCTTCCGGTTCCATTAGCGAGTCCGGACGGTGCAACAGAAGGACGTCTAAATAGTCTGTTTGCAACCGTTGTAAAGAACCATCCACCGAATCTAGAATATGTTCTTTGGAAAAATCAAAATAGCCATCTCGAATCCCCGTTTTTGATTGAAGATATATATCTTCGCGCTGAATGGGTTCCAACTGCAATGCTTCTGCAAATATCCGCTCTGAATCACCTCCGCCATACATGTCAGCATGATCAAAGAAATTAATCCCAGCTTCTTTTGCATGCTGGATGACCTGCTGAGCGTCCGACACTGATAAATGATTCATACGCATACAACCTAAAGAAATGTTAGAAACATTTAAGTTACTTGTTCCCAGTGATTGCTGCTTCATATTTTCTCCTCCCATATTCCATGTTGAATCAAGTATAACATAGAAGATTTCTGTTACCTTACCAAGGATTATCCTGCAACATCTATTATATCTTTTAAAGGGATAAAGTCTCCTTCTCCATTGGATAAAACAATATACCCTTTCCATTGGTTAATATGTTCGATTTTACCGCGTAAAGTCGTACATCGGGAATTTTTATAATACGTAATCGTTACTTCTAGTTGAAAAGCGACACTGTCTTTTAATTTTTGGTCAATTTCCATTTGTTTTTGTTCATCGAGAAAAGGTTTTTCCTGCCGCTCTTCGAACACTCCTTCTAATAAAGCGACGTGTTCCGGTAACATCAGTGAAACCCACTTCATCGTTCCTCTATCATGTGTTTCCATATTTGCTTTCCTCCCTTTTATCCTTTTTCCGGAATGTATGTTCTTATATTAACATAACCTCTCCTTAAAAACAAGAACGCATGTTTGTGTTTTTGTTTTTATTACGTTATACTTAACCCACACTTATTAGGAGGTGAGACAACGATGGATTATTCGTCTTATCCTCGTCATGATGTCCTTTGTATTGATATGCGTTCTTTTTATGCGAGTGTAGAAGCTGTTCGGCTGGGAGTCGATCCACTGAAAACGATGCTTGCAGTAGTAGGTGATATGTCACGCCCGGGAAGTATCGTACTGGCTGCTTCCCCAGCATTGAAGAAAAATTATGGAATTAAAAACGTCAGCCGTTATTTTGAATTACCGAAAGATCCCAATATTTATATTGTCCAAGCGAATATGGCCGATTATTTGCATACTTCGCTTAAAATCACGCGATTGCTCAATTATTTTGCACCAAAAGAAGCTATCCATCCTTATTCTATTGACGAAATATGGGTAACAACCGACGGCTTAGAGAAATTATTTGGCAAGCGCACCAATATTGCAGCACATATCCAACGGGCTATTTTTAATTCTTTTGGTATTATGAGTACAATCGGCATTGGAGACAACAAGTTTTTAGCTAAAGTTGTTATGGACTTACATGCTAAACAGGCTGAAAACGGCATTGCTGAATGTACATATGAAGATGTCGCAGACAAACTTTGGCCTTTTGAAGTAGAAAAAATCTGGGGGGTTGGTTCACGAATGAAGCGTCATTTGCACCGGCTTGGCATTATTACTTTTGGTCAAATTGCTCAGCATCCGCTCCCCGCATTGAAAAAACATTTCGGCATTATGGGTGAGCAATTATACTGGCATGCATGGGGAATTGATTTAAGTCCTGTATTCGGCGATTTCATCAAAAACACACAGAAAAGTTATGGACATGGTATTGCCTTGTTACGAGATTATACAAGAGAAGAAACATCTGTCTGTATGCTTGAACTATGTGAAGAAGCATGCAGGCGGGCGAGAAGAGATAAAAAAGTAGGCAGAACCGTTCATTTAGCGATTGGATATGCGGAGGAAACAGCAGGGTTCAGTCGTTCTAAATCCTTTCTGTCTCCCACCAATATAACGATGGAAATGTTCACTCTTTGTCAGGAATTGTTTGATACGTTTTATAATGGAACAAGCATGATTCGTCATGTGTCGGTCAGCTTAACAAATCTTTCAGAGGATGCCAATACTCAACTGGATTTGTTTTTTGAACGACCGCAGGAAAAAGATATTGGCTATGCGATGGACCAAATCCGTTCCCAATTTGGTTCGACCGCTATTTTAAGAGCTTCAAGTTTTACCGATGCAGGCACCACGCTGGAACGCAGCAAAAAAATCGGTGGGCATTGGGCGTAACACTCTGCTCGTTTTATTAAATACGCTAGAAAACTTGAAATTCGCCAAGTCTTTATTACAGATGCCTTAGTTGCACTGATGCAGGAAGAAGATTTTATACTTTCCTATAGGCCAAGAAAATCTTTTCACTTATTTAGAAATATATAACGTTTATTATAAAAATTTGCCATATTTACATCCATCTAAAATGAATTTTTTGCCATTAAAAAGCACTGGACAACTTACCTCCAGTGCTTTTACAGACTTATTTAAAATGAACTAAAAAATACTTTTTCTTGCCGCGGCGGATCACAATAAAGGTGTCTTCTAAACGGTCTGCAGCAGTTAACGTATAGGAAACTTCCTGATTCCGTTCTCCATTGATATAAATAGCGCCGTTCGAAATATCCTCTCGTGCTTGTCGTTTGGAGGATGAAATGCCTGCTTGTACTAACAATTCAACAAGTGGAGTATCTTCATTAGCTGCCTCCACAGTCGGCACATCTTTAAACCCTTGTTCAATCTCTTCTTTGGTTAAAGACTTTACGTCATCGCTAAATAAAGCTTCTGAAATTTTAATGGCTTGTCGCAGCGCACTTTCGTTATGCACCATTTCTGTCATTTCTTCAGCAAGACGCTTTTGAGCAGCACGTGCTCCAGGATTTACTGCGACTTCTTTTTCTAATCCTTGGATTGTTTCCATGTCCAAAAAGGTGAAGTATTTCAAGAATTTAATGACATCCCGGTCATCCGTATTATACCAAAACTGGTAAAATTCGTATGGACTTGTTTTTTCAGGATCAAGCCATACAGCCCCGCCAGCCGTTTTTCCAAATTTTGTCCCATCAGCTTTTGTAATCAAAGGCACCGTTAATCCGAAAACTTTTGCTTCTTCATCATTATGCGAACGGCGGATAAATTCCATTCCCGCTGTAATGTTTCCCCATTGGTCGCTCCCGCCAATTTGCAGTGTGCAATTTTCTTCATCATACAACTTCGAGAAATCAAAAGACTGTAAGAGCATATAACTGAATTCAGTATAAGAAAGGCCATGTTCAATACGGGAAGAAACGGAGTCTTTTGCCAACATATAATTGACGGTAAAATGTTTGCCTGCATCCCGTAAAAAATCAATTAAAGTTAAATTCGACAGCCAATCATGGTTATTTCGCGCGACTGCTGCGTTACTCCCCTGTTCAAATTCCAATACTCTTCCTAATTGCTGTTTGATACTTTCTGCAAAACCTTTAACGACATCTGCTTCATTTAAAGAACGCTCGGCAGTCCGGCCGCTGGGATCACCAATCATGCCGGTGCCGCCCCCAATTAAAGCAATTGGGCGATGACCCGCTTCTTGAAATCGTTTCAACATCGTAATCGGAAGTAAATGGCCGATATGTAAACTGTCTGCCGTCGGATCAAACCCACAGTATAAAGTAACCTGATTGGTTGCTAAGTGTTGTTCCAAACTTTCATAATCTGTAGTTGATTGCAGCAGACCGCGTGCTTCTAAATCTTGTAAAATATCCACTTTTACACTCCTTTATATTTTTAATTAAATATTGGAAAGCATGGCATTGCAAGCTTTTTTACAGCAAGTGCCTTAATTGCATTCATACAGAGAGAAATAAAAAACCCCCTCCCTAAAAAAGGGACGAGGTTTTATTCGCGTTACCACCCTTGTTGCATATAATGCCACTTTGGTATTGTTAACGATGATTCGCACCGTTTCATTTGCATGAAAAGACTCCAAAACGTAATTCGCAAGCAAATATATACTGACTTGCACCAACTGTCAGCTCTCTGTGATAGGGATTTATTCGCTACTTCATTTCTTCTTCATCTCTGTATTCAATTGGTTATATTATAGCGAAAACCTCATAAAGAAAGCAACTAAAAATAGTTGAGATACCTCGAAAATACTTGGTGGACAATTTGCAACAATTGACTGAATACATGAAAGGATATACACTTTTTAGAAAGCGGTTACTTTTAAAGGAGATGTCACACGTTTATGCAAAATATAGGAAATGTGATTCAATACCAAATCTATCAAGAAATGATAAACCCGGAAGCAAGCTCTAAAAAACTTTCCATCGCGTATGAAGATTGGAAAGAAAGGGCACGGAAACTCTTAGAAGACGGCCCTTATTACTATGTTGCCGGCGGCGCAGGAAATGAAGAAACGATGAAAGCAAACAGGAATGCTTTTGAACAATGGAAAATTATTCCGAGGATGCTGCGAAATGTAGAAAAGCGCGATTTATCCGTAAAACTGTTTGACCAAACCTTTCCATTCCCCATACTCAGTGCACCGATCGGCGTCCAATCTATTATTCATCAAGACGGAGAACTTGCCTCTGCCCGTGCCTCTGCTTCATTAGGTGTACCTTATATTACCAGTTCTGCCTCGACCATCCCTCTGGAACAAATTGCAAAAGAAATTGGAGATGCTCCAAAATGGTTTCAACTTTATTGGAGTAAAGATAGAGACGTGGCAAAAAGCTTTTTACAAAGGGCGGAAACTTCTGGGTATTCTGCTATTGTTGTGACTTTGGACACTTCCATGCTGGCCTGGCGTGAGGAAGACTTAAAAAATACTTACTTGCCATTTTTAGCAGGAGAAGGCATTGGAAATTACCTCTCAGATCCAGCATTTCGTTCCAAACTTGAGCAAACGCCAGAAGAAGAGCCAACAGCGGCCATTATGTACTGGACACAAATATTTGGGAATAATCGATTAACTTGGGATGACTTGCCTTTTATTCGTGAACATACGACCCTTCCTATCATTTTAAAAGGTATTTTACACCCAGAAGATGCAAAACTGGCTTTATCATACGGAGTAGACGGGATTATTGTTTCTAATCATGGAGGACGTCAAGTAGACGGAGCTGTCGCGTCGCTTGATGCATTGCCGCAAGTCGTCGAGGCAGTACAGAACGAAATCCCCGTCATGATGGACAGCGGCATTCGCCGAGGATCGGACATTATAAAAGCAATGGCACTTGGAGCAAGAGCAGTCCTTGTGGGGCGTCCTTGTATGTACGGACTTGCTGCAGCAGGTGAACAAGGCGTAAAAGAAGTTTTACAAAATATGGCTGCTGACTTAGACCTGACTTTAGGACTTGCCGGATTCAATTCCGTGACCGATTTAGACAAATCGATATTTCATAAAGCATAGCAAAAACAAGCTAGTCGATTATCCCTTGGAGATAGTCAAACTAGCTTGTTTTTATATGGTATTTCCTGTTAACCATTTATTTTATTTTGTTGAATCGCGTGCAATCGTGCGATGAGGAAGTATAACGGTGTGTTCATCCACTTCTTCTTTATCCATATATTTAGTTAAAAGACGCATCGCTACAGCCCCAATATCATACATAGGCTGTACAATCGTAGTCAAAGTAGGACGAACCATCAGAGAAACGCGCGTATTATTAAAACCAAACACTTCTACGTCATCCGGTACTTTAATATTACGGTCATGCAATGCATGAATGACTCCGACTCCCATTTCATCGGTAGTGACAAAGATAGAAGAAGGTTTTATTCCCTGTTCTACCATTTCAGCAACAGCTTCCATTCCGCCGTTATAAGTTGTTTCATTCATAAAGATATAGCTTTCATCTAAGGTAATATTCGCTTCTTTTAACGCACGCTCATACCCTTGATATTTTAAGCCGTTTGATTGGATATGTTTACCACCTGTAACCAGAATTGGCTGCTCTTTTGAGCGTTCAATCAAATTCTTAGTAGCTTCATAAGCTGCTTGTGCATAATCAATATTCACAGATGGGAGCTCATGGTTTTCATCCTGCGTAGCTGCTAAAACGACCGGCACTCTTGCGGAAGTAAATTGTCTGATATGCTCATCCGTAATCTCACCGCCCATAAACAGGACACCGTCTACTTGCTTTTCCAGCATCGTGTTGATTAATTGCACTTCTTTCTCTTTGTTTTGATCTGAACTGCTCAAAATAATATTATAATTATACATGGAAGCAATGTCTTCAATCCCTCTGGCTAATTCAGAGAAAAACGAACTTGAAATATCCGGCATAATTGCTCCGACAGTTGTCGTTTTTTTACTGGCTAATCCTCTTGCCACCGCATTAGGACGATACCCTAACCTTTCAATGGTATCTAATACTTTCTTTCTAGTAGTTGGTTTTACATTGGGATTGCCGTTTACGACACGCGAAACAGTTGCCATAGAGACATTCGCTTCCCTTGCTACATCATAAATTGTTACACTCACTAAAAGCCACCTCCGACCATGTTTTCTTTCTATTTTCATCATAGCTTAGCTGGGGCAAAAATACAAAAAAAAACCAGTAAACAAGTATAAAATGTTTACTGGCCAGGCAAATCATTATTTTACTTTTACGCCATAATTGGCAACTTCTTTGTAAAATTCTTCAAATTGATCAAAATCCATTTGCTGCTGAGAATCAGATAAAGCAACTGCTGGATCAGGATGTACTTCTGCCATAACACCGTCAGCACCAACTGCAATAGCAGCTTTTGCTGTAGGTATCAATAAATCTCTGCGGCCTGTAGAATGTGTGACATCTACCATAATCGGTAAATGTGTTTCTTGTTTTAATACAGGAACTGCTGAGATATCCAATGTATTTCTCGTTGCTGATTCAAAGGTACGGATACCGCGCTCACACAGAATAATATCTTCATTTCCTTTTGAAATAATATACTCTGCTGCGTTAATGAAATCAGAAATCTTAGCAGCCATACCGCGTTTTAAAATAACCGGAATCTTCGCTTCTCCAGCAGCTTTTAACAATTCAAAGTTTTGCATGTTTCTTGCACCAATTTGGATGACATCGATATAATCTTGAGCTACTTCGATATCAGAAGGAGTGACAATTTCACTCACGACGCGCATATCGTAATCATCTGCTACACGCTTTAAAATTTTCAAACCTTCTAAGCCAAGTCCTTGAAAATCATATGGAGACGTACGCGGCTTGAAGGCACCGCCTCGGATTAAATTTAATCCTTTTCCTTTTAGAACTTCTGCTACACTGGCGACTTGTTCATAACTTTCTACCGCGCACGGGCCAAAGATGAACTGTGTTTCGTCATCGCCAAATGGAGTTCCGTTTATATTAACAACTGTATCTTCTGCTTTTCGTTTACGGGAAACTAACAGTTCTTTTTGCTGGTCATCTTCCTGCACTTCTAACCCAGCTTTAAAAATCTCTTTAAAAATATGCTCCACCGTTGCGTTTTTGAACGGCCCATCGTTTTGTTCCACAATGTGATCCAGCATATCTCGTTCACGAACCGGGTCGAATCGCTGTGTACTTTGTTTTCCCTTAATTTCCCCAATATCCTGAACAAGTTCCGCTCTCTTGTTGACCAAATTTAAAATTTCCAGATTAAGCGAATCCAGTTCGTCTCTTAGTTCATCAAATTTCTGGTTGCTCATGTATACGACTCTCCCCTATATTTTAATAATTAGAACAATTATAACGAATAAAACTTCCTTTGTCATCCAATTGCCCATATAATAAACATTTTTTTTTAAAAAGTGGACAAGTCACTGGGTTACTTCACTGCCCAAATGGGAACCTGCCATCGAAAATTCGTTAAAACGAAACCAAAACTCATGCTGGCGGCTTATATATAAAAAGAACAATTCCTGCTCTTAAATACATTATACTGCAGCCTTTACTAATTCGTATTTGCCAAAAGAAAAACACCCAAACTCCCCTTCTTTGCTGCGTGGAGTTTGGATGTTTTATTAATGAGGTTCGTCTGTTTCAACAGGCTCTTCATCAGAACTATTGGTATCTTTGGCAACTTCTTTAATATCTTTTGTATCTTGTTTTGCCGTTTCTTTTAACTCTTTTGCATCTGCTTTTGCGTCCTCACTGAGTTCTTTCGCTTGGTCGGTTACTTCTTTCGTTGTCGATTTTGTTTTCTCTGTCATATCCTGCGAGAATTCTTTTGTTTTGTCTTGTACATCTTTTGCAAAATCTTTTGTTTTATCCGTAACATCTTTGGCAAACTCTGTTGTTTTTTCTTTCACGTCCTTGGTTAATTCGGCAGTGGATTGAGTTGTCTGCTTCGTAAAGTCAGTACCTTTTTCTTTCCATTCTGCACCTTTTTCCAAAGTCATATCTTTATAAACAGTGCTTTTTTCTTGAACAGTGTCTTTCAGTTCACCTGCTTTATGAACTGCTTGTTTGGAACCTTTGTTTAAATCTTGACGAAGTTCTTTTCCTGGCTTTGGAGCAACAATAAACGCGATGGAAGCACCTACAATACTCCCAAATAGAGCTCCTAAAACAAAACTGGTATTTTTCCCGTCAGCCATGTCAATTCCTCCTCTTAGTTTTTACGATTTTTCCAAATGTTCAAAATAGCAGTACTCCATTTTACTGCCTCGGTTGCTTTTTCCACATCTTCATCAGAGGAAGCAGCGATACTATCAGATAATTTCTTTAATGAGTGCGTTAAACTATTAAATGTATCACCGATTTCTTCTACCCCGTCAAAAGTACTGTTTAACTTCGCTACTTTATTATTAATATCCTCTGCTAAATCATTGGTTTTTTGAAGCAATAAAGTTGTTTCTGTTGTGATACCATCCAACTGATGCTGTACTCCTTCTAATGTGTCTGCTACGTTATCTAATGTGCGTTGTGTCGATTTTAAAGTCTGACCAATATAAATAACCAGGACAGCGAAAAAGACAGCTACAATTAGAACTGCAATAGCTATTGCTGCGTACATAAACGTCCTCTCCTTTTTTGATTTATACTCTTATAAAGTGCATATGTTTCATTGTACTATATTTTCCCGTTTTAATGAAACACAAACTTTATATCTACTGTTTCTTTCTCCTTCTTACTATTTTTCATTTCAAGAAAATGTTTATGGCAATTGGCTTTCATACGCTTTTTGAAACTTTTGGATATCGCCTGCTCCCATAAAAATGAGGACTGCCTCTTCATATCGTTGTAATGCTTCTACTTCATCGATTTCCAACACTTGTGCTTCTGGCACTTTTTGCTGTAAATCGTTGATAGTTAATTCCCCTTTTGTCTCTCTGGCGGAAGAAAATATATCACATAAATATACATAATCGGCTAGATGTAAACTTTCAGCAAATTCTTCGAGAAACTTTTCCGTTCGTGAAAAAGTATGCGGCTGAAAAATAGCTACAACATCCCGGTTCGGGTATTTTTTCCTAGCTGAGTCAATCGTAGCTGCAATCTCGATTGGATGATGTGCATAATCATCAATAATCACTTGCTTGCCGACTGTCTTATCTGAAAAGCGTCGTTTCACCCCTTCGAACGTACTTAGACGCTTCATGACACTTGCATCCAGCCCTTCGTAGTGACAAAACGCAATAATAGCTAACGCATTTAATATTTGATGATTTCCATAAAGCGGAATCTCAAATGTATCAAAATACGTATTTCTTACTGCTACATCAAAAGTAGTTCCTTGTTCGTTTTCAACAATATTTGTCGCCTGAAAATCATTAGCGGAGCCAAATCCGTAATAAATAACAGGAACAGTTGATTGCAAATGATGTAAATGTTCATCTTCGCCGCAAGCAATAATACCTTTTTTCACTTGGTTTGCCATCGATTGAAACGCATTAAACACATCCTGGATATCTTTAAAATAATCCGGATGGTCAAAGTCAATATTTGTGATAATCGCATAATCGGGATTATAATTTAAAAAATGCCGTTTATATTCGCACGCTTCAAATGCGAAAAAACGGCCATCTTGTTCTCCATGACCTGTACCATCCCCAATCAAATAAGTGGTTGGGCTGTACCCTGCCAGCACGTGAGCCAGCAGACCTGTTGTCGAAGTTTTTCCATGTGAGCCGGTAACAGCTACACTTGTGTATTTATTTGCCCATTTCCCTAAAAATTCATGGTACCAATAAAAATCATTACCGAGTTCCAACGCTTTATTTATTTCTGGATGATCTTTAGCAAATGCTGTTCCAGCTATAATAACATCTTCTTTTCGAATGTTATCAAGCGAAAAAGGTAGAATGGGAATTTCCTTTTCTTCTAGTGTTTTTTGTGTAAAAAAGTATTTTTCAATATCTGAACCTTGAACCGTTTCGCCAGCATCGTGCAGGATTTGAGCTAACGCGCTCATACCTGTCCCTTTTATACCAATAAAATGGTAAGTTGTCATAATGAACCTCCGTTACAATCTATTGTTGCTCTTATGTAAATATAGACGCAACTAACCTATTTTAATTTCAGCACGATGATATATTTTATTACCAACGTTTCTTTTCTCTATCTTACCACACTCTGTACTAAAGTACTGAGTTTTTAACTTACTTTATTATTTGTCATCTTGCGGTTCGTAATGCACCTGCTCCAATTTAGGATTAGGCCGATACTTACGTCCTTCTTTTGCAGAATGCTCTCCATTCAACAACACATTATCGCCGGTGAATCCAATTTTTATTTTCAAGAGACTGCTGCCAATCCCGTACATATCCACAGGGACTTGACGTTCTTCAAAACGGGCAATCTTGTCCTCTGTAAAACCGCCGCTTGCCACAATCTTTACATAATGAAAACCTTCGTCATCCAATGCTTTACGCAGTGCAAAAATAAGTTCCGGGGTAACACCGCGCGGGTCAAATGTCCCCATTAGATGCTGATTACGAAGAAAATATTTATCAACGAGTGATTTGGAAGTATCCACCCGAACAGAAGATAGCTTCTCTCCAAGTGCACGCGCAACTTTTAAAGAATCCGTAATGACATCATTGTTATAATCAACCAATGTCATAATTTCATCATCCGGAAAAACGTCGCGATAAGCTTGGGTTGCCGCAACGATATCCCCCTGATACATTTGAATTAAAGCGTGCGGCATTGTTCCCATGCCTTGCTTTCCCCACCATTCATTCATCGCATGTGTTGCTTGAGCGGTAGATCCACCAATAAACGCAGCATACCCATCGCCTGCCTGCTGGGTAAAATGATCATCACGATCCCCCATAAAAATGACAGGTTTTTGGATGCCGGATAACCGGGCTGCTTTTGCCACATTATAGACATTCGTTGCCACGGATGTTCTTCTGGCAAAAATACCGTCAATAACGCCTTCTAAAAATCCAAAATTTTGATAAGGGCCTGTAATTGTCAAAACCGTTTCAAATGGCTTCACTTTCTCCCCATCTTTTAAGGAATAAATTTCTAAATTCTCCGGGTCTTCTGCAAACTTATGAAGCAGCGCAATGACTTCATCTGTCCCGCAAAGCACGGCTTCTTCTTTCTGAAAAAATTGCATCGTGACTACATTATTTGGTAATTTCTGCTTCACTATGTCTTGGGTTTTTAAAAAATATACGGCAGAAAACCATCCTTCGCCGACACGTTCATCAAATTTAAATGTTTTATTGGTTAAACGACTAATCTTTCCTTGTAATTTCTGTTCGATTTCTTTCATCCCAGTACCCCTCGTTTTCTCGTTTTCCTAATGGTTAGGATTCAATTTGTTCCTTCGTTACAAGTACTTCTCTAGGCTTAGAACCATTTTGTCCTGATATAATGCCTTTATCTTCCAAAGCGTCAATTAATCGTGCGGCTCGATTATACCCTATTCTAAACCTTCTTTGCAACAAGGATGTGCTTGCCTGTTGACGTTCCACTACAAAATAAAGCACCTCTGTTAATAATTCATCTTCAGCATCTTCCTGGTCTGCTTCTAACAGCAGCTGTTCTTGTTCAAATAAGTAGTGTGGTTCGGCTATAGACTTCACATATGTTGCCACACGGTCAATTTCCTCATCGGAAACAAACGGACCTTGCAATCGAAGGGATTTAGTTGCACCATTCTCGATAAACAGCATATCCCCTCTACCCAGCAATTTCTCTGCACCTCCTGTATCCAGGATGGTCCGGGAATCTACTTGGGAAGATACACTGAAAGCTATTCTTGTAGGTATATTGGCTTTAATCAATCCTGTAATAACATCAACTGATGGTCGCTGTGTAGCCAATAATAAATGAATGCCACATGCTCTTGCTTTTTGAGCGATTCGGCTGATAGCATCCTCTACTTCCTGCGGTGAAATCATCATTAAATCAGCCAATTCATCAATAATTATCACAATATAAGCCATTTTGTCTGCTGAATTTCCTTGCTGCTCCATTTTTTCGTTGAATTTTTGAATATTTCGTACGCCGGATGCAACGAACCGTTCGTAACGCTCTTCCATTTCTTCTACCGCCCATTTCAAAGCAGCAGTTGCCGCTTTTGCGTCGGTAATCACTGGGGAAAGCAAATGAGGAATTCCATTATATGGAGTTAATTCTACCATTTTAGGATCAATCAGCAAAAGCTTTGTTTCCCGGTAATCTGCTTTATAAAGTAAACTTAAAATAATCGAATTAATACACACACTTTTTCCAGACCCGGTTGCGCCTGCAATAAGTCCATGCGGCATATCCCCGATATCAGTGAAAATAGGATCTCCTTCAATAGAAAGCCCTAAAGCAACTGTTAACGGCGAGTTTGCTTCTTGAAAATGATTGGTTTCAATTAATTGCTGCAGCGTCACTTTTTGCGGATATTGATTGGGTACTTCAATACCAACTGTATGCTTGCCTGGAATAGGTGCTTCAATGCGAATATCTTTCGCAGCCAAATTTAACTTTAAGTCATCTTGCAAATTACGGATCTTATTGACTTTCACTCCAAGGGCAGGCTGTATTTCAAAACGAGTGACAGAAGGCCCTTGAGTCACCTTTTCAACCGTTGCTTGGATATGGAAATGTTCCAGTGTATCTTCCAGTAAAATTTGTTGTTCGATTAACCAATCTGCATCATCTTCCTCGGGCAGAGAAGGATCATTCAATAAATGGTTGGGAACAGCGGGCTGCTGTATTACTTGGTTCGACTGTTCCGGCACTTGATTTTCTACTGGCGACTTCACCTGCTCTTTGGTGTCCGTGGTTGAAGTCGGTTCTGCTATTATCTCTCGTGGCTTTTCAAAGAAAACAGAGTCTGTTTCTTTATAAGCTTGCAAATCATTATACGAAATTTCACTTGCATCACTTCGGGTAGTACTGATGTCTTTTTCATACGCTGAATCTATTTCTGTTGATTTTCTTTCTTCTGCAGCTTTTACTTCCGCTTTTGTTTCTATGGTTGAACTTTCTTCGGAGTTCCGGATTTTCGTTTTATTGTTCTCTGTTTGTTCTTCGGGGGTTTTTTTATCCTTTTTCCGAAAAACAGCATCCAACTCCTCAGGTCTAGAAGGTTCTATACCTGTCAAATCTGTCATAGAAGCAGCTTTATCCGGTTTTTTTTCGAGTTGACTCTCTTCTTTTTGCTCGATAGGTTCACGACGCTTTTGTGGACTTCTATGCTTTTGTTCCCACTTTCTTCGGATAAAAGCAGGTGTGTTTTCGATCTCCTTATGGTCCAATCTTTTTCGAGGTCGGGAGATTGCAGTTTTTTCAGTCCTCGCTCGAACCGAGGCATGTTTTTCTTGTAATTGCTGCTGTACAGCTTCGCGACTTGCATTATGATTTCTTTTCTTTACTGCGCTCCTTTGGTTGGAATTATCAGGTACATGGAAAGGAGCAGCTTTATGTTTCGGATACTGGTACGTTATTTTTGAATCAATTGTCCTCTTTGCAGCAGAGGGACGAGACGGGACAAACACATCCTTGGTTTTTTTAAAGGATTCATTTGCTTGCTCCGTCTCAGAAGTTGAGGAATCTTCCACTTCTATTTCATCATAAAAAAAGTCGATAATTTTTTCTTTCCAGTTTTTCCACATACATCATCACCGGCTTTCGTAAATCATTCTTGAGTGAGTTCATTTTCCAAGATATTGCGCTCAAATATATTGATATTATTCTTCTTTATTTTTAGGTTTGTTTTTAGCTAAAATGAAGATAGGTTCTAATTTCTGTTCTTCATACATGAAGGCAAGCGATGTGATTGGGATGCGACCTTCCGCGAAAAATTGCATGGTCAGCTGAGCCAGTACATCGTAACCTGTTTCATTTTTCACATCTGCCAATACTAACACATCCTGATGGGGAACTGCCAATGCTAATTCCCCTTCACATTTCGCAGCCATCTCCTCTAAAAAACTGATATTTAAAATACGACTGGCATCGTAGCCGTCCTGTGTTGCAATAAAGTAAAAGTCATTGCCGCTCACTTCATCTTTTTTATAGGAAGTAGAAAGCGAACGTAAATTAAATAAGACATTTTCATGCAGACGTTCTTTCGACCACCCTTCCTGTTCGAGCAAACTTTCTTCTAACAAGCGGTACGACTTTCCTAAATCGATAGCATAAAATATTCTCGTTTCTGCAGTATGCTCTTTCGTCACTAAAGGCTCACCGTCTTTGGTTTCCGTTGGAAAAGAGGTTGCACGAATAACCGGGTATATATAGTTTTCCATCCCCGTCAGTTTATATTCGCGATTCATGACGCTTAAAGCTTCGGATACATGATCCACTAATTCGTCAATTGCTTTTTCGCCTCGTTCTTCATACTTCCCGATTACTTGCGGAAGCGAAACCGTTATGCCTTTTTTAGATTCTTTCCATTCGATACGAAATTGATCTTTATCGCGATCAAAAGAGGTACGATACGCTTCATTTTTCAATCTATCTTCTAATATTCGTTTCAGTTTTATACTGGTTAGTTTCATTATTATATCCTCCAAAACAAGACATTTATTTTATGTCTATCCTTATTCTTTCATCATACCATGTTCTATACATATGTTAAATAATCTAAATAACAAAAAAAGTTGCCTCTCTTTATTTTAACTCGTATACTGGATGAAGGAGGGATTTATGATGAAATTAACCGTTTATTTAGCAGGAGAAATTCATTCGAATTGGCGAGAAGAATTAAAAGAGAAAGCGAATAAAGCGAACTTAGATTTATCATTTGTTGGCCCTCAAACCAACCATGACCGTTCCGATGATATCGGCGAGGCGATTTTAGGCAAACAGCCTGAACAAGTGTACAGAGACGATGCTGCTTCAGATATCAATAACTTCCGTACCAATGTTTTAATGCAAAAAGCTGATATTGTGATTGCTTTATTTGGGGAGCAGTATAAACAGTGGAATACAGCAATGGACTTAAGCAGTGCGGTCACCTTAAATAAACCGACCATTCTGATTCGTCCGGAGTCTTTAATCCATCCTTTAAAAGAACTTTCGAACAAATCAAATGTTACGGTTGAAACAGTAGACCAGGCTTTAGATGTTTTAAAATATGTTTATGAATAATTACAGAGAAATAAATAACATTTCAATGAATAATAAAAAAGCCAGGACAGTTCACTTATGAGTGAAAATGTCCTGGCTTTTTTATTTAGAAACCGCACAACGAAGAATGATATTTTTCATCCATACTGCGCTCCAATCTATTCATCCCGACTATCAGGTGAAAAAAATCAATTAAAACAGTGACTATCTCGCATGCCAATAACTCATCTGGCCTTTTAATAATTGTACGACTTGACCAAACATCTCGGAGCGATCGAGTTCTCCATTTGAAAAAATACCGACTGCTCCTTCATGATGACGGATGTCTGTACGATTCTGATACTCATTCATTAACGTACTTAATTCTGTTCTGTTTAACAAAGCTTCTTGGAACGAAAGCGGAAGTTGAATACGCGCCCCCGACGCACAAAATATTTCTTCGTCCTCTGTCACCAGCACTCCCCAATTACATAAGTAAAGCTGGTTATCAATGGTATCAATACCGCCTTCTAACCCTATCCCGATCATTGCTTCTGTTTCGTTTCTTGCAGCAATTGCCCGGTTTTTAGCTCCTGTTTTCGTTTCAACATCACCTACAGGCTGCGGCGAAACGTTAGAAGCAGTATCTGCGGGAATGACTTCACTTGCAGGAAAGACGGTTTGCACTGCTTTAATTTTTGTCCGATTTGTTGACCCAACTGCTACGGATGGTTGCATCGTTTATTGCTTCCTTATCGAATCAACGGTGGATTGATCAGTATTTTTTACTAAGTGGACAATCAGTTCTTTAGCTGCTGCATAATCATCTACATGAATCATGGAAGCTGCGGTATGAATATACCGACTGCAAATGCCGATGACCGCTGAAGGGATGCCTGATTGAGCAGTATGCACACGTCCCGCATCCGTCCCTCCTTGAGACACATAATATTGATAAGGAATATCATGCGTCTTTGCCGTATCCAGGATAAATTCACGTATGCCAGGATGTGTAATCATTGTCTTATCGAAAATACGAAGCAGCGCCCCTTCTCCTAATTGACCAAACTCGTTTTTATCTCCAGCTGTATCATTAGCAGGAGAAGCATCCAATGCAAAAAATAAATCCGGCTGAATCAAATGAGCTGCAGATTGAGCGCCTCTTAAACCAACCTCTTCTTGTACCGTTGCGCCGGAAAATAAATGGTTGGGGATCGTTTGCCCTTGGAGTTCTTTTAATAATTCAATCGATAATCCGCAGCCATAACGATTATCCCACGCCTTGGCTAAAATTTTCTTCTCATTTGTCATCGGTGTAAACGGACAAATCGGCACAATCGAGTCTCCCGGAGTCACACCAATCGTCTCTGCATCTTCCTTGTCATCTGCTCCAATATCGATTAGCATTTCTTTCGTATCTACTGGCTTTTGACGTTGTTCTGGTGTTAACAAATGTGGAGGTGTGGAAGCAATCACTCCCGGTATGGCCCCTTGTTTTGTCATGACTTGCACTCGCTGAGCCAGCATCACTTGGCTCCACCAGCCTCCCAGAGTTTGAAATCGAATCATTCCATTGCCTGTGATTTGTGTCACCATAAAGCCAACTTCATCCATATGTCCTGCGACCATGACACGAGGCCCGTCGCCTATCTTTTCACCAAAGACACTGCCCAGGTTATCAGATATAAGATGATCTGCGTATTTCCCGAGCTCTTGACTCATATAGTCCCGTACTCGCCTCTCATCTCCAGGTGCTGCTTGTAATTCTGTTAATGTTTTAAACATTTGACGTGTTGCTTTTTCCATTCGTCCCAACTCCTTAACTCACACATATTTAAATCTTCTAATTGAACTAAACGATGACGTTTTCTTTTTGATCTTTTGCTAATTCATGTATACTGGTAAGTGAACAAAACAAAGATGAGGTGATAGCAAAATGAGTCGTAAAAACACGATACTAGCCTTAGCAGCTGGTGTTTCCATTGGATTCCTCGTACGAGAAGTTTTACAAAGCAACAAGAAACTAACACCCGACCGTGCATTAAAAGAAGCAAAAGAAGTCTTTCAACAAAACGGTCCCATCAACGGATCATGGATTTACATGAAACCTGAAAAACTTGAAAAAAACGGTTTGACGTATGACACATACCGCGGCGGAATCAGCCGTAACATTGATGGAGAAAACAAACAATTTGATTTCCATATCGATGTAGAAACTGGCGTCATCGTTGATTCACAGCCAACAGCTTCTTAAAATCATCCTTCTACAGGATGATTTTTTATTTACGCTTCCTCATTCGAACGAACACGTTTCAATTCTCCTATAATTTTACCTGTTTCATCAAACTTTAATGCCCGGTAATACGCATCATGATAAAAAGTATACCAAGCTTGCCGCTCATAGCCAAAACGCATCCATTTTTCTTTTTCGTGAACAGAGGTTACCGGATAATCATCGTAGGCCATGACCCAAAGTTTGTTCTGGTGTGCATGTGTCGCCATATTATCAGCCATATGAATAAAACAATCTTCCCCGTCTTCATAAACCAAAATTGTGTGCCCGTCACTATGCCCGCTCGTATGGATCATCCTTAAATGATCTGTAATATGGACTTCTTGTTCAAAGGGCTTCACTTGTTCTTGAATCGGTTCCCAATTCTCTTTCCAATATGTATTAACAGACCGAATATTGGGATGACGCATTTCATGCCACTCCACTGCAGACGTAATAATTTCCGCCTGTGGAAAAACGCTTTCATAGTTCTCCCCATTGTAATAAGTTAAACCGCAAGCATGGTCAAAATGCAAGTGCGTCATTAATACCGTGTCAATGTCGTGGACCGTGAGTCCTAATTCCATTAAAGAACGATGGATGGACGACTGTTCCGTCACTCCAAAATTTTTAAGCTGCTTTTCTGTCAATTTGTCATTTCCCAGCCCAGAATCAATTAAATAGTTTTTACCTTCTAATTGTAATAAAATCGGATCTGCTCGCAGTTCAATTTGATTTTTATCATTTACAGGGTATTTTCGTGACCATAAAGCTTTAGGCACAACGCCGAACATCGCTCCCCCGTCCAAGTGATTGTCGCCGCCATTTAACCAGGTTAATGTCGCTTTCCCAATTTGCATACTTTCCATCATTTTCCTCCTCTGCATCTCCGTGTATTCTTTAAGTATAACGAACTTCAGTAAATAACAAAAGCAAGGCTAATCGCATTTCCTGCTTTCTATATAGAGTAACCAACCATATCAGAACAACTGGTTTACGCTTAGATTTCAGGCAATGCACCGTATATTTCCAAAGGTTTTTCAGCAATTGCTACAGTTAAATCTTGATTAATACCCGTTTCCCCATCTGATTGAATCAGCACTGGGTGTTCTGTTTTGATACGTATATGTTTACTTTTTAGCACATGTACTTCTTTAAAGCGTAAATGAGTTCCAAAAAATACAGTGAAAAATAATGCAAGAACTTTCCATTTAGCAATGGAATCAACGACTAACACCGATAATGTTTCTTGATTATTATATGCTTGAGGGTTAATTTTCATCCCCCCACCAAAATAAGGGTGCCCGTTCACGACGGCAAACAAACAGTCAGGAAAATAATACGTCTGTTCATCCGCTTGAATTTGAACGGGGAATGATTTATAAAAGAATATTTCCCTCATAAGAGCTGCTGTATACATTATTTTTCCCAAGCCAAAACGATGCAGTAAGCTTTTAATTTTTGATTGATTCACTTGTGCAGCCACCTTCGCATCAAAGCCAACACCCAAACAATTCAAAAAGGAACAAGTTTCATTTCTTTCATTATAATAAGTGCCGGTCCAATACCATACAGGATTATTTCTATTATATAAATTTTTTACTGTTTGTTCGGGAGATAAGGTGATATGAGCTCCTCTTTTAAAGTCATTCCCGGACCCTGTAGGAATATAAGCAATTGGAAGCCGTCTATTACCCAGTCCATTGATAACTTCATGCAAAGTCCCATCGCCACCAACAATTACAATCCCATCTATCCTTTTATAATTTTTCGGCGCTGTGTGGAATTGGATTAATTGTTTAGCATGCCCCATCCCTGTCGTCATGTAAATCTTTTTTTGCATTTTTTTATAAACAGACGCTCTTGATAAAGAGTGAAGTACTTTTTTAGCTTTTCGATTTCCGGCAATTGGATTTACAATAAAAATATACATCAGGATTCCTCAACTTGTTCAGCATCTGCCATAGATTTCTCTGTCCATTCCGGCCTTTTCGCTGCAGACGTTTGTCTATGTTGTAACAGGGCATCCATCGCTTTTAATTGTATACTTTTTAAAGGAGATTGTAATACCCTTTTTTCATGAAACCAACTTTTATAAGAAAATCGATCAATTAATTGAACTTGATAAGGCTCTCTTGACGCAACAATTCGGCCTTCTTTTGCTACAACCGTCTTCTTAACAGGAAATTCTATTCGAAGCTGCTCTAAAATACGTTGCACGATCTGTTCTGTCCGCCGCAAAGAAATAACAGGACTGATAAACTTTTCTTTTTTCTTTTGTTGTTCTATGATCCAAAATCGATCAGCTTCTATAAAAACAGAGAAATGTTTAGAACCATGGAGTATGGTAATTATTTCAATTCCCAAAGGACTTATTATTAAAATATCAGCCTCAACCGGGGCATGCTTAACATAAAATACAGAAAAATACAGGATAAAATAAATATCCGGAAAACGCTGTAACAAATAAATTAAATCACCCTCTTCACTAAAATCTTTTGTATGAAAAGAAGTATGGGTAAGCGTAGAACTAGCCCATTTAATTTGTAAAGGATATAACTGATTTAGGAAATAATGCGTTAACTCTGCTTTCGTTTTTGGTACGAATTATCTATCGATTGCTGCCATTTTTCCAACTTTTTCATGTTCTCTTTTAAACGGATGACGTTTAGAAACAGTTGTTTTATTGCTATAAAATCTGGCAGGAGCTGTTTCATCTTTTTCTTGCTCCGGGAATGATAATGATTGCTTTTCCCATGAGTTCTGCAGCTCCCTCCAGTTTTTTTGCTTTAATCGAATAAATTGCGTCGGATAATGAAAAGGGTTCGATTCATAGCGGGATATGTAATCATATAATTTTACTAACTGAGCCATCGT
This sequence comes from Pseudogracilibacillus sp., assembly GCA_035301305.1. Lineage (GTDB taxonomy): Bacteria > Bacillota > Bacilli > Bacillales > Amphibacillaceae > Pseudogracilibacillus. Next base: position 108,802 of record DATGUO010000055.1, read on the forward strand.
CGTCCCCCTATAATTGTTTTAAATACTGAATTTCCTCTGCTGTTAACTTTCTTGTCTCCCCAAGTTTTAGAGAGTCATCTAAAGTGATTTCACCAATAGCAGTTCGCTTCAAATAGATAACTTTTTTTCCTATCGCTTCAAACATACGCTTTACTTGATGAAACTTTCCTTCTGTAATGACTAATTCAATCTTTGTTATATCACTGCTTTGTATAATACTTAACTCACTTGGCTTTGTCCTGTACCCGTCTTCTAAGGTTAAGCCTTCTTTAAATTGGTCAACGTGAAATGCTTCGACTTCACCAGCAATATGTGCGTAGTATGTTTTGGGAACATCATGCTTAGGAGAAGTAATTCGATGATTCATTTGGCCATCATTTGTTAAAAACAACAGACCCTCTGTATCCTTATCTAATCTTCCCACTGGAAAAAGATGCATATGCTGTAAAGCAGCAGGTACAAAGTCTAAAACAGTTTGATGCATTGTATCTTCCGTTGCCGAAATAACACCTGGGGGCTTATGTAACATTAAATAAACATCAGAGATATATTGTACCTTTTTACCTTTTGCATAAATAACTTGTGTTTCAGGATTTACTTGATGATCCCCCTTTGTACATATCACGTCATCAACAGAAACAATTTTCTTCTTTAATAATTGCTTCACATCTTTCCTGCTCCCGTAACCCATGTGCACAAGGAGTTTATCGAGACGCATGTTCTTTCCTCCCTACTTTTTATTTACCAGCGACTTCATCAGCGTATTTTTAAGAACTTTCATTTTTTGTAAAAGTCATCTTCAGAAAGCTGCTTTTAATGTTTCTTTTGTAAAACTTTTAAAGCATTGACTCAGTTCTCTCACTCCACTATCTGACTGTTTGCAGAATCCTACCTTACAGTTTATCATATTTGTTTTGAATGTGCTTTTTTTAAAATATTGTATAATGCAATACAGCACTAAAAGCAACAGCGTACGTGCTAGAAAACTTGATATTTCTAAAACTTTAACAGTGAATGCATCAATCGTTCAGATATAGATAGCAAGGCACAAAGTTTCTTATTTGCTAAAAAAATAGCAGCCTATTCACATAATGTAAATAGACTGCTATATATGCCTGGCGGCGTCCTACTCTTGCGGAGACAATGTCTCGACTACCATCGGCGCTGAAGAGCTTAACTGCTGTGTTCGAGATGGGAACAGGTGTGACCTCTTCGCTATAACTACCAGACCGGTTATGTATTTTTCAAGACAAAAACTATTATACGCATGTTTCAAAGAAATGCAAGTATAATGGATTTGAATCTTCAAAACTAAATAAGAACAACGTTCATCAAACAATTTATAAGTTAGTTAAGCCCTCGATTTATTAGTATTCGTCAGCTTCACATATCGCTATGCTTCCACCTCGAACCTAT
>DATGUO010000056.1:0-10434 GCA_035301305.1 Pseudogracilibacillus sp.
TATGTTTATTTATGTTATGATTTTCCCACCTAAAAACCAGCAATATAAAGGATGGCTTATTGGGATAACCATTACACTGATTATCGTCGAATTAATACTTATAAACGTTCTTTAAACACCATCGTAAAACAGCACAAAGGAAAAGAAAGGACTGATGAACATTAAAAAGAACAATCTCTTAATAATATACGCCTCTTTAACATTTGGTTTAGCGTTCATTCTATGGATGGCAGAGATTTGGGAGCCAGAAAATCTTGTGTACGGATTCTTTCTAATCGTACTTCAAATTTTACTAATGGACCTCGTCATAAAGCACAGAGAATCAATAGATTCCATGGCTGGCTATCTGATGATTGCACCATCTGCTGTTTTTATGCTTTTAATTATTAAAAATGTCGTGACCCCATTACCTATCACGATTGTATTGGCGCTTTTGATGTTGATTCCAATACATTTCTTGGATATATATCTTAAACGTTACAGTTTTAACTAAATAAGCTCACTACAAAACGTACTTTTAGTTATTGGAATTTTTGCCAGAGTTTATATCGCTTGTTCACTGCATTACGATTTGCTTTGATTAGACTTAAAAGTTGGTATGAGTTATGCAAATAACATATGTTGATACCAATAACATTTCAATATGAATATAAAGGTTGAAAGGATGAGGATACCATGCCCGCTTGTCAAAACTGTCACAATGAATGGAATAGAAAGCAAACTTTGAAAGCTTTATTCACTTCCAACATATCACAGGAAGGAATGAAATGCCCTTATTGTGGAGAGAGTCAATTTGTATCTTCCTCTTCCCGTTTAAAGAAAGTCAGATTTTTCCCTATTATGCTGGGCGCTATTTTCGTACTAATGAGTTTTTTCACAGATTATAACTTCATTCCTTTTCTTATTTTCTTAGGATTAATCATCGTTTATACGACGATCACCCCCTCTTTGGTAACTCTGTCTAATAAAAGAACATGGTATTTGTAAAGGGGCGAACCATGAAAAATTATTATAAAAAGCTGCTGAAAGGACTTCCGCATATACTGATATTTTCGGTAGCGTTTAGTTTGATATTTTCTTTTCCATTTGGTGTTTTCGTTGGCATAGCAGTTGGGACGCTGTTTTCTAAAAGTTTTCAATCATTAGAGGACGAAGCGAGGTGAAAGAAAATGGAAAAACGAATGTATACGGTGTTTTTGACGGTTGTTATTGTGATTATTTTAATCCTTGCGTTTAGTGTAGAAATTAGAGACTTTCTCACTCAATTATTTTAATTTAATGATTGCAGCATTGGAGCGAGCAGGATTTTTTCAAATGTTATGACGTTTAATGGATGCTTATCTATTTTTAACATTTTTTCATTTACGACAACTATTGCTTCTTAAATGAGAATGAAAATACTTAATTGACATAGCTGTATGAGCTAAATTTATGTTACTGGAGCACTTTATATGAGAACTTCTATTAAAATTTCCTGGATATTATGGTGGGTTGTGACCGCCCTTATAGCGTTGCTGATTGTAGGCTTGGTTATTTATGCATTCTACTCTGGGCTTTCTACTTGGAAAGAAGTTTATATCTTGTTGATGTTAATTTTCGGAGTATTTTTAATTCCCGCTTTTCTGCAAATTATCTGGCTCATCGTTAATTTAATGATTGGTAGTAAACAAAAATATGAATAGAAACGAAGATTTGCTTTTACCGATAACCATGGACAAAAGCTAAAACCTTGGATTTACATACATCTGTATTTAATGGTGCCTTTCTACATACGTACCTCTATGCTTTGGCTTAGGCAGGAAACATCTTTCTTATTATTTATCAAAAAAAGCACGTTTCCCTCTATATGATAGGGAAACGTGCTTTTACGTTAATGAACTATTATTTTACGGTTACTTCTACGTCTTGCACGCCAAATTCATTTGCTTCTTCTTCATCTGACACATGCAAGTCGATTTTATCTCCGTTAATTGCTCCGCCAGTGTCTCCAGCTACAGCATCGCCATAGCCTTCCACATGAACTTCAGAGCCTAATGGAATCTTGTCCGGGTCTACAGCAACAACTTTTTCATCACCATCTAAGTCTGTTCCATCTGCAGTAGTGCCGGAGCAGCCTTCACAATCTGCAGTATAAGCTGTTGCAGACATAGTCATTGTTTCTCCTTCAGCATCGTTGTCTCCACCCTGCTCGTCTTCATTGCTTTCTTCTTCTTGAGCAGCTGCTTGATCATCTGCACTTTCTTGTTCTGCTGGAGCGTTTTGTTCTTCTTGCTCTGCAGCAGCTTCTTCGTCTTCTTGCTCTGCAGCTTCATTTTCATCATTTTCAACGGCTGCATCGTCTGTCTCTTGTTGTGTTTCTTCAGCGTTTGCATCTTCTTGTTCATCTGCTGATTGATCTTCCTCTTGCTCAGCTTGATCAGCTTGCGGTGCTGCTTCTTCAGCTTCGTTACCTGAAGCATCCTCTCCATCTATTTCTAACGTTTGGTCAACGATAATTAAATCAGAATCTAAATCGTTCCAGGATTTTAAGTTATCAACTGAAACATCATATTCTTGCCCAATAGCACTAAGTGTATCTCCATCTTCCACTTGATAATCTTCTGCCGACGCGCTCGTCGCAGATGCTCCAACTAAGATAAAACCGGCTGCAAATGACATAAGTACTTTCTTCATTGTTCAAATACCTCCTCTGTGGTAAAACAATATAATTATTATCAACATTTTCTACAGTAACATATAAAAACGGCGAATACAGTTACGGCAAAATTAAGAATTTATGACATAATGAAATAAAAATAAATGGGTGTTAACGCTGGGCAAAGTCCATTTCAACAATGCGTTTATCAGGGGTCTTGGTTTCTTTGTTCTGCCCAAAAAGCACATTACAAATCAGCTGTTTTTGTCATAAACTGGTGGATTTCTATTTTTAAACTGATAAAATAGGATATTGCAGTTGATAGAAATGGTTTTATGTAGTAGGTAAAGAACAATCACATAATCTTCCTGCATATGTATCATCAATTCTCATTGTGAAAGCTTGGCGAATGCCATTTTTTTATGTTAACTCTATTCGAAAAGAAAGGATGGATAAAATGAATGAAACAGACGAAATGGCCATTGCTGTCATCACTCTTGCTTTTATTGGCAGTTTTTTACTTGTTAGTTTAGTATTGTATATTTTTTATGCTATTGGGATTCAAAAGATTGCCAAACGACAAGGAATTAAATCATCTTGGCTGGCATGGATTCCTATCATAAGCAATTTCTTATTTGTACATTTGTCTGAAAATACAGTCCATAAACCATTAAGAGGGAGCATGCTTTTACTTTATGGCTTATCTATTGTAGCTGGCTTTTTTGGCGGTTTTTTTGGGTCCCCGGTTCTCGGAGTTGCAGGGATTATTCTTACACTGTATGCTTTCTATTTTCTTGCCAGGAGATATTCAAACAATTTCATCGTACATTTTGTAGCTGCGCCCCTTACTTTAGGAGGCTCCATGTCCATTTCCGTTTTTATATTCAGGAATAACGAGGATTTGCTTTCTTCTGAAAATCAAGCAGAAGAAAACGAAATTAAGACTCCCTATACATAATATCACAGGAAAGAAGTGCCATTATTTTATTAATGCATCATTTTATCCTGCAAAATATCTAATCTCCTCTTTAAATTGCAAAAAAATTATGTTAATTTTAAAGTGTAAGATTTTTAAACTAAGTAAGTAACTCTTTTTTTACTCACACAAAATAGACGGCTAAATCTTAGCCGTCTATTTGTCTGCCCTCATTTACAGTTTTACACCCTGCTGGAAAATCCGTTTCAATGGTTCTCTTCTATGACCAGGCTTATGTATCTTTATACGGCTTTATCCATGAACAGTATTCGTTGCAGAGAATCATCAAAAGAAGCTTTATGGGTAAGAAAAAGCACAAAATTTTCTGTGCACTGTCCATAACCTAACAATCATTCCAACATAGCAACGGCTTTTTTCACATCAGCCGAATCACTTCTTGCCCCGATTCTTCAAGCACTTTGGCATAAAAGGAGTCCTTCCCGATAAAAAACACCTGATCGCAAATATCCATAATCTCATTCATATCATGCGAAGTATAAATGATTGTTTTACCAGCTTGTTTTGCTTGTTTATGCAGATAATTCCCAATTTCTTTGCGTGATTTAAGATCGATTCCCGTCGTGGGTTCATCAAGCAGTATTAAACTCGGATCGTGGATTAAGGATATTGCCAAATTCAATTTGCGGCGCATGCCGCCGGATAATTTTGTTACATTTTCTTTCCAGCGGTCCAGATTCATTTCTTCCAAAAGCGTACGAAGTTCCTGCTTATTTTTCTTCACCCAGGATAACTTTTCAAAAAACAACATATTTTCTTTTACGCTAAAATCTTCCCATAAGGCGATATCTTGAGGGACAAAACCAATTTCTTTCCGCAATTTCTTTTCATCTTTGCTGCCATACTCTAATCCTTTATAGGTGAGCGTCCCTTCATTTGGTTTGGTCAGCGTAGCCAGAATTTGTAACAGGGTCGACTTCCCTGCACCATTTTCGCCGACTAACCCCACAATTTGACCGGACGCAACTTGAAAATGTACATCCTCCAGCACAATTCGACGTCCATATGATTTTTTCAATGAGTTAACCTGTAACACGAGAAGCCCCCCTTTTCATATACCAAATCACCGCAATTGCAACTACTACCGCTGAAAATAGATTCCCATAACCACCATCTAAAAACGGTTGGATAGGGTTTAATTTCATAAGCCATGGAAATCGGTGGGTGAATCCCTGATTGGGCAGTATTGTACCACTCGCTATAGCTATCACCAGTGTAATCGCAAACGCAGTCATATAATACACAAATGGCCGTTTGAACAAATGTGCCAGCAAAAAAGCGCCCAAACTAATAAACAATTGAAAAGCGATCATCGTTCCTATCGGTGCCGTTGTTTGTAAAACCACATCAAAAATAATTAATGCAATAAAATCCAGTGTTAAACTCAACAAAAAGTACAAGATACTATGAAGCAGCAAATAATGTTTAAATGAATAGCGCATGAAAGCAAATCTTGGACGAACTCCTGCATGCCGCTCATGAATCACCCAATCAAATAACAATAAAGTAGCTAATACATTAAAACTTGCCCAAATTGCCCAGATATCAAGCATCGATTCCACACTTTCACTGTCTTCCGCTTCGCCGCCCATGCTCAGAGAGACCTGAAGCAAATCTTGTTCTTCTTGAATTTCTTTTGACGTTTCCATAATTTCTTCTCGCGTCCATTTGTTGTTTTCACCGTATTTTGCCGACAATTTCTCCAGAACTTTCGCTGTTCGCGCGCGATCAAAATCCTCCTGTACATACGAAATCACCATTTCTTTCACGGGCACATATGCGAAAGATTGATTGGAACGATAACTTTCCAACAAGCGATGATGTTTCCCCTCTTGAACCCTTTCGGTGAAATCCGGAGACAGTTTGAAAGCACTGTCCAACTTGTGTTTCTCCAATTGGTTTTTCACCGAGGACTCACCTGTCTCGACCACTCTTATAAAATCCGTGGACTTCATATCCTCTATAAGCGCATCGGTTTCACTGGAAGACTGATCAGTCACCACACCAACTGGAATACTTACATCTTCTTTCACCTGTTGGAAGCCATACACGACCAGGAATGTCATCAGAATTGGAAATACCAGCCAGAAAAAGAGCGACAGACTGCTTTTTTTCAAATGCATCAAGCGGGTCATCAGTATATCTTTCATGCCCGAATCCTCTCCTTCACCCAAGATGCAACCAAAAGTACCAGACAACTGATTAGCGTTATCATACCAATCGGCAGCATCTCTGCATAAAACCGATCATTCAACACTACTTCCCGGACCCAATGAAAAGCTTGCGTTGAAAAGCTGTACGGCAGAAGGCTTTGAATAGACGCAGGATAATATAAGACTGGTATAATCGCTCCACTTAGTAATAACACCAAAAACGTAAAGACAGATTGTACGAGCAGTTGAATTTTAGCACCATGTGCGATGGTTTCAATCAACGCAAGTATCACTAAAAAGGCAAGGCTATACAACCCCATCAAACTAAAAATACGGCCGATATCTTCTGGATAAAACTCAAAAACCCCAAATACCTGAAACAACCATAATCCACCAGCTGCAAACAAACCACTCAGGACGAACGTGCTTATGATTTTCGCGCCAATACGCTGAATATCACGGACACCATACAGTCGCATTCGCTGTTGCATACGATCATCTCGTTCATCTGTGAAAAATGAGTAAAATCCAAGCAGCCAAATTGTAACGATTACAAACCAGCCTGCTAACATGTAATAATGTGCCGGTGTTTCCGTTGCCTGATTCGCCACTTCTTTCTCATGCAGCATTTGATCACGGCTCAACGTTTGCAATAATAAGTCTTTGAATTGTTTAAAGAGAAACTGGTCGCGATTTTCGTCTGTTACAGGTAAATCTTTCGCATACTTATTCATAGTTAAGATATTTGCTTGTGCCGCACGGATATGACGAGAAACACTATCGATTAATTCCTTTACAATATAACTGTTTGTCGGCTGCTTCGGATTCCCGATAAGCGGGATTGTCGTCGCGTGCCCACGATACAAATCATCGGTAAACTCCTCCGGAAATATGATATAGCTTGTAATGTCGTCTTTTTTTATTTTTTCTTCTGCTTCCTCTTCTGACATAGGAGTAATTTCCAGTAAGGATCCGAGTTCCTCCGTATCACTAAGCAATTCATTAACCATTTGGGTTTCTTCAGATTCATCCAGGTCCACCAGACCAATCTGAATAGCCTCCTCTTCTTCCTGAGTCAAAAAGGACACCGCAATCATCGCAAGCAGGCCAATTATAATGAGCGGAAACAACAAAAGAAGAGGAAGTGAATACCACTTCCTCCAAACTTTTTTTGCATGTTGTTCTATAAATAAACGAATCGGCTTCATCATGCACAAACCTTCTTACTAATTATTTTTCTCCATACCCTTGCATTTCCAGAAACTCTGTCAATTCGTCAAAACTTACGAAATCAGTACTTCCAGAATCACCTAAGACTTGCTTTATTAACTCAAGTTCTCCATCTTCCACTTTGATGGTCATTGTTTCTTCGTATTCATCGTCCCCGAAATCTGAATCAATCTCCACTCCATCAACGTCTTCCAACTCTTGATTTTGAGCTTCTGTACTTTCTTTAAGTTCATCTTTTTCGATACCTGCTTCATCATAATCGACAGTTGTTTTTTCTTCATATTCTGTAACCATATCTTCTTTATGTTTAACTTCTGCTGTCCCTTTCACTCCAGCTTGTTCAAACTCAAAATTCGTTGTTTCTTTATCCGCATCTTCAAAATCTTCTTTATCCGCATCTTCGGAATCATTATCATCGGTAGTTCCTTCATCAAAACCATCGTCAAATCCACCGAGTTCATCCCCTAATTGATCCATAAACCATTCCTGTGTTTGAGGCATGACCTCTTGTTCGAAATACTGTTCGATTTCATCAGCTGACATGTCACTCAAATCCTTAATGCCATCTTCATCAGGTTCTTCAACCTCTTTAATCACTTCACCAGAAACATCCGCAAAGAGACTTGCTTCTATGTCTCCTAACATATCTGTGTCTACCGTAAACTCATTTTCAGAAGACATTTTATCTCCATCATATGCAGAATTACCTGTCCATATAAGAGACCCATCCACTCCCTGCATTTGACTGCTTACATTCAAGGTTCTCTCAAAATCTTTGTCTCCGCCATCTAACGTACTTTCTTCTCCGTAAGTAAGCTTCATATCAGCGGCAGAGATTTCAACAGTATCCTCGATGGCATCATCTTTCATCGACCAATCCGCCGTAACATCTGCTGTATATTTTTCATCTTGCGGGTCTATCACAGACAACTGGTAATCATACTTTTGCTGTTCGTCGTCCAACGCGTTTACACCTTCAACAACCAGCTCCGCAGATTCATCACCATTACCAACACTCACAGATAAGTCTCGCTTGGCAATCTTTTTATCATCAACCCAAATGGACGAGGTAATACCATCCGGCATATCTAAATCTTCTTTTACTACATCAATTGCCTCATCAAGATCTTCGTCGAATAACTCATCCAAATCTGTTTCCAAATCTACATTTGCCTGATCTGCAGATAGACCCATCATCTGAGCTTGCATGCGTTCTTTGATGATTTCTTGTAAATCTTCATCATCTTGCGCCTTCTCCAGAATCGAGACAATCATCTCTTTGACATCTTCTTCCGATAAATCCATGGTAATTTTCTTGGCTTTGACATCCTCGCCATCAACTTCAATTGTTTCTTTCTCTGAATCAAATGCATCTTTAGGTAAATTATCGTACATTGAAACGATATAATCTTCTTTTAAATCTTCAATCTCCTCATCAGGAATTCCCTGTGCAGATTCAAAAAAACTTGCAAAATCTACATCTGCATCATCTAAAGTCGGGTCTGTATCTTCTATGACATCACTAAGAGCTTCATCATTGATTTGTAAGGTATCATCCAGAAAAGGCAGTTCAACAACTAATCGGTCATCATCTATGAACATGTTGAAATCTTCAAGCTCAAAGCTGGCAATATCCATATCAACTCCAGCATTCATCTTGTGGCCCTCCAAATCTGTCTGGCTGCTTATTTCTAAGGATGCGTTGTTAACAATGTCTTCCACATCAAACATGTCATCCATATCGCCCGCCATATTATTTGGATCCTGATACTCCGCAGAAAGTTCCATAAACGTATCCACTGGTTTTTCCTGTGTTTTTTCGTTCCAATCCAATTCTGACTCAAATTGCTCACTCAACTTATCTTCCATGAATTCAAACGTCGACTTCTCTGCTTTAAAATATTGAGCTTTATCTGATTGAAAAATCATAAAATAAGCACTTACTCCGCCTATCCCAACTACAACAATCAAAGCTGCTACAATAATCCCTATTATTTTTTTGGACATCGGACAACAAACCCTTCTTCATTTTTACTCATATGTAAACAATAATAATTACTGTATAAGAGCATATTAATGATTATGTTATATGACATTTCACATAAATGTCAAGGAGATTTTGGAAAAACGATAGGGCCCAATTTCACACTTCTTTTTTAAAAAGTACAAATACAAAGTATAGCTGTGGGACAAGGAATAATATGCGGTTCTGCAATAGAGTAATGTCAAAAATTGTAATGCTGCTTTAAACAGCATTTGCAAAAATAAATAAACAAAATATACTGAAAGATACGTAGAGATTTTAAAATCTGTATACATTTAGGAGGTTTTTAAATGTCAGAGAATTATCCTTATTACTATGAGACTTGGTTCGTTGTTTTGATGTTGCTTTTATTCTTCCCGGCAGGGTTCCTCTTGATGTGGAGAGGTAACAAGTTTGGACGGATAAGCAGACTTTTTATTACTGCTGCAGGGTTATCTCTTCTATATCCTTTTGTTCGGAAGATGAAGAAACTCATCTTGTCGTAAAAGTTAGATCTGAATCCTCAAACTAAAATAATCAATCCTGCTGGAATACGTCTGTATAAATCAGGATTGATTAAAATAGTTGTGATGGATTTTAAATGAAAGATAAGGGGGTTGTGTATGAAAGTTAAAATATTAACAGGCTGGACAGAAAGAGGAATGGAAAAGAAAATCCATGAATTTATTAACGACTCATCCATTGAAGTCATAGATATCAAGTTAACCTCGCAATTGATTTTTTTATGTACCATGATTCTATATAACGAAAGACCGGAGCAAAGCTAAGCTCAAGAAACAGAATTATTTTTATTTCCGTATGATACTCTTGTAAGTTACCATACGCTCGAGCAGAGTTCTTCCTGCATTCATTATCACAGTATATTTAAAATTAACTTCTTATGAAAACTTCATTGATGCTTTCAACATCCGTTCCATTTGTCATTATTTTTCTAATCATATGGAGCGCCTCTTTATCATAAACATTTAAAGAAGCACAACACTGAACTTAGAGGTCAATAAGTCAAAAGACAGTCTTCTTTTAAGACTGTCTTTTTTTTAACATTCAGATAATGTAAAAGAGCTCATTTGATAACGATTGCTTATTTCTTTTACAAATGAAAAATGAAGATGATTAATTTCTACAAGCAGACTCCCTCTATTTCAAAACATTATTCACACTGCTTTTGAAGTATATCCTGCTCTTTTCCAGTTTTATGTCCATTATTGCTGGAATGTCGTTACTTATTAAAAAGTTCAAAATGGATTCTTATAATCCTGACTGTGGGTTAACTTACCTATCACTTCTTCATTAAAATTGTGATGCTTGAGATAAAGCGCCAACAACTCTTCTTCAGTCAGTTGATTAATTCGTTTTAATACCGTATCTCTATCATCTT
>DATGUO010000057.1:0-26787 GCA_035301305.1 Pseudogracilibacillus sp.
ACTTCCGGCAGAAAACTTTCTTCAAATAATGTTTCGAGTGCTGCTTTTGCTGCAGCCATTGCAATAGGGTTTCCTCCGAAAGTAGAGCCGTGTGCCCCGCTCTGGAAAGAATCGCGATACGCAGCTTTAGCAATCATAGCACCGATTGGTATACCATTTGCCAAACCTTTAGCAACTGTAAATATATCTGGTTCAATACCGTACTGTTCATAAGCAAAGGCGGTGCCTGTCCGGCCCATGCCTGTCTGGATTTCATCAATAATTAACAGAACTTCTTTTTCTTTTAAGACAGCTTTCAATTCATTTAAAAAATCAGCATCAATCGGATGAACGCCGCCTTCGCCCTGCACCATTTCAATCATCACGGCAGCGGTGTCTGTATCAATCAAATCGCGAACCGAATTGATATCATTAAAGGTTGCATACCTAAACGTAGGCAACATTTCCCCGTAACCTGTGCGAACTTTTTCTTGCCCTGTTGCTGCCATCGTTGCAAACGTCCGGCCATGAAAAGATTGATTAAAGGTAATAATTTTATCTTTTCCTGTTGCTTTACGCGCCAGTTTAATCGCAGCTTCATTGGCTTCTGCGCCGCTATTCGCAAAAAACACAGCATCTCCTGCACTATGTTTCGTTAACAACTGGGCGACTTCTTCCTGGATCGGGACTTGATACAAATTGGAAACATGCCAATATGCATTCAGCTGTTTTTCAATCGCCTGCTGCACATGAGGGTGGCGGTGTCCCAAATTATTTACTCCAATACCACTTCCGAAATCCAAATATTTTTTTCCTGCTGTATCGACAACCGTCGTGCCTTTTGCTTCTTGTACAGCAAGAGGAAACCGCTGATAAGTCGGGAATAAAGCCACATTCATTCGCTCCTTTTATATTCCTACGTTGGACTGTATATTAGTAGTAATCGTTGTTCCAATCAATGATGTTTCTGTTTTCAATTGCGAATGCTTGCCATCCACAATCATTACTTCTTGAATAGATCCTTGCAACCCTTTCGTTGCAGCTTTAACCTTGGGAATCATGCCGCCATAAATCGTTCCGTCTTCCAGCAGCTGATGTACTTCAGTTAAACTCACTTTCTCTACCAATTCATTTTCTTTTAATATACCCGGTACATCTGTTACAAAAATCAATTGTTTTGCATCTATTGCAGAAGCTACTGCTCCTGCCGCTGTATCAGCGTTCACGTTATAGCGTTTTTGATTATTACCGAGTGCGACTGGCGAAATAACCGGGATAATGCCCTGTTTGAGCAAATCATGAATAAAAGTAGTCTCAACATATTTGATTTCTCCAACCTGCCCTAATCGTGCTTCATTCATTGGTGTAGCTTCCAGAAAGGCAGTTCCCGCGAGTCCCATCGCTTTTAATCCATGCTGGTGAAAATGCTTTATCAGCTGAGGATTAACATGGCCTGTTAAAACCATTTCAACGACATCCATCATCTCGTCTGTTGTTTTTCGGAGGCCGTCGATAAATTCATATTGAATATTCAGTTTATCCAGCATTTTCTCTATATCCGGGCCGCCGCCATGTACTACAACAGGATGCATCCCTGCCTGTTGCAGCCTTTTCAGATTTTCATAAAAATCTGCTGACAAGTCATTTACTGCACTCCCGCCGCATTTAAAAACAATAATATCCTGCACGTAGATCCTCCTCTTAAGATCGATAATTAGCGTTAATACTTACATAATCATACGTCAAATCACAGCCCCATGCTTTGCCCGTCCCTTTTCCAACATGTAAGTCTGCATAAATATGGATGGTATCTTTTTCCAAATACGTCTTTGCTTCCTTTTCGGAAAAAGCAACCGGCGTGCTGTTTTGAAGTAAAGAGATTGGACCAATTTGCATGTCAATCTGTTCCGGATCGATGAGTTCACCACTGTAACCTATCGCACAAATTATCCTTCCCCAATTGGCATCTGAGCCAAAAACAGCTGATTTCACTAAGGAAGAGCCGACAATCGTTTTCGCAATTTGTTTGGCAGCTTTGTCATGCGCTGCGCCGGCCACTTCTACTTCAATTAATTTAGTTGCCCCTTCTCCATCTCTCGCAATTTGCTTGGACAAATCTTCAGCAACATGTCTCATTAAATCTACAAAAGTTTCCCACTCAGGATGAGCCGGGGAGAGCGGCTGATTACCAGCTTGTTCATTCGCCATAGTGATAACCATATCATTTGTAGATGTATCGCCGTCCACTGTAATACAATTAAAGGTAGAACCGATAATTTCGTCCAATGCGGTCTGCAAGTGTGCCTGAGAAATGACTGCATCTGTCGTCAAAAACGCGAGCATTGTCCCCATATTCGGTTCAATCATACCTGAACCTTTAGCGCTTCCTCCCATGGTGACCACTTGATTATTGATTGTTGTTTGATAACAGCTGTTTTTCGAAAACGTATCTGTCGTTAAAATCGCTTCTCCGAAATCGGCTGCGTTGGTTGTTGTATCTCCTATTTCTAAACGATCAATGGCAGGGATAATTTTTTCTGTCGGCATCGGCTCTCCAATCACACCGGTGGATGCAACAGCTACCAGATGTGCGGGTATGTCGAATGTATCAGCCGTTGTTTGCTGCATGTTGTAAGCTGCCGTTTTCCCTTCCGCGCCTGTACATGCATTGGCATTCCCGCTATTTGCAATAATAGCCTGCAGTTTTCCTTCCCGGGCTATACTGGACCGGGTAACTTCTAAAGGAATCGCCCGCACTTGATTTAATGTATAGACGGCAGCAGCGTTTGCCGGATGATTAGAATAGATAATACCTAAATCATTGCGTTTTCTTTTCACCCCGGAATGAAGTCCTCCTGCTTGAAATCCCTCAGGTGTGATAATCGAACCGTTTTGTACTTGTTGAATAGCAGATGTTGCTTCTTCTTGCATCGCAGTTAACTCCTTTATTATGGGAAATGCGGTAAAAAGTCCAATCCCGTTTTTTCATCGAAACCAAGCATTTTATTCATATTTTGGACCGCTTGTCCAGAAGCGCCTTTTACTAAATTATCAATAACAGATACGACCGTTACTCGATTGGTCCGTTCATCATAAGCGATACCGATATCACAGAAATTTGAACCAGACACTTCTTTCGTACTTGGAAATTTACCTAAGTCGCGAATGCGGACAAAATAATGATCTTCATAATGTTTTTGAAACAGTTGATGGATTTGTTCAGCTGTAGTTTGCTTCTTTACTGTTGCATACATCGTTGTCATAATGCCTCTTGTCATCGGCACCAGGTGTGTCGTAAACGTTACTGCTCCCACTTCCGGGTTCCAACGATTTAAAATTTGTTCAATTTCACCTGTATGTTGATGCTGATTTAATTTATATACTTTTAAATTATCATTTGTTTCAGCAAAGTGCGTCGCTTGCGAAACACCTTTTCCCGCTCCGCTTACGCCTGTCTTTGCATCGATAATAATTGTTTTTTCTTCTATTGTATTTTCTTTCATTAACGGGGCTAAACCAAGCAACGCACTGGTAGGGTAGCATCCAGGATTTGATACCAGTTGCTTCTCCGCTATATCTCTATTCACCCATTCGGTCAGACCATACACCGCATCTTCCAATAAATGCTGATCTGCTGCATCGATGCCGTACCATTGTTTATACACATCAGGATCGGTTATTCGAAAATCTCCAGACAAATCAATCACCTTAACATCGTTATCTAAAAATGCTGATGTTAAGTTCATTGCAACCCCGGAAGGCGTAGCCATAAATACAACATCCACCTGTTTTGCCAACTCTTCTGGATTTGCCGGTTGCAATGTTTCTTTTATTAAATCTTGCATATGAGGGTATGTTTCGGATAACAATTCACCGTGTAAGCTTGTAGCGTGAATAGAGTGAATGGATACACGGGGGTGCTGGTGCAGAATGCGTACTAATTCTACTCCTCCATACCCTGTCGCTCCGATAATTGCTGCTTTCATTTGTATCCACTCCTAAATTCGTAATAATTACCATTATAAACTGTATAATAATAAAATCAAGAGTATAATTATAAATTTTTTAAAAAGTCTATTATTTGTTACGTATCACTTTTATACAAAAACAGATTATATTTATACATTATAACTGCATAAACATGAGTAAAAGCCTTTGTTTTTCTAATATGTTAGAATACCAGTTATATAGTTATATGAAATAAATCGTGTACTTGCAGGAGGAGAAAGCTTGAAACAAGAAACATTCTATTTAAAAAGAGAACGAGATGTGCAGCTTTACATCCATTGCTGGTCCCCTGACAAACTGCAACAAGTGAAAGGTGTCGTGCAAATCGCCCATGGCATGGCTGAACATATTATGCGATATGAAGAATTCAGCACTTTTTTAGTCAGCAAAGGTTTTATCGTCATCGGGAATGACCACCGAGGCCACGGACGCTCTGTACAGGCGCCCGATGATTGGGGGTTTTTAGCCAAGGAACAAGGGTTTGACAAGCTGACGGAAGATATGCATGCTGTCACTCAATATATTCAATCGGCATATCCTGATTTACCCTGCTTTTTATTGGGACACAGTATGGGATCTTTTTTAGCAAGACGCTATATGCAGTTTTACAGTGATGCATTAACTGGGGTACTGCTTTTAGGAACAGGAGGCAGCCAAGGGATTCTTGGAAAAATTGGCAAATCTATTGCTAAATGCGAAAGACTTCGCAAAGGCCCTCGATCTCCTAGCCCTTTCATGAACAAATTAACGTTTGGTCAATTTAACAACGCTTTTAAACCGGTTCGAACGGCATTTGATTTTTTGAGCCGTGATGTATCCGAAGTGGATGCCTACATTCATGATTCTTATTGCGGTTTTATTTGTTCGAGCTCCTTTTATATCGATTTATTGTACGGTATAGAACGAATCCATGACCGGAAATTTCAGAAAAATATCGCTCGAAGTCTTCCCGTTATTCTCTTATCAGGGGAAGCAGATCCGGTGGGAAACTTCGGAGACGGGGTACGACAAGTCTATAACATGTATCAACAATTAGGCATGAAAGATGTACGTATGCAATTATACGCGGAGGCGCGACATGATTTATTACATGAAAATAATAAACAAGAAGTACAAAACGATATCATTGCATGGCTGGAAGCTACATTATAGGAGTGGAGAATTTGTTCAAAGACGGTCGTTTTAAAGATACAACCAAAAACAGTTTACAAAAAGATATGATAGCCGGAATAACGGTTGGTGTTGTGGCAATCCCTTTAGGTATGGCGTTCGCTATTGCTTCAGGAGTGAACCCGGAGTATGGAATTTATACAACTATTATTGCAGGACTCATCGTTGCTTTAATCGGTGGTTCCCATTTTCAAATAGCCGGACCGACCGGAGCTTTTATCCCCATTTTATTAGCTATCGTACTACAATACGGTTATGAAGATTTACTCATCGCCGGTATGTTGGCAGGAGTTATCTTAGTTTTAATGGCTCTATTTAAATTCGGCAGCTTGATAACCTACATACCAAGACCCGTTACCATCGGGTTTACCTCAGGTATCGCCATTATTATTTTTACCGGCCAGCTGGAAAATTTTCTCGGCTTAACCGGCCTGGATAAAAAGCAATATTTCCATGAAAATATGCTGGAAATTTTTCGTCATTTACCATTTATTAATTTTTATAGTGTTGGCATTGCCATCCTTGGCTTTTTACTGATTGTTTATATTCCAAAATACTTTCCGCGTGTACCAGTTTTGTTGGTTGCTCTAATTATTCCTACTATACTGAGTGTTGTGCTGTTTCCAGGAAAAATGGCTACGATTGGCTCCAGTTTCGGAGGCATCTCTCAATCCTTGCCCAGTTTTTCATTCCCTTCAGTAACCTGGGACAAACTAATGTACCTTTGGCAGCCCGCTTTTGCGATTGCCATGCTGGGCGGTATTGAATCCTTATTATCTGCAGTAGTGGCAGACGGCATGACAGGGAAGAATCATCATTCCAACAAAGAATTATTTGGACAAGGGATAGCCAATATCATTACGCCATTATTTGGAGGTATTCCGGCTACTGGTGCTATTGCGAGAACAGCAACAAACATTAAAAGCGGTGCAGTAAGCCCTTTTTCCGGTATATTTCAAAGTGTGTTTGTTTTATTAACATTGTTGCTGTTTGCTCCTTACGCATCTTACATCCCATTAGCAAGCATGGCCCCTATTTTAATGGTCGTTGCCTATAATATGAGCGAATATCAATCCTTTAAGACCATTTTAAAAATGAAAACATCAGACTCTCTTGTATTGGTGACGACTTTTCTGTTAACTGTTTTTGTAAATTTGACAGTTGCGGTACCAATCGGTTTATTACTCGCCATGGTTTCCTTTATCCGGAGAATCAGCGGGCTTGTTGAAGTAAAAGAACTGCAGCCGCAGCAAACAGAACAGACGCAATGTCCACAGATAGCTACATTCACCGTTCGAGGGGCATTGTTTTTCGGAGCAGCTGCTCAATTTGAACAAACTTTATCACGTTCGATTCATCGACGGCCGACGGTATTAATTTTAAAAATGAAATTCGTTTCAATGATTGACGATACAGGCCTTGCAAACTTATCTTCTTTTGTTAATAACTTTGTAGAAAAAGGTGGAACTATCATGATTGCCGGACTGGCAGAAGAAACAATCTCCTTACTCCAACAAAATGGATTATATGAAACCATTGGAGCAGACCATTTTTTCGACACCCCTAATGAAGCAATAAACGAAGCATTGAACCTCATCAATGTAAAAGAATGTTCGTATTGTAAACAGCGCGGCGCAAATGTCTGTCAGGTATACGGAAGTAAAGCGGAATAACGGTGCGTTTTCTAAAAAGAATCAGAAGGATGCGTGCTTCAGGAACGAGTCTGTCGGATTACTTTGAATAATGCTTCTGTTGAAAAAGCTTTGATGGCTGCAGAAAACTAATCGCGCAAATATACTCCCAGGAGCTTGATCATTTAGACATTAAGACTGAGGATGAGAGATTAGCTGAATCGGGTCTTAATTAACCAAAAAAAACAAGACTGGGAATGCGAAAATAGGCAAACCAGGTCTCGATTAATCAGAAAGCAGGACTGTAAAGGCTAGAACAGCCAATCCTGAGTCTCAATTTTTTAGAAAATAGGACTCAGAATATGAGAATAGCCAATTCGGGTCTCCATTAACCAAAAACAAGACTGGTGAAAGCAGATATCACTGGTGATTCTCAATACGGTGTTTTACAATAATCAGGGAAGTCCTATTTTAAATTTTCTTATGAAGGAATATCATTTCATCTAGCGCTGGACACATACGGGGTTGAATGTGGCAACATGGTCTTAACACTTTATCGCTGTTACAATAGAAGGAGATGGAAGATGTGTTAAAGTGCATACCAAGTTATTATAATGTTCAGTGGTGACAAAGCACAGGCGAATTTTGTGTGCTTCCGTTATTCCTGTTTCGATTTGCCTGAGATTATGCCCGCATTGAACAAAGTTATGCCGGCAGCGAATCACAGGTTCACTAGGCAGCTTTCTAAAGGTGTGCCAACGGACAACACGAAACTTCAATTATCTAAAATGAATATCCGGAAGCAAACGAAAGCACTCTAAAGTTCAAATATAATTTTTAAAGATTTGAATGAGAATGTAAAATCCATACTTAAAGAGGTGTATAAAGTGAGTTCTATGTTCAAAGCAAGAAGAGACAATTTAATCAAAGAATTACAGAATCAAGGCATTAAGCAAGCATTTATTTTCGATCCTGCAAATGTTTTTTATTATACAGGGTTTCATTCTGAACCGCATGAAAGATTCATGGCTTTTTTTATCGAGACAGAAACAGAGGAAAACCATTTATTCGTGCCTGCTTTAGATAAAGATGCTGCAGAAGAAGCGGCAGATATTCAATCTATTCAAGCGATTTCAGACGAAGAAAATCCGTACGATATTATAGAAAAAACAATTAAATCACTTACCGGGAAGCTTGGAATTGAAGGGGACGTTTTAGCCTATAATCGTTCCATGGCTTTTCAAAAATCCTTTCCTGATATCCAATTGACAGATATACAGGCCATCCTCAGTACTATTCGGATGGCAAAATCTCCAGAGGAAATAAAAGAAATTCAAGTCGCTATCGATTTAATTGAAGATGTTTTGAAACAAGGGATCAGCAAAGTCCAACAAGGCATGACAGAAGTAGAATTAACTGCAGAACTCGAATATTTAATGCGACAGTTAGGCGCAGATGGTCCTTCTTTTTCCACGATTGTCTTAGCTGGTGAAAAAGCTGCGCTCCCTCACGGTGTTCCCGGGGAAAGGAAAATCCAAAACGGAGATTTATTGCTGATCGATTTTGGGGTTATTAAGAACAGTTATTGTTCCGATATCACGAGAACATTCGCAATCGGGGAGCCTTCTTCCCGGCAGCGTGAATTATATAATCTCGTCTTACAGGCAACAAATGCAGGCATCGAAGCTGTTCAGGCTGGAGTCCCTTTACAGGATATTGATAAGGCCGCGCGAAAAGTCATTGAAGACGCCGGTTATGGAGCATATTTTAATAACCGGATTGGCCACGGCATGGGCATCGATGTTCATGAAGCACCAAGCGTTCATGCAACGAACGGGGCATTAGCAGAGAAAGGGATGGTGTTTACAATAGAACCGGGCATTTATATTCCGGGTGAAGTGGGAATTCGTATTGAAGATAACGTCTACATTAATCCGGAGGGAAAAGCAGAAGTGCTTACTTCCTTCCCCAAAAATTTACAATCAATTACGTGATAAAAAAGCGTGCAGCCTGTCTGCACGCTTTTTTATGGATCTCTTTCTGGAAACAGCGACGTCATAGATGTACTCCCTAAACGTTTCGTTTCATTTGATAAAGTCAGTTAAATCCTGCAACTTTTATACAACAATTTTCTTTCTTTTTGCAGAAGAAGGGATTTGCAATTCTTCGCGGTACTTCGCAACCGTCCGGCGGGATACAGTAACGCCTCGCTCTTCTTTTAACATATCTGATAATTTTTGGTCAGAGAGAGGTTTGCTGGAATTTTCTGTTTCAATAGCTCGTTGCAGCGTCCATTTTACTTGTGCAGCAGACACAAATTCATTCGCGCTGCTTTTTAATTTCGCAGTGAACAATTGATGCATCGAAAAGGTTCCAGACGGGACAGCAATTACTTTATTGCTGGTCGCCCGGCTAATAGTGGATTCATGCATGTCAATCCCGTCAGCAATATCGCTTAATGTCATCGGTTTCAAGACTGAAAATCCTTGATGCAAAAATTCCGACTGATTTTCTACGATATACGTCGCGATTTTTTCTATCGTTTTTTGACGTTGTTCAATGCTATTGATGAGCCAGCGGCAATTTTGATAATTGGTTTGGATATAAGCTGCCGTTTCTGCATCGCTATTTTTAACATTCATATAAGATTGATTCACGTTTATTTTAGGTAACAAAGTATCTTGCAACGTGATATCAAACCCTTTATCTGTCGAGGTTATCGTTATATCCGGGTAAGAAAAAGCCGTTTCTTCTTGAAAAAGGCCTGCACAAGGATACGGGTTCAATGTCGCTATACGCTCTACTGCTTGAGACACTTCTTCTACAGAAATATCTAAAGCAGCTGCAATCGCATCCCATTTGTTCGTTGCTAAGGCTTCTAAGTGGTTTTCGATAATAGTGAGCAGCTCTTCGTCTTCCGGAAAATAATGCTGCGCTTGTAACGCTAAACAATGAGGAATATTTTCCGCAGCCAGTCCAACAGGTTCTAATTGGTATAACCAGTATAAATAACCGTAGAGCGTTTCTATAGAAACTGCTAATTCTCTGCTTAGTGTTTCTTTATCCATGGAAAGGAACCCATGTTCATTTAGATTTAACACGATGTATTTAAGATTTTGCTGCGTGTGGTAATCCATTTGTAAAAAGTCGATTTGTTCTAAAATATCATCGAGTGTTTCATTAACAGTTTGCGGAGCGTAATCAACCGGATTGGTATAATCAATCGGATTTACAGATTGTTTAGAAGATAAAGCAGAACTTGAGGACGCTTCAAAAGAAACCTGTGCATCTTTCTCTTCTAATTCAATCAACGGATTGTCCAGTGCTTGCTCTTCTATAAATAAACGTAAATCCACTGTATTATACTGCAATAAATCAATTGCCTGCCTTAACTTTGGAGTCATCTTTAATTCTGTCGTCTGTTTTTGTGTCAAATCCAGCTGCATAGAATCACCTCCTAATGATGATTTTTCCGTTCGGGCTTTCCCGTATTATACCATAAAATGATAAGGCTTCCAAAATAGCATGGAATGAAAATCTTTGGTAAGAAAAATACGTTGAATCCTTCTACTCCCCCTGTCTAAATCCACAACGCGAATAAAAAAGGACGGTGCTTCCTTTTTAATAACCCCTCTCCTTCTTTCAGTACACGGACATTTTATTTAAAATATAAGATCTGTACATGACAAAGAACGGTTTATAAGCTACCATATAAGTACTTAAGAGTATATGAACGCTATGACTGGACGGTCGATCTCTTTCCAAGTTTATAAACAGCCATACGCGTTTATTTTCCATTAGAATGAGCCAATTAGAAAATATTTGGCTTTCGCGAGCTCTGAAAAAACAGATAACTTAGAGGGTTTTTAAGCGGGAGAAAATTTATACATTCTTCTCTATCAAGCAAAAAGAACGGAATAAACTGGAGGTATGAAGGTGAAAAAAATAAAAATATTGGAATTGGGCGGCACGATTTCTGCAAAAGGGAATCATCGTTTGGATTATAAAGATTACCAGTCAGGTGTGTATGACGGGGATGCTTTTTTAACCGATATCCCGGAATTAAAAAACATTGCTGATGTCACTTTCGAAACGTTTACGCGCCTCAGCAGTACGGCTATTCAACCTTATCATTGGCTGGCATTACGAAAAAAAATCATACATGCTCTAGAGGTTGAAAAAATGGACGGAATTGTGGTCACGCATGGAACAAATACATTAGAGGAAACGGCTTATTTTCTGCATTTAACACTCCCTACCACCAAACCGATCATTATTACAGGAGCACAGCGTCCCTACACAGCTTTCAGTACAGACGGACCAAATAATTTAATCCAGTCGATTCGGGCAGCTGCAAGTGAAGCAGCACAACACAAAGGCGTGCTTGTTTTACTTAATGACGAATTGAACAGCGCCCGGGAAGCGACAAAAACAAATACATACCGACTGGAAGCATTTCAATCAGGGCAACTCGGGTTCTTAGGCTATGTAGATGCAGACGGGAAAACGATATTTTATCGAACTCCTCATAAAACGCATACAGCTGCTTCTATTTTTTCCACGATTGATAACGAACACTTACCAGCGGTTGAAATTGTCTATTCTTACGCAGGCGCCACGTCGGATTATATTGAATATCTGACGAAAGCTAAAAAAACAGACGGGATTGTCGTTGCCGGAACTGGTGCCGGGCTTGTGTCTCCTCAAGAACAGCGTGCCTTAAAAGCGGCCTCGGCAAGCGGCATAACAATTGTACGAAGCAGCCGCGTTGGAAACGGCCGCGTACTGCCTGTGGAATTATACGAGAACACTTCATTCATCGCAGCTGATAATTTAAACCCGCAAAAAGCACGTATTTTACTTATGTTAAGCTTAGTATTAACCTCCAACAGCACAGAAATACAACATTATTTTCAAGAATATTAGCAGGCATCTGAACAATATTTATGCTTTATTGGAGATACAGTTCTTAAACATAAAAGGTTGGAAATCAGCACTTCTCAGTTAAAACTCGCCCAATCCGCAAAACGGCTTCCCATTCCTATTTGTTTATATAAAAATCCTCTCTGCCGGTAAGAGAGGATTTTGATAAGCATTAATCGTTGATTTCTTTGACGGTAGCAAGCTTCCCCGCCACACCGCGACGTGCGAAGAAAATTAATACCATCGCCATTAAAAATTCGGAAACGGGCAGAATCAGCCAGATTCCCACGACGCCAAACAGTAACGGCAACACAACTAACACGGGAATAAAAATAATAAAGTGTCGAAACAGGGTGATCCAGATAGCTGGTTTCATATAGCCAATCGATTGGAAATACGTCATATAAATAAAATTAAAACCCATAAATAAGTAACTGATAAAGAAGAGACGAATCCCGATAACAGCTAAATCAACAATTTCAGCTGAAGTGATCCCAAATAATGCTACCAATTGCGGCGCTGCAAAAAAGCCGATGCATAACGAAAGAATACCAAAAAATAATGCGCTTTTTTCAGCTAATAAAACACTGGATTTCATTCGGTTAAATCCACTTGCCCCATAATAATAGCTAATCATCGGCTGAATGGCAGCTCCAATCCCTTGAAAAACTAAAAACATGAAAAAGTGTAAATAATTAATGACCGAGAATGCTGCAAGTCCTGCAGTTCCAGCATAAATTGCCATAACAATATTGTAACCGACAATAAAAGTGGCAAGACCGGCTTCTGATAAAAAACTCGGAAAACCGACCGTCACTATCCGGGTGACTTCTTTGATTTTCATTGTACTGGAAATAAATTTCAATTGATTCGTTTTAGACCAAAAATGAATAAGTAGTACCAACAGTCCAACAACGATTGCAATCACAGAAGCTAAAGCTGCCCCCACTACTTCCCATTTCAAAATAAAGATCATCCAATAATCCAGCACGATGTTGACTGCTGCGGTAACGACCAGCCCCGCCATCGCTAGCGTCGGGCTTCCATCATTCCGTACAAAAACACTTAACACTGATTCCCATACCATAAATAAAGAAAAAAGGAGCAACACCAAAATATATTCTTTCACGTACGTCATCGTATCGGCATTTGCCCCGAAGAGTACCGCTATTTCCTCTAAAAAAAGATAGCTG
This sequence comes from Pseudogracilibacillus sp., assembly GCA_035301305.1. Taxonomy (GTDB): domain Bacteria; phylum Bacillota; class Bacilli; order Bacillales; family Amphibacillaceae; genus Pseudogracilibacillus. The sequence continues at coordinate 12,905 of DATGUO010000057.1, forward strand.
AAAACGGAGACGAGTATGGTACCGACGCTGGCTATTTTAAAAGAGTTGGTAAAAATTTCTTGAGCAGTTCGCTGCTCCCCCTGTCCCATGGCCATCGAATACAAAGCTCCTCCACCGACCCCAATTAACAAGCCAATCGACAAGAATACAGAATACATAGGAGTTGCCACATTGACACTTGCCAGAGCAACAGAACCAACTCCGTGCCCTACAAAAACACCATCGATAATTATATTCACCGACATTAAACTCATACCAATTAAGGATGGGATTAAATATTGAAAAAAACTTTTCTTTACAGTTTGCGATTCCAAGAGATTTGTTTTCACGACTCATCTAACTCCTTTATTGCTCTTTTTCCAGTGTAAAGGAGTCCTGTCCTTTTTTCGAGAAAGAAACCTTTAACCAATCCAGAAGGAGCCAGAGGACGCCAAAAGTTTAGGAGCAGCAGAATATTATCCACTGCTTTGGGAGTAACTTTCTTGTGGTAATCAGAGTACTGTTCTTATTGTTCATCTAAACCAAATTCTCTTTACAAGCTTCCAATAAATACATTACATTCACCTTTACGAACCGCACGCAAGACAATTTGCTTTCCTTCCTGCAAACCCTTCTTTATTAATGAAACATAGACATCTTCTGCATGATTTTCCAATAAGAGGACTAGCAATTGCATTGTCTTCTACTCAGCCCCCCCACGCCAATACAGGGATAATTCAACACAACATGCTGCAGACAGAGGAAACGAAACGATAAAAAAAATACCTGCGTATTTTGACAGTACTCGCATATTAAAAATCCTATGCCGGGAGTACATCAGGCCAAAGAAAATGCAGCGCTTGAATTGAGGGGATACAAGAGGAGTAACCTTATTATAGAGGAACGAATAATGAAAAGCGACATAAAAAAAGTTCCTCCAGCTGTTCTGCTTTCTATATGAAAGCGAGAACAGTTGAGGAGGAACGTGTATTCAGTTTAGTACATTTCTGAAGTTGATTTTCCTTGCATATGTTGGACTAAATAGTCTGGTCCTCCAGCTTTCGAGTCTGTACCTGACATATTAAATCCGCCAAACGGCTGGTAACCAACGATTGCAGCTGTACAGCCGCGGTTAAAGTAAAGGTTACCAACATGAAAATCCTGACGAGCTTGTTCAATATGCTCACGATTGTTTGTAATAACGGAACCAGTTAAACCATAATCTGTATTATTAGCAATCTCGATTGCTTCATCGAAGTCTTTTGCTTTCGTTAACCCGACAACAGGCCCGAAGATTTCTTCTTGCATAATACATGCATTCGGATCTACATTGCCAAATACAGTCGGTTGGATAATCCAGCCTTTAGAATCTTCCCCTGTTCCACCTGCCAATAATTCACCCTCGTCTTTACCAATTTCAATATAGCCCATAATCTTATCAAATGCTGCCTGATCAATCACTGAACCAGTGAAATGGTCATTTGTTGCAGGATCGCCTGCGCTCATGTTTCTCGTTAATTCCGCAATACGGTTGGAAACTTCATCATACACCTCTTCATGAATGACTGCACGAGAACATGCAGAGCATTTCTGACCGGAGAAACCAAAGGCAGAAGTGACAATAGATTCAGCTGCCAATTCTAAATCAGCATCTTTATCCACAACAATGGTATCTTTCCCGCCCATTTCAATAATGGTACGCTTCAACCATTTTTGGCCTTTTTCTTCGTGCACTATAGCAGCGCGTTCAAAAATATCCGTACCTACTTCACGAGAACCAGTGAAGCTGATGAAACGAGTACGTGGATGGTCCACTAAATAATTCCCTACTTCAGATCCAGGACCAGGAATATAGTTCACGACACCATCTGGCATGCCTGCTTCTTCTAATACTTCCATAAATTTATAGGCAATCACTGGAGTTGTACTTGCCGGCTTAAGCAACACGGTGTTTCCTGTCACTGCTGCCGCAACTGTTGTTCCAGCCATAATGGCAAATAAGAAGTTCCATGGAGAGATAACCACACCAACACCTAATGGGATATAATCAAAACGGTTATCTTCTATCGGACGGCTTTCTACATGTTTGCCATCTTTAAGTAACAGCATTTGACGGCCGTAATATTCTAAGAAGTCAATAGCTTCTGCAGTGTCTGCATCGGAATCTTTCCATGGCTTTCCGCCTTCTTTAATTAAAAGTGCTGTGAATTCATGCTTTCTGCGACGAACAATCGCTGCGGCACGGAATAACACATCTGCACGGAATTTTGCGTCAGATTTCCTCCACCATTCAAAGTTCGCGTCCGCTGCTTGCATCGCCTGTTCTGCTATTTCTTGATTGGATTTGGAGACATAACCGATAACTTCTTCTTTGTTCGCCGGGTTTACCGACACAATTTTTTCGTCCGTTGTTATCCGTTCACCATTTATAATAAGCGGGTGCTCTTGACCCAGTTCACTTTCTACTTTCTTAATCGCATCTTCTAATGCCTTTTTGTTCTCAGGTACTGTAAAATCTGTAAACGGTTCATGACTGTAAGGTACTACCATGGTTGATTCCTCCTTGAAAATTTTATATATAAATTCCTGTTCTTCGATTAATCTTCCATCTCTTTCATTAAAAAACAGGATATTTACTTACGATATCTTCATAAAAAGCCCTGTAATCAGGTACGAAACGAATAAGCAGCAGCTGTGTATATAACTCCATTTTTTCTTCGACATTTGAAAAATCAATGGTCACAATATCCTCTATTTGCTTCATGCGGTAACTCAGCGTATTCGGATGAATAAACAAAGCTTCTGCCGTTTTATTAATTTTGCAATCATGCACTAAGAAATGCCATAAACTGGTTAAAAGCTCGCTGTTGTTCGCTTGATCTGCTTGCATAATCCGTATAATCGCAGCATTATAATAACCATCGTCCATATTCTTTTTGTATATATTCTTCATATGGCGATAGATACCAAGCTCTTGGAAATGAGTCACTGTCTGCTCTGATACGTTTAAAAAAACAAGTGTTTCAATCACTTCCAATGCTTCTATATAACTTTTTCTTAATTCAGGAAGTGTTTGATACGCATTTCCAACACCGATAAAGACAGCATTCAACTCTGTTTCACTTAATAAATGATTCACCTGCTCCATCAATAAAGCAGTTGCTTGTTCTTGTTTTGTTTGGCTGTCCGCACCTATTAAACCGATGATTTCCGTGCCCTTACCTAGATAATAAGTAATGCCCGTACGACTAAAATAAGCTTTTATCTTATCTAATACGTAGACATATTCTGCATTTCGAACCGAGTAAACGAGCACATTGTACTGCTTGGGGAAATACATGGAAAAACTTTTGGCTTCTTCCAGCATTTCCGTTTCACTGGTATATTCGTGATTTAACAGCTGCCAGATGAATTCCTGCTGGTTGTTTTCTTCTACGTGTTGTTTCTGAAATAGGCTTTCCCCTAAATGAGGAGCAATATTTGTTAAAAAAGCAAGATCTTCACTTGTAAGCAGCGCTGCTTCATAAATCCAGAGATATCCCAGCAGACGCCCATCATATTTTAAACTGATGACGACCCGTTCGTAAAAGTCGATATCTTCCATGCGGTGAAGACGAATAGGGTGATTGTTCTCCTCTAAGCGTTTCACAACTCCTTCTTTCTTTAACCACTCAATCACATACAACGGGCAACGCTTTGTAAGAATCGTCTTTTGTTGGACAGGGTCAAAAGAAAATCCTGGAGGGGCACTGTACGCGATTAGTTCGAAATTTCGATTTTCGATAATAATTGCTTTTTGTAAATGACTGCTTAATTTTTCGGCCAGCTGATGAATATCTTGAATATCTGAAAGTTCTTTTGATATATTCATTGTTTCGCTCCTCCCCTTATTGTTGACGATAACCAATACCATTATTTGTATTGTACTAAGGTTCCGAGCTGCTGTCCATCCCCTGGCATAATCAGAGTGAAAGCTTCTTCCTATCTATCATAACCCTTCTGACAAATAGAGACAATATGGGCTATTCATAAAAATTAAAACATCCTATTGTGGATAAGAGACAATAGAAGAGCAAGTCAAGTTGCTGTCTGTTACAGATTATATTCAAAATCATCTATTTCAATAGAGAACCCAACAAATAAAAGAGAGAAACGAGTAATTGAAGCGACATATGACCACATAACCGAATGAGCCATTTAAAAAAGCCTTTATTCACTTTCTACAGCAAATAAAGGCTTTTATTGGAGTCTTAATGAAAAATATGAACTTCCGGTTTCTCTTCGCCGGCTTTTTGATAAATCACACTTTCTACACCGTCGCTTGAAGTAACCGTTAATTCTAAGTCATAATGATTCGGAAAGATTTCTTGCACTTGCCCGTATAAAAATTGTGTAAATCCAACTACTTCTACCTTGCCGTAAAATTCAACAGGCAGTTCCATCGACAATTTCTTCAAATCCTCATCTACGTAAAAAGCATCCCCCGTAATTCCAACATAATTAGGGAAGTAATCTTCTATCTCTTCCCCCAATGCTTCTACTTGTTGATGATCCTCATTATGTTCATCTTTTGCTTCATCTGAAGGTACCAAAATATGTTCTTCTGTAATATTCTCCCATTTACCAACCTCATCTTCATCTTTAGCCACGTTGGTCTTTTGCATAAAATGACCTGGTACAGGCGATGATTCTTCTTCTTCGGAAAATAAAGCAATCATAACAGGGACATTCTCCAGCCCTTCTGTATCCCTGATTTCATCTAATGCTTTCTGAGCTGCTTTTTCGCCGACTTTTTGTTGTTCTTCTTCTGAAATATCTTCAAAATAAGGGCCTCCATCTTCCGTTTCGAACTCGTAAACGGATTTTAGCGCAATACCAATGGAAATACCAGATAAGTCAACTTCATTATCATCACTCTGCTTTAAGAAGTTCTGTTCTAACACATGAGAGAAAACCCGTGGATTATCCTGATGCTTTTTCTTGCTGTCGTCTTCATCCACATCCGGGTTTATATCTTCAATTAAATCGTAAATTGTGTCTTCATCTAAATACTGCCCTTCTTCAAATACGTACTTATCCGGGTCAAATGTATCTGTCGAATGACGGCGCAGCCCTTGTTCAAATTCATCAATATCCACTCGATTGGAAATTTGATTCGTCAATGTATTGCGCGCTTCACTCGGCTTAAAAGGCAGCAGCATTTTATATTGGTTTTCGGATAAAGAATCCTCTGGAATAATCGATACTTCCTGTTCCGATTCTTCTTCGTCCTGCACTACTTTGTCATCTTCTTTTTTGGTACCGCAGCTTGCTAAAACGAGTAAAAAACAACATAAGAGAAAAAGTTGTTTTTTCATTATTTCACCTCATTCATTCGACTTGCCAACGTAGCTTCATCCCAAATTGAGATGCCTAATTCGGTCGCTTGATCTTTCTTAGAACCTGCTTCTTTTCCTGCGATGACAATGTCAGTATTTTTACTTACACTTCCCGTCACTTTCGCTCCATTTGCTTCTAACCAGTCTTTTGCTTCCCTGCGCGTGAGCTGTTCGAGCTTTCCAGTTAACACGATGGTCTTGTCCGCAAATAAAGCAGCAGCGGTTTCATCGGTCGTTTGCTTGTTCCGCCCGGCATAAATCATATTGACCTCTAATGATTCCAAATCAGCAATTAATTGAAGCACTTTTTCTTCTTGGAAAAATTGAGTCACGGCATCTGCCATCTTTTCGCCAATTTCGTCGACTGCTACCAGTTCTTCAAATGTTGCGGCTTTTAATCGTTCCATCGTAGAAAATTCTACAGCTAAAATCTGAGCTGCTTTTGCACCGATAAATCGAATGCCTAAACCGAATAATAATTTTTCTAAAGAATTGGATTTAGACTCAGCAATCGCCGTTAATAAATTCTGAACGGATTTTTCCCCCATGCGTTCTAAAGGAAGCAAATCTTCTCTTGTCAGCCGGTAAATATCATCAATCGACGTGACTAATGCTGCTTCAAATAATTGTTCAATCACTTTTTCGCCAAGTCCGTCGATGTTCATCGCGTCCCTGGACACGAAATGAATCAGGCTTTCTTTTATTTGTGCAGGACAATTAGGGTTCATACAACGAAGCGCTACTTCTTCTTCTAAATGAACAAGATGGGTCCCGCAAGCAGGGCACTCTTCCGGCATCGTGTATGGATCTTCCTCTCCCGTCCGCTCTTCTTGTAAGACACGAACGACTTTTGGAATGATGTCTCCTGCTTTTTTTAAAATAATCGTATCACCTAATCGGACATCCAATGCTCTGATCTGATCCTGATTATGCAAGGTGGCTCTCGAAACGGTAGAACCATCGATAAACACAGGCTCGAGAACAGCAGTTGGCGTAACGACCCCTGTCCGTCCCACACTCAACTCAATATCTGTAATTGTAGTGACAGATTCCGTTGCAGGAAACTTATAAGCTGTGGACCATCTGGGAGTGCGCGCCGTATACCCCAACTCTTCCTGCTGAGGAATATGATCGACCTTTATCACAATCCCATCGATTTCATACGCTAAATCATTTCGATGTTCAGACCAATAATTGACATAATCAATTACTTCTTCGATTGTCGAACATAAACGACGCTCTTGATTAATTTTAAACCCTAATTCTGTCATGTAATCCAAGCGTCCACTATGAGAATCAATATCTTCTATCTCCCATAACCCGTAACCGTATAAAAAGATATCAAGATTTCTGCGGGATGCGACATTCGGATCCAATTGACGAAGCGACCCGGCTGCAGCATTTCGAGGATTCGCAAATAAGTTCTCTCCTGCTTCTTCCCTCGCTTCATTTAAACGCAAAAAAGAATCATGCGGCATGAAAGCTTCACCGCGCACTTCAAAGGTTGCTGTTTCAGAAACCGTTAACGGGACACTTTTAATTGTTCGCAAATTGCCCGTGATATCTTCGCCGACTGTCCCGTCCCCGCGCGTTGCACCACGCACATATCGCCCGTTTTCATACATTAAGCTGACTGCTAACCCATCAATCTTAAGTTCACACATGTAAGTAACAGACGATTGCAACCCTTCTGTAACCCTGCGGTGAAAAGCACGAATATCTTCTTCGCTAAATGCGTTTCCTAAACTGAGCATGGAAACTTCATGTTCGACTTTTTGAAAAGACTCCAGCGGTTCTGCCCCCACGCGTTTTGTAGGTGAATCATCTTTCACCAGCTCTGGAAAATCACTTTCCAACTGGAGCAATTCCTGAAATTTTTCATCATAAACTGCGTCAGGGACGGATGGTTTATCCAATACATAATAGTCATGTCCGTACTGATTGATTTGCTTGATTAATGCTTGCATCTTTTGATTTGCTTCTTTTTCATTCATGGATCGTCCACCTTCTTATTGCTTTGTTATCGGTGCAAATTTCGCTAACAATCTTTTTATACCAACAGGCGCAGGAAATGCGATATCAAGTTCCATATCTTCCGCATCCCCTTGCACTTTCACAATTGTACCTGCACCCCATTTTTTATGATGGGCTTTGTCTCCAACTTTCCATGCGGCAGACTCTGAACCTGTTTGAATTTTTTCTGCTTTACGTTTAGGCGGCTGCTGCTTCGCGGAGTTTTTGGGAATAGTCGTATTTTGTTTGGCAAAGCCTCCAAACATGGTTGCCTTTTTCTCTTCCATTCCTTCCACCAGTTCTTCCGGTATTTCTTCAATAAAACGGCTCATCGGGTTCAAATTCGTTTTGCCATAAAGCGTACGCATATTGGCGTGGGTTAAAAACAACCGCTTCTCTGCTCTTGTAATGCCGACATACGCCAGCCGTCTTTCTTCCGCCATTTCTTCTTCGTCCATTAAAGTACGGCTATGCGGGAAAATATTCTCTTCCATACCAATCAGAAAAACGACTGGAAACTCTAACCCTTTCGCAGAGTGTAACGTCATGAGAGTGACCGCTTCTTCTTGTTCCTCTTCCTCGTCCACCTTATCAATATCAGCAATTAAAGCTAAATCAGTTAAGAAAGAGACTAGTGTCTTATCTTCCTCCGCATTTTTTTCAAAGTCTTGCGTCACCGTTAAAAATTCTGAAATGTTTTCCAGACGACTTTGCGCTTCTAACGACTTTTCCTGTTTCAGCATTTCCTCGTAACTTGTTTGTTCTAAAACTTGTTCTACCATATCTGTTGCCGTTAAAAAGTCCTGCTGCTGAATCAACTGGGACATAAACGTTTGAAAGGCAATCAATGCATTTTGGGCTCGTTTTGAAACGCCGGTTTGTTCCACTTCATCGATGACTTGAAATAAAGACAAATCATGCTTTGCACCATAGTTGCGCAATTTTTCTACAGAAGCTGCACCAATACCCCGTTTCGGAACATTTACGACCCGCTCAAAACTGATATCATCATCCGGGTTGGCAATCAGCCTTAAATACGCGAGTAAATCTTTGATTTCTTTTCGCTCATAGAACTTCAAACCACCAACTACTTGATAGTTCATATTCGCCTTCATCAACGTATCTTCCACAGCTCTGGACTGCGCATTGGTTCGGTATAACACCGCGATGTCCTCAGGCGTGAACTCATGGGAGGCGATTAATTCTTGAATTTTTTCGGTGACAAAAAATGCTTCTTCTCTTTCCGATTCCCCTTGATAATAAAGAATTTTGTTTCCTGCATCATTTTCTGTCCATAACTTTTTGGGTTTCCGTCCCAGATTATGATTAATGACATGGTTCGCTGCATCAAGAATCGATCTTGTGGAACGATAATTCTGCTCTAAATAAATAACTTTCGCATTTGGATAATCTTTTTCAAACGATAAAATATTTTGAATATCCGCTCCCCGCCAGCGGTAAATCGATTGATCCGAATCCCCAACAACGCAGAGATTTTGATATCGATTTGCCAGTTGCTTCACTAAACTGTACTGTGCCTTGTTCGTATCCTGGTATTCATCCACATGAACATATTGAAAGCGACGCTGATAATAGTGCAGCACTTCCGGCACGCGTTGAAATAAATGAATAGTTTCCATGATCAGGTCATCAAAGTCCAGTACCTGATTTTTGCGGAGCATTTTTTGATAAGCTTGATAGACCTCCGCTACTTTTTGTTCATAATAATTCCCCGTATTGGCTGCAAAGCTTTCCGGAGTGATTAATTCATTTTTTGCGTTGCTTATTTGATGGAGCATCGCACGTGGATCATATTGCTTTGGATCCAGGTTTAAATTTTTCAATATTTGTTTCATAACAGAACGCTGATCTGTTCCATCTATAATTGTAAAATTGCGGCTGTATCCGATGCGCTCGATATCCCGTCGCAAAATCCGGACGCACATGGAGTGGAAAGTGGATACCCACATGGATCCAGCTTCTGGTCCAATCAGCTGCCCAACGCGATATTTCATCTCTCTTGCTGCTTTATTGGTGAACGTAATCGCCAATATATTGCTCGAAGGAACTTCTTTTTCATCAATTAAGTAAGCAATACGATGGGTGAGCACTCGCGTTTTTCCGCTTCCTGCCCCCGCCATGATCAATAAAGGGCCATCTGTATGACGCACTGCTTGTTGTTGTTCGGTATTCAGCGACTCTAATAATTCCGCTACACTCACTTCTTCAGCTCCTTATTTAATTGCTTGTACTGTATTCATTGCTTCTTCAAAATTCGTATAAATGCTATTTCCCACGACAATCACATCTGCATAAGTACTCATTTCCCGAGCTTCTGCTGCAGTCGAAATGCCGCCTCCATAAAATAATGTTGTCTGTTTTAATTCTTCACTAACTTGTTTCACGAGCTGGGCGTTTCCAAATACACCGCTGTATTCGATATAAAATATAGGCAAATGAAAAATATGTTCTGCCATAAAAGCGTAAGCTAAGACATCTTCTTGGCGAGGCAATGTACAATTTGTTTTTTGAAAAGCTTTTGCATCCTCATTCATAATACAATACCCTTCCATCATCGTTTCTTCCCAATTCATCATCGTTTTATATTCTTTAATTGCTTGATGTTGTTTGTCCATTACCCAAGTTTTGTCCTTACTATTCAATACCATCGGGATAAAATAATAGTCATAGCCTGGCGTTATCGCTTCTAATTCAGATATTTCAAGAATTACCGGAACAGGAAACCTCCGTACACGGGATAACATTTCTAAAACAGCATCGAATGTGATGTTATCTGTGCCGCCTACCATAATAGCATCCGTACCCGAATAACATAATTCTGTTAGCGCGGATTCCGAAATTTCTTTTGCAGGGTCTATTTTAAAAACATGTTTCCACTCATCTATATTATAGTTCAATGATTACTCCTCCAACTCATTCTCCATTATTATATTATAGCAAAAAAAACGAAGCGAATTTAGTGAAATGGTCATTTTTTTAAAAGAAATCCTTTTTTGATTTCTCAGGCTATCTGGATGTTTCAGCTGCTTCTCCTCCGTCATAAACTTACATGATAAAGGCCTTCACTGCACTTATGCCGGAAAAAATGTTTTTTACTGCCGAACATAACAAAGCTAAAAAACCTGGATCAAATCGAATGTGTTGTCGATTTCATCCAGGTTGTTATGAAGACAATTGATGTAAAGCCAGTCGACCTGATTCAGAACTCTGCTTCGGTTATCCTTTGCAAAACTGTATGATACCCTTCACTTCCATAATCCAAACAGCGCCGCACTCTTGAAATGGTGGCTGTAGAAGCTTTTGTTTCTTCTTCTATCGTATTATACGTTTTCCCTTCATAAAGCATCTTAGCTACTTGCAACCGTTGCGACAGTGAATTTATTTCATTCATTGTCGCAACATCATCAAAAAATCGATAGCATTCTTCCCGGGACTGTAATTGTAAAATAGCATCGAAAAATTGGTCGAGCTGTTTTCCTCTTAATTTATCAATTTGCATCCTTCATCCTCCAATATCAGGTCAGATTGTTTGCTAATTCAAATCGATTGTTGCCTTTTCCGGAACAAACATAACCCAGGTTTTCCCCGGTAGGAAAGGAACCTCTTCTCCTTCTGAAACAGGGATAATTCTTCCATCCTGATTTTCCCAAGAAACATCCCGGGCCTCTCCCTCTTGCAGCAGGGTTGCATCTCCACCGGTTTCGATATCAATCTTTCTTCGTCCTTCATCATCGAGTTTGTCATGCTTCGTTTCTGCTATCAGAACATTTTTCATTTGGATGGGTTTCTCCGATTCCAATTCAATTGTCGTTTCCTTTTGTTCAACTCTGGTATACAACTCACTTGCCTCATCGTAATCAAAGTTTATTTCCGGCGCATCATCAAACATGTCCACTTCTGCATGACTAGCCTCCTCCACCCGCATCTCTTCAGGCATCGATTCATCTTCTTGTAAAAAAGGAAGCGACTCATAGGAAGTTTCTGGAACTTTAGACTGGAGAGAGTCGATTTCAAAAAGAGCAGGAAATTGCAAATATAAATTATGCGGTGCTTTTCGTAACCCTTCTCTTGTAAATAGACGATCTTTTTCTTCCGCTGTTCCTGCTTCCAAATAATCCATGTCTCTTTTTTTCAGTTCATCAAAAACGTCATTCGCTGCTCCTGAAAAAACGTACAGCGAATCATATCCATCTGCTATATCGAAAAAATATTCACGAGCACTCCGAACAGGACCAACTACTTCCGGCTCTTCATTTTGATACAAAGCCATAAATCTCGTAATGTCACCTTCAGCCAGTAACTCAAAAACCATATCCGCTTCCGACAATCCACTTTGCGGCCTGGCTTTTTCCTGATTATCCATCATCACTGCCACAGCCCGCTGTTGATTTTCTTCTTTTATTGCTTCTCCAGTAAAGGGAGCGAAATGTTCTTCTTCCGTATCTTGAGACGAATTATTGTCTTCTCCGCAAGCGCTTATAGACAGAATACTTATTAAAAAAAGAACAACCCCCCACATGTATGAACGTTTCATATATCCTCCTGTACAGCTTTTTAACGCATATTCGCCGGGACAATGACTTCTCTTTTCAGCACATCAATGATACCCATTGGACTGATCCGAATATAAGGCAGATGTGTCGAAGATAAAAATAGTAAATTAAATACGGGATCTTCGAATTGATATCCAGCTTCTTTTAACAATTGGATACAAGACTTCTCCCACTCAATTAACTCTTCCATCGTGCCGTGATACATTTGTCCATGTAAATGCAGCGGTAACTCCATTAAAATCTCACCCTCATGAACGATAACGATTCCACCGCCAATTTCTTTCATGCGTTCCATCGCCCGCTTCATATCCGTTTTCTTTTTTCCAATAACAAGAACATCATCGGTTGTTGTAAAAGAGCTGCAAATCGCTCCCAATCGGTCAGTGAATCCTTGAATCACCGTGTTCACGCACCATTTACCTTCCCTATCAATCATCATTAAAAAAGCATCAGGGGACTCTTCTGATAATTCATCTGTTGTAATATCAATTTCTACAGCATAAGGTTTTGTAATCACATCATTTATCATTTTGATACCGACCGGAATGGAAAATTGAAAATCATCTTCTGTTAGTTCCCAATCAAAAACGGCTTTTTCCAGTCCGTATTTTTCCCAATCGATTTGATTCTCTTTCTCTATAGGAACGCCATCTTTTTTAATCCATTCTCCTTTGGCCAGCACACTAAATGGATTAGGATCATCTTTTTCATATAAAATATTAAGATGAGCAATCCGACCTGGAGCAATACTGCCGAGTAAATGATCCATATCATAATATGCTGCAACATTATAACTGGCCATTCGATATGCTTCCTCCAGCGGAACTCCTGCTCCCATAGCAATGTCAAGACATTGATTAATAACTCCATTTTCAATAAAGGAAGGAGTTGATCCATCTGTTGTAAACATAAGCTGATCATACGCAGCAAATTCATCGTCAATTAATTCTTCCAAAATAGCAGCCAAATCCGGGCGAATAGAAGAATGACGTAAAGCAGCATGATACCCCAATTCCAGGCGTCGCATCACTTCTTCTTTCGTCATCGATTCATGATCTGCAGTTGCACCAAGCAGCTTCAATCGAGTTAACGTGTCCTTCGACGCACCTGGAAAATGACCTTCTATTTTTTTACGCTGTTTTTTAGTTTCCTGGATCCAATACAGTAACCGGTCATCTCCTGCTAATAATTCAGGCCAGGAAGTGAGTTCTCCGCCTTGAACAACAGACGGATGATGAATCCAGTCCAGTATATCCGCTGTGTTAAAAATAGCTTCTTCATTTGCCAGCATTGACTGAGAATCAAAACGGCCCCACCAAAACATCGACACAGGCAATTGATTAAAATCATCCATTAATTGAAAAGCCTGCTTTTTTTCTAATAATTTTAATAAAAACAAATTGTCATTAATGAAGGTAGTTGTACCATATGTTGCTGCATGGCGCGCAAACATTTCCGGATTATACAATTGAACCGGGTGAGCATGCGGCTCCACATAACCAGGCACAACGTACTGACCGGTACATTCCATGATTTCGGTTCCCTCTGTCTTTTCAGGCATCCGGTCACCTACATATACGATTCGGTCTTGGTAAATCCAGACATTCGCTTTCAACCATTTTTTTGTGAAAACATTTAAATATGTACAATTCTCCAGCACAATTGTCGGTGCTATCTTACCATCTACGACTGCAACGTGTTCGCGTAAAGCTTTATTTCTCCAAAACTGACCATGTTCCAACATCTGCATTTCTCTCCAATATCTATTTAAAAATTATTTGATTGCGTTTACATTCCCTATTCTATCACAAATCCGCAATTATTTTTGGATTTTAACTGAAATAGGCAGGAAACTTGGATTTGCTTAACTTTTAATAGCAAAGCCTTCGTTGCACATATGCAGGAAGCAACGCAACTGACTTGTTTATTTGTTTAAAAA
>DATGUO010000058.1:0-32989 GCA_035301305.1 Pseudogracilibacillus sp.
CCAATAGTCGTCTCAAAAATGCTGATTGGCTCAGTTAAAAGAGCATCGCATACAATCAACATGCATTTCTGTTTTCGATCAAGAGTCAGGCGTATTCATAATTCGGTATGCCGGGATGGTTAATCTTCTTATTATTTCTGAAAAATAAGGATCCTCAACACCCACATCCAAGAGTGCTCTGTGTATGCAATGAAGCCAAGCATCGCGACGCTCCGGCGTGATTTCAAATGGTGCGTGTCTGTAAGGCAGCATGGGAGGACCAATTTCCTGAGAGTATAGAGGAGGGCCTCCCAAAAATTGCGTTAAAAATAAGTATTGCTTCCTTGCAGATTCTTGAAGATTATCAGGAAATATCGGCAACAACGTCTCATTATTTCCGATACGTGTATATAAACACTGAATAAGTTGTTTCATGGTTTTTTCTCCGCCTATTTCTTTATAAATATTCACACGTTTAGACATTATTCCACCTTCTTTATAGGAATCTATCTGCTTATTTGAGTTTCTTCTACAATTGTTCTGTATTTGATATCAAAAGCCTTTTTACTTGTTACATAGTTCAGCTTACTTACGGTAAGAAACTTTGAACATAAAGTGACAAATCAGTATAAATTTCCAGATGTAAGTTTATACCCCACGCCCCAGTCAGTGACTATCATTTCTCCTGCTCTTTTTGACGTGGTATACAATTTTTCCCGTAAACGTTTAATATGTGTATCGACAGTCCTTGGATCATCAAAAGATTCATATTCCCATACTTTTTCCAATAATTCTTCTCTGGAATGTACGGTATCGGGATATTCCGCTAAAAATACAAGCAATTTATATTCTTTTGGTGTGAGGGTCACTGTTTGTTCATTTGCTGTAACACGGTGTGCATCAAGATTAATAAACAAATCGGGAAAAACAATTAAATTATTTGCAAGAAAATCTATATTTGTTTCTTTGTCTTTTTCTGTTCTTCTTAGGATAGCTTTGATGCGTAAAATCACTTCTCTTGGGCTGAAAGGTTTCGTAATATAATCATCTGCTCCCGCTTCAAATGCTTGAATACGGGTGTGCTCTTCTCCATTTTTTGTCAGCATAACGAGAGGAGTGGATTTTTCCTTACGCAACGCTTTACAAATTTCTATTCCATTCATGTCGGGTAATGTGATGTCTACCATAATTATATTGTAAGTGTCTGTTAAAGCTTTTTCCAAAGCCTTCCAGCCTGATGTTTCCTCTTCCACCTTAAATCCTTCTCGTTCTAAATATATACACATTAAATGTCGAAGTCTTTGCTCGTTATCAACAATTAGTGCCTTTTTCGCCTCTTCCACAACAACGGCCTCCTACGTATCGACGGATGATTTTCGGATTAGATAAATGATTTTGTGCTGCTTTGTTTTCTTAATCTTAATTCTATTGATTCACTGCCATCCAAGTACGATGCCAGCTGCAATAACGAACAGGATATTGCTCGTCATAAAAAACAGCTATATTTATCCTTATGCAATCCATATTTCTTAATTATTCAGGATATAAGAAAAGCAAGTAATATACTGTGATTTAAATCACGGATAAAAATATTTGGCATACAAAAAGAGCTGATTTTATTAAAATCAGCTCTTCATAAATAACGTTCTTCTATTTAGTTTGCTTCATCCTCCACTGCTTTTTGCAGTTCCTCTTTAGAAATATAGTAACCATAATCGTCTTTTAGAGACCGGACGACCATACATCCAATGGAAAATGCCATTCCTCCATATAAAGCGAGATACCATAATACATGGTCCGTTTGGTAAATGAATCCGAATCCTGCGACGAAGAAACCTAAGCCCATTAAGAATGGCAAGAAGGAACTGTTAGGCATATGCACATCATCCAGCGGTTCACCAGGAGACATTTTACCGTCTCCTTCCATTTTTTCAATCCATAATGGGTCAAGCCCTCTAACTAATGGCAACTGTTCAAAGTTATAAAATGGAGGCGGAGAAGAAATGGTCCATTCCAAGGTGCGCCCGTCAAACGGATCTGCAGAAGCTTTTTCTGCTTTAACTGCTGTGTGGATCACGTTATACATAAACACAATCACTCCTGCAGCCATAAGGAAAGCACCGATAGAACTGATGACGTTTCCTAATTCCAGCCCCTGGTCTTGTAAGAATACCCAGTATCTGCGCGGCATGCCCATAAGCCCCAGGAAGTGCTGGATAAAGAACGTCATATGGAAACCGATAAAAAACAACCAGAAGGTAACTTGTCCCATGGCTTCGTTAAGTACTCGTCCGAACATTTTGGGCCACCAGTAATGCAAGGCAGCGAAGATACCAAACACGGTTCCTCCCACAATAACATAATGAAAGTGACCAATGACGAAATACGTGTCATGATATTGGTAATCGGCTACGGCAGAACCAAGCATGACGCCGGTCATCCCACCAATGGTGAAAGAAGGAATAAACGCCAAGGACCACAAAACAGCAGAATTAATTTTCAGCTGCCCTCCCCAGATAGTAAATAACCAGTTAAAGATTTTAATACCAGTTGGGACAGCTATCGCCATCGTTCCCACGGAGAAGATGGAATTCGCTACTGGTCCGAGACCAACTGTAAACATGTGATGAGCCCAGACCATAAAGCCTAAGAAAGCAATAATCATTGTGGCAAATACCATCGCAGTATATCCGAATAATCTTTTTCGCGCGAAGGTGGAGAAAATATCACTGAATGCTCCAAAGAAAGGAAGCATGAGAATATAGACTTCCGGGTGGCCGAATATCCAGAATAAATGTTGATAAATAATCGTATTTCCGCCCAAGGCTACATCAAAAATAGCCGAATCGAACATCCGATCAAACATGAGTAAAAATAGATTGACGGTGAGCGCCGGGAACGCGAAAAGGATCAAAACACTTGTAATAAAAGATGCCCAAGTAAATAAAGGCATTCTCATATAGGTCATACCGGGAGCTCTCATATTCACAACGGTGGCCAGGAAGTTAATCCCACCCATTAATGTACCAGCTCCGGCAATCTGCAGACCTGCAATATAGTAGTCTACTCCATGTCCGGAAGAGTTCATTGCCAGGGAGGCATAATTTGTCCAACCAGCATCAGGCGCTCCTCCGGCCATAAAGCTGACGTTTAACAATAAACCACCAAACATAAACAGCCAGAAACTAAGTGAGTTTAAAAATGGAAATGCTACATCACGAGCCCCTATTTGCAGAGGGATAGCTGCGTTCATTATTCCAATCATAATCGGCATGGCTGCAAGGAAAATCATGGTGGTTCCGTGCATCGTGATGACTTCGTTGTAGACACCGGCACTGACAAAATCGTTCTCCGGACGAATAAGCTGAATCCGGATAATTAATGCTTCAATTCCTCCAAGAATAAAGAAGAAAGCACCTCCTGCAATATAAAGATGAGCAATCTTCTTATGATCCACTGTTGTCAAATAATCCCACAAGAAGGAACCAAAACCACGTTTACCTGTAGCTGTTATACTACTCATTTTAAGCCCTCCTAAAATGATTTATTACTTCATCTGTTTCTATCTATAAAGTGTAAGGACAACCAAAATGAACCTGCTAAATAAAGCTGAGTTGTTATAGTTGCCATATATTTATTTTGTGTAAGGATACAAAAAGTCCATTTGTTTTATCATTGTCTTTGCGGTTATCACCTTCTTTATAATAAAAGTCTATAGCAAATTTATTTTGGTTTCCTTTTTATTCTTGCTCTTTCTCTGAATCCCTTATTTTTATTTTAGCACGTTATGAATAAAGTTGTAAGCGCTACGATTGCTCTTTTGAAAATGAAACATGTTTTAATCCATGTTAATAATCAAATATATGAGGGAGCTGATAACCAGGTATAACCACCTTTTACGGTCGTTGTTTAAACTCTTTTTTCTATGGGTATTATAAATATAGAGAATTTAGCAAGGTCTCGAAAAGTTCAATATTGTAATTTAATCGAAGAAAACTTGCTGGTTCTGTATGGACAGTCAGTTAAAAATAATGTATATCAATATCTTGCATTATAACTTTCAAAAGGAGATGAGATTTTGACCCTTGAACAATATAATTTTCTGCTAAATGATGGATCAGAACTTCCGTTTATTGGATTAGGTACGATTGGACTCAATGGAGATAGAGGAACATTTGAAATTTTAAATGCTTTAAATGCCGGATATCGTGTAATTGATACGTCAACAAACTATAATAATGAAGGGATTGTCGGGGAAGCGGTGCGTCGTTCTGCACTTCCCAGAGAAGACATTTTAGTCAGTGCAAAACTTCCCGGCTCTCATCATGAATACGACGAGGCGTTCATCTTTATTCAGGAATCTCTGCGCCGTACTGGATTAGAATATTTTGATAAGTATTTAATTCACTGGCCGAACCCTAAAGACGGTAAATATGCAGAAGCTTGGCAGGCTTTAGTGGATGCCCAAAAACAAGGATTACTCAGAACGATTGGTGTTTCCAACTTTGAACCGGAACATCTGGACAAGATTATCAAAAAAACAGGAGTGACTCCTGCTACAAACCAGGTGGAGCGTCATCCGTATTTTAATAATAATCGTATGGTGGAAGAAAATAAAAAAAGGGGTATTCTGACAGAAGCGTGGAGTCCTTTTGGCCGCGGCTATCTAAATGATGTGCTTGAAAATGCTACGATCAAAGAGATTGCGAATAAATACAATAAATCTCCAGCACAGATTATTTTAAACTGGAACTATCAAGCCGGTGTATTCACAATCCCAAAATCCAACAATCCCTTGCATCAAAAAGAGAATATTCGTAGTATGGACTTTGAATTAACCAGAGAAGATATGAAAACAATGGATGCTTTGGATAAAGGGGAAGATGGTCGTGTAGAAGGTCAGGACCCTAACGAATATCATGAGTATGTGTAAAGAAAACCATTATAGAAAATATATGAGTAAGCTGTTTGAAACAAATAACTTGAATAAGCATTTATAAGGGGTATGTTAAAAGATCTGCTTTTATGGCAGATCTTTTTTGGGCCATAATGATACTGAGTTATTTATTGTGAGAAAGTTTTTTCGCTTCTTCAGATGGGTTTCTCTAGTATTTCTAATCAAATGAGTGGGCATGTTATACTAAATATAGATAAGGTAAAGAGCATGTTATCCAGAGATAAAAAGAAAACCTTAGAAACTGTATACAAGCGTTTTGAACTTTTTGTTCAAGGCAGACTTCCGAAGAAGTTTCTTTAAGGGAGGGGCGCGAAAGAGTTTCGAAAATGGATAGTTGAATATTATAAATCACGGAGAGGTCCTGAGTAATATAGCTGTCATTGCAGATACATACGATATTGATTTGGAAGAAATCTACCTGGAACATAAGCATAAACTAGCAAGCAGATATCTATAGAATGAAAAACGAAGGTGTGACTGAAATGGAAATGAATAATTTTGCTGTATTTTGTGGCTCGAGTTCGGGAACAAACAGTGTTTACATAGAACAAGCGGAAAGGTTTGGGGAGGAGTTGGCGAAGAACCAGAAAACTTTAATTTATGGCGGGGCTCAAGTTGGTTGTATGGGGGCGTTAGCGGACGCTTCTTTATCCGGTGGAGGTAAGGTGATAGGGGTAATCCCTGAGAAGTTAAAAGCTGTTGAAATAGCTCACAACCAATTAACGGATTTGCATGTAGTAAGTACCATGCATGAGCGCAAATCAAAAATGGCGGCATTAGCAGATGGATTTGTTGCTTTGCCTGGAGGATCTGGAACGCTAGAGGAATGGTTTGAAGTGTTTACCTGGTCGCAGCTCGGTTATCATGCAAAACCTTGTGGATTATTGAATGTGAATCATTTTTTCGATCCGTTAATCAAACTGCTGGAGCATACTATTGAACAAGGGTTTATGAATGAAGATTATCGGGACATGATGATTGTATCTTCAGACCCAAGAGAATTATTAGAAAAAATGGCTTCTTATCAACCTGTTCACTCAGCAAAGTGGAGTGAATATTGATACAACTATGCTTTAACACCCTGATGGGAGTTAGCTCTGAATATTATGTTCGTATACAGGTGTTTCTTTAAATGCTGTTGTGAAGATTGGAGTGTTTAAATCTATGATGTCCATATACGCTACTCCCATAATAACTGCTGTGGTGGTGCTTTTATTTATCGGTCTCTTTACGGCAATTCCCTGGCTTATACATAATTATCGGAAATACGGATTTTTAAGTTTTTGGTACACATTGGTTATATTTTCATTTATCTTTTATGCTTTGTCTGCTTATTTTTTGGTTATTCTTCCCTTGCCTGAGGTGCGCGATACATGTGCTTTACAGGAAGTCGGTACAAATCATTTTCAGCTTATCCCGTTTTATTTTCTTTATGAAATATTCGAAGAAAGTCATATTGTCTGGTCGGAGCTTTCAACCTACATCAACTTTTTCAGACATGGTTCGTTTCTGACGTCCTTTCTAAATGTGCTTATATTATTTCCTCTCGGGGTGTTTATGAAGTATTTTCATCCACGTACAATGACAGCAATTCGTATGCTGCTTATTGGTTTTCTGATTTCGCTATTTTTTGAAACAACACAGATAACGGGGTTATACGGAATATATAATTGCCCTTATCGTTTGTTTGACGTCAATGACTTACTGTTAAACACAACAGGAGCTGTCGCTGGGTATCTCGTCGCTCCAGCAATATTGGCGCTGCTTCCGTCTCAGAAAGATGTGATGGAAAAATCGCAACGTGTTTTGAAGGAAGATGTAGTACGTCCATTGCCTCAATTATTAGCTATTCTGACAGACTATGTTTTAGTTACTGTGAGCTGGTTTGTTTTCTCTTTCTTTCTCAGGTGGGATGACCCGATTATTTATTCGGTATACATGGCAACTGGTATGTTCCTGTTACAATTTGTGCAACCATTCGTCTTCAATGGAAATACAATAGGATCGACAATACTTCGTTTTCACTTGGTAAAATCCCGCACTGAAAAATCCTGGGGGAGCGCTTTGTTGACGAGATGGTTTGCTTTAATGGCGCTGTGGTTGACGTCTCAATTATTTACAATCATCATACGTTACTCCACGTTGGATATAGACTCTGCTTATTATGCTTTTAATGTTTGGATCCAGGTTATTATGATGTTTCTATTGAGTCTGCTTATTGTTGCTTTAATTATTCATGTGCTCTTGGTTCTCTTGAGAAGAAAAGTATGTTATTTTTATTTTGATAAGTTGTCAGGAATCAGAGCGCAACATAATCGTAAGTAGAATTGCTCTGGATGATTTATTGAATGGATATTTCATTGGTTTCTTTTTCAGCAATCAATCTAAAGTGACAAATTCGTAAGGTTTCTGCAAGGAAAATAAATCTCCCTTTTCACAAATTTCTATTATGATTGTATTATCAGTAAGCAACAAAAGCATAATGCAATTGAAAAGGAGGAAGAATGAGTGAAAAAAATTTTGTTTTAAGTATGGGAACCGTGATACCATTGTTGGCTGTTTGTTCGCCTCAACCTTTCCAAAAGATTGGTTCTGCTAAATACTTCGTAGAAATAGATGATGAAAGCGAGAAGCAAGAAAATGAGAAAGCGGATGACACTCGATATGAATATCATTTAATGGGTTTTGATAAAAATGGAGACGAGGAAAATTTTCCCTTTTCAGCTGGGAAAAAGTTAAAACAAGGTGCTTTTTTACAAGTGTATTATAGGAAAGATGAAGTTATCTCTTATGAGGAGATGGATGAGGAGGACGTTCCAGAACAAGCAATGGAGTTCTTTGACGAAAAGAATAATAGCTAATTTCTTTACGGGAAAATGTTATTGCGCGATGCATTATAAGTCCGAAGTTGTCTACCAATAATTAGAAAGACATCAACTACCACAGAGAATATATTTAATGATTTTCGAACAACGTCAGTGAAGTATCATTTAGATTTTTAATTTTAAAAAAACCGTCGTCCATAAAAACTCGGTTTGCTAAATAGTATACGATTTGCGTCGAAATTAAAAAGTCTGCTTATCTAAGTGCAGGATTTTTGATTAACGATTAGCTTAAGCTAATCCTGCACTTATTTAATAATGATAACTAATATTAAAAATGAAATTAGTTAGGAAGCAACGTAAACGGTAATTAATGTGTGCATATAGCTGTCATGGGTTTATGTTCGAGATTAATTTTGCTATAATATCGCTTAATTGTAAAATTTCATTTTCACTTAAAATGGAGAAGGCTTTTCGATTTCCTTCCACTCTTTTAGGAAAGATTGTTTTTAATGTTTTTTTGCCTTTTGACGTGATGCAGACACGCGTCACTCTACGGTCTTCTGTGTCCTTATATGTTTTTACATATCCTCTTTCACTCATTCTTTCTACTACTCCCGTTACAGCCTGCTTTGTAACTAATGTGTTCTGACGGATATCACTCATCGAGATGCTTTCTTCAAAAGATGACATAGATAAAATCATATATTGTTGAACACTCCCTAACTCTCCTTCTTGAGCGTATTGACCACCCAATCTTTCCAATAAATTTGCAACCCGAATAATATCCAGAGAAACTTCAGCTAAAATAGTATCCTTATCTTGCATTTTTTCCTCCTATTAGAATGGATTATTTCTTTAAAAAGTAATGGTTAACTTGAGCATCATAAAAAGTCAACATCTTGACTTTATTTTAACATATTGCTATCATAAATGTAAGCGCTTACTAAATATCGAAGGAGATGTTTGCATGGGGGCAAAATGGATTAAACTGGCAGTTTTATATTTTATTATTGGCATCTTTATTGGTCTGTTCATGTCTGCAACTATTCAATTACATTGGGCTGCAGCACATGCACACGTTAATTTAGTAGGATGGGCTTCAACAGCAATCATCGGTTTAGTTTACACGGCCTACCCAAAGGCAGGGGAAAGTATATTAGGAACATGGACTTTTTGGCTGTATAATATTGGTTTACCGATTTTACTGATTAGTATGTTTATGGTACAAATTCCAAGTGCTGTCGGATTCGCACATCTTTTTACATTCAGTGGGGGTGGCGCCCTGGCACTTGGAATCATTTTATTTATTATAAATGTATTTATAAATGTCCATGACGCTGATATCCACATTCAAGAGACATCTGAATAATAAAATAAACAAGTCAAGTCCTGCAAGTCATGACAACGAATATATCTTTCAAAATTTGGCAACTATGGAAGTGCCGTCTTATATTAACTGAAAGGATACCAATTGGAAGTTTCTAACCAAGATGGTAAATCAAGTAATGACGGATATATATGACGAAGTTTAGGAATGTCTGCCTGGTACCCGTCTGATTCGTACCATTGAAACATTTTGTTCTTTTGAAAATCTTCTCTGACAGAAGAATCAATGTCGCAACGAACCTTAAAATAATGTCTGAAGGCTTCTGCGGTTTGACGTAAATTCATTTCATCTCCAGCAATATTAACAGCTTTCTGTTTATAATTTTCCGGTTCATGCAAAGCGATGGAAACAAAAGAGCCGATATCATGGACGGAGACCATTTTTAATTTAATATGCTGCTTGATAAACCCTTGAAGGATTAGCTTTTGGTTTTGTTGGTAAGTGAAATTTTTAAAGTTTTCCATAAAGAAAGAGGGGCGGATAATTGTAAACGGTAAATCAATGGACCGTACGTATTTTTCAATTTCCCACTTCTTTTCAAAATGAGGAATGCCGCTGTCTCTTTCAGCGCCGCTTACAGATCCATATATAAAATGTGATATATTAGCCTGTTGAGCGGCGTCTGCAATTGCCTTACCGTGCTTAATCTCTATTTCTGGATTATTTGTATATAATGGTTGAACACTATATACTCCGTAAACTCCTTGCATAGCCTTTAAAAGAGACTGGTAATCTGCCATGTCCGCCTGGACAATGGTGGCTCCTTTTTCCTTCAGTTCGAGTGCCGGTCGCTTGTCGGGATGGCGAGAAACAGCATGAACTTTCCAGCCATCAGCTAATAATTTTTTGGCAACACCTCCGCCTTGTCTCCCAGTTGCTCCAAATACTAAAATCGTTTTATCTGTATGGGGCATTGAAAACATCCTTTCTTTATTCGTTTCATTTTAAAAAATCAGGGTATCAAGTGAGTAAACTCCAGCTCCGGTTAAGGCGATGCCAATTGCTAATGCAATTATGGTTAGGTTATATTCAAAACCTCCGCTCTCATTCCAATAACCGTTTGCAGCGTGTACTTTTACAATAGCCATCAGCATAGTGCCAATTAATAGCAAAGCAGCTAAAGGCGTTAGAAGTCCTAATACCAATAACAACCCTCCACCAAATTCTGATAAACCTGCCATACCGGCCATAAACGCACCAGGCTTTACTCCAATCGATTCAAAAAAGCCAGCTGTTCCTTGAATTCCACCGCCACCAAACCAGTCGAACAACTTCTGTGCTCCGTGTCCCATGAAAGTAAAACCGACGACTCATCGAATCAGCAATATACCTATACTTGCTGCAACACCTATAGTAAACATATTAACGCTCCTTTTATTTATAATATTTTTCATTTCAATTAATTTAATTATCCATACCCGCATTTGCCGAAATGAATCTGCCGTTTGTATTTATATTTTGTTTGATAGATCTAACTTGAAAATAATGTTGTTTTGTTGAAGCAGGTTCTTAAAAAATGGCTGTCAATCTCCAGTGTTTATTTTACAATCAGTTTACCTATAAACTTATTGAAATGCAAATTGTATTCAACTGTTGACAGTTTATCAGTTTATAAGTAAACTGATAATTGAATGAGTTTCCGCCTATTTTTCCTCAAGGTGAGCTCATTTAAAAACTTCAAGGAGGCGTATCAAATGTCTGATTTATATAATCGTTTGGATAAAGAAGATGCAGCAGTGCTGTTGGTGGATCACCAAACTGGATTAATGTCTGGTCTGGTTCGTGATTATGGGGTGGACGAATTCAAGAATAACATTCTGGCTTTAGCAGATACGGCTGAGTTTTTTGATTTGCCGGTTATTTTAACTACAAGCTTTGAAAATGGCCCCAATGGCCCTCTTATGCAAGAACTTGAAGAGAAATTTCCGGAAGCTCCTAAAATTTCCCGTCCCGGGCAAGTAAATGCTTGGGATAACGACGACTTTGTTAAAGCTGTGGAAGCAACTGGTAAGAAACAGCTTATTATTGCTGGCGTTGTGACAGATGTTTGTGTAGCTTTTCCTGCACTTTCAGCTTTGAATGCCGGATATGAGGTGTTTGCAGTGGTTGATGCTTCTGGTACCTCAAGCCAACAAGTAGCAGATGCAGCTTTAATGCGTATGGCCCACAGCGGCGTACAGTTGATGAATTGGTTTAGCGTAGCTGGAGAATTGCAGCGGGATTGGCGAAATGATGCAGAAGGTTTCGGTAATTTAATTTCCAGCCATCTTCCTGGCTATCAAAACGTGATGGGGACTTACGCAGCAGCACAGCGAGATGCATTTAATGCAAATGAGTAATACATTTTGAATAGTGTAAAGAAGCAGCGAAAAATTCGCTGCTTCTTTTTATGTCTGCTGTTTGCTTCGTGTAGTTGCCCATGCATATATAGCAAAGAAAATGGCAGCTTGTATAAAAATGATTATTTCTGGAACCATCATCAATATATCTAATGTTATAAAAATAGCCAGAATCCCTAAAAATATGCTCAGATGATTTTTATTCAAACGGTGTTCTTTGAATTTATATTTTTGAAAAACGAGGGTAGTAGAGAGAAAATAAATACCTGTTGCTAAGAAAACCAGCAAAACGACAAACCAATATCGTATGTCATGCAAAAAGACGAGCTGGATAGCAGAAGCAATGATACTTAAGGACATATAGATAAACAGATGACCGTATATAATGCTTTGTCCTGTAGATTGCATGTTTTTATCAATTTTTTGTTCCAGATTGTCAAAGTATTGCCACCATAAAGAAATGATAATGACAAATGATACGAGGGCAAAAGCAATGGCTGTCCATTCTCCTTTCTCCAGATGTAAATCTGCGATAATGCTGATGATGGACTCGCCAAATAAAATAATGGTGAACAATCCGAATCGTTCTAATAAGTGTGAAGTATCGATAGGTGTTTTAAATAAAAATTTCCGCCCGAATACAGGGATAAGCATATCAATAAAAATACCGAGATACAGTACAAAATATCGCATCCAGGAGTCAAAAAATATGGAGGCTAACGAAACGACAATCCCGACCAAAAATCCGTAACCTAAATATTTTGCAGCATCTGTATCTTTTATGTTATTTCTTTTCTTCACCCAGAGATGTTGCACAGCTACCAGAAGACGAATTCCCAAATAGCCTATGAGAAAAGGGGCATAATAACGGTCAAAGTGTACAGACAAACTAGCCGTCATCAATATAACAAATGCCATTTGAATAATCATAAATAAACGTTGGGATACCGAATCTTTTCCAAACCGATTTATAAATAAAGATTGTCCTACCCAAGCCCACCAGATGGGGATAAAAATCAAAACAAATTTGAGAAGATTTTCCAGAGGTATTAAACCTTCTTCTTCATATATTAATAAACTCATTGTCTCTGAAATAGCAGCAGCATAAATCAAATCATAAAATGCTTCGAGCCAAGTTAATCCTTTTTCTTCCATGTCGAACTCCCTCCTCTTAATCTAACAATTATCTGTATAGAGATAGCTAAAGTGTTCACTCATGTTATACTAATAATGGTAGACAAGATGTTCAGTTTATTTATAAAGTGACTGTAGCATACATGAAGTGAGGTGACAATATGGAGAGAATATTTGGAGACGATTATGCATTGTCTTCTACAGACAAACGGCGAGGTCTTCTATTATGGTATTATTTATCCCGCTTTTTTAATCATAGTGTTCGTCTCAGTAATCAGCATCTGAAAGAATGGGATTTAACTGCAGCTCAGTTTGATATTTTAGTGCATATAGGGTTGAATCAGGTTCTCACTCAAAAACAATTGGGGGAGAAATTGCTGGTGACTAAAGGAAATATTACACAACTGATCGGCAAAATGGAAAACATGGGACTTATACAACGGGAACGTGAATGGAGAGAGAAACGAATTAAATTGACAGAAGCAGGAAAAGAGATATATCAAAATGTCGTACCACAGCAAGAGAAATTCCAAGCATCTCAATTCGATGCTTTAAGCCAAGATGAGCAACATCTATTGTTGGGTTTATTGAAAAAATTGTACAAGAGCACCGATGCTTAAGTCTGCAACATTGGTCTATGAAGCAAGCAATAAACTTTCAGCAAGAAGCATAATTATGATACAGTTAATATCTTGTTTGAAATTTATCGTAGTCATGAAAAGGGTGGAAGTATGAAGAAAGATATAATGCTGCGGTGGGTGTTCTTTTTTGCTGGACTCGCGATTCTTGGACTTGGCGCTGCCTTGACGATAAAAGGGCAGACGTTTGGTGTCGGCTCATGGGACGTCTTGCATGTCGGCATGTTTCGACAGCTCGGTTTGAGTATCGGCCTGTGGTCCATTATTGTCGGAATCGTTGTAATTATTGTGGCTTCCATCGGTTTGCGTGAATTTCCCAGAGCTGGGACGTTTGCTAATATGATTTTTGTCGGTTTATTTATTGACTTTTATAACTGGCTTATTCCTGATCCTAATACATTGTTTCTTCAGTTTATCACTTTCGTTCTCGGTGTTTTTTTGCTTGCAGTGGGAAGCGGTACTTATATTTCGGCTAACTTGGGTGCAGGACCGCGGGACAGTCTCATGCTTTTAATCGTTAAGAAGACGAATCTCAGTATTGCTGTAGCCCGTACGATTATGGAAGTGTTAGTTGCAGTCGGCGGTTTTCTACTAGGCGGGCCACTTGGTATAGGAACAGTAATTATCGCTTTTGCGCTCGGACCTATTATTCAAATTACGATGAAATACAGTAGTTATCTCCTGACTAGGCAATTGCAAAGGGTAAGCGTGACAGAAGGATAGTAAACGAAGACGAAAAGGATTGGCAAAACGTTCACTATTTATTATTATGCAATGAGTAGTTTGCTAAAAAACTTTAAGCCTATAATCTTTAAACGTTTAATAGCTGCATCCCTGTATAGAAAGGCATGTCTACTTGCATGATGGGAGACAGACAACTGGGAAAACTTGTTTTTCTAAAAAAACTTGTTTATGATACAATACTGCACAACACAATATTAACTGTAAGGACGGTTCTATGAGAAAATTATTACTGCTGTTTATCAGTTTGTTATTTGTTCTTGGATTAGCAGCTTGCGGAGAAACATACGATGAAGAAGAATTTGATGAAGTGCAAAACTACGCAGAAGAAATAAGCGACACGACGGATACGGCGCTTTTTAAACTGTCGAATATAACGGAAGACGATGTTGTCCAGGAGGATTATTGGGAAGAAACGGATGAAATCATAGAAGAAATGGATGCCATTAATGATAAATACTGGGACGAGGATCAATTAGATAGCATCACTAAATCTTCTATGAAAAATTGGTCGATTCAAATGACCAGTGGTGAAGAGGAAGAGTGGAAGATTAAAGGGGAGGACCTGGCGGATGCTGTTTATGACATGAAGGAAGATTCGGATGCTCTCATTACGCAGTATGCGAAAACAAAGGAAAAAGGGGAAGAAAACCTGAACCAGTTGACGACTGCTTATGAGGATGCAGAAAACTCTACAGATGAACTGAAACATGTGGTTTTTAATAAATAAAATTTTAATTCGGTTGCAATATATAGTTTTTAAAACTTATGTTCTACTTAAAGAATAGCAGATGCAGCAATAAAAAAAGATTCCTTGCCTGATACAGGGAATCTTTTTTAACTTGGTGAAATCTTGAGTTGTATTAGTTGAGCATACGCTACGCTGCGTCAAGGTCAGTTTCAATATTGATTGCTTTGTTTTGTCTGGCTTTCCAGAAGAACCAGATTGTAAATGCTGTCGTGAGGATGAGCCCCCCAATATGCGATATATTCATGGGAAGTCTAAAACCAATTTGTGCATTTAATATATAGACAAGTACCATGTCGGTAATGAAAAGGGCTGGAATAAAGGAGATCCAGTATTGTTTTCCTTTCACAAGCAAATACATGGTTCCAATCCAAAGTGCTAAAGCAGCCGTTGTTTGGTTTGCCCAAGAGAAATAACGCCATAAAATATCAAAATCAATCTGCGTTAAAATAATAGAAACGACAAACAAAGGAACCGCAACAACCAAACGATTTTTCAACTTTCCCTGATTGAATTTCAGGTAATCTGCAATAACGGAACGGGCGGCACGAAAAGCAGTATCGCCTGACGTAATAGGAAGCACAATGACAGAAAGCACAGCGATTGTTCCTCCGATTGCTCCGAGTAATGTGATGGATACCTCATTAACGACGGCAGAAGGCGTTCCTGCGTTAATCAGTTCGTTTAAGTTTTCACCGTGGAAAAGACTCATCGAAGCGGCTGCCCAAATCATTGCAATCACTGCTTCCGTAATCATCATGCCGTAAAATATGTATCGTCCTTGTGACTCGTTTTTAACCGTACGGGAAATAATGGGCGACTGGGTAGCATGAAATCCGGATAGAGCCCCGCAAGTAATGGTTAAAAATAATATCGGAAAGATAGCCAGCTTTTCCGGATGCATATTTTGGAATGAAAGTTCCGGAATGGCTGAACCGTAACCGGAAGTAAACATCGTAATTCCTACACCGACTGTCCCGACGATGAGAATGACGCCAAAGACAGGATATAACTTACCGATGATTTTATCGATCGGCAGGACGGTAGATAATAGGAAGTAAAGAAAAATCGCGCCGATAATAACCCATAAAGCAATTTTACCGTCCACTAACACATGGAGTAAAGAACCTGATGTGGTAGCGAAAACGGTTCCCACTAAAAGCAACAGCAATAATGCGAACGCATTCACGATGTGCTTAGAGAAACTTCCCAGAAATTTACCGGCAAGTTCCGGGATATGTGCACCCTTGTTACGAATAGATATCATACCAGTTAAATAATCATGTACTCCTCCAGCGAAAATCGAGCCCAAAACAATCCAAAGAAAAGCGACAGGTCCAAATAATGCTCCCATAATAGGGCCGAATATAGGACCGGTTCCTGCGATATTAAGCAATTGAATCATTGCATTGTTTTGTTTTTTCATGGGAACGTAATCCACATTATCCTGATTGGCGTATGCTGGCGTTTTGCGGGTTTCATCTTTTCCGAACACTTTCTCAACAAATTTGCCGTATGTGAAATACCCAATAATTAATATAATGATAGAGATAAAAAAGGTTATCATGTTGTGTCCTCCTGTTGTATGTAATCGATACCAAAAGTATTCTATCACTAACGTCTGTGAAACACAATCTATTCTAATGTATGGTAATTAATTATCACGGCTCCGCTTTATGCTGCAATCTGATTTTTAAAGTTTTGTTTCAGACAGAGCGTTTTAAACCATCCACCGCAATAGCTTTAAATGGGCCGATTCCCGAAACGACGATTTCAATATGATTCTCTTTAAACTGAAGTCCTTTTTGGACGTAGATAGTTACGCCATGATGCAGGTATTCTTCATAATTGTCGTTTTGAGGGTTGTGATAAGAAATATCCAAATCCTCAAACCCTGCACAGCCCCGGTCGATGTCCATTCGGGTAATCGTCAGGACATTATGTTTCTTTTCAAGGAAATCTTTTGCTTTCTCTTCCATCGAGATAGACAGATTCATTATTTTTCCTCCTCCAATGTTTATCATAAAGGCGACTGAGCTTGCTTTTCAACATTTTGGTCTTTGCAAAGAAACGATTTATACTGCCAAATAAAGTCTGATATAATAGGGTTGATTGCTAAAGTAAGAAATCATATTTTATTCAAGATTTAAACATGAAGGAGCAGATGAAAATGGGGAATAAACTTGCAGTAATCGGTGTGGGACATGTAGGGTCCTATGTCCTTGCTGATGCAATGAAAGTCGGGTTGTTTTCAGAAATTGTTGTCATCGATCAGAATCAAGAGGTCGCCTTTGGAGAAGCGCTTGATCAAGCTCATGCGACTGCTCTTCCTTCGATGGATCATATTCATGTGTACGCAGGTGACTATCAAGATGCAGCAGATGCGGATGTGATTATTGTTGCAGCAGGGCCAAGCATGATAGCGGGAGAAGGGGATCAAAAGCCCGACCGAGCTATGCTTGCAGATGAAAATGCTGAAAATATCCGCGAAGTGATGACAGGGATTACCAAGCATACAACAGAAGCTATTATTATTGTAATAACTAATCCGCTTGATACGATGGTGTATGTTGCGGAAAACGAGTTTAATTATCCGCAAGGGCGTATTTTTGGTACAGGAACAATGCTTGACTCCGCACGTTTGCGCCATGCAGTGGCTTCCAATTATCATATGGACCCCAAGAGTGTCACGGGTTATATGATGGGAGAACATGGGATGACGGCTTTTCCGGTGTTCAGCCGTTTGAATATTCAAGGGTTCACTGAAAAGGAAATAGATAGTCATTTTCAAGGAAAAGAGCCGTTGGACCGTCAAGTTTTTGGCAAAAAAGTAGTGAACACTGCATATGATGTATTGAACGGAAAAGGCTGGACGAATGCGGGGGTCGCTCAATCCGCTATTATTCTGGCCAAAGCAGTTTTATTAAATGAGCGAAGTGTGCATCCCGTTTGTACTACTTTACAAGGGCAATATGGCTATCAGGGAGATGTTGCTTTGAGCATGCCATGCATTATAGGCGAAAATGGTGTGGAAAAGCAATTGGAAGTAGCATTGGATGAAAGAGAGGAGAGCCTGCTGCATGAATCTGCTGCTTACATCCAGGAGACAATGAAAATAGCCAATACTGGAAAGATGTCAAAATAGGAAATGAATATAAAAGGCCGTTTTGAAGTAGAAGCGGCTGTTTATCATAGGGTTCCATGGCTGGCAAATATAGTGACAACCTTTTTCAGGTTGAACCAGAGCTTATCGCATTTCGTCTTTATTTTTCCACATCTGCTTGTATTCTGGTATGATAGGAGAAAACAGGGATAGGTTTGGTGAGAGGTATGCATATACAATTAATGGCGGATGGCGCTGCTGACATTCCAGAACGTGCCATGAAAATACTGGATGTAAAAATGGTTCCACTTTATGTCTACATTCAAGGTAAAGAATACAAAACAGGTGTCACCATAGATACAGAAACATTTTATCAAAAAATGGAAGATTCTGAAGAACTGCCGAAATCATCCGCGCCAAGTCCGATGGATTTTTATGAAGCCTATAAACAAATTGATGGGGATGTCCCCATCATTATGCTGAGCCTTTCACAGAACCTCAGCGCGACGTATGATAATGCTATTACTGCTAAAAATATGCTGTTGCAAGAAGAGCCTGACAGAGAAATCGAAGTCATTAATTCCAAAACCGCATCTGTTGGGATATCCGTTTTACTACACGCAGCAAAACAGCAAATTGAGCAAGGAAGTTCATTCCAGGAAGTAGTCACACATATTCACGAACAAATTAAAAAAACAAATACATTATTCGTACTGAAAACATTAGAAAACCTTATTTTAGGCGGCCGTCTTGACCGGGTGAGAGGAACGGTTGCGAAATATTTAAATACGAAATTACTCATGCATGGAAGTGAAGAGGGAACGATTGAAGTAACCGAAAAAGTCCGTGGCAATAAAAAGTCTATTCGTCGTTTTGTACAACAAATCGGAGAGCATGTCCAGACGTTTGAAAACAAAGTGATTATGATGTCGCATTGTAATGCCGAAGAACGTGCCAGGACGGTCTTAGCTGATATACAAGAGAAATATGCATTTAAAGCTGCGTATTTGACGGAAATGGGCCCGTTATCCTCTACCTATGCAGGAAAAGGCGGCCTGGTTATTTCCTTTTTTAAGGATTGAATGAAGTAAGCTGATTGTGGAAGGTAATGGATTTCTTGTTGATTGGCAGATAAGAAAGTGTAAAATGTTCTGCCTGCATAAGAGCAACTAGAGAATTCTGAGGAAAATCAGGGTAAACCATCTAAACGAAAAGCCATTCCAACTGTTGTGGAATGGCTTTTGTAATCTGGGACCAGGAAGTGGGACCAAGAAATAATAAGTTTGATCCGAAATGTCTTTACGTTTGTTTCTGGGCTTCCACTGCATATTCAGCTTCGGTCAACTGGGTGACTTGTGCATTGAAACCAGCTTTGTGAAGTGCCTCAGTCATATCGTCCGGAGTGATTCGCATTTCCATTGGCGGTCCGTCATGTGTTGAGTCTTTATAAAACTCAATAATATACAGTGTACCGTCTGGTTGTAATATTCGTTTCATTTCTTGAAGAGCTCCTGCAACACTTGGCGCATGATGAATCGTCCGGGAAATTAACACTTTATCAACTGCAGCATCTGCAATAGGTGTATCGTCTACTCCTGCATGCACCTGTTCAATGGTTTGAATGCCTTCTTCTTCAGCACGCTCTTTGAGTAATTCAAGCATTTTTGGTTCGGCATCGATAGCGTATATTTTGTCTTTGGTCGTCTTCGCAATCGGGATGGTGAAATAACCGTTCCCTGCACCGAAGTCAGCTACAATATCGCCTTGTTGAATGTTCATCAGGCTTACAATATTTTCTGCTGGAAATTCCTCTTGTCTTTCTTCACTTACTAATTTATCTGCATGTTCTGGTTTAAATACGTGATCGTGTTCAACCATGTTCCTCACCTCTTCTACTCAATTAACCTGATAGTAAATGAACTAAATCATTCACGTCTACTATCTATTATAGATTGCTAAAGAGCTGGTTCAAAGGTTTTTGTTTCTAAAGAGCAAAAGCGCTATTTCTCATATATCTGCTCCTGCCTGGAATCACGGTCTTGCTGGTGACAAAAATAGAAGTGTAGGAAGAGGTGTATATTTCCACTGCATAAAATGAATAGTTTTCAATAAAAAGAGCCCGCTTATAGAAAGCAAGCTCTTCTTTACCTATGCTGTTTAAGGCATCATTTCATCAATTTCATCTTGATGGTCGTCCATCCATTCATCTGTTACATCATCTGCGTCTGCTCCATCATCAATTTCTGCGATCATTTTTTCAAGGTCATCCAGGGAAATACTCCAGTTGCTTAAAAATTCATAAGCTTCTGGTGCTTCTTCTTCTAAGTCCTTAGGAACAATGACATTCACAGAGCTGCCGCTGAAGAAGTCGCCAGGAGCGTCTTCATTCGATAAAATATGCAAATCAAAATCCTGGAACATGCTGTGTGGACGCCAGCCGTAAAATACAACGGGTTCTTCATTTTCTATCTTATCTTCTGCTGCTGATAACATGGAAGCCTCTGAAGAAGTGATTAATTCAAGATCCAAATCATACGCGTCAATCACTTTTTCCATATTTTCCATTGCCGGATCTCCTGCGTCGATTCCGTATATTTCGTTATCTACTAAATCTTCTTTACCTTTTAAATCGCCAACGTCTTCGATGTCATCCATGTAATCAGGAACGACCATGCCTGAGTCTGCGTCGTCGTAACTAACCGCAACGTCTTCAATGTCGTCCTCATATTCTTCGACATATTGTTTTTGGTTCGGGAACCATGAATCCATGAATACATCAATGTCTCCAGTGGACATCCCTGTATAAATAGCACCTGTTTCTGCTTCCGTTTCTTCTACTTCATAGCCCATATCTTCCAGGATTTTTTCAGCTATTTTTGTTGGCGGAACTGTACTCGTCCATGGTGTGACTCCAAACGTCAGCGTTGGTTTATCGTCTTCGCCCTCGGCTTCATCATTTGAAGAACAACCGGCTATAGCTAATGATAAAATAATGAAAAGTATTGCAGCCATTCGTTTTTTCATGTGTATTTCTCCTTTCAAAATTTGAAATCGTATTGTATACAATTTGTAAGTATATCTTATTTTCAAATATTTTAAAAATCGAATTAAAAGCTGTATAATGCCTAAAATGTATAAAATATTTATTTTACATACTTTATATAGAGTTATCTTATATTTCCTTTATATAATGGAAAAATGCTCCATGATTCAATAAAAAATGATAGAAGAGTAACATAAAGCAAAGTCTTGATAAAATACAGATGTACGTGTGAATAGAAAAGAAGCAATGTGTAGCAAAAAGAATGTATGTATGGAGAGGAAACTATTGTTTTGTTGGTCATTGTGTTCAGACTATAAAGTTGAAAACAACCATGATTAACTTTTTAAGATAATCACGTAACAGCATTTATTTAAGAAAGAATGACTGAAGATGTTTGTTTAAACCTGTTAACTTCCGAATGATAATAAAAAAGGCATGCTCTTATATAGTCCATTTATTGTTTCGAAAATAAATAGGCTATATAAAACATGCCAGAAATACTATGTTTATAAGCTGCTTATTAATCCATTTCTGATAACCATTCAGCTACTTCATCAGCGTCATCACCTTCAAGAAGTCCTGCTGGCATTTCGCCATCATCGCTTCCTTCATCGATTTGTTCACGGATATCATCTTTAGACATGTCTGCCCCGATTGAATCTAATTCTGGGCCGCTTTCACCTTCTAAATCATCTCCATGACAGCTGGCACAGCTTTGCTCATATAGCTGTTCGGCTTCTTCATTATCGCCGCCGTTATTTCCATTATTGCCATCGTTTGCGCCGCCACAGGCAGCTAGCACCATAGCCATAAAGAACATTCCTACGACAAGTTGAGCTTTTTTCAAGTGGTTTCCCCCCTTTTGCAACTGCTATTTAAAAATGTAACATATTCATGTTATTACACGTATTTTATTTTTTAAACACCTGTCAGCTAAAAAGACAAAAAATGATACAATAATGGATAAAGATGTATAGAAACGAAGTTGGGTATTTGAGAAAGAGGAGGGGAATTATAAAAGGGTGGATTGTTCTAGGGAGAGGCGAGCTTTTGAAAAGAGAGGAGTGAGATGGTTTGAAAACAGTATTAGTCGCCGGAGCAACAGGAAACGTAGGGAAACATCTTGTTCAGGTGTTGAAATCAAAAGGAAATCGTGTGAGAGTACTCGTGAGAAATACAGAAAAATTGCGACAAGTAAAAGGGAAATCAGGAGAGCATATCTATCCTTTGATTGATGAAGTTATAAAAGGAGATGTGGCAAAACCTCATACTTTGCAGGGGTGCTGTGACCAAATAGATTATGTAATTTCCGCAGTCGGCTTGACGGGTAAGGCGCAAGGGCTGACTTTTCGAGAGGTTGATTATCAAGGTAATATGAACTTATTGCGGGAAGCGGAGAAGAGCGGCGTGCAGAAAATGATGTATATTCATGTATTCATGAATGAAAAATGGAAACATCCGGGAAGCTTGCTGGAAGCGAAAGAGAATTTTGTCAAAGAACTTAAAGCATCCATTGTTCCGCATATTATTATTCGACCGACAGGATATTTTTCAGATATGGCTCAAATTTTGCAGATGGCTAAATCAGGAAGAGTGTATCTGCTGAGAAATGGTGAAGCCAAAATGAATCCCATCCATGAGCAGGATGTCGCGCAGTTTTCAGCAGACGCATTACAGGCAGAAAATAAAATATTAGATGTCGGAGGCCCTGCGGTTTATTCGTATCAGGAGATCGCGCAGCTCGCTTTTGCGGTTCAAGGACGAAAAGAGCGCGTGACGTATATTCCTGTTGTTGTTTTAACATGTATCTCATTTTTACTGAAACGGACTTCAAAGCATACGTACGGGC
Organism: Pseudogracilibacillus sp.; assembly: GCA_035301305.1. Classification (GTDB taxonomy): domain Bacteria; phylum Bacillota; class Bacilli; order Bacillales; family Amphibacillaceae; genus Pseudogracilibacillus. The sequence continues at coordinate 22,744 of DATGUO010000058.1, forward strand.
TATTTCAGTTCTTGGTCAATGTCATGACGCATGATTTAGTTGCTCCGAAAAATGGATCATACACTTTAGAAGCATTTTTCAAAGAAGAAAGCAGTTGTGTTATCTCCTAGACATACGGTAGTTTATCTTTCCTGCATGAATGCAATCAAAATAAATCATAATATTCTAAATTTTAGCTTGATGTTTACGTGAACGTCAATGCTATACTATATAAAAGCGAGGTGGGGAAATGAAAACAATACGGGAGGTGGCAAGAGAGTTTGATGTAACTGCCAGAACGCTTCGCTATTATGAAGAAATAGGATTATTAACACCAGCACGAACGGAAACAAATCAACGCCAATATAATAAAAAAGAAATAGCCAAACTGAAACTAATTACGAGAGGAAAGCGCTATAATTTTAGTTTGGAAGAAATTAAAGAAATGGTATTGTTGTTTGATATAGATCGGACGGGGAAAAAGCAATTAACACGCACCATCGAATATGGAGAAAATAAAATCAAAGAAATAGATGCCAGAATACTAGAGTTACAGGAAATCAAAGCAGAAATAGCAGCTTTGGCAGAATTATTTGAAGAACGAATACGTGACATTGAAAAAGAGGAGGACAATTCATGAATGTTCCTTATTTTTTAGAAATGAATGCACGAAAGTATCCTGAAAAGACAGCCTTAAAAACGGAAAACCAATTTTTTACGTATCAAGATATAAATGAGCAAGCGAATCAGATAGCTAACGGATTGGTTGAAAGAGGCATACGGCAAGACGATCGATTGGTGCTGCTTTTGCCCAATGGCTATTATTTTGTGGTTGCTTACTTTGCCGTGTTAAAAATTGGTGCCGTTGTTACTCCGATTAATACGAAATTAACGACTTCGGAGATTAATTATATTTTAAATGACAGTAATGCAAGCGCTTTCTTGACAAGTGAGTCCTTAATGGAGCAGGCAAAAGATATTACATTCCAGGGAGTAAAAGTAACGACTGGACAAGCGAAACAAGGTTGGGATTTATTCGGTGAATGGCTCAGTAAACAAGAAAAGGTTTTTTCATCGGTGACGACGAATGAAGATACATTTACTACGTTATTGTATACATCGGGCACGACAGGGAAGCCAAAGGGCGTGGTGTTGACCAATCGGAATATTTTATCTGTTGCCCAAATGATTAGTATCGAAATGGAACTGGGAGCAGATGCGAAAACTTTGCTGATGATGCCGCTTAGCCATTCGGCTCCCCTGCATTTATTTTTTCTGTCGACGATGGTTGTCGGGGGAACGGCGATTACTCGAAAAGAGTTTCATCCATTAGAAATGTTGAAAGCGGTGGAAGCAGAAAGCGTAACGCATTTCTTTGGGGCGCCTGTCGCTTATTTATTTGCAGCGAAACTGTTAGAGAAGGAAAACTTCGATTTATCCTCGATGAAACGCTGGGTGTATGGAGGAGCTCCCTTAGGCGCGAAAGAAGTCGCTTTCGTGAAACAACGCTTCCAGACAGACCGTTTAACGGCCGTTTACGGGTTGACCGAAGGCGGACCAAGCGGTACGTTGTTACGACCTGAAGAGCATGATGAAAAAGCAGGCAGCATTGGTAAATATGCCTGTTTATATACAGAATTAAATATAGTGGATGAAACTTGCCGAACGGTGGATGATGAAGAAGTGGGCGAAATTGTTATTAAAGGATTAGGAGTAATGGATCGATATTATGAAAGAGAAGAAGCAACGGAAGATGTCTTTGTAAATGGCTGGTTGCGCACAGGTGACTTGGGTAAAAGAGATAAAGACGGTTATTTGTGGGTGGTAGACCGCAAAAAAGATGTCATTGTTTCAGGGGGCGTGAATATTTTTCCGTTCGAAGTTGAGCAAGCCTTGTTGGATTACCCGGACTTTGAGGAGGTTGCGGTAGTCGGAGTGCCGCATCGCGACTGGGGTGAAACTGTCAAAGTGTTTTATGTGGCCCGGGAAGCAGTCGATGAAAAGCAGGTACATGACTTTTTTAAAAATCGTTTGGCACATTATAAAATGCCAAAAATTTATGAAAAGATTGACGTTTTACCGAGAAATCCAACCGGAAAGGTATTGAAGCATATTTTACGAGGAAAGGAAGAAGATTATGTTGAAAACTAAAGGAACTCATTTTCCAGAACATCCGCCAGTCGTGGAAGGAAACCCGTCTTACCATGCAAGGCGAACAAGTTTTTACGAAGGCGACGAGACACTGCAACACATTATTGATGCTTATTTACCGGAAGAGTTTGCTGCCTACGCAAAAAAAGAACTTACAGATTTTGGAGACCGCTGCGCCAATGAAATCGATGAGCGGGCACGGTTTACGGATAGAGAAGGCGAGCCTCAATTAAAAAAATACGATGCCTACGGTGATGATATTTCCGAAGTGCTTGTAAATGCAGGATATTTGGCAACGGTTGAAGAAACTTATCATACTGGAATTGTCGGTTATGTGCATAAAACTATTCCGGAGCTGGACAGAAAAGGTAATTACACTTACAGCTTCCTGCAAGGATATCTTTTGTCCCAAACAGAGCCGGGCTTCTATTGTCCCGTGACATTAACCATGGCAACCGCTTATTTATTGGACCATTACGCATCAGATGAAGTGAAAGCGATGTTTTTACCACATGTTGCTGCAACAGGAGATACTGAACTGTATGAAGGGGCGACGTTTCTGACCGAGCGCCAAGGGGGTTCTGATGTTGGTGCTAATCAGGTGAGGGCAGTGGAAGAAAACGGAGAGTACCGTTTATACGGTGAAAAATATTTCGCTTCCAATGCCGGGATGTGCGGTGTTGCGATGGTACTTGCCAGACGGGAAGGAGCACCGGAAGGATCGAAAGGATTAACTCTCTTTGCTGTGCCGTGGCGCCATGAAGATGGTTCGCTAAATGGCATTTCAATTCGCCGCTTGAAAGATAAGCTTGGCGTAAAAGCAGTCCCATCCGGAGAAGTCGAGTTGCACGGGGCAAAAGCGTATGTCGTAGGAGACCCTTCCAAAGGGTTTTACTATATGATGGAAGCTTTAAACTTATCGAGAATTTGCAATGCGGTTGCATCTTTAGGAATTATGCGTCGTGCTTATCAAGAGGCGTATAAATATGCTGATAAACGAAGAGCTTTTGGCGGGAAGCTTAATCAGTATCCGATGGTGCAGGACACGTTAATGAACATGAAAGCGAAAGTTCATGTGGAGTTGGCAACTTTATTTGATATGATTCAATTGTATGAGAAAGTAACCAGCAAGGAAGCAAGTCAGGAAGAAGAAATATTGAATCGTCTCAACATCGCCATTATTAAAAAAGATACAGCCTATCAAGCAGTGGAATTCTCTCATCTCGGTATTGAGATGCTGGGCGGGAACGGGTATATTGAAGACTTTGTCACTCCAAGACTGTTACGGGATGCACAAGTGTTGTCCGTTTGGGAAGGAACCGCCAATATCCTCGGGCTGGAAATCGTGCGTTTGGTTGGGAAATTTAAGGCACATCTTTTATTTATCGAGCACATCAATGAACGGATAGAAGGTTTACAAAGGACGGATTGGGCAGCTGAAATCGCTCCAATTTGGGAAGCAGTGCAAAAAGAAATGCATACATTTGCTGGTTTATCCTACGAGGAACAAACCTTTTATTCTAAAAAGCTTGCCAGTAAAATGAACGCCATGTATGAAACAGTCGTTGCTGCAGAATGGGCGATTGCTCATGGAGGGGAGTTCGAAGCTTTAGCTGACATTTTCATCGAATCTGAATGGGAGTTGCAACAAATGGGTGACGAAATGAAAACGGTGAAGTATTTTAAGTAAATACCTGCATTTAAAGACAGAACGTCGCATTACTAGAAGACGTTCTGTTTTTTTAATGGAGAAACGGAATTATAAAGGCCTTTCTGTATCAGCGCAACCAGTAAAATAAAACTGGGACCCGAGACAGGGAAATCCCCAAACAGGGTCCTAATAAAAATAAAATCAGGACCCGGAACAGGAGGAACTCAGAACAGGGTCTCAATAAAAATAAAATCAGGACTCGGAATAGGAAAATCCATAGATTGAGTCCCAATAAAAATAAAATCATAACTTGGAACTGGAGAATGGGCTAATTTTTCATATAAATGGTTTTGCCCGAAGTTAATAATAGAAAAGCGACCAATTATACCACAGAGAATACTTTCTTATAAAATATCTTTATCAATAGTTTATAAGCTTCACTAAAGAAAGTTTACATCTGACTCAATAAGGGTTGTTACGCATTTTTTTAAAGCTTTTTAGTTTGATTGACTTTCCTATTTATCAAGTTTACTATTGAATTGTTCAAAACTGGGATATAATGTTACAAAAGAGGGAATCTAATGAGAAAGCCTGATCTAGAAGCACTTAATTAGACAATATTTTATGAATTCTTTTTGAAAGTTGTAAAGGTCAACTAAGATTCCGATGCTGATAACGGTGCATTTCATCTACAGGTAGTTATATGAATCGTATTCGATAAAATTGCCGCTGAAAACAGCATCAGTGGACGCGCTTCCCCAAAATACAGGGGGATGTGAGTGGATAATTAAGTGTAAAAGAAATTACATGAAGCGCGCTTATCAACGGGGGCCATTCCCTATAAAAGCATAGCGAAAACCAAGTTTACTATCGCCGTGAAGGATGTCTGTCACCTTCCTTCCTGCATAAGTGTAACTAAGGTATTCGCAATAAAAACAAAGCGAATACTAAGTTTACTATCGCCGAGAAGAAAGTCTATCGCCTTTCTTCCTGCATAAGTGCAACTAAGGTATTCGCAATAAAAGCATAGCGAATACCAAGTTTACTAAAGGAGCGTGTATCGGATGAAGCTTATATTCAAAAAATTGTCTCCTTATAAATGGACAGTCGTATTTGTATTTATACTTGTTTTTGCCCAGGCTTTGTCGAATTTATTGCTTCCTACTTTAATGGGAAACATCGTAGACAATGGTGTGGTGAAGGGGGATATTTCTTATATTTGGAAAATTGGGGGAGTGATGCTCGGTGTTTCTATCGTGACTGTATTTGTAGCAGTTATGGCGAGTTATTTTTCCTCCAAAGTTGCAATGAGTCATGGAAGAGATCTTCGCTATGATGTATTCAGTCATGTGCAGGAATTTTCATTAGAGGAAATGAACGAGATCGGATCGGCTTCTTTAATGACCAGAACGACGAATGATGTGACGCAAATTCAGCGTGTTATGATGATGATGCTTCGGATGGTCATCAGAGCCCCATTAATGATGGCTGGCGGAATTGTTATGGCGGTTTCTAAAGATGCCAAATTATCATTAATTGTTTTAGGTGTCATTCCATTTATCGTTTTAGCTATCTTTCTTATTTTAAAATATGCGATGCCCTTATTTAAGGCAGTGCAAAACAAATTGGACCGGCTGAATTTAGTTATGCGTGAGAACTTATCAGGCGTCCGGGTGATTCGTGCGTTTAACAAGGAAGAGGTGGAAAGCGAGCGTTTAAAAGAATCGAATGCAGATTTAACAGGTACGTTGATTAAAGTGAATAAATTGATGGCTTTTTTAATGCCATTGATGATGCTGTTGATGAATGTAACAGTCGTGGCCATTATTTATTTTGGAGGCTTGAGAATCAGCCATGGTAATATGCAAATTGGTGATTTAATGGCTTTTATTCAATATGTGATGCAAATTATGTTTGCATTGGTCATGGCTTCGATGATGTTTGTCATGTTACCTCGTGCAGCGGTGTCGAGTAACCGGGTGAAAGAGGTGCTGAAAACGAGCCCTTCGATTATGGATGAGCCACAGCGGCAAAAAGTCTCTGAAACAGAAAAAGGGTTGCTGACTTTTGAGCATGTAGACTTTCATTACCCGGGGGCAGAGGAAGCAGCGTTAAAAGATATTAATTTCTCGACGAAACCAGGCGAAGTCACTGCGATTATTGGAGGAACGGGAGCAGGAAAATCTACTTTGGTCAATCTTATTCCCCGCTTCTTTGATGTGACGGAAGGACGGGTTTTGGTAAATGGGCTGGATGTCAGAGCAATGCCCCAAGCTGTGCTTAGGTCAAAAATCGGTTTAGTACCGCAACAGGCGTTTTTATTTTCTGGGAGTATTGCCGATAATATTCGCTATGGAAAAACGGATGCTTCCCTGGAAGAAGTAGAGCATGCCGCTAAAGTAGCGCAGGCAGATGAATTCATTCAAGATATGGAAGATGGATATGAAGCGTATTTGGACCCTGAAGGCAGTAACTTATCAGGCGGCCAAAAACAACGTTTAGCCATGGCGAGAGCTTTGGTACGCCAACCGGATATTTATTTGTTTGATGACAGTTTTTCAGCGCTTGATTTTAAAACGGATAAACTGGTTCGAGAAGGGTTAAAACAAGAAGTGGAGCAGGCAACTATTGTGCTTGTCGCTCAACGAGTCAGTTCGGTTCGTCATGCGGACCAAATTATTGTTTTAGACTACGGACGGGTGGATGGAATTGGAACGCATGAAGAGTTGCTTCAATCAAGCGCAATATACCAGGAAATTGTAGCATCACAGGAAAAGGAGGAGTCCGCATGAGCAGCAAACAGTATTCGCCAAGCAGAAAACGCACATTGAAGCGGCTCCTCCGTTATCTCGCTCCACGTAAAAAACGTATCATGACAGTGTTTTTCGCAACTATATTGAGTACTGTTTTTACTATTTTTGCCCCGAAAGTAATGGGGGATACAATTACCGTCGTGTTCGAAGGAGCCTACCAGCAGCTTACGGGCAGCGGGGAAGGTATTGATTTTACGAAAGTGGGCCTCTTACTGCTTCTCTTAGCTGGTTTATACTTGTTCAGCAGTCTTTTCACTTTTATGCAGCAATTTCTGATGGCCAGTGTCGCACAAAATACGGTATACGATTTACGGACAGCCATTTTCAACAAATTAGAGAGGCTGCCGCTTAAGTATTACGACCGTCACGCTCATGGGGACACGTTAAGCCGGGTCATCAACGACTTGGACACCATCGGGAATACCTTGCAGCAAAGTATTACTCAATTTATTCGATCAGTAGTGCTGTTAACAGGGATTATTATCATGATGTTGACGATAAGCCCCATCTTAACGCTGATAGCGCTCGTCAGCTTGCCTTTGTCTATTTTTGTCATCAAGCCGTTTCTGAAGAAATCGCAAAATTATTTTAAAGAGCAGCAGAACCATTTAGGAAGTTTAAATGGTCATGTTGAGGAGATGTATAAAGGGCACCAAGTTGTTAAAGCGTTTGGACAGGAAAAGCAAGGTTTAGACAGTTTTAATCAAATGAATGACAATTTATATGAATCGGGACGCAAAGCTCAGTTTATTTCGGGTATTATTATGCCGATCATGATGTTTATTGGGAATTTAAGCTATGTGTTGATTAGCATCGTTGGTGGTATTTTAGTCACGAACCGGGTGATCGCAATCGGAGATATTCAAGCGTTTATTACGTACACGAGACAATTTAACCAGCCGATCAATCAAATCGCCAATATTGCTAATATTATTCAAGCGACCATCGCAGCGGGTGAACGCGTATTTGAACTGCTGGATGAAGAAGAATTAACTAAAGAGACAGTCACGAAAAATTTGCCTGTATCGCAAGGGCATGTAGTGTTTGATCATGTGCAGTTTGGCTATGATGAACACTTATTAATGAACGATTTGAATATTGAAGTGAAGCCAGGCCAGACAGCTGCGATTGTCGGTCCGACTGGTGCTGGAAAAACGACATTAATCAACTTGCTGATGCGGTTTTATGAAGTCAATGCAGGGGCTATTCAGTTGGATGGAACTGATATTGAATCCGTCTCCAGACATGATCTCAGAAGCAAGTTTGGTATGGTTCTGCAAGATACCTGGTTATTTAACGGAACCATTCGTGCTAATATTGCTTATGGCAAGAAAGATGCAGATGAAGCAGAAGTCGTTCAGGCAGCGAAAACAGCTTATGTAGATGAATTTATCCGAAAATTGCCGGATGGCTACGATACAGTCTTAAATGAAGATGCAACTAATATTTCGCAAGGCCAGCGTCAATTACTTACTATCGCCCGTGCAATCCTGGCAGACCCGCCGATTATGATCCTGGATGAAGCAACGTCGAGTGTAGATACACGAACGGAAGTCTATATTCAGCAAGCGATGAACCAAGTTATGAAGAACCGGACAAGTTTCGTGATTGCTCATCGATTATCGACTATTCAAGATGCGGATATTATTTTAGTGATGGACGAGGGCACCGTGATTGAGCAGGGGAGCCATGAAGAATTGCTCGAGGAAAATGGTTTCTATGCTGATTTATATTACAGTCAGTTTGCCGAAGAAGAGGTTGTATAAAGAAACAGAAAGAGGGTTGCAGGTAACTTTATTGACAGCCCTCTTTAGTATGTTAAAATTATTGGTAGGTATGTAATTGATAATCAATCTCAATAGAGGTTGTTCGATAAATAGTTGGGATATTGGAGGGCACGGCATGGAGAAGAAAAATCGCCAATGGAAGTTGTTCGCTTTTATGTTTGCGGCTGTTTTTGCTGTTGGTCTTACAGCAGGGTGCAGTAATTCAGATTCCGCAGAAGACGAAGGAGACGGGACGCTAACGTTGTATAACGGTCAGCATAAAGATGCGACATCTTCTTTAATTGAAGCATTCACAGAGGAAACTGGCATAGAAGTTGAAGATAGAGATGGATCCAGCGCGGAATTAGCTCATCAAATTGTTGAAGAGGGCGATAAATCTCCCGCGGATATTATATACACAGAAGAATCAAGTCCATTAATTATGTTAGAAGAACAAAGCTTGTTGAGTGAAATTGACGAAGATTCATTAGAATCAATTCCGGAAGAGTATAAAGATGAGGGGAACGAATGGACAGGAGTTTTAGCCCGTTCAAGAGTGGTCGTCTTTAACCCGGATATGATAAAAGAAGAAGATTTGCCAGATTCAGTGCTTGATTTACAAGACAGTGAATGGAAAGACCAAGTCGGTTTTGTTCCTACAAGCGGTGCTTTTCAAATGCAAGTCTCAGCTATGATTAAACTGGAAGGCGAAGAAGCAACGAAAGAATGGCTGGAGGGCTTGAAAGCAAATGGAAAAACATTTAAACATAACCAGAATGCTTTAGATGCAGTCGAAAATGAAGAAGTGCCATTTGCCTTAATAAACAACTACTACTGGGACCGTCAAGCGAAAGAAAAGGGCGAGGATGCTATGAACTCAGAACTGCACTTTTTTGGCACTCATGACCTGGGTGATTTAATTACGGTTGCGAGTGCTGGTATTTTGGAGTCAAGCGATAATAAAGAGGAAGCACAAGAGTTCATTGATTTTATGACAAGTGAAGAAGGGCAACAAATTTTAACAGATGAAAGTTCGCAATATCCACTAAATCCGGACGTGGAAACAGAAGGATTAAAGCCTTTTTCTGAATTAACTCCACCTAATGATACGCTGGATTTAGGAGAGTACAGTGATGGTCAAGAGGCGGTAGAACTATTACAAGAGGTTGGCGTCCTTTAATGAATATGCCAGCAGTAGATAATCAACCCAAAAAAGGAAAGAAAAAAAGAGCTCCGACGCTTTTATTACTGCCCGTACTTTTGTTAGTTGTGTTGTGTTTATTACCTATCCTGTATGTTGTGCTTCGTGCTCAACAAGCAGGATGGGCTCAAGCTGTACAGTTAATATTTCGCGAGCGGGTTTATGAATTATTAGTGAACACGTTAAAAATGGATTTCTCTGTAACCATTTTAAGTGTTATAATAGGAGTTGCGACTGCCTGGTTTATAGAACGAACAAGTTTACCAGGGAAAAAGATGTGGAATGTGCTTGTTACCTTGCCTTTCGCAGTCCCTTCTTTTGTGAGCAGTTACAGCTGGATTTCTTTTTTTCCGCAAGTCGAAGGGTTAAGTGGGGCTGTTTTAGTCCTGACTTTATCGAGCTATCCATTAGTGCATTTGCCGGTTGCGGCAGCATTAAGGGGAATGGATCCAGCATTGGAAGAAACGTCTCGTTCTTTAGGATACGGAAGGTTTGAAACGTTTTTCCGTGTGACTTTGCCTCAATTACGGCCTGCTTTACTAGGCGGAGCGATTTTGATTGCTTTGCATATGCTGGCAGAATTCGGGGCATTGGAGTTTTTAAATTATGATACATTTACAACAGCTATTTTTGATCAATATAATGTTGCTTTTGATGGTGCATCTGCAGCTATGTTAACTTCCGT
>DATGUO010000059.1:0-3524 GCA_035301305.1 Pseudogracilibacillus sp.
TATTTGGGGAGATTTCTTATCAGGCGGCATCTTCGAGTTGTATGAAATCGTACCCGGCTTTTTCTTAAACTTAATCATCACGATGATCGTCAGTTTAATGGGACGACCAACCAAAGAAATGGAAGAAGAATACGATGCCACTATGGAAAAACTCAAAGAATACTAATCATATAAAAAGCTTATCTGAAGCGTTCACCCAAAACAGGGTGAGCGCTTTATTTACATTAAAAAACGAAAGAAAAATGTTTCAAGTAGAATGAGAGAAATCTTGGAAATATTGCCGAATTACCAGTATAAGGCCGTTGTGCTTTTGCTAACTGGTCGTGGTCCTGAAAAAGATTGGATTGGCATACCGCAAATGAAGGATTTAAACTTATATTTTAGTGTTCCGTGTTAAACGTTTGAAAGCAATGTCTGTGCACTTGAAAGACTGAAACTGTACTATGAACGGTCACAGCATCACATGTCTGAGTCTGAATTTCGCCAAATGATGGCTTTCTCGTACACAAGTCAGCCTTGGAACTGCGTTAAGTCAGCTTTAGAAACACATATCAGCGTCTAAATCACACTGGATTAAGTATTTCTTACACATACGAAGTTTGAAACTGCACCACGACAGGTTTTAGAATCACATCTTAGGGTCGGGGTCGCACCACAGCAGGTTTTAGAGTCACATTTTAGTGTCGGAATTGCACCACGTCAGGGGTTAGAACCACATCTTAGTGTCGGAATCACACCACGTCAGGGATTAGAATCACATCTTAGCATTGGAACCGCACCACATCAGGATTTAGAGTCACATCTTAATGTTGGAACCGCATCACATTAGGGTTCAGAGTCACATCTTAGTATCGAGACCGCACCACAACAGGATTCAGAGTCACATCTTAGGGTCGAGTCCGCACCCCAACAGGTTTTAGAGTCACATCTTAGTGTCGAGGCCGCACCACAGCAGGGTATAGAATCACATCTTAGTGTTAGAACCGCACCCCAACAGTACTCATATTCACCTCCTAGCTTCGAAGCTGCACCATAAATTAGCTATCTTTCACATGTCATCGTTGGAACCGCGCCACCATTGGATTTAAAATCACATCTCAATGTCGAAACCGCACCAAAACAAGATTTCAAGCCACATCTCAATGTCGAAACCGCACCAGAACAAAAAATCCACGCTATAATAAGACTAGCATCCATTCTAAGATCCTGTTTTTCTAATTAAACAAGGCTCCTGTTTTATCTGTAAGGAGGAATAGGTTTAATAATAAAAAATTGTGTAAAGAAATAGGAGTAAAAGCGTAGAAAGGCTGGAATTGAAAATGAAGTTAATAACGGTTGATTTAGACGGGACCTTGCTGGCGGAGGATTCTACAATCAGCGAGGAAAATATAACAGCAATCCACCAAGCTCAAAAAGCGGGGCATATTGTAGCTGTATCAACAGGACGAAGTGTAGATGATGTGCAAGAAATTTTGCGAAAAGCGGGCCTTGAGTGTCCAACAACTGCTGGGAATGGCGGGAAATCTTATGATGAAGGGCACTTAATGGAAGAATTGCTTCTCAGCGAAGATACTATGCAAGAGACGATCCAACAGTTAGAAGAAAAACAGATGTATTATGAACTTTTTACCCAAGATGGCTTGTTAATGGATAAAAGTAAGATGGAATTTTTAAATGAAGAAATTGAACAATATTATGGGGAGGCAGAGAAAAACGCAAATTGGACTACAAATATTATGGAAAGACAATTGGAGCAGCACGGGATTGTGCCCATTTCCGACTTTAATAGGCTTGATTTATCCCATTATGATGTTTATAAAATAATGATTATATGTTTTGATCTGGAAAAATTAGCTTACCTTCGTAAGGAACTCAGCAAAAAAACGGATCTTTCTTTAACTACATCCGGAAATGAAAAGTTGGAAATTAGTCATGCAGCTGCGAATAAAGGAAATAGCCTGAAAATGATGGCAGATTATTTTACAATCCCTCTTGAAAACACGGTAGCTATTGGGGACAGCATGAACGATTATCCTATGTTTCAAGCAGCCGAAATGAGTATCGCGATGGCAAACGCTCGTGAACAGCTTAAGGAAATTAGTACGTACCTGACAAAAAGTAATACGGAAAACGGAGTAGCGCACGCGATTAAAAAATATATTTTGCGAGATTAAAAAGGAGTGAACAGGAAGACTTACTGAAAGATTGTTCCAGCTTATTTTTATAAATCCTTTATTCATTTAGGTCGAGTTTTCTCTAAATCTCCTTTGGATGTTTATTTGCTGGTACTCACCGTTTTATGTAAAAATGCACGTAGCCGGAACCCGGGATGATTAAAAGAAATTGTTTATTTTCAGCAAATAAAGGGAAATTAGGATAATGATACATAGATTTAAAGGAGGCGGGCAAGGTGACAAAGGAAATTTTAGGTTATTATAAAACAGTGGATGATACCTTAGCTGCTATAGAAACGTATGCGCTAGAAGGGCACCGGGAAAGCAGTATTGTAATTTTTACCAAAGAAGAAAAGGCTCCCGAATTAGAAGGGAAGACGAAAGTACAAGTTAAAATCGATAACCCGACCGCTCATGAAGAGGAAGATACAGTAGAAAAGTTGAAGGAAAAAGTTACTCCTCACGGGGAATTGGAATTAAATTCAGTGGCAAAATTGAAGCATTTCGGACTGACTCAAGACGATGCGGAAACAGCTATGGACAAGATGAATGAAGGTCATTTTGTTATTTTAATTGATGAGCGGCAGCGAATGGGGCAGCCGGATGAATAATTTTCGAAATTGGATATTACAATTGCTGCGAAAATAAGAATCATCTGAGGTAAAACGTAAAAAAACAGATCTGATATGAAAACCAGATCTGTTTTTTTGTTGTTATTGATTGCTCGTATTAATGAGCAGGATAGAACCGCGGTCCAATTGCTCTTCAAAGTCCTCAGCTTCTTCCTGGTCGAAGCCAAGTTCTTTGAATTGTTCACGTAGTTCATCGCCTTTACGATTAAATACTTTTCCTTTATCTGTTTTAAAACCTTCGCCCAACTTTCCGGCGTCGATGCTGTCTGCGACGCGATCCGTATGATCATCGTCATGAGACATAATAAACAGATTATCTTTGGAAACACCTTTTTCATTCAATTTGTCAATTTCTTCTTTTAAAGCTAAATCATCTTTAAATTCTTTTACTTCTGGTTTCATCTATACATTCTCCTTTTCAAGTTACCTTTATTCTTTATCGTCTGTTCGTTTATTAAATTCTTCACTGACTTTTTCTTTTGCCTGGTCTTTCAAATCCTTTGCTTTTTCTTGAGCTTTGCCTTTCATTTCATCAACTTTTCCTGAAGCTTTGGCTTGCTCATCATCAGTATACTCGCCGTATTTTTGTTTTGCTTTTCCTTTTGCTTCGTTCGCTTTTCCCTTTAAATCTTCTTTAGACATCATTTATCTTCCTTTCTCTATTGAAAAATTCAAAGTTGAAAATCAATGCTTTCGCCTACATTATTTATTATTCCCA
>DATGUO010000060.1:0-10951 GCA_035301305.1 Pseudogracilibacillus sp.
GCATTTCTTTTTACTTCATCTTCGTTCTCTAAACCAGCGCCAATTGCTCCAGCGACCGTTGCAGCAGAGGATACCAACCAGGCAAGTTTCACGTAATCTTTAAAATGAATGTTTTGTTGAACAACATCTTCAAATGTTTTATCAGGTACAAAAACACCCACCGCAAAAAGGAACAAAATGAACATGGCGATATAAAATAGGATGACTGAAAAGCTAAGCGTTAATATGGTAGCCAGATTGTACATCTTGTATAACTCATCTGAGCCGTAATTGTCCGATTTCTTTTCCCACAGATTATGTGCAAAAATGATCCAGACGACCATTGCAAACATCGCGAGAAGCATGAGAGCAATAAAACGAGGTGTTTCATACACAGCACTCATTTGCCAAAGTGTATTAAAAATAATCATATAAGACCCTGTGGCAAAAGCAAGGCCAATCACTTTTTTAAAAGAAGGAATAATTGACCAGGGACGATTCAGCATCATCATGCCAAAGAGGATTTTGAGTTTGCCATTTATTTTCGGTCGTAGTAAAAAGCGGACAGAAACGCCACCAGAGGGTTTATCTAATTCATGCCGCTGAATAGCTGTAAAATGAAACACTTTCGCAAGTTTTTCAAACCGCTTTTCGTCTTTATGTGTTTCCTGAATGCCAATCCCTTTATGAACAAACCGCACATTTTCCTTTTCATCCATATGCCGATACGTCAGTTCTTTAACAATATGAATTATAGTGTTTTTAAGATTTTTCGTGGTAGGCATGGATCCAAAAGCGGGCAACGATATTTGTGCCACCTCTTGATCAATATTGATATCACTTAAAACAGCGCTTTTTTTATGAAAAACGGGCAGGTCGGTGACGGCGATGGCTCCGTCCCAGTTATTCGTTTCTTTTAAGCGGTTCGTCTGGTCCATAATATGTTTTAACAGAGTTGCGGAGCCGACGATACGGTCTACTTGGACTTCCACGGTCCACTCCGTTTCACCGGGAATTTCTTTTTCAAGACTCTCTTGCAGTATATCTTTTAAATTTCTACTTTTCGCTTCTGCCAGACCTGGAGCTGAGACAATTCCTAATGTTTTCTGGTTCAAAAAGTCCGCCTCCTTTCCTCGGTTATGTAATCTTTGCGATGAGGCTATGATTGCGCTGAACAGAAGTGGGCATAAAAGAGAAATAAAAAAGAAGCTTGTCTATACATGACAATGCAGACGTCATGGCTTATAAAAAGGAAACAAGCTTCTTCTCGTAATGGTCATGCTCTTCTTCCAGTAATCAATTGAATGATAAGCACAATTACAGCAATAACCAGAATCAAGTGAATAAGTCCTCCACCCAGTTGAAAGGAGAAACCTAAAATCCAAAGTATTATTAAAATACCAATGATCGTCCAAAGCACTTGAAACACCTCCAATATTTTAGGATACAAGGCTAGATGGACTAAGAGTACAATATAGGCTAACATGCTGTTGTATCTATGTTGTACCCGGACACTAATGGACTAAACTTCCGGTTTAGAGGAGGGGTAAGATAGCTGTTTCTGTAAATTTCAAATAACATAAGCCATCTACTTGTCAGTGGGAGATTTTACGGAGAAAATTCCATACCGTCGTTAAAATAATGACGAAATACGCACGGGACGTTCCGAACTGATGAAAATTTGTATAGAAAGGATGCTGCATGCCGCATGGATTAATATGAGTACGCGTTTTTATGCAGATAGCTTGGCATTAAAAGCCCATAAGTTTTCGAAAATAACTGGAATAAGATTGACTCACAGGTACGTGTTCACCATTATCCATTTCCAAGATAAAAGTAGAATGCGTATCTGGTAAAATGTCGGTGATATGATTGACATTCACGATGAATGAGCGATGACAGCGGATAAAGGCCTCTTTCGGTAAAGAAAATTCAAAATCCTGTAATGTATTTTTATGCGTACCTACACTGTTTTGTCCAACGATGTACGTTTTTCGATTGCTCACTTCCAAATAGACGACATCCGCAAATGGAATCGGCCGCCAGCCATCTTCTGTTTTAATGGTAATCACGGCCTTGCCTTCTGTAAGCGCTGGATACACCGCCAAAACAGAGCCTTCCAAATGGCCCTCTTCATCATGTATTGGTACGGCCATTCCATGATAAGGAACGCCGAAAATATTCCGATCGATAAATTCCGAAATTTTTTGTTCTGACGTCAATGCCTGATGAGCTAAAGTTCCCTTTTTAATAGAATCCCCAGGTTTAATTTTTAAATCAATGCGTTTACTGGGACGAAAATAAATATACTGCTGTAAATTGGTAACGCCTATGGAAACCTCATCTGAAAACAATTCTCCAATCACTTCCAACAACGAAGCGTTCGTAATCGGCTTCATGCAAACACCCCTTATAAAAATCAATTACCACTATTATAACGCAGATTGCAGTGAGCGAAAGAAAGAAAAGCTAATAAATAGAATAGAGAGCCAAAGGGAAGCAAGTCATTTTAAGGGGGAAGGGCAAGAAAACGGGGGTTTTCGTATGATGGTAATACTGTATACAGAACGAAAACGGAAGGCATAAGATAGCGAAGCATCTAAAAGCACTGACTTAAAAGGAAGAGCAGCATTCTTTTCAGAACGGGCTCTACACTGGCTCGCGTTTGAATGACACGAATTATAGAACAAGCCGCACGACCTCATCTCCCAGTTTCACCTCACGCTGGAGAAGCTACACTTAATCAGGCATGAATTACACCTCAAGCAAGAGTAGCCGCACCAAAGTAATTTTGAATGTCACATCTTACAGGAGAGACTGTACCAGCAAGAGTTAGAATGTCACGACTTACAGAGAAAACCGCACTACCTCGTCTTCCAGTGTCACCTCATGCTGGAGAAACCAAACTTAATTAGGCATAAATTACACCTCAAGCAAGAGTATCCGCACCATAACAATTTTGAATATCACATCTTACAGGAGAGGCTGCACCAGCAAGAGTTAGAATGTCACGACTTACAGAGAAAGCCGCACTACCTCGCCTCCCAGTTTCACGTCATACTGGAGAAACCACACTTAATCAGACTGAAATTACACAACAAACAGAGCTCACTCCAGTGAGTCCTCGAATGCAGCGCTTTACCAGAGCTCTCCGCACGAAGCCAATAAAGTTCTTGTATCAGCATGATTGTAAAAATAAATAAGATTATTAATATAGACCGAAACATGCAAGCATTCTTATTGATTCGCTTTCAATTGACTAGTAAAATGATAAGTGACAAAAGGAGAATGCACATGAGGAAAAATACAATAGGTTCTTTGATTTGGCTGCGCATGATGCGTTTTACACATCAATGCAATTTACTTTCGAATGATTTTTTAAAACAATTTGATTTAACGACTGCTCAGTTTGATGTATTGGTCCAAGTTTCGGAGTTTGGCCCGCTGACGCAGGCAGAATTGGCGGAAAGAGCGACGCTTACTGCGGGAGGCATTTCGCGTATGTTGACCCGTTTGGAAAAAGAAGGCTGGATAAGTCGGGAACGCGATTGGAAAATCAAAACCATCTCTATTACAGAAAGAGGCGAGACGAAACTCCAAGAAGCTTTTCAAGCGCAATTGGATTTTCAAACTTCATTTTTTGAAGACAGCTTAACGCAGGAAGAACAAAAACAGTTATTGACTTTAACGTCGAAAGTTCAAAAGGAAAGTGCCCAACGTATGAAAGAAAAGGGCGATTTATTATAAATGGACGGCTCCAATCGAGTGGAGTAACCGTAATGTTTGTACAGGAAGCATGGAAACGAAAGGAGATAGTATAATGCCGACAATAACTGGTCATCATCATGTGTCGATGATGACAAAAAGTGCCACAGCAAATTATCATTTCTATACGAAAGTATTAGGTCTTCGTTTAGCTAAAAAAACAGTAAATCAGGATGATCCGACGATGTATCACTTGTTTTACGGGGATAAAACAGGCAGCCCAGGCACAGCGCTTACGTTTTTTGAAATGCCTAACCTGGGGAGTACGTACCCAGGCACCAATGCTATTACGAGAATTGGCTTGCTCGTGCCAAACGAAGCAAGTTTATCCTACTGGAAAAAACGGCTTGATGAATTCGATATAGCCCACGATGGTATAGAAATATACCAAGAACGTCCTGCTATTCATATGAAAGATCCGGATGGCTTACCGCTCGTCATCATGGCGGAAGAAAACCAAACCAGCGCATACTGGCAGAAATGGGAAGCCTCTCCTGTTCCAAGCGAGCATCAAATTCGCGGGATGGGAACCATCGAAATGAAAGTAAGACGTTTAGACAAACTAGTGACGACCTTAACAGAACTTTTTGGCTATGAAGTTGTACAGGAAAGTGAAGGAGAAACTGTTTTACAAGCTGTAGAAGGCCGAACTGCAAGTGAAATTCTTCTCCAGCAAACAGAAGGGAAACGCGAACGTCCTGGAAAAGGCAGTGTGCACCATATTGCGATTCGGGTCCAGAACGAAGAAGAGTTAGCCTATTGGAAGGCGGAAATCGAAAAACGCGGATTTCATTCGACGGGGATCATCGATCGTTTTTATTTCCAAAGTTTATACTTTCGGGAATCGAATGGCATTTTATTTGAATTAGCTACCGATGGACCAGGATTTGAAGTGGATGGCGTAGGAGAAAGACTAGCATTACCGCCTTTTTTAGAGGGAAAAAGAACAGAAATTGAAGCAGGCTTAGTACAGATTGGAGAAGAGTAAAATGAAAAACCGTATAAACGAAGAAAATGGCATGGAGTTTGGTCTATATTCGCTGGGAGATCATATGATGAACCCGATAGATGGGCAGAAAATCAGCCAAGAGCAGCGTTTGAAAGAAATAGTCGAACTGAGCAAATACGCTGAGCAAGCTGGCATTGACGTGTTTAGTGTCGGTGAAAGCCATCAACGCCATTTTACGACACAAGGGCATGCCGTTGTTTTAGGAGCGATTGCGCAAGCGACGGAAACAATAAAAATCACCAGTTCGTCCACGGTCTTAAGTGTGCACGACCCTGTACGAATTTACGAGGACTTTGCTACAATTGATTTACTCTCAGGAGGACGCGCGGAAATTATCGCCGGCAGAGGGTCACGAGTTGGCGCATATAGTTTATTAGGGGTAGATTTACAAGATTATGAAGCGATTTTTGAAGAGAAACTGGATTTGTTAAAACAGTTGAATGAGCAAGAAACAATCACTTGGTCAGGGGAATTTCGTCCACCATTACATGATGCCGACATATTGCCCCAGCCAAAAGAAGGGTCCCTGCCAGTATGGAGAGCGGTAGGAGGCCCGCCGGCAAGTGCTATTAAAGCAGGAAGAATGGGGATCCCGATGATTCTCACGACACTTGGCGGTCCGGCGATGAACTTCAAAGTAGCCGTGGATGCTTATCGTCATAACCTAACAGAAGCGGGATATAATGCGGCAACATTTCCTATTGGGACCACAAGCCTGTTTTATGTTGCAGATACGACAAAAGAAGCCTTGCAAGGCATGTACCCGCATTTAAACGCGGGTTTTCAGAATATCAACGGGACCAGTTATCCGAAACAGCAATTTGCCCAATCGCCGGATACAAGAAATGCGCTGATGGTCGGAGATAAAGAACAAATTATTGAAAAACTTTTATACCAATATGAGTTATACGGCATGCAGCGCTTCCTGGCACAACTCGATTTTGGTGGAGTGCCATTCGACAAACTGATGAAAAATATTGATATCATAGGCAACGATATTCTCCCGGCAATCAAGAAACATACGAAACAATGACTAATCAGACTAAATAAAATCCGGGCATTTCTAAAACGGAAAGCAGCAGATGATTAGAAATATAAAAAGTGCTTCTGGAGGGTACGCAGCTGGTTGAGAATGGGGGGCAGTGCCCTCTTACGAAAACAGATCTTCCCGGTAGAAATTTGCTGAGAAACATCACCTCGGCTATGACGAGTGATTTTTAGGGAAGTGCCATATATCTTTCAATTAAATTCATTAATTCTTTGAAAAATTCGATATAGCTTTGAATCGATACAAAAATTCCATGTATCCAATTTGAAGTGGAACAGTAAGTAAGCTAATTCAGGAGGGAACCAGATGAAAGTAGTAGCAATAGCAGGGTCCATCGTTGGTTCGACAACGAAAACAGTGATGGAAAAAGTAATCGATATGTTTGCTGATCAGTATCCGCAACATGAGATTTCCTTGTTAGATCTTGGTAAGTTTGACATTCAATTTAGCGATGGCCGAAATTATGTGGATTATGAAGGAGAGACGAAGGAAGCAGCGGAAATGATCATGAACGCGGATGCGCTTATTATCGGTACGCCGATTTTTCAAAGTTCCATCCCCGGGACCTTGAAAAACGTATTCGACTTATTGCCGGTTGATGCCTTTCGTGATAAAACAGTCAGTACAGTAGTGACGGCGGGTTCAGCGAAGCATTATTTGGTGGCTGAACAACAATTGAAACCAATTCTTTCTTATATGAAAGCAAATCTTGTCCCAACATATGTGTTCGTGGAAGAGCAAGATGTTTTTCAAAAAGAAATCATAAACGACGATATTCCATTTCGCATCGAGCGGCTGCTGCAAGATACAGTGATGATGACGGACAGCTTTCGCGAAATGCGGGAAAAAATCGAAGCTCAATACGATTTTTAATAACATAGATACTTCACATGCAAATGCGCTTCCGTTTAAACGGTGTTCTTCAGTTGAATATCCGGTTGCTGGCCATGCGTGTGAAGTTGTTTCTTACATTTGAATTTTATACACTTGTACAGGGCAGTCACGGAAATCAGCTTTCGCGTTTTTAGAAACACTTCAATCCCCAACAGAGACGCTTTATTTTAAATGCGCTCTCCTCTCCTTTAAAAAACAAATCCATTTTATATAGCCTCCTGACATCATAACACTTTTTCTTTGCTACGTTTTTGAAAAAAGTAATACGTTTTATTTTATTCGCTGCGTGAAGGATGGAGTTTATTGAGGGAAAGGTTTGACTATACAGGTAGACTTCTTATATTATTAGGTTAATAAACTTATTTAAAATAGCTGCATGTTTTCAGGTACAGTAACACGTTTTAAAAATTCGTATCGATGAGAATGAAGGAAATGATGACCTCTATGGAAAATCATTCCTGACAGGTAATCAACAGGAACGGCCGCAAAGAAGGAGATTCATATGAATGAAAAAGCAGTCATAAACCAGTCGGATAAGTTTTCCTCGCAGAAAAATAAATCTGTAAAGCCGGGAAAGAATCAAAAGTACAATAGACGTTTTAGCATCATGCTTGTAGCTTTACCTATTTTTTTGTTTGTAACCATTATAGTAGCTGTTGCACTGGGGCCTGTGACCATCCATCCGCTGACAGTCTGGGAAATTATTCTATCTAACATTCCTTTTTTAGATCAATTTTCTTCCGGAGAATGGACAAATGCAGAGCAGAATATTGCCTGGGAAATTCGCTTGCCCCGCGTGTTGCTCGGGGTCATAGTGGGGGCTGGATTATCTTTAGCAGGTACAGGAATTCAGGCTTTAGTTCGAAATTCATTAGCAGACCCGTATATTTTAGGCGTTTCTTCCGGGGCATCTGTAGGGGCTACTTTAGTGATATTAGTAGGAGCTTTTGACCTTTTTGGCCAGTATGCTTTATCGTTTGCAGCCTTTGTAGGGGCGCTTTTATCAGTTATTCTGGTCTTTTATTTAGGACAGGTAAACGGACGGATTTCTACAACAAGGCTGTTGCTTTCCGGGATTGCTTTATCCATGATTCTCAGTGCCGTCACTGATTTTATCGTCATTTCAGCTCCGGATGATGATAAAATTCACAGCGCTCTTTTCTGGATGATGGGAAGTTTAGCCGGAGCGAATTGGAGTGGACTGCCGATAGCTGCTATTGCAGTAGTTGCTACATTTTTCTTCCTCTGGATTCAATCGAGATCGCTTAATTTGCTTTTGATGGGGGAAGAAACTGCTGCGACATTAGGGTTGAATATTCACGTGTTTCAAAAAGTGCTTATTGTAGTGGTTTCTTTATTGACAGGCGTGCTGGTAGCAGTCAGTGGTGCCATTGGTTTCGTCGGTTTGATGATTCCGCATATCTCCCGGTTGCTGGTGGGTTCGGACCATAAAAAAGTGTTGGTCATCAGTCTGTTTTTAGGAGCTATATTCATGATTTGGGCGGATGTTGTCGCAAGATTAGCACTTGCACCGGAGGAAATTCCTATAGGTGTTGTTACAGCTCTGTCCGGGGGCCCGTTCTTTATCTGGTTACTTAGAAAAAGTACGTATTCTTTTGGAGGGGAATCCTAATGCATATTGGCGTCGAAAATGTAGCTTTTAGTATACAAGGAAAACAAATTATTTCAGATATCGATTTAGAAACGCAATCTGGAGAATTTGTCGGGATTGTTGGTCCAAACGGCAGCGGAAAATCAACACTGTTGAAAAATATCTACCGCGTGCACCAGCCGGATTGTGGGAAAATAACGATGAACCATGATGAAATTTTCAAGCTATCCATGAAAGAAACTGCGAAAAATATGGCTGTCGTCAGTCAAGAGTCCAGCAGTCTATTTGATTTTTCGGTGCGGGAAATCGTTCTGATGGGCCGTGCTCCGCATAAAAAACTGCTGGAAACCGATAATGCAGAAGACGGAGCAATTGCAGAGGAAGCTTTGGAAAAAGTGGGCATGACAGCATATCAAAACCGGAGTATTGCGACATTATCAGGTGGAGAAAAGCAGCGGGTCATGGTAGCCAGGGCTTTAGCACAGCAGGCGAAAGTCCTTGTGTTAGATGAACCAACGAACCACTTGGATGTGCACCATCAACTGCAATTGATGGATTTGATTAAAACGTTGGGAATTACCACCGTAACCGTACTGCATGATTTAAACATCGCTGCCCGCTATTGTGACCGGATTTATATGATGAATCATGGCCGCATTGCAGCTTCTGGAACGCCGGAAGAAGTATTTACCGAAGAAATGTTACAAGATGTTTTCCGGGTACATACGAGCATTATTACCCACCCGAAAACAGGGAAAACACATATCACCTTTTTGTCCAGTATTACTTCTGCATCAGAAGAAAAACTCGCGTTACACCAATAAAATAGTTGAAAATGAGGAGAGGAATGGAAAAGATGACAAAAGCATCCCGTTTTTATTTGTTGTTTATATTAGTGATGACGGCAGCTGTTTTAGCCAGTTGTGGAGGGAATTCAGATGGAGATAATTCCGAAGCAAAAAATGACTCCAATGAAGATGTCGAAGGGTTTCCGGTTACGATTGAAAATTCAGGCAGAGAGATGACGTTTGAAGAACCACCGGAAAGAGTTGTCGCCTTGTATCAGCAGGAAGCAGAACTTTTTGCTGCTTTGGGTCTGGAAGATAAAGTTGTCGGGTACTCGATAGTCACGGAAGACACACCGGATGAATACAAAGATCAAATCGAGGAGATGGACGTGATTTCAGAGGACGATTATCCTTCTAAAGAAGTCATGTTGGAAAAAGATCCTGATTTCGTGATTGGCTCTGAACGGACATTTCAAGATAATGGAGTCGGTTCTATAGAAGAGCTGGATGAATTAGGAATTGATGCATACGCTACGGAATCTGAAAAGCCGGAGACCGTGGACAACATGGTATATAAACAAATCGAAGAAATCTCGGAGATTTTTGGAGTGGAAGATCGCGGCGATGAATTGATTGAAGACATGAAAGCAGATATCGACGAAATTACTGAAAAAGTGGATGACGTCGATGATCCAGTGAAAGTTTTAGTCATGAGCGGCGGCGAATCCAGTTCTGCTCAAGTTTCTGGCGGAGCATCGTTAGACAGCTACCTGGTGGAACTCGCTGGCGGAGAAAATGTTTTCGCGGATGAAGACGAATATTTATTTGAAGCAAGCTGGGAAGAAATTGTCGAACGCGATCCTGACGTCATTGTCACGTCATTCTGCTGCGGCACAGGACCGGATGATTTAGAAAAAGTCCTTGAAAACAGTGATTCCATGAAAGATGTCACTGCCGTGAAAGAAAATAATTACGTAGCAGCTCAAGTTGAAGATACAACTGGAAATGTGCGCGTGACACGCGGTTTGGAAAAATTAGCGAAAGGCTTTTATCCGGATAAGTTTGACTAAGCGAATGAAAACTATCTGTATTATCAACTTTTATCTCGATGGACTTGTTTAAGAGAGTGAAAATCTCATATAAACTGCTTTGAAGAAACAAATGAAAAGATTTAAACGGAAGAAGCTGAAATCCAAGCAGAGCTATGTAATTTGGATAATCTTGAATTGCGAGCAGTAAACTTCAGGGCAGGCGTATTTGAATCAGCAATTGAAAAAATCAAAGAAGATACGTTGGTAAAAGACAGCAGCATCCCCGTTTAGGTTGAAACGAGCGGGGATGTTTTTTGATAATTAAATTAATAGGAAGCAGGAAGCGGATTTGATATAATACGTGCGGAGGTGTTGGCACGTGACCGACTTACAGTTTGTGATTCGTCATCAGGCGAATTTTTTACAAGATAAAATGGTTTTGGTTTTTAAAAGCGATGCTGCAAAAGAATATTTCAGAAAAGCTATACCAGGCGTGCATTTCGAAGACGTTTCTTTTGATGAAGCAGAGTACGCTGTACGCGCAGGAGTGAACGGACAAGTACTTTCTTACGGCTATACAATGAAACTGAGCAAAGCGGAAATGAACGAATTAAGCACGATGAATTGGAGCCGCACAGCTGAATTATTAGCAGAAAGTAACGAACGGCTTTATGAAGAAATGAAAAACAAACAAAATCATTAAATATTTTGCCGAAAGGAACGATACCCCATGAAAAAAGTAGTAGTAGACGGTTTTGAACTAAGCGATGAATATATCAAACGGCTGCTGTTCGACCTTAAAAATGAAAAAGTGAAAAATGAAGA
>DATGUO010000061.1:0-7629 GCA_035301305.1 Pseudogracilibacillus sp.
AGTTTGTCCATGTCTTTAACGACTGTCGGACTGATTGCTGGTTTAATTGTAATTGGATTCTTATCTGATCAGCATGGGCGAACGATTTTTATAAAATTATCTATTATTACGACTGTATTCCTGTTATTTATTATTCCTTTAGCGCCGTCTTTTATATGGATTGTGTTGCTGCGCTTTCTACAGGGTTTTACAATGGCAGGCGTTGCTGGGGCGGCAATTGCTTATATTACAGAAGAAATTGATTCGAGGTATGTTGCCTTTGCGACAGCACTTTACATTGCAGCGAACAGTGCAGGCGGCATGGCAGGCCGCTTCTTAATGGGGGCTCTCGCGGAAGGTAAATCATGGGAATTTGCTTTTATTATTTTAGGCGTGTTCGGTCTGATCATTTTCATTTATGCTCTGGCAGCGTTGCCTGCTTCTAAACGATTTGAAGCATTAAGCGGCTCGTTTCGCGATGATTTGGCGGGGTTTTTCGTTCATTTAAAAAAACCTGCTATGCTAGTGATGTTTGGATTGGGCATTGTACTGCAGTTTTCGTTTACAGGGATGTGGACGTATTTACCGTTTCATTTAATCAATCCTCCTTATGACTTAACTTTAGGACAAATCGCTTTCTTTTATTTAGCGTATAGTTTCGGTATTATTGGCGCACCTCTCGCAGGCTGGCTGACCTCGAAATATACATTACGGTCTGTGAGAGTAACCGGAATATTTGTTTTATCGATTGGGATGGTTATTGTTTTCTTCCCTTCTTTATGGGCGATTTCTATCGGTCTTGCGGTTATTTGTTTCGGTTTTTTTACCACACATTCAATAGCGGCAACAACGGTAGCTCAATCAGCTGCCCATCATAAAGGCAGCGCCTCCAGTTTATATTTGGTTTCTTATTATATAGGTGTGTCAGCAGGAACTACTTTCTTGTCACCTATATGGGAAGCGTTCGCTTGGCAAGGTATTGTAGCAGTAACAGCTTCCTTGCCAATATTGTACTACGTGGCAACGACAGTGGTGCAAAATCGAAAAAAAGCTCATCATGTATAAATTGATTTTTTCAATCTGGCATGACGTCTAACGAATATTCAGAAATAGAATTTTCTTCATGCGCCAACGCAGCTAAAGCTTTCTCCATCAAAGTTTGGCGAATGCCGCGTTTTCTGTCATGGTAATGTAACTTTTCCTTTATTCCAGAAAACAGGAAAGTTACATTACATCAGAAAGATTTGGGATAAATGATGTCGGGTTATTGTAATTTATGGGAAAGTAAGATAGTATCATTTGTGATATTGAAAAGTAAATAAAAATTCATCTCTTATCCAGAGAAGGGGGAATTTTTAATACATTTTTGATGACATGAAAACGACAAGACGAGGAGGATGTGTCGTGAAAAAACTCGCGTTGGATATTGGTATGATTACAGTAGGCTGTTTGGGGTATGCGTTAGCTTTGACCATGCTTGCGATACCGAACGAACTGACAGAAGGGGGCGTTCCTGGTCTTGCTATCATTTTGTACTATGGTTTTGGCTGGTCCCCGGGGATCGTTACTTTTATCCTGACGTCCATTATTATGGTGATTGGTTTTAGGTCGCTGCCGAAACGCGCACTATTATTATCCATTATTACCGTTCCGATGATTTCCTTTTTTATTTTTATTACAGAAAATCTTGTGGAATCATTAGGGGACCCGCTTGTATCAGCTATATTTGCAGGGTTCTTTATTGGAATAGGGAGCGGTTTAATTTTTCGAACCGGAAGTTCTATGGGTGGAACCAGTATTATAGCCATGATGTTTAGTAAAGGACTTGGCTGGGATATGGTGCGTACACTTTTTGTTATGGATACGATGATTGTTTTATCCGGTATGTACCTTATCGGACCGCTGCACACGATGTATACGGTCATCACGTTATTTATCGGTAAAAAAGCTACTGATTTAATGATGGAGGGGCTTGATCCCCGAAAAGCGGTCAGTATTATATCGCCGAAATCTCCTGAAATTGCAGATGCTATTATCGAAAAGATGGGCCTAAGCGCCACTGTATTTAAGGGGTACGGTGGGTATATGAAAGCAGAAACAGAAATGACGTATATTATAATTACCAAGTTTCAACTGATGCATGTAAAGAAAATTGCTGCTTCGATAGATGAACATGCATTTGTTGTCGTTCATGATGTGCGTGATGTGTCAGGAGGAAGTTTTGCCTGGGAAAGTCCAGGAAACGTGCAGTACAAGCGAGAGAGTGTCATAGACTAAAGAAGCCGCGGCAAGTTAAATGAGATAAACTGTTTAAAAAGTAGAAAAAAACACTTGGTAACTGGTGATTACCAAGTGTTTTTGAATGGGTTTATTCGTTTGCTTCAAATTTTTCTTTTAAATTTTCAACAACGCCCGGATCTTCTAAGGTAGAAGTATCTCCCAGCACATTTCCTTCAGCGATATCTCTTAAGAGACGGCGCATGATTTTAGCACTGCTTGTTTTTGGCAAGCTGGCTGTGAAAATGATTTCTTCCGGACGGGCAATTTTCCCAATTTCTTCGACGACCTTATCGCTTATTTCCTGAGCAAGTTCATCTGTTCCTTTGGCTCTTTCTTTTAAAGTGACAAAAGCAGTTACAGCTTCACCTTTAATATCATGAGCACGGCCAATAACGGCAGCTTCTGCTACATAATCATGGCTGACTACGGCACTTTCCAGCTCAATTGCACCGAGACGGTGACCACTAACGTTGATGACATCATCGTCACGTCCTAACACCCAAATGTAGCCATCCTCGTCTTTATGAGCAACGTCACCAGAAGTATAAACACCTTCATAGTCGCCGAAATAAGAGCTTTTATAACGCTCGTCATCTCCCCAGACAGTTCGAAGCATGGAAGGCCATGGTTTAGTGATAACGAGGAAACCACCATTGCCAGGTTCCACAATATTGCCTTTTGCGTCATATACTTCTGCACTAATACCAGGAGTCGCTTTAGTAGCCGAACCAGGTTTTGTTGTGGTGATACCAGGCAGTGGAGAAATTAAAATCGAACCATTTTCTGTTTGCCACCACGTGTCAACAATGGGACATTTTTCCTGACCGACGTGTTTATGATACCACATCCATGCTTCCGGATTAATCGGCTCACCGACAGACCCAATCAGGCGTAAAGAGCTTAAATCATGATTTTGCAGATGTTGATGTCCCCATTTCATAAACATACGAATCGAAGTAGGGGCGGTGTAGAAAATAGTAACGCCATATTTTTCAACGATATCCCAAAAACGATCACGTTCCGGATAATTCGGTCCACCTTCATAAATCAGGGTAGTTGCTCCGGCAGATAATGGGCCATAGACCACATAAGAATGTCCGGTAACCCAGCCAATATCTGCGGTACACCAGAAAATATCTTCTTCTTTTAAGTCGAAAACACTCCGTACAGAGTGATTGACACTCGTTAAATAGCCGCCAGTCGTATGAACGACTCCTTTTGGTTTCCCGGTAGTACCTGAAGTGTATAACAAATAAAGAATATCTTCTGAATCCATTGGTTCATTTTTGACGGGTGTGTTCGGCATTTTGTCTTTTAACGTGTCCCAATCGACATCAAAACCGTCGTTCCAGGCAG
Organism: Pseudogracilibacillus sp.; assembly: GCA_035301305.1. Lineage (GTDB taxonomy): Bacteria > Bacillota > Bacilli > Bacillales > Amphibacillaceae > Pseudogracilibacillus. The sequence continues at coordinate 3,616 of DATGUO010000061.1, forward strand.
TACCCGCACCTTCTTCAATATTATTAATAACCAGCATCTGTTCGACTTTTGTTCCATCCAGTGCTTTATCGGCGTTATCTTTTAATGGAATGACTTTGCCGCCGCGACGACTGCCGTTTGCGGTAATTAATAATTTAGCTCCTGTATCCGTCACACGATCTTTCAACGCATTAGCAGAGTAGGCAGCAAACACAGCTGTATGAATAGCACCAATTTTTGCGCAAGCCAACATCGAAATTGGTAATTCAGGAATCATTGGTAAATAGAAAGCAACGCGATCGCCTTTTTGAATACCGAGTTCACGTAACATATGTGCTGCTTTATCCACTTCTTTTCCGAGCATGTCATATGTATAAATTTTTTGGTTGCCCTCTTCCCCTTCGAAAATAATCGCTGCTTTGTTTTTTCGAGGTCCTTCACGATGACGGTCTACACAATTATATGCAGCGTTCAATTTCCCATTTAAAAACCATTTTGCATGCGGAGGCTGCCAGTCTAATACTTGAGTATATGGTTCGAACCACGATATTTCTTTTGCCTGTTCTGCCCAGTACCCCTCTGGATCTTCTTCCGCTCTTCTATATACATCGGGGTCATTAAAGTTTGCTTGTTTTTTAAAATCTTCCGGTGGAGGAAATTCTCTTGTTTCTTCTAATAAGGTGTTCAATCTTTCTTCTTCAGTCATTCAAAAATCTCCCTTCCTCAAACAATTGTAAGCGCTATCTTTTTAAGGGATAAAGAAATCCCTTGCAAGTATTATAACAAAAGAAATAATTTTTGTGTTAAAATTTGAAATAATTTTAATTAAAAGAATTTACAAAGCGGATTTAAAAAGAAGAATGAAGTTGGTTTTATGCATTATATTCTGAAATTCTATGGTACAGTAAAAAGAGAAAGCATCAGAAAGCTCCAATAGATATTTTAAGAAAACGAAGTATTTAAGAGGTAAATATATGAAATAGAAGGAGTGATTTTAGTGCGCATTGGTTTAATTGGGGCGGGAGCAATTGGAAGATTTTTACTGCAAGAAATAAATGGGAAATCTCGTGCTGATTTAATGGTGGTGAGTGTTTTCGTAAGGAATAAAGCAAAATATGAGGAGTTGGCAAAAACGTACAATGTTGCTTTATATCAAGAGATGGAAAATTTTCTGGCTTCTGATGCAGACATCATAGTAGAGGCTGCGACTGTAGAAGCTGCGCAGGTACTGTTGCCTCAGATTATTCCTCATAAATCTGCTCTGGCCATTAGCATTGGAGCATTTCGTGATGCAGCCTTTTATGAAAAAATGGAGGAAATAAGCAAGCAGTCCAAGCAGAAAATTTACTTGCCTTCTGGAGCAATCGGGGGCTTGGATATAGTGCAAAATGCAAATATCTTGGGAGGGGTAGAAAAGGTCACCTTAGTCACGAGAAAACCAGCTGCCTCATTGGTAGACCATCCCGTTGAAACAGAAGAAATCATTTTTGAAGGATCAGCTGGAGAAGCAATCCGTGCTTTTCCAAAAAACATTAATGTTTCCATTATTTTATCCTTAGCCGGCATCGGAATGGAACAAACAAAAGTACAAATAATTGCCGATGCTGCAGCAACGAGTAATTCTCATTCCGTAACAGTGGAAGGAGATTTTGGAAAAGCTTCCCTGACGGTAGAAAATCAGCCACTTCCAGAGAATCCAAAAACAAGCTATCTGGCAGCTATGAGTGTGCTTGGTACCTTGCAGCGGTTAAATCAGTCGATAAAAATAGGAGAATAACATAGTTGTTTAGAGTGTTTTGAAAAAAGAACAGAGAAAGCAGAATAGAAATAAAGCGGATAGGGAAGCAGAGTGAAAGAATGAAACAGGACTTAGGTAGTGCAGCTACTCTGTACGAGTCTTGGTGAAAAATCAGGACCTGAAAAGGAAGAAAACCGGAACGGAGTCTTAATAAAATTAAAATCGGGACTAGGAAGGGGGAGAATCGAGGAATGAGTCTTAATAAAATTAAAACCAGGACCCGGAAAGGAGAAACTCCATAATTGGGTCCCGATAAAAGAAAAACCGAGACTGAGAAGTGAGGAATTCTGTATTTGAGTCCCAATTATTCGGGAAGCGGGACCGGGAACCCGGAAATCCCTAATCTCGGTCTCGATTAACTTCGAATCAGGACTGGAAAGACTGGAACCCGTCATTCGAGTCCTGATTCTGCTTGAACCCAGATAGAAAAAGTCAAATCCAGAGGAACCAATCTCTGATCTTTATAAAAAGCAGTGAATCAATAGAGGCCAACTTTACGCACGCTGGTCGACCAATTGAAACACTGCTTTATGGTAAATAAGCCATGTTTTTTTCCATAACAATACAAATACAGCTGCATCGACCTATTATTTTAGGGAGACAGGCTGCAACAACAAACGCGCTCATGTTTGCCAAGACAAATGCAATGGCAAATCAATTAAGCGCTTTTTATCATTACGTTCCGCAAAAAGTTTGATAAGGTGTATCCGGAACAGGAATCTGTGCCAATGCTTCCTGAGAACTGGAATGGGCGTATGGATTTTCCAAAGCGTCCATCAGCTTTTGCATCGGCTGATAATCCTCTTCTTGAACAGCCGCTTGCAGAGCGTCTTCCACTAGATGATTTCGTGGTATCAATGCAGGGTTATGCTGCTTCATATTGTCTTGTACATCGCTCCAAGATTGTCCTTCTTGGCCCAGCCGTTCTTGCCAGCGTTGTTTCCACTTTTTAAACTCAGTGGTTGTTGTAAAAGTGTCCTCTGTTTCTTTATCAAACGTTAACGCTAAGAAAGTATCTGTATAGTCCGCCTGTTGTGCTTGCATGGCGTCTAGTAAATCAACCACAAGGCTATAATCTGTTTTATAGGATTCAAAAAGCCCTAATTTTGCTCGCATGCCATCTAGCCAAAGTTCGTTAAAACGAGGGAAAAATTCCTCCAGCATATTTTTCGCTTTATCAATCGCTTTTTCCTGGTTTTCATCAAATAAAGGAAGCAAGGTTTCCGCAAAACGAGTTAAATTCCAATGTGCAATGGCAGGCTGATTTCCAAATTTATAACGCCCCTGTACATCGATGGAGCTAAACACCGTACTTAAATCAAACGTATTCATAAACGCACAAGGCCCGTAATCGATCGTTTCCCCGCAAATGGACATATTATCTGTATTCATGACGCCATGAATAAAGCCGACAAGCTGCCAAGAGGAAATTAACTGCGCTTGTTCTTCTAAAACCGCTTCAAAAAACTTCTCATATGGTTTACTTTCGGCCATTAAATGCGGATAATGACGTTCAATCGCATAGTCTGCTAATTTTTGGACATCTGATTCTTCTCCCCATACGTTCGCATACTGAAATGTTCCGACGCGTAAGTGGCTTTTAGCAACTCTTGTTAAAATTCCTCTTTTGAGTGGCTGTTCCCGCACGACCATATCATCAGATTTGACTACAGCTAAGCTGCGTGTCGTTGGAATGCCCAGGCCGTGCATCGCTTCTGAAATGACATATTCCCTTAGCATTGGACCAATAGAAGCCAAACCATCTCCGCCACGGGAATACCATGTTTTGCCGGCGCCTTTTAATTGGATGTCATACAACGCCCGATCTTTTGTTTGCTGTTCTCCTAATAAAATCGCACGTCCATCTCCTAAACGGGTGAAACTGCCAAATTGGTGCCCCGCATACGATTGAGCAATCGTTTTTGCACGTTCAGGGACCGTGTTTCCTGCTAAAATATCTTTCCCGTTTTCTGATTGCAATGCTTCGTCATCTAATTCAAGCGAACGTGCCAAAGCTCGATTGAAAAAAACAATTTCCGGATTTTTAGAAGCAGTTGGCTCTGCATCGCTGTAAAAAAGTTCAGGCAGGGATTGATAACTGTTTTTTAAATTCCAACCTATCGTATTTGTTTGTGTCATGGTGCGAACCTCCTTGTAGACAACATAGTATTTTAAATCATTATCATTCATCTATCACGCAGGCATACATCTTTTTTGTAATGGTGGTGAAATCTATT
>DATGUO010000062.1:0-21732 GCA_035301305.1 Pseudogracilibacillus sp.
CGAAGGCGATGCAAACAGCTTTGGCAGACAAAACGTAGAAGTAACCATTGTAGAATAAGCATATAATCAATATTAAAAAGGTTGCCATTTTCGGCAGCCTTTTTTTAATGGAAAAAATGAAATGTTGGCTGGTTTTAGAAATTTTTTGAAGAGGTGACGCCATAGATGAAGGTCTATTTAAGAAAGATGAGTTATAAACAAAGGTTAAAAATTGGTGTTACATGACTTTAAATACTTGCAAAATAAATGTGCCACCAACTATAGACAATGTTTCAATGCAAATTCCGAATGTACAGGAAGAAGTTATGGAAGCGGAAGGAAGAAGCTGCTAGGGGTACGGATATACAAAGAAATGTGAAATTCCAAAATTTCAAGGTGCGAGAATCCAAAAAGAAGTGAAATTTCCGACTTGCAAGGTGTAGGAAATCCAAAAAGATGTGAAATTCTTAGCTTGTAAGGTGCGGGTAATCTGAAAAGAAGTGAATTTCCAAGCTTGTAAAGTGTAGGTAATCCGAAAAAAAAGTGCACTTATCTGTGCCTCTCAGCAGTTTAAGTAAAATAAAAGTAAGTTTTTTCATATTAAATATACTCAAATGCACTTTTTCTTACCTAAAAACCGCTGCGTTTAAATCAGCGGTTTTTAAGTGTAAGTCATAAATTTTATTTTTTTATAATCCAATATTCTTTGCGATAATTTGTTTCATAATTTCGTTACTGCCTGCATAAATAGAAGTAACGGCGACATCCCGGTAGCGTCGGGCGATTTCATATTCTTCCATATAGCCATACCCGCCATGGAGTTGCAGGCATTCGCCGGCAACTTTTTTCGCCAGGTCAGTCGTCCACCATTTGGCCATGGAAACTTCTGTTACAATATCTTTTCCGTCGATATGGTCTTCGATAAGACGGTCCACGAAAGCACGGCCAATTTCAATTTCGGTTTTCATTTCAGCGATTTTAAATTGGGTGTTTTGAAACTTGCCGATTGGTTTACCGAAAGCTTTCCGTTCTTTTACATAGTCAATGGTTGTATCCACCATTTTTTCAGCTGATGGGATACTGGAAATAGCAACCATTAGACGTTCTTGCTGCAAATTTTTCATTAAATAGTAAAAGCCTTTTCCTTCTTCTCCGAGCAAGTTCTCTTTCGGCACACGGACGTCTTCAAAAATTAATTCTGTAGTATCATTGGCATGCTGGCCGACTTTATTTAATTTCTTGCCTTGCGAAAAACCTTCCATTCCTTTTTCTACGACGAATAAACTGATGCCTCTATGAGCAGGTTCTGCTTTGGTGTCTGTTTTGCAGACGACAACGATTAAATCAGCAGAACCGCCATTTGTAATAAAGGTTTTTTCTCCGTTAATAATATAATCGTCCCCATCTTTGACAGCAGTGGTTTGCACGGCAGCTAAATCAGAACCGACACCCGGTTCGGTCATGGCAATTGCAGAAATATACTCACCGGTTACAGCTTTGGGCATCCAGCGCGCTCTTTGCTCTTCTGTTCCGTGATGTTCAATATATGGCATGACAATATCGTTATGTAACCCGATGCCGACCATGGCTGTTCCTACTTTCTCCATTTCTTCCGATAAAACAACAGCATAACCGAAATCTGCGTTAGATCCCCCGTAAGCTTCATCGAACTGCGGGCATAAAAATCCCTGTTCCCCGCATTTCTTCCAAAAAGAACGGGGAATTTTCTTGTCTTGTTCCCATTTTTCATAGTTCGGGTAGGCTTCTTTTTCGAGAAATCCACGTAGAGCCTTTCGAAACATTTCGTGTTCTTCTGTTAAAAATTTTCTCTTCATTTTACAGATGCTCCTTATTTATGTCAGTTCTTCTTGCAGTGATTTTAGAGAGGTATGTCGTTGTTGTTTGACTATTTTCCAGATGTTTATATTCGTTAAACTCGTGTGATTGTAGCTGTCGTTATCGAGGTACCTTCACTGTTTCAATACTGTGATTCATTTCTGTTTAAAATCATTCCTATTCTTCTTGAACAACTGTGATTGTATTATGGATACTACAAAATAGGTATAATCACTATCCGTTTGTTGTTTAACGATGCTTGAATACAGGAGCACGTTTTTCGATAAATGCTTGTACACCTTCTTTAGCATCCTCCGTCTTAAAAATTTCGTTGAACTGCTGCTCTTCTTGACGCAATCCTTCTTCTAAAGAGGTTACTTCACTTGTATTGATTAATTGTTTGATTCTGCTTAGAGCCTGCAGGGACATTTTTGCCATAGTTGCAGCCAGTTTTTCGGCGGTTTGCATTCCTTCACCTTGTGGTACGACCTGGTTCACAAGCGATAATTGCTGCGCTTCTTCTGCGGATAATTGTTTGCCGGTAAACATGATTTCCTTCGCTGCTGCCGTGCCGACTAAACGAGGCAATCGCTGCGTACCGCCAGCACCAGGCAGCAATCCTAAAGTGACTTCAGGTAAACCAAGTTTGGCATGATCCTCAGCGATCCGTATATCACAAGTCAAAGCCAGCTCCAGCCCGCCTCCTAATGTGTACCCATTTAACATGGCAATTGTAGGCTTCGGTAGATGGACAATGAAATTAAATACTTCTTGAGCGCTTACTGCTTCCTCCGCTTCAGCCCGATCAGGGAATTCTTTAATATCAGCTCCTGCCATAAATGCTTTATCACCGGACCCTGTTAGAATAACTGCAATGACAGTGTCATCTGTTTTAATATCTTGAAAGACCTCGTCAAGTTCTTTGGTTACTTGTTCGCTCAGTACGTTCATTGGCGGATTTTCAATGGTTACTTTTGCTATCCCATTTTGTTTGGAGACAGACAGTAATTTACTCATATTTATCGGCTCCTCGTAAAGAATTTAAAATTTCTTCTGTATGCTCTCCGATTTTCGGAGCGGATGTTTTAATTGCACCTGGAGTCTGGGATAATTTAATTGGTATCCCCAGCTGTGTATGTTTATCTGCGGCCGAATGTTCAAGGGAAGTGAACATGCCTCGTTCCTGCAATTGCGGGTGCTCAGTTACTTCGTCAAAAGTCAGCACAGCAGAAACGCAGGCTTCTTTATCTGCAAAAATTGCCGACCATTCTTCTAATGTTTTCTTCCGAATAATCTGTTGAATGGTTTGTTTCATCGCTGCTTGTTCTGCTTGCGGGGCATTAATATTAAACGCCAAATCTGCTTTCCCGATCGTCTCGCAAAAGACTTCCCAAAATTTGGGTTCTACAGCTGCTACAGCTAAGTAGCGGCCATCTTTCGTCTCGTATACGTTATAGTTTGCTTTGCCTCCACTTAAAGCTTGCTCGCCGCGTTCTAAATTTTTGCCTGCAGATAGGTATTCAGAGAAAAGAATTGGCAGCCAGGACAGGGCGCCATCTGTCATGGAGATATCGACGAATTGTCCTTTTCCGGATTGTTTTTTCTCTATGACTGCAAGTAAAATGCCAATAACTGCCGGCAGGGCGCCACCGCCTATATCAGCAATTTGAGCTGCGGGAACGGTAGGAGCTTCGCTTTTCTTCCCGAGCAGGTCCAATAATCCTGTTTGACTGATATAATTTAAATCGTGTCCCGCGAGTTGGCTGTCAGGTCCTGTTTGCCCGTATCCGGTGATGGCGCAATAAATGATGCCTGGGTTGATTTTTTTAAGTGTGTCGTAATCAAGCCCAAGTTTTTCCATCGTTCCTGGCCGAAAGGATTCAACGACAACGTCCGATTGTTCGACCAGCTGCAGGAAGTGATTTTTATCTGTTTCTGTTTTTAAATCAAGGGAAATGCTCTTTTTATTCCGATTTACCTGGTGAAAAAAGAGGCTGTTTTCGTCAAGCATCGGTTCCAAATGGCGCGCATAATCTCCAACGGTCGGCTCTTCGATTTTGATAACTTCTGCTCCGAAATCAGCTAACATCATCGTGCAGTAAGGGCCGGGCAACAAACGCGATAAATCAAGCACACGTGTATGATGAAGCGGCAATATAACACCTCCTTGCTTTTGTGTAGTAAGCAGCAATATAAATCGTAGGAAGCATAAGTTCTGAAATCTTACACTTCCTCAATAGATATATGAAAAGTTCATGTCTGATTTATCTTGCTTTCAGAGCGGCGAATGAAAGTGATTTACAAGAGGAAACAGCCAGCTTATTGCTGCAAGAAAAATAGTCTTTCCTGTTTTAAAATTGACTGTTTAATCCACACGTTCGATAATGGTTGCGTTTGCCATGCCATGTCCTTCACACATGGTCTGCAATCCGTATCGTCCGCCAGTTCGTTCCAGTTCATTCATCATGGTAGTCATTAAGCGTCCGCCACTTGCGCCAAGCGGGTGACCAAGCGCGATAGCACCGCCATTGGGATTCAGTTTTTTAGGATCTGCGCCGGTTTCCTCCAGCCAGGCTAACGGAACAGAGGCAAATGCTTCATTCACTTCAAAAATGTCCATATCATCTATCGTTAAACCAGCTTTTTCCAACACTTTTTTCGTTGCAGGAATAGGGCCGGTAAGCATTAGTGTTGGATCTGAACCAACTATTGTACGGGCAAGTACTTTAAATTTTGGTTTCAAACCTAAGCTTTCTGCTTTTTCCCGTGACATAAGTAAAATCGCATTCGCACCATCACTGATTTGACTGGCGTTGCCTGCTGTAATCGAACCGTCTTCTTTGAATGGCGGTTTTAAAGAACCGAGGGCCTCCATATCTGAATCTTCACGCGGTCCTTCGTCTTTACTGGCAACGGTTTCCGTTCCATCTGGCAAAGTAACGTCCAAAGGCATAATTTCTTTATCGAAGCGTCCTTCTTTGGTGGCTTGTACGGCTTTTTGATGACTATCCAAAGCAAAAGCGTCTAATTGTTCTCGTGAGAAGCCCCATTTTTCTGCAATCCTCTCTGCTGACAGTCCTTGGTTAATCATTTCGTATTTTTCTTTAATCTCCGGGCTGAAGTCTACTCCCTGACGATTCGAAAACATCGGGACGCGTGACATATTTTCAATGCCGCTCGCCACCACGACATCCATATCCCCGCTCATAATCGCTTGGGCAGCAAAGTGCACCGCTTGCTGGCTGGAACCGCATTGCCTGTCTATCGTTGTACCGGGTACTTCCACCGGGTAGCCGGCAGTTAAAGCGGCGAGTCTTGCAATATCAAAGGATTGTTCCCCGACTTGAGAGACGCACCCCATGATGACGTCTTCAATGATAGACGGATCAATTCCCGCCCGTTTGACGACTTCCTCCAAAGGCTTGGCTGCAAGTACATCCGCCCTCATTTCACTTAACTGACCATTCCGTTTTCCTGTTGCTGTTCGCACTGCTTCTACAATAACTGCTTCCCGCATTTTACTTTCCTCCATCTTTTATGCCATAATCGATCTGTTTTGAAAAAAGGTGAAACTGAATTCTGTTCTGTTTCGTTCTTGATGCTCATCTGGCAACTTCAAACGCTATTGTTTTTCTTCCTTTATTTTGGTTGCATGCGAATACCGCCATCTAATCTGATGGTTTCGCCATTGAGTAAAGGGTTCTCGATAATGCTTTGGACTAAGGTGGCGTATTCCTCCGGATAACCTAAGCGAGAAGGGAAGGGCACCATTTTTCCTAATGAATCACGGATTTTTTCTGGTAAATTTGCGAAAAGTGGGGTATCCACTAATCCTGGAGCAATGGTCATGACACGAATGCCAAGTTTGGCTACATCTCTCGCTATTGGCAGCGTCATTCCAACAATGCCACCTTTGGATGCACTGTAAGCGACCTGTCCAATTTGTCCTTCAAATGCAGCGACAGAAGCGGTATTAATGATGACACCGCGCTCGCCTTCATCATTTGGCTGGTTTTCCTGCATCTTTTCAATGGCTAAACGAATCACATTAAACGTGCCAATCAAATTAACGTTGATCACTTTTTGAAAAGTAGCTAATTGGTGAGGGCCTTTTGAACTACTAAATGTCTTTTCACCATTGCCAATACCGGCACAGTTAATCACGGTGTTGATGGCACCTTGTTTTTCGACAACTTTGTTCAACGCTTCCTGTACGCTCGTTTCATCCGTTACATCTGTTTTGACGTAAGTGACGTGTTCGCTTAATTCCTTGGCAACTTTCTCTCCCTTATCATCCTGCACATCGAAAATGGTTGCTTTTCCTCCATTTGCAACGATATTTCTCACTGTAGCTTCTCCTAAACCTGATGCGCCGCCTGTTACGACAGCTGATACTTTTTCTGTATTCATGTTATAATTCTCCTTTTGGTTTATTTCGATTCTGTTTCAACGATTTTCATTAAATACATTGTCATTTTTTCTGCCAATTCGTCGGAGCCTAAACTCCCTTGAGGCGAATACCATTCAATCATCCAATTCATAGCGCCTAAAAGAAGATTGCGGACAAGTTTAACGTCTTTTGTCTCTATTGCTTTTTCTTCCATCATGTTGAGCAGTAATTGGTCTACATGCTGCGCGTAATTATGCCGCAGTTCCAAAATAGTGTCCAATTGATCACCCTCAAAAAATTGTTCCGGGTTCACTCCCATAGCAAAAGTCGCTTGTTCTTCTATGAGATACTCAATATGGGTCGTTATCGCTTTTTTCAGCGCATTTTTCGGATTGGTATTATTTTCTATGATGGATGCAATATTTCCAATGCTTTGCTCCAGCAATAGAACCTGGCTTTGAAACAAAAGATCCTGTTTGTTTTTAAAATAATAATAGAGCGACCCTTTCGTCATGAGAAGATTGGCAGCAATTTCTTCCATTGTCGTGTTGTGAAATCCTTTTTCTTCAATGATGCTTGTTGCTGATTGAATAATTTCTGTTTTTTTCTTCTTTGTTTTTAAAGTCCGTAATGACATAGCGAACACTTCCTTTATCGTGCACTGCTTTTTCTGAATCAACGGCTGCCAGGCCAATTTGCTTTTGGAAACAAGACTGGTAATAAAAATATACTACAATTTGAAAAGGCTTACACAGTCTCTTGATTATTTAGTATAAAACAATTTTCAGACAAGCACAATAGATTTTTGAAAATTAATTTATTTTTTGAACTTATGTTTAAAAAGGTGATGCACAGAGTTAACAATAAAGAGAAATCACACGTCAGGTGAGACTCGCTACTAGACAGAGGTTAGGTGCAGTCGCAGGGAAAAGATGTTTGAATAAAAAAAGAAAATGTGCAAAAAAGACTGGAAGAGGTATAATTTGAATAAGCAAAGGCGTGATTATGGAGCAGGTATATGCGTATGAAAGTTGTTGTCGTGCGGATTAAAGGAGAGGACGTTCATTTGGAATGGAATCAGGTGCAGCTCTGGAAGAAAGATGTTCGTTTCAATTAGAAAACGTGCAAAAAAATTTAAAAAAGTGTAGTGAAGGGCCAGAGATGTGTATATAAATCCGATGAGCTGCGGAATAGGTGCTGTTGCGGTAATCAAGTTAAAAAGAGTCAACCTCGTTATCTTGAAGGCAGATAGTAAGGTTGACATTCTTTTGGTAAAAGGAAGTTCTGGTCATTCATTTCTTTTACATTTAATCTCGGCAGGAATTCTTCTTCACTTAGTCACTTTTTTAACGGACCTGAATCCCTTGGTGACTAAAAAGTCCACATGGTGTTCAAAATTTTCCAATGCGAGATAGGAGTCAAGCTGGTCCACATTTAATTGATCCATCGTTCTTCGATTAAAATGTACCGACAATTGGACACGTTTTTTGGGGTGTCCGGTGGTTTTATCGATGGACTTTTCGGTCATATGTACGATGCAGGTCTCGATGGGCAAAGTGGCGAACAGATGGCGGGCTGTCCAGAAAGCATGGCCGCAGACAAAACCTTGTACGATTTTAAAATAAGCTTTTTTACCCAGCTTTCGTTTGGAAACTTTCCCGGTTTTGGTGAGACTCAACTGCTTATTTGGTACGAGTTCTTTGGGAGCTGCTTGTACTGTTGCTTCTGCCGTTTCTCTATCCAGGACTTCTACTTTAATCCGATTGCTTATTTCAGCAAATTGTTTATTGTTTTCAATGACATCGCCGTACGCTTCCAAGTCGCCATCTAATACTTTGCTGGCAAAATCTGTTTCTTTTTTCCAGTTTTCATATAATCGATTATCTTCTTCTTGGGCGGCGGTAATGGCTTCTTGCAGTTTTTGTCGTTTCTTATCTGCACGCCAGCTGAAAATGCGGTCGATGAAATTTGGGTGGTACTGCTGGTAAGCTTCTGTTGCATGTTTTTCATGAGGACCGCTTTCATCTTCGGCAAACGGAGCGGGTATATTTTTTTCTGAAACCCAATCGATTGGATGAACTTCTTTTTGGTGCAATGTAGTAAGTTGTTTAATAAGATCGTGGTATTTTGCAACGATTGCTTCATCTTGCGTCGTATCGTGAGTTTGGGAAACGGCATTCGAGGAACTGGCTTTATTTGCAGAACGACGGCGGTTTTTTTTCAAAGAAGACTGTTTCCGGTAAGACAATCCTGTGCCTGGAATGCCGATTGAACTGGTACTTCTCCCTGTGGAGTGAATCGATTTACGCATCCCGTTTTTTCCAACGCTCATGCCAACTCCTCGTTTACTGACATTCATCCGCAATCCTTTGCCAATTTTAAAACTTTTCCTGAACCGAAAAACCATGATAAAACCTCCTTCTGTCCTTATTTTACTTGAAAAACAATAAAGAAAACAAGTTTGGTTGATTAAAGAGACGTATTTTATTACAAATCTATTCATGATGATTGTTATAAAAAAGTCAGGAAATGATGTTTCGTTGACAGAATTTTTAGAATTTAATTTCTTTCTTACAAGTGTGTTATATGGTATATTATTAGAAAGCGACAGCAGCGATAGTAACATTGCGAGGTGATAGTATGATTACAGTGAATCAAGAAGATATAGAAAAAAGAATACAAAAAAAATCGGAAGAAAAAGCCGAAACAATAAGGAAATTTAAAAAAGATCTGTCAAAGAGAAATCTGAAAAAAGGTCGAGTACGCCCAAAAAACCCGACAGAAAAACAAATTTTGAATCGTTTTTCAGAAAAATAGGTGAGTATATGCTTCTTTCTCAAGCGCTGGTCGAATTAACAAAGACTAAAAATGAATCTAAACTGGATTCGATGTTAATTGTTGCTTCCATTATTACAAAACTACTTGAACCTAAAAATATAAAACCTATTATTGTCGGAGGACTTTCGGTAGAAATATATACGATGGGGGATTATACAACAAGAGATATTGATTTTGTTTCAGATGGATATAAAGAAATAGAAGATTTGCTTTATTCTCTGGAGTTCAGTAAACAAGGTCGGCATTTCTATAGAGATGATATAGAAATAGTCATTGAAATACCGGACAGTTATTTAGCAGGGAGCCTTGAAAAAGTTTTGAAAATGAAAATATCAGATAGCCGATATGTATACGTAGAATCAGTAGAAGATATTATATTAGACAGATTAAGGGCTGCAGTTCATTGGAAATCTGCAGAGGATGCAGTATGGGGTTTTACTTTGATGGTTAAAAATTTTGAAAATATAGATGTAGCATATTTAAAAAATCATATAGAGTCCGTGCAAGAAAGAGCAGAACTTGAAAATTGGATATTTAGAATTACTAAGGAATAAGAGGTGGCATTTTTATGCTCATCTCTTTTTTTAGTAATCGAAGAATAAGTTCATCCCATTGTAAGATTGTTATCGAATAAAAAAATCCAGCTGAACTACTTTAAAAATATGTTCTATCCTCAAATTGTATTTTCTATTAGACACCCACTTCCTAGAGTTTCCCGCATATCTATAGTAAAATTAATAAATGAAAATATTATCTTCAAACTGCATATAAGCAAAATTATGAGAATTTTTATATTATTGAAGTAATAGACAATGTGAAAAAAGCAGCAAGAAAAAGACAATCCATGATGAGGTGATAGGACATGAAACAAGTGATGAGCTGGAATGAATGGCAACAGTATGATGGGTTAGGTCTTGCGGAACTGATAAGAAATGGAAAAATCACGGCGCAAGAAGTAGCGCAGCAAGTGAAACAAGGAGTAGAAAAAGTGAATCCGGACATTAGCGCAGTAATTGAAGTTTTCGATGATGCGGCTGAGAATCCCGCAACAGATGGCACGAATTTGCAAGGGCCGTTTGCAGGTCTCCCTTTTTTTATGAAAGATTTAGGGCCCACTGTGAAAGGACGCTTGCAGGAACAGGGTTCTTTATTCATGCAAGGGAACTGTCCGGAAGAAGACAGCTTTTTAACGACAAAATTCCGCCAAGCCGGTTTGAACATTATGGGGCGGACGACGACACCGGAGTTTGCGCTTTGCAGTTCGGCGGAGAACCCGGCACTTTATGTAACACGAAATCCGTGGAATCTTGATTATACGACGTTAGGCTCCTCGGCAGGAACAGCAGCATCAGTCGCTTCTGGAGTTCTCCCCATGTCTCATGCGACAGACGGGGGCGGTTCGATCCGAATTCCAGCGGGAGTGAACGGTAATATCGGTCTGAAACCTTCACGAGGTGTGTTTTCCATGGCGCCGGACAGTTCCGATTTGATGAATGTTGTTTCTGCACAAGGCTGTCATACACGAACAATACGGGATACAGCAGCTTTTGTAGATGCGTGCCGCGGCGGAGCACCTGGTGAATTTATGCCTTACTGGAAGCCGGAACAGCCTTATATGGAGCAAATCAAACGAGACCCTGCCCCGTTACGGATTGCAGTTTCTCATGAATGGAGCAATTACCAGGCTGAACCTGAGATTGTTGCTGAACTGGAAAAAACAGCACAGTTTTTGGAGGACTTAGGACATCAAGTGGAATGGGTCACTCCTCAAGCTGATTTACAAGCTGCATATGACGGCCAAACATCCGCATATATTATGAAATTTGCTCAAACGATCGCATCGCTGTTAGAGAAAAATGAGCTGGAAGAACCGCCAAGCAATTTAATCGAACCAATGTGTATTCGCGTTTGGGAAGAAGGGCGATTTGCTTCCTATGCCGAGCGGGCTGCCATGCATACCATGGTAAACCGCATTTCTCGTCAAATCGGAGAATTTTTTGAAGACTGGGATATTATTTTAACACCGACGATGGCGAAGCATACACCGTTAATCGGGACGAAGAAGTATTTAACGCTGAGTGACAATCCGGATGTATATGACTGGTTCGAGAGTTTATGGGGGATTTTCTCGTATACATCGATTGCAAATTTATGCGGCCTGCCTGGTATTTCGCTGCCGATGGGAGAACTTGAAAATGGTCTACCATTAGGTATGCATGCAACGGGTAAGCAAGGAGATGACGGATTGCTTTTACAACTGGGGGCCCAAATGGAACGAGCTTTAGAGGGGCAGTGGAATCACGGCAAACGGCCTGCTGTACATGTGGCGAATGAAGGGTAGAAGGTAGAATTTTTATGTTACATAAGACTAAAAGATTTTGTCTTTAGAGCCTAAATGACATACAGTTCATTGGAAGAAAAAGGAGGGACGCTGCAATGGACAGCGCAACCGAAGAACGATTATTACAGGTTTTTCAAGACTTGCATGAACGGCCGGAGCGAGGCTGGGAAGAAAAGCAAACGACGGCCTATCTGGTAGAATTTTTGCAACGAGAAGGATTTGAGCCACAACCCTTTTCCGATATGACAGGGTTGTATGTCGATATCGGAGAAGGAGAGCCGACGGTCGGCTTTCGGACAGATATCGATGCGTTATGGCAGGAAGTGAATGGCACGTTTCAAGCAAATCATTCCTGCGGACACGACGGGCATATGACGGTTGCCTTGGGAGTTGCTCTCGAGCTAAAGAAAGCATTAGCTGATGGTGCTGTCCGTCTCCTTTTTCAACCTGCCGAAGAAACGGGACAAGGTGCTAAAGCCATTCTTGAAGAAGGTATCATCGATTCGCTGGACTTTTTATACGGGACGCATGTACGTCCGTTAACGGAACTGACAGACGGCACATATGCACCCGCTATACAGCACGGGGCTGCGAAAATGATACAGGGAGAAATTAGTGGAACAGAAGCCCATGGAGCACGTCCGGAAGAAGGCGTGAACGCAATCGAAGTTGCCAGTGCTTTAGTCGAAGCTTTAAAACGGATTTGGATTCCTTCCTCTGCCTCGGGTTCTGTAAAAATGACCCAGCTTCAGGCAGGAGGTGCTTCCGGAAACGTCATCCCGGGACAAGCAACTTTCCAGCTTGATATACGGGCACAGGACAATGAAACGATGGAGGCGTTGACAGCCGGTTTGAAACGAGCAATTAATGCTGTCGCGACCTTGTACGGGGCAAGGATTACCACGAATGTTAAAGCGGAAATGGTCGCAGCGCAAACGGATACAGCGGCGAAAAATATACTGCAGCAGGCCATTACAGAGGTAGCCGGAAATGATGCACTCCAAACGGGTATTGTCACTCCCGGCGGGGAAGATTTTCACTTTTATTCGTACGCTAAGCCGGACTTACATACAACCATGCTGGGAATTGGCTGTGGCGTGATTCCAGGGCTGCACCATCCGGAGATGACTTTTAACCGGGAGCGCTTGCCGGTTGCCGCAAAAATTATCGCTCGAGCACTGTTACTGACCTTGCAAAAGCAGCAGGAGCTGGCATATGATTGAATTTCGCGAGTTAACGACCAAAATGGAAATGCGAGAAGTGCAAAGATTAGAGTATCGTGTCTGGGGAATGAATCCTATCCCTACCCATCAGACGATGACGGCAGTAAAAAATGGCGGGATTATGCTGGGTGTTTTAGATGACGGGGAGCTTGTCGGGTTCAGCTACGGTTTTGTAGGATTTCATGCAGGGAGAAGTTATCTATGTTCCCATATGATGGGGCTGGACGAAGCTTACCGGTCCCAGGGTTTAGGTGAGCAATTAAAACAAAAACAGCGGGAAATAGCCCTGCAAAAAGGCTATAAGCTGATTACATGGACATTTGACCCGCTGGAAGCTCGCAATGCATATTTAAATATAACGAAACTGCGTGGAGTTTGTGATACCTATATTGATAATTGCTATGGTGATATGACGGATAAATGGAATAAAGGGCTGCCGACAGATCGTTTGGAAGTCCATTGGCATATCCAGCAGCCTTATGTGGAAAAAGGGATTTCTATTGCTGCGGATGAAGCTGTAGAACTCAATAATTGTGTCAGAAAAGAAAATTCCTATTCAGTGAATCAAGATAGAAAAATGGATTGTTTAGAAGCTGAGACATTCGCCGTTCACATACCCAACCAATTCCAGCAATTAAAACAGCAATATCCTGAACGTGCGCTGGAATGGAGATTAGCTGTGCGCACCTACTTTAAAAAACTTTTCCAAATGGGTTATGTCGCCGTGGAGCTAAAGAGAGGCCAATGGAAGAGTACTTATTATTTTGTGAAAAAAGAGCGTTTAGAATGGAAAGACGAAGGATAAAATTTTTAGAGGGATAAATAGATGAATCAATTTCATAAGTGTTGATTTCCAAATTAAATTTGAACTATTGAAATATAACTTTTGTAACTGGCGTGCAGGATGGCCGGATCCTTCGGGAAGAAAAGCCTCGGTAAGATTGGGAAGGCCTTGGCCTGACGACGGCTTAACAGCTGCCCGCAGAAAGCGGCCATCCGGAACTTCAATCAAAGCGAAAATTTAATGATTCGGATTCTACTCCTAATTATGAAATTGACTCAGATAAGAGATGTTTAGCGTAACTGCATCATAAAGGATAGAAAGGAGCAGGCAAATGAACATTCAAAAGATAATCATTCGACGTATGCAAATGAAACTGAAAGCACCGTTCATTACAAGTTTTGGTACGATGGAAAATAAAGAATTTTTATTGCTGGAAGCTGTCGATGAACAAGGCACTATAGGCTGGGGGGAGTCCGTCGCTTTTTCAGCTCCCTGGTATAATGAAGAGACGTTGCAAACGAATTGGCATATGCTGGAAGACTTTTTAATCCCGCAAATGTTGCATCAGGAGATTTCGCATCCTGATGAAGTGAGTGAGCTGTTTCAAACGATGAAGCAAAATCAAATGGCCAAATCGACTATAGAAGGAGCGATTTGGGATATTTATGCCCAACAGACCAACCAATCTTTAGCGAAAGCATTGGGCGGGGAAAAAGAAACGATTGACGTTGGCATCAGTATTGGGATTCAGCCAAGCACGGATGATCTAATCAACAAAGTTACCGGCTATGTTAAAGATGGCTTTAAGCGAATGAAAGTAAAAATCAAACCGGGCTACGATATTGAACCATTGCGGGCTCTTCGGGAGCACTTTCCGGATCTTCCAATCATGGCAGATGCCAATTCCGCCTATAGTTTAGCGGATATTGCTGTATTTCAAGAATTGGATGAATTGGATTTGATGATGATTGAACAGCCGCTGGCGGCAGATGATATTATCGATCACGCCAGTTTGCAAAAACAAATCAGCACTCCGATTTGTTTGGATGAAAGTATTCATTCTCTGGATGACGCACGTAAGGCAGTGGAGATCGGTGCGACGAAAATTATTAATATTAAAATCGGCCGCGTTGGCGGAATCACAGAAGCTAAAAAAATTCATGATTACTGTAAAACAATGGACGTTCCCGTATGGTGCGGCGGTATGCTGGAGTCGGGTATTGGCCGGGCGCATAACATTGCTTTAACAACGTTGGCTAATTTTACACTGCCCGGTGATACCGCTGGTTCCAATCGTTACTGGGAAAAAGATATTATTACTCCGGAAGTCGTTTCCGAAAACGGATCGATTGAGGTTCCGCAAACAGCCGGTATCGGGTATGATATCGACAGAGAAGCTGTAGAGGCTTATACAACAGACTATAAAGTTTATAAGTAAATCGAAAGATTCGCTTTTAAATCTTAGATAGTAATGGTAAGGGAAGGCTTGTCTTTCAAAGTCATTTAAAATTGAATTTTTACTTTGAAAGGTATAGCACGCTTATAAAGGAATATACAATTGATAAAAAAGTGCTTCTATAATGGAAGCACTTTTTTATGTGAAAATAAACTATATCATAAAAAATAAAAGTCACCCCAAATGATAGGAGCCACAAATATTTTTGCTTCAAGTACAAAACAAGCGACCCTAATAATTGTATTAGTAGAAGTGTTCAGTAGGATTCAAAAGAATGGAAGATTATTAAAAAATAATACAGTTTGATTTCTTTTTGTTAACAATTTTTATTTTTTGGAAGAATATTTAGTTATTTGAAAAGAATTTTGCTATTATATTCTAAGATACGATAAAAATAACTGTAATATACAATGGAAGAATATTATTTTGTAAACAGGGTATTCAACGTTCAAAGGAAGGAAAGCCAAATGGTACTTATTTTTGTAATCAGTGGATTGATACTGTTAGCTGGGGCTGTCGAATGGAGGTCGCATCAAAAACATGTTGATTCGCTGCCAGTTCGAGTTAATATCAACGGAATACGAGGCAAATCGACCGTTACCCGTTTAGTGACAGCCGTTCTAAATGAAGCGGGATATAAAACGGTTGGAAAAACGACCGGTACATCTGCGCGCATGATGTTGTGGAATCAGAGTGAGGAAGAGCCGATTATTCGCCGCGCGGAAGGGCCCAATATCAATGAGCAAAAAATGGTTGTCAAAAAAGCGTCAAAAATGGGAGCAGAAGCTTTAGTCAGTGAATGCATGGCAGTTAATCCGGATTATCAGGAAGTTTTCCAAAAAAAGTTGTTGCAGGCAAACATCGGCGTGATTGTTAACGTCCTGGAAGATCATATGGATGTGATGGGTCCAACATTACATGAAATTGCCGACGCATTTACAGCCACCATTCCTTATAATGGTTACTTAATTGTTTCGGAAAGTCCTTACGTTGATTTTTTTCAAAACGAAGCGAAAAAGCGGAATACAAAGATGATCGTAGCTGAAAATCATAAAGTGGAGGAAGCTTATTTACGGAAGTTTGATTATATGTTATTTCCGGAAAACGTCGCATTAGCACTCGCAGTCGCTAAGGTCGTAGGAATAGAAAAGGAAGTGGCTTTACGCGGCATGCTTGAGGCCAATCCTGATCCTGGTGCTATGCGAATTAAAGAAGTACAGAAAGAAGAGAAGACTGCTCAGTTTGTGAATGGTTTTGCAGCGAATGATCCGGTGTCCACTATTAATATTTGGAAAAACGTGGTACAGCAGGGGTATCCAGCTGAACGGCTGATTGTGTTGATGAACTGCCGGGACGATCGCGTAGACAGAACTATCCAGTTTAGCGAAGACGTGCTGCCCTATTTGCCCATCGCAACACTTGTGTTAATTGGAACAAGGACAGAGCCAGTGAAAGAAGCGGTTCGAGCTGGGAGAATACAGGTGAATCAAGTGATCGATATGCAGGGAGAGAAAACCGAAGCAATCTATGAGCAATTGCTTGAATTAGCAGATAATAACATTATTTACGGGATTGGTAACGTCCATGGGGCGGCTGACCCGTTAATCGATAAATTTCAAAATTAGAGGTGAAAAAGAAATGTTTGGTTCGGATTTATATATTGCTTTGGTTGTCGGTGTCATCCTCAGTTTAATCTTTGCTGAAAAAACCGGAATCATCCCGGCTGGCATGGTCGTTCCAGGTTATTTGGCTTTGGTTTTCGATCAGCCGATATTTATTGCAGTCATTTTTGTGATCAGTATTTTAACTTTTGTTATTGTACAATACGGTTTATCCAGGTTTATTTTACTTTATGGCCGACGAAAATTCGCTGCGATGTTATCGGTGGGGATTATGCTGAAATTAGTCTTTGATTTTGCGTATCCAGCCATTCCCTTTGAAATTCTGGAATTTCGCGGTATTGGTGTCATTGTGCCGGGACTGATTGCGAATACGATTCAAAAGCAAGGGGCTGTTATCACACTTGGCAGCACACTGTTATTAAGTGCTTTAACCTTTATCATTATCAGCTTGTATCATTTTATATAGGAAGGGTTTACATGGCTAAAAAATTAACGTATCAAGAGAAAATACAACGGTTAGCTAAAAAGCAAAAGAAACGTATCGGTTTACATATATCCATATTGCTTGTTGCATTGCTGGCGTTTATCGTCGGTCATGAACTGTTTTTTTCTCCGGCTGATGCAGAGGTGAAAACAGAGGCGGATTCTGAATTAACAACAGCTTTTGTAGGGGATTTGATGTTTGGCAGACATGTGCAGGATGTCGCTCACGAAAAGGGTTATGATCACTTATTTAAACAGGTTTCTCCTATATTTGAACAAGCCGATTATGTTTCGGGAAATTTCGAAAATCCAGTTGTTGCAGGGGATGAAGACGACTATGAAAAGCTGGATAAACAAATTCATTTGTATTCTGAACCAGAAGCGGTACAAGCACTCAAAGAAAATCATTTTACCATGTTGAATTTAGCGAACAACCATTTAATGGATTACGGAGTAGACGGCTTGAATGATACTGTGAATACGCTGAATGAAGCAGAAATGCCACATGTCGGTGCTGGAGAAAACGTAAACGATGCAATTGAAATTGACTACCAGGAAATAAATGGTGTTACGATCGCAACTTTAGGGTATACAGATGCATTAGTTGAAGGTTTTTCAGCATTAGGATACCGGCCGGGTGTTGCCAGAGCGATCCCGCAAAATATTTTTCCGAAAATCGAAGAAGCAGATGAAAATGCGGATCTAGTATTTGTGAACGTTCATTGGGGCGCGGAATATGATAGTGACCCGCATCCGGATCAGAGAGAGCTGGGTCGCGCAATGGTCGACGTCGGCGCGGATGCCATTATTGGCCATCATTCACATGTACTGTCTGAAATCGAACAATACAAAGACGGAGTTATTTTTTATGGACTGGGGAATTTTATTTTTGATCAAGGCTGGTCCAAAACAAAAGACAGTGCTATTGTCCAATATGATTTAAAAGAAGATGGAACAGGACAATTTGAAGTTTATCCAGTTCGTATTCGCGGAGCACAGCCTTATGTAACCAATAATAAATATTACCAAATGAAAATTCGGGAGCAATTAACTAAAAATCAGCCCTCTGAAGATTTTACGACAAAAGATGGCAATTTAGTTTTTGAAATGGATCATT
Source organism: Pseudogracilibacillus sp. (assembly GCA_035301305.1). Taxonomy (GTDB): domain Bacteria; phylum Bacillota; class Bacilli; order Bacillales; family Amphibacillaceae; genus Pseudogracilibacillus. Next base: position 18,070 of record DATGUO010000062.1, read on the forward strand.
CTAATATTCTGGAGGAAAGAGATAAAAACAATGAACAATAAAGTATTTATATCGATACTTACGGTGGTCGCAGTAATCGGGCTGGCGTTTGTCTATTACAAGCAAGGACTGTTCGAAAATGAAACCGAAGAAGACGCGGAATACAATGTAGAAGACCCGAAAGCCTTAGAATCCAATGAAGGTTACGGGGTCAGTGCTTCTCATCCGCTTGCGGTCAAAACCGGGATGGAAGTATTAGAAAACGGCGGAAATGCCGCGGATGCTGCTGTTGCTGTGTCGTATGCGCTTAGTGTTGTAGAACCTTATGGGTCCGGCATGGGCGGAGGCGGAGAGATGTTGATTTTACCTGCAGATGAAGAAGAGCCGACCGCCTATCAATACAGGGAAGTAGCGCCGGAATCCGGGGCAGAACCGGACTCGTTCGCCGTTCCCGGATTTGTAAAAGGTATGGAAACCATTAACGATGATTTAGGGACGAAAGAGATGGACGAATTAATGCAGCCTGCAGTTGATTATGCAGAAGACGGTTTTGAAGCAGACAAAAATCTGGTCAGCCGGCTTAAAAAAGCATCTTACCGAATGGTCACGGATGATCTTCCTGCTTTTTTCTCAGAAGGGGAAGTGATTGAACCGAAAGATGAAGTGGTCCAGCCAGAACTTGCAGATAGTTTAAAAGCGGTCCAAAAAGACGGAGCAAAAGCTTTTTATGATGGTGAACTGACAGAAGACATTTTAGATTACGAGGAGTCACTGGAACCGGAAGACTTAAAGAGTTATGAGATGAAGACAGAAAAAGCGGCGCATGGGGAAGTGAACGGTTATGATATTTATGGTGCTCCTCCGCCGTTATCCGGCATTACTTTTATTCAATCGCTGAAAATGGCGGAAGAAACAGTAGATTTTGATCCTTCCAAAGAAGAAAATAAAGCAAAATATATTCATTTGTTAGGAGAAATTACCAAGCAGACATATGGAGATCGTTTAACAAGCATTGGAGATGCGGAATTTGAAGACCTGGATTCGATGGAAGAATTGACTTCCGATGCTTATGTCGAGGATTTAGTAGACTCCATTTCAAAAGACAGTCCCTCGGAGGGATTTGAGCTGAACGACTCCGTTTCGGACGAGGAAGATTATAATAACACCACGCATTTTGTGGTCGTCGATAAAGATGGTACAATGGTTTCAACTACTAACACATTAGGAAATTTCTTTGGTTCCGGTAATAGTGTAAATGGCTTTTTCATGAATAACAATATGGAAAATTTCAGTAAAAAAGAAGACATCACCAATAGTGCCGAACCAGGTAAAACGTCCAGAAGCTTTACGAGCCCTGCGATTATTAAGAATGACGATAAAACGATTGGTATAGGGTCACCGGGAGGAAAACGTATTCCGATTATCATGGCAGACGTGTTATATAAATATTTGATACAGGACGAAGAATTGGAAGATGCTATTGAAGCGGATCGAGTTTATGTAGATAATGACGACGTGCTTACAGAAATGGATTTAGAAGAAGATACAGAAGAAGAGCTCGAAAGTATGGGGTATGAAGTATACACGAACGATTCCGATGCTGAATTTTACGGAGGTATCCAAGCGTTGATTGTGGACGAAGAATCCCAGTCTATTTACGGTGATGCTGATAAACGACGGGATGGCACATGGCAAGTAAAAGAAATGGAAAAGTAGGAGGTTCTATTTATTTTGAAGAAGATAATCAATTTTTTATGGCCTGTATTGCTTTTATTTCTTGCTTTAGGGTTTATGACACAATTCAAGCATTTAAATGTTTCTACGGATATGAAAAGGTATGAAATTCAAAGTTATGTAGAAGCTTCCCAGAATGGAGAAGATCTGGAAGATACGATGAAAGTGCAGCGCGAGGATGGAGATCAAGAGCAGTCAGCAGACGAAAATGACCAAGATAAAATGGATGAAGAGGATGCCGATGAGCATTATGCCGGCCCGGAAAATGAAGAAACAGATGAAGAAGAGGAAGACGAAGAGGAAGACGAAGACGAAAGTTCCAGTGAAACAGATTACGCGATAACGAGCGATGAAACAACCGTCACTGTTCATGATGCAGATGGAAATACTGTTTTTGAAACTTCTCTGGAAGACTGGGAAGAACATCGGGAAGAGTATTATAAAGAATATAAATTGTAGAAATATAAACTGCGGCTTTTTTGTTATAAAAGAGGTCGCAGTTTTTTAGTATATAAGACCTCCTGTTGACTTGTTTATAAATTAAGACATCTGATATACAGCTGAGCCCATTTTCAAGAAATGTGTAACTTAATAGAATTCCTCCTTCAAACGGGTTGACGGGCTGTTTAAATAATGTGGGCCTTTTTGAAAGCGTTTACAAATTATGGTAAAAATGTTATACTTACAGCAGTTGCTTTTTTTACATGCCATTCGTTGCTGCTGGAAGTCAAGTACTCACGATGTAAAAAAATTTTAGGAGGTAAAAGAATGGAGAAAAATCGTGCGGTCGCTTACACAGGAAGTAACTCGGTGGAAATGCAGACGATTGATTTTCCGGAATTGGAACTGAAAGACGGGCCTGGAGTCAATCCGCTGAATGTCGGACGGAAATGTCATCATGGTGTTATTTTGAAAGTGGTGGCAACCAACATTTGCGGGAGTGACCAGCATATGGTGCGGGGACGAACAACAGCACCAGAAGGACTGGTACTCGGTCATGAAATTACTGGTGAAATTATTGAAACAGGCCGCGATGTCGAATTCATGGAAAAAGGAGATCTCGTTTCTGTACCATTTAATATTGCATGTGGACGGTGTCGAAATTGTAAAGACAGGAATACCCATATTTGTACACAAGTGAACCCAGATCAGCCGGGCTCGGCATATGGCTATGTCGATATGGGCGGCTGGGTCGGCGGTCAGGCGAAATACGTGATGGTTCCTTATGCGGATTTTCAATTATTAAAATTTCCGGATAAAGATCAAGCGATGGACAAAATTTTGGATTTGACGATGCTTTCCGATATTTTCCCTACTGGATTCCATGGAGTTTACCGGGCAGGTGTTGGGCCGGGATCTACGGTGTATGTTGCCGGAGCGGGACCGGTTGGGCTTGCTGCAGCTTATTCAGCTCATGTTCTCGGAGCGAGCGCCGTCATTGTCGGTGATTTAAAAGAAGAACGATTGGCGCAAGCACGCACCTTTGGTTGTGAAACGATTAATCTAGCTGAACACGATAATATCGCTGAACAAATTGAACAGGTTCTCGGTACTCCGATGGTTGATGCAGCAGTTGATTGTGTAGGTTTTGAAGCGTACGGTCATAATCATGAAGAAGCTCCAGCTGCCGTGTTGAATCAGGCGATGGAAATTACAAAAGCTGGTGGAGGCATTGGAATCCCCGGCTTGTATGTAACCGAAGACCCGGGCGCAAGTGATAAAGACGCCCAAAAAGGTTCGTTGAAAATGGACTTTGGTACAGGCTGGTCCAAAGCACAATCTTTCGCGACAGGACAAACGCCGGTTATGCGCTATCACCATAAATTAATGAATTTAATCTTAAATGATAAAGCGCATATCGCAAATGCTGTAAATGCCACGGTGATCGATTTAGAAGATGCTCCGCAAGGCTATCTCGACTTTGATAAAGGCGCAGCGAAAAAATATGTG
>DATGUO010000063.1:0-6270 GCA_035301305.1 Pseudogracilibacillus sp.
AAAAAATGAAAGCGCTATTTTGAACGAGTGTTGTTGTATCTGAGTGATGGAAAACCTATTTGCAGTTTGTAAAAGAGCGTCTCTGGAATGTCGCCATTAATGGGTCATTTACTGGATGCCTACTCCTTCAAATCTAAAGTACAGGGATGCAGGTAAGGACGGAAACACTGTGATGTAAGTACATATGAGCATATAGTTTTCATAAGACTAATTCCATCCCATCTCAAAAATATTGAAATCAGAATATTAGTAAAAGGTTGGGGCGGTTAGTCATGGGAAGATCCTCAAACCTAAATAAAAAATATAAGGAGCAAAAAAACATGAAGCAAGAGAATGAGCAGGCAGTAACAAGAAAGCCAACATTGGTAGAAGCTTTAATTCCTATAGTATTTATGGTAATCGCATTAATCGTTGGGATTTTTATTTACGGGGCAGATCCTCATATTCCCTTATTACTAAGTGCGGGCGTTGCGACTATTATTGCTTTTCGACTGGGATTTAAATGGACTGAAATTGAACAAGGAATGTTAGATGCAGTACGTTTAGCTTTGCAAGCAGTCGTTATTTTAATGGTCATTGGGACGATTATTGGTTCATGGATTGCAAGCGGGATTGTGCCGACGATGATTTTTTATGGATTAGATATATTATCCCCCAGTTATTTTTTGGTAGCTGCCTGTGGGATTTCCTGTATTGTGTCGATTGCTTCCGGGAATGCCTGGACAGCTGCGGGAACAATTGGAATCGCTATCATGGGAATTGGACACGGACTGGGGATTGACCCGGCCATGGTAGCTGGTGCAGTTATTTCAGGTGTTTATTTTGGTGATAAAGTTTCCCCGCTGTCGGAAACAACGAACTTGGCGCCTGGTATTGTCGGTTCGGAACTTTTCGAACATATTAAACATATGCTGTTTACGACAGTTCCGGCGCTAGTGGTTGCTTTGATGGTGTTTGCGATTCTCGATTTTAAGTATTCCAGTGGAGGAGCAGGCATCGAAGAAGTACAAATGCTGCAAAACCAATTGAGCGAAATTTACACCATTACTCCCTGGTTATTGATTGTACCTATGTTTATTATTGTGATGATGATTTTTAAAATCCCGGCACTTCCAGGGTTGACGATTGGGTCTATTTTAGGAGCGATTTGTTCCGTTGTCGTCCAAAAAGTGCCTGTTGGGGATGCGATTAATATTTTATACTATGGTTATTCCATCGATACAGGAAGCGAAGTCGTGGACAATTTATTGAATAATGGCGGGATCGAATCTGTGATGTTTACAGTTTCGCTCATTATTATTGCCATGTGTTTTGGAGGGATACTGGAATTCACAAAAATCTTTGAAGTGCTTGTAGAACAAATTATTAAATTTGCGAGAAAAACCGGCAGTTTAGTTGCGGCAACAGTCGTAACCTGTATTTCTTCCAATATTGTAGGTTGTGAACAGTACATGTCGATTATTGTACCGGGCCGGATGTACGCGGAAGAATACGAAAAACGCGGTTTAAAATCCAAAAATCTTTCCCGAACATTGGAAGATGCTGGAACGATGACTTCTCCGCTTGTTCCGTGGAATACATGCGGAGCGTTCATGGCAACAACTTTAGGCGTATCGACCATCAGTTATCTTCCCTTTGCGATTCTTTGTTTGATCAGTCCTATCATTGCGATTATTTATGGGTTTTTAGGTTTTAAAGTAGAGTATAAAGACGATTATATGAAAGAAAACGCGCATGTTGTAGAAAAAGCAGTCAGATAGATTACAAGGAAAAAACGGGTTTTGTCTAGAAGACAAAGCCCGTTTTTTTAAGTGAAAAGAAAGAGGGAAGTATCATGCCAGGTGGATTTTATTCTTCTTTGTTTTTAATGAGTATATTTTTCTTCCACCTGCTGTAAATACGTGTATAACTATAAAGGATAGCGAGGAAAACAAAGGTGCTTGCAGATAGAATAGAGGAAGATACGTCCCGTACAGTTTGAAATTGAACAAACGTATTCGCTGGGTTTTTACTTTGATAATGAATCGGGAGTTGATATCGATTTTTATACTTATTATAAATGTGATGATTGATACGTTTTTTAACTAAATATTCTTTTCCATCTTTGTCTGTAAAAGCAATAAAGAAATCATATGTATTTGTTGCATAACGGCCGTACCCTTTGGTTATTTCTTGGTCGACAATTTTAGCTTTAGTATCTGTTTGTCCTATTGGTATAACTCGAAGAAGAAGGTTACTGATAACAAGTAATATAATGCAACAGCTGATGATAACGTATAAAATCAATGAATAGTTAATAAGCTTTTTCAAACGTTTCCTTCGTGGCGGAGAAGGAGGAAACTTTTCTTTTCTGAAGAACTTAGTATAAAAATAAAAGCAAAACGAAATAATTAAACTCCCTAAGAATACAGCAATAGCTATTAAAGCAGCCCCGTCATGCAAAATGTCCAGTGGGGTGAAAAAAGAAAGATTATTTGTTTGATATCCCGTTAAAGTGTCTCCAGTTTCTAAATTATAATACTGTTGTTTAGTTACATAACTTGTGCCGTTATTATCTGTAACCACCTGATAAAATGGTCCGAAGTGCATCCCCTTTATCGCGATATTTCCTGCGACAGGTTCTTCAACAGCTTGTTTGTTTCCAACGAAATAAGATGAAAGCAGAAATATTAAAAAAGCAAAAGCACAAAATGCAATCAACAATAATATTGCTATTATAGAATCAATATGTTTCCATTTTCCTTTCAAACGGCGCCCTCCTCCAAATAACTATACTTTATAATACTATAGCACAAAGGAAGATCATTCAGAAATGACGATGAGATTAGAAGTGTATTTGAAGTGGTGGCCCCCTAAATAGAAGGCTAAAAGAATGAATTACTTTATAGACGCCCGGTGAAGCATTTTAAAGTTAGAGAGGCATGTTAACGGTCATACACGATAAAAAAGACGAGTGTCTGTTTATTAACGAAGAAGTTTGGATAGACAGCAGCATTGGCAGGTTTTCTCTGCAGAATAATTAAAAAAACGGTAATAACTGCACTGTTAATGAAAAAGTATTCGCTTCTTTTACGTTTAATAATAGGCCAAATAAGTTGTTTTAAAGGAATGCACACTAAGCCGCTTCATATATGAAGCGGCTTAGTTAATGCAGTAAGACTTTCTTAGATACTGTATACCTCATTTAGCGGAGAAATAAACACAATATTTAAATGAATCGTAATCCCTCCATGCAATGTATGAAGGATATTCGGTCTTTCTCTATAAATCCATACTCAAGTATCTTTCTCCTGTGTCCGGTGCGATACATAACACTTTCTTACCTGGTCCGATTCGTTTGGCAACTTCAATAGCGGAATAAACCGCCGCGCCTCCGGATAGGCCTGTGAAAACTCCTTCTTCAGCAGGAAGCTTTTTATAAAAATTCACGGCATCCTCATCTTCAATTTGCATAATTTCATCAAAAACATCTGTATTTAAAATTTCCGGGATGAAACCGGGGCTAGTGCCGACAAGTTTATGCTTGCCGGGTTCACCACCTGAAAGAACAGGGGACCCTTTAGGCTCTGCAACTGTGATGGTCAATTCCGGCAAGGCTGCTTTTAAACTTTCTCCGGTGCCGGTGACAGTGCCTCCAGTTCCTGCTGTACAGACAAAGGCATCCAAATTGTTTTCCATTTGTTCTAAAATTTCAACAGCGGTTGTAGAACGGTGTATATCCGGATTCGCTTCATTTTCGAATTGCTGGGGAATAAAGCTTCCGGGAATTTCTGCTTGGATTTCTTTTGCTTTTTTAATTGCTCCCGGCATTTTTTCGCTGCTTGGCGTAAGGACGACTTCCGCTCCGTATGCACGTAGCAGGTTTCTTCTTTCTTCCGTACTATTATCCGGCATGACCATGATGGCTCTATACCCTTTAGCGGCTGCATTCATAGCGAGACCAATGCCTGTATTGCCGCTTGTTGGTTCAATAATAGTCGCTCCTGATTTCAGTTTTCCTGCTTTTTCTGCTGTGTTAATCATACTAAATGCTGCCCGGTCTTTCACACTTTTGGTTGGATTTAAAGATTCCAGTTTAATATAGACTTCGGCAGCATCTTCTGGAACAATCCGATTCAGCTTTACAATAGGTGTGTTACCAATTAATTCTGTTATGTTATTTACCACTCGCATTTTTCGTCACCTTCTTAAACAATTAATTCCTACCATGATAATATGAATTAAGCCGTAATGCAAGTAAGAAGAACAAAATTTAAAATAACCACGTCTGGCAGCAGTTGCAAAACCTCCTTGCAAATTTTTTCTCTTTGTCAGAGGAGTTTTCAATATCCATTTTTAAAAATTTTAATTTTTTCTTCATTTCCTGTTGCTAAATAAAAAATATCATGCTATGATACGCTTAATTCTCATTAAACAGGTAGGAATTATCAAAAATGAAGAAGGTGAAAATAAATGAACTTACATATCAACCAGCTGACCAAACAATTTCCGCAAAATAACGGCCCCCCTGTAACTGTTCTGGATCAAATTGAACTCCAAATGAAAGAAGGAGAGTTTGTTTCTTTGTTAGGACCATCTGGCTGCGGTAAGTCAACATTACTTTCACTGATTGCCGGATTAAAACAGCCGACCTCAGGAACCATGTGGCTCGGAGATAAACAAATTATAAAACCGAGCCCGGATAAAGGGGTTGTGTTTCAAGAAGCGGCTCTCTTTCCCTGGTTAAATGTACAGGATAATGTGATTTTTCCATTACGAAAAACTATGAATAAAAAACAGCGTAATGAACGAGCGAACTTCTTTTTGCAAAAAGTTCAATTGGGAAAATATGTACATCATTACCCCCATGAATTATCGGGTGGAATGCAACAGCGGGTCGCTATAGCGCGTGTCCTAGCAATGAACCCTAAATTATTATTAATGGATGAACCGTTCGGAGCACTTGATGAACAAACGCGAAATGTATTGCAGCGGGAATTAGAAACGATTTGGATAGAAGCGAATAAAACGATTGTATTTGTCACGCACAGCATCCGAGAAGCTGTAAAACTGTCAGATAGAGTTATTCTAATGGGGGCCAGGCCAGGAAGAATTATTGCTGATTTTAAAGTAAATCTTGAAAGACCGCGTAAACAAGCGGATATGGCACCGCTGGAGGAGAAAGTGATGTCGCTTTTAAAAGCAGAAATAGACAAAGTAATGAAAGAAGAGTTGAGTTATGCGAACAGTCATTAAACGCTTTTTGTTTTTCCTTCTATTAATTCTGATATGGCAAGGCATTGCAGCTTTAAAAATATGGCCGGAATCTATGATTCCCAGTCCTGCAGCCGTCGGAAAATCTCTATTTGAAGGGTTCAAGGATTTCACATTAATATACGATATTGTTGCCAGTTTTCGTCATTTACTTATTGGGTTATTCTTATCCATCTTAATTGGAACAGCTTTGGGGTTTCTATTGGCGAAATCAAAAACAGCGGATGAAACAATCGGTACACTAGTGCTTGCACTTCAAAGTGTTCCAAGTATCGTCTGGGTGCCGCTCGCTATTATTTGGTTTGGCTTTGGCGAAATTTCCATTATTTTTGTAGTTGTCATCGGTGGAACATTTGTCATGACGATGAATATTCGTACTGGAATAAAAAACGTGAAACCTTTATTTATCGATGCTGCCCAAACAATGGGGTCAAATGGATTTGATTTATTTTGGAAGGTAACTTTGCCTGCTTCTATCCCTCATGCCGTAACAGGTCTGCGTCTTGCTTGGGCTTTCAGCTGGAGGGCTTTAATGGCTGCTGAATTATTAAGCACAGGGCCAGGGTTAGGATATACGCTTTCCTACGCTTCCGATTTTAATAATATGAGTTTAGTGATTGGTATTATTATCATTATTGGTTTTATAGGTTCTTTTGTCGATCAATTAGTTTTTCAAAAAATAGAACAAAAAGTACTGACTCGTTGGGGATTGCAAAGTACATAATTGGAGAAGGGAGAAATGAAAATGAAGAAAATACTCATCTTATTCGTCTTGGGAGGATTGCTGGTAGTAAGTGCGTGCACCGCTGAGTCCAGTTCAAAAGAAAAAGTGAAGATTGGCTATTTCCCCAATTTAAACCATGCACCAGCGATGGTCGCGAAAGAAAAGAAACTATTTGAAGAACATTTGGATGACGATACTGAAATAGAATATGTTACTTTTTCCGGGGGAAGTGACTTTATGACAGCTCTTGCATCAGATGAAATACAAGCAGGCCTCGTGGGGCCAGGGCCAGC
>DATGUO010000064.1:0-6590 GCA_035301305.1 Pseudogracilibacillus sp.
CTTTCGCAACAAACCCTCCTTGATAAAATTTCTGCTAAGCTTTATATAGATCTGTTATTTTTCCAGCTTTCATCACTTGTCCGGGAACTTCATGGCCGAGGAGTTGTTCTAAATATTTAGCATCCGCAATCAGTTCGTCTAAATGTACATTTGTTTCGAAATCCATAAATTCAAGCATATGCACTAAATCTTCTGTGCTGATGTTCCCTGTCGCTTCCGGAGCAAAAGGGCATCCGCCGATACCACCGAGTGACGCATCAAAATGAGTAATGCCTGTTTGAATTCCGGCTAAAACATTCGCCAATCCCATTCCGCGGGTGTTATGGAAGTGCAGTGTTACAGTAAGTTCATCCCAGCGTTCAGTTATTTTAGTACAAAGCTCATATACCTGTTTCGGAGTAGCCATACCAGTCGTATCTGCCAGTGTTATATGTGTAACGCCCAGATCGGCATATTTCTCTATGATGGATAGCACTCTGTTATAAGAAATCCTTCCTTGAAATGGACAACCAAAGCTCGTACCTATCGCTCCACTTATTTGTATATCCTTATCGTTTAAGAAAGAGATAATTTCTTTGAATCCGTTAAAAGTATTTTCGGTTGTCCGTCCTACATTTTTAAGATTATGTGTGTTGCTTGCAGAAACTAATAAATTTATTTCGTCTACATTACTCTCCGCCGCCCGTTTCGCACCTTTCAGATTTGGTACTAATGCGGAGTAGGTTACATCAGGATTCCGGTTAATATTCTGCATCACGAATTCTGCATCTTTTAAATTATGAACTGCTTTAGGGGAAACAAAAGCCGTTACTTCTATTTTAGAAAGACCCAGCTTCCCCAATCGATTTATGAAAGCTATTTTATCTTCCGTTTCCACAAATACATCTTCATTTTGCAAGCCATCTCTTGGAGCGACTTCTTGTATATAAATTCGTGTCACATGATCCTTCCTATCTGTTAAAGTATGTCTGGTATTTGCGGTTTGTTATTTTTTTAATTTTTTAATCAATAATGCCTTTGTCTTTAAGTTCCTTCATTTTTTCTGCGTCGTAAGCGAGGTAGTTTGTTAAAATTTCTTTTGTGTGTTCGCCGATATCGGGGCCCAACCACTTTGTGCCACCGGGCGTTTCACTCATTTTTGGTACGACGCCGGGGATTTTAACCTCTTCCTCTTTGTCCAGAGGAAAATTTTGAATCATCTCTCTTTCCAAATAATGGGGATGCTGCATAATATCTGCAATACTATAAATGCCTCCAGCTGGAACAGAAGCATTTTCCAGTTTTTCTAATGCTTCGTGAAAAGGCTGTGTTTTTGTCCAGGCTTCGATGGTTTCATCCAAAAATTCAGCATGCTGAGAACGTCCAGTATTGTCTTGGAATTTTTTATCTTCAGCGAGGTCTTTTCTTCCTATGGCTTCCATCAATCGTTTGAAAATGCTATCGCCATTTCCCCCTATAACGATATGCTTTCCGTCTTTACATTCATACGTGTTGGAAGGTGTCACCCCGGGCAGAGAAGCGCCTGTTCTTTCTCTCACTGCACCGAATTTATCGTATTCAGGAACCATTCCCTCCATAAAACTGAACACAGCTTCGTAAAGGGCAACGTCAATTACTTGTCCTTTTCCAGTCCCTTTAACATCTCTGTGGTAAACAGCCATTAAAGATCCAATAATGGAATAAAGTGCCGCAATCTGGTCACCAATAGTTATCCCGACACGAGTAGGCGGACGGTCAGGGTATCCGGTTATATACCTTAAGCCACCAAAGGATTCGCCAATACTTCCAAAGCCTGTTTTATCTTTGTAGGGGCCTGTTTGACCGTATCCCGATATTCGTACAAAAATAAGCCCTTCATTTTCTTTTGATAAGTCCTCATAACCAAGGTTCCATTTTTCCAATGTACCTGGTCTGAAATTTTCAACAACTATATCGCAAGAAGCAGCCAACTCTCTAACTATTTGCTGTCCTTCATTTGATTTTAAATCTACTGTAATAGACTTTTTATTTCTGGATTGAATCCTTGACCATAATGAGTCCCCTTTGTAAATATGCCTCCATCTACGCAAAGGGTCTCCTTTTCCTGGTGCTTCTACTTTTATGATTTCTGCTCCAAATTCACCGAGAATTCTAGTGGTAAAAGGTCCAGCGATTAACTGACCCAGTTCCAGTACTTTTAATCCTTCTAGTGGTTTTTCAACTTCCATTTGGTATGTCTCTCCCTTTAAGTAATTTTTCTCAGATGTATTAATTTCATTCGTAAATATGTGGTTAACCTTTTATCGAACTGTGTATGATGCATTTATACTTGGGTCATTTCCTGAGCATGCTGTTGCTCTTTTTCCGGAGCCTGAAAAAGTATACTGCCAAATACGCAAATCAATGTGTTCACCAGTAATCCCCATAATCCGCTGGCAAAACCGAAAGGCGTCCAACCGGCAAAAGTCATGATTGCAGCTAACAACGTACCGATCACCATTCCTGCAAGCACTGCATTCGTGTGAATCTGTTTAAAATATAATCCTAATATAAAGGCTGGAGCAACTTGTACTAAAACTTCAAATTTCAATTCAAAAATTTCGATAATCGTACCTGGAGGATTCCAGGCAATTATTAATAAAATAATAACGGCAATAATTCCAATAATTTTCCCTACAAAAATCTGTTTGTGTTCAGGAGCTGTTTTATTAATAAATCCTCCATACAAATCTTTGGAAATGATAGAAGAAAAGGTTAGCAGTACAGAATCCGCTGTTGAAATGATTGCCGCAATAATTCCCCCGAATAATAAAATCATCGCCCAATAAAATAGGGTGTTTTGAGAAGCTATGTAATTAGCCATAATGCCAACCAGCTGTTCTGATTCCGCTGAGTCCAATCCTGCATATGCATGAAAACCAATCAGCCCAATGATTAAAACAACCCCTGTTGTGACGAAAGGCATCCAAGCCATGCCTACTAAAGAATTTTTCAAGGCTTTTTCACTTTTAGCTGAAAAAATCCGTTGAATGGCTTGAGGATAAATAGCTGCCCCAATTAAGGTCAGCGAAATTAAACTGAACCAGCTGGTTATCCCTTCTGAGGAAGGTACGCCAAGTTTTTCGGGAGCAACTGCTTCCATATAATCGGTTGCAGAAGGCAGACCTTCAAAATAAAGAATAGAGCCGATGAGCAGAATGAACACGCCAAATAATAAAGCAAACCCCTGCATCGTATCCGTATAAGCTACAGAACGCATGCCGCCGAGCCAACTATATACCACCATGATAATAATGAAGAAAATCACTGCTGCCTGGTAGGGGATTGTATCGCCTGTCAGTCCGGAAACTCCCTGGCCGACAGCTACGAATTGTTCCAATAAGTAATTGCCCAGTCCATACAGCATCAGTAATGCACCTAATATAGTTACTCCTTTAGATTTATAGCGTTTCTTCAACCAATCTGTAGGGGTAATAAATTCGAATTTACGGCTTAAAACATACAGGCGTGGCGCAAATAGAAGGTAGCCAACAATCACTAAAACCATAAAAGTAATGGATTGCAGCCATTCAAAGCCTGCTCGATAACCTTCCGGTGCATATCCTATAATATTATTCCCGCTATATTGGGTCGCATAAAAGGTAAAGAACAAAACCATGACACTCAGCCCTTTACCCCCTAAGTAATATTCTTCATTACTATCGCGAACCTGTTTATTTCTTTTATAAGTAATAATGCCAATAGCTAACATAATAAGTCCGTATATAAGCATAATCAGGATGCCTGAAGCACCGCCAAAAGCAAGTTCCTGGTCCATTATTCTTCACCTTCTTCCGTTTTATCCGTTTCTGTTATCCAGAGCTTTTTTAAAGCAATAGTGAGCGTAATGGATAGTGCCAATGTATCTAATAGAATAATCCAAGCCCAATAAGGCAAACCTAATATCATTGGTTTATAGCTTCCTGTCGGTAAGTACCAAGGGACACTGAGGAAAAATAAAACACCTAAAACAATCCACAACTTCTTGTTTTTAATTGGCTCTTTCACTAATTTCATTTTATATCCCTCCATTATAAATTATTAGATTATTTTTATTTTTCGAATAAATAATATACTAACACAAACTCAGAATAATTTGCATGATTCAACTATTTTGAAATTTTTTTAGTTAATGAGAATAAATAATGGTTAATTTAAGGAGATGGAGGAAGGGTTCAAGCAGATTCTTGCCAATCGACGGCGGAAGAATCGGAAAACAGAGTTTCTGCTCCCGTGAAAAGGGGATTGCCGGCAGCAAAAAACTTAAAAGGAGGAAGTATTGCCGTGGCAGGTGGTTTGCCGGCAACAGAACGCATAAAGAGAAGAAATATTGCCGTGTCAAGTGGTTTGTCGGCAACAGAACGCATAAAGAGAAGAAATACTGCCGTGGCAGGTGGTTTGTCGGCAGCAGAACATATAAAAAGCAGAAATACTGCCGTGGACCGGACTGTTATTTTATAAATTAAATTATAATTTTCGGGAGCCTTTCTTCTCCAGTGAAGACTCCTATCGATTTTCGCCAGCTAGTCCATTGGCTTCAATTTGTTAAATTCTGGTTTTAAGCAAATTTTAGAAAGTTCGGTTGTGTGCGTTATGTTTGTAGTTTACAATGTAAAAAAAGGAAATCGCTTTATTTCATTACTTTTGGTATTTATTGTTTTCATTAAGTTGTAACCCTTTGACTATTTATCATATCTATTACATCTTATAAACCTTTTGGCATCAAGTTCTGTTCTAACAGGATACTCTTTTTTAAATCTGAAAAAATCGTAGCCTTGCTTATTATATAATTATAAACCTAATCTTTTAAAACGTTGCTTGGCATGCAATAGTCAAACATTCAATAGTTGGTGATTTCAAATGAACAAAAAATTAATAATCCTGGATATTGTCTGTTATGCAGTCATACCTTTTCTCTTGTGGAACTATGGAAGAGAACCTCTTGGTGATTATCTGGCAATTCTTTTATCTACTGTACCGGGTTTTATTTATACTGTTTATCGTTTTGTAACTGAAAAACAGCTTAATATAGCAGGACTTTTTATTATTACGTCTTTATTCATTAGTACTGTTGTTGATTTGGTATCTACATCGGCTATCCATATGCTTTGGAATCAAGTTTATTTAGGTTTTGGATTTGGTGTCGTCTTTCTGATTACTTCCTTCATTAAAAAGCCTTTAGCACTGTATTTTGCTGTAGACTTCGCTTACTTACAAGGGTACCAACGGGAGGAAAGTAGAAATCTTTTTAAAACAAAGGGGCTATTCGGCTGGTTTCAATTCATTAACGCAGTGTTTATATTCCGCGCGATCATCTTGAATTGGCTAAAAGCTTCTCTTTTGCAGTTATATGGAGCGGAAGGGTACAACCAGGTTATTATGTATATGAATGTAGGAGATTGGATATTTAACGGCATTATTTTTTTAGCGTATATTTTTGTGAGCAACAAAATCATGAAATTTACGGCCGCTTGATTGGCGGTTCTAATGCCCGTTTAATGCAATCAAAATAGAATTTGGAAATAAAATTATTATACTTTGTTGGAGGGTGTAACTTGTTAAGACAAGCAGTTCGAGAAGATGTAGATCAACTGGCGGTGCTCATGGGAGAGTTGGGATATCCAACAACCACTGAAGAAATGGACGCTCGCTTTTCAAAAATTAATTCAAATTCTTTTTACCAGACGCAAGTAGCTGAAAAAAATGGGAATATCATTGGTATGATAGGCATGATGTTAGGTTTCCACTATGAAAAAAATGAAAATTATGTACGGATAGTCGCGTTGGTCGTTGATAAGAAGTATAGAGAACAAGGTATAGGAAAACAACTGATTCACCAGGCAGAAACATGGGCAAAGCAACAAGATGCCAATAAGTTAGTTTTAAACAGTGGAAACCGGAGGGGAAGAACTGTTGCCCACCACTTTTATAAAAAGAGAGGGTTTGAGGGCAGGGCGACGGACTTTTACAAAATAATAAACTAACAGCTGTGTTTAATGTTATACTGGATATAAGTGGAAACTTGCAGAAGACTTATTTCCCTGGCAGCAGGAAATAGAGATTCAAGTTTTTATTAAAAATTTTCCATTTTAAAACCTGAATTTCCCTAAAAAGATGTGAAATGATTGAAAAACAAAATAAAGGGAAAAGGTATAAATGGAAGAAACTATAAAGAGGAGGATGAAATAAATTGACTGACATGAATAACGAGCGAACTAAAATAGACACAAAACATGAAATTCGCAACAAAGAAACGTCAAGAATGATAGATGAAGGTGGATTGGGCGCTGATTATTATTACAATATTAAAAGAAAAGATAATGTCGTTTCCAAAAAAATAGATTTTAACAGTGAAGCGGTTTTGAAAGATTTCAGTACCTACATCAAACAGGAAATGATAGAAAAGGCGATAGATCATAAAGAATATCTGGAAGATGATAGAGATACGGTATTAAAACGAATTAATCAACTGACTGAAGAAGAGTTGTTGGCGCTTTATCTCAAGCATCACAATTTTAATGAAGAAGTGATAGGTAAGTTAACCCACAGTCAGGATTATAAGAATCCATTTT
>DATGUO010000065.1:0-2370 GCA_035301305.1 Pseudogracilibacillus sp.
CATGGTATTGCGGTACCAACTTTTGCAAGTGCTATTGCATACTATGATAGCTATCGTTCTGAAGATTTATCAGCTAACTTAGTCCAGGCACAACGCGATTACTTTGGTGCACATACGTATGAACGTAAAGACAAAGAAGGGACGTTCCATACACAGTGGTTTTAGGATTTAGTTGAGTGAAACGTTTTTTGATGATGGACAAAGCTGGGCAGAAATCTAGATTATTGTCCGAGATAGAGGTTGTGTCGGACAAAAGAAACGGAAAACACGAACATTTGAGGATAGGAGAGTGTCAAACCGCTTCGGAAATATACTTCGCTTTCCGCGGGCGGCTAATGAGCCTCCTCGAGCTTCGCTCTGCGGGGTCTCATCGAGGCCTTTTTTCCCGCAGGAGTCTGCGTATATTTCCTACGCTAGGAAAGTATAATACTCGTCGTTGATGGTTTTAGTTATGAGTTATTCCTGTCCTCTTTCATATTTTGTTAAGTAGGGTTAAAGAAAATTACCATTATTTTTAATGTAAAGGAGGAGTAATGATGAGTATTCTTGAGGAGTTGGTGCAGGATATACCTGTTCCAAAAATGGCGAAGGTAAAGCAAACGTTTGATGACTCGAGGTTGGAAGACGTTGAAGGAACCCTGCAGAAAGAGCTTGAGAAAGTGAGAGATCGAATCAAGCCTGGAGCGAAAATTGCTATTGCGGTAGGAAGCCGTGGGATCGATGCTTTACCTGAAATGACGCGTGGAACGGTTCAATTTTTAAAAGACTTAGGAGCAGAACCATTTATCGTACCAAGTATGGGAAGTCATGGTGGTGCAACTGGTCCGGGGCAAACTGAAGTGCTTAGACATTTAGGTGTTACAGAAGAAAGTGTTGGCGCTGAAATTCGTTCCTCGATGGAAGTTGTTAAACTTGGAGAACTTGAAAATGGCTTACCGATCTATATGGATAAACTGGCTTCAGAGGCGGACGGAATTGTTGTCATCAACCGTGTGAAACCACATACTGCTTTTCGTGGAAAAGTGGAAAGTGGAATCATGAAGATGATCAGCATTGGACTTGGAAAGCAAAAAGGTGCTGAAGCATGCCATCAATTAGGCTTTAAACATATGGCAGAACATGTTCCTGCCATGGCAAAAATAGCAATTGAGAAAAAACCGATCTTGTTTGGAGTAGCGACAGTGGAAAATGCTTTTGATAAAGTAGCAAAACTAGAAGTGTTAAAAGCGGAAGAAATAGAAGAGAAAGAACCGGCTTTACAAACACTTTCCAAAGAGCTGCTTCCGGGAATTCTGTTTGATGAAATTGACGTGCTTGTTATTGACCAAATCGGTAAAAATATCAGTGGGGACGGGATGGATCCGAACATTACAGGACGTTATCCAACACCATATGCCCATGGAGGTCCAGATGTAACGAAAATGGTTGTTCTTGATTTAACGAAAGAAACAGAAGGAAACGCCAATGGAGTCGGGACGGCGGATTTTACGACCCAGCGTCTTGTCGATAAGATGGACCGTGAAGCGACATATGCGAATGGATTAACTTCAACCGTTGTTGGACCAACACATATTTCAACGGCTATGCCAACAGATAAAGCGGCTATTCAGGCAGCCATTAAAACGTGCAATATTCTAGATTTCACAAAAGCAAGAGTGGTCCGGATTCTAGATACACTGCATGTTGGAGAAATTGAAGTATCTGAAAATCTATTAGATGAAGTAAAAAATAATCCGAATATGGAATTAGCTTCCGATTTATATGAACTATCCTTTAATGATCAGGGGAATTTACGCTAAAGGGAATACGTGAGAGGAGTAATAAAATAATGAGTAACTTATTTGACTTAACTGGAAAAGTAGCTGTAGCAATTGGTGGAAATAGTACGCTCGGAGCTGCCATGGCAAAAGGTCTCTCAGAACAAGGTGCAAAAGTTGCGATTGTCGGTCGTAACCTGGAAAAAGCAGAGGCTGTCATGAAGGAAATTGAAGAGGCTGGTGGCGAAGCAAAAGCATTCCAGGCAGATGTAAGTGAACTTGATACTGTTAAAAATGCAGCAAAAGAAATTGAAGATTGGGCTGGGGGCTGGGATATCGTCCTTAACGCTCCTGGTAAAAACAGTAGTACACCATTCTTTGATATTGAACCGGAAGAATGGGATGACATTATGAATGTGAATTTAAGAGGATTAGTATTTACGATCCAGCATTTCGCAAAACGCATGATCGAACAAGAACGCAAAGGTAGTATTATTAATATTTCTTCTGCTTCTTCTGATATTCCATTATCAAAAGTGTTTACGTACTCAGCGTCGAAAGCAGGAGTGAATAATGTGACACAATTCCTGGCAAGAGAATTTGCACCACATGG
>DATGUO010000066.1:0-6919 GCA_035301305.1 Pseudogracilibacillus sp.
ATGGCAGGATTGCAAAGAAATGTTTTTCCGCTTTATGACAAGCTGGAACAACAAAAAGGAATAGGTAGTATAGACAAACACATAAGTTATGTTGCTAGCCGAAAGAAAGACTACAGTAGGAAAAACATAGTGCGGTATTTGCAAGTAGCTGTTGAAAATTATCTCTCTAACAGTAATAAAGACTTTTATAAATAATATAGAAATCACATGACTAGAAAACGCGATGTACATAGCTAGAAAATGATTTTTTGTCTAGTTATGTACATCGCAAAATGTATCGGTCTGATTTTTATCATAATTAAATATTATTACTAGTTTTTAAGCTGCATCCAGCAACAAACATAGTTTTTTCTAGGAATACAATTTCTGTAAATACTGATATGATATTTTTTCTGTTTCTAAAAATTAAATAAGATATTTAAAATATAGCTTTTTGTCTCTATGTGACTAGGTAAATAATTATTTTCTAGTTGTATACATCGCATTTTCTAGTCATGTGATTTTTTGAGAATTTAACTTTAAAATATTTTGTATTAAACGCAATATGACTACAAAAAACTATGTTCATGACTACAAAAGCAATATTTATGTAGTTGTCTTATTAAAAGACAAATAGAACAACGACATTTTGCGATGTAAACAACGACAAAATCGTTTGTCCTGTCCATGTTGTTTTAATATATATAAAAACAAGCGAGCGTTTTTAGGCGAAAAGTTGCTATTACAGCGTTTATGCATTATTTTTGTATTTCATTAAATGTATGATGACTACAAAAAACTATGTTCACAATTACAAAAATAACCTTTATGTAGCCGTTTTTATCAAAAAGTTAAATAGAACAACGACATTTTGCGATGTGAATAAAAACCTAATATACCAGTGATTAAAAGCATAATATGACTACAAAAAATATAAAATGTAGTCATAAACATAGTTTTTTGTAGTCATCTTATTTAGATAGATCATTACTGATGTAAGGAGATATAATCTTGAAAAAAACTATATTTCATAAGTTATTATCTACACTATCGGTCATTAGAAGCATGTTAGAAAGCTTTTCGGAAGCAGAAAAAAGCAATTATCTGAAAAGGGAATCGGAGCAAGAAAAAAGGTTAAACGAGGTAGAAAAATTACTTACAGAGCAATCTAAAACAATATCGAAGCAATCAGAGCAGATAGACAAGCAAAATCAACTGCTGGAGCAAATAAATAATAAGTTACCGGAACTGCCTAAACAAGATGAAACGGAAACAGAAGCGGAGTTTAAAGAACCTAGTACATGGGTGTTAGCTCTAGTAATCATATTAGGAACAGCTTATACTTTAGCTATATTATATCTAGTTTTTGTACCAAATATTGTTGATTATTTTGCGGTAATGTCATTGTTAGTAACCACTATTCCTGTAGCATTGCATGATACTTATAAAGGGGGAAGAAAGAGCATTCGATTTAAGAACATGAAAGAAAATGAATCAACATTATATGCGGCGGTCATGTTATTTATAGGGATATTAATATTTTTTTCTTTTATGCCTGGAGATATAGAGGCTGTAGAATTTTTTAGAAGAATACTTGTTTATATGGTTATATTTGTTATTACCGCGCTTTTTATTAATAAAATATCATTTATGACCGCTAGAAAAAAACGAAAATAACTTAATAATTATAATAAGGCTTCTTGAATGATAAGTAGCCTTTTTTGTATTAAAAATTCAAAAAACATATTTACATAAGTTGTTTTATGTTATATAATACCTTATATATTATATTATTTATAATAATAAAGGGGAAATGCACATGAAAAAGAAAAAAATATACATAGGCGCTGCGTTTATCATTCTTCTATCTTTCTTTGCTGGAAGCAAAAGCGGAAGTGGATTGCAAAACGGAATAAATGATTTCAAAAGCCTTATCGTGCAGGAAGAAACACCAGAGAAAAGAAACAGCGAGGATATGGAAGATGTAATTGTGAATCGTGTTATTGATGGCGATACGGTTGAGGTGAAGATGCCGGACGGAGAAAAAGAATCAGTACGATTGCTTTTAATCGATACGCCCGAAAGCGTTCATCCGAACAAGCCGGAGCAACCATATGGAGAAGAATCGAGCGAATATGCAGAAAGGCGACTAACAGAAGGAAAAAAAGTAACGCTGGAGTATGACGGGTCGAAACGTGATGGGTACGGGCGCTTATTAGCTTATGTTTGGTCGAACAAGAAAAATCTGAATCAGGAAATGTTAGAACAAGGCTTTGCTAGGTACGCATACGAATATGAGCCACCTTATAAATATCAAGATGAGTTTCAAGAGGCGGAAAACAAAGCAAAAGAACAGAAAAAGCGGATATGGTCGATAGATGGATTTCCGGAAAGTGATTTTGAAGAATGGTAAAACATGTAGGAGGGATGAAATGATGAAAATTACAGTTAGCCCTAAACCTCAAAAATTTGCCTTAGCTATGGAAGATCAATGGCATATAGCAGTAGGACACAAAATATATGTAGGAAATTATATATTTTGTGTTACGCCTCATACGGAACAAATACGCATTTCAGAGGTTCGGAGCGGAGCAATGCTATTTTCCGTACCATATTCAGAAAAATTGTTAAATCAAACAGCAAACAAAGAAAGTGCTATGAAGTTATTTTATAGAATAGGGGGACTTATAGAAGAAAAAATTCAGCGTGTATCAGGCTTTTATAAGCAAGTGGTGTATATGAGTGATTTATCTAAAGAAAGGCTAGGAGAGAAGCCATCTGAGTGTTTTGAACATGTTGTGATTTCTAGCGTTGAAAACTATTTATATTTCGGAAAGGAATGATTAAAATATGGAGCAAATAAAATACCCCTACGATGCGGCAACATCGCAGGGGAACGTTAAAAACTTTCGTGGCAACATTATAGCAAGAATGTTAAAGAAAATAAATTGTTATTTTTTAGAAGATGAAGAAACAGGAGAAAGAGCACCAGCCAGCGATCATTTTATATTTTATGGAGCGCTAGGGTTTATCCTGGTAGTAGGAGTGTATTTTGCTTATAAATTAATCGTATTTTAATAAACAAAAAACCGCCGGTATTGGCGGTTTTATTTTTGCTGCTTATTAAATTCTTTATTTGCTTCGCTTAGTGTTTGTACATAAGCAAAAGCCATATCTTTTCCTGCGCGCCATAACTCTTCTTTTGTCATTTCCGGATGCTTTTCTTGAAGCTTTTTTGCCATGCTGTTGGCAACGTCTTTAATCAAAGTTGTTAGTTTTTCGCTGCCGTTTTCCCCGTTCACCATTTTTACTATGTTTACCATGTTTTCTTTATTCATTTGATCTGTATTCATTTTAATTCTCCTTTTTGATGTGATGTGTATGTGAGGCGACTGTAGAAGCCGCCTTTTTGTTTATTCTACTTCTAATACCCAATCTCTTACGATGGAGCGCATTTTTTCTGTTTTCATATTGATTAACCACTCTAAAACTTTGCTGTCGTTTACGTCTACAATTTCGTTGTCTAGGATAGCTAATTCCAATGTGTTGCGGTCTGCTTTTTCTACTTGAATCATTTTTAAAACCCCTTTGTTTGATTTGTTAAGTTTATTATATCTCTATTAGTTGTAAATGTCAACTAATAGAGATAAATTTTTTGAGATTTTTTATTTTAATATCTTATGGTGCCCGACACTGCACACTTGAAAGCCTAGATTGTAAATTTTTACTGCCATTTTTTCTAATGTATCAGCTTCCAGATCACCTACAGCTCCGTGAGAATCAAAGTAGCTGAACTGATAACATGTTTTTTTGCTAGAGTCGTGCAATAGTCCTTCTTGCGTATGCCCGTTATTTTTGAAAAGGCGATAACCTTGTTTGATTTGGTCGGTTAAAATGCCTATTTCAAACTCTCTTTCGTCTTTTTGATACAGAAAGTATAACCATTCGCCCTCATCCCAGGTGTAGGTGTCTAAAAATTCTTCTACTGAATCTGCCTCTGTATTTGCTAAAAGCCATTGCTTCGATACCTCAAAAACATTATCGTAAGTATTAATTTCTACTGTTTCCATTTTGTAAAATTCCTTTTTTGAATTAGTTTAATTTTGTTAAGCGCTGGGATTGCTTAACTCCCTTTTGAATGCCTTGCCTGACCTCCTATAATTTTTATTATACATATATTAGTTGTAATTGTCAACTAGATAAGTTATAATAAAAGTATCATAAAAAATAAGGGGTTGAAGAAATGATTACTTCACTAAAAGAATTGAACAAAAGAAAACTATACACGCTAGAGCAATTAGAATGCTGGAAGAAGTTTCAGGGGCTTTATTTAAACGTATGTCCCAATCACTTTACATTCTGGAAAGACGGGAAAGGTTATATTACCGTTTTTGAAGTACGCGGAACAAGCGAAGAAGTGAGAGAAAATTATTTATCTGTAGATGAGATCGCGTAAGTTTTAATAAAAAATACATCTGTTAGTTGACAATTACAACTAATAGATGTATAATAAAATTATAATCAGATGAAAGGGGCAAGAAAAAATGGAACATAATCAAAAGGAAGGAATTAGACGGGCACAGAAAGAAAGAGCAAATGCACGTCATAGAAAAATAAGTGAAGCTATTATTCAAAACAACGAACCAAAAATTAAAAGATTATGTGGAACAAAAGAAAAAGCAGAAAAGGAATTACAAGAATTAGAGCACTTTCTAAACTACGGGGAGAATTAATTTTCTCCCTTTGCACTAAAAAAATATATAATAACATAAAATGAAAACACTATTATGACAGCATTTATACATTTAAAATAAAAAATATCTAAACTTATATGAAAAGGTACTTGAAATATATATAAAAATGGTTTAAAATATGAACCAAAGATAACGAGGAGGAAATACCAATGACAAAAATAGACTTTCGCCCTTTCGCACCTAATGGATTATTGACGGATAACCAAACTAGAACATTAACAGCCTGGTTTGAGGGAGAGAAAAGGAACATTAATCAAAGAGGTATTGCTGAGGCAATAGGCGTATCAAGAAATAAATTGTACAGTGCTTTTGAGAAAAATGCAGATCGTCCATTTGATGAGTTACCACTTAAAGCAGTCAATAAAATTATCGAACTGTACAACGAGGATATACAACAATTCAAAGAACAACAGAAGAGAGAAGCAGAAGAAACAAAAACGACAAAGGAAAAAGCTGAGAAACTGATAAAAAAAGTAGGTGAGTAAAATGTTTGAAACTCATTATAAAGGGCGCCCTCGACCAGCAGAGCGCCCTAGAGCAAGATTCAGTAGTGATAGCAGAACATATTATCTTTACAATCCCCCAAGCTATCAAAAGTATAAAGCTGGTTTAACAGAGTTTTTTAATCAATTTTCAGACGATAAAAATTTACAAGAATTGTTTAATCCGAAAGAGTTAGTATACGGTCTTTCGTTGAAACTTATTTTTAGATTGAAAGGTAAAGGAAAAAAACCTTTTTACGGGAAACGACCAGATATAGACAACCTTTTTAAAGCTGTTGCAGACAGTCTTTTTGAGAGCAATGTTAATTTAATTGAAGATGGAATAGAACAAGATAAAGAAGGAAATACGGTAACGGATGCGTACGGAAATCCACTAACTAAGTATAGGCAACAAATAGACGATAGCAGGATTATTCATACAGAAATGCTTAAATTAAGAGTGGACTCCGAAGAAGAAGAAGGAATTAAAATTGTAATAAGAAACGTAGGAAAGGAGGAAATATCGTGACGACATTTGATGAAATTCATACCAATGCAGAAGGTTACAGAAAAGATTATACAGAATTGAAAAAGCTTTGCTTGCAGTTAGCGGAAGAGAAAGCGAAAGGAAATCCTGTAGTTTCCTGGTTCCGATTGAGAAGAAGAAGAATAGCACAAGTTTTAGATCCTATGAGAGCAGAAATCGAATCGAGAATAAGAGCAGAAACGCAGCAGATTGAGAAATCAGATAAAGGATTATCCAACGTTAAACGAGCAAACCAAGCTGTGCAAAGTAGTCAATTTGCTAGAGCGCAAAAAATAATTGATGAAAGCGCAGACATTACAGGCGATATAAAATTACATTATTCTGGAGAAGCTATAGATCAAATAGCTTTCGTGGAAAGTGAATTAAAAAAAGCGCGTCATAACTCAGCTAGTAATATAAATTATTTAAATAAAACATTACAGCATGTTGATTACACAAAAGAGTTATTTAATTCTACTCAGCGAGCAAAAGATATAGACCATAGCGCTTTTGATAGTGCTATAAATACAATAAATCATCGAAAAAGCGTACTTGATATTGATGTTCCATATTTAAAAGAAGTGCCCCCAACCTATGATAATAAAGTTGTTCAAAGCGTACATGATGAAATTAGATCAGTTGTTCAAAGGATAGATGGAAGATACCCTATGCGATTATTTTCAGCAGCTCTTAGAATAAATAGAATTGTCATTCATGATGTAGGTAACGATAGGGGGAGCAGAGCTTTTACGAACAGAGCAAATGAAATTGATGCTAATGTAAACGAGTCTATAGATGCTTTTAACACTAAGTATTGGCAAATAACCGGTCAACGCTGGGAGAGAATAGGAACTAATAAGCATGGTTATCGACACGTTGCAGCTACTCATCCGAAAGTTAAATCATTATAACTTTAAATTAATTATATAAACGTGCAATAGATATTAAATATCATCGCACGTTTTTTTAATGTTAAAAAATAACCGCTTCTATAAAAGAATATTTTTATATTTTGTAAGCGCAGATCTCCTTTTTAAAAAAGCAATAACCTTTCTATATTTTATATCCCACCTTATAAAGCTTAAAAACCGCTTCTGAGAAAATATAAATATAAAAGTACGTGCATAAGTGCGAATAAACCTATACACGCTCAAAAACGCATATTTTAATCATTTTAA
>DATGUO010000067.1:0-4887 GCA_035301305.1 Pseudogracilibacillus sp.
TTTTCATACACCTCGCCTCCCAATTTGTCCCAATCCAGGAAATTCTCTAAAAGGAGCGCAAGAATAATACCGACTAATAAACCATTACTTAAAAACGGCCGGATAAAGGTTGGAATCGAATCGAAATAACTGTCCGGAAACATCATGATAATCGCTCCAACAAATACCGGAACAGCGGAACGATACACGTTCAATGTACTTAAAGGTATTTGTTTGAAGAAATCAATGGAAGATAAGAAAAACTGTAAATAGGCGACGAATAACACAGCACTTCCGATGCTTAATGGCAGAGTTGAGAAAAACACTCCAATTGGTTGAAAAACGCCCATTATAAAAAACAAGAAGCTTCCAATAATAAAAGGGATTTTTTCATAAATCGCTGTCTGCTTCAAAAATCCAATGGAGGAAACAAAAGGTGCGTAAGGGACAAGACCAAATAATCCGGCAGCGACCGTCGCCAGCCCAGTAATAGAAAAAGAAGAGGCGTAATCACGTTTCGTCGTTTCCGTTTCGAACATATCATCCGTTCCTTTTAGAGCACCATATGTATTGGAAATGTTTAAAATACCCGCAAGGACTGCCGTAACCACAATTCCTGTATCCCAGTATAAGGACCCAAATGGAAAGATCGTTAAAGAAGGAATATCATCTGTAACAAGCGGTACTCCGCCGAAGAAAAGCACATACAGCCCCCAGCCGAGTGCTATCCCAATTAACAAGGCATAGCTTCGAATTTTAACCGGAGACTTGATACTTATTACAATAACCAGAATAGCAATAAAAATGGCCAAGGCGCTTACAGCTATATCAATCGACGCATCACTTGAGTTATCAAAAGGAATACCTAGCATCCCTTTTAGAAAAATTTGAATCAATGTGAATCCTAAAAGCAACATGAACACACCCATGACTCCAGGCGTGAAAAAGCGGGCAAGTAAAGGAGCCAAGCCGGATATTCCAATTAATATGGTAATCACTCCTGCAATCATAGCACCAATTGCAAGACTGCCGCCGACTTGTTCCAACGTTAAGCCTTGAGCGCTTGCGGTCGTAATTAATGTTAAAAAGATCCCCCACCATAAACCGGATTGCCCTTCTAAAATTGGTTTCCCGTGTCCCAGAAAAACTTGAGCCAGGCAAGCAAGACCCGTCACTATAAAGGACATCTGTAACAGAGGTACCGTTTCCCCTTCAGACAAGCCAAAAGCTGCTGCAATAGTAATTGGAATCACCACAATGTTCGCAAAAATAAAAAAGAACCATTGTACTCCGGCTATCCAATTTTTCGTGTTCATCCATTCCTTCATCACTATCATCTCTATCTCTCTTATATTTCCATCTATCGTATCATATTTAATCGATTTGTTTCATCTCTTTAAAAACCGTTTCAGAGCAATAATTGCTAACGGATAAAAACATTTTATAATGAAAATAAAACAATAGCGAAGAGAATACAGGAAGTGTATAGATGAAATGGGATCAGTTGAGACATATGATGCTCCCATATTTTTCTGGTAAAGCTTTTCAAAAAAGATTGTTCACAAATTTGTAACACAATTGAAAGATTACTTTTATATAAAGTGGTTATGTTATAATACTAAAGAGAAAACAGGGTGTGTATGCACTTACACAGAAATCCAACAGATGAGAAAGATTGATTTTTTCTTCAATGTTTAGTAATATTAATATTTGACCTAGCGATATTGCAACAAATTAATATTGATTTCGAGGTGAAAGATTCATGAAGAATTTCAGTTCTTCTAAAATGGGCTTTTTTTCCATTGCAGTCCTATTGATATGGTTAAAGTCTTATGTTGTTTATTTATTCGAATTTAACTTAGATATCCAAAACTTACTACAACACTTTTTATTATTTATAAACCCGATTAGTTCTACACTTGTACTTTTAGGAGTTGCTTTGTTTGCAAGAGGACGCCGAGCAGGCAGATACATTTTATTAATGTACACCTTAATGAGTATTATTTTATACTCCAACGTCGTCTATTACCGGTTTAACTCTGATTTTATTACGATTCCGGTATTGACACAGACGAGTAATTTCAGCAGTTTAGGCGGCAGTATTGCTGACTTAATGCAGTGGTCCGATGTCTTTTACGGCTTGGACATTATTGTCTTGTTTTTCGTATTCCGTGCCGTAAAAACATCATGGTCTCCGAAACGTATCAGTGTGAAAGGACCGCTGATTGTTATTACAGCTGGAGTCGTTGCATTTGCGGTAAATTTAGGTCTTGCAGAACTTGATCGTCCACAACTATTAAAAAGAACGTTTGACCGTAATTACATTGTGAAGTATCTCGGTGCTTATAACTTCATGGTGCACGATGCAGTTCAAAATGTAAAGTCGTCTACAGAGCGTGTTTTAGCTGATAGTACGGACGTTTCCGAAGTGCAAAACTATACCGATAATAAATACGCAAAGCCGGATGATGATTTGTTTGGCATTGCGAAAGATAAAAACGTCATAAAAATTCATTTAGAGTCGTTTCAATCTTTCTTAATCGATTATGAACTGGATGGAGAAGAAGTTACACCCTTCATCAACTCGCTTGTAAATGATCAGGAGAAGGATTTCACGTATTATGAAAATTTCTTCCATCAAACGGAGCAGGGAAAGACTGCCGACGCTGAATTAATCATGGACAACTCTTTATATGGCTTGCCACAGGGCAGTGCTTTTGTAACCAAGGGGAAAAATACGTATCAGTCGCTTCCGGCTATTTTAGATCAGGAAGAGGGATATAACAGTTCCGTGTTACACGGTGATCATAAATCATTTTGGAATCGGGATGAAATATATAAAGAATTTGGCGTCAACAACTTTTTCGATGCCGCTTATTATGATATGAACGATGATAACGTGATTGGTTACGGACTTAAAGATAAACCTTTCTTTAAGGAGTCTATGCCTATTATGGAATCTTTAGACGAGCCATTCTACGCGCATATGATGACTCTAACCCATCACCACCCTTATCTGATTGATGATGAAGATGCAACAATTGATCCTGCTGAAACAGGGGACGGTTCTGTCGATCGTTATTTCCAAACAGCGCGGTATTTAGACGAAGCATTGGAAGAATACTTCGATGACCTCAAAGAAAGTGGCTTATATGAAGATTCTGTCATTATGATTTACGGAGACCACTACGGTATTTCCGATAACCATACACGTGCATTAAGTGATTTATTTGACGAAGAAATTACACCTTATAAATATGCTGAAATGCAACGCGTTCCATTCATGCTGAAAGTACCTGGCATGGAAGGAAAAGGCACGCAATCTGAATACGCCGGACAAGTTGATGTCATGCCTACCTTGCTTCACTTGCTGGGCATTGACTCTAAAGACTATATTACGTTTGGTACGGATATGTTATCCGATGAACACGATGATTTAGTTCCTTTCCGTAACGGTGACTTCTTCACAGAAGATTACGCAATGGTAAACGGCGTTTATTACGATAACGAAACAGGCGAAGAAATAGAAGAAAACGATGAAGTTAAAGAAATGAAAGAAAAAGTCGAAAAAGAACTCAGTCTTTCCGATAAAGTATTACAAGGAGACTTGCTGCGCTTTTACGAACCGAATGATGACTGGGAGCAAGTAGACCACGACGATTATTTCTATGATGACGAACAGATTGATATCCCTGATGATATCAAAGATAAATGGTCGGATGACGAGGACGAAGATGATGAGGAAGATGATGACAGCAGCGAGAACGAGAACGGTATGACTGAAGAAGATATGAATAATACTCCTGCTGCTAATTAAGAAAAATAATGATACAACTAAGGCATTCACCAATCCTTCATAACAAGTGCCTTAGTTGCATGTTTGCAGGAAGAAATTTTATACTTTCTGAGCTGCGTACAAATGATGCATCCAGCTTACGACTGAAGCTTTTCGTAAGCTGGATTTTTTATGTGGATGAAGCAATAGAATTCCAGTAGCTTACTTTTTTGATATTTTAAACGGCAGTAGGCAGGCAGCTGCAAGTTGAATGTACAACTTACGCTGTTTGTATTGGAAACCAGATTATATTTTCAGGACAATCCCCTGTTTGCCATGAGGGCCGTTTCTTCACCCATCGTTCAGCAAACTTGAATATAAACTTCTTTACATAACAAAAAAGCTAAGCAATTCCGTTTCTGCGGAATCACTCAGCTTAAGACCCGCTTTATGCAGTGCAGGCACTTGCTAATTGTTGTATGAACGGGATTTGATCGATATCGAAGTTGCCTCCGCTTACGACCACACCGCAGTGGCGTGAATTAATTTGCTCGTGATAAGCAAACAATCCTGCAAGAGCGGCGGCCCCAGCGCCTTCCATCAATGTTTTATTGCGTTCCAACATGTATAAGATAGCGCGGGCAATCTCTTCTTCACTCACCGTAACGATATCATCCACATATTCCTGAATCAGTGGAACTGTTCGCTCTCCGGGCGTTTTTACTGCAATACCTTCTGCAATGGTGTTAGCCATTAGAGGCTTCTTAGGCTGAATACCATAATAAGCATAATAAGCAGCCGGTATTTGTTCTGCCTGAACACCAATAATACGAATGTTTTTGTTCACATGCTTGGCAGCGACGGCCATTCCACTTATCAGTCCGCCCCCTCCAATAGGAACGAAGAATGTGTCGATACGATCTTCCTGACGTAATGCTTCCATCGCGATGGTTCCTTGACCAGTCATTACATCATAATCATCAAAAGGATGGACATATGTTGCACCCGTCTGATTTTGCCGCTCTTTCGATGCTCCAAATGCTTCCTGAAAAGACTCCCCTGTAAGCACCACTTCCGCTCCGTAGTTTTGCGTTGCTTCCACTTTACTTAACGGCGTTTTCTCGGGCATAAAA
>DATGUO010000068.1:0-72712 GCA_035301305.1 Pseudogracilibacillus sp.
TTACCGTAATGGTGGTATTTTACAACTTGTACTTCGCGAACGTATGGAAGAAAGCTAAATATTATTTTATACAACACCTCTATGTGCTTCTATATGTAAAGCCATAGAGGTGTTTTTTTCAGAAAAAGTACGGATGTTTAAACGGGCATTCATAACTGTAGCAGGATTATGGTATTCGCGCAGGTTTCACAGCGAATGTTTTTAATATCACTGATAAAAGAGTAAGGTTTTATACTTTTTACATGCCAAAGAAAGGAGTATTTGAAGTTATCCATGAACAAAACGGTTATTGAAGTAAGATATCAGGAAACAGACCAAATGGGCATTGTTTATCACGCTAATTACTTAGTGTGGTTTGAAATTGGACGATCGAAATTTGTAGAAGATTTGGGATTGCAATACGCCGCGCTTGAAAAAGACAATGTGCTATCACCAGTAGTTGATATTCACATTCACTATCAAAAACCTGCGAAGTACGGAGAAAAAGTATTTGTGTATACCTGGCTTTCTAAATACAATGGTGTTCGCATAACGTATCAATATAAAATTACAAACGAACAAGACGAATTGTTAGTAACCGGTGATTCTGAACATGTATTAGTGGATGCTTCCACATTTCGTCCGCTCCGTTTGAATAAAGTCAATCAGACTTGGCATGAAGCATATCAAAAAGCGTTAAAGGAAGATTCGTGATGGCATTTGGTATAAAAAGAAAGCAGTTACAGCAATGGAAAAATCAAGTTAATCAGGGGGAAATAGCTATTATTACACACTACTGGGAGGATGAACGATTTCCCGGGTGTACAAGTGTGACAAAAATAGGCTGCAGTAACGTGCAAAAGCTAAAAAAATGGGGAGAGATGTACGCTTTAAACCCCAAATGGATTCACCGTAACAACTACCCGCATTTTGATGTATTTGGTCGAAAACAAGCAGAGGTGTTAAAGAGTGAAAAAAAGATAGAACAGTTAAACCAATTTGTATATAAAAAACCACGGTCTACTTAGTGATAAGTAAATCGTGGTTCATCTAATTCTTCATCCAGCGATATATTCACATCAAAGTTATCAAAATACCATGCATCTGTTTCTTCTATGAAAAAATGTAATCCATCCATGGTCAGAGAGGCAATTGGAGAAACAGGCTCTTCAAAATTTATCCCTAGAGAAAAGCCAGGAATACGACCTCCCACCCCACCGTACCGAACAAACAGCCGAATATAACTGTTGTCCACGTCAAGTTCTTCTCTATACCACTCCGCAGCTTGCATTGTCACGTGAATTTTCATATGCATCCTCCTTTGTCGCTGTGAGATGTTTTATTCGTTTTTTCTGGAACTAAATCAACGCCGCCCGGATGAAAAGGATGGCATTTACCAATTCGCTTCACACTTAGCCACGTTCCTTTCAGAACTCCGAACCGTTTATAGGCTTCTAGACTGTAAGCTGAACAGGTAGGAAAAAATCTGCATGTTCGCGGTTTTAACGGGCTGATGAATTTTTGATATAACCGGATGAAGAAAATAAAAAGATGCTTCATTCGCCTTCGCTTTCTTTATCAAAATCTATTTCCGCGATCGCATTGTGTAAATGGATAGATTCTTCATTTTCACACGCTACATGAAATGATTTGACGTAAGGCATTTCATATAAATCAGCGGCAACTAAACGAACCATATCTTCAACGAAACGCGGGTTTTCATATGCTGTTTCCGTCACATGTTTTTCATCCACCCGTTTTAAGAGCGGATAAATCATTGAGCTTGCATTGCTTTCCGCAGCGTTTAATAATTCTTTTTTCCAATCTAAAATAGAATGTTCAAATCCATCAATAAATTGGACGTCCATGGTTACTTTCCCTCTTTGACTATGCGCACTGTATTCACTGATTTCTTTCGAACAAGGGCACAGTGTCGTGACATACACTTCTAAACGGCCATTAATTTGAAGGGTCCCATCTTCTCTTTGTGCCATCCGAATGGTGACGTCTCCATGATTAAGTGCAGATTTTTTAGATTTCGGGCCACTGGATTGATAAAACCAAGGAAAACTTACGTCGATTGCCACTCGTTCTTTATCTAAATGTTCGCTTAAATTTTCCACAAATGTTTGCAATGACGGAAAGTCGACGGACAAACCTTCTGCTTGAAAATGTTCTAATTGTTCGACAAAACGGCTCATATTTGTCCCTTTGGCATCGCGTCCTATTTGAGAAACGAGCTGAAAAGTCCCAATGGTACTCTGTATATTAGGGCTTGTATCGCTAGGAACAGTAATCGGATATTTTACTTTATTAATACCTACTTTATTAATGGTGAATAAATAGTCTTTTCGTTCATTTTGCAAATCAGCCATCTCTTCTTTTTGATCAGGCTTGGTCTTAGGACCAGGTTCCACACTTCCAAATAATTTATGCCGTTCCTTTTTGGATGGTATATTTATTGCTGTTGATGTTTTCATTTTATGCATCATACTCCTTTTAGAAATCTCGTGATTAGGCTGTGTATTTTAACAAAACATTCGGTGCTTTTCTTACGCTACTATATATATGGGAGCGTCTACTACTCTCCCATTGATACTTTGTAACAGTGAAACTCTTCATACAAAACTCCATCAAACATGGCACCTCAAATTATAAGTAAATAAAGCAAAACAAGCAATATTTACGTTTACATCCAGGTGATTTTAGGTTCTGTTTTGTTTTTAATCCGCTTAATATTATCTTTGTGCCGAATAAACACAAATATCGTTAAAGCAAAAATTAAAAGAAACAATAAAAAATTGGAGAAAAATAAGGACAATACTGTCGCAACTATTCCTGTTACCATCGAAGAAAGGGAGACATATTTGCTGATATAAAGCGTAGCGATAAAAGTAATAATGATCGCAATGAACAGTAACGGATTCAATCCTAGAATAATACCTCCGGATGTAGCGACAGCCTTCCCGCCTTTGAATTTTGCAAATACAGGAAACGTATGGCCGAGGACAGCAAAAATTCCAACGAGAAGTCGGGAAACTTCTATATCGATAAATAATCCTGCGAGTAAGGGGAGTACCGTTGCGGTTGTCCCTTTTAAAATATCTGATATAGTTACAATAATGCCAGGTTTTGTTCCAAGTACGCGAAAAGCATTGGTAGCTCCCATATTTCCACTGCCATGTTCGCGAATGTCAACTTGATAACCAAGTTTTCCGACAATTAAAGCAGAAGGTATGGAACCAAGTAAATAAGCAATAAGAATAAAAATGAAAGATTCCAAAAGCAAACCAACTTTCAACTAAAATTTTGTATGCATTTATTTTACCACATTTTCAATGAAAATCGATAATATGGCATAAGACAGTGCCATAGCAAAATAAACAGTTGATGATCTGATACGTTCAAAATCCACTTCAAATGAAAAAATGTGGAAAATCTTCCCTAAAACATGGAGAGAAAGTGAAGTGAAACAAAATAATTACAGTAGTGCAGTTGGGGGAGCTGGTAACTCGTGAAAAATTTTATATCAAACCAGCGAAGCTATGCAATAAGCAGGTTATAGAATGAGTCTGGTTCATTCATTAGCAAAAGAAGCACGCAGCTAGAAAGCATGGACGCTGTTAAAGGTATAGAAGATCCGGCGAAAATCATTCATTTATTCCACTGTTTTCAAATTTTCAAATGATATTGAGCGCCAGATCCTTCAAACAAAAGATGTTTTTTTGGACTTAACAAAATGTATTGCAGAAATCTGCTTATAAATTATTGAAAGAAAGTGGATTTATTGTAATAATGGATTTATGTATGAAAGTAGCACACTCCGTTTTAAGAAGAAGGAGAAGCTTGGGATGACACATTATATGTCATCTCTTTTTATTGAAATGATTCTGTTTGATAAATTATTTCGCTTTATAAGTGAACGATGAGATTGACTTACACAAATAAATGAATAATAATATCGTAATAGATGTGTCATGATGGGAAGGAGTCGAGGAGTAAATGGAAGGTCCTGTATCTTACACAGAAGATTCTATTCAGGTACTTGAAGGATTAGAAGCAGTACGAAAAAGACCAGCTATGTATATTGGGTCGACAGATAGTAAAGGTCTGCATCATTTAGCGTATGAAATTATTGATAACGCGGTGGATGAAGCTTTAGCTGGGTTTGGAGACGAGATTACTGTCGTATTACATCGAGATGAAAGTGTGTCCGTGACCGATAACGGACGAGGTATACCTACAGGAATGCACGAAACAGGAAAGCCAACAACAGAGCTTATATTTACGGTGCTTCATGCTGGGGGTAAATTTGGTCATGGCGGATATAAAGCAAGCGGTGGATTGCATGGTGTAGGTTCTGCAGTCGTAAATGCCCTGTCAGAGTGGTTAACAATTACGACGATTCGTAATGGGGAACAGTTTAAACAAACATTTGAAGGTGGCGGGAAGCCAGCTTCTTCTTTAGAAAAAATTGGTTCAAGTAAGCAAAAAGGGACTACCATCCGTTTCAAACCGGACGAAGCGATATTCACTCATACAGAATATAAGTTTGATACAATTGCAGAACGTTTACGGGAAGCTGCTTTTTTATTTCCTAAATTAAAAATCACCTTAGCAGATGAACGTATAAATCATACCGAAGTTTATGAGTACGAAGATGGGTTGAAAGATTTTATTCAATATTTAAATGAAGGAAAAGATGTTCTGCATGATGTGGTTGCTTTTTCAGGAAACGAACAGGAAATAGAACTTGATTTCGCTTTTCAGTTTGCAGAAACGTATGCTGAAAATATGCACTCATTTGTGAATCATGTTCGAACAAAAGATGGCGGAACGCATGAAGTCGGTGCCAGAACAGCTATTACAAGGACATTTAATGACTATGCAAGACGCAATGGTCTGCTAAAAGAAAAAGATAAAAATTTAGATGGACAAGATTTACGTGAAGGATTAACAGCGATTGTTTCTGTAAGAGTTCCGGAAGCATACTTGCAGTTTGAAGGGCAGACAAAAGGAAGACTGGGAACTCCTGAGGTACGATCTGTCGTGGATGCAATTGTTTCAGAGAAGCTGACATTTTACCTGGAAGAAAACCGGGAAATCGCTGAAAAATTACTTGAAAAAACAAAGCAGGCGAAATCAGCAAGAGAAGCTGCCCAAAAAGCACGGGAAGAAGCAAGAAATGGAAAGAAGCGAAAAAGAAAAGATACTATTTTAAGTGGAAAACTCACCCCAGCCCAATCCCGGGACGCTTCTAAAAATGAGCTTTTCCTGGTAGAGGGTGATTCTGCAGGCGGTTCTGCCAAACAAGGCAGAGATCGTGTGTTTCAAGCCATATTGCCACTAAGAGGTAAAGTGATTAATACGGAAAAAGCTAAATTAGAAGATGTTTTGAAAAATGAAGAGATTTCGACGATTATTCATACAATTGGTGCAAGCGTTGGAGGAGACTTTAATCTGGAAGAAAGCCGGTATGATAAAATAATTATTATGACGGACGCCGACACGGATGGCGCTCATATACAAGTGTTGTTACTCACTTTCTTTTACAGGTATATGCGTGAATTAGTCGAAGCTGGTAAAATTTATATTGCCCTGCCGCCTTTATATAAAATTGCTAAAGGAAAAGGCAAAAAAGAAAAAGTCATTTATGCCTGGGAAGAGGATGAATTGGAAGAAGCTATTCAAGAATTCAAAAACGGATATATGGTTCAACGCTACAAAGGCCTTGGGGAAATGAACGCAGACCAGTTGTGGGAAACCACAATGAATCCAGAAACGCGTACTTTAGTCAAAGTGACTTTGGATAATGTTTCTCAAGCTGAAAGAAGAGTAACTACTTTAATGGGAGATAAAGTTTCCCCACGCCGGACTTGGATAGAAGACAATGTAGAATTTGGTTTAGAAGAAGACGAAACATTGCTGGATAAGTGATTTGTTTCATCAAAGGAGAAATGAGGAATGTCAGAAGCGAAAAATTATGTCGAATTACCTTTAGAAGAGATCATGGGAGATCGTTTTGGAAGGTATAGTAAATATATTATTCAAGACAGGGCACTGCCAGATGTAAGAGATGGATTAAAGCCTGTACAACGGCGAATTTTGTACGCCATGCATATGGATAAAAACACGCATGATAAAAATTTTAGAAAAGCAGCTAAAACGGTCGGAACCGTCATCGGAAATTATCACCCGCACGGCGATTCTTCTGTGTATGACGCAATGGTACGGCTCAGCCAAAGTTGGAAAATGCGTTACGATTTAGTTGAAATGCACGGAAATAATGGGAGTGTCGATGGAGACCCTGCTGCAGCAATGCGGTATACAGAGGCACGCTTATCCAAAATTACAGCAGAGCTGTTGGCTGATATTGAGAAGGATACCGTGGAGTTCATTCCTAACTTTGATGATACCATTGAAGAGCCAATTGTGCTCCCAGGTAAACTGCCTAATCTATTGGTGAATGGTTCTACAGGGATATCAGCTGGTTACGCGACGAATATCCCACCCCATAATTTAGCAGAAGTGATTAATGCGGTAATCAAAAGAATCGACCATCCAGATGCTTCCGTCGATCAGTTAATGAAGGAGTTGAAGGGTCCGGACTTCCCAACAGGCGGCATCGTCCAGGGTGCAGATGGTATTAAAAAAGCCTACGAAACTGGAAAAGGGAAAGTAATGGTTCGTGGAAAAGCCACTATTGAAAGCATGAAAGGAAACCGGGAGCAAATTGTGATTGACGAAATCCCGTATGATGTAAATAAAGCAATGCTGGTTCGGAAAATGGATGAATTGCATGCGGACCGTAAAGTGGAAGGCATTAGTGAAATCAGAGATGAAACAGACCGTTCAGGTTTACGAATTGTGGTTGAACTAAGGAAAGATGTAGACAGCGAGAGTGTATTGCAATATTTATACAAAAATACGGATCTTCAAGTAACCTATCACTACAATATGGTAGCAATCGAAAATAAAACACCTCAACTTCTATCATTGCCTCAAATATTGGATGCTTATATTGCACACCAGAAAGAAGTGGTGACACGCCGGACGACACATGACCTAAACAAAGCCAAAGAGCGTTCTCATATTGTCGAAGGCCTCATTAAAGCTATTTCAATACTGGATGAACTGATTGATATGATTCGGAATTCCCGTAATAAAAAAGATGCCAAACAAAATATTATGGCCCAATATACATTTACGGATGTTCAGGCTGAAGCGATTTTAGCCCTGCAACTGTACCGTTTAACCAATACAGATGTCACACAACTCCAAGAAGAAGCGGCGACATTAGCAAAGGATATCAAAGAGTTTGAAAGCATTTTAGCGAGTCCTGAAAAACTGTTAAATAATATTAAGAAAGAGTTGCGGCATATTCGAAAAACATATCATCATGACCGGTTAACTTCAATTGAAGAAAAAATTGAAGAAATTAAAATTGACGTAGCTGTAACTGTTCCAAGTGAAGATGTGCTTGTCTCCATCACGAAAGAAGGCTATGTGAAGCGTACAAGTTTGCGCTCTTTCGGGGCTTCTAAACAATCGGATTTATTAATGAAGTCCACGGACAGGTTGATTCGCCTGATAGAATTGCATACAACAGATAACGTGCTCATTTTTACAAATAAAGGAAAGTTTGCTTGTATTCCAGTATATGATTTGCCGGATATTAAGTGGAAAGATATGGGCAATCATTTATCCAACTTGACCACTTTAGAAGCAGATGAACACATTGTCGATTGTATACCAGTGCGGGAATTTGACGAGAACTCTTTTCTGCTTTTTTACACAAAACAAGGGATGTTGAAAAAAACAGCCATGACGGAGTACCAGGCAACGCGGTATTCCAGAAGTTTAATAGCTTTAAATCTAAAACCAGAAGATGAAGTGCTTGGAGTTATGGTAACAGATGGCCAGCAGGATTTATTTTTAGCATCTTACAACGGGTACGGTTTATGGATGAATGAAGCAGAAGTAAGTCCAATTGGATTAAGGGCGCGAGGGGTAATCGGCATCTCATTAAAAGAAGATGACTTTCTTGTGCATGCAGCACTAGTCGATAAAAATAAAAATCCTGACTTACTGCTGGTAACGCAGCGGGGAGCCTGCAAGCGAATGAAGCTTTCCGCATTTCAGAAGTCGGCTCGTGCCAGACGAGGATTGACGATGCTCCGGGAATTAAAAGCGAAACCGCACCGTGTCAAAGGTTTATTAGTTTTATATAATCAAGAGAAGGTCTTCTTGTATACAGACAGGGAAAATGCTATTGAAGTCGTGCCGCAAGGATTGCCAGTCAGTGACAGGAATAGCAATGGGTCCTTTATTATTGAACCGGACTTAGACGGGAAAGTGCAAGAGGCAGTTAAAGACGTTGAATATGAAACACCATTTACATCAAAACCGGAATAAAACATTCCGCGTAAAAAAGCTTTTCATATTTTAATGACAGCAGATTAACCGGTTAGAAGTTAAACAGTTCATTTGTATAATGAAATGTTTAACTTCTTTTTTGACAGGCAAGACAGAATAAAATTGTGTCCTTGAAAAAAGTACGATAAAGGAATGGTTATTCCAGTTGGGGGAATGTCGCGTATCCTATTCAAAAGGTGCAATCTGAGATTATTTACTTTCTTTTTTAAAAATCAGACTGGCACCGTATGGCTCGATGATATATGTTCCTCGTTTTTCATGTTATACTGGAAGTAGATTGGGTGAAAAATTTCCCGCAAAATGATATAGTTTTTTAATTGAGGTGTATCTTATGAAAATTTCTACAAAAGGCCGTTATGGTTTAACGATAATGATCGAATTGGCTCGCCAATACGGAAATGGTCCACGATCTTTAAAATCAATTGCAAAAGAAAAGAACTTATCTGCACATTATTTAGAACAAATTGCCGCACCGCTCCGGAATGCGCGGTTGATCCGCAGTGTACGTGGAGCTTATGGAGGCTATACGCTGGCTGAGGAGCCATCTGACATACGAGCAGGTGATATTATACGTGTCCTTGAAGGGCCCATTACGCCTGTGGAAGGCATTGAAGAAGAAGAGGCCGCACAGCAAGCTTTATGGATGCGTATTCGAGATGTCGTGCGTGACGTTTTAGATACGACTACTTTATACGATTTAATAGAATATGATAGTCATGAAGTGCAAAAAGAGCATATGTTTTACATTTAATACAGAGACGTCTCCTCTCTGACAGACAGTCTGAATATAAAATTAATGACAGGACGCAGAAAAGTTTTCTCATTTAGCTGAATCACAGCTGTAAAAATTTTTTAAGGTGTAAATAGAACGAAAGCTCTTGCTATTGGAGATTGGCGAATGTTTAGTTTTCGATTATTTTAAATGAAGCATAGCCAGCTATCAAAAGGGTTCTTAGAAAACATGAATCAACTGATTCGAAAGGAAGGTAATGATGATCTATTTGGATCATGCTGCAACAGCGCCTGTGCTGGAAGATGTGTTAGAAAAAATGTATCAAGTAGAAAAGGAACAATTTGGAAATCCATCCAGTATCCACGGGTTTGGCAGACAAGCGAAAGCTTATTTAAACGAAGCAAGAAAGTTTTTAGCCAAGAGCATACAGGCAAAAGAGAACGAACTTATTTTCACAAGTGGTGGAACGGAAGCGAATAATTTGGCAATTATTGGGGCTGCTATCGAGAATGAGTACATGGGGAACCATATCATTACCTCTTCCCAAGAACATCACGCCATTCTTCATATTATGGAATATTTACAAAAAAGAGGGTTCCATGTCACGTATTTACCTGTTAATCAAGATGGCCAGGTAAATCCGGAAGATGTGAAACGGACGCTGACAGATAATACCATTTTAGTTTCTGTGATGTATGCCAATAACGAAACTGGAGTCATGCAGCCAATTGAGAAAATAGCTGAATATGTCAGGGATCACCAAGCTCATTTCCATACAGACGCTGTGCAGGCCTATAGTTTGGAAAACATTGATGTGAACGAACTTGGAATTGATTTATTAACGACCTCTGGTCATAAACTTAATGCTCCTAAAGGAATTGGCTTTCTCTATGCTAGTGAAGCTGTCACTCTTCAGCCTATCACTTATGGCGGGTCTCAAGAAAAAAAGAGAAGACCTGGAACAGAAAATTTAATTGGTGCAGTGGGCTTTCATAAGGCAGCAGAAATTGCTGTGCGTGACAGACAGGAAAATGTTGAAAAATATACGGCAATGAAAAACCTGTTCTTAAACGTTTTAGAAGAAAACGAAGTTGATTTTGCGGTGAATGGCGAACTCACCTTACAACTTCCTACAATCGTGAATATCAGTTTTCCCAATACGAGCGTTGAGTCTTTACTTACGAATTTAGATTTAAATGGTGTTGCTGCTTCCGGCGGCAGTGCTTGTACTGCTGGTTCTTTGGAGCCTTCTCACGTATTAAAAGCGATGTTCAGCTTTGGAAGTGATCGGCCAACCAATTCGATTCGGTTCAGTTTTGGCACCTTTAACACAATGGAAAATGTAGAAGAAGCGGCGGAGATTGTAGCGAAAGCTGTAAAACAATTAGCAAATTAAATAAAAAGGAATGAAAAAGAATGAGCGATAAATCACGTGTAGTTGTGGGGATGAGCGGTGGAGTGGATTCTTCTGTCACTGCTTTATTACTCCAGCAACAAGGATATGATGTCGTTGGTGTTTTTATGAAAAATTGGGATGATACAGATGATTTTGGTGTCTGTACGGCAACAGAAGATTTTGAAGATGTCACAAGAGTAGCCGAACAAATCGGTATACCGTATTACTCGGTGAATTTTGAGAAAAAATATTGGGATAAAGTTTTTACGTATTTTTTGGAAGAATATCAAAATGGGCGCACGCCTAACCCTGACGTAATGTGCAACAAGGAGATTAAATTTAAAGCGTTTTTAGATTATGCGTTATCGATCGGTGCAGATTATGTGGCGACAGGACATTACGCGCAAGTTCGACGTAATGAAGCTGGAGAAACAGAAATGATTCGCGGAGTGGATTCGAATAAAGATCAGACTTACTTTTTAAACCAGATTTCTAAAGACGTATTGCCTAAAATCATGTTTCCTTTAGGTCATTTAGAAAAAGGAGAAGTTCGTAACATAGCTGAAAAACATGAATTAGCTACTGCGAATAAAAAAGACAGTACAGGCATTTGCTTTATTGGCGAACGTAATTTCAAAGAATTTTTAAGTGAATACTTGCCAGCACAGCCGGGTAAAATGGAGACTTTACGCGGTGAAGTAAAAGGAAATCATGACGGTTTAATGTATTATACGATTGGCCAGCGGCATGGCCTGGGTATTGGTGGAGAAGGAGAACCATGGTTTGTCGTTGGAAAAAATACAACGGATAACATTTTATATGTCGAACAAGGCGATGATAACCATTACTTATACTCTGACAGGTTAATCGCTTCGGATTTGAACTGGCTCACGGAGTTTTCAGAGACTCAATTTGAATGTACAGCGAAATTTCGTTACCGCCAAAAAGACAGTAAGGTTAAGGTGACGATTTTATCTGACGACACTGTGCAAGTTGATTTTATGGAACCAGAAAGAGCTGTGACGCCTGGACAAGCAGTTGTATTCTATCAGGAAGAAGTGTGCTTAGGTGGCGGAACTATTGAACACATTATTAAAGATGAACAAAAATTAGAGTATGTAGGGTAATGATATGACTATAAGAGATAAAAATGAAGAAGCGTTACAAAAAGTAAAAGCGAATAAATTAGATGAAGCTGCCGCGTTATATATTGCCTATACGGAAGAACATCCGGAAGATCCCATTGGTTATGTCAATGTTGGTTCCGTATTATTTCAATCGCACCAATTGGAAGAAGCAGAGAAGTTTTTTTTAGAAGCAATCCGAATCAATGATGAAACAGCAACAGCTTATTATGGCTTGGGAAATTTATATTACCAGCAAAAGATGTATGAGTATGCCGAGAAAATGTTTACGAAATGTCTCCATTTAGGTTTGGATGATGCAGATGTTTATTTTTTGCTGGGAATGTCTTATCAAATGCGAGACAATCATATATTAGCCATACCTTTTTTACAAACAGCTGCTGAAAAGGATAAGCAGCCTGACTATCAATTACAATACGGGCTAGCTTTAGCTCATGAAAAATATTATGAAGAAGCAGAAGAAATATTTTTAAATACAGTAGAACAGGATTCGACACATGCAGACGCTTTCTATAATTTAGGGATTCTTGCTTTTCATGAAAGAAAGCTGGAAAAAGCAAGAAACTACTTAAATAAAGCAATTTCAGCACAGCCTTCTCATACATTGGCTCACCAAGCGCTGGAGCAAACGAAGCGCAACATATCGGAGGATGAGTAAGCGAGGGGTCCAGATGGATAATGAAGAGGTAGACAATCAAGGGTATATAAAAGGGGATATAGTGTTTACGATATTTGAAAATGCAAGTAATCATTTTTCTATCGTAAAAATTAATGTCCATGAAACAACCGAAACGTATGAAGAAAAAGATATTGTTGCAAAAGGTTATTTTGCAAACTTACAAAAAGGGGTTGTGTACCAATTTTTTGGAGAATTGGAAACACATCCTCGTTTTGGTGTGCAATATAATATTTCTTCTTACCAAACCTATGTACCAGAGACAAAAGAAGCGGTCATTACTTATTTATCAAGTGAATTATTTGAAGGTGTTGGAAAAAAAACAGCGACAGCGATTGTAGACCATCTTGGGGAACAAGCGGTAACTAAAATTTTAGAAGACCCGGAATTGCTTGCGAATATTCCCAACTTGAACCAAAAAACAGCCCGAACTTTAGCAGCAACCTTGAAAGCACATCAAGGATTTGAGCAAATCGCAGTAAAGTTAACAAAATATGGAATAGGCCTTAAAATGGCGCAGGAGCTTTATACATTATATAAAGAAGAAACAATGCGTTACATTCAAGAGGATCCTTACCATTTTGTTTTTGAAGTGGAAGGATTTAGTTTTATAACAGCTGATAAAATCGCGGAGCTGAATCAATTAAGTACGACCCATCCTAATCGTATACGGGCAAGTTGTATCCACGCCTTACAACTGAGTGTTTTAGACGGACATGTTTATCTTCCATTGATTGATTGTATTCAAAAAATGAAAACAGTCCTTCAGGAAATAAAGTTAGAAGAATCTGTAATAGTCGAGCAAATTGAAATGTTATCCCAACATAAAAATATTATTTTACAAGATGAAAAAGTGTATTTACCCAGCTTGTACTATGCAGAGGATCACTTCAGCAGCCATTTAAAGCGTTTGATGCAGCATAAAGTACAGACAAAAACGACCGATGCAGAGCTTATGCGTATGATTGGAGATATTGAAGAAGAAGAAATATTAAGTTATGGGGAAGAACAATTTACTGCTATAAAACGAGCTTTGGACTCGAAAGTGATGATTCTGACAGGTGGACCGGGGACCGGAAAAACCACGGTGATTAAAGGGATACTAAAAGCGTATGCGGAGATTCACAATGAATCGCTGGATAGGCATGATTACGACAAAAAGGCTGACTATCCGTTTGTTTTAACAGCCCCTACGGGAAGGGCCGCCAAGCGTCTGC
Source organism: Pseudogracilibacillus sp. (assembly GCA_035301305.1). Classification (GTDB taxonomy): domain Bacteria; phylum Bacillota; class Bacilli; order Bacillales; family Amphibacillaceae; genus Pseudogracilibacillus. Next base: position 13,583 of record DATGUO010000068.1, read on the forward strand.
AGGAATCGACAGGAATAAAGGCGATGACCATCCACCGGTTGCTTGGCTGGGACGGAGAGCAGACGTTTGAAAAAAACGAATACGAACAGTTGGACGGAAAATATCTGATTGTGGATGAATTTTCTATGGTTGATACTTGGCTGGCCAACCATTTATTTAAAGCCATTCCCAAAGATATGCAAGTTCTTTTAGTCGGCGATGAAGACCAGCTTCCTTCTGTAGGCCCTGGACAAGTATTAGCTGACTTATATGATAGTGAGTTGATCCCTTATGTGACTTTAAATGAAGTGTACCGGCAAAAAGAAGGGTCCAAAATCATACAATTAGCCCACCAAATTAAACATAATCAATGTACCGAAGCAGATATACAGCAGTCAGCCGATTTCAGTTTCATCCCTTGTACAACGTCACAAGTATTAGAAGTGGTTGAAACCATCATGACAAAAGCAAAAGACAAAGAAAAACCTTTAGAAGATATCCAAATATTAGCTCCCATGTATAAAACAGATGCTGGAATAACAGAAATAAATAAACAAATGCAAACATTGATAAATCCAAAAACAAAGCAAAAAAGAGAGCGTTCGTTTTACGATAAGGTGTTTCGGGTTGGTGATCGTGTTTTGCAATTAGTTAATCAGCCGGAAGACCATGTATATAACGGTGATATTGGGGAAATTGTGCAAATTTTTACAGCGAAAGAAAATGAGGAAAACGAGGAACAGCTGATTGTGCAATTTGATGAAAATGAAGTCGTCTATACAAGGAAAACATACGGGAATATAACACATGCTTATTGTATATCGATTCATAAATCACAAGGCAGTGAATTTCCTATTGTAATCCTGCCCATTGTGAGAGCTTATCGGCGAATGTTACGCAAAAATTTACTATATACTGCCATTACGAGAAGCAAGCAATCGCTAATTATTTGCGGGGAAAAAGAAGCATTTTTTCAAGGGATTGAAACGATTGAAATGGACCAGCGATATACAACGCTCCCCAGTAGGTTGTCGCAGAAATTGAGTGATGAGGAACAAGAAAATAAAGAAGATATGATGGAAGCAACAGATATTGCAGGGGAAGAAGACTCTCTCTCCCCGTACGATTTTATGTAATGTGCTCTCAAGTCACCCTTTGAAGTCTATTTCATTGTATATTGGTGAAGAAAACACGAAGACAGAGGTTGTTGTAAAGGGCTGAACTTCCACGCTGTAAACGCTCGTGTTCAGCTGCACTGGAAGTTTAGAATACGTTCTATCAATCCTATTGACAGTAATTGAAAAGTTGCTTATACTACGGTTAACGAATAACAGAATAATAATAAGACAATGATAGTGATAAGTACATACATTGCTTTGTTTTAGAGAGGAATTTACAAGATAATCGGCTGAAATAAATTCCAACAAACAGTATGGAAAGCTCCACTTGAGTGCGTTTAATCTACGCCGGTATGAACCGTTATCTCAGAAAGTGATGAAAAGAGAGATATTCATAATAAGGGTGGTACCGCGACAACTCGTCCCTGCTATTTTAGCAGAGAGGAGTTTTTTTATTGGCAAATAACCATAAATAGTAAATGGAGGAGAAATCATGAAGCAACGAACATCTGCTGAGATAAGAAGTTTATTTTTAGAGTTTTTTAAAGAAAAAGGACATCAAATTGAACCCAGTGTTTCTCTTGTACCGCAAAACGATCCTACATTGTTATGGATTAATAGCGGGGTGGCTACGTTAAAAAAGTATTTTGATGGCAGTGTAGTTCCGGAAAATCCTAAAATAGTAAATGCTCAAAAAGCAATTCGTACGAATGATATTGAAAATGTTGGCTTCACGAAGCGTCATCATACATTTTTTGAAATGCTTGGAAATTTTTCCATCGGGGATTATTTTAAAGAAAAAGCGATTGAATTAGCCTGGGAATTTTTAACGGATGAAAAATGGATTGGCTTTGATGAAAATCTTTTATCCGTCACCGTTCACCCAGAGGATGAGGAAGCTTATGAGATATGGCTGAATGATATTCAATTACCGAAAGAAAGAATTATTCGTCTTGAAGAAAATTTCTGGGATATTGGGCAAGGACCTAGTGGACCAAATACAGAAATTTTTTATGACCGGGGCGCCTCTTATGGTGTCGATACGGATGAAAATGAATTGTATCCGGGCGGAGAAAATGAACGCTATTTAGAAGTTTGGAATCTTGTTTTTTCTCAATTTAACCATAATGCAGATGATACCTATACACCACTTCCAAAGCAGAATATCGATACAGGAATGGGGCTGGAAAGATTAGTCTCACTTATTCAAGGTGCAGATACGAACTTTGATACAGATTTATTTACTCCTATTATTGAGCATATTTCTCAATTTACAGATATTCGCTATGGAGAAGGGGGCATTACCGATGCGTCCTATAAAATAATCGCAGATCATATTCGAACGGTTGCTTTCGCAGTTGGTGATCATGCGTTGCCATCAAATGAAGGTCGCGGATATATTCTACGCAGGTTAATTCGCAGATCTGTCCGTTATGCCAAAAATTTACACATTGAAAAACCATTTATGTATCAACTGGTGCCAACAGTTGCAGAAATAATGGAATCTTACTATCCTGAAGTGAAGCAGCAAGCAGATCACATTATGAATATTATTCAAATCGAAGAAGAGCGTTTTATGGAAACATTACAAGAAGGAATGGAGCGACTCAAAGAGATTATTAATCAAGAAACGAAACTGGGCAAAACGGTTATCCCAGGAGAAGAAGTGTTTAAGTTATATGACACTTTCGGTTTCCCGAAAGAACTGACAGAAGAACATGTCGCAGAATTTGGTTTTACTATAGATGAAGTCGGTTTTGAAAGAGAAATGAATAAACAAAAAGAACGAGCAAGAAACGCCAGAAAAAACACGGGTTCTATGAAAGTGCAAGATAGCGTATTAACGAACCTCAAAGAAGAATCAACTTTTGTTGGTTATGACCAAGCTTCCGTTGATTCATCTGTTCTTTATATAATGAATCAAGCGGGTTTGGCAGAAAAAGCAGAGGCTGGTGAAACCGTTTCTATCATATTAAAAGAGACCCCTTTCTATGCGGAAAGCGGTGGCCAAGTAGCAGATGAAGGTACCTTAACTGCTCCTGCTTTTAAAGGAAAAGTTACGGATGTGCAAGGAGCGCCCAATGGACAGCATATTCATACCGTAGAAATTGAAGAAGGCACGGTCCAAACGAATCAAGAGGTCCATGCAGTGATTCAGAAAGATTTGCGCAGTAAAATAACAAAAAATCATACCGCAACCCATCTTCTGCATCAAGCCTTGCGGGATGTATTAGGCGAGCATATCCATCAGGCTGGTTCTCTTGTGACTCCATATCGACTGCGATTTGATTTCACGCATTTTCAAGCTGTGAGCGAAGCAGAACTTGAAAAACTGGAACAAACGATGAATGAAAAAATCTGGGAGAATTTAGCAGTAACTATACAAGAGATGCCTCAAGAAAAAGCAAAAGAACTTGGTGCAATGGCGCTTTTTGGTGAGAAATACGGAAACATAGTGCGCGTTGTTCAAATGGAAAATTACAGCATAGAACTCTGCGGTGGTTGTCACGCAGCGAACAGTGCAGAAATTGGATTGTTTAAGATTGTGTCCGAAACAGGAATAGGAGCTGGCGTACGACGAATAGAAGGAGTAACGAGCAAAGAAGCGTTTGAATTGCTCCAAGGAAAACTAAGCACGTTAAACACGGCAGCACATCTATTAAAAACAACCAATGACAATGTGCCAGAGCGAATAGAAATAGTGCAGGATGAAATAAAAGAGTTAGAAAAAGAAAAAGAAGGGTTTCAAGCGAAACTAGCTAATCAGGAAACGGATGAACTCATCGAAAAAGTACAGGAAGTAGCAGGGGTTCAAAAGCTGTCTGCAGAAGTGAAAATAAAGGATATGAATCAACTTCGACAAATGATGGATCAACTGAAGCAAAAAATAACCTCCGGTATTATTTTACTGGCTGCGGAAAATAAAGGCAAAGTACTCTTGATTGCCGGCGTTTCAGAAGAGCTCGTTCAACAAGGTTTTCATGCAGGTGAACTAATCAGTCAGGCGGCTAAAGTATGCGGCGGAGGCGGCGGAGGCCGTCCGGATATGGCTCAAGCAGGCGGAAAAGATCCTTCGCAAATCAAAGAAGCATTAGCTATAGTGGATACGTATATTCATGAGAAAAGTAAAAAATAAATAAAGTTATGATTCATGAGTGAAACGTGGTAAAATATAGCTATAGAAATAGCAAATGGGGTGCTAGTGATGAGTTCGATTGATAAGACAATGAAATTCAATTTTCACGATGATTCCTATAATCAAGATATTCAGCAAACATTACAAACCATTTATGAAGCGCTGCATGAAAAAGGATATAACCCAATTAATCAAATTGTCGGTTATTTAATTTCCGGAGATCCGGCCTATATTCCGCGTTATAAAGATGCAAGAAATTTAATTCGAAAAATAGAGCGCGATGAAGTGATTGAAGAATTGGTCACTTATTATTTGCATCATTTGCCTAAGGAACTTTCATGAGAGCACTTGGTTTAGATGTGGGATCGAAAACAATTGGTATAGCGGTTAGTGATTTAATGCAGGTAACCGCCACTGGTGTTACAACTTTATCCTGGGATGAAAACAACATGAAGTCAGCGGATAAAGCTTTAACTCAATATATAAAAGAATACGAAGTTTCATCTATTGTGATTGGTTTGCCAAAAAATATGGACGGATCAGAAAGTGAACGTTCTGAGTTATCCAGAATTTATGCAAAAAGACTGGAACGATTGTTTCATATTCCAACTACTTTGATAGATGAGCGATTAACGACTGTTTCTGCTGAAAGAACTTTATTATTAGCCGATGTAAGCAGAAAAAAGCGGAAAACAGTTGTCGATAAGGTAGCAGCTGTCCTGATATTACAAACATATTTAGATCAGCCCAAACAAGGAGGAGTACAATGAGTATCGAAGAAAATGAACGAATCATTATCCCGGATGAGAACGGAGAAGAGCAATTATATGAGATTCTTTTCCATTTTAAAATTGAAGAAAACGGTAATTCCTATATCATTACAACGCCAGCAGAAGAAGCAAATGAGTCAGAAGACGAAGAAATAGAAGTATTTGCTTTTCGATTTGAAGAAGGCGATAATGAAGACGATATTCGTTTATTCCCTATTGAATCAGATGAAGAGTGGAAAATGGTTGAAGAAATGTTCCATACATTAGTAGAAGAAGAAGAATAAAAAGTTCAGACGGAGGCAAACTCTGTCTGACTTTTCTACTGACAGGGAACCGTTTTTAGTTAACGCGTGAGAAAATGAGGCGATACGTGGTATGGGTAAGAAACACAGCAAGAAAGCCAATGATAGTATTTATAACGAGAGAACGAAAGAAGCGAAAACAGTACGAAAAATTGTACTGTTTATTCTCTTAGGTATTTTGCTTATTATTATCATTGCAGGTGTATCAGGCTATTTTTATGTGCAATCTGCATTTAAACCGATGGATCCAGGTAATGAAGAAACAGTTGAATTTGAAATACCAATGGGTTCTTCGTCTTCGGAGATAGCTGAAATATTAAAGAAACATGATTTAATAAAAAATAGTCTTGTTTTTCAATCCTATGTAAAATTAAATAATTATTCAGACTTTCAGGCTGGAGAATATGAAATGTCTCCTTCTTTAAGTATGAAAGAAATCATCAATCGATTAAATAAAGGGCAACTAATGAAAGAGCCTGAAGCAAAACTAACCATCCCTGAGGGAAAATCAGTGGAAGAAATTGCTGATATAGTCGAAGATGAGCTATCCATTTCCTCGGAAGATTTTTTGGACATGGCTGAAGATACTACATATCTGGAGGAATTAATCGAAGAATACCCTGACCTTTTATCAGACGATATCCTCAAAAGTGATGTTATCATGCCTTTAGAAGGTTATTTATTTGCAGGAACGTTTGAATTTTTTGAAGAAGATCCCTCTCCGCAATCCGTCATTGCGGAAATGCTGGATGCAACACAAGATATGGTTGAGAAGTATGATGAGGCCCTGGAAGATACAGATTTAAATACACATGAAATGTTGACATTAGCTTCTATTGTCGAGAGGGAATCAAAATATGACGAAGACCGTCCCAAAGTGGCCCAGGTTTTCTTAAATCGATTAGACGAAGATATGAAACTGCAAAGTGATATTACCGCTGCTTATGCAAATGGCGAGCATAAAATCACGATGACGTATGATGATGTAGAAGTAGATTCACCCTATAATACGTACAATGTAAAAGGCCTTCCGCCTGCTCCGATTGCATCTCCCAGTACTGATGCGGTAGAAGCAGTATTAGAGCCTGCCGGAAAGGATTTTGATTATACGTATTTTTACGCAAGGCCTGACGGAGAAACACATTATTCAAAAACCTTAGATGAACACAAAAAAGTCGTTAAAAAATATCGCCATGAATGGGATGAATTGGAAGAAGAATCGAAAAAAGAGTAATGGAGTCTGCAAATGGATGAATTAACGAAATATTTAACGGATACATTGCCCGCGGATCCGAATTGGTCTGAATTGGAAGAATATGCTGCCAGACAACACGTGCCAATTATGGATCAAGTGAGCATGCATTTTGTTTTAACCATATTGCAAATGCGTCAGCCAGCTGCCATTTTAGAGATCGGTACAGCTATTGGCTATTCAAGTATGCGCATGGCAGCAGCATTGCCTCATGCAACGATTAGCACAATTGAAAAAGAGGCAGAGATGGTTGAACAAGCTAAAAACAATATACAAACCTACAATTATCAACAGCAAATTAAAGTTTTGCAAGGTGATGGATTAGACGTGATGAAGGACCTGGCTAATCAAGGATCTTCATACGACTGTGTCTTTATCGATGCTGCAAAGGGGAAATATGAATCGTTTTTTGAATTAGCAAATGATATAATCTCTCCGAAAGGAATTATTATTTGTGATAATATTTTATTTCGTGGCTACGTTGCGGGCACAGATTATCCAGAACAGAAACGATTACAAAAGCTCACAGAAAAATTAAGACGCTTTAATCGTGCACTGCTAGAAGATGAAAGATATAAAACGTCTATCGTGCCAATTGGGGATGGCGTGAGCTTAAGTGTGAAATGTTAACTAAGAAATTTTAAACAAATTAAAGGAGTGACCATAAATGGTTGAAGAAAAAAGTTATTACATGACAGAAGAAGGCCAAGAAAAAGTGGAAGAAGAGTTACATGAATTAAAAACAGTAAAAAGAAAAGAAGTAGTAGAAAGAATCAAAATTGCTCGTGATTTTGGCGACCTTTCTGAGAATTCAGAATATGACGCAGCTAAAGAAGAACAGGCTTTTGTAGAGACAAGAATCGCAAATTTAGAAAAAATGATTCGTAATGCGGTTATTATTGAGAATGATCAGGAAGATGCAAACATTGTGAGTCTCGGAAATACAGTAACGTTTGTAGAGTTGCCGGATGGGGATGAAGAAACATATACCATCGTTGGCAGTGCCGAATCTGATCCATTTGAAGGGAAAATTTCCAACGATTCTCCAATGGCACAAGGTTTGCTTGGGAATGAAGTAGGCATGGAAGTAGTTGTACCGACACCAGCTGGAGAGATGAAAGTTAAAATTACTGAAATTACGTGATATAAGGAAATTGAAGTGAACTTTAAAAGAATCAGGTTAGTTCATTTGAAGTAAGTAAGCTTTATAAAAATTCAGTCTAAAATGGCGGATTTGGCGAATTTAAAATAAATCTTATTTACTTCATTGCGTAAAATGTTGTGTCAAACAAAGGATTTTGTAAAAAATTATTCTGTCTGTTGGATTTTCTAATGGGAGTGGGGTGGCCTTTATTATGGCGAATGAGGAGTATTATTTAAGAAGAAGCAGACAATCAAAGAAAAGAAAAAATAAACGAAATTTTTGGTTTCTTATTTTTTTAGCTTTCATTTTCGTCGTCTTATTGCTGGTAATGGTGAATTACGGAGGTAAAGACAGTTCATCCAGTGAAACCTCAAACACAGAGAATACAGAAGAAAACGCGAACGACGAAAACACCTCATCTAATAACGAAAATAATTCGAATCAACAAGAAGAATCCGACAATGCCGATACAGATTCGGAAAATAATGAGAATGAAGACGAAGATGAAGATGAGAACGATAATGAAGATGAAGACGACAATGATAGTAATAAAGACGTTTCTACGGAAGAAGTTGAATCGGATGATGAGAATGTAACAAAAGCTTATAAAGGCGATTGGGATCCAGCTGGAACCGAACAAAGCGGTGAACATACAACCGATTATGACGATGGGTCTCAAGATAGAAGCGAAATTAAACAAGCTGTTTCTGAAGTTACAGGTGTATCTGAAGACCAAATGATTGAGCATTGGGTTGGGAACGAAGGGGAACAAAAAGTAACTGCAACTATCCAAGATGAATCAGATGATCAGTTTTATAAAGTATCTTTGGATTGGGTAGATGATAAAGGCTGGAAACCGACAAAAGTGGAAGAACTGGAATCCTTCCAAAAGTAGGCTTGTATGTATAGAAAGAAGGATAATGTAATGAAGTTTGGTATTATTGGTGCGATGGATGAAGAGATTGAGCTGTTGAAAGCAACGATGACAGAGGCAAAAGAAATAACGATTGCTAACGCACAATTTATCGAAGGAAAGCTGGAAAATCAACAAGTGATTTTAGTGAAATCGGGCATTGGTAAAGTAAACGCTGCGATGACTACAGCAATTTTAATGGAAAATTTTCAACCAGACTATGTTGTGAATACAGGGTCTGCTGGAGGTTTTGATGAACATTTAGCGGTTGGGGACGTAGTTATCAGCCAAGAAGTAGTCCATCACGATGTAGATGTGACAGCTTTTGACTACGCATACGGACAAGTGCCGGAACTGCCGCCGAGATTTGCCGCTGATTTGCGTTTAGTCGATGAAACCGCTGCTGCTTTAAGCACATTACAACTTCCATATAAAAAAGGACTCATCGCTACTGGCGATTCATTTTTAAGTAATCCCGACCGGGTGGAAACGATTAAAGAAACATTCCCGGAAATGCTCGCCGGAGAAATGGAAGCAGCAGCTATTGCACAAGTCTGTTATCAATACAAGGTTCCTTTTGTGGTAATTCGGGCGCTTTCTGATATCGCTGGTAAATCTTCTGAAGTTTCATTTGATGTTTTTTTAGAAACGGCAGCAAAGAATGCCGCGAATATGATTCTCACTGTATTAAGACAGGCATAAAACATATCTGTTTATCGGATATGTTTTTTTAACTTAAAATATGCTTTTTTAGTTTCTACCTGTCAATACGAGGTAAGTTGTTGTAAAATATAACGTAGGCGACCTTGTACGCAGAGGTTACACGCTGAAAAGAGACAATTTAAACTACACTGGCATAAGGTTTTTCCGTTTTTTTCTGTCTATGGACAGCTGCGAGAAATGAACTTTTGTTTTTTTTACCTGCCAATAAAATAGAGGTGAGTTATTGTTTAATTTATTTTTACCCAATATGCATGTAGATTCCATTTATGATATTACCCCAGCTCTTTTAAAAAAACATCATAAAAAAGGGGTTATTGTGGATTTAGATAACACGTTAGTCCCTTGGAATGTGCATCATCCTACTGAGGAAGTACGTGCATGGCTGGAAACAATGCGCGAAGAAAATATTCAAGTAACCATTTTTTCCAATAATAACGAAGCGAGAGTCTCTTTATTTACGAAGACTTTGAGTATTGATGCTGTTCATAAAGCTAATAAACCATTGCGAGGGGCGTTTAAAAAAACGCAACAGAAAATGAATCTTCAACGGAATGAAATGGTTGTTATCGGTGATCAATTACTGACTGATATATTAGGCGGAAATCGGCTTGGATTTTATACGATATTAGTCACTCCCATTGTTCAATCAGATGCAGCTATTACGAAATTCAATCGGAATATGGAAAGAATAATCTTAAACCATTTTTACAAAAAAGGAAAATTGACGAGGAGAATAAACCATGGAAAGTAATTTGTATTGTATTGGATGCGGCGTGAAGCTCCAGTCGGAAAATGAACAAGCAAAGGGTTATATCCCTTCGTCAGCAATCGGAAGAGAAAATGCATTATGTAGACGATGCTTTCAGTTAAGACATTATAATAAAAATGAAGAGGTAACTCTTGAGGATGAAGATTTCCTTCATATGGTAAGTGAAATTAACAAAACGGATAGCCTGGTCGTTCATGTTGTAGATTTATTTGACATCGAAGGAACGCTTTTGCAAAGTTTACACCGAATTGTTGGCAATCAGTCTATTATCCTTATGGCTAATAAAGTAGATTTATTACCTAAATCAACCAATAGTACCAAATTAATTCATTGGATTCGCAAAAAATCTAAAGAAGCGGGGCTTAAAATTGAAGAAGTGTTGCTTATTTCTGCGTCGACGGGACTGGGGATAGAAGAAGCAGCAATGACAATGGAAGAAAAACGGGAAGGAAAAGATATTTACGTAGTTGGAGTAACCAATGTAGGTAAATCAACTTTCATAAATCAACTAATCGAACGTTCTTTAGGCGAAAAAGAATCAATAACGACTTCCTATTTTCCGGGAACAACATTAGGATTTATCTCCATCCCCCTGGATGAAAATACAGCACTAATTGACACACCAGGCATTGTAAATCAACAGCAAATAGCTCACTATGTGTCGCAGGAAGACTTGAAGATTATTACTCCCAAAAAAGAAGTGAAGTCGAGGATTTATCAATTAAATAATAAGCAAACATTATTTATAGGCGGGTTGGTGCAAATGGATTTTGTGAAAGGAGAGCGGCAGAGCTTTGTATGCTTTTTTTCTAATGGGTTGCCGATACATCGAACCAAACTGGAAAAAGCAGAAGAGTTGTTTGCGAATCAGCAAGGAAGTCTCTTAGCACCACCTAACCAAACTTCCCCAGCTCTCTTGCCTGCTTTTACAAAACAATCCTATCGTATTACCGAGCCGTATACAGATATTGTTATTGCCGGATTAGGCTGGATCACTGTTTTAAATGGAGAGGCCACCATAGATATCCGTTGCCCAAAAGGGGTTTCCGTACATTTACGTCCCTCGGTCCACCGGAAGTGAGGATGACTTATATTATTTTAAAAGGAGATAATCAATGAAACAACTACGTTTAGGCTTAATCGGGTTTCCCATTCAGCATTCTTTATCCCCTTGGATTCATGAACAATTTTTAAGCCAAGGACATGTCAAAGGCTCGTATGAATTAATGGAGACAAAACAGGAAGATTTTGAGAAACAAATGCAGGCTGTGAAAGAAAAAGCATTGCATGGTTTTAATGTAACAGTGCCATACAAAGAAACGATACTGCCGTATTTAGATGAATTAGACCAAAGTGCTGCTAATATACAAGCAGTGAATACTGTAATTTGTACAGAAGGAAAATGGAAAGGTTATAATACAGATGGTATTGGTTATGTAAAGTCATTAGAGCAAGCATATCCAGAAGTAACGAAAGATCATTCCATTTTACTCATTGGAGCAGGTGGGGCGGCCAAAGGGATTTACCATGGGTTGATTCAAAAAGGCTACCTGAATATTACCGTTTCCAATCGCACCATCGAAAAAGCTGTTTCGTTTGTACAAGAGCCTCACTCAGTGATTGACCTACTAGAAACGGAAAAGACAACAGAACAATACGATATTATTATCAACACAACTTCGGTCGGTATGAATCCAAATACAGATGAATCGATTATCCCTTTACAGCAAGTAAAACCTGCAGCAATTGTAAGTGATATTGTTTATCAGCCGATTCACACGAAGTTTTTAATGGAAGCTGAACGGCTGGGAGCGAACATTCATTTTGGCCATACCATGCTGCTGTATCAAGCTCAAGCGGCTTTTGAAATATGGACCGGCTTCACTCCGGATATGCAAGGATTAAATGAACAACTACAATCAATATTGGAAGGTCGATAACTCATGCTAACAGGCAAACAAAAACGCTATTTAAGAAAAGAAGCACATCATTTGAAGCCCGTATTTCAAGTAGGAAAGCAAGGCGTTAATGATAATTTGATTCATCAAATCCATGATTATTTAGAAAAAAATGAATTAATGAAAGTAAGTATTTTGCAAAATTGCTCAGAGGACAAAAAGACAGTTGCAGAACAATTAGAACAAGCAGCGGAAGCAACGGTTGTTCAAATCATTGGCAATAATATCGTTTTATATAAACCATCTGCTGAAAATAAAACAATCGAATTGCCGAATTAGGTGATGTAATGAAGAAAATTGGATTATTTGGAGGCACGTTTGATCCTCCCCATATTGGTCATTTTATCATTGCTGAAGAAGTCAAATATCAATTTGAACTGGATGAAATTTGGTTTATTCCAACGAACGAACCTCCACATAAAGCACAGGCTTATTTTTCTCCGTCTGAACGTCTTGAAATGCTGCAGCGCACGGTGGATAAAACTCCTGGTTTTGCAGTAAAAGATATGGAATTAAAAAGACAAGGCAAATCGTACACGATTGATACAGTAAAAAATATTGTGCAACATCATTTAGATGACACGTTTTATTTCATTATTGGTGGCGATATGGTTGAGTATTTGCCAAAATGGGAAAAAATTGATGAACTAATGGAATTAATTACTTTTATAGGTGTAAAAAGACCGCATTATGATTGGACGACAGATTATATGGTTCAGCAAGCAACGGTCCCTTTAATTGATATTTCTTCTACTTATATCCGGGAACAGATGAAATCGGGCCGTAGTATGAAGTATTTTCTGCCTCATGAAGTGTATTGTTACAGAAAGGATTATCATAAATGAACGTAAGCTATTTAACAGAAAAAGTAAAAGAAGCACTGTCGAACGACAGATATGAGCATAGCGTTCGCGTACTGGAAACTGCTAGAAAACTGGCGGCACATTATGAAGTACCAGCAGAAGCGGTAGAAATAGCAGCCATCTTCCATGATTACGCTAAATGCTTGTCGAAAGAATGCTTGAAAGAAAATATCAGGTATTATGAAATTGATGCCAATTTATTAAATTATCATCATGAATTATGGCACGGACCGGTAGCTGCAGCAATTATACGCGATAAATTTCATATCGAAAATACGGATATTATCAATGCCATTTACTATCATACGACAGGCCGAGCGGGGATGTCGATAGTAGAATATATTGTATTCACAGCCGATTTTACTGAACCCGAAAGAAACATCCCAGGGATTGACGAAATAAGAAAATTATCTTTTCAAAATGTAGAAACGGCTGCACGAAAAGCGTTGAAAAGTACTATTATTCATTTAATGAATCAAGATGCTACCGTACATCCTGACACACTTGAGGCGTATAATTACTTGACACAAAAATGAAAGGAGAGTCCGAGTATTGACAGAAAATAAAAATTTATTAAGTACTATAGTTGAAGTATGCGAAGACCGTCAAGCGAGCGATTGTGTGATTTTAGATATGAGAGAGTTAACCCCTATTACAGATTATTATGTCATTTGCCATGGAAATAATGAACGTCAAGTACAAGCTATCGCCAAACATGTGAAAGACAAAATGGAAGAGGAAGATTTCGATGTTCGAAGAATGGAAGGCTTTGAGCAAGGACGCTGGATTTTGTTGGATATGAACGATGTAGTTTGTCATATTTTCCATAAAGATGAACGGCCTCATTATAATTTGGAAAGACTTTGGGGAGATGCTGACGAAGTATCGATAGAGGAATTATAAATGGAAGCCTATCAAAATTTAGCAACTGTCTACGACCAATTCATGCAACACGCTCCATATGACGAATGGGTGAGTTTTACAAAAAAGATGGTTGATTATTACAACGTTTCAGGAAAACGAATGATAGACCTCGGTTGTGGTACAGGAGAAATCACCCTCCGATTGAGCGATAGCGGGTTTGATGTGACAGGGGTTGATGTATCTGAAACTATGCTCGCTGAAGCAAACCAAAAAGCTGTTCAACAAAAGAAACACGTTTTTTGGGTGCAACAGGATATAAGAAATTTACAAGGTTTTGAAGACATTGATGTGTGCGTGAGTTACTGTGACGTGATGAATTACGTAACCGAAAAAAAGGGCATTGAAACAGTATGTCAAAACGTATATCGGAGTTTACAGAAAGATGGCTTGTTTATTTTTGACGTCCATCATTTGCCGTATGTAACAGAACAGTTAGTTGACCAGCGTTTTTCAGATGTGATGGATGATTTGGCATATATTTGGGAGTGCGAAGCAGGAGCAAAAGAAGGTGAGATGCACCACTTTATTACTTTTTTTGTTCGTAAGCAAAATGGACAGTATGAACGATACGATGAATACCATTATCAACAGACGTTTGCGATAGACTTGTATGCCTCGGCTTTAAAAAAAGCTGGATTTACTAAAATTGAATTTTATGCTGATTTTAGTACTGAAAATCATGAAATCAATCAAGATAAACAGCGAATTTTTGTTTTAGCGCAAAAATAATCGACTAATACAGCTTAAAATTGATTTTTACTGATTGTACAAATCATTATTTTCTCTCTATAATAACAAATGAAGTGGAAAATAAGATAAAGGAGAGAAAACATATGTTAATGCATTATATCAAGCGATATATTGTAGGAATTACTGTCTTGGTAGCTGCTGTGGGTTTTTTTATCTTTTTTCAGCGGGAAGAAAATAAAAAAGTTGAAACAGCACAAACGGAACAAGACCCTTTAAATAATGCACCTGATAACTCAGCAATAGAAACAGAAGACACAAATGAAACGGACGAGATAGATAAATCAAGTACCTACATGGTGGATGTAAAAGGGGAAGTAACTGCTCCTGGAGTTTATGAAATGAAAGAGGATAACCGGGTGGAGGATGCTATAGACGCTGCAGAAGGGTTTACGAAAGAAGCAGACGAAATGCAAATTAATCTCTCAGAAAAAGTGCATGATGAAATGCTGATTTATGTACCAGAAGAAGGAAAAGAGCAGGTCGACTCCTCAGAATCAGCTGCAACTGACAACGCCGGGGATGACAGCGCTGCAGTTAGGATCAACCAAGCTTCCCTTGAAGAAATTGAATCTTTAAATGGGATTGGACCGAGTAAAGCAGAAGCCATTTTGCAGCATATTGAAGAAAATGGGCCGCTCAAAGGTGATGAAGATTTTTTAGAAATAAGCGGCATTGGCGAGAAAACATTGGAAAACTTTAAAGACGAAGTAGCATATCATTAAGACAAGGAGTGATTATGTGGATCGTATTTCCTGGGAACAATATTTTATGGCTCAAGCTCATGTGGCTGCTCTAAGAAGTACTTGTACAAGATTAATGGTTGGTGCCATTATAGTCAGGGAAAATAGAATTATTTCAAGCGGGTACAATGGAAGTGTAGCAGATGGGGATCATTGTATTGATAACGGTTGTTATCTTGTAGATGGGCATTGTGTACGTACGGTCCATGCTGAAGCAAATGCGGTACTTCAATGCGCGAAGTTTGGCGTACCTACCAATGATACTGTTTTATACGTTACTCATTTTCCTTGTCTGCAATGTACGAAACAATTAATTCAGGCAGGAATCAGCAAAATTTATTATGAAAAAAACTATCGGAATCATGAACTGGCCATTCAATTACTTGAAGAATCTCATGTGGAAACAGAACAAGTAACCTTAACTGATGTTTCCGTACAATTGGATCCAAGTTTAGAGAGAGACGATGTATAGTTGAATGGGGCTGAAAAACAATTGGCACATCTTAGCTTTAGGTACGACAGCAAGTGCCATCAGTATTATTTATGACGTATATGTTATTGTTATACTGTATTTCATTTGGCTATTGTACCTATTCTTGTTTTGTCAGTTAAAAATGAGTATACTGCTCCTCTGTTTTACTGTTGTTGTGTTTTTTTATTTTTACTTCCCTCCCCCTTCTCCTCCAGCAGTTGCTGAACCTCCAAATGAAGTAACTCTCCATGGAAAAGTGAAAAACTTTCCGGTTCAAACAGATAAAAAAGTAGAATTTACATTGAAGAGCGAGAAGTATGGTGACATTTTACTGCTTTACTTTGTTGAAGACCATGTAAAATATGATAGTAAACAAATCCAAGCAGGTGCCTCATGTTCGATAACAGGAGACATCGTGGTACCTGAGTCCGCTACAAATCCGCATGAATTTGATTATGAAAATTATTTATGGCATGAAGAAATTCGTTACCAAATGATTGTCCCTTCCTTAGACGAAGTAGAGTGCGAGAAGCATTCCTGGTTGGGATATCTATACAAGTTTCGGTCTTTCCTGCTTAAATCAGCGTCCTCCAAATTAGAGAAAGAAACATATCAATGGTTTAGTACGCTTATTTTAGGAGAGAATACCGCTTTAGAAGAATCAACAAAGGATATCTTTCAAAGATGGGGACTGTCTCATGTTCTGGCAATTTCCGGTTTACATGTAGGTATTATGATTGCGCTTCTATATTTTGTTTTCACACGGATTTTATTAGTTACGAAAGAATCTGTCCAATCCTTCTTCTTAGTATTTCTGCCATTTTACGCTTTGTTAGCTGGAGGACAGCCTTCTGTTTGGCGAGCAAGTTTAATGACTTTGTTTGTTGTTCTATTAAACAAATGGAGAATAAAAATGAGCTATGCGGATGTCATAAGCATTATCTTTCTTATGTTAGTACTTTTCAATAAACATATTATTTATCACGTAGGTTTTCAGTTTTCTTTTTTAGTTACTTTTGCAATTATTCTGTCACAACATTGGCTAAAGCAATCCAGATCTAAAACGGAAGCAGCTTTTAAAATTAGTTTTGTCTCTCAAATGGCTATTCTCCCTTTGCAGCTTCATTACTTCTCTTATTTCCAGCCTCTTTCTATACTTCTTAATGTGGTTGTTGTCCCTTACTTTTCATTATTTGTCATTCCTCTTATGTTTTTATTTTTATGTACAAGTTTTTTACCTAAAACAATTTTGCTGTTGTTGGAATACCCATTCTTATTCGTGCATGACAAAATTATGCAAGGGATAACGCATCTCGATTCGTTCATTCCTTTTTCCTTTACGTTTAGCCATATGCATATCACTGTCGTTTTCTTCTACTATGTTTTGTTTATTTTTATGATGGTCGGGTTAGAAAATAGCCGTCCGTTTAAAGCGTTTTGCAGATCGCTATGGTTATGTATTTTTATTCTATTCTTAGCGATTCGTCCTTATTTATCTCCATACGGGACAGTGACCATGCTGGATATTGGGCAGGGAGACGCTTTTATTATAGAAATGCCATACCGGAAAGGTGTTTATTTTTATGATGCAGGAGCACATTTTTCTTATGACACCATGGAAGCGTCGGAAAATGTGTATCAGCAAGTTATTCATCCTTATTTACAGGGGCAGGGAATTCAAGAAATTGATGCTGTATTTATTAGCCATGAGCATTTGGACCATTACGGAAGCGTTTCCTTCATTCAACAAGATTTCACAGTTCATAACATCATTACAAGCGAATACTATGGATGGGCGGAAGAAAAGCGAACAACATGGGAAAATGTATATACAGCTGAGTTCAATGAAGTGTTGACACTGCAAAATCAATTTTTTCAAGTTGTTTCACCGAAAATTAAAACGGATTCAGCAGATGATAACTCGCTAGCTCTTTATACAGAAATTGGCGGATTGCGTTGGTTATTTACCGGCGATATCGGAAAAGAGACAGAGAAGGAAATCATTAAAAATTATCCGGAGCTGGAGGTGGATGTTCTAAAAGTAGCACACCACGGCAGTAATACGTCGACAGATGAGAAAATTGCGGAAAAGAGCCGCGGAGGCATTGGTTTGATTTCACTTGGTGAGAATAATACGTATGGGCACCCTAATCAAGAGGTATTGGATACTTTAAGCAAACATCACATCAACGTGTATCGAACAGATGAAGATGGGGCGATCATCTATCGATTTAAAGGCGAAGAAGGCGTATTTGAATCGTTCTAAATAAAAAATGTTACCAGCATTGGTAACATTTTAGATTCACTCTATTTAATTTATGTAGCTGATGGTTGATCCTAAAGCAAATATAAACAAAAAGAACACTAAAGGAACAATAAAACCGGCTAAAGCATGCGGCACATCATTTGATTTTTCTTGTGGATCTTTTTCAAATTCGTTCATGTTCATCCCTCCTACATTCATCCCTAGTATAAAATAAATTAATAGTAAAATCCAGCCTTAATTAAATTTCTTGTTCTTGGCTAAGTTTCTATGTACAGTATATCAATAAAGTGGAATTTTTGCTATGATTAGGAAAGAAGACAAAAGAAAGGTAGTCGAAGGATGGAACACAAGCAACTTAAAGATATACAAGAAGGAAAGATAGCAGCTGTATATTTAGTGTATGGAACTGAATATTATTTTATGGAGCAGGTGAAAACAGCCTTTAACAATCGAGCAGAAGACGAAGAGGCTGTTACTACATATGATCTGCGGGAAACCGCTATTCAAGATGTGATACTCGATGCAGAAACGTTTCCTTTCTTTTCTGATCACCAATTCATTTTTGCAGAAAACCCGAGTTTTCTTGATACAAAAAATGATAAAATATTTGTAACCCATGAAACAGAGGCTTTAGAGCAATATTTAGAGCAGCCAGTCTCTTATACGACACTAGTGTTAATCGCTCCTTATGAGAAGTTGGACGGCCGTAAAAAAATTACCAAACAATTAAAAAAACAAGCGGAAACAATTGAGTGTCAACCGCTTCAAGGCAAAGCGCTTCATGGTTTTGTAAAACAAATGGCTAAGACAGAAGGAGTCCAGCTGGAAGAGGAAACGTATGAAAAGCTAGGCAATACATTTCAAACGGATTTATACGGGCTGCAGAAAGAATTAAATAAACTTGCTTTGTATGCCGGTGAAAAAGAAGTTATTTCCAAACAGGAAGCTGACTTGGTTATCTCTCCAACAAATCAAACGAATGCCTTGCAATTTGTCGATGCAGTTATTCAAAAGGATTTATCCAAAGCAATTGGAATGTTTAAAGATTTGGAAAAAATGAAAGAGGAACCGATTGGCTTAATTGCCTTGTTGGCTTATCAATTCAGGGTCCTCTTTCAAGTGAAATTGTATATAAAAAAAGGATATAATATGGATAAAATGAAAGCTGTTTTAAAAGTCCATCCTTATGTTACCCAATTAGCTGTGCAAAGAAGTAAATATTTTACTGAAGCTAGCTTGAGTAAAATCATGCAACTGTTGGCAGAAACGGATGAAAAAATAAAGCGGGGGAAAATGGATAAAAGCATTGCATTTGAAATGCTGTTGTATCAATTAATACGAAGCTATTAAAAAAGTGGCCTGTATAAATAAAAAGCAGCGTTACAACCGATAGCTGATCTAATAGGGATTTGTCTGTTGCTTTTAAATAAAAAACGATTCCTTGTGATGAAGGAATCGTTTTTAACTTTACGCTGTAACTTGGTTTAGTCTCTCAGCAAGTTTAGCTTTATGGCGGTTTCCATTATTGGAATGAATGACGCCTTTTTGGACCGCTTTGTCAATTGTACGAATGGTATGATGGTAAGCTTTTTTAGCTTCGTCCACTTCATTCGCATCAATAAAATTTTCTACTTTTTTAATATTCAAACGCATGTTAGACTTTACAGCAACGTTACGCTCACGCTTGCTTTGATTCGTATTTACACGTTTTTTTGCAGATTTTAAATTAGCCATGAAATCACCTCCTAGGGATCGATGGGTCACTTATTTGATTCTTTTCAAATAATAAAACAATCACTAACATTAGGCACTACGTTATTTTATCAGATAAATGGTTTCATTTCAATAATTAACGAAAGGTTCTTTTACAGACTGACTTCTAAAAATGTATGATTGTTAAAATTAACAAAACTTTCCTGCTCTGTTTGAATAAGATTGAAAGTCTTATGCAGTGTTGGTATAATCGGGAAAGTGAATAAAAAAAGTTCGACGAGATGGAAATTCAAGGAGTGAAGAAATCGAATGGTACAAAACAAAAGAAATGTACGCAATTTTTCGATTATAGCCCATATTGATCACGGAAAATCAACGTTAGCTGATCGAATTTTAGAAAATACAAAAGCTTTATCGAATCGGGAAATGAAAGCACAATTTTTAGATGGTATGGAATTGGAACGCGAAAGAGGTATTACGATAAAATTAAATGCCGTTCAATTGGAGTACGCAAGTCAAAATGGGGAGGACTATACGTTTCATTTAATCGATACGCCTGGGCACGTCGATTTCACGTATGAGGTGTCCCGGAGCCTGGCTGCTTGTGAAGGGGCTATTCTCGTGGTAGACGCGGCGCAAGGAATAGAAGCACAAACGTTGGCAAACGTTTATTTAGCATTAGATAATGATTTGGAAATTATCCCTGTCATCAATAAAATCGATTTACCCAATGCCGATACAGAAAAAGTGACGCAAGAATTAGTAGATATCGTTGGTATCGACCCGAATGATGTCATTTTAGCTTCAGCCAAGGAGAACATTGGTGTTGAAGAAATATTAGAGCGCGTTATCGACCAAATTCCGCCTCCAGAGGGAGAAGACGAACGTCCGCTAAAAGCGCTTATTTTTGACTCTTTATACGATCCATACCGTGGTGTTATTGCTTATGTTTGTGTAAAAGAAGGTCAATTGAAAGTCGGGGAGAATATTAAGATGATGGCCAATGGAAAAGAATATGAAGTGCAGGAGGCCGGAGTTTTCACCCCGAACGCAGTAAGTAAAGATGTTTTAACAGTGGGCGATGTAGGATTTATTACAGCTTCGATTAAAGAAGTAAAAGACACACAAGTAGGGGATACTATTACAACAGTGGAACAAGGGGCCACCGAACCGTTGCCAGGATACAAAACGTTAAACCCTATGGTTTATTGCGGACTATATCCGGTGAATGCTGAAGACTACAATCCATTACGTGATGCGCTGGAACGGCTGGAATTAAATGACTCTTCGCTGCAATATGAAGCAGAGACTTCCCAAGCTTTAGGGTTCGGGTTCCGTACCGGTTTTTTAGGTTTACTGCATATGGAAATCATTCAAGAACGTATTGAAAGAGAGTATGATATTGGTTTAATTACCACTGCACCAAGTGTTATTTATGAAGTTAAAAAAACGGATGGAGACGTTTTTGAAGTCGATAACCCGTCATTTATGCCGGACTCACAAGAGATTGAAGAAGTGCTGGAGCCTTTTGTAAAAGCTAATATTATGGTTCCGAATGATTTTGTTGGACCGGTCATGGAATTATGTCAAAAGAAGCGGGGTCAATTCATAGACATGCAGTATCTTGATGATGTTCGTGTCAATGTAGTCTATGAGCTTCCGTTATCTGAAATTGTTTTTGACTTTTTTGATCAGCTTAAATCTCACACCAAGGGATACGCTTCCTTAGATTATGATTTTGTTGGCAATCAAGTATCTGACTTAGTAAAAATGGACATTTTATTAAATGGAGAGCCGATTGACGCTCTATCTCTTATCGTTCACAGAGACTTCAGTCACAGCCGCGGCAAGAAGATCGTGGATAAATTAAAAGAGCTTATTCCGAGACAGCAATTTGAGGTCCCTGTTCAAGCAGCAATAGGAAACCAAATTGTTGCCCGTTCTAATATTAAAGCGGTTCGTAAAGATGTAACTGCAAAATTATATGGTGGAGATGTCACCAGAAAACGAAAATTATTGGAAAAGCAAAAAGAAGGAAAGAAACGGATGAAAATGGTTGGTTCTGTAGAAATTCCTCAGGAAGCCTTCATGTCTGTTTTAGAATTAAGTGATGATTAAGGTATTGGAAAGGCCATCTCTTTTATATAGGATGGTCTTTCTAATGACTTGCTTTCCTAAAAATAAAACTTCTTTATTGACAAAGAAATGGAGATTTGATAATTTATTATTAGCACTCGTTAGAGAAGAGTGCTAACAGGAGTGAAAAAACATGTTGGGAGATAGAGAATTACTGATTTTACAAACCATTATTGATGATTTCATTACAACAGCAAAACCAATTGGTTCGCGTGCCTTATCTAAAAAAGAAGGTATTAACCTTAGTGCAGCAACCATTCGTAATGTAATGGCAGATTTGGAAGAAATGGGATTATTAGTAAAAACACACTCTTCCTCTGGACGTGTTCCTTCTGAAAAAGGGTATCGTTATTATGTTGATCATGTGATATCGCCATCTTTAAAAGAGAAAGAGCTTCATTTAATGGAAGATATTATCCAAGGCAATATGTTAGAAATGGAACAACTTGTTCAATTATCTGCAGAGGTTCTTTCAGAGTTAACAAATTATACGGCGGTTATTCTTGGTCCAGACGAAATGAATGCAACATTGAAACAAATACAAATTGTTCGTTTATCAGAGCAATCTGCAGTTGCGATTCTTGTAACCAATACCGGTCATGTAGAACACCGACTCTTTACGTTGCCATTTGGAATAGAGATTACCGAACTTGAAAAAATGGTAAATATCTTAAATGACCGTTTGATCGGAATTCCTATTATGGAACTTCAGTATAGACTGCAGTCGGAAGTTTATACGCTTATGCAACAGCATCTGCAGCATCATGAACTTATTTATGATCATATCTCGTCCGTTCTCCAATACGAAAATACAGGGAAACTGTATGTAGGAGGACAATCAAACATGATGAGGCAGCCTGAATTTAATGACATTGATAAAATATACCAATTTTATACGATGTTAGAAGATGAAGAAGAAATGATTAAATTGCTAAAAACCGATCATGATGGATTGAACATAACCATTGGCAATGAAAATAAAGTGGATGCGATTAAACAGTTTAGTTTAATCACGACTTCTTACAAAATGAATGGAAATCAATTTGGAACGATTGCACTGTTAGGACCAACTCGTATGGAATATCGAAAAGTAATAACTTTACTGCAGGCATTATCAACGGAAATGACGGATGTTTTATTCAGAGGAAAATGGAAATAGAAAGTGTGTAGTTTATAGTTTATTTTGTCCAGCATTCATGTTACAGTTTATTCTGGTAATGTATAAGAGGAGGAAAACTCTATGGAACAAGAAAAAGATATTCATGTAGCAGACGAGGAAGAAACAAAGGAACAAGCAGCTGAAGATGTCGTTGAAGAAGCAGAAGTTGTCGACGATGAAGAAACTGCAGAAACGCCTTTGCAGAAAGAATTAAATGAAGCCTTGCTGCAAAACAATCAATTAAAAGATAAAATGCTGCGAACTCAAGCAGAGTTCGATAATTATAAAAGAAGAACCGAAAAAGAGAGAGCAGCAGAAAGAAAGTATAAATCACAAGATTTAGCACTCGATTTATTACCCGTTCTTGATAATTTCGAAAGAGCGTTGCAAACAGAATCATCAGAAGAAAACCAGGGGTTTTATGAAGGTGTGAAAATGGTTTACGATCAGTTACAACAAGCGCTCAAGACAGAAGAAATTGAGGCAATGACGGTTGTAGACGAAGAGTTTGACCCTAATTTACATCATGCAGTTATGCAAGTGGAAGAAGAGGATAAGCCTTCTAATACAGTAGTAGAAGAACTGCAAAAAGGGTATATGATAAAAGATCGTGTGATTCGACCAGCAATGGTTAAAGTTAATAAATAAATTTAGTTTTAGTTAAAGAAGGAGAGTTTACAGAATGAGTAAAATTATTGGAATTGATTTAGGTACAACGAACTCTTGTGTCACTGTAATGGAGGGCGGAGAATCTGTAGTTATTCCGAATCCGGAAGGTAATCGAACAACTCCATCCGTTGTTTCTTTTAAAAATGGAGAAAGACAAGTAGGGGAAGTAGCCAAACGTCAAGCAATTACAAACCCGAATACAATTCAATCGATTAAACGTTATATGGGAACAGACCATAAAGAAACAATTGAAGATAAAGATTATTCGCCTCAAGAAGTATCAGCGATTATTTTACAACATTTAAAATCCTACGCTGAAGACTATCTTGGAGAAGAAGTTGAAAAAGCTGTTATTACTGTACCGGCTTATTTCAATGACTCTGAGCGTCAAGCAACAAAAGATGCTGGTGTTATTGCAGGACTGGAAGTAGAAAGAATCATTAACGAACCAACAGCAGCAGCGTTAGCATACGGAATTGATAAAGAAGACGAAGATCAAACTATTTTAGTTTATGACTTAGGTGGAGGTACATTCGACGTATCTATTCTGGATATCGGCGATGGCACCTTTGAAGTCGTTTCTACAGCTGGTGACAACCGTCTGGGCGGAGATGATTTTGATGAGAAAGTAATCGAATATATGGTTGCTGAATTCCGCAAAGAAAACGGCATTGATTTATCACAGGATAAAATGGCTACACAGCGTTTGAAAGATGCTGCTGAAAAAGCTAAAAAAGATTTATCCGGTGTTTCTCAAACACAAATTTCCCTGCCATTTATTACTGCAGGTGATGCTGGTCCTCTTCATATGGAATTAACTTTGACAAGAGCTAAATTTGATGAATTGACATCTGAACTTGTTGAAAAAACAATGAACCCGGTTCGTAAAGCCTTAAGTGATGCTGAATTATCACCGAATGATATTAACAAAGTACTATTAGTCGGCGGTTCCACTCGTATTCCTTCTGTACAAGAAGCGATTAAAAAAGAAACGAAAAAAGATCCTTCAAAAGGTGTGAACCCGGATGAAGTTGTCGCACTTGGAGCTGCTATTCAAGGCGGCGTACTGCAAGGTGATGTTAAGGATGTAGTATTACTTGACGTTACGCCATTATCTTTAGGCATCGAAACAATGGGTGCTGTGACTACTAAACTTATTGAGAGAAACACAACTATCCCTACAAGCGAGTCACAAACGTTCTCTACCGCAGCTGATAATCAAACAGCAGTAGATATTCATGTGTTGCAAGGGGAAAGAGAAATGGCTTCTGACAACAAAACCTTAGGCCGTTTCCAATTAACTGATATTCCGGCTGCTCCACGCGGAGTTCCTCAAATCGAGGTGAACTTCGATATTGATGCGAATGGTATTGTGCATGTACGTGCTAAAGATTTAGGTACAAACAAAGAGCAATCCATTACAATTAAGTCTTCTTCTGGACTTTCAGATGATGAAATAGACCAAATGGTCAAAGACGCTGAAGAAAACGCAGAAGCAGACAAAAAACGCCGTGAAGATATCGATCTTCGCAACGAGGCAGATCAGATGGTCTTTACAACAGATAAAACGATTAAAGACTTAGGCGAAAATGTCTCTGAAGAAGAAAAACAAAAAGCAGAAGATGCAAAAGAAGCTTTGAAACAAGCTTTAGAAGGCGAAGATATGGAAGATATCAAAGCGAAAAAAGAAGCACTTGAAGAAGAAGTTCAAACATTAACTACAAAATTGTATGAGCAAATGGCGCAAGAGCAACAAGCTCAGCAAGGCGATGCAGAAGGCGGTTCAGCTGATGATGTAGAAGATGCTGACTACCAAGAAGTAGATGATGAAGATGATAAAGATACGGCTGATAAAGAGTAATTAATCAGGACAGAAAAAGTCAAAGTCAGGTTATTCTTGACTTTGACTTTTTTTAAAATAAACAGGTATAAACAATATATTATGGAAGACATCGAGTACAAGTTGCGAAGAGTACCTAAACAATGTAGAATGAATGGTATTGAATTCGTGCTTTTTGGGAGAGTGATTGAAAGTTGAGTAAACGCGATTATTATGAGGTGTTAGGTGTCGAAAAGGATGCCTCACAAGCGGAAATAAAGAAAGCATACCGGAAATTAGCCAGAAAATACCATCCAGACGTAAGTGAAGAAGATAATGCGGAAGAAAAATTTAAAGAAGCAAAAGAAGCATATGAGGTATTGGGCAGTGACGAAAAACGCGCTCAGTATGATCAGTTTGGCCATGCTGGACCGCAATCAGGCGGTTTCGGAGGATTTGGCGGTGGAGGCCAAGGATTCTCCGGTTTCGAAGATATCTTTGATATGTTCTTTGGTGGTGGAGGCCGACGTGATCCAAATGCTCCACAGCAAGGATCTGATTTGCAATACACCATGAGTATTGACTTTGAAGAAGCGATTTTTGGGAAAGAAACTGAAGTTTCTATACCTAAAGAAGAAGAATGTGAAACATGTGCAGGATCAGGTGCGAAACCTGGTTCTGATGTACAAACTTGTTCCCATTGTCAGGGGTCCGGCCAGTTGAACACAGAACAAAATACACCGTTCGGAAAAGTTGTGAACCGTCGCGTTTGTCATCATTGTCAAGGAACAGGCAAGATTATTGTAGACAAATGTGAAACATGTCATGGGGCAGGTAAAGTGAAAAAAGATGTGAAAATTAAAGTAACTATTCCTGCCGGGATTAACGAAGGACAACAAATACGCGTTCCCGGTAAAGGTGAACCAGGAGCTAACGGCGGACCTCCTGGAGACTTGTTTGTAGTCGTAGATATTAAACCTCATGAGTTCTTTCAGCGTGAAGGAGACAACATCTTTTTAGAACTACCGATTACTTTTGCTCAAGCAGCACTAGGTGACGAAATCAATGTACCGACTGTACATGGAGAAGTCATGATTAAAGTACCTGCAGGAACTCAAACGGCTAAAACGTTTCGACTTAAAGGAAAAGGAGCTCCTAATGTTCGAGGTTATGGACATGGAGACCAGCATGTAAAAGTGCGAGTGGTAACTCCAACCAAACTGACAAAAGAACAAAAAGATTTAATCAAACAATTTAATGAAACGTCCGATAATGACCCGATTTCAGAAAATGGCAGTTCATTTTTCAACCGTTTTAAAAAAGCTTTTAAAGGCGACTAACACTGAAAGCATCCGTTTTTTACACAACGGATGCTTTTTTTATTGCCGGATAAAAAAAGATGAAACTTCCTTCCGGTGCAGGTATAATTAGGACATACGCTGTGAAAGTTTTAAGCAGGTCCATTTCTATAGACGTAAAAAAACTCTGTCATCTTTTTGTATCAGTGTCACCAGGGCACTCTTCATGATGCCTTAGCAGACATAACAGTGCCGACATTTGAACTGCATAAGTTCAATACAATGCGAGTCATAAACTCCTTGCAGAAGGAGATCATGTTTACGTGAACTCTTCATACAACGGTTAAAAATGGACACGCTTTAAAGTTCCTATTAAACTGTAAGAAACACGTCCTTTTATGTGTTAGTTCCTCGAGATACGTTTTATGACAGATTCAAGGAATTGGTATGTACTTTATGACAAGCCTAACAGACAGGAGATTATATAATGAGCTGGATCGAAGTTAAAATTAATACAGAAAGAAAAGCAGAAGGAGCCGTTTCCAATGTACTAAATGAAGCTGGTGCAAATGGTGTCGTGATCGAAGATTTAGCAGACGTAACCAAAGAAAAAACCAGCCGATTTGGAGAGGTTATCGAAATAGATACAAGCCGATATCCTAAAGAAGGAATACATATTATTGCTTATTTTTATGAAAATGAGTATTGGTCTGCTAAAAAAGCAGCATTAAAAGAAAAATTAAATGCTTTATCAAGTGATGAAGTTTCTTTAGGGGATTGGACGTGGAGGGAAAAAACGGTTCAAGAGGAAGATTGGGCCAACGAATGGAAGAAATATTTCAATGTGCAGCCTATAACGGATACATTAACGATTGTTCCAAGCTGGGAAAGCTCGACAACCGTCACTGGTAAAACTATTTTAATGGATCCGGGTATGGCTTTTGGCACTGGAACACATCCGACAACAATTTTAAGTGCACAAGCTCTGGAAAAGTACATGCGTCATCAAGACGTTGTGATAGATGTCGGAACGGGGTCAGGTGTGTTAAGTATTGCTGCTTGTAAACTCGGAGCTGCGCATGTATATGCGTATGATTTGGATGAAGTGGCAGTCAGCAGTGCAACAATGAATCGGAATTTAAATGAACTGGAAGACCGTATAACTGTCGAAAGTAATGATTTATTACGGCATGTAACTCAATCTGCCGATGTGATTGTCGCAAATATTTTAGCTGAAATTGTTGTCGAGCTTGTGGAAGATGCAAAAGAAAATCTGCAGCCAGGAGGCTATTTTATTACGTCAGGAATTATTGATAAAAAAGAAACACTTGTCATAAATAAATTAAAAGAAGCAGGTTTTCATATAAAAGAAGTAACAAGTTTAGACCATTGGATCACCATTATTGCGGAAAAAGAGGAGTAACAATGCAACGATATTTTATACCAGAAGAAGCTTGGCTGAAAGAGCAAGTGCAAATTAAGCACGACGATATGCACCACATTAAAAATGTGATGCGAATGGAAGTAGGAGACAGTCTTGAATGTGTACATCCAAATGGTTTTGTAGCTGAGTGTAAAATACAAGCATTTGAAGAAAACAAGATTGTAGTACAAATTCATAAATGGCTGGATGAAGATACAGAACTGCCTGTTTCTGTGACGATTGTACAAGGGCTTCCTAAAAAAGACAAACTAGAGCTCGTGCTGCAGAAAGGAACAGAATTAGGAGCAGTTGAATTTTTATTGTACGAAGCAGATCGCTCTATTGTACAATGGAATGAGAAAAAACAAGCTCAAAAGTTGGCCAGGTTTAACAAAATCGTGAAAGAAGCGAGTGAACAATGTCATCGCAAGCAAGTGCCGGAAATAGCTGTAAATTCGTTAAGGAATATATTGAAGAATGAAAATACGACGTATGATTTGTTTTTATTTGCTTATGAAGAAGAGGCGAAACAAGCGTCCGATACATCGTTTCATCACATTTTAAGCAACATTCAACGAGGGACACGCATTTGCCTCATCATTGGTCCTGAAGGCGGTTTTTCAAAAAACGAAGTTCAGTTTTTAAAACAGCATCAAGCAAAGCCCATACGGCTAGGTCCCAGAATTTTGCGAACTGAAACAGCAGCGTTATATGCGTTAGCAAGTATTTCATATCATTTTGAAGAAATGGAGGAGTAAAAGATGCCAACAGTTGCATTTCATACATTAGGATGTAAAGTGAATCATTACGAAACAGAAGGTATTTGGAATATGTTTAAAGAGGAAGGATACGAACGCACAGATTTTGATCATTCGGCAGATGTTTATGTTATTAATACATGTACGGTAACTAACACTGGTGATAAAAAAAGCCGTCAAGTGATCCGTCGGGCAGTCCGGAAAAATCCGGAAGCTGTCGTTTGCGTTACTGGCTGTTATGCACAGACTTCCCCTGGAGAAATTATGGAAATTCCCGGAGTAGATGTGGTGGTCGGAACTCAAAATCGTAAAAGTATGATCCCTTTAATTGAAGAACATCAAGAAACCCGCCTTCCAGTAAATGGCGTGAAAAACATCATGAAAAATCGCGTTTTTGAAGAAATGGATGTACCTGCTTTTACAGACCGGACAAGGGCTTCTTTAAAAATACAGGAAGGCTGTAACAATTTCTGTACCTTTTGTATTATCCCTTGGTCACGGGGGCTATTACGGTCGCGGCAGCCTGAGCATGTGTTGGAGCAAGCACAAAAATTAGTAGACGCCGGGTATAAAGAAATTGTGCTTACGGGGATACATACAGCAGGTTATGGAGAAGACTTAACAGATTACAATTTTGCAAGATTGCTGCGTGACTTAGAAACACAAGTGCATGGTTTAAAACGTATCCGCATTTCTTCTATTGAAGCAAGTCAAGTCACGGATGAAGTTATTGAGGTACTCGACCAATCTGAAAAAATTGTCCGCCATTTACATGTTCCGCTTCAAGCAGGATCTGATTCTGTATTAAGCCGGATGAGAAGAAAATACTCGACCGCGTATTATAAAGAAAAAATCGATAAAATTAAAAAAGCTTTGCCTCATTTAGCGATTACCTCTGATATTATTGTCGGTTTTCCCGGTGAAACAGAAGAAGAATTCTTAGAAACGTATCGTTTTATTCAAAACATCCAATATGCCGAATTGCATGTATTTCCGTTCTCTCGAAGAACAGGAACGCCAGCAGCACAAATGGATAATCAAGTACCAAAAGAAGAAAAAGAAAGAAGAATTTCTGAGATGATTGAACTTTCCAACCAATTGGCGAAAGAATATGCCTCTCCATTTGAAGGAGAAGTGTTAGAAGTCATTCCAGAAGAAGAAAGTGAAGATTACCCAGGTTATTTATCAGGATATTCCGATAATTACCTCAAAGTTTCATTTCAAGGAGATGCCTCTTTAATTGGGTCTATCGTTCGGGTGAAAATAACAAAATCAGGTTATCCAATAAATGAAGGTGTGTTTGTTAAAGTAGAAGATCAAGTAGCGATGTAAAAGAATATAGATACCTGTTGACCCTTTTGACAGGTTATAATATAATAAGTTGTAGTACCTGAAGTTGTTTTTGGGTATCTATCTATTACTGTTTTATACTCCGGAGGGAGGGAAAGTTTATGACGAATACAACTAAAATTCGTAAAAATGAATCTTTAGAGGATGCATTACGTCGTTTTAAAAAAGATGTTTCTAAAAGCGGAACACTGCAGGAATATCGTAAACGTGAATTTTATGAGAAGCCTAGTGTACGCCGTAAGAAAAAATCGGAAGCTGCTAGAGCAAAAAAGAAACGTAAATTCTAAAGAAGGTGCACGAGATGTCATTAGAAGAACAGTTAAATCAAGATTTGAAGCAAGCAATGCGGAATAAGGAAAAGCTGAGACTTTCTGTTATTCGCATGGTGAAAGCTTCGTTGCAAAATGAAGCGATACATCTCGGTGTAAACAGCTTAAGTGAAGCAGAAGAACTAACTATACTTTCCAGAGAGTTAAAGCAACGAAACGATTCTCTGCAAGAAGTTACTGACTTAGACCGAACAGATTTAATTGAAAACCTGGAAAAAGAGATTGACATATTACATGATTATATGCCTCAGCAATTATCAGAAGAAGAACTTGAAACACTTATTAAAAACACCATTAACGAACTGGGAGTCACAAGCAAAAAGGACTTTGGTAAAGTAATGGGAGTGTTGATGCCTAAAGTGAAAGGAAAAGCGGACGGTTCAGAAGTTCAACAACTAGTAAAGCAACAACTAAGCTAACTGATAATGGAACTGCATATAGTAATGGGAAATATTCGTTCTTAAGAAATAAAAAAGATTCTTATCCATTGTTAGATAGATAAGAATCTTTTTTTACATCCATTTATTTTACAAAAGAGAGGGTGAAGTTATTTGAAATGGAGGCGTCAAATATACTTCATTGGTGCCCTAATAGCTTGTGCTTTATTTATTGCGACGAACATTCCGGTTGATACAATTGCCCAAGAGGATAACCAGGATGTCGAAAAGAAAGATTTAGTTTATGTTATTCCAATTGAAGATGAGGTGGAAAGAGGTTTAGAAGCTTTTTTAACCAGATCAACAGAGGAAGCAGTAGAAAACCATGCTGACCATATTATTTTTGAAATCGATACACCTGGAGGACGGGTGGATTCTGCTGGGAAAATTGGTA
Organism: Pseudogracilibacillus sp.; assembly: GCA_035301305.1. Classification (GTDB taxonomy): domain Bacteria; phylum Bacillota; class Bacilli; order Bacillales; family Amphibacillaceae; genus Pseudogracilibacillus. The sequence goes on from DATGUO010000068.1 coordinate 45,147, forward strand.
AAATATTACAAGACTTGGATATCCCCACGACTGCCTATGTTGTAAATGAAGCCTTATCTGCCGGTTCTTATATTGCTTTAAATTCAGACAGTATATATATGAACCCGAATGCGACCATGGGAGCAAGTGGTGTTATTACAAGCGACGGGAAAGCAGCAGATAAAAAAGCTCAATCAGCTTGGATTGCAGCAATGAAAAGCGCTGCAGAGGCAAATGACCGTGATCCGGAATATGCTGTTGCAATGGCGGATGAATCTGTTGACTTGCCTGATTTAGGAGCCCCGGAAGGAGAGTTTCTGACGCTGACACCTAACAATGCCGTAGAAGTAGGGTATGCAGAAGGAGTTGTTCATAATCGCTCAGAATTACTGGCAGAACTTGATTTAGAGGATGCGGAGATAGAAGAAACAGAAGTTTCAGCTGCAGAATCTATAGCGAGGTTTGTTACAAGCCCGGTAGTTATCCCCATATTATTGTCGATAGCCAGTTTGGGATTAATTGTTGAAATATACACGCCCGGGTTTGGTGTAGCAGGATCAATGGGAGTTATTGCTTTATTATTATTTTTTTATGGGCATTTTATAGCCGGTTTAGCTGGAATGGAAGTTATCACATTATTAATTGTTGGAATCATTCTGGTTGTGTTAGAATTCTTTGTGACCGGTGGTATATTAGGAGCATTAGGCGCAGCGGCAATCATATTATCTTTATTTATGGCGGGATATGATGTGACTCAAATGGCTTTGAGTATCTCCATTGCTTGTATTGTAGCTATTCTTGCGGCTGTTGTTTTGTTTAAATGGATTGGACCAAATCGCGGTATATTGAAAAGAATTATCTTAAAAGATCGTACAACCACCGAACTTGGCTACACGTCCAATGACCAGCGGGAGGAATTGATAGGGCAAACAGGTGTAACTGTTTCTATGCTGCGGCCAGCTGGTATTATGGAAACCGAAACAGAACGGCTCGATGTGGTCTCGGAAGGCTCATTTATCGAAGCTGGTGCCCCTGTCGTTATTTCGAAAGTAGAAGGGATGAGAGTAGTCGTAAAAAAAATGGAGCCAGATAAAGAGAATCATTGAAAATGCAGCAATTAAAGAAATGTGAGACAGCGGATATACTAGTTGCGTTAATTCAATAGACGGATTTATCCAAGCCGGATAGTGAACGTTTTTAAATATTTGTGGAGGATAGCAGGCAGAAAGTAATGGAAAAGAAGTTAATCTGGAGGAGGACAATGAAATGGATTTGGAGATGTTAAATGTGGCACCAATTATTATTATTGCGTTAATATTAATTGCATTGGTTATTTTATTCACGTTTGTACCAGTTGCCCTGTGGATCAGTGCTTTATCAGCTGGGGTGAAAGTAGGTTTATTTACTTTAGTAGGAATGCGTTTACGCCGGGTTGTCCCATCCCGTGTCATTAATCCGTTGATTAAAGCGTATAAAGCTGGTTTAGACGTATCAACGAACCAGTTGGAAAGTCACTATTTGGCCGGCGGGACGGTTGACAGAGTGGTGAACGCGCTAATTGCAGCGCACCGGGCCAATATTAAATTAACCTTCGAACGTGCTGCAGCTATTGATCTAGCAGGACGTAATGTATTGGAAGCCGTTCAAATGAGTGTCAACCCTAAAGTTATTGAAACTCCTTTTATTGCAGGGATTGCAATGGACGGGATTGAAGTGAAAGTATTAGCAAGAATAACTGTTCGTGCTAACATCGATCGTTTGGTCGGGGGTGCTGGAGAAGATACAGTTATTGCACGTGTCGGCGAAGGGGTTGTCAGTACGATTGGTAGTTCTGAAACACATAAAAAAGTTTTAGAAAACCCTGACACTATCTCTCATACGGTACTGGCCAAAGGATTAGATTCCGGTACAGCATTTGAGATTTTATCAATTGATATCGCAGATGTGGATATCGGTAAAAACATTGGCGCTATGTTGCAGACGGATCAAGCTCAAGCCGATAAAAATATAGCACAGGCAAAAGCAGAAGAACGTCGTGCTATGGCTGTTGCCAATGAGCAGGAAATGTCAGCAAAAGTGGAAGAAATGCGTGCTCGCGTTGTCGAGGCAGAAGCAGAAGTACCTCAAGCGTTGGCTGAAGCACTGCGCTCTGGAAATATGGGTGTCATGGATTATCTTAACTACAAGAATATCAATGCAGATACAGAAATGAGAGACACCATCGGCAACGTATCCAGCAAGGATAAAGACAAAGAACAAGAAAACAAAGATGAATAAAATAGTTAGTCCATTCCTTCTGAAGGAGGGAAAATGATGAACTTCTTAGATTTTATTTTTGATAATATTTTTATAGTCGTTATTGTTGTATTTGCGATATTCAATTTGTTGAGCGGCTCTTCTAAAAAGAAAAAGTCCGGTGAAGAAGGAAATTCAACCGGCCGTTTCGATACAATGGCAGAACGATTCGAGGATAAGTTAGAAGAATTTGGGAAGAAATTGGAAGACGGATTTGATGATTCTTCCAATTCATCTTCTGACTCCCCATCTTCACCCAGCAGAAGACCGGAAAGTTTTAACAAAAATCCTTATCCGGAAAAGGAATTCCAAAAACAGTCTTATGACGAAGAAGAATTTAAGAAACGCCCATACAAGGAAAAAGAATTTAAGAAAGAGCCTATTCAACAAACATCTTATGAAGCGCAACGTCAAGAACAATATGATCGTTTGAGACAAGATGTTCGCCAGGAAGCTGAAGCGTATGCACAAGAAGCAGAAAAATATGAACATAAGGCTAAGATTCCTGATGGTTTAGAAGGCCAGTCTGAAACAAAGGCAAACAATCACGACAAAAGATCAAAAGTGGGCCCGGTAGATATAGAGAAAAACCTTACTTCCAAAGGGTTGATAGACAGTGTTATCATGGCGGAAGTGCTCGGGCCGCCGAGAGCTCTCAACCCCTTTAAAAATGTAGCAGCCGAACGAGAAAAAAATCGGTAATAAGTGATGACACAAAACGTTTCAATTATCTATGAGGTAATTGAAACGTTTTTTTAGGAGAAAGAGCTTATCCATCTTTTTCTGAAATAAAGCGGTCTGTTATCCGTAAGTTTTTTCAAGCTTTAGACGGCCGACTTATTTAATGTTTTAAGATGAAAAGCAAAATAATGAACTAAATATACTGCAGTGCATTTTATTCTGAATAAGAGTATTGTTTTTAAAAAGAGGGCGGAAGTGATATATTTAGGTTATCTCTTTAAAGTGTTTTCGTGGTAGAATGGAGATAGTTTAAAAAATCGAGGGATGTTCATGAAAGAATCTTTACAAACCATTGAATTAGAAATAAATGATCCAAATGAAGCACGAGCTTTATTTGGTACGAATGATATTTTTTTAAAACGAATTGAACAAGAATTGAATGTTTCTATTATTACGCGAGGGGAAAAAATACAAGTTTCTGGCAATCATCCTAAGCAGGTGCAAGAGATTTTAAACCAGCTGCTTCTTGTTATTCAAGAAGGGATTACGATTACAGAACGTGATGTTGTTTATGCCATAAAGCTTGCAAAAGAAGGGAAAATAAATCAATTTGCCAGTTTATTTGCTGATGAAATAACCACCAATGCCAGAGGAAATCCGATTCGACCCAAAACATTAGGTCAAAAACAATATATTGAATCCATTCAACAGCATGATTTAGTATTTGGAATTGGTCCGGCTGGTACTGGAAAAACATATTTGTCAGTAGTAAAGGCTGTACATGCTTTAAAAAATGGCCATGCGAAACGGATCATTTTAACACGGCCTGCAGTTGAAGCAGGAGAAAGCCTTGGTTTCTTACCAGGAGATCTAAAAGAAAAAGTAGATCCTTATCTTCGTCCTTTATATGACGCATTGCACAATGTTTTAGGTAAAGAACACAGCTTTCGTTTAATCGAAAGAGGCATCATAGAAATAGCTCCTTTGGCATATATGCGGGGCAGGACGTTAGACGACGCTTTTGTTATTCTCGATGAAGCACAAAACACAACGCCTGAGCAGATGAAAATGTTCTTAACACGTTTAGGCTTTGGTTCCAAAATGGTTGTGAACGGCGATATTACACAAATTGATTTGCCTGCAGGGGCAAAATCCGGTTTGAAAATTGCGGAAAATATTTTACAAGAAATATCAGGTATATCTTTTATGTATTTAAAAGATTCTGATGTAGTCCGTCATCCGTTAGTACAGCAAATTATTGCTGCTTATGCAAAATATTAAAAACAGATAAAGGGAGCGTTGATATTTTATGCGTATGAAAAAGATTTTACACTTTTTTAAAAATGCTTCAAAATGGGTATCTATTATAACGCCCCTATTCTTTTTAGCTGTATTTCTATTCGCCATGGGGTTTCAAAATGTTTACAGTAAAACTTTTGACATCCAGCCATATAGTCGTGCAAAGGAGACAATCCGTTCCCCTGTAACGATTGAAAATGAAGCGGAAACAGAGCGGAAAATACGTGAAACAGTACAATCCGTCAGCGACCGGTATACAACTGTTGATGATTTAACAGAAGAGAAGGTCGAAAACATAAATGAAATATTTGAAGTCATTGATTCCGTAGAAGAAGAAAGTAAAACTGACAAAAAAGATTGGAACAACGAAGATAAAATAGAAGAAATCCAAGACATTTTATCAAATGATATTACGGATGAAGTAGATAATGTCACGTTTCGGCAATTATTACAAATCGACAAGCAAGAACGGGAAGAAGGCAAGGATTTATTCGTCAATGCAGTAGAGACAACTTTAGAAGATGGCGTACGAACTGAAAATATTCAAAGTGCGAAAGAAGAAGTGGAATCGACTATTAAATATTCTTCGTTATCCGGCGATATGCAGGAAGTGTTACAAGAGTTAGTTGATTTTGCGGTTATTGAAAACTCTTTCTTTGATGTAGAAGAAACAATGGATAAACGAAATGAAGCTGCTGGCAGTGTGAACCCAGTTGTAATACAAAGTGGAGACATTGTTGTTCGAGAAGGGCAAATCATTACCAAAGAAATGTATGATGATTTAAAACTTGTCGGGTTGTTAAACAATGAAAAAAATGTTTTGCCGGCAGTTGGACTGCTTCTATTTGTATTGCTCCTTTGCAGTGTTATTGGATATGAGTTAAATCGGCTGTACAAACGAGGCCAACTGGATTCTAAAAAAGCAGCAGCTATTGTAATGATTAGTATGCTAACAATACTTATTATGAAAATTATCAGTGTTTTTACAGATCAATTGAATCATTTATATTTAATTGTACCTGCTGCTACTGGCGCCTTGCTGATCAGGTTATTGATTTTTGAACGTTTGAGTATTATTTTAGCCGTGCAATATGCATTATTTGCAAGTGTCTTATTTAACGCCCAGATACCAGGGTCGCTAAACATAGAAGCAATGATATACTTTTTGTTTTTCCAAATGACCGGAGTCGTATTGTTGAAGAAGATGACAAGTCGTAAAGAATTATTCGGTGCGACGCTTGGAATGATGGTTGTTAATATACTGGTTATTTTTATGTTTAACGTTTTATCAGTGGAAAAACTAAATATAAAAGACTTATTATTACAAATGGGGTACGGGGCTAGTGCAGCTATTTTAAGCATTATTCTTACCATTGGAATCTTACCTTTTTTTGAAACAGGATTAGGTATTTTATCCAGTAATAAACTGTTAACCTTAGCAAATCCCAATCAGAGATTGCTGCGAAAAATTTTGATTGAAGCTCCGGGAACGTATCATCACTCTGTTATGGTAGCTAACTTAAGCGAAGCAGCCTGTGAATCCATTGGAGCAGACGGTCTTTTAGCGAGGGTTGGAGCTTATTATCATGATATCGGCAAAACAGTGAAGCCGCATTATTTTATTGAAAATCAGGTGTCCATTCAAAATCCGCATGATTTTATAAAACCTAAAAAAAGTGCAGAGATTATTATTGACCATGTAACAGATGGGGTGAAAATGTTACGCAAAGATAGATTGCCTAAAGAAATTGTCGATATATGTATGCAACATCACGGGACATCCTTAGTGCAATATTTTTATCATTTAGCTAAAGAAGAAGACCCGGAAGTGAAGGAAGCCGACTTTCGTTATCCAGGGCCGAAACCTCAAACGAAAGAAAATGGTGTTATTTCCATTTGTGATTCGGTGGAGGCAGCTGTCCGTTCACTGAAAGAACCTTCTCCTGAGAAAATTGAAACCATTGTCCAGTCTATTATTAATCAAAAACTGATGGATGGACAACTCGATGATACGCCTTTAACTTTAAAAGAAATTCATCACGTACGGGATATCGTCTGCGAATCACTAAAAGGAATTTTCCACTCCCGCATCGAATATCCGGAAAAGGAGGCAACATAATGCAAATAGATATTACAGATAAAACCAATCAGCTAAAAGATGAGCATTACACACTTATAGACAGAGTACTGGACTTCACTGCACAGAAAGAAGGGCTGTCGTCACTTGTCGAATTATCCATTTCGATTGTTACAAATGAAGAAATTCAAGAGTTGAATAAGCTTTACCGTCAAAAAAATGAACCAACGGACGTTTTGTCTTTTGAGATGGATCACCCCATTGAAGATTTAATGGAAGAAGGTATTCCGCTTATGATGGGTGATATTGTTATTTCTATTAGTAAAGCAAAAGAACAAGCCGAGCGATACAACCATTCTTTTGAAAGAGAATTATCTTTTCTAGCTGTTCACGGCTTCTTCCATTTAATGGGGTACACGCATGATAATAAAGAAGAAGAACGTATCATGTTTGAAAAGCAAGAAGCCATTTTAAAGGAATTCAATCTTGAACGAGAATAAAAAACGTGGCATCGGTTTAAAACATGCGTTAAATGGAGTAAAAGAAGCTTTTAAAAAAGAAAAGAATTTTAGAATTCATATTTATGTTGCAGTAATTATTATATTTGCCTCTATTTATTTCCAATTATCCAAGCTGGAATGGATCATCGTTCTGTTTGCTATCCAATCTGTGTTTATAACCGAGCTGATGAACAGTATAGCAGAACGAATCATAGATTATGTGAAGCCAGCGTACCACCCAAAAGCAAAGTTAATTAAAGATATTGCAGCAGCTGTTGTCTTCATTACTGCTGTTTGTTCTGTTATTATCGGTTGCCTCATTTTTGTACCGAAAATATTGCCATAGACAATTCTTTTCAGGGGACCGTTTTATGAAAAAACACCTGCACAAGCAAACCAGGTCATACGTATAATTCTAAAGAACCCATCTTTGAGCCATAAAAGAAACAGGTAAACATATAGACTGAAAAATAACCGAGTCGTACAAGTGGTGCTGTTCATCATTTAAAAAACGCGCAAAAGGAGATTATTATGACCGAATCATTTAAGTCTGGATTCGCTACGTTAATTGGCCGGCCCAACGTAGGAAAATCAACTTTATTAAATCATGTAATTGGAGAAAAAATTTCTATTATCAGTGATAAAATCCAAACAACAAGACAAGCAATTCAAGGGATTTATTCTGCCGACGATGCTCAGATTATTTTTGTAGATACACCTGGCATCCATAAACCAAAACATCGCTTAGGCTCTTATATGGTAGATGTTTCCCTGGAGACAATAAGTGATGTAGATGTTGTTTTATTTCTCGTAAGTGCTACGGAAGGTTTTGGAAAAGGGGATGCTTTTATTATCGATAAACTAAAAGCAACCAATAAACCTGTTTTCTTATTAATCAATAAAGTAGATTTAATTGAACCGGACGATATTTTTCCTTTAATTGAGCAATATAAGGAAGCTTATCCGTTTCAGGAAATCATCCCCCTTTCTGCATTAAATGGAAATAATGTTTCTACTGTAGTAGATTTGTTAACAGCTTATTTGCCGGAAGGACCGCAATTTTTTAGTGATGAGGAGATTACCAACCGGTCTGTTCAATTTTTAATCAGTGAATTAATTCGCGAAAAGGCGTTGCATCATACGGAAGAAGAAATCCCTCATTCCATTAATGTTATCGTAGATTCGCTGGATACGTACCAGGAACACAAACGTCATATTCAGGCAACCATCGTGATTGAGCGTCCGTCGCAAAAAGGCATTATCATCGGTAAACAAGGGAAAATGTTGAAACGAATTGGCCGGGAAGCACGAAAAGATATTGAATTTTTGATCGACGAAAAAGTATATTTAGAATTATGGGTGAAAGTCCAAAAAGACTGGCGTAATCGACCTTCGTTGTTACAGAAGTTCGGTTTTAATGAATGAAACGAATGATAAAGGTTATGGTGTTTCCCAGCCTGAGCAAAGTAGGTGAAAAATATGCTGACACATGTAGAAGGAATAGTCATTAAAACACAAAATTATGGAGAATCCCATAAGATTATTACTATTTTATCTAAAGAAATGGGAAAACTTTCTGCTATTTGCCGCGGAGCCAATAAAGCAAAAAGTCGCCTCCAGGCCGTTACACAACCTTTTATAAAAGCAACTTTTTTAGTCTACGTGACCAAAGGATTGAGCACGGTCCAGCAAGGGGAGACCCTCGATTCGTATCGTTCGATTCGTGAAGATATTATTAAAACAGCATATGCTGCCTATTTGGCTGAGTTAACCGATAAACTGATGGAATCGAAACAAAAAGCAGCTTTTTTATATAAACAATTAGCTTTGACATTCGATTGGATTCACCAGCATGAAGACTACACGATACCTATCATCATGTATGAATTAAAAATGTTTCAAATTGGCGGTTTTGCTCCTGTTGTCGACTATTGTGTCCATTGCGGCAGAAAAGAAACGCCTTATACTTTTTCTATTCAAGAAGGCGGTTTGCTTTGTCCGCATTGTACTTCACTAGATAATTACGCTGTACATTTACCATCTGCGCTTCCTCGTATTTTAGCTATCTGTAAAGAAGTGGATATTGAGCAGATTGGAAATATTTCGGTGAAAGAAGAAAATAAGCAATTATTACGGCAAATACTGGATAATTATTATGATCAGTATGGTGGTTTTACTTTAAAATCGAAACGTTTTTTGAATCAGATTGACCGTCTTTCCTAAAGAATGTATTGCAAAAGTAAGATTTTTTTTGTATGATGCTATATATAGTGATGATAGGAAAAAGTAAGCGGTGCAGGTAATGTAAAGCGATTCCGGAATAGTGAGAGCCGGATCATTCAACATTCGACTGAAGGCAGCCTGGAGCTAAACAAATAAAAAGTGGTTTACCATGGTGAACAAATAGGGTGGAACCGCGGATATGAATCCGTCCCTATGTTTTTTAGAGTGTCTAGAAAACATAGGGACGGATTTTTTAACGTGTATTCGTTATAAACATAAAGGAGAGAGAAGCAATGAATATCCAGAACATGATTTTAAATTTACAAAAATATTGGTCTTCCTATAATTGCATCTTAATGCAGGCCTACGATGTAGAAAAAGGAGCAGGGACGATGTCGCCGATGACTTTACTGAGAAGCTTGGGACCAGAACCTTGGAACGTGGCATATGTAGAGCCGTCAAGAAGACCGGATGATGGCCGCTACGGTGAAAACCCCAATCGGTTATACCAGCATCATCAGTTTCAAGTCATTATGAAACCGGCTCCGGCTGATATACAAGATATGTATTTAAAATCTTTAGAAGTGCTTGGCATCAATCCGCTCGATCATGATATACGGTTTGTGGAGGATAATTGGGAAAACCCGACACTCGGAGCGTCCGGTTTAGGCTGGGAAGTTTGGCTGGATGGCATGGAAATTACTCAATTTACGTACTTTCAGCAAATCGGAGGATTGGAAGCCGATCCAGTTGCTGTAGAACTGACATATGGCATTGAACGTCTTGCTTCTTATATCCAGGATAAGGAGAATGTGTTTGATTTAGAATGGGTCGAAGGCGTCTCCTATGGTGATATTTTTAAACAGCCTGAATATGAACATTCCAAGTACGCTTTTGAAACATCAGATACGTCAACATTATTTGAATTATTCAATTTATATGAAGCTGAAGCTAAACAAACGATGGAAAAAGGATTAGTTTTCCCCGCTTATGATTATGTTTTAAAATCATCTCATGCTTTTAATCTACTCGATGCAAGAGGTGTGATTTCAGTAACAGAGCGCACCGGGTATATCAAAAGAGTACGAGATCTTGCACGTGGTATTGCAAAATCATACGTTGCTGAACGAGAACGATTAGGCTTTCCCATGTTAAAAGAGAATGGAGGAGACAACCATGAGTCATAATGTACTGTTAGAAATCGGCGTTGAAGAACTGCCTGCACGTTTTATCGATCAAGCTTTAGAGCAATTAAAAGAAAAAACAGCGCAATGGCTGGAAGACAATCGTCTATTCTTTCAACGTATAGAAGCTTTTTCAACACCGCGAAGATTGGCATTAATTATTTACGATATTGCCGGTGAACAAGAAACAAAGAGAGAGGAAAAGCGAGGTCCTAAGGCTGCGATTGCCAAGACGGACACAGGAGAATGGACGAAAGCAGCTATCGGTTTTTCAAAATCAAAAGGAAAAACACCTGATGATATGTATATCAAGCCTTTAAATGGCGAAGATTACCTGTTTATAGAAACCGTTGAAGAAGGGAAAGCTACGGAAACAATTTTACCAGAGATGAAACAAGTGGTTGAGAGCATTCAATTTCCGCAAACAATGCATTGGGAAAGTACTTCCTTTCGTTTCTCCAGACCGATTCGCTGGATTGTCGCCCTTTATGATGATCAGGTTATTCCGTTTGAAGTTGCAGGAATACGAACGGGAAAGGAAAGCAGGGGGCATCGCTTTTTGGGAAACCATGTGCTGTTGAACAATCCTTTAGATTATGAAGCAGATTTAAAGCAGGAATTTGTCCTGGTGAACCCCGACGAACGAGCTCAAATCATAGAAGAGCAAATAAACGTTTTAGAGAAGGAAGCTGGATTTACCGTACCGGTTGACGCTGAATTACTTCGGGAAGTGGTTCATTTAATTGAGTATCCAACTGCTTTTTATGGTTCATTTGACGAAAGTTATCTTGCGTTACCTGAAGAAATATTGATCACGTCCATGAAAGAACACCAACGTTATTTTCCTGTTACTTCCACAGAAAATAATCAGCTGCTCCCTTACTTCGTTAGTGTACGTAACGGAGATAATTACAGACTGGACAATGTTAGAAAAGGAAATGAAAAAGTATTAAGTGCCAGATTGGAAGATGCTGACTTTTTCTATAAAGAAGATAAAAATGGATCTATTGAAGGCTACTTGGAAAAGCTAAAAACAGTTATTTTCCAAGAAAACATTGGTACTGTCTATGAAAAATCACAACATACGATGTCCATCGCTTCAAAAATTGGCGAGCAATTGCAATTGGCTGATGATGTGATGCGTCGTACCAAAAGAGCAGCTGAGATAGCTAAATTCGATTTAGTGACTGCAATGGTGAACGAGTTTACCGAATTACAAGGGCTTATGGGCGAGAAATATGCACTCTATTTTGGAGAAGAACAAGAGGTCGCCTTGGCTATCAAAGAACAATATTTACCGACCTATGCCAATGGCCCGTTGCCAACATCTCTCGAAGGTGCTATTGTTAGCATGGCAGACAAACTGGATACAATTGTCAGTTGTTTTTCAGCTAATCTTATCCCAACGGGGTCTCAGGATCCACTTGGTTTACGTCGGCAAGCGATTGGCCTCATTCGCATTTTATTGGAAAGAGAGTGGGACATCCCGTTTGAGAAGTTGATTTCTCTCGCTGCTGCTATTTATCCGTTAAACGACGAACAGAATGACCAATTGCAAAAGTTCTTTTTTGACCGTGCGGCTTACGTTTTACAATCGAAACATATCGAGCCAGATATTATTCAAGCCGTTTTATCTAAAGGATTACAAATTGTCCCCTACACTGTAGATAAAGCGTTTGTGCTTTCTGACAAGCGTCATGACCAGGACTTTAAACAAACAACGGAAGCTTTTGTACGTATTTTACATTTAGTGAAGCATGTTTCTAAAGAAACGGTGGAGGAGTCTTTATTTGTAACAAATTCGGAAAAAGCATTGTATGATTCGTTTCTGCAAGTACAAGAAGAATATCAGCAAGCAGCATCAAAGCATCAGGCAACAGAATCTTTAATGATCCTCGCCAAATTAACCGAACCCATTCATCTGTTTTTCGAACACAATATGGTGATGGCAGATGACGAGCAAGTGAAAGCGAATCGGCTTGCACTAGTCGGTCAAATTGCAACACTGATTTTAACCTATGCCGATTTAACGAAAATAGAATGGAAGCAGCATCAATAAAAGTATATTTTTCTTTTAAATAAAATAAGTATATAATTAATGATGAAACCTTGTTATGTATATTCTGATAGGTGGTGAAAAAGTGGAGTTATCAGAACGACAAGAAACAATAATTGATATAGTAAAAGAAAATGGTCCCATTACTGGTGAAAATATAGCTGAAAAATTATCTCTATCCAGAGCTACATTAAGACCAGATTTAGCTATTTTGACGATGGCTGGTTTCTTAGATGCCAGACCTAGAGTAGGCTATTTCTATACTGGTAAAACTGGCTCAGAACTGCTCACGGAAAAAGTAAAACAATATGAAGTGAGTCAGTTCCAATCGGTTCCTGTTGTTGTAAAAGAAGATGCCTCCGTTTATGATGCTATTTCAACAATGTTTTTAGGTGATGTCGGCACCTTGTTTGTGGTGAATACAGCGAATCGGTTAAGTGGAGTTGTCTCAAGAAAAGATTTGCTGAGAGCGAGTCTCGGCAATCAAGAGTTAAATTCTATTCCTGTACATATTATTATGACAAGAATGCCTAATATCACGATTTGTTATGCTGGTGATGCGTTGATTGAAGCTGCTAAAAAATTAATCGACAAACAAATCGACGCCCTCCCAGTAGTGAAAGAAATGAAAGATGGCTTACAAGTAACCGGTCGAATTACAAAAACAAATATAACCAAAGTCTTTGTAGAACTTATTTTAGAATAAATGAAGAAAGTAGGGATGTTATCTATGCAATATCCATCTGTTTTTGTGCTATCTGATTCTGTTGGAGAAACGGCTGAACTTGTGATGAAAGCTGGTCTTAGCCAATTTACGAATAAAAATTATAAGATTAAAAGGATCCCCTATGTGGATTCAAAACAAGTTATTGATGACACCTTGGAACAAATTATGGATGAAGATGGGCTGGTAGGCTTTACACTTGTCGATCCGGAGCTCAGGAATTATATGAATGAACGAGCAGCAGAGCTTGAAGTGGAAGTTGTCGATATTATGGGTCCGATGATGAATGCGATGGAACGCTTATTTACGGATGAGCCTCGTCTTCAGCCAGGATTGATTTATAAACTGGATCAGGACTACTTTAAACGGATTGAAGCGATTGAATTTGCCGTTCGTTATGACGATGGACGAGATCCGCGTGGCATTTCCCGTGCAGATATTGTTTTAATCGGTGTGTCCCGCACATCAAAAACACCGCTTTCTCAATATTTAGCTCATCAACGCTTGAAAGTTGCAAACGTTCCTGTCATGCCCGAAGTAGAACCGCCTGAAGAATTGTTCCATATTGACAAATCAAGATGTATTGGTTTAAAAATCAGCGGGGAAAAACTAAACCAAATACGTAAAGAACGTCTCAAAGCACTGGGGTTAGGAGACCAGGCGACATATGCAACCATGAAGCGAATTGAAGAAGAATTAAAACATTTTAATGAAATTGTGGATCGTATTGGCTGCGAAGTAATTGATGTGTCGAACAAAGCAGTAGAAGAAACAGCAAATGTTATATTGCATATGTGTGAGACGAAAATGAAGAAGTAAGCAGGAGGAAATAACGTAAAAACATTTTGATGGTAAATTATATATTTATGTTATATAATAATAGATTGTAATGTAAAGTGAATACGTTTATCCTCTGTGTATACAGGGTATATAGTGAGTACAAAAGTAAACCTTCTTCCTTCCTGTTCTATGTAGTTAGAAGGTGCTTTTTCTTTGTAAATAAAAAGTACATTGTTTTATTTATGTTTTTGTTAAAAAGACTCCTTTACAATTAAAAATTAAATAAAGGGGCAGGATTTTACAGGATCTGTCTCGAACTAAAGAGGTAATCCAATAAAAATGAGTAATGGTGGTGGCTATGTATAAGGAAATTACTGAATCAGCTGTAGAAGATGTACGCCATCAAAATAATATTGTTGAAGTTGTAGAAGAGTATGTGCACTTAAAAAAACAGGGCAGGAATTACTTTGGATTATGCCCGTTTCATGATGAAAAATCACCATCTTTTTCCGTGAATGATGAAAAACAAATCTTTCATTGTTTCGGATGCGGAAAAGGTGGAAATGTCATTACTTTTATGATGGAAATGGAAGCTTTCCCTTTCCAGGAAGCAGTACGCTTTTTAGCTGATCGGGCCGGTATTTCGATAGCATTACCCGACAACTCTGCTCCCGCTTTAAGCGAAGAGTCTACAACTATTCTATCCAGTCACGAGTGGCTGACCAAATATTACCATCATTTATTAAAGTATGCAGATAACGGTAAAAAAGGACTGACTTATTTAAAAGATAGAGGTATCACAGAAGCAACCATTGATGAATTTCAATTGGGATTCGCTCCTGATGAAAGTGAGCTGACTGTCCAATTTTTAAAAAACAAAGGATTTCACACGCAATCTCTTGTTAAAATTGGGTTACTTTCCACTTCGGATAACACCGCTTTTCGCGATGTGTTTCGTGGCCGAGTGATTTTCCCTATTAAAAACCATTTGGGAAGACCCGTTGCTTTTGGCGGCAGAGCGTTCCAAGAAGAGGAACCAAAATATTTAAACAGCCCTGAACATGAACTTTTTCATAAAGGGAATTTGCTGTATCATTTCCACACAGCAAAAAATCATATCCGAAAACAAAATCAAGCAATTATATTTGAAGGGTATATGGACGTTATTGCTGCACATCAAGCTGGCATAAAAAATGGAGTAGCGACGCTTGGAACCTCTCTTACTCCTCAACAGGCAAAGCTGTTAAAACGCTACGTCGATTCAGCTGTGATTTGTTATGATGGAGACGATGCAGGTATTCAAGCAAGCTTTGAAGCTGCAAATATTTTACATCAACAAGGCTGCAATGTGAAAATCGCTCAAGTGAAAGATCAACTGGACCCGGACGATTATATTCAATTATATGGCGGTAAACAGTTTGTAGAACAAGTTATTGATTTAAGCGATAGCTATTTCAGCTTCTACATGCAGTATAAAAAAAGACAATATAATCTTCAGACAGACGACGAACGAGTCCGCTATATTGAAGATATTGTCAAGCAGCTGGCTGTAACAATAAAAAGCCCTATTGAACTGGAGTATTATGTAAATGAAATTGCTGATGAGTTTAATTTGTCTACTGATATTATTTACCATGATATGGAAAAATATCAACAGAAACAAAAGCCGAATCCATCTTATCAAGCCAATTCGCAACCAACGGTGCCTTATAACCAATTAACCAATAAACAAATGTATGCTGCATTTGAAAAAGCAGAAAGAATTTTATTGGCTTATATGTTAAAGTACCCGTCCATTTTAGAAAAAGTCCAGAGAGAATTGGGGATACAATTCAATGTGGAAGCCCATAAAATAATTTTGACTTATTTATATGCTTTATATGAAGATTCACAAGAAATAAATATTAGTAAATTAATGGATAAGTTAACAGAAGAACACTTGCGCACTATTGTTGCTGAACTTTCCATAACAGAAATGAACGAAGATATTACTGATGAAGAACTGCAGGATTATATTCAAGTGATTCGACAGGAAAATTCAGAAGTAGCTTCCATTGAAACATTGAAACGCAAACAAAAAAAAGAAACCAATCCAATTTTAGCAGCCCAAATTGGTTTAGAAATTATAGAATTAAGGAAGAAGTTAAAACAAAGGAACTAGGGTTATCTTTAAGGAGGGAAGAGGACATATGTCAGAAAATAAATCTTCTCAAACAGCTGAAAATCAAACATTGGACCAAGTGAAAGAAGAACTGTTAGAGATGGGGAAAAAAGCAGGAATCCTAGCGTATGAAGAGGTAGCGGATAAGCTATCCACTTTCGAAATGGAACCTGAACAAATTGACGAATTTTATGAACACCTCGAAGAACAAGGGGTGGAAGTAATCGGTGATGCAGAAGACGAAGCGGCCGTTGAAGAGGAAGTAACAAACACGGAAATGCTTAGAGATTTGAGCGTACCGCTTGGTATTAAAATAAATGATCCTGTCCGGATGTATTTAAAAGAAATTGGACGAGTGGATTTACTCAGTGCTGATGAAGAGGTAAACCTTGCCATACGTATAAAAGAAGGCGATATGGAAGCAGCACGTTTATTAGCAGATGCTAACTTGCGGCTGGTTGTAAGTATTGCAAAAAGGTACGTCGGTCGAGGCATGTTATTTCTTGACCTTATACAAGAAGGAAATATGGGGTTAATTAAAGCAGTAGAAAAGTTCGATCATGAAAAAGGTTTTAAATTCAGTACGTATGCTACATGGTGGATACGCCAGGCTATTACAAGAGCCATTGCTGACCAGGCGAGAACGATTCGTATTCCAGTGCATATGGTGGAAACAATCAATAAATTAATACGTGTCCAACGTCAATTATTACAAGATTTAGGACGCGAGCCGACACCTGAAGAAATTGGAAAAGAAATGGAGTTATCTCCGGCTAAAGTTCGTGATATACAAAAAATAGCTCAAGAGCCAGTTTCTCTAGAGACGCCAATTGGGGAAGAAGATGATTCTCATTTAGGGGATTTCATCGAAGACCAGGAAGCTGTTTCTCCATCAGATCATGCAGCATATGAACTATTGAAAGAACAATTAGAAGACGTATTGGATACGTTAACTGACAGAGAAGAAAATGTTTTACGATTGCGTTTTGGCCTGGATGATGGGCGGACGAGAACATTAGAAGAAGTGGGCAAAGTATTTGGCGTGACAAGAGAAAGAATCCGTCAAATTGAAGCTAAAGCATTGCGCAAATTACGTCATCCCAGCCGCAGTAAACGATTAAAAGACTTTCTGGAATAAAGTTTTGTCCATTAAATATTATATAATTACTTTAAAGTTATATAATTTTCGAGTAAAATAGTAGTAGTGTTAATCAATCTATTACTATTTTACAATACATAAGGAGGAACGACGTATGAAAAGAAATATCCTGCCATTTGTTATTATTGCAGCTGTCGGAATTTTTTCCGCAATTATCGTATTTTATGTTGGTGTAAACCAGCGTGAAGATATCCAACAGGCTGATGAAAATGAGGAACAAACCGAAGAAAATGGCAATGATGAGAATGACGAAAATGAAGGGGAAACGGATGATCCTGAAGCGATTTTTGAAAGTAACTGTGCTTCTTGTCATGGTGATGATTTAGAAGGCGGTATGGGACCGGATTTAACAGAAGTAGGCGGTGAACTTTCAGAGGATGAGATTCATGATACCATCATGAATGGTAAAGGCGACATGCCTGCAGGGTTAGTCGAGGAAGACGAAGCTGACGCACTTACTGAATGGCTTGCCGATATGGATTAATCTAAGATAAGATGTAGAAAAGCTTTCTGTATATACAGAAAGCTTTTCTCGATTATACTACTTTTTAATGAGGGGAAATATGATAGCTATTTCAGAACGTTTAAAGCAGATTGCAATACATATACCAAATGGATCCAATTTTGCTGATATTGGTTCAGATCATGCCTTTCTGTCTGCCTTTCTCTGCTTGAAAGATTCTGAAATGAGCGCAATTGCTGGAGAAGTGCGACAAGGACCTTTTGAAGCAGCTGTAAATACGGTGAAAAAATTCCAGCTGACAAATCAAATCGACGTACGGTTAGGCGATGGGTTAGAAGTTATCAATCAGACAGACGTGATTGACACGGTTGTAATTGCTGGAATGGGTGGTAAACTAATAATCAAGATACTGATGGAAGAACCAGATATCAGAAAACGAATCAACCGCTTTATTTTACAGCCGAATACTTTTCCGGAAGAAGTCCGAGCTCAGTGTGAAAAATGGGGCATTCCTTTGAGTTATGAATCCATTGTAGAAGATCAGGGGCATCTATATGAAATTCTTATTTTCGACCGGTCTGAAGTCTCTGCTTATAACCCTCATATCAACCTGAACAAGCAGTTTTTATTTGGCCCGTATTTAATGAAAGAAAAACCAGCACTTTTTATAAAAAAATGGCAATATAAATACAAACAGACCAAACAGATAGTTGAACGAATGAAACAAGGGAAACATATTGATCAAGCTGCCCAGAATGAGCTGCAAATGAGATTAAAATGGATGGAGGAATTGTTATATGAATAATATCCAACATGATACACTTTTTAAAAAAATGGAAGAATGGGCTCCTGTTTCTTTAGCGTATGAATGGGATCCTGTGGGTTTACAAGTTGGCAATGTTGCTGAAGCAACTAAAAAAGTAATGATCACGTTAGATGTTACCGAAGCAGTGGTTGACGAAGCTGCTCAGTATGGGGTAAATCTCATTATTTCTCACCATCCATTATTATTTAAAGCCGTACAGCACATAGATGCTCAAAGCCCTAAAGGAAAAATTATTCAAAAATTACTGAAATACGACATCACCGTATATGCTTCTCATACCAATTTAGATATAGCTGAAGGCGGCGTCAATGATATGCTTGCATCAGCCTTGGCAGTGAAACAGACACGTCCGCTTCTTCCAACCCAGTCCGAATCTTTCCTCAAAGTAGTCGTATTTGTGCCGGAGGACTATGCTTCTTCCATGAAAGAAGCACTTGGCAACAGTGGTGCCGGCCATATTGGTAATTATAGCCATTGTTCTTTTGAAACAGATGGCACGGGTTCCTTCAAACCTTTGGAAGGTTCTAATCCTTTTATTGGAAACCCTCATCAAGTTGAAGAAGTAAAAGAACGCCGAATTGAAACCATTGTCGAAGAAAATAAATTATCGGAAACTATTCAAGTCATGAAAGAAGCACATCCATACGAAGAAGTAGCCTATGACGTTTATCCTGTTCAACAAAGCGGAAAAACATACGGTCTGGGCAGAATCGGTGAAGTTGACTCACCTGTTTCTTTACTTGAATTTTGCGAACATGTAAAATCTGCTTTAGATATGGATCATTTGCGTTTTGCTGGGGACGAAAATAAGCCAATTCAAAAAGTAGCGATTTTGGGAGGGAGCGGAGAGAAATATATCTCTCGAGCTCTCGAACAATATGCAGATGTGTATATTACAGGAGACACGACATTCCATCCTGTTCAAGATGCAATAGATGCGGGGTTGGCAGTCATTGACGCTGGGCACTATATCGAAAAAGTGATGAAAGAACATACAAGAAAGTATATAATAAACGAATTTCCGGATTTGGACGTTGTTGTCTCTGCAGTCAATACAAACCCATACCAATTCATATAAGAAAGTAGGAAATAGGATGAAACATTCATTTGCAACCACTGGACTTTCTGAATCCATGCTGACACTTGTGGAACAATTGCATTTTAAACAACCAACTGATATACAAACACAAGCGATTCCAGAAATCATAAACAGAAGAAATATTGTGGGAGAATCACAGACAGGATCCGGAAAAACACATGCGTATCTACTCCCTCTATTGGATAAAATGAACCGGGACGAACAAGAAGCGCAAATTGTAATCACCGCCCCAACTCGCGAATTAGCCATTCAAATTCATGAAGAAGTAAAACAAATAGTTCACCATCTGGCAGAAGAAGATATCATAAAACCCCGCTTGGTTATAGGCGGCCTAGACAGAAAGCGTATGATGAAGCAATTACAAAATAAACCGCAAATCATCATTGGAACGCCAGGCAGAATTCTCGATATGGTCCATGAAGGAGTGCTGTCTATTTATCATGCTTCTGCATTTGTTATCGATGAAGCCGATTTAATGGTGGAATTGAACTTTCTCGAGCCCATTGATGAATTGCTGGTACGTGCTAAACAAGATATTCAGGTGCTTGTTTTTTCAGCGACCATTCCACAACAATTGAATCCCTTTTTCAAAAAATATTTAGGACAACCGAAGCATATAAAAATCGAAGACAGCATTACACCGGATGCTATGAGTCACCATATGATTGCTTTGAAACATAAATCTTTAAGTGAAAAAATTGCTCAAATATCAGAAGTTATTCAGCCTTATGTTGCACTTATTTTTGTAAACAGCAAAGAAACGGCGGATCAATTAAGAGACGATTTACAAGCAAAAGGGATTCAGGCTGGTTTATTACATGGTGGGTTAACGAGTAGAGAACGAACAAGAACAGTAAAAGCAATAAACGAATTAAAATATGAATATATAGTAGCGACGGATTTAGCATCCCGCGGTATTGACATTAAAGGAACAAGTCATGTGATTAATGCGGAATTGCCCAAAGAAATTGATTTTTATATTCACCGTTCTGGTCGAACTGCCCGGGCCGGATTATCTGGTTCCGTGTTCAGTTTGTATACAGAAGAGGATACTTCATTTATTCAATTGTTAGAGAAAAAAGGGTTCCCATTACAGTTTAATGACGTCCAAAAAGCAGAATTGGTAGAAGCAAAACGATTAGATAAACGAGCAGCGCGGAAGCCTGCGGAAACAAGTTTGGACCGTGAAGCCTGGCAATATGTAAAAAAGCCAAAAAAAGTAAAGCCGGGTTATAAAAAAAGAATGAAGCAGAAACAAGAAAGAGTCAAGAGTCAATTGAAAAAAAAGAAAAAATAAACCGATAAGAATCAACAGTTTTTGAAGAAATTAGAGAGCAATGTTGTAACATCTGTGACAGAAGCAGAGAAAAGGAGAGAATATAGATGGTCAAATTGGGATCGCATGTTTCGATGAGCGGGAAAAAGATGCTATTAGGATCCAGCGAAGAAGCGAACGCTTATAAAGCAAATACATTTATGATTTATACTGGTGCACCGCAAAACACACGCAGAAAGCCAATTGAAGAATTAAATATTGAGCAAGGGCAAGAACATATGGAAGCGCATGGTATGAGTGATATCGTCGTTCATGCGCCTTATATTATTAACATTGCCAATACAACCAAACCGGCCACATTTGAATTAGGCGTCGAATTTTTACAAAGCGAAATAGAACGTACCGCAGCGTTAGGAGCGAAACAAATCGTGCTTCATCCAGGTTCTCACGTGGGTGCCGGTGCTGATAAAGGGATTGCTAAGATTATCGAAGGTCTGAATGAAGTATTGACAAAAGAACAAGAAGTGCAAATTGCTTTAGAAACAATGGCAGGAAAAGGCACAGAAATTGGAAGAAACTTTAGCGAACTAGCTAAAATTATAGATGGAGTTACCCATAATGATAAATTAAGCGTCTGTTTAGACACTTGCCATATTCATGACGCTGGTTATAATGTAAGTACTGATTTTGATCAAGTGCTTCAGGATTTTGATCAAACAGTCGGTTTAAATCGTATTAAAGTAGTTCATGTCAATGACAGTAAAAATGAGCAAGGTGCGCAAAAAGACCGTCACGCAAATATAGGTTTCGGTCATATTGGATTTGATGCTTTAAAGTATGCAGTTTTCCATGATACTTTTAAAAATCTTCCTAAAATATTGGAAACACCTTATGTCGGAGAAGATAAAAAGAACCGCAAGCCTCCTTATGCCTTTGAAATTACAATGCTTAAAGAGGGAACTTTTGATGACCAACTTTTAGATAAAATTATGCAGCAATAACACATTACCACGAAAGAAGTGTATCTGTATGATGGCAGATATGCTTCTTTCTGTTATACTGCATTATAGTAAAGAGGGGGCCTTGAAATGGAAGCCATGTTTGCTAGTGACTGGGCTGGAATTATTTTAATCGGATTTGGGACCTTGTTTTTACTGGGAGAAATACTGGTAAATTTGCGAGGTGTTTTTGCACTTTTGGGAATCACTTTTGTAGTGCTCTATTTTTATGTGTATACGCCATCTCCCAACGCCTTTGCTATCATGTTTATTATCTACCTTGTCGGAATTATTTTAATTTTAATTGACGGAAAATTGATAAATGACGGAACACTTGCTACCTTAGGACTTGCAGGCATGATTCTGTCTGTCAGTTTCGCTGCACCAAATTTAAATGCAGGATTGTATGCGGTAATCGGACTTATCCTGGGCACAGGCGGGTCTCTCGTGTTTTTAAAAATATTCCCTCCACGAAATATGTGGGGTAAAATTGCTTTGAAAGACCGTCTGACGAAAGAAGCCGGGTATACGTCATTAAATGTAGAACATGAAAAACTGGTTGGAAAAAAAGGCGTCACGTTGACGAATTTGCGTCCTGTTGGCACAGTTGTGATTGAAGATGAGAATTACAGTGCTATCTCAGACGCGCAATGGATTGCCAAAGATACGAATGTCGTAGTAGTTGATGTTGATGGAACACGTATCTTAGTAAAAGAAGATACTTAAATAATTCTCTCAGACAGGGAAGGCAAAGATAAATCTGACTACGGAGATGATAAAGAAGTGACAGAACCAGTCGATATCCAGAATATTATTTTTGATTTTGTCGGTGGCTTAGGGATTTTTTTACTCGGAATTAAATTTATGGGCGATGGGTTACAAAAATCAGCGGGTGATCGTTTACGAGGTATTTTAGATAAATTTACCAGTAACCCGTTTCTGGGAGTACTTGCAGGATTAACGGTGACGGTCTTAATTCAAAGCAGTTCAGGTACCACCGTATTAACCGTAGCTCTGGTCAATGCCGGATTTATGACATTGCGACAAGCCATTGGTGTCATTATGGGTGCAAACATAGGTACTACAGTGACCGCGTTTATTATCGGATTTAATATTGGAGAGTATTCCTTACCGATTGTAGCGCTTGGTTGTTTTATGCTGTTTTTCTTTAATAATCAAAAAGTAAACATGATTGGCCAAGCTGTTTTTGGATTCGGAGCATTGTTTTTTGGTCTCAAGTTAATGAGCGGCGGCATGGCTCCTTTAAAAGATTTGGACGTATTTCATGAGCTCACCTTAAGCATGTCGGATAATGCTTTTTTAGGAGTTGCAATTGGTACGGTGTTTACTTTAATCGTGCAAAGCTCCAGTGCAACGATAGGGATTTTACAAGGGCTGTTTTCTGAACAAGCTATTGATTTGCAAGCTGCCGTTCCTGTATTATTTGGTGATAACTTAGGAACAACCATTACAGCTATTCTTGCTTCTATAGGCGCTTCTGTTGCCGCAAGAAGAGCTGCTTTGACACATGTCATTTTTAATCTTGTTGGTGTTATTATTTTCACGCTCATCATGCAGCCGTTTATTCAGTTTGTTTCGTACTTGCAAAGCTCCTTGCATTTAAATCCGGAAATGACACTGGCTTTTGCTCATGGTTCGTTTAATATAGCAAACACAGCGATTCAGTTCTCCTTTATCGGAACATTAGCCTGGCTTGTAACCAAATTAATTCCGGGTAAAGATGTCACTATTGAGTATAAACCGCAGCATCTTGATCCGTTGTTTATTAAACAGTCTCCGACAGTTGCTTTATCTCAGGCAAAAGCAGAAATCATCCGGATGGGTGAATATACAGTGCAAGGCTTGGAAGAAACGAATAATTATGTGATGACTCAACAAGACAAACATTCGGAGTTAGCTATTCAAATTGAAGGAGCACTTAATAATTTGGATAATGAAATAACGACATATTTAGTGAATGTATCAAGTCGTACCCTATCGGAAGGGGAAAGTTCCACTCACACTGCTTTAATGGATTCTGTGCGAGATTTCGAAAGAATTGGCGATCATTTTGAAAATATCATTGAGTTAGTCGATTATAAAATAACAAATAAAATAAATTTGACGGAAAAAGCTCATGAAGATTTACATGAAATGTTTGATTTAACTATATTGACTGTCCAGCAAGCTGTTAAAGCATTAGGCGAATCGAACAGAGAAGAGGCACTCATTGTTTTACAAAAAGAAGACCAAATAGATAAGATGGAAAGAAAATTTCGAAAAAAACATATTATACGAATGAATGAAGGCGAATGCACCGGTTCGGCCGGCATTGTCTTTGTCGATATTATCAGCAATTTAGAACGGATTGGCGATCACGCGGTAAATATAGCAGAACTTGTATTAGATAACAGCAGTACAAAAAAAGCTCTTTAAAATAAGTAAAACAGTTTCATGCACATAACATTGCGGTTATGTGCATTTTTGTTGTATCTGATTGAAAAGGGGAGCATTGTTTTTCCTGCATACTCTTGAAAACGATAGTTAAGTTTGCTATGATAACGCTTAATTAAGTAAATAATTACTTAAGACTATTACTATTAGATTACACAAAGGGGGGGAACGATGAAATACTGTGTAGAATGCGGTGCAAATATAGACGAAAAAGAAAACTTTTGTACGAATTGCGGAACTCCGGTGAAGGAACAAACTGAGGCTCTAACGAGCAGTAAGGAGCCAAAAGAAAGATCGACAGAACAGTACGAGACAGGAAAAGAAGAAAAACAACAGGGAAATAAGGGGGCTTCTACCGCTGCGGAAAGTACAGCACACTCAAAAGCCAAAAATCCAAAAGCAAAAAGGAATAAAATACTTATTTTGCTTGTTTTTGTGGTTCTTTTGCTCATCTTCGGGGTTCACAAAGGGCTGGAGCAATATTTTGACCCTATCCGTGATATTGAGGCAATGGATGAAGCGGTAGTGGATGGCGATATGGATACGTATTTACAGTACATAGATTTTGATGAAAATGCCATGCTGGATAAAGCATCATACTTTGATTATGTCCAGGAAGAATGGGAAAAAGAAATACGAGATCAATATTATTCTATTATTAAAGAAGGAAAAGAAAGCAATCATTTATTACACACTAATATCACAAACGAGGATGAAGAAACACTGTACAAAGTAAAAAAAGATAAGAAGTTTGGCTTATACCCCACATATCTCATAGAAGCAGTACCAATTGAATTACATGCAGTAAGCAATATAGAAAATACGACACTCGATTTTAACGGGGAAGATGTGGAAATAAAAGAATCAGACGAAAGCGTCGAACTGGGAGAAGTCTATCCAGGATCGCAAGAGATAAAAGCGAAAGCAGAAAGTGAATATGGCGAGTTAACTTATGAAGAGTCGGAAGAGATTTCGCCATCTGCCAGCGAAATATATATAGAATTCCCGCATAGTTATTTGCAAACAGAATCAGATTATAGTTATGAAGACGCGGTTATTTATCTTGATGGCGACAAAACAGATTTCACACTGGAAGAGCCCAATTCAATTGGACCATTTCCGCAGGATTCTAAAGTGGAAGCATATGCAGAATGGGAAGATGATGATGGTGACGCAGTTCTTTCTGATACGGAAGAAGTAGAGTTAACGACAGAAAATGAATCCGTCTATTTTGATTTTGATGAATCAAAAGCAATCGACACGGATACGGCCGAAGATAGTGATGACAAAGAAATAGAAGTCGGGCAATATGTATTAGAGTTTAGAAATGCGTATGAAGCAGCAGTGAATCATGCAGATTACGATGAAGTAAAAAAGTTTTCTAAACGTGGCAGTGAAGCGGAAAAGGAATTAAAAAAATTTATCGGTGATATGGACGATGGAAGTTATGATTATGATTTTAAAGACAATAAAATCGTCGATATCGAAAAAGATGATAAAACCTATGTCGTACAGACGAATGAAACATTTGATTTTATAGACGATGATGGAGAAAAATACCATTATGACCGAGTGAAAAGCTATGATGTTGAAGAATCCGATGGAGAATATTTCATTAAGGAAATACATTATGATGATACAGAGAAAGAAAAAACAAATTAACCAGGAGGAATCGCAATGAAAAAATGTTCCGAATGCAATCATGAACAAGCACAAGGGAATTTTTGTGCTAAATGCGGGGGAAAGATGGAAGAGTTGACTGAAGAATCAAATGTAGAGCAAGAGGAAGAAAGTGTAACAGATTCTGAACGACAAGAATCAACGGCACAGGATAGAGAACCTGTAGCAGCAACAGGTGAACAACCAAAACGAGTACCTGAAACTGAAGAACCTAAAACTGCAGAACCAAACCCGGTATCATCAGCAGGAGAAGCAAGTATACCGAGAGAACAAAATCCTACAGCTCCCCATGGAAATAAAGATTTTCAACAAGTAGCTGGAGATTATTGGGGTTACGTTGTTCAGCTAATTAAGAACCCGGCTCAAGCTTTCGGAAAAAAAGAAGACGAGTTCATCAACGGACTGATTAATATTCTTATTTATGCTGCTACATTTGGTCTAAGCTTTTATTTTTTAGTTTCATCGGCTGCTCAAGAGTTAGGGTTAGGTTTTTTAGTGCTGGGACAGAGTGAATTGCCATTTTTCAAAACATTTTTTGGTGCACTTATTTATGGGCTTATGTGTCTGGCTTGCACTGTTGTTTGTTTTGTCATTTTTGAAAAAATTTGGATAAAACAAATGAATTTTAAAGAAGAAATGGCTCAGTATGGCGGGTTATTAACTCCTTTAGTCGCTTTAAATATCTTGACGATTTTAACAGGATTAATGGATTTTATAGGTATAACAACTGGATTGTTAATGCTTTCCCTGTTTCTTTCTACTTTTATTATAGGGATTATTTTTATTTATGAAAAAATTACTCATTTCCAAGCAAGCGTTTATAAACTGTATATATCCATTGGCATGTTACTCGCTAATATGTTCGTTGTGTATATCATGTTAAGAATGATTATTGGGGAAGCGATGCCGGATGTTGAGGATATATTTAGTCCGAGTAATCCCTGGTAACTTGTAATATAGGCCCATCCTTTTATGTTGTATTGATTTTATTCAGTATCAAGCCGAGCTTGTTCGTGGAGTGTAAGGTAATCAAATAAAACGCAAGCTTACTTATCTTCAAGACAGGCTCGGCACATTTATTACATAGGGGGAAAACAGTTCGTTACAACAGTATTTTTCCGCATATTTTCCAGTATTTCCCGCTACTGAAAATTTATTTTATTAAATTATATTGACAACCGGTGGAATACATGGTAAATTATATCTTGTCGTTCGGATTTCCTCTTCTTTTTTTAAAGATATTTTTTGTTCAACAGTAGAACAAATTATGTAAACAAGTCTGCGATGAATCTTTAAGACACGACGAGCCGACAATCTGTAAGCAGAGAAATAACTAGTGCAACAACATTAAAAATATTCCACAGTAGCTCAGTGGTAGAGCAATCGGCTGTTAACCGATCGGTCGCAGGTTCGAATCCTGCCTGTGGAGCCATAAGGCGGCGTAGCTCAGCTGGCGAGAGCGCACGGTTCATACCCGTAAGGTCGTGGGTTCAAATCCCTCCGCCGCTATGCATAAGGACCCTTAGCTCAGTTGGTTAGAGCTATCGGCTCATAACCGATCGGTCGCAGGTTCGAATCCTGCAGGGTCCACTTTACAATTAGGAGGAATACCCAAGTCTGGTTGAAGGGGTCGGTCTTGAAAACCGAAAGGG
>DATGUO010000069.1:0-14562 GCA_035301305.1 Pseudogracilibacillus sp.
TGCCCACGTGTTACTCACCCATCCGCCGCTCATTCCACAGACGTCCGCTCCGAAGAGCTTCTGTCTGCTTCCTGCGCTCGACTTGCATGTATTAGGCACGCCGCCAGCGTTCGTCCTGAGCCAAGATCAAACTCTCCATAGAAAGATAACTATCTTAGCTTCAAAATTTATTCTGACGAGGTAAAAAAGCAAATTGTTTTCACAACTGACTTTTCTTTCCTCTTTCACATTTAGGTTGTTCTTGTTCAGTTTTCAAAGAGCATAGTTGTTATTTGTTTTCTAAACAGCAACAAAAATAAATATACCATAATTTTATGATGCTTTCAATAGAAAAGAAAAATTTTTTAAAAAAAGTTAAAAGTGTCCAATATAAATGGAAAAACAATAGCTAATAATCGGAAAAACAGGATGGACTTCGTGATGCTGAAACCCTCGAAAATATTGATAAAAAGATTTCACCAGTGACTTACTCCAATTATAAATCAAGCCCAGGTTCTTCTCTCACATCTGAAGGTATGCAAATAAAGAATCTTTTACATAACAACTTTAGCTGATAGTTTAAAACAGAAGGTTATTGGAAAAAGCTTAAATACATAGGTTCTTCTTAAAGTGAAGAGTTATTAAAATCGTTTCAATTAACTAAGAGCTTCTCCAAAGCATGCTCAGTTATATTTGACGCACTGTTTTTTTGCTCCCTATCAAGAAGTAAAAGCAGAAAGCTTCTCCTAAGCCCCTAAGAAGCTTCCCTATTAACCAGACAACTATTTTTTTGAATGACTTTCTTTGTTCGCTTGTTTCATTTTTTGCTGTTCGAGTCTTGCTTTCCGTCTCGCTTGAATTCTTTTTTGGTGTTCTTCGTCTACTTCTGTCACTTTATGCAAAATTAACAGCTGATATGCTGTTGCTGTCAGCACAGTAATGACCATAATAATGACAAACGGAATATTGCCCGCCCGTAATACTAAGGAGAATTCTAACGCTGTGATGACAATCATGACAAACATAGAAGGTACGAAGGCAGATTGATTTGTCCTTTTTACTTTCATTTTCGCAACGATTATCGCTGTGACCAGCACAAAAGCAGCCAATACTATCTTGAACCACAGTGGGATCTGGTTACTGGAAAAATAAATCATATCAAATAAGGCAAGGAGAATGAGTAAAAGCTGTACCATTGGCCAAAAAGATTTAAAGAAACCAATTCCAAAACGATGAATAAATAAATAAGCGAAAAAACCTGTTTGAGCTACTACTGTAAAGACAAGTGCATATCCTATATAAAATAAAACGACGCCTAATAACTCTAACGCGTTGAAAGGCTGTATATAAGTCATGTATTGATCGAAGTGCACAAAAATACTTGTTAAAAATCCAACAATACCGCCAATAAATAATGTTTTAAAAAACATATGGACAATTTTACGACTACTCACTAAAATGCCTCCTACTTTCATTTAGACAATCCCTATCATATTCTATCATGAACCGTTTATTTTTTCCTTTTTTTCTAAATGATTCCGGAAGACATTTTTTACAAGTGCAATAAAAAACAAGCTCTCTTCAAGAAAGCTTGTTTTTTACATTCTTTAGTCACCCATTGCTGCAGCTATTTTTGAAGCAATGTGATGATATGCTTTACCGTTTGGATGATCTTCCTGGTAGATTCCTGGTGCAAAAACGTCTTCTTCTTCATACGGCTGCTCCAGGGACAAGCGTCCTAAAACTTTAGTTTGCAGCTCTTCAGCCAGCTTATCGCCCCCGCCTTGACCGAAGACATATTCTTTATTTCCCGTTTCTTTACTTTCGAAATAAGACATATTTTCTATAACACCAAGCAAATCATGTTCATATTTCAAAGCCATTTGTCCTGCTCTGGCAGCTACAAACGCGGCAGTCGGGTGAGGGGTAGTCACAATCAATTCATGTGCGGTTGGCAGCATTTCATGAATATTCATGGCAACGTCCCCTGTCCCTGGTGGCAAATCGAGTAATAAGTAGTCTAATTCGCCCCATTCAACTTCTTTAAAGAAATTATCCAGCATTTTTCCAAGCATTGGACCGCGCCAAATGATAGGAGAGTTATCTTCCACGAAAAAGCCCATGGAAATCAGTTTAACACCAAATCGTTCTACAGGAACAATTCTTTCTCCCCGCACTTTCGGCATTTCTTCCACGCCCATCATATCCGGTACGCTGAATCCGTAAATATCAGCATCAATTATACCGACCTTCTTGCCTAAGCGCATTAAGGACATGGCTAAATTAACGGTTACTGTTGATTTACCTACGCCGCCCTTACCACTGGCTACTGCAATATAATGCGGTTGTTTTTTCTGGCCTAAAATGGATTGATCTTGAGCACTTGCAGGTTGATGCTTCGCAATGACTTCATCGGGAAGCTGTTCAAAACGCAAACCTACTGTATTGGCACCATTCTTCTTCAATAAACCGACAATTTCTTGCTGCAGCTCCATTTGTTCGGCAGTGTTTGGCTGGCCAATCGCCAGCTTCACACTGACATGCTTTTTCTCTTCACGAACCGAAACACTTAAAATAGCCTCTGTTTCTTTAAATGTTGTATGTAAAAAAGGATCTTTAATTGGCTCTAATAATTCGATGATCTCATCTTTAGTTAACATCTCCCGGAACACCTTTCCTTTCAAAATAAATTCCACTTGTAGTATATCATATTTCCCGTGAATGCTAAGTGATTTGAATCATACAACCAGGTTCTATTCACCAACTGTGAAATAAATGTTTAGAAATTTCCCGGGAGAATATATTTTTATCTTCATATTTTATAGAGCACTGTTCGAGATTATGCTATACTGAGTTAATAAGTATCCCACCGTTTATAAGTGACATAATAGAAAGAGGCTGAGTGCTGTTGACGAAAAAATTCTGGTTTCAATTAGGGGTTGGGATTTTACTAGCCCTGATTATTATAACATTCTTAGTAAAAGTACAATGGATCTTCTCTCCAATTATCGTGGTTGTACAAACAATTTTTATACCGCTTCTCATTAGCGGCGTGCTGTTTTATCTCGCTCAACCACTGCAAGCTTTACTGGAAAAGTATAAAACACCGCGTTGGGGAAGCATCATTATTATTGTGGCTTTACTTTTAGGTATTATTTGGACGGCTTTTTCCGTTGTCGGCCCTCCAATCTCAGAAGAATTCAATAACTTAGTACATAAAGCACCAGGGCTTGCAGATGACACAAACGATTTAATTGCCGGTGTCATCAATCAAACAGATAACTTACCACAATGGGCTGTTGATTCACTGGATGAACAAACAGAAACCGTTGTGGAATATTTAAAACAAGCATCTTCCCAAGCTGGTAAATGGGTTTTCTCTATCTTCCAATCTATTGTACAAGGTGCGTTGATTTTAATATTAATTCCATTCTTCTTGATATTCATGTTAAAAGACCATGAGAAATTCTTGCCGTTTATCACGCAGTTTTTTAGTGGCACTGTCAAAGAATTTATCCAAAAAACATTGAGTGATGCAAATAACGTATTGAGTTTATATATACGAGGACAGGTACTGGTTAGTACAATTTTAGCTATATTACTGTATATCGGCTATATGATTATTGATTTGAACTTTGCTTTGTTACTTGTCATCTTTGCTTTTTTCATGAATATTATTCCTTTTATCGGGCCATGGATAGCTTTTCTTCCAGCTTTAATTATCGGAGCTGTCCAGGACCCAATAATGATTGTTTGGGTGTCGCTCATTACTCTGATCGCGCAACAAACGGATTCCAATTTCATTACGCCAAACGTCATGGGGAAAACTTTAAATATTCATCCACTTACCATCATTACCATTTTGCTGGCAGCAGGAAGTTTGGCCGGTTTCTTCGGTATATTGCTGGCGGTCCCAGGGTATGCCGTTGGGAAAGCAATTATTTCGAATATTTATGAATACCGTAAAGAAATTAAAGAAACAGCTAACAAGCAAGTGTAATACTGATATTCGAATGACTAATATTACTTTTATTTCATCAACTGTTCAGCGTCTAATTGAAAAACGGACAGTGCCACTCGTTGGTATCTTTCATGTCGCACATAACTATTTTTAACTACAGGAGGTCATTCATTGTGTATGGAGCTATTGAAGCAGGAGGGACTAAGTTTGTATGCGCAGTTGGGAACAGCCAGCTTGAAATAAAAGAACAAGCTGCATTTCCAACAGAATCGCCTGTAAAAACAATCCAAAACGTGTTAGATTTCTTTCAGTCTTTTCAATTAGATGCTTTAGGTATAGGTTCATTTGGTCCGATTGATATAGACCCGCTTTCTTCGCATTACGGCTATATTAAAAACACACCAAAACAAGCTTGGAAAAATGTCGATTTTTTAGGCAAGCTCAAGCAAGTATATGATATCCCTATTGGCTGGACGACGGATGTCAATGCCGCAGCCCTGGGAGAATCTACAGTTGGTGCAGGTCAAAATAAAACGAACGTCCTCTATCTGACTATTGGAACAGGAATTGGAGGCGGCATGGTGATTGATTCCACCTTTTTAGGCGGGAAAATGCATCCGGAAATGGGGCATATACCAGTCAAGCGTCATCCGCAAGATTCGTTTGCGGGAAGCTGCCCTTATCACAAAAATTGTTTAGAAGGGATGGCGTCAGGTCCGACAATTGAAGCGAGAACCGGCGTGGAAGGTTCTAAAATTGACGATGCTCATGAGGTGTGGAGCTTTTTAGCTAACTATATTGCTCAAGCGTTGTTCAATTACACCCTAACATTACGGCCTGATATTATTGTCTTGGGTGGCGGAGTAATGGACAATAAGTTACTGCTTTCCAAAGTAAAGGAGGAGCTTAGCCCGATGTTTAATCAATATGTAGACGTTCCTGCTTTAGATGAATATCTGGTGCCTCCTTTGTTAGAAAATAAATCCGGCATTACCGGAGGCCTCGTGTTAGCTGAACAAGTTTATGATAAAAATTAACCCCTGCGCTAATCGGCAGGGGTTTTCCATGTATTTTGATTAAAAAATCATCGTTAAAAGTTTAAAACTAAATCCGGCAATTAAAGCAGAAATCGGCATCGTTATGACCCAGGTAATAATCATATTCTGGGCTGTTCCCCATTTGACGCCTCGAACTCTGTGAGAAGTGCCCACTCCTAAAATAGAAGAAGAAATCACATGTGTCGTACTGACTGGCAAATGCAGGAAAGTTGCACCGAATATAATTAAAGCACTGGAAGTGTCCGCTGCTACACCATTCACTGGACGGATTTTCATGATTTTACCGCCAACCGTTTTGATAATTCTCCAGCCGCCGATAGCTGTTCCGAGTGCCATCGCTGTCGCACAAATGACTTGCACCCATGTTTGAATATCACCGGACGTTTGATAGTTATTAACAATCAAAGCCATCGTAATGATTCCCATAGCTTTTTGAGCATCATTCGTTCCATGAGAATAAGCTTGCAGTGCTGCTGTTACGATTTGAATTCTTCGGAAACGCTGATTGGTTTTAGATAAATTATTGTTCTTAAAGACAACTTTAAAAATACTGTAAATAATAAATCCAAAAACAAAGGCAACAAGAGGAGAAAACAGTAATGCTTTAATAATAGATAAAAATCCGCTGTAGTTCAAACTGCTGAATCCTGCTGCAGCAATAGCTGCACCAGCTATCGCACCGATTAAAGCGTGGGAAGAACTACTGGGAATCCCGAAATACCAGGTAACTAAATTCCATACAATAGCCGCTATTAAAGCAGCAATAATCACTAAAGAACCGTTTTCCATCCCAAATGGATCGACAATATCCTCTGAAATCGTTTGGGCAACACCCGTAAACGTCATCGCCCCTAAAAAATTCATCACTGCTGCTAATATAATAGCATGACGGGGATGGAGTGCCTTCGTTGATACGGAAGTAGCAATCGCATTTGCTGTATCATGGAACCCATTAATGAAATCGAATATCACAGCAAAAAGTACAATTAAGATGGTAATTAATAAAACAGTATCCATGTAGCCGTATACTCCTTACGCATTTTTCATAATAATCGCCTCAAATGTGTTGGCCACATTCTGACAATAGTCTGCAACTTCCTCAAATTCTTCGTAAATTTCTTTATACTTGATGAGTTGAATAGGGTTTGTTTCCGTATCAAACAATTCTTTGATGGAAACACGTAAAATATCATCACATTGCGACTCATAATCTTTCACCTTAATGGCGTGACGACGAATCTGCGGCAATTTCTTTTGCACAATTAATTTAATTGCAGCGTCCATTTCAATGACTGCTTTTTGAATGGCTCCCACAAATTGATCCATATAATCATCAGAAGCCGTGAGAGAATACATTTCAAACATAGCAGATGTACTTTCCAGCCCGTCCAGCACATCGTCCATATGCATGGCTAAAGCTAAAATATCTTCTCGTTCTATCGGCGTAATAAACACTTTATTTAAATCATGAATAATCTCATGCACAAAGGAATCTCCTGTATGCTCATATTCCTTCATCTTGGCTGCAAATTCCTGTACTCCATTTTCATCTTTCAATGTATAATCAGCAAAATAATTGGTAGCTTCCACTAAATTTTCCGAAATTTTTTGCAGTAAGACAGAGAATTGGTCTTCTTTTTTTCGAAACATTTGGTTCTCCCCTTCAAGTTAATACAAATCGCATATAGTTTAACGAAACTTTCACTAATAGTATAGTGATTTGTATCATCGTCACACAAAATTTACATTCTTCTTAACGATTGTTGAAAAAATCCTGTCAGCGAAAATTCTATCTTCCAAAATACGAAATGTTGTTAAAATATTTAGCGAACCATTAAGCATCAACCTTTTTTTTGGTATAATGTAATATATATAGAAGTTCATCTGCAGGGAATCATTTTTAACACACCATTGTTTGCACACTGAACAATGAAGTATGGAACCTTATAATGAGTGCTTTCGCAGCAATGTTTCAGGAAGAAAATGTACATCATTTTCTGAGCTGTCCAAAAATACACGAGCAGCAAAAGCACTCCTGTGTTATGCTACTAGAAATTCAGTGTTGTTAAAAAATGTTCTAAAAATCTTTGCTGATCAACATCAAGGCAAACATGTACAGTAGCTCTTCCATTTGTTTGAGAACTTGTCTGTCCTTTTTTATCACCTTTCGTTTCCACTTGGACTCGCATTGGTTCCGTTTGTACAAAACTCGGATCAAGTATAACTCCAACAGCTAACGGATCGTGCAAACTACAACCGCCGATGTCGGGGTTTGATTTTTCATAAAAATTTACATAATGTGAAGTAATAGCCGCATAGAATTGGCTTTTGTCACTTTTAGAAAGCAGCTAATCTTCTACATTTTTTTGGGGAAGTAATGTTTGTAACGTCACATCCAAGCCAACTAATGTAACCTCAATATCTGAATCAAACACAAATTGCGCAGCTTTTGGATCCGAGGCGATATTAGCTTCAGCGTATGGCGTGACATTACCTGGGACGGTAACAGCTCCTCCCATAATAACAATCTGTTTTGCTTGGGACACCGCAGCTTTGTTTTTTTCAATTGCTTTTGCTAAGTTAGTCAGCGGCCCTACAAAAAGCAGCGTAATTTCACCCGGGTATTGTTCTAATTGTTCAATGATGAAATCCGCAGCTTGGTCAGCCTTTACTGGTTCGGTTTCATTGGTGGACAATGTATTTCCCAGACCGTCATCACCGTGAACATGTGTAGCAAAGCTCAATATTTCTTCAGCTGCATGGAAACGATCAGCGGACCCTGGGTAAACAGGAATAGGCTGATTCAATTGCTCCAAAACAATATGGGTATTTCTTGTTGCTATTTCTAACGGGACGTTCCCAAAGTTAGTTGTCATACCAAGCATTTGAAAAGCTTCTGAACGCACTGCATAAGCAATGGCTAAAGCATCATCAATGCCTGTATCGACGTCCATAATTAATTTATTCTGCATACATGGCTTCCTTTCTTATTTGTTACTGCCAACATGCATTATAACACTTTTTTATCAAGAGAGAAGAAAATAAAACCAATGAATCAACAACGAATACATTTATGTAGTAGGAAGTGGAAAACATGGATTTACCTGAAGAATATATTAAATATTTTCTAATTGAAATGGCCTATCATTCTGTATTAATTGAAGGCTATTCTATTACAAGAAAGGAGGCTGTTGATGTTTTACTTGAAAATAAGCGGCCACTCGCAATGGGGGATGAAGCGTATACCCTCATTGAAAACCATCGATTTGCGGTAGAGTTTATCTTAAGGAAAGCAGTAAATCATGCGAATATTTCATTCCCATTTTTCTCTGAGCTGCATTATCGATTGACCCAACACATCGACTCTAATGCTGGGCATTTTAAAGTGAAGCAAAATTATACAAATAACAATACGTTTACAACAGCTTCTCCCAAGGAAACTCCTTTGCTCATGCTTGAATGTGCGGAAGATATAAATGAGAAGTTAGCAGAAGAACTGAATGACAGTGACTTTTTTGAGTATTTAGCCCAGTTTACAGTTGCTATCGAGCATATCCAGCCATACCAACTAGGGAACCGTATGTTTTTGCGCTCCATCGCTAATTTCCTGCTCTTAAGGTATAACAGAGGGCCCTGTATTTTCACCAAAGCAGATCGTCCTTTTTTTGAAAAACAATTATACTTACAAAACATCTCCGGAGTAGCCCATTTACTGGAAGAAAAATCCATCGCTGAAAAGCAGTATATTCATACGTTTTCTTCCTAGTTCTTAGATGTTTCGAATTACTATATAAAAGGTGTGTAACCATGAAGAAACAACATAAACCTATGACGAAACGTCAGTTTGTTCTTAAATATCTCTCTTTAATTATCGGTGCCACGTTTGCCGCCGTCGCCATTGAATTATTTTTAGTACAGAACTCGATTATTGATGGCGGCATTATTGGTATTTCTCTCCTGTTAAATAAAATCACTTCGATCAATTTCGGTATTCTCGTTTTCATTCTTAACTTGCCCTTTTTAATTTTCGGTTATAAATACATAGGAAAGAACTTTTTCTTTTCGTCGTTATTCAGTATTATCCTTTTAGCAATTATCGAGCCAAATTTAAAAATATTCGACTCTGTTACAACGGACCCTTTATTGGCTACAGTATTTGGAGGCATTTTGCTCGGTATTGGAGTTGGTACGGTCATTCGTTATGGGGGCGCTTTAGACGGTACGGAGATTTTAAGTATTATGCTGACGAAAAAGATTCCTTTTTCAGTTGGTGAAATTGTCATGTTTTTTAATGTATTTATCTTCGGTTGGGCTGGATTTATTTTAGGATGGGAACAAGCAATGTATTCCATTTTGACATATTACATTGCTTCGAAAACAATCGATGCTGTCACCCAAGGGTTTAATGATACAAAAGCGGTCATTATTGTTTCAAATGAATATGAAGAATTAACCGAAACAATTAATCAGCGTTTAGGAAGAACTGTCACTCGGCTTCACGGGGAAGGCGGCTATTACAATAATGAAAAAGACGTCATTTATGTCGTGATTATCCGTTTAGAAATTTCTAAACTGAAAGATATCATTTACGAAGTGGACCCCAATGCTTTCACTACTATTATGGACGCCCAAGAAGCCCGCGGAGGCAAATTCAAATCCGCTATACATTAGAACACTTGGTATTCGTTAAGGTTTTTAACGAATGCCTTAGTGGCGCTTATGCAGGAAGTAAGGCGTTAGACTTTCTTCACGGCAAGTGTTCAATCCTCTACTAAAGAAAGGAACAAGGACACCACATTACACAATGATTTTATTGTTTGTTGAAAACAAAAAAGTACTCTGAATGTATGCAGAGTACTTCTCATTTCCAAGCTGTACGAAGATGCCAAAATCAGCTTATTCGATATTTTAACTTTCGTTAATTTCTCTCATATATGCTTTCATTTGCTGTTGGTAAGATTCTATATCCAGTGTTTCTACTTTCGACGGGGTTTTGGGAATAATCAGCCCTTGCAGATCATCAATATAAAAGAAATACCGCGCACTATCTTCCGTGCATCGATTAAACTGCTTCCAATCGAATCGATTCACTTCGACCGCTAAATCACGATGGATGCCATCTTCCGCAAAAGTCATTTGACATGGCTGCAATAATTTGGAATGATCCATTTTGGCAATTTTTTTCTTTAAAGACCGCTTCATCAGGTATTGATAAATGCCTGCAGCGACAAAGAGAAAAACAAGAGCTACAACAGCTAAAAGGTACCCTGTCCATGTATTCATTTTCCATAGCCATACACTTGCTAATAAAATCATAATAAATAGAATCCATCTAAAATATCGTTGTTTAATTTTGTGCGCATACGATGTGTCGACAACGTTATCTTGCAGCGCAAATATGTCTTCCATATTTAATTGAAAACGAATATTCATACACATTATCCCTCCAGCTGCGATTAATCAGTCTATTGTCCAGTATATCAAAAATCTGCTGCTTTTTTGAACTTTTCCTCTTCTTCTCACAGAGTTGTCAAACTTCTCTTTACATTTTGAAAAGGAGTCTGTATCCTTGAATATGTTTTCAAGAATCAGCACAGCAATTAAGGCACTCACTAAAGGTAGC
Source organism: Pseudogracilibacillus sp. (assembly GCA_035301305.1). GTDB lineage: Bacteria > Bacillota > Bacilli > Bacillales > Amphibacillaceae > Pseudogracilibacillus. The sequence continues at coordinate 10,622 of DATGUO010000069.1, forward strand.
TTTAGAGTGAACGCTTCTTTTTTAAAAATAAGCTTTAAAATGGCATCGGGAAAAAAATATTTTCCAGTTTCCATAAACATGGAGAACGGCTAGACCATATGTACATCACAATATAGCAATGAAAACTGCTTATGACCACTTTTCTGTTAACAGAAAGATAACCAATCGAAGGAGATTACCCTTATGCAACGAGAACAATGGGCCACAAAGTTAGGATTTATTTTAGCAACAGCAGGTTCTGCAGTCGGATTAGGAGCGATATGGAAATTCCCATATATTGCAGGAAAATCCGGCGGTGGAGCATTCTTTTTTATCTTTTTAATTTTCACGCTTTTCATTGGGTTACCAATACTATTAGCTGAATTCGTTATCGGGCGCGGCTCACAAAAAGACGCCGTTCGTGCTTATACCAGTTTTGCCCCTGGGTCGAACTGGCATTTCATTGGCATTCTCGGAATGATTACTTCTTTTATTTTGCTGTCGTTTTACAGTGTCGTCGGTGGATGGGTTTTATTATTTATTGGCGAAACCATCAGCGGAAACCTGGCTAATCTGCCAGAAACTGCTTATGGGGACTTGTTTGAGCAGATTACTGCTAACCCCGGTCTTGTCGTCGGCTCTCAGCTTCTATTTATGATTATTACCATAGCAGTAGTAGCAAATGGCGTCCAAAAAGGGATTGAACGAGCGAGTAAGGTGATGATGCCTGCATTATTTATCGCTTTTGTTATTTTAATTATCAGGTCCCTGACCTTAGACAATATTAGTGAAGGGCTTGCTTTTATTTTATACCCTGATTTTTCAAAATTAACTTCTGAAACAGTTCTTTTCGCTCTGGGGCAATCATTCTTCTCCATTAGTGTTGGTGTTTCCGTCATGGTGACGTACAGCTCCTATTTATCGAAAAAAGAGGATTTAACGAAATCGGCTTTCACCATCGTGATGATGAATATTCTTATTTCCCTTTTAGCTGGTTTGGCCATTTTTCCGGCAGTATTTGCTTTTGGCGTAGAACCTGCAGAAGGCCCCGGCCTTTTATTCGTGGTACTTCCTGCGGTGTTTAACCAAATGCCATTTGGCGCTTTTTTCTTGCTGCTCTTTTTAATCCTTTTCCTTTTTGCGACACTGACATCTGCTTTTTCCATGTTGGAAATCATTGTAGCTGCTATCACAAAAGGGGAAAGGGCCAAACGTACAAAAACAGCCTGGGTAGCTGGAATACTTATATTTATTGTTGGCATCCCTGCTGCACTTTCAGCTGGTTTGCTGGATGAGTTTACTTTATTTGGTCTGAACATGTTTGATTTGTCTGATCAGCTTGTTTCCAATATTTTAATGCCATTCGGCGCGCTGCTTATCGCGCTTTTCGTTGGGTTTAAAATACCTGGACAAACTTTATTTGAAGAAATCAAGAATGGCTCTCATTATGGGAAAAAGATCTTCGCCATATGGTTCCTGCTCATTAAATATGTGGCTCCAGTCGCCATCATTATCGTATTTTTAGACGTTATCGGCTTGTTGCCTTTTACCTCTTAAACAAATCTGCTTTCTAATCGTAAAGGGGGAGCAGGTTGAAGAATAGAATATATATCAAATATTTTAAAAAAGCGAACGAGTCCTTGCCAGGAGGCTATTTTATAAGCTCACCCCGGCAATACTCGCTCGCTTTTTAACTGCGCTTCATTAAAAATGACACACCATACAGGCTGAATCCATCTCATACCATTTATCATAATAAAAAACCTGACATACGCTAAGGCTTCATTGCGATTACCTTTATTACGCTTATGCAGAAAAATAAAAACTGTGCAGAGGAAACGACTCTTTGAATGTCAAAGAAGACGTTCCTTTTCTGCACAGTTTCAATAGCAAATTTATTTCAACTTATACTAACAGTTCCTCATGTTCGTACGCCATCACTTCACCGTTAATTTGTAAGCCTACGTATTCGCCAGGGGAAAATTCCGGTGACCCCATCACTCGGATTTGTACTTCATCGCCGCCAAACACGTGATCAAGTTTCAATTGCACCAAAGCATCATGCCCGTAAAACGTTGTTTTCATAACGTGTCCACCAATTTGTCCATCAGGCTGGCCAATAATAAATTGTTCCGGACGAATCATAATCGTTGCTAACTCGCAATCGGTCGGACAGCCGGAAGCAACAGGCAGGTTACCAAAGAGACTGCGGATATTTCCGTTAAATACTTCTGCTTTCATTACCGTAGCATCACCAACGAACTTCGCTACATTGATATCTTTCGGATATTTATATAAAGAAATCGGGTCTGCTGTTTGCACACAAGTGCCTTGGCGCATGACAGCTACATAATCTGCCATAGATAACGCTTCTTCCTGATCATGTGTAACCAAAATGGAGGTAGCTCCGATTTGTTTCAAAGTTGTTTTCACATCTTCTCGTAAGGTTGCACGAAGCCCAGCATCCAGTGCACTGAATGGCTCATCTAATAACACTAGAGAAGGCGCTGGGGCCAGTGCTCTTGCCAATGCAATCCTCTGTTGCTGTCCGCCTGATAATTCATGCGGCATACGTTTGCCTAACCCGGACATGCCGACTAACTCCAACATTTCATCAACACGATAGGACCGTTTTGCTTTTCGGGATAAACCGAAAGAAATATTTTGTGCGACACTTAAATGCGGGAACAACACACCTTCTTGCGGCACGTAGCCAATGCGGCGTTTTTCTGCTTTTCTATTAGTAGAAGCATCAAATACCCTTTCTCCATCAATTTCGATAACACCTGTATCCGGAGTTTCAAATCCGGCAATACTTCTAAGTAATGTGGTTTTCCCACACCCAGAAGGACCGAGGACGGATAGCATATGTCCTTCTGCTAAATCGACTTGTATGTTATTCAGGGCATGTACATTCTGAAATGTTTTAGATAAATCTCTAATGTGTAATTTCTTCATTGACTTCCCTCTTTTTCTTAGATCTAAAAGAACGCATCGTTAACAAATAAACTGGCAAGCCGGAAATTAAAATAAGTAATGCTGCATAAGGTGCAGACGCTCCGTATTCGATGCTTGTTGTATGCTCCCATATTTTGGTTGCCAGTGTATTCACACCTGTGGGCCGAAGCAATAATGTAGCCGTTAACTCTTTCATCACTTCCAAAAACACAAGTGCCATCCCTGCGCCAACTCCTGGTGTAATCAGCGGCAAGGTTACTTTAAAGAATACCGTTCCAGAACCTTTACCTAAAGAACTGCCTACTTCTTCCATCTGTTTCGGAACCTGTTCCATAGCAGCTCTTACTGAAGACTGTGCTAAAGGCAAGTATAACATAGCGTAACCGATGATTAATAATGGAATGGTTTGATATAAGGGATGCACATAATTAATCGCAAAAAATACCAATGTTAACCCAATGACCAAACCAGGCAAGCTATGAATAAAATAAGGCAGCCGATCTGCGAGCACAGAGAAGGTTCCTTTGTAACGAATCGCTAAAATCACTAATGGCAAGGCAAATAAAATCGCTAATAGCGAACCTCCAAGACCAAAAGATAACGTACTGTATAAAGATTGCAGGATTTCCGCCCAATCAAAGGTTGCCGATGTCCCGGTAAACAGCCAATACATTAAAATACCGAGCGGGACACCTGAGGAAAAAATAAATAGTATAATAAAACCCGTTACAATGAAAGGTGTTTTCCAGCCGAGCGAAATAATTTCAGGCTCGGATGCGGAACCTTTCGTATTGGTTGCATACTTCGCATTTCCTCTTAACAATAATTCCAGCCCAAGTATAAATAAACAAAGGACCAGCAGAACGGAAGTTAACATAGCTGCAGATGCACCATCAAAAGCAACATTATATTGATCAAAAATAGCTGTTGTAAATGTATCATAATTTAAAAACTCCAATGCCCCGAATTCTGCCAGCATATGCAAAGCAATCAAAATCGCTCCG
>DATGUO010000070.1:0-4383 GCA_035301305.1 Pseudogracilibacillus sp.
GTTTTCAGAAGTGTCTTCTTCCTGAAATAAAGTACTGGATTGTCCGGTAATATAATCAAATGGCCGATAACTGTTGTCGGGTAGTCCTTTCCCGGATTTTTTGCGATAGATATTGAAGCCAATCAAAATGAGAAGCAGCAGCGGAAAGAGTATCATCAGTACGAAAGAGATGATAACGAAAATTGTATTCAATGGAAGCACCTGCTGGTTATCTGTACCCGGGATTATGCTCGGTTAATCGGAAAAGATAAGACAATATACAGGTACAATTATACTTTGTATGGAATGGAGCATTTTTAAAGGACTTAGAGACCTGTTTGAAGCGATTGTTTTCCGGACATTTTGCAATATATGATGTATTGTTCAATTAATATATATAAAGAAAGCCATGCATTGTTGAGTGCATGGCTTTCTTCGTGATCCTGTGTGAAGTAAGACAGTTTTATTCGGTTTCTTTTGAGGAAGAACTGTCTGTTTGTTCTATCGCTTCGTCCGCTTTCTTCAAATACTTTGCTGCAAAATCTTTGCCTCCCAGTCCAAAGGCTAGACCAAATGCCAGGGACAAACCTCCAAGAATTAACGTGAATGCGGAAGCGACAATTGAGTTTGCAATGCCCAACTGCGTTAAGGCCATAAATCCGGCTAAAGCAAGAATGGCATATTTAGCAAATGCAGCTAAGACACGTACTGGTGGGCCGCTCAGCATATTGTGAATCACTTTTTCGACGATATTTCCGACAAGTAAAGCAATGCCAACAGTTAGAACAGCGGCCAGCACTTGAGGTAAATAAGCTGTGACGCTGGAGGCAATATCCACCAGAAAGTTCAGTTTAATTAGTGTCAACGCCTGAATTGCCAAGAAAAAGATAATCAGCACTTGTACTACATATCCGACCAGTGCAGAAGGCTTCATACTGTTCGAAGACATTGTTTTGTTGCCTAACTTCATGTTGGAAGTTATATTGTCAAAGCCTACTCGGGCAAGCAAATCCGTTACGAAGTTGCCCAGGAATTTTCCCAGCCAAATACCCAGTAAAATTAACAGCACCGCAATAATAATGCTTGGAATCAAGTCTATTACTTGGTGCAGCATGCTGATTGCCGGATCGGATATACCTGTCAGGTTCAATGTTTCTAACGTAGTGATTGCGACAGGGATGATGATAAGCACAAAAATAATGTTTCCTACTACGATAGCGAGACTTGTACCTTCAAAAAGGTTTTTCAAATTAAATTTGTCTACTAATTTTTCGGAGCCGAGTGTTTCCAACAGGTTTGTTACAATCGATTTAACGGTTTTGGCTACAAACCAACCGACTGCAAATATAATCGCTGCATATACAAAGGTTGGTATCGCGCTAATGACACTGTCCAGCACGTTAGTGAACGGTTCAGCGACTCCCTGGACGCCAAGCGCTTGTAAAACTCCCGGGATGGCTGGAAGCAGGATAATATAAAAGACGACTTTAGCAACTGTCGTAACATATGCTTCTGCATTTTCCACTGTATCTGCCACTTGCAGTTTCACAAAGAGTTTTCCCAATCCAAATTTTTTGCCAACAGTGATGATTCCCCATTGTGCGATATAGGCAATGACAAACGCTGCAAGCAAAATAAGTGCTGCTTTTAATACAGCAGGAATGAAATCAAGGAATGTCGAAATGAGATTAGCTAACGGATTCGCGATTATGTCCAAGTCTAATAAGTTGAAGAAAATAATGAATAAAATTACCAGTAATATGTAATAGATGGTTTTACCGATAATTTTACTTCCATCAATCTCCTCGGACTTGGATTCTGGCATGGAAAACTTGTCAATGAATTTTTCCATGACTCCTGTTTTTCGAACGAGCTTCTCGATGCTGCCAGCAATAATTTTTATAATAAGCCAGCCAATCAACAACACCAATATGGCTACAACAAACTTCTGTACACTCTCCAGAAAGGAAGCAGAGAGGTATTCATCAAGTACATCCACAAATAAAACTCCTTTTTACGATTCTATATACTTATTATGAGTATTTGTACGCAGATGTCAAGTAAATGTTTCCATTTTTAGCATTATTTTTTCTATTCTAATGATTCGGTTTACGGCAGAATTTGTACGTTTATACGTAATAAATAAAGGGAAATGTTGATAACAATAGTTGTATGCGTTTGCAAAATGAAAGCATTTGGTATAAAGTTAAACGATATATAGAGAGGGGAGTAATCCAATGAGCCTGGGTATATGGATAGCTGTATCGGCAGGGGTTGTTGGTGTATTTATCGCGGTTTACTATGGAGAAATAGGACATAATCAGAAAAACAATCGACCGTAAGCGTTTATAGGCCTATCTTTTTTACGCAAAGCGGTTTTCGGTTTAAGTGCTTTTAACATTGCTGGGGAGTGTACGTATATATTTTTCTGATATGATCGTTTTGATTCATAGATATCTTTTAAATTGTTTTAACTCTTCAGCAGTTTTGTTTGTGAATTACGGAAGAGAACGGAGCACAGAACGTAGATGGAAGCATGTTTATGAAAACAGGAGGATAAATAGATGAGTAATCAGGACTTTTTAGAGACAGGGAAACAAGCTTTAGAAGCGCAAGCATTCAGCCAGCTTATCGGGGCAGAGCTGACCATGTTTCAACCGAAAAAAGTTGTTTTGGAAATACCTATTAAAGAAGAATTGTTACAACAGCACAATTTTGTGCACGGTGGTGTCATCAGTTATGCAGCAGATAATGCCTTAACGTTTGTCGGCGGATCCGTATTGGGACCTGAAGTATTGACATCAGAGTACAAAATTAATTATGTGAGGCCGGCTCTTGGTGAAAGGATCATCGCGCGTGCCAGCGTGGTTTATGCTGGAAAAAGGCAAGCAGTTTGCCGTTGCGAAGTGTATGTGCGGGATGCAGAAGGGGAAGAGAAGTTATGTGCGACATCTCAAGGAACCATCATGTCTGCCGCAACCTAAAATGAAGAGGATAATAATGGGATAACAGATAGAGATCATTCGTTTTCACTGGAAGAAGCCTTACTTTAGAAGTGATGAATCGGCAAAAGACGAACGTCCTAATATATGTGTTACAGAGTATTATTTATTTCCTTTTGCGAGCAGAGATGCATGAGTCTGTGTCGCAAAAGGATTTTTTAATGGAAATGAATTTGTTATTGTTTTTCGTTTTTGTTAAAGCGAGAAAATAGAGCATGTCTTTCTAGGGAGAAGCTTCATTTTTGAGGTATCAAATCACAAGAAAATATTTTTATAAGGGGGTGTGCTGGCGTTATGATTTGCTGACAAATATGTTTAATACCTATCATACTTTCCGATTAAAAATCCACGATATCCTATCCATTTCAACCATAGAATTTAAAAGTGGAAAAAATTAGTATTTTTCTTGCTTTTTCCTTTTCAAAATGGTTCCTGGTACGTTATCATAGTTTTTGTAATATTTTGTAATACATATGAAAAGTGAAATTTTTAGAAAATGAAGGTGAAAGCGAATGCTCCCAGGTAAGTTGAATAAAAAAGGGAAAATCATAGGTGCTGTGTTGTTGTTTTTTGTTATCATCATTGGTTTGGTCGTTTTTGGAAAGGATACTTCCACGGTCCAAAAAAGTGCAGCTACTCCTTTAGAAACCGTGTCAGAATCGCATGAAAATGTGGATTCTTTTGCTGATTCTCCTTTAAATGAATCCGTCATTGAAAAAGAACAGCGGGAGAAGGAAGAAGCGGAGCAAAAACAATTGAAAGCGCAGCATGAAAAAGATTTAGTGGAAAATGCAATTTATCTGACATTCGATGACGGGCCTTCCGAAGAAGCGGAGGAGCTGTTAGATATACTGGGAGAATACAATATGAAAGCGACGTTTTTTATGCTGGGACCAAATATGGAAGACCATCCGGACGTGGTCAAAAGAACGAAAAATTTAGGGCACGGGCTGGCATTGCACGGCATCACACATGAAGTGGACGAAATATACCAGGACCCCTCTGCACCTCTGAACGAAATGACGGAAGACCAGGAGATATTGGAAGATATTACCGGCTTTTCTTCAGATATGGTTCGGCTGCCTTATGGGAGTGTCCCGTATTTAACTGAAAAGATGCGTTATGAACTGGACCAGGAAGGTTTTCACATTTGGGATTGGAATGTGGACAGCGATGATTGGGAAGGGACAGACGGTTCTTATGTATCTCAAACCATTCAAAAAATAGAAGATACGAAAGAAGAAGGCGAAGCTCCGGTTGTACTTTTGCATGATAAAAAAGAAACTATAGAGCATCTTCCGGAGCTATTAGATTATATTCAAAAGCAAGGTTACAAGACTAAAGTATTGGATAATGAGATGACGCCTCTCACTTTTTCCTGTGAAGGCAGATGTTATCCGAT
>DATGUO010000071.1:0-93803 GCA_035301305.1 Pseudogracilibacillus sp.
TTTCCCTTCCTCTAGAACCAGTTTGACTACGTAGTCTTTCAGTTCCTGGTCATACGTTCTCATTGTTAACACGCTCCTATAATGATTCTTCTATTATACTAGAAACTCTCCAGAGCGTGTCCACTTTTTAGGCTAACATCAATTCTTCTTTAAATGAGACTGAAAAAAGATGAATCTCAATATTTGAGTCCTAATTTTTCTCTAAACAGAATGATAATGCTTTCAGGTAAGGGGGAAGAGAATCCATCCTCAACCCCCCACTGCCGGATATTTTCACGCGAATTAGAAATCTCCGCGCTCATCCGTAGCCTCATACAAACATCATTATTACTCTTATACTGGAACAAAAACTTTACAATTTTGACCTATTAAAAAACACGATTGGACTTATCCACAAGCCAATCGTGTTTTTACTATTTTTGTTCTTCCAGTGTGACAGTGGCATTTTTCTTTTCCCCATCACGGTAATATTCAATTTCTATCTCGTCTCCTATATCTTTTTCTTGATAAAGAATTTTACGAAGTTCTATAACATCTTCAACAGGGTCTCCATCTAACGCTGTGATTACATCTAACTTTTCGAGTCCTGCTTCATCTGCTGGCGAAGAAGGTTCTACGCTCCAAATATAGATACCCGCTTCTACTTCGTCAGGTAAATGAAGTGATTTTTCCCATTCTGTTTTCGGAACTTCTTCTAAAGAATAGGATTCGATACCCAAAAATGGTCTGGTAACCTCGCCTGTTTCTTCTAATTCTTCCACAATTGGTTTTGCAATATCAATAGGTATGGAAAAGCCAATCCCTTCTACCATGGATTGACTTATCTTCATCGAGTTAATGCCAATGAGTTTCCCGTCAATATCAATCAAAGCGCCCCCGCTGTTACCAGGGTTAATGGCAGCATCTGTCTGAATAACTTCAGCTTGCCAATCTGCGCGCCCATCTTGGTTAAAATCCTGTGGAATCGTGCGCTGTTTCCCACTGATGATTCCTTGTGTTACCGAACCGGCAAACATATGCCCTAATGGGTTTCCAATCGCTATCACCGGCTCTCCTACTTTTAAATCTTCGGATGTACCCAGCTCAATCGCATCATCTATGTCTTCTGCATCTGCACGTAGTACTGCTAAATCAGTAAAAACATCACTTCCCAGTATTTCAGCATCTACTTTTGTTTCATCTGCCAGAAGTACTTCCACCGCATCCGCCTGCTCAACAACATGATGGTTCGTCACAATAAACGCATACTCGTCCTCCACTTTATAAATAACACCAGAGCCGGTACCTTGCTCTTCATCCGCTTCATCTTCCTGTGTCCAAAAATCGCTTCGTTCTTGAATGTTCGTTACGCCTACGACTGTATCATTCACCTCATCAACGATATCGGTGATTTGGGAACTGACATCCACCCGCACTTCTTCATCAGAGGAATCCGATTCTTCTTCCTGGTTATTGTTTTCCTCTTCTGAATCAGGTACTTCAGTGTCTTCATCAAAAAACGAATTATTTCCTGATAATGTAGGATAGATAACTAACATTAAAATAATTCCAACGATAATTCCAATAACGATGGGCCACAGCCATCCTTTGGGCTTTTTAGGTTTTTTATTTGTTGACTGGTCCGTGTAATACCCTATGATTACTTCCCTCCCTCCCGGTCATTTCTACTGCTTACACTTCAAATAAAGGGGTCGGCGAATTCGGATCTGTATCCAATAAATCCATTTGAATGCCCCTTTCATGTAATACTTGGTTGACAGACATTCTTGCTAATTCTTTCATATTATTATCTTTACTTAAATGGGCCAAATACACTCTTTTCGTTTTATTTGAAATAATGTCACTTAAGGCCAATCCGCAATCCTCATTGGATACATGTCCCGTGTCTCCTAAAATACGGCGCTTCACATTCCATGGATAATGCCCCATTTGCAACATACTAATATCATGATTCGCTTCAAATATATACGCGTCTGCATCTTCTACTGTTTTTTTTATCCGTTCCGAAACGTAGCCTAAATCAGTTACAAGTGCTATCTTTTTTTGTTCCGTCCGGAAGGTGAAAAACATCGGATCCACCGCATCATGAGAGACTGAAAAAGATTCGACATCAATCGAACCAAATGTTTGTATTGTATTTGGTTCAAAATGAAATTTTTGATCTGTCGTTAGTTTACCAAGCTGCTTTTCCATAGCGTGCCATGTCTTCGTATTCGCATAAATCGGCAAGTTGTACTTACGAGCAATGATACCCAACCCCTTAATATGATCACTGTGTTCGTGTGTGACAAGAATACCGGTTAACTGAGCAGGGTCTACACCCGCTTCTTGAAATAATCGATCCAGCTGCTTACCGCTTAAGCCCGCATCTACTAATAATTTATCTTGACCTGATTCGATGTAAAACGCATTTCCCGTACTTCCAGAAGCAAGTACACTAAAGCGTACTGCCATTACTCATCCACCTCTTTTTTCTCCATTGTTTCCAGTCGTTTTTTCATATCTTTGACAATATCTTCGGTTGTAGAGTCTTTTTTTCGTTTCCCTTTCATTTGATCCAGATTGGAATCCAATACGTCATAGAGAAATTCTTCCTCATCCGAAGAAAAAGTAAATCCTTCAATTGCATTGATAAAATAATCGTGTTCGTCATTTACGTTTATTTTCCAAATCGGGGCGAATACTTGAACTCCGCTCTCAAAAGGGACCCTTGTATGGTATCCTACTTTCACATCGGATACGGTATCTCCTTCACTTAATTCATTATCATCATACAGTTCTTCAATCGCATGCATCGGATCAACCAGATTTTGTTCCTCAGAGACAGCCTCTTCTTCGCCGAGCATTGTTTGCGTATAATATTCGACTTCATTATCATCGTTTAAATACAACAATACAATACCATTTTGATTATAATATACCGGACGATCCTTCTTATCCTGGAAGAAAATGATGATATTTGCATCTCTGTTCCAGTTCCAAAAAGTATATTCTTCCGGATAAAAAACCGTATCTTCTAAAACATCTGTAATTGTTTCAGTTGAAGCATCTTCTTTAATTTTTACCGGCTTATCTAATTTTGAAGCAATTAAATTGTATTTATAAATCTTGGGATCTTGTTTATTTTCCAATGATTCATCTTTCAAGTCGTCTTCTTCAAAATTTTCTTGTTTTACGGAAATATATGTTTCTTCATCATCTTCATCTGGTAAATTTTCAACGCTGATATCGTCTGATTTCAATTGTTCTTCTATACTGGAGGTTTGCTCTTCTAAAATAGCAATATCGGCTTCTTCTTTTTTATCCATAAATTGCATAAATAAGTATACATCCAATACAAAGAAGCTGAGGATTAATAATGTTTTAATTTGCCCCCAATGCATTTTAATCCTCCTCTTCTACCGTGTTTGATGCTTCTAATTCTTCCTCATCCAGCTGCACCCAATCATCGCTGTATTGAATAAACCAGGAAGGCTCCAGTGTTAAACTGTGTGTATCATCCGAATAGTCCATATAATAACCTATACGAACATCTTTAATATCCGTTAAATTATATTTATCCGGATTAGCTGCAATGTTGTCTCTTACCTCTTCTCCGGAAGACAATTCTGTGTCTTCCTCATTTAACAGACTGCCCACTTCAATTAGAGGCCGATTGTATTGATGCAAGTCGTCATCCCGCCATTCCTGCTCAATCACACTATACTTATCCTGATCGTAAACAGGCAAGCCATTATAGGTTAGTCGAAAACGGATATTATTTTTGGATTTAGTGGTTCCACTAAACATAAAATTATTCGTCCAACCCTCATGTTCATTCATATGATTCACACTTATATCTAATAAATCGTTCGAGTCAATACGTTCGTAATTGGTCTCCAGCGGGTTAATATACTCCAATTTTCGTCCATCATCCGTTACTTCCATTCCTCTTTGCCCGTCAGTAAAATATCCTTCTCCTGTATTCATCGTTACAAGAGACGGGTTAGGAAATAAAGCATTCACAAATAACTCCGAATCAATAGAAGAAGCAACTACTGTTTTATTCGTCCATTCAGAAGTACTTGCCGGTAAATAGATAGGATCGCTTCCTTCATCCAGAACAATGGAATCCTCCAACGAGTCATTTTCATCATTCACATAAGATTGCACCGTATTGTATGCTTCTGTTTTGTTTATTTTTGCCTTTAATTGCTGTTTATGATCTTCGGAAAGGACGACCACTTTAATGGACTTAGATTCTTCCTCTGGTATCATAAATACCCGTTCAAAATCCCAATTAGGCAAATTGACCTCATCATCAAATGTAAATAGATTTGTTAACAATGGGGCTGGTATTGCTGTTGGAAAAACAAGCTCGACATATTGATTTGCATCAGGTCGTCCCTTTGTTTTAGTCTCCTCTACATCATCCATTACCCAAGCGGCCATGTCTTTATACATTTCCCGGCGATCTTCCGGCTCTTTAAAACTTTTAATATGTTCTTCATTTTTAAAAGCAATTTTAATAGGTTCGACGAGTTCATTCTTCGTTTTTTCTTCGCCACCTACATCAATTTCACTGACATGGCTCTCTTCAGACAGATAATCAAAATTTGGCTGATAACTCCAAACAATGTAAGAAAGGACAAAACTTATAAAAATAAGCACCACTAATATAAACGTTTTAATCGATTCATATTTCATTCTGTCAACCTCCGCTTCTCATTGACCAGCGGCAAGGTGAAATAAATAATAGTTCCTTCATTCTCTTTACTTTCAGCCCAAATGCGGCCATAATGTAAATCTATAATTTCTAAAGTAATTGCAAGGCCCAGCCCCGTGCCGCCAAGCTGTCTTGTACGTGCTTTATCGGCTCGATAGAAACGATTAAATATTTTTTCAAGTTTATCTTGGGCAATACCGATACCTTCATCACGGACACTTACCACAATTTCACTCATGCGTTTTTCTACTTTCAGCGTTATATTTCCGCCTTCTGGAGAGTATTTAACTGCATTGGAAATAATATTATCGACAACTTGTGTCATTCTATCCCGGTCCATCCACACAATATAGGAGTCATCCGGGATTTGCCGGATAAATTGAATTTTCGACCCTTTGTTCATTTCAAAACGGTCAATAATCTCCTCAAAAAATGGTATGAAGTCGATATCTTCCCGCATCAATGCTAATTCTTTACTGTCCATTCTGGATAACTCCAATAAGCTGTTTACCATTCGAATCATGCGCTCTGTTTCATTCTGCGTTACTTCCAGAAATTTCGGAGCAATAGACGGATTTTCCCATGCTCCATCTGTAAGAGCTTCTAAATAACTTTTTAAAGTCGTTAATGGCGTGCGCAGTTCATGGGAGACATTAGATACAAAATCGCGTCGCTCTTGTTCAATCTTTTCTTCTTCTGTTACATCATTTAAAACGACAATTAAGCCGCTTGGATTTTGCTGTCCTTGATCATAGATGGTTGAGAAATTAGCACGTACCAATAAGATATTCTGATCATCTTCACTAAAGTCCAGCACAATGGAGCCGCGTTCTTGCAGATTTGTTACATTCCCTGCTTCTTTTGCCAGTTCATCTATCTGCAGCAGCTCAACAATATTTTTATTAATTAAACGGTTTGGATCTCGATTAAACAAATGTCCAGCTGCTTCATTAATCAGGTTTATTTCCCCGTTTTCATCTGTCGCAATCACGCCTTCAGACATATTCTCTAAGACAGAGCTTAACTTCAATTGCTCATTTTCAATCGCAGCCATGGAATGCTTCAAGCGATCATTTAAATGATTAAAAGTAACAGCTAATTGGCTGATTTCATCTGTTCCATATACTTTCACTTTTTGAGAGAAGTCGCCGCGCGCCATCGTTTGTGCTTGCCGTCTCATTTGCACAATCGGTTTGGTGATAGCTCTTGCCACTAATACGCCCAATAAAATGGAGACTAACAGCGCAATAACCGAACCTTTTAAAAAGATTTCGTTTATACCTTGGATTTGCCCATAGACAGATTCCACGGAAGTTTCTAAATAAATGGCGCCTTCTACATCTCCTTCTGAATCTATGATAGGTTCGACAAGGACAAATACTCTATTTCCCGTTTTGTTATTCAGTAGAGTATTGTCTGTAGAAGTTTTAAACTTTAAGGCATTTTGCACAATTGGTTCGGTCAGTTTTTTACCGATTATTTCTTTATCTAAGTAATCATTCGTCCCCAACACTTGCCCCTGCTCATTAACTACGCGGATATTGGTCGCATTGGAACGGTCTACATCATTTACTACATCTTGAATCGCTTCTTGTAAGGTCGGTTCGTCATCATCGTCATCTCGGTCTTTTTCGAATTCTTCTTCTATATTGTAACTTAAAAGGTCTACCCGGTCGTTTACGGATTCCTTAAAGTTATCCATCAGTTCTGTCTCCAGCTCTCGTGCCACGTATGACCCAATTACTTGCACTGCGATCACTAAGAGCAATATATAAATAATGATAAATTTTAATTGAATCGACCTTAAGAAACCGACCTTTTTCATGCTAAATTACTCCTCTTCAGGTTGACGCAAATAGTAGCCAACTCCCCGCCTTGTTACGATCCACATCGGATTACTGGGATCTTCTTCAATCTTTTCACGCAGTCTGCGTACGGTTACGTCCACGGTTCGGACATCCCCAAAATAATCATATCCCCAAACGGTTTCCAATAAATCTTCTCGTGTCATTACTTGTCCAATATGACGTGCAAGATAATAAAAAAGCTCAAATTCACGATGCGTTAAATCAATATGAACGCCTTCTCTCGAAACACTGTAGGCATCTGGATGAATCGTGATATTTCGAATCACAATATCTTTGTTCGTTGCTTCCGGCTCTTTCGCCACTTCCTGTTGACGTCGTAAATTTGCTTTCACCCGTGCAATCAGTTCTCGATTACTAAATGGTTTTGTAACATAATCATCAGCGCCCAGTTCTAAACCAAGCACCTTATCAATTTCGCCATCTTTCGCTGTTAACATAATAATCGGCATTGATTTCGTTTTACGGATTTCCCGGCACACTTCATTTCCATCTTTTCCAGGGAGCATTAAATCTAATAAAACCAAATCAGGATCTTCTTTCTCTGCTAACTCCACAGCAGTATTTCCATCATGTGCGACGATTACTTCATACCCCTCATTTTCTAAATTAAATTTCAATATATCTGCAATAGGTTCTTCGTCATCAACTGCTAAAATTTTTGTTTTCATTTTTTTTCCTCACTTTCGTAATGCTTTCGAGTAAGTGATTCACCATGCATATACACTTATTCCCATTTTAACGTATTTGACAGCAATTGTCTGTTATTAAACTTAGTTTACCATGAATGAGCAACTTTGAGTAATACTTATGAAACAGAATGGATCAAAAAGAATATAAACATTCATTACAGTTAAGTATACAACCATACATATAAAATAGAGTTTATGGCAATAATTCCTGCCTTTTATAGTATAAACTTGCATGGATGAGATGCTATTTATGGGATAAATAATGGTTTGCGTTTCAACAACCCATTTTATACCAGAAAAATATTACCTGGGAAATAAAATGAGATAATAAAAATCTCCTTTCAATAAATTGAAAAGAGATTTTTTCGTTTTTAACGATATACATTTTGGACAATATTTGTTTGAGTACGATCAGGGCCGACAGAAAAAATGGATAAAGGAATTTCTGTCAACTGAGAAATCCGTTCTAAATAATGACGGGCATTTACTGGTAAATCATCTAAACTGGTCACATCAGTGATATCTTCATTCCATCCTGGCAATTCTTCATAAATTGCTTCACATTCTGCTAAAGCATTTAAGTTCGCAGGGAATTCACGGATAACTTCTCCGCGATATTTATATGCTACGCAAATTTTCAATGTTTCAATGCCAGTTAACACGTCTAACGAGTTTAGAGATAAGTCAGTAATCCCGCTCACTCTTCGCGCATGTCGAACGACTACACTGTCAAACCAGCCGACGCGGCGTGGTCTTCCGGTGGTTGTACCATACTCACGACCCACCTCGCGTATTTGATCACCGATTTCATCAGTTAATTCTGTTGGAAAAGGGCCATCCCCTACTCTCGTCGTATAAGCTTTCGATACGCCAACTACCGTAGAAATTTTAGAAGGACCTACTCCTGCACCGATGGTCACTCCGCCTGCGACTGGGTTGGAAGAAGTAACAAATGGATATGTACCTTGATCGAGATCCAGCATCACTCCTTGAGCTCCTTCAAACAATACGCGGCGGCCGCTGTCTAATGCTTCGTTTAAAACGACAGAAGTGTCGCAAACAAAATGCTTCATTTGCTGCCCATATTCATAGTACTCTTCTAAAATATCTTCCACTTCCATCGATTCACACTCGTAAACTTTATCAAACAAACTATTTTTTTCTTGTAAATTTTGCTCCAACTTTTCACGGAACCTGTCTTTATCTAATAAATCAGCAATGCGTATGCCTGTTCTTGCAGCTTTATCCATATAGGCAGGGCCGATTCCTTTTTTCGTTGTTCCTATTTTATTTTCGCCTTTTACTTCTTCTTGAAGAATATCTAATTTAATATGATAAGGCAAAATTACATGTGCTCGATTACTCACTTTTAAATTCTCTGTGGAAATGCCTTTATCGTGTAAATATTTTATTTCTTCCATAAACGCTTTAGGATCAATAACCATTCCATTGCCTAATACGCTCTTCTTCTCTTTAAAGAATATTCCAGAAGGGATTAGATGTAATTTATACGTCACCTCATCAAAAACGATCGTATGACCTGCATTATTTCCACCTTGATAACGTGCTACAACCTCTGCGTTTTGTGATAAGAAATCGGTTATTTTACCTTTTCCTTCATCACCCCATTGAGTACCAACTACAACTACTGAGGACATGGCGCACCTCCACTAATTTTATATCATTTATCGCCAACTGCTAGTGTACCAATAACAGAGAGCTTCGTCAATTTAAAACACGAACATTTCATATTGTTTCACTGATTATTGTTCGGCAATTTAATATTAAATTGTAACAGGAGGCGGCGCTTCTACATCTCCATAGCGAAAATCCAAATCTACGAACTTATTATACTCTTTTACAAATGCCAATTCTACCGTGCCTGTCGGGCCATTTCTTTGCTTTGCTAAAATAATTTCAATATTTTGGTGTTCTGGTTCTTCTTCGTAATAGTCTTCACGGTATAAGAACCCAACAATATCCGCATCTTGCTCAATACTTCCAGATTCACGTAAATCGGACATCATTGGCCGTTTATCCTGTCGTGATTCCACTCCGCGGGACAGCTGAGATAGAGCAATCAGAGGAACCTCTAATTCTCTGGCCAACCCCTTAAGCGCTCGTGATATTTCGGAAACTTCCTGCTGCCTGTTTTCTCTGGAATTTCCGCTTCCTTGGATCAATTGTAAATAATCGATAATAATCATGCCGAGTCCATGTTCTTGCTTTAACCTTCTGCACTTGGAACGAATATCGGAAACACGAATTCCCGGTGAGTCGTCAATATAGATTCCAGCGTGAGACAAGCTTCCCATCGCCATGGTCAGCTTTCCCCAGTCGTCTTGCTCTAATTTCCCTGTTCGCAAACGCTGAGAATCTATATTTCCTTCCGCACAAAGCATCCGCTGAACGAGTTGGCCTGCTCCCATCTCTAAACTGAAAATCGCCACATTTTCATTCGTTTTAATGGCAACATTTTGTGCGATATTTAAAGCAAATGCAGTTTTACCCATAGAAGGCCGGGCGGCAATGATAATTAAATCATTACGCTGAAAACCGGAAGTCATCCGGTCTAAATCACGATATCCTGTAGAAATCCCTGTGACATCATCTTCCGCTTGATGGAGCTGTTCAATATTATCGTAAACTTCAATTAAGACATCTTTAATAGGTTGAAAAGCATTGACGTTTTTACGGCTGGATACTTCTAAAATCGTTCTTTCCGCATCATCCAATGCTTCTTCTACTTCGTCTTCTTTACTAAATGTGTTGGTTACAATATCAGAAGCTGTCTGTATAAGACGTCTGAGAACAGCTTTTTCTTCTACAATTTGGCTGTAATAATCAATATTCGCGGCAGTAGGCACACTTCCAGCAATATCTGTTAAATAAGGGACTCCTCCTGCGATTTCTAATTTTTCACTATTAGATAATAAGGTAGTAACTGTCACCATGTCAATGGGTTCACCCTTCTCAAATAAATCAAACATGGCTTCGAAAATGACTTGGTGATTGGCTCGGTAAAAATCTTTAGACTCAATTCGTTCTGAAGCTGTCGAAAATGCATTTGGTTCTAAAAAAATCGCACCAATAACTGCTTGTTCTGCTTCGATATTATGCGGCGGAATTCGTTCATTCATACCTTTCCCTCATTCCTTACATACTGTTCTTGTTTCGATAAAGATTCATTAAGCCTCGACAACCTGGACTGTAATCGTTCCTGTTATATCATGGTGAAGCTTCACAGGAACTTTCGTATATCCTAATGTGCGGATTGGATCTTTGGTTTCGATTTTTCGGCGATCAATTTTTATCTGATGTGTCTTATTCAATTCCTCAGCAATTTGTTTGTTTGTGATAGAGCCGAATAAATGACCGCCTTCTCCTGCTTTAGCTGCTACTTTTACAGTAGTATCTGCTAATTTTTCTTTTATTTGTTCTGCTTCCTGTTTCTCTTCTTCTGCTAACTCTGCTTGTTTCGCTTGTTTTGCTTGTAACTTTTTAATGTTTCCTGGGGTTGCTTCTTCCGCTAAATTATTCTTTAGTAAATAGTTGTTCGCATATCCTGTGGAGACCTCTTTAACTTCCCCTTTTTTACCTTTTCCCTTTACATCTTTAAGAAAAATTACTTTCATCTTAAGTTCTCCCTTCAAAGTATTCATTGATTTTTTCTTTTAGCATCTCTTCTGTATCTGCTAAAGTCAATTTTTCCAGCTGTGTGGCAGCGTTCGTTAAATGCCCGCCGCCTTCCATCGCTTCCATAATTAATTGCACATTGATTTCACCTAACGAACGGGCGCTGACAGACACACGATTTTCACCTTGTTTGGCAATCACAAAGGAGGCTTTTACATTATCAATTGTCAACAACGTATCCGCAGCTTGCGCGATGGTAATTTGATCATAATCTTCTTCTGTATCAGCTACAGCTATCGATAAAACGTTTTGATACATATAAGCTTGTTCAATGAGTTTATTACGGCTTACAACCGTATCTAAATCTTCTTTTAAAAAGTCTTGTACTAATATAGGATCGGCACCTTTCGAACGTAAGTAAGACGCAGCGTCAAAGGTTCTGGAACCAGTTCGTAAGGCAAAACTTTTCGTATCAACAATGATGCCGGAAAGTAATGCTGTTGCCTCCAGTGCTGAAAGTTTTTTCTTATCAGGCTGGTATTCTATCAACTCTGTTACCAGTTCACTTGTCGAGGATGCGTAAGGTTCCATATAAACTAAAGTTGGGTTTTCTATAAAATCTTCCCCGCGCCGGTGGTGATCAATAACCACTTTATTGGAAGCGTGACGCAGTAATTTTTCATGAGCAGCCATTCCCGGACGATGCGTATCGACCACAACGACTAAACTTCTGCTGGTATAGATAGCTTCCGCTTCTGCTTGACCAATGAAATGTTTATATAAACTTTCTTCTTTCTTTACTTTCTCCATCACTTTCGATATACCTGTTAATACATCGCTATCGTCTAATACAATAAAACCTTCCACATTATTTGATTTCGCAATGTTCAATACACCGATTGCGGCCCCAAGCGCATCCATATCAGGAGATTTATGTCCCATGATAATGACATTATCACTTTCCTTCACCAATTGCTTTAAAGCATGGGAAATGACTCGAGCTCTGACTCTTGTCCGCTTTTCCATTGGGTTCGTTTTTCCGCCGTAAAACCGTGTCTTCCCAGTTTCATCACGAATCGCAACTTGGTCTCCACCTCTGCCCAAAGCTAAGTCAAGGCTGGATTGTGCCAGACTTGCCAAATGCGGAATGCTCGCTTCCCCTGTTCCGACGCCGATACTAAGCGTAACGGGGCTTTGCTGTACTTCCTCCATATCTATTTTACGAACTCCATCTAAAATTTCAAAATGAGATTTCTCAAGAACAGCAAGTGTTTGCTGCGTAAATATTGCTAAAAACCGATCTTGAGAAGTTCTTTTTATATAAAATTGGTACGTTTCTGCCCAGTTATTTAAAATAGATGTGATTTCAGAATTTAATTGGCTTTTCACACTGTCTGACATATTCCCGGAAATCTCTTCATAATTATCTAATGAAATATGAGCTAGTACAACGCGCTCATCCTGGAATTGTTGCTGTAAATTCTTTTCTTCAGTCCTGTTAAATAAATAAAGCGTCTGATTTTCCTGGTCTATTTTTGTTTTAAACGCCAAATTATTAATGGTTATCCACGTTGTTTTTTTATTCGATTTAATCTGGTCCGTTAAATCTCCCGTAAACCGGTCGAGCGGTTCTCCTATTAGCGTTTGCTCTGAATCCAACTCTTCCATGTACGGATTCGCCCATTTAATATGATAGACATCGTCATACAGAAGAATCCCCAGAGGCATGTCACGAAACACTTCACTACCAGCACTTTCCACTTGGTAAGATAATTGGGAGATATACTCCATTTGGCTTTTATTTATCCGGTCTCCTTCTCTTTTCATATAAATAAACAGCAAGACAATAATAATGAGAAATACCAGACCCACGATCCATTGAAAATAAAATAAGAACCCTGTCATGATAAGTGCAGTAATTACTCTTATCCATAAATAATAATTCGACAATCCGGGATATTCTGTTTCTTTCAATCTTTTCAGCTCCTGTCCTTTACGGTTTCTGCTGACGTAATCTTTGTTTTAACCTAAATCCTAAATCAATTATACCAATAATTCGCACGATGAACATAAAAATAAATGGTAAAAATAACGAAAGGATTACAATTGTAATCGGAACAGCTTGGTGAATCTTTTTCAGATCCATATAGAAAAAGATAAAGGAAAACCCTTGAATAACCAATAGAAAAACACAAAGTGCTTCTATATTTAAAACGACAGTAAAGAGAATACCATCAGGATCTAAATCCATAATAGAAAGAATAATCGCTAAGAAAAAAATCCAGATTACTGCGATTGGGAAATCAAGATTTTTAAAAGCTGGAAAAGCGAATTGTTTTCTTTCCACACGATTGATTATTTTATAGGTCAACCACTGGCCAATAAAAGCCATGATAATACTTAATATGGCGATTCCTACAGGAACCATTTCTTTCATTAACTGCATTTGTTCTTCCACTAATTCCAGCGGCTTTTCCACATCATCCGTTATATTCACTTGTCCGATTATCGAACGTATCGTATCCATTGATTCATTCAATGCCGTATCTAATTCCTGGAATAAATTAATTTGAAAAACGACTTGGATTAAAAAAAGAACAACGACAAACCCTGCAATATGCCCTAGTGTTCCTTGTGCCCAAGTTTCGTACGCATTTTTTTCGCTGTACATACCACTTCCTACTGCGATTCCACCGATTCCAGCTAACAGTGTTAACGGCAATGTCACCAAAGTAGCTAATATCATGGCTAAAATGCTTGCTATAATTAACATTAAAATACCTGCTGTAAAACCGTGTTTACTCGTATACATGATAAAAGGTACTGGCAGTAAAAATATCCCGATAATTTGTATAATCGGCACAAATACGATGATGAGCAGTAAAATTATATATACAGCAGTCAGCATTGCTCCTTCTGTAATTTTTTTAGATTGATTCATCTTTCCACCTCTATACTATTATACTTCCTCACCATAATATGATAGCAGATTTATACCATTATTGTTATGGAAATCTCTCTCTTTATTTCTCTAATCCAAATAGTAACCTTATGAAGAAAAAACATGGTATAGTAATGAGGAAAAGAATATCATTTGGTGGGAGTTAACTATGCAAGACTTATGGAAAATCTTCAAAAACAGCTTACAATTACCCAAAAGGCAAGCCGCCTTCAGTTTAAACCGGATTGGCATGGATAAAGTGATTCTTTTTCTTTTTATACTTATTGCCTTTGCTTCCCTTCCTGAATTGATTATCCAGCTGGGAGCAAACAAAGCTTCTTCGAGTCTGCATATGCAAGCTTTTTTTTACCTTATTTTCTTTTTTATGTTCTATTATTTAATATTTATCAGTGTTATATTTGCCATTATTTCACTCGTTGCTTACATAGCAACTTGGGTCGCTTATGGAGCAAGCAGAAAATTGCGTTATTCCATTCTATGGAAAACAGCAGCTTGTGCAAGTACTATTCCGTTACTGGTATTTACGATAAGTTCTTTTTTTTATACAATAACATTGTTTTTCTTTTTCATTTTGCTCGTTTTTCATTTCATTATTTTTATACAGACCATTTTTCTCTATCCTAAACGAAACTTAAAAAGAAGCAAACGGTCAAAATAGAAGTATCCCTCTTAAACTGCCTGTAACTTGTTTGTAGTTTCATCCTAAAAAGCTGTGTAAATGACAAAAATTCCTTTTCAATATGTAAATACAATTGAAAAGGAATTTTTGTTTTTATTCACTCGCATATGGCAATAGCGCCATTGCACGAGCACGTTTAATTGCTGAAGTTAATTTTCTTTGGTATTTAGCAGATGTTCCAGTTACACGGCGAGGAAGAATTTTCCCTCTATCTGAAACAAATCTTTTTAACAAATCTACATCTTTATAGTCGATATGAGTAATGCCATTTGCTGTGAAATAGCATACTTTACGACGTCTTGGACGACCACGTCTCATTCTATTCACCTCATTTATTTAAAATTGTTCTGTTACACTTTTCGCACACAGCTAAGTTCATGATTAAAAAAATATATTATCTTACTTAATTGTTTTAATCACCAACTAATGCTCGATTTCTAAAATGGCAAGTCATCATCTGAAATATTCACCTGTTCCCCGCTGCTTTCGAACGGGCTCGACTTTTCTTGACTTGATGATGGTTGTTGCGATGGATTTGAACGCTGCTGTTGGTAAGAGTTTTGTTGACTATATCCTCCACCATCTGTATTTCTAGAACCCTTCGACTCTAAAAACTGCACACTGTCAGCTACAACTTCTGTTACAAAGACTGTTTTGCCTTCCTGGTTTTCATAGGTACGGCTTTGCAATCTTCCATCGACACCAATTTGACTGCCTTTTCTCATATAATTTGCAAGGTTTTCTGCTGCTTTCCTCCATACAACACAGTTGATAAAATCCGCATCATTTTCTCCGTGCTGATTTTTAAACGGTCTGTTAATGGCAATAGTAAAATTGGCAACAGCAGCACCATTTGGTGTATAACGTAAATCGGGATCTTTGGTTAGTCTTCCAACTAGAACGACTCTATTCAATGAAGAATCCCTCCCTTTTATTGTTCGTCGTTACGAACAACGATGTGACGAATAATATCATCAGAGTATTTTGCTTGACGATCAAATTCACTTACAGCAGTTTGGTCGCCTTTGAAATTGATAACAACATAATACCCATCACGATGATCATTAATTTCATATGCTAGTCGGCGAGAACCTTTCTCGTCTACTTTATCAATCGTTGCCCCATTATCTGTCAGAATGTTTGAAAAACGTTCTACTACATTCTTTTGTGCTTCTTCTTCGATATTCGGGCGGATGATATACATAATCTCATAATCTCTCATCCTATTGCACCTCCTTCTGGTCTATGCGGCTCTCATGACTCTTCCATAAGAGCAAGGAATAATTTAACAATTACTCACAGGTGCATATTATACCAAATTCAACTCCAAAAAACAATCTTTTTCATTCGTTTGTACTAAACATTAAATCGAAAATGAATAACATCGCCATCTTCGACCAAGTACTCTTTTCCTTCTAATCGGACTCGGCCATTTTCACGTGCTTGTGCCATAGAGCCTGCTACTGCTAAATCATCATAAGAAACCGTTTCCGCACGGATAAATCCTTTTTCAAAATCCGTATGAATAATCCCGGCAGCTTGTGGTGCTTTCATTCCTTTTGTAAATGTCCAAGCTCGTACTTCTTGTTCCCCTGCTGTAAAGTAAGTCGCCAAACCTAATAAATTGTACGTAGCTGCAATTAATTGATCTAATCCTGATTGATCGATTCCAAGTTCTTCCAAAAAGACTTCTTTTTCTTCCTGATCAAGTTCAGCTATTTCTTCCTCTATTTTAGCACTGACGACAATCACTTCTGCGCCTTCTTTTTCTGCATATGCTTTTACTTTGTCGACATTTTCATTGCCTTCCATATCAGTAACTTCATCTTCTCCCACGTTCGTTACATAAAGTACAGGTTTTGCTGTTAATAAATGTAACCCATGAACAATTTTCTGTTCGTTTTCATCCAACTCCAAATTCCGAACTGGCGTTTCATTTTCCAATCCTTCTTTTACTCTATGCAGTACATTGTATTCTTCGACTGCAGATTTTTCTTTTTGGCGTGCCATTTTTTCTGCTTTTTCATAACGCCGGTTAACGGTTTCTAAATCAGCTAACATTAATTCTAAATTGATGGTTTCTATATCATCTAGCGGATCAATATTCCCCGACACATGTGTTATATTTTCATCCTCAAAACACCGGACGACTTGAACTATTGCATCCACTTGACGAATATGGGATAAAAATTGGTTCCCTAGCCCCTCTCCTTTATTTGCTCCTTCTACAATACCTGCGATATCCGTAAATTCAAAAGCTGTTGGTATGGTTTTTTTAGGATGAACTAATTCAGTTAAACGGACTAATCTTTCATCCGGTACCTCGACTATACCTACGTTTGGGTCAATCGTACAAAATGGATAGTTTGCTGATTCTGCCCCTGCTTTTGTAATTGCGTTAAATAATGTCGATTTCCCTACGTTTGGTAAACCGACAATGCCTGCTGTTAATGCCATGTTTCTTCCCCACTCCTTCAACTGTTCCCTACTCAATATGAACTAATTTGTATTATAAACTTTCTATTCCGAAACAACAAATCATTAAAATTGCTTTTTGAGCACTTCTTTCGACTGTAAAATCTCTTTTTGACTACAGCTTCTCGAATTTTCGCCTCTTTTATTCGGTCTCATTTGCTTTTTTTATGATTTTCTTTAATTTTTTACTAAATTCGCTTCTCGGTAGCATGATGCTTCTTTCACAGCCTAAGCATTTTATGCGGATATCTGCGCCCATACGAATAATTTCCCAGTTATTCTCTCCGCAGGGATGGGCTTTCTTCATCTCCACCACATCATGCAAGTTAAACTCTTTCTGATTCAATATGTCACAACCTTTCATCAATAGTTATGTGTCTTACTTTTGTTCTTTTACATAACATTTCATTTTTATTTATTGGAGTGTTATCTAAAGTTTTATATCTTATAACTCTCCCCTGCTTCTTTCATTCGTTCTACTTAACGATAAAACAGTTTAACAGCATTCAACATGTAAATGTTCCACGTGAAACATTATCCATTTCCCTAAAGAAAAAGCTGACTAAGTAATAAGTCAGCCTAAGAGTATCCAAGTTATTCTCCTAAGAGTTCCAACAATCGATTTAAATCCGTGTCATTGTAAAATTCAATTTCAATTTTTCCTTTGTTTTTTTGCTTTTTAATGGAAACATTACTGCTGAATCTTTCTGTCAGTTTTGATTCTTCTTCTTGAATATAGGGGTCCTTCGTTTTTTCTTTTTTCTTAGGCTTCCGCTTACCTTCATTAATTTGCTGGATTAGTTGTTCCACTTGACGGACATTTAAATGTTCTCTACGTACCTTTTCAATCAGCTCATCCATATTTTCCTTCTTTTTTAAACCCAGGATTGCCCGGCCGTGCCCCATAGTCAATTCTCCACTGTTAATATATTGAATCAGATTTTCCGGAAGCGATAATAAACGCATCGTATTCGCAATGTGAGAACGACTTTTTCCGAGTTTTTGCGACAGATCATCTTGTGTTACACCTAGCTCATCAATTAAATTACGATAAGCATTCGCCTCTTCGATAACTGTTAAGTCTTCCCGCTGCAAATTTTCAAGAAGAGCTACTTCCATCATATCCCTGTCGTCAAACTCTCTGACAATTGCTGGAACATGAGTCAATCCAGCTTCTTTAGCCGCCCGGTACCTGCGTTCTCCAGCGATAATTTCATATCCTTTGATGCTTTTGCGAAGAATCAATGGTTGAATAATACCATATTCTAAAATGGAAATCTTTAATTCCTCAATAGCATCAGCATCAAACGTTTTTCTGGGTTGATAAGGATTGGTTCGGCATTCATCAACGCTAATTTGCTCAATAGCGTTTTCGTCAGTATCGACTTCAATATCATTTATTAAAGCATTTAAACCTTTACCTAACCGTTTGCCCAACTTCCATCACTTCCTTTGCTAGTTCGAGGTAGACCTCTGCACCTTTAGATTTGGGGTCATATACAATAATTGGCTTTCCATGACTGGGTGCTTCTCCCAGTCGTACATTCCTCGGAATAATTGTTTTATACACTTTGTCTTGAAAATACATTTTTACTTCTTCAATGACTTGAATGCCTAAGTTCGTTCTGGCATCCAACATCGTCAGTAAAACTCCCTCTATCATTAATGACTTATTTAAATGTTTTTGCACTAATCGAACGGTGTTTAATAATTGGCTTAAACCTTCCAGTGCATAAAACTCACATTGTACAGGAATAAAAACGGTATCCGATGCAGTTAAAGCATTAATTGTGAGTAAACCTAAAGATGGTGGACAATCTATTAATACGTAGTCGAAATCACCTTTAATATCATCAATTGCACCTTTTAATTTGATTTCACGGGACATTGTAGAAACAAGTTCAATTTCTGCTCCGGCTAATTGTATAGTGGCGGGAATGACAGAAAGATTAGCCATATTCGTTTCCACGCACACTTTACGCGGATTTAAATCTTCAATCAGGATATTATAGACACATTCATCCATATCACCTTTATCAACACCAACTCCGCTAGTGGCATTCCCTTGAGGGTCAATATCCACTAATAATACTTTATTCCCTAACGAAGCGAGGCTGGCACCCAAATTAACAGTTGTAGTTGTCTTTCCTACGCCGCCTTTTTGATTTGTGATTGCTATTACTCTACCCATTATGGCACCTACCTATTGTAAAACTGTATGCATTTCTCATTTCGATTTCTTTACCTTTATTGTTATTTGGTACACGTCATCTAATTCCTCTTCCTCGGACTCTACATCTATCCCTGTTTCTGTAATCATTTTTAATGATTCTCTAATTGTATTCGTAGCAATCCGAATATCTTTACTGACCATCTTTGGCTTAGTCTTTTTCTTCTTTTTAACCGGCTTTTCCAATAATTTTTCAATTAACTCTTCGGTCTGTCGCACATTTAATTTGTCTTTTACAATTTGATTAAATACATCCATCTGAGTTTCTTCCTCAAGCTTCATCATAGCTCTTGCATGACGTTCCGTAATATGTTTATCGATTAGCCCCTGCTGTATATTTTCCGGTAATTGTAACAGGCGCAATCGGTTTGCTACGGTAGATTGACTTTTCCCCAATCGTTGAGCTAATGCTTCTTGTGTCAATTCATGCAAATAAATCAATTGTTGATATGCCTGCGCCTCTTCAATAACAGATAATTCCTCACGTTGAATATTTTCAATCAAGGCAATGGAAGCTGTTTCTGCATCTGATAAATCACGAACAATAGATGAAATAGTTTCCCATTCTAAGAATTTCGCAGCACGTAATCTTCTTTCACCAGCAATCAATTCATACTGTTCTTCATCTGTTTTTCTAACTATGATTGGTTGGATAATTCCGTGAGTTTGGAATGTTTGTGCTAATTCCTGGATTTTCTCTTCATCAAATTCCGTTCTAGGCTGATACATATTACGTTGTACCTTTGAAACTGGCAATTGTACTACATCATCTTGTAAATCCCTCGTTTCATCCTCCGATTTTTTCCCACTTGAAAACAATCGATTAAAAGACTGCAGCATAGTTCACATCACCTTTTTGATCCATATTTTTCTAATTGTTCCACGTGAAACATTATCTATTTCTTAAAAATGCATGTATGTTATGAAAAAAGATTCTATACTTTTTAGTTTATCATAATTTCAGCTTTAAATGTATTATTAATAACCAATCTTTACTTAATTGGCTTTTTTGCAGGCGTACCTGGTTTTCTAGGATACTTTTTGGAAGTTGGCTTTCTTTTCGTTGCAAAAACAAGAGAACGCTCGCTTGCTTCCTGAGGTAAAATGAATGTTTCACTGCTGATTTGAGCTTCCCCCAAAGCTTGATAAGCTTTTTGCGCTTCCTCTATTTCTAATTCTGCATGTGCCCCTTTCAACGCAATGAAACTCCCGCCTACTTTACATAGGGGTAAGCAGTATTCGGCAAGAACGTTTAATTTAGCTACTGCTCTCGCAAAGACAACATCATATTTTTCTCGATAAATAGAATCTTGGCCTATTTCTTCTGCCCTTCCATGAACTAAATGCACATTTGTTAATCCAAGTTTATGTATTAATGCTTCTAAAAAACGGATCCGCTTTTGTAAAGAGTCGATAATGGTCACCTGTATGTCCGGTCGAACAATCATCAGGGGGATACTCGGGAATCCCGCTCCTGCTCCAACATCACAAATCGTACTTCCTTCTTTAAAAGTAGTGTAAAATAACGGGCTTAAAGAATCGTAAAAATGCTTTAAATAAACTTCTTCTTTTTCCGTAATGGCAGTTAAATTTATTTTTTTATTTTCCTCTGTTAATAATTCAAAATATAATTCAAATTGTCTTATCTGTTCTGCTTGAAGGGTTATCCCCTGTCCTTCCAATGATTGTAAAAAAGATGTTTCATCCATACCCTGGGCTCCTTTACATCTGTTATTAAATGGAAATAGATACTGCTTCCTTTATTAAACAGTATCTATTCATCACTTGCTTCCTGCAAGAATATTTTATTCAGCTTTTCGTTTTATATTCCCCTGCTCGATATAGACTAACAAAATAGATATGTCGGCCGGATTCACGCCTGCTATTCTTGAAGCCTGCCCAATAGAAATAGGTTTAATCTTTTTCAGCTTCTCTTTTGCTTCAAAAGCAATACTGTCAATATCGTCATAGTCAATGTTTTGTGGAATTTTTTTGCTTTCCATTTTCAACATTTTTTCAACTTGCTCATTCGCTTTGTTAATATAGCCTTGATATTTAATTTGAATTTCGATTTGCTCTTTCACTTCTTCTGCAAAAGACTGAACCCCAATAATTTGTTCTATAACCTGAAACGTTATTTCGGGACGCTTCAATAAATCATAAGCGCGAACAGCTTCTTTTAAAGGTGTTGAACGAGCATTGGTGAGGATATTTTGTACTTCATCGGATACTTTAATAATTTTTTTAAATAGCATTTCTTTTCCATCATCGATGTCTGATAACTTATTTGTAAAGCGATTATATCTTTCCTGGTTAATCAAGCCAAGTTGGTAACCGTGTTCGGTTAACCGGATATCCGCATTGTCATGACGCAGCAACAACCGGTATTCTGCTCGAGACGTCAGTAAACGATATGGTTCTCTTGTGCCTTTGGTAACTAAATCATCAATTAGAACGCCAATATAACTTTCCGAACGATCTAAAATAAATGGTTCTTCACCGCGTAACCCCAGTACAGCATTAATGCCTGCCATAATACCTTGCGCTGCTGCTTCTTCATACCCGGATGTCCCATTAATCTGACCTGCAGTAAATAAACCGGCAATTTGTTTGGTTTCAAGTGTTGGCCACAATTGTGTCGGTGGAATCGAATCATATTCAATCGCATAACCTGGACGCATCATTTCCGCATGTTCCAAGCCTGGGACGGAACGAACAATATCATGTTGAATATATTCAGGCAGCGACGTAGATAACCCTTGAACATACACTTCTTCTGTATCCTTACCTTCCGGCTCTAAGAAAACCTGATGTTTTGGCTTGTCATGAAAACGGACAATTTTATCTTCAATGGACGGACAGTAACGTGGCCCCGTTCCTCGCTTCATTCCTGAATACATAGCAGATAATGTCAAATTGTCATTAATGACTTTATGTGTATTTTCGTTTGTATGGGTTAACCAGCACGGTATTTGATCCCGCTGATATTCTTTCGTTTCATAGGAAAAACCTTGGACTTTTTCATCTCCAGGTTGAATTTCCGTTTGTGAATAATCAATCGTATGACTATTCACACGTGGAGGCGTTCCGGTCTTAAAACGTATCATATCCAACCCGATTTCTTCCAGGTTTTCTGACAAAGCTTTTGAAACACGCTGATTGTTTGGGCCACTTTCATATTCAATGTCCCCTAACAACACTTTTCCGCGCATAAACGTTCCTGTTGTAATAATCACCTTGTCCGCATAATAAGCTGCATGTGTTTCAGTGACCACACCTTTACAAACGCCATCTTCGATAATTAAATTGTTGACCATAGCTTGCTTCAAAGTCAAATTCTCTTCATTCTCGATTAAATCTTTCATTTTCTGTATATATAATGGTTTATCAGCTTGCGCTCGCAATGCGCGAACCGCAGGCCCTTTTCCAGTGTTTAGCATACGCATTTGAATAGAGGTCTCATCAATGACCTTCCCCATTACCCCGCCTAATGCATCTACTTCACGAATTACAATTCCTTTTGCCGGCCCTCCTAAAGAAGGATTACATGGCATAAAAGCAATCATATCTAAATTAAGTGTTAACATTAATGTCTTCGCACCCATTTTTGCAGCAGCTGATGCAGCTTCACATCCTGCGTGACCTGCTCCCACTACAATAACATCATACTCTCCTGCATTAAATGACATCACGTTCACTCCTTTTTTCTTTTTTATTTTCCTAAGCAGAACTGGGAGAAAAGCTGATCAATTAAACTATCACTCGCTGTATCCCCTACTATTTCTCCAAGAAATTCCCACGACCTTCTGACATCGATTTGCACCATATCCAGTGGAACAGCTAGTTCTAAAGCTTCTCTAGCTTCTTCTAACGCTGTTTTTGATTGTTTTAATAAATGAATATGGCGTACATTTGATACATAAGCAGTATCGTTATCTACACCTTCTGTGTTAAAAAACAAGTCTGATAGTGCGGTTTCCAGCTGATCAATTCCCCGGTCATGTACTAAAGAAGTGGTAATAACCGCGTGTCCCTTCGTTAACTGGTTCACTTCTTCTATATCCAACCGATTGTCTAAATCAACTTTATTTACCAGAACAATATAGTTCATATTCTCTAACGTTTTAAAAATAGTTCGATCATCTTCGGTTAATGTTTCATTGTTATTTAACATGAATAATACTAAATCAGCTTCTTCTAAAATTTTTCGCGAGCGATCGACGCCCATCTTTTCAACGATATCTTTGGTTTCTCTTATGCCTGCTGTATCAACTAATTGGAGCGGAATTCCCCGAACATTTACGTACTCTTCAATAATATCACGTGTGGTTCCCGGAATTTCAGTCACAATTGCACGGTCTTCTTGAACAAGTGCGTTCATTAATGAAGATTTACCAACATTTGGCCGGCCAATAATAGCCGTTTTTATGCCTTCGCGCAGAATTTTCCCCTGTTTGGCAACTTCTAATAATTTATTGATTTCTTCAAGTACGTAAGCTGATTTTTCTTCCATCATCTCGTGAGACATTTCTTC
Source organism: Pseudogracilibacillus sp. (assembly GCA_035301305.1). Classification (GTDB taxonomy): domain Bacteria; phylum Bacillota; class Bacilli; order Bacillales; family Amphibacillaceae; genus Pseudogracilibacillus. The sequence continues at coordinate 23,779 of DATGUO010000071.1, forward strand.
TACGTCGTCATATTCCGGATAATCAATATTCACTTCCACATGAGCAATGGTTTCAATTAATTGTTGTCTTAATTGATGAATGAGTCTGGATAATCGTCCATCCAATTGATGTAAAGCTACATTCATCGCTTGATCTGTTTTCGATTCAATTACGTCCATCACTGCTTCTGCCTGAGAAAGATCAATTCGTCCATTTAAAAACGCCCGCTTAGTGAACTCTCCTGGTTCAGCCAGCCTGGCCCCTTTTTCTAACACCATTTCTAAAATCCGCCGAACGGAAACAAATCCACCATGACAGTTAATTTCTACAACATCTTCACAGGTAAAAGTTTTGGGCGCTTTCATGATAGAAATCATTACTTCATCCGCAATTTCTCCTGATACAGGATGTTTTATTTTCCCATAATGAAAAGTATGACTTTCTACAGAAGATAGTTCAACCCCTGTAAAAAAGTAATTTGCTATCTGGAAAGCTTCCGGTCCACTTAAACGCACAATTGAAATAGCCCCTTCTCCTACTGGTGTTGAAATAGCAGCTATCGTGTCTGTATCTATCATAAAGGCACCTCCATTATCGTCCTTTTAATCTATTCAGATAAACTTGATTTTTGTTGAACATAAATAGTATATTTCTTAGCTCTACGATACAGGAAAAAACTGTATGCTTTCTTACCTGTCCTATAGAAATAAAGATAATCACTAGTTTTATAGAATAGCATATTTCTCTTTTAAAATAAACTTATCCACACTGTGAATAAGTTTATTTTTCTTTTCTTGCATTTAGCTTTCGTTGCACTTATACACAAAGGAAGATGTTGTACTTTCTTCTTTTGCGAAAAAAACTCCCAAAAGAATTTTCCATCTTTCGGGAGTTTTATGTTGAATCATTTATTCTGCTGGTTGAATAACAATGTAACGATGAGGCTCTTTCCCGTCTGAATAGGTCGAGACGTCCTTTGCTTCCTGCAGAGCACTATGAATAATTTTTCTTTCATAAGCCGGCATCGGTTCTAACGCCACTTTCCGATTCAAACGTAAGGCTTTATCGTGCATTTTATGAGCTAACTCTACTAGTGTGTCCTGGCGTCGTTTGCGGTACCCTTCTGCATCCACAGTTACCGATTGATACTCTTTGGAGTCTTTATTCAACACCAATTGTGTTAAATACTGCAATGCATTTAAGGTTTTTCCTCTTTTTCCAATTAGAATAGCAATTTTTTCTCCTGATAATTCAAACATGACATGCTGCTTCTCTACAGTGGGATGGACTTCTATATCCAACCCCATATTAGCAGTTACTTCTTTTAAAAATTGGGTTGTTTCCGCAATCTGATCTCGTTTCTCAGTCACTTTAACTACAGATAAAGAGGAACCAAAAATTCCTAAAAATCCTTTTTTCCCCTCATCAATAACTTCAATTTCAGCTTGTTCATGTTGGATATTTAACTGCTGTAAAGCTGATTGGACCGCCTCTTCAACTGTCTGACCACTAGCAGTTATTTCTCTCACTTTTTGTCTCCTCCAGTACTTGTACTTGTCTTATTCATCATAGGCTTTCGAATGAAAATGGTTTGTGCAACCATAAATACGTTCCCTACTACCCAATATAACGCTAGTGCTGATGGGAAGAAGAATGCAAAAACAGTAATCATGATTGGCATTAAATAAAGCATTGCAGCCATTTGCGGGTTCTGTGAAGCAGTATTTCCTGACATCATTAATTTTTGCTGTAAAAATGTTGCTCCCCCGGCGATTAACGGTAAAATGTAATCCGGAGAATCTAGACTAAACCATAAAAATGTATGGCCTTGAATCGCATCCGTTCTCATAATAGCATGATAAATAGCTATTAATACTGGCATTTGTACAAAAATAGGCAAGCAGCCTGCTAAAGGATTCACTCCATTTTCTTTGAATAACTCCATTGTCTCCTGCTGCAATTTTTGCTGTGTTTTCTGATCTTTAGAACTGTATTTTTTCTGTAACTCTTTCATTTGAGGTTGTATATCCTGCATTCCTTTAGAACTTTTTAATTGCTTTACGTTTAAAGGCACTAAAATCGTACGTATAATTAAAGTAACCACAATAATAGCGAGTCCGTAAGAGCCTAGTAAATCTGCGAAGAATAAAATAAACTTGGACATTGGATAAACAAAATACTCATTCCATATTCCTGTACTTTCTGCATTGATTGGCGTTTTAAGATCGGTACATCCGGATAATAAAACTGCAAAACCGATGAGCAAAGAAATAGGTAAAAACTTTTTACGCAATCAATTTCCTCCTAACTAAAAACAACCACCTCATCTATTAGAAAACAATCTTTGTTTTTTCAATAAATGTGATACACTTCTTACCATTTCTGATGTATTCATATGTATCGCAGGTTTTCTTGCTATAATGATAATATCTACTGTTGGTTTAATCTGATCTTCTAAAAAATGAAAAGCTTCTCTTAAATGTCGTTTTATTTTATTACGCTGGACGGCATTTCCAATTTTTTTACCAACTGAAATACCAATTCTAAAATGACGTTGAGTCACCTTCTCTTTATAGTAAATGACTAGTTCGCGATTTGCAAAAGATTTACCAGAGTAAATAATATCTTGAAACTCTTTATGATCCTTTACCCGATAGGATTTTTTCATTTCAATCCCCCAGTCATTAATATCTTTTTCAATTTTCACGAGAAAAAAGACCACTGTGTGCTTGCAGTGGCCTATGCTGATATTACTTTTCTTCCTTTACGACGACGGCTGGCCAAAACTTTACGACCATTTTTTGTACTCATGCGAGAACGAAATCCGTGTACCTTTTTACGTTTACGATTATTCGGTTGAAATGTTCTTTTCATTTCATGCACCTCCTCCAAGTAAATTATATCATTTAGAAACGGCCTTTTAAAAAATTATATGCATTCTTTTTAAACTTTATATCTTAACATAACAGTTTTATATGCTTATTGCATTTTTGAAAAATGAAAGCGTCCCTAAATCATAATCTTCTTATAAAACTTTCTTGCTAATTATACGAAATACAAAGCCAATAGTCAACGATGAGCAAAAATCATTTTTCCAGGCATCCATTTATCCACAATACTATTAAGATATATTTTCAGGAACTTTTTCACAAACATGAGTTGTAGACAAGTAATTAACAAAAATCACACTTGTTGATATTTTTTATTCAGATTGGGAATAACTTCTGGATAAACGTCAAAAAACATTGAAACCTCTCTTTTTTTTTGATATTATTAACATGTTCCCACCTGTGAATAAGTATACCTCATGTTTACTTACCCACAGCTTGTGGATAACATGTTAACAACGTTCATGAAATGTTGATGTTATTTGCCCTGTGGATAACTGTTTCCATATACACTGGTTTATTATCAATCATAATCCAGCCTGACCGCTGGCATATAATAAAGATAAAGCTTTCAGAAGCAGACGCGAACAGCAATTATAAAATTATTTATATTTTACATAAAAGAACCTGATACTCCTTTCAAAGATTCTCATTCATTTTCTTTAAACGAGAATTGTGAAAGGATTTTTAAACTTATTTTGCGTGGATTATTTAGAATAAGAGGTGTACGAGTTGGAAAATATTGAAGAATTATGGAATTATATATTAACTGAAATGCAATCCAAAATAAGTAAACCAAGCTATGATACATGGCTAAGCCAAACCAATGCAAAAGAATTAAAAGAAGACATATTGATTGTTTCCGTTCCTAATGACTTTACAAAAAACTGGTTGGATCAGCGATATACATCCGTCGTCGATTCTTTATTATATGAAATGACTGGATCTAAAATAAATGTACGGTTTGAAACCATAGAAGAATTAGAAAAACAAGAAGAACCGGCAGAAAAACCGGAACAACCTGTAAGTCCCAGTCCTAATCCAAATATGTTAAACCCGAAATATACTTTTGATACGTTTGTGGTTGGAGCTGCGAATCGTTTTGCTCATGCAGCTTGTTTGGCAGTTGCCGAAGCCCCGGCCAAATCATATAATCCTCTGTTTATCTATGGAGGCGTCGGTTTAGGGAAAACCCATTTAATGCATGCGATTGGACATTATGTGAAAGAATATCATCCGGACAGGAAAGTTGCGTATCTATCCTCGGAAAAGTTCACGAATGAATTTATTAATTCCATTATGGAAAATAAAGCGGATTTTTTCCGGAATAAATACCGCAGTGTCGATATTTTATTAATTGATGACATTCAATTTTTAGCTGGGAAGGAACAAACACAGGAAGAGTTTTTCCATACATTTAATACGTTGCATGAAGAAAACAAACAAATTATCATCTCGAGCGACAGGCCTCCCAGAGAAATTCCCACACTGGAAGAACGTCTGCGTTCGCGTTTTGAATGGGGTTTAATCACTGATATTTCTCCACCTGATTTAGAAACGAGAATTGCTATCCTTTCCAAAAAAGCGAAAGCAGAGGGCTTGAATGATATAACAAATGATGTGTTGCTTTATATTGCGAATCAAATTAATACAAACATTCGGGAACTGGAAGGTGCGTTAATTCGTGTTATTGCTTACTCCTCTTTAATCAATAGTGACATCAATGTCCAACTTGCTACAGAGGCATTGAAAGACATTATCCCCAACAATAGACCAAAGGAAATAACCGTTAAAGGGATTCAAGAATATGTCAGCAAAAAGTACAGCATTACAGTAGAAGAAATATTATCTAAAAAGCGCACAAAAACCATCGCCTTTCCCAGGCAGGTTGCGATGTATTTAGCAAGAGAACTGACAGATTTATCATTACCTAAATTAGGGGAAGAATTTGGAGGCCGTGATCATACGACGGTTATTCATGGCCATAAAAAGATTGTTGGCGAAATGAATAAGGATCAAAGTGTCGCAAGTGAAATAACCACATATAAAGAAGAAATAAAAAACAGCATCTAAAAAGGGTGTGGATAAACCCGTTTTCACGAACAATTTTACCCACATATTAATAACAAACAAAAAACACCAGTGACAAACATTGCACAAGCTTATCCACATATCCACAAGCCTTATTACTATGATTACTTATAAAACTAATATAAGTAACAGCGTTTTATTTTATTCGAGGAGGAGCAATCATGAAATTAACCATCCAAAAAAAATATTTATTACAAAGTATTCAAACTGTATCGAACGCCATTTCTTCTAAAACAGTTCATCCGATTTTAGCAGGAATGAAAATTGAGGTGAAACAAGCTTCTGCTCTATTAACAGGAAGTAATTCAAATATAACCATCCAATCCCTCATTCCTGAAACGAAAACAATCGAATCTGAAGATGAGAATGAAGAGGCTATCGAAGAAAAAATCATTTCAGATATAGAACCAGGAGCAATTGTATTGCCTGTCCCCCACTTTTCTGAGATCATTAAAAAATTACCAGAAGAGATTGTTGAAATTAACGTTGAAGAAAATTTTAAAACAGTAATCAAATCAGGAAAAGCTGTTTTTACTCTGTATGGTCAAAGCGTTGAAGAGTATCCACATGTGGATATCCCCAATCAAGAGGAGACAATCGAATTTCGGGCAAAAGATTTAAAAACGTCTATTCGGCAAACCGTGTTCGCTGTATCACAGATGGAAACAAGACCTATACTGACAGGTGTGCATATAGCACTTAAACCAAATCAAATTACTTTCACGGCAACGGACAGCCATCGTTTGGCTTTAAGAACAATGGAAGTGGATGAGAATTTGGAAGAGATGTCCCTAGTGATTCCGGGAAGCAGTTTGCAAGAACTGAATAAAATAATCGATAATCAGGATGAACCGATAAAAATGGTTATTTTATCTAACCAAGTTCTTTTTTACACCGATGAATTTTATTTCTTATCTCGTTTACTAAGTGGAAATTATCCTGACACTTCCCGTTTAATTCCAAGCGACAGTCAAACTACTTTATCTGTACATACGAAAGAACTAATCAGGACTATTGAAAGAGCAGCCCTGCTGTCCAATCGTGATCAAAATAATGTTATACGCCTGGATACAATGGATAATCATTATATTGAAATCACGAGTAACTCTCCCGAGATTGGAAATGTGAAAGAACAACTATCCGCTATTTCAGTGGAAGGCGAGGATTTAAAGATTTCATTCAGCTCCAAATACTTATTAGAAACATTAAGAACGATTGATGCTGAAACCGTACAAATTAATTTTACCGGGGCTATGCGTCCCTTTATTATTAAAACACCAGAAGATAATCATATTTTGCAATTAATCTTACCAGTCCGGACATTTTAATAAATAGCAATTTAACTCACCAAATAACTGGTGAGTTTTCTTTTTGTATTTGACCATTTTTATGGTGGGGAATCGTGATAAAATGAAAAATAAGCATATGTCATTCGATTTTAAATAAAAAAGGGGTAAACCTTTTAATCGTGTTAAATCTTTAGTAGAATAGAATATAAGCGATTTTGTACAAAGATAGATAACTAAATTGGAAATCATGTTATTTCAGTGTACTGAAAAATGAACATAGGTAGAAAAAAACATTTTCTAAAAGAGGTTCATTATTGATTGCCGGTTTTCTATATGAAAAATGGAGAAAAGGAATGAACGGGTACATGGAAGAAATTCAAATCACAGGTGAGTATGTGACGTTAAGCCAATTACTGAAATTAACGAATATATTTGATTCAGGCGGCATGATTAAACATTATATTCAAGATCAGGGTGTTTACGTGAACAATGAATTAGAATACCGCCGAGGGAGAAAGATTTATCCAGCAGATGTTGTCAAATTGGATGAGGAACATCAATTTGCTGTACGTGTTGAAAAATGAGGAATAATGCATGTATTTGAAAAATATACAAATAAAAAATTTTCGTAATTATGCTTCCGAAGAACTTACTTTTGATTCGAATATAAATGTGATTATTGGTGAAAATGCTCAAGGAAAGACTAATTTATTAGAAGCAATTTATTTATTAGCTTTTACGAAATCTTACCGAACGGCAAACGATAGAGAATTAGTCAAATGGGAAGAAGAATTTGCCAGGATTCAGGCAGAATTAGTTAAAAAAGGCGATCAGCTAGTCCCACTAGAGCTGGTGTACCATCATCAAGGTAAAAAGGCGAAAATTAACCATTTGGAACAAAGTCGTTTAAGTGAATATATTGGTCATATGAACGTTGTCATGTTCGCACCTGAAGATTTATCTTTAGTGAAAGGGTCTCCGCAAGTAAGACGGAGATTTATTGATATGGAACTTGGACAGATCGAACCGATGTATGTCTATCATCTCACCCAATATCAAAAGATTTTAAAACAGCGAAATCATGTTTTAAAACAATTGCAGCAGCGAGAAACTGATCCAGCTGTTTTACACGTACTAACGGAACAATTAGTCCAGCATGCAGCTGTCATTTTAAAAAAACGTTATTTCTTTTTGGATTTATTAAAAGAATGGGCCCTCCCTATTCACAAAGAAATTAGCCGCGGTTTAGAAGAACTGGATATTGAATATCAGCCCAGCGTTCATGTAACGGCCGAAGACAGTAAAGAACAAATTATAGAGAAAATGACTGCAGCCTATGAAAAAAATGAAACAAATGAACGCTACAGAGGTACGACTTTAATCGGCCCTCACCGTGATGATTTGCAGTTATTTATTAATGAGAGAGATGTAAAACAATTTGCTTCTCAAGGGCAACAACGAACAACGGCTTTGTCTTTAAAGCTTGCTGAAATTGATTTAATTTATCACCAGACACGTGAATATCCGATTTTATTATTAGATGACGTTTTAAGTGAACTAGATGATTTTCGCCAATCTCATTTATTAAGTGCTATTCAAGGTAAAGTACAAACCTTTGTAACAACCACGACAGTAGATGGAATTGACCATGAAACGATGAAAGAAGCAAGTGTATATTCCGTAGCAAATGGAGCGTTGGTATAAGATGTTTATTTATATAGGCAATGAATTAGTCATCAAATCAAAAAATATTATAGCTATTTTAGAAGCTGATTTGATACAGGATTCCAGACGATTAATGCATATTGTACGAGAGCATGAACAAAATGAAAAATTGTTCGGCCAAAAAGCAGGTGCGAAATCTCTCGTATTAACGGATGAAGGGATTTATTGCAGTCCTCTATCCAGATTAACTTTAAAAAATCGGGATGAACTGTATGAAACGACGATGGATTAAATAGAAGTGACTAAGAAATGAAGGTGAATTGAGCAGATGGAAGATAAAGTGACGCAAGAACAAGCGTATGATGCAGAACAAATTCAGGTATTGGAAGGGTTAGAAGCAGTAAGAAAGCGGCCAAGTATGTATATTGGTACAACGACGGGAAGAGGGCTCCATCATTTGGTATGGGAAATTACCGACAATAGTATTGATGAAGCGCTTGCCGGCTATTGTACCCAAATTGATGTCGCGATCGAAGAAGATAATAGTATATCAGTCGTAGATAACGGTCGAGGCATTCCTATTGATGTTCATGAGGACTCTGGAAAACCTGCTGTTGAACTTATTTTAACTGTTTTGCATGCTGGCGGTAAATTTGGCGGCGGCGGTTATAAAGTATCTGGTGGTCTGCACGGTGTAGGTGCAGCTGTAGTGAATGCTTTATCTACTTTTTTAGATGTATACGTCCATCGTGACGGAAAAATTCACTATATTCATTTTGAAAAAGGAGTAGTCCAAGGACCTGTTGAAACAATTGGAGATACGGAAATTACCGGTACGAAGATTCATTTCAAACCTGACCCGGAAATTTTCGATGAAACATTGGAATATGATTATGATATTTTAAAACAACGGCTTCGGGAGTTAGCATTTTTAAACAGGCAATTAACCATCACGCTTGCAGATAAACGGGAAAATGATAATGAAACAGTAGAGTTTTATTATGAGGGCGGCATCATGTCATATGTCGAATTTATGAACCGTTCAAGAGAGGTTTTACATGATCCTATTTATGCGAATGGAGAAGACCAGAACGTCGAAGTCGAGATTGCTCTGCAGTATAATGACGGTTTTCAAAGCAATTTATTTTCTTTTGCCAATAACATCCATACGTATGAAGGCGGGACGCATGAAGCTGGATTTCGTACGGCTTTAACGCGCGCCATTAATGACTATGCCAGAAGAAGTAATCTATTTAAAGATGAAGATGATAATTTAAGCGGTGATGATGTGCGTGAAGGCATGACTGCTATTGTTTCCATCAAGCATACAGACCCGCAATTTGAAGGTCAGACGAAAACAAAATTAGGAAATAGTAATGCTCGAACTGTAACGGATTCCGTTTTCAGCGATGTTTTCAGTAAATTTCTCATTGAAAATCCGAATGTCGGAAAAATAATAGTTGAAAAAGGTCTTATGGCCTCCAGAGCTCGGGTGGCAGCCAAAAAAGCCCGTGAATTAACGAGACGAAAAAGTGCTTTAGAAATATCCAATTTACCCGGGAAGCTCGCGGACTGTTCTTCAAGAGATCCGGAAATAAGTGAATTATATATTGTCGAGGGGGACTCTGCCGGCGGTTCGGCTAAATCCGGGCGTGATCGTCATTTTCAAGCTATCCTCCCACTTCGGGGTAAAATTTTGAACGTTGAAAAAGCGCGTTTGGACCGAATTTTATCAAATAATGAAGTGCGCATGATGATAACGGCTCTCGGAACAGGCATTGCAGAAGATTTTGATATAACAAAAGCGAGATATCATAAAATTGTTATTATGACGGATGCGGACGTAGATGGTGCGCATATACGAACATTACTTCTCACATTTTTCTATCGTTATATGAGGCCGCTGATTGAGTACGGCTATGTTTATATTGCGCAGCCGCCTTTATACCAAGTAAAACAAGGAAAGAAATTACACTATGTTTATAATGATGAAGAACTTGACAAGCTCTTACCAGATTTACCTGCTTCGCCTAAACCTGATATTCAGCGTTATAAAGGGCTTGGAGAAATGAACGATGATCAGTTGTGGGAAACAACGATGAATCCAGAGTCTCGCACATTGTTACAAGTGGAATTAAAAGATGCGATAGATGCAGATGAAGTTTTTAATATATTAATGGGTGACCAAGTGGCGCCTAGAAGAGAATTTATTGAAGGAAATGCTGATAATGTGCAGAATTTGGATGTTTAACCTTTTGCTGAACAAGAAGCGATAAGGATGTATCCATTAGGAGGTAAATAACCAGTGGAAGAACAACGACCAAGCGTAGAACAAATAAATATTAGTGATGAAATGCGTACGTCTTTTTTAGATTACGCAATGAGTGTAATTGTCTCTCGTGCTTTACCTGACGTGCGAGATGGTTTAAAACCAGTACACCGTCGTATTTTATATGCAATGCAGGATTTAGGTATGCACACCGATCGGGCTTATAAAAAGTCTGCACGTATTGTCGGTGACGTTATCGGTAAGTATCATCCGCATGGGGATTCTGCTGTCTATGAAGCAATGGTTCGGATGGCACAGGATTTCAGCCACCGTTATTTACTAGTAGACGGGCATGGGAATTTCGGATCGGTTGATGGAGATTCAGCTGCTGCAATGCGTTATACGGAGGCAAGAATGTCGAGATTAACGATGGAAATGTTACGTGATATTAACAAGGATACCATCGATTATCAAGATAACTATGACGGAACAGAAAAAGAACCTGTTGTCTTCCCTGCTCGTTATCCAAACCTTTTAGTAAACGGTTCGTCTGGTATTGCAGTCGGGATGGCAACAAATATTCCACCCCACCAATTAGGAGAGACAATTGATGGAGTTTTAGCTGTCAGTGAGAATCCGGATATCACGACAGAAGAGTTGATGGAAAACTATATTCATGGACCGGACTTCCCTACTTCCGGTATTATTTTAGGAAGAAGTGGAATTCGAAAAGCGTATGAAACAGGACGGGGTTCTATTACAATTCGGGCTCGTGTAGAAGTCGAAGAAAATCCCAACGGGACAACGACTATTTTAGTTACCGAGCTCCCCTATCAAGTGAATAAAGCGAAATTAATCGAAAAAATTGCCGAACTGGTCCGAGACAAAAAGATTGATGGAATAACCGAATTAAACGATGAATCAGATCGTAACGGTATGCGTGTTGTCATGCGGCTGAGACGTGATGTAAATGCAAATGTCGTTCTTAACAATTTATATAAATATACAGCTTTGCAAACTACTTTCGGGATTAATCTGTTAGCTTTAGTAGACGGAAAACCAGAAGTGCTAACTTTGAAACAATGCTTAGAATATTATTTAAAACACCAAATCGAAATAATACGACGCCGTACACAATTTGAGTTAAATAAGGCAGAAGCACGAGCTCATATTCTGGAAGGACTGCAAATTGCTTTAGATCATTTAGACGAAGTGATCACGCTGATTCGTGAATCGAAAACAGCAGACATAGCCAAAACAGGCTTAATTGAACGTTTTGGATTAAGCGATAAGCAGGCACAAGCAATTCTTGACATGCGTTTACAGCGTTTGACAGGTTTGGAAAGAGAAAAAATTGAAACCGAATATGCTGAGTTAATCGAGCAAATTAAAGAATTAAAAGCTATTTTAGCGGACGATGAGAAAGTGTTAAATATTATTCGTGAAGAACTGACGGAGATTAAAGAAAAGTACAATGATGAACGTCGTACAGAGATTGCCATGGGCGGCTTGGACTTCTTTGAAGATGAAGACTTAATTCCGGAAGAAAATATTATTATTACGTTAACTCATAATAATTATATTAAACGTCTCCCAGCAACGACGTATCGTACGCAAAACCGTGGTGGCAGAGGTATCCAGGGAATGGGAACGCATGAAGACGATTTTGTCGAGCATTTAACTTCCGCATCGACCCATGACACCATCCTGTTTTTTACTAATAAAGGGAAAGCATACCGCTTAAAAGGCTACGAGATCCCTGAATTTGGCCGAACAGCTAAAGGTATCCCGATTATTAATTTACTGCAAGTAGAGAATGATGAATGGATTAATACCGTTATCACAGTAAAAGAGTTCTCGGAAGATAATTATTTATTCTTTACGACTCGTAATGGACAAGCTAAGCGAGTGGAACTAAAACAGTTTGCTAATATCAGACGAAGCGGTTTGATTGCCATTCATCTAAAAGAAAACGATGATTTAATTTCTGTGCGAAAAACAGATGGAACAAAAGACATTGGTATTGCAACAAGACAAGGGTACTTTATTCGTTTTGATGAAACAGTCGTGCGGGCAATGGGAAGAAACGCTGCAGGTGTAAAAGGGATCAGCTTGCGCGAAAACGATGAAGTCGTCTCGATGGAAATTATTGAAGAAGACGCTTATATCCTCCATGTCACCAATAAAGGTATCGGTAAACGTACGCCGACTGAAGAGTACCGTCGAACGAACCGAGGCGGAAAAGGTTATTTTGTTTGTAAACTGACGGAAGAAACAGGCGATGTTTCTGCGGTGAAAATTGTGCACGGTGAGGAAGATATTATGCTGATTACCGTAGAGGGAGTACTCATTCGGATTCCAGTGGAAAGTATTTCGATCACTGGACGGAGTACCCAAGGAGTCCGCCTCATTCGATTACAAGGCGAAGAAGAAGTTGCCACTGTTGCTAAAATTATCGACGAGTCTCCGGAAGAAGAAGTGGAAGAAGATGCTGGAGATGAAGAAGACAATACTTCAGATGATTCAGATATAGAAGAATAAAAGAAAAAGCATTGCCGTTTATTGGGGTTTTTCTCTGGTAAGCGGCAATATATTAAAATTTTATGAACCTTTTACTTATTTGAAGAAAATAAAGATACTTTTTATTGAATTTAAACGTAAAAAAGGTGTAAAATTAGAACAACATGTTTAAAGAAATGGAACATCGTTTGACCAAAAAAAGGAGGAAATAAACAGTGGGCAAGTTTCAAAAAGAAGGATTAACTTTTGATGATGTATTACTCTTACCTGGTAAATCAGATATATTGCCAAAAGATGTAGATGTTTCTACAACTTTAACAGATAAATTAACCTTACAATCTCCGCTTATCAGTGCGGGCATGGATACAGTAACTGAATCCGATATGGCGATTGCAATGGCACGTCAAGGCGGTTTTGGGGTTATCCATAAAAACATGAGTATCGAAGAACAAGCAGAAATGGTCGATCAAGTAAAACGTTCAGAAAGCGGCGTTATTACAAATCCGTTCTTTTTAACTCCTGAACATCAAGTATACGATGCCGAGCATTTGATGGGGAAATACCGTATTTCTGGTGTCCCTATCGTGAATAATGCGGAGGAACAAAAACTTGTTGGTATTTTGACGAACCGTGATTTACGTTTTATTGAAGAATACTCCACTTTTATTTCTGAAGTCATGACAAGCAATAATTTAATCACGAGTCATGTTGGCACTACTTTAGAAGAAGCACAGAAAGTGTTACAGCAATATAGAATCGAGAAACTTCCACTAGTCGATAACGATAGAGTATTGCGTGGTTTAATTACCATTAAAGATATAGAAAAAGTAACCGAATATCCTCATTCTGCGAAAGATGAACACGGTCGTTTAATTGTAGGAGCTGCCGTTGGTGTAACTGCTGATATGATGAACCGTATAGCGAAATTAGTCGAAGCTCAAGCGGATGTCATCGTCATTGATACTGCCCATGGTCATTCACAAGGTGTAATCGATAATGTGAAGCATGTAAAAGACACTTACCCTGAACTTACGGTGGTTGCCGGAAACGTTGCAACTGCAGAAGCTACGAAAGATTTAATTGAAGCGGGTGCTGATGTGATTAAAGTTGGTATTGGACCTGGTTCTATTTGTACAACACGAGTTATTGCGGGTATTGGTGTACCCCAAATTACTGCCGTTTATGATTGTGCAGAAGAAGCGAAAAAACACGGTGTTGCTATTATAGCAGATGGTGGGATTAAATATTCCGGTGATGTGATTAAAGCATTAGCCTCTGGAGCAAATGCCGTCATGTTAGGCAGCCTATTTGCCGGAGTAGATGAAAGCCCTGGTGAAATGGAAATATACCAAGGACGTCAGTATAAAGTGTATCGCGGTATGGGCTCTATAAGTGCCATGAAATCCGGATCTAAAGATCGTTATTTCCAGGATGCCGAAGACGCCAAAAAATTAGTTCCCGAAGGCATTGAAGGCCGCGTGGCTTATAAAGGAAAATTATCTTCTACAACCCATCAACTAATCGGCGGAATTCGTGCCGGTATGGGGTATTGCGGTACAAAAGATTTGTATTCTTTACGAGAAGACGCACAGTTTATAAAAATTACGAATGCAGGTTTACGTGAGAGTCACCCGCATGAAGTACAGGTAACAAAAGAAGCACCAAATTATTCTGTTTGATAATAAATAATAGAACACGCATCAAAGGTATAAACTAAAGGCTGCGATTATTTGGAACTTGGCATTTGTTAAAAAGAGTTCTATGACGAGCGTTTGAAACTATTTGAAGCAGAAAGAAAATATTAAATTTTCTTTCTGTATGAGAACAACAAAAGCATTCGCTATAAAGTTTTAGCGAATGCCAAGTTTTCATCAGTTTTTGGCTTTGGAAAAAGCAAATAAAATGACAAGTAGTTTCGATAAACTCAGTACGAAAGGTCTTCTTTTTTACTGCTACATAAATCTAAGACTGGTTTATACCCTTTCGTGTGTTAAAAACGATAGAAATTTGTTGGAGGTTGGAAAGTTGTTAAAGAATTTAAGAAAAGAAGTCTGGTATACTTTATTCTTTGCTATGATATTGGCGATCGCTTTATACCCACAAGCATCAGAAGCAAAATCGTTAGAAACAAAAGCAAAATCAGCCATTATTGTGGATGCAGACACAGGAAAAGTTTTATATGAAAAAGACGCAGACAATGCGTTACCTCCAGCTAGCATGACTAAAATGATGACGGAATACCTCGTGTTAGAAGCAATCGATAATGGAGATATTGATTGGGATACAAAGACACAAGTCAGTGATTATGCTTATAAATTATCTGCAAACGATGATTTTTCAGGAGTTGGGCTTCGTAAAGATGTCGATTACAAAGTAGAAGATTTATATAAAGCAATGGCTATTAACTCCGATAACGCAACAACGGTAGTTCTTGCAGAATTAATCGCCGATTCTGAAGGCGAATTTGTTAAAATGATGAATGACAAGGCAGAAGAGCTTGGCTTGTCTGATTATAAATTTGTGAACTCAACCGGATTGGATAACGATACACTTGATGGAGATCATCCAAAAGGAACCGAAGCAGACGATACCAATTTAATGTCTGCCAAAACTTCTGCTCAACTCGGGTATCACCTAGTTACAGATTATCCGGAAGTGCTTGAGATTTCCAGTGTACCGAAAGATAAATTTGATGACCAGGAGATTTTAAATTGGAATTGGATGCTCGATCATGATGCTACCTTTTATGAACCTTTTTATTATGAGGGCGTGGACGGTTTAAAAACAGGTAATACAGATCAGGCAGGTTATACGTTTACAGCTACAGCGGAAAAAGATGATCAACGTTTAATAACCGTTGTCATGAAAACGAAAAGTGAAGAAGAACGTTTTGAAGAAACGGCAAAATTATTAGATTATGGTTTTGATGAATTTGAAGAAAAAGAATTGTTTGAAGCAGGCTATACTTTTGATGACCAGGATGTCCCTGTTACGAAAGGGAAAGAAAAGAGTGTGGCAGTACAGTTAAAAGATAATGTAGAAGCTCCGATTAAAAAAGGCGATGAAGACAAATACTCCCTTGATTATAATATCGATAAAGATGTTGTGGATGAAGAAGGAAACTTAAAAGCTCCAGTTAAAAAAGGAGAAAAAATCGGCACTGCTGAATTAGAATTTGACGAAGATGAAGATTTCGGCTATATTTTAGATGACGATAAAACGGTCTCAGCTGAAGTTGTTGCTGCTGAAGATGTCGATAAGAAAAATTGGTTCAGTTTGATGCTTGGTGGAATTGGAACATTTTTCTCCGATTTATACCATAAATTTATGGATTTGTTTTAAGAAATGATATCGTGCTTTTCAATCTATGATAACTAAGTGGTAAATTGCTGCTTGGTTAATAAAGGAGCGAATATATTATGGTCGATTTTAAAAAAGGCGGCGTCATCATGGACGTGGTGAACGCTGAGCAAGCTAAAGTAGCTGAACAAGCAGGAGCCGTTTCGGTGATGGCATTAGAGAGAGTGCCTTCAGATATTCGGAAAGAAGGCGGCGTTGCGAGAATGGCTGACCCCACTATTACAGAAGAAGTGATGAACGCTGTTTCTTTACCTGTCATGGCGAAAGGCCGAATTGGTCATATTACTGAAGCACGGGTTTTAGAAGCTTCAGGCGTCGATTTTATTGATGAAAGTGAAGTTTTAACACCGGCAGACGAAGTATTCCATATCAATAAAGCTGATTTTAACGTCCCTTTTGTTTGCGGGGCGCGTAATATTGGAGAAGCAGCCCGTCGTATTGGCGAAGGTGCTAAAATGCTTCGGACAAAAGGTGAGCCGGGAACAGGGAATGTCGTAGAAGCAGTACGTCATTTAAGACAAATCCATGCGGAAATCAGTCAGCTTATCGCTATGAGCGCAGATGAAGTCATGGTTTTTGCACGCGACCATGCTGCCCCATTTGATGTACTGATGGATATTCGTGAGCAAGGCCGCCTCCCGGTTACCAATTACGCTGCAGGTGGTGTAGCAACTCCAGCAGATGCAGCGTTAATGATGGAACTAGGCGCTGATGGTGTCTTTGTCGGCTCAGGTATTTTTAAATCAAATGATCCTGAAAAGTTTGCTAAAGCTATTGTTCAAGCAACGGAAAATTATCAGGATTTCAAATTGATTGGTGAATTGTCAAAAGGACTTGGAACAGCGATGAAAGGGTTAGAAATGAGTACTTTAGAAGGTTCTGACCGTATGGCTGACCGCAGTCAATAAAGAAGATGAACAGTAAAGCCAGGAAATAGTAAGCATGCTTTTTCTTTTAAGAGAATCGATGGTTGGTGTGAATCGATAGAACAGCATCCTGAATCCATCCTGAAACTGATGTTTTAATCAAACATCCGGTTAAAAGCCGTTATCCATTTACAAAGTCGGGAGAATAATGAATCTCCAATTTGGGTGGCAACGCGGGAAAAACTCTCGTCCCTATGTTTATTAGGGATGGGAGTTTTTTTATGCAGTTTTAAATGGACTATAGAAAAAATCGAGTTATGTAAAGATGGAGTGTGGGTTATCCATGTTAATCAGCTGTCATTATCTTTTTATGTGAACAAGGGGTCCTTTTGAGATGGTTGAATGTATAAAGTTTTCATTAATAAATCAGAGTGTAAAGGTAAGTGTGAAGAAAATAAGCTGAATTTTAAATTTTAGTGCATCGCTTTAAATATGTAAATCCAGCTAAGCTTGGAACTCTGTGACAAATTGCATAGTTATTAGAATACTTCATAAGGAGTGGTGATTTTGTTAGATCGTAAAAGATTACGCAATAATTTTAAAGAAATAAAAGAGAAATTAGAAAAGCGAGGCGAAGATTTATCTGCCCTCATCGGCTTTGGGGACCGTGATGAAAGAAGAAGATCTATTATAGCCAAAGTAGAAGAATTAAAAGCAAGACGAAATGAAGCATCGAAACAAATTTCTCAATTGAAAAAAGAAAAACAGGATGCGTCTGAAGCAATTAGTGAAATGCAAGGAGTAAGCAAAGAAATAAAAGAATTAGATACAGAATTAGCTGAAGTGGACGAAAAGCTGGACGATATGCTGTTGTCTATTCCCAATGTTCCACATGAAACAGTTCCAATCGGAGAAGATGAAGATGATAATGTGAAAGTGAGACAATCCGGAGAGATACCTGCGTTTGATTTTAAACCAGAAGCGCATTGGGATGTTGCCACTAATCTGGGTATTTTAGATTTTGAACGCGCAGCGAAAGTAACCGGCAGCCGTTTTGTTTTCTATAAAGGGTTGGGAGCGCGTCTGGAAAGAGCGTTAATTAGTTTTATGATGGATTACCATACAGATCATCATGGGTATACAGAAATGATCCCCCCTTTTATCGTAAACAGACAAAGCATGACGGGTACCGGACAATTACCGAAATTTGAAGAAGATGCGTTTCATATCAATGAGGATTGGGATTATTTTTTAATACCGACTGCTGAAGTTCCAGTAACGAATTTTCATCGCGATGAAATATTACCAGAAGCGGATTTGCCGAAGAAGTATGTTGCTTACAGTGCTTGTTTTCGTTCTGAAGCTGGTTCAGCCGGCCGTGATACACGTGGATTGATTCGTCAGCATCAGTTTAACAAAGTAGAATTGGTTCAATTCGCCAAACCGGAAGAATCTTATGAGGTATTAGAGGAATTAACCGGCCATGCGGAAAAAGTGCTGCAATTACTTGACCTCCCCTACCGCGTGATGAGTATGAGTACTGGTGATTTAGGATTTACTGCCGCTAAAAAATATGACATAGAAGTATGGATTCCAACACAAGAAACTTATCGGGAAATTTCTTCTTGCTCTAATTTCGAGGATTTCCAAGCTCGCCGTGCAGGTATTCGTTATCGTGACGAAGCTGGTAAAACAAATTTCGTCCATACGCTAAACGGCTCAGGACTAGCGGTTGGAAGAACTGTCACCGCTATTTTAGAAAATTATCAGCAAGCGGATGGATCTGTAGTCGTACCAGAAGTTTTACGTCCTTATATGGGTGGGATCGAAGTGATAAAGTGAATTTGATGTAAGCAGACCTTTGCAATACATGGTCTGCTTTTTTGTTCAAAATATAGTATAAATTTTTGCAAGCAATAGATAATTGCTGCAAAAGTTTTAATTGGAAAGAAAACCGGCCTGTTATGACAAAACGCACGATACCTTTTGCTTGTTTGTCGTGGTAGAACAGTTTAACTGGAAGAACCTGCGAAAATTTCCTCTTGTTTGTCATGGTAAAGCTGTCTATTCGGACGAATCCATGAAAATTTTCTCTTGTTTGTCGTAATAGAGCCGCTTACTCAGACGAATCTATGAAAAGTTCTTCTTGTTTGTCGTGGAAGAATCGTTTACTCAGACTGATTCACTGAAAATTCCTCTTGTTAGTCGTAGTAGTGTATCGCTCTCTCCCCTGCGAAATAATATAAAATTTTTTCCTTCGTATAATAAAAGATGTAGATTGAAAATCATTAACGAATTTATTGATAAAAGGTTTCAGGGCCATTTTTATGAATCGAAAAGTGCTTGATTAATATGCGTTGAATAGTTCGCTTCGAAACAGTTTTTCCAATCCAAATAAAGATGCGTTCAGGAGTTATTCTTTCATCTGGAAAAAGTATTTGGTAATTGTAAATAGTTCTCAGTACAGCTTTTTCTTTGGATTCTTTTTGTTTACAAATACGACATACGAAAGTTTTGTGCGTGAAAGGCGCCATGACTGATTTACACTGCTTGCAAAATATACCCTTTTTCAATTGACTAAATGAAATATCAGGTATTTGCTCATATAAAGAAGTAGTTTGGTGATGTTTTCGCAAAGTATCAGCTATGGTATAAAAAGACTCTTCAATTGGTTTAGCTGATTCTAAATGAAGTGATTGGATGAATTGTTCCATTTGAGCAGGAAAAATAATAGAAGTATGCATAGGAGCTTGGTATAAATGAAATTCAGGATGAATGAAAATTAGTTTTGAAGAAAATGGATGAGAAAGATGATGCTCGGAGAAAAACTCTTGGAGAAGCAGCTCACTGCGTTGTACTTGATGAAGCGGATTTTTAATTTCTTTACCCGAGGAGGCAAGGAACCATTGATTATTTTTAAAAAGATAATTTCCACGGTAATTTTTTACCTCAAACAAAAAAATTTTTTGTCCGATCAATAGTAAACAATCGACTTGTATTTCACTTTCATTAACTTTTAATCGTAAATCATAAATCGCTGTATAATTGTCTAAAAGGCTTGAATTTAATCGAGAAGCAAGTTGTTTTTCTCCATTAAATCCACGCTTTAAACGCTCATACATAAGGCTCTGTTCAAAAGTAAGTGTCCCATAAACGTTTAATAATTCGAGTTTTTGTAAAATAGATGATTTCTCCGGATAATTTAACAAAATATTGTCTCCTTTTAGGTGTAGTGTGATAGAGTCCATATAATTGTGTAAAAAGAAAATATAAAAAAGGGCCAAATTAATTCCTTATGATACAATGTTTTTAACCCAAACCAAACAAAGTAGGAGGAATTAATTATGACCCAATTACAGTTTAACCTAAACTTCGATAATTTGAAAGATTCTATTATGAATTCCAATATTGATGCGGTGGTCAAATCAACGATTGTTTTAGTCTTAAATGAATATATGGAAAAAGAGCGAAGTGATTATTTAAAGGCGGATGCATATGAACGCTCAGACGCTCGTATTGATTATAGGAACGGCTTTTACGAACGGAACTACATGATGAGTATAGGAAAAGTCAAACTGCGTGTGCCGCGTACGCGCAGTGGCGATTTTTCTCCCTCTGTTTTTGAAAAGTATCAACGTTGTGATCAAGCGTTTGTGCTTTCGATGCTGGAGATGGTGGTCAATGGAGTGTCTACCCGTAAAGTGAAAAACGTTATCGAAGAATTATGCGGAGAAAGCGTTTCTAAATCTTTTGTATCTTCATTAACAGCGAAACTGGATCCTATTGTTGCCAAATGGGCGAATCGGCCTTTGAATACGGAATACTATGCTTATATTTTTGTGGATGCCATGTATATCAAAGTGCGCGAACATCATAAAGTTGTTTCTAAAGGAGTATATATAGCGACAGGAATTAACACCAGAAATGAAAGAGAGATATTGGGTTTCCAAGTGGACCATGAAGAAAATTATGAAGCATGGAAGACGTTTTTTCAGCACTTAATTTCTCGCGGTTTACAGTCGCCAAAACTGATTGTTTCCGATGCGCATACAGGTCTTAAAAAGGCGGTTCAAAAGATATTCATCGGAGCCTCCTGGCAACGTTGCACAGTTCATTTTAAACGCAATCTCATAGAGAGTATGCCTAAAAAAGGGGTGACGGAGGTGAAAACAAATGTAAAACGCATTTTCGATGCCGTTAAGCCTGAAGATGCCAGGAAGTTCAAGGAGGAGTTCATTGAACAGTATGAGGGCGATTCAAAATTAAAAAAAGTAATAGAAAAATTAGAAGAAGGATTTGACGACGCCATTCAATTTTTAAATGAACCAGTAAATTACCATAAGTTTATCCGCAGCACAAACGCATTAGAGCGACTTAACCAAGAGATACGGCGAAGAGAAAAAGTGATACGCATTTTTCCAAACACTCAATCTGCTTACCGCTTAATAGGTGCCGTTTTAATGG
Source organism: Pseudogracilibacillus sp. (assembly GCA_035301305.1). Taxonomy (GTDB): domain Bacteria; phylum Bacillota; class Bacilli; order Bacillales; family Amphibacillaceae; genus Pseudogracilibacillus. Next base: position 45,171 of record DATGUO010000071.1, read on the forward strand.
ATTTGGCAGAAGAACAGAAGAAAAAATCAGTTATCATCGGGAAAGAATAACCACCTAAAAATTCGAAATTTATTTGGCAGGAGGGGGATATCCCCCTCCTGCCAAATAAAACAATACCTCTCTCATTAATAAGGTTGAAAATATTGTATTTTGGAATTTACACAACATTAAGGACTTGACTTGTAGTGTTTTAATATTATGCAATTTTTAAAATGTTGCAATAGAAAACTCGTTCCTTCTTCACAATTAGGACCAAGTGGGGTCTGTTTTTCATTTACAATGAGAGTAAACAATTATACAGGAATGATGAGATAATGGAATTACAAATTCAATCCGCCTTATTAGAAGATTATATAGAAGAAATTCCTGGTATTATTGATTTTTCCTCTCCTTTTATTTATGTAAATCGAATTGAGATTGAAAAAAGAACGGCGGACCCGATAAAAAAGCAGAATTGGCTTTTCTGTTTGTACGAGATACTATTCAGCATTCTTTTGATAAAAAAAGTGATATGATTACTGTAAGTGCAGAGAATGCTATTAAAAATAAAGAAGGAATTTGTTTTGCGAAATCACATGCTTTAGCGGCATTGCTGCGAAGTATGTTAATTCCAGCAGGCTTCTGCTATCAGAAAGTTCTTATAGGAGATGCAACAGATTCTGGCTATGCATTACACGGCTTAAACGCGCTTTATTTAGATGCCTGTGGCTGGTTTCGAATTGATCCGCGCGGAAATAAAATCAGGAGTAGCTTCTGCATTTTCTGTAACAGAAGAGAAGTTAGCTGTCCAATAAGGAAAAAATTGGGAGAAATAGATTGCCCGCAATTCTATGTAAATTCTTTATCATCTGTTTCAGCTGTTATAAAAATGCTTCGAATTGTCATACTCTGTTTTATGAACGTCCTAAAACGATTGACACGTAACAGCTGCGCAGAGTCCATTTCTCTTTCTTGCGGTGATCAACCTATTTATATACATGCGGAAAATGAAGTTAGCTATCCGTTTTCAAAATAAAATTGTTTTGTACAACAAGCAAACAGAAAAATGTTGTGCCACATCCAAGAAATGCACTCTTTTTAATGATTTATATAAAAAGGCATTTTTCTATTGACAATGGCAGAAAAATTAAGTATTATAGTTATTGTTGTCACGGAGGAATACCCAAGTCTGGTTGAAGGGGTCGGTCTTGAAAACCGAAAGGGGTGTCAAAGCCTGCGGGGGTTCGAATCCCTCTTCCTCCTCCATTTTAATAAATAATCACCTTAAGGAAATGTATCCTTAAGGTTTTTTAATGTCTTTATTGGCCCGGAAATAACGTTTCTTCTTCCCCTTGATGGTGAAAATCATTTAAAATAATCAGTGTAGTAAATTCATAAATATTCTCCTGAGTTACTTCGCCTTGCGATTCTAATTTTTCCTTGATTTGTGCTGCAATTTTGCGGAATAAATCATGGTCCCGCATTAACATGTAGAGTCCTTTGTCTGCTACTTCTTCTCCGTTTAATAATTCTTGGTATAATCCTTCATCTTCTGCATCAGCATGTGCAACTACTTTTTCTTCCCAATGGGCGACCAATCCTTTCGCTGCTTTAAAGCATTCTTCTTTTTCATTGGCATGAAATAATTGTATCACCTCTGCAGTAATGCCTTTTGCGTGCGCTTGAGCTGCATCATGAATCGCCCTGTGCGACATTTTTTGTTTTAAGGCAGGGCCAGACCCTGAAGCTTGATTATTCATCTGACATTTCCCCCTCATAAATAATAAAATTTACTTCTTTCTTAAGTATAGCATATATATGATTTCATAAACCTTACTCGATGTCAGTATTTTGACAATTTCGATAATACTTGACAAAAGCGAGGGAACATTCTAATATTTAACATAATAACACATAATAAATAAACGTTGATTAGGAAAGTAAATGATTCTGTTGGCGCAAAAGAGAGAAGGATTCACCGGCTGAAAAATTCTTCGCAGAACCAGGAACATTGAACCTGCCTAGGAGTTGTTAGTGATAAAACTAACCGCAACCACATTTGCGATATCAATGATGAAGTGGGCATGAAAAGCCAATTTAGGTGGTACCACGGAAACGATACCTCATTTCCGTCCTTTTATTCAGGACAGAGATGAGGTTTTTTATATCGAATAATAAGAAATAAGGAGTGGATGTTTTATGTTAGAAAAAATTGCTTTTATAGGTGGCGGATCCATGGCAGAGGCTGTGATCGCAGGGATTATCAATACAGGTTTTTTAAGGAAAGAACAAATCTTTGTGACAAATAAAGAAAACAAAGAACGGCTGGCTTATTTACAAGATACGTACGGAGTGCAATGTTCCAATGATAAATCTGCTGTATTGTCTGATGCGGAAGTGGTAGTGGTGGCTACCAAGCCGTATGATGTGGAAAAAGCTCTTCAAGACGCTGCTCCTTATATCCAAGCGAATCAATTAGTTATTTCTGTTGTTGCCGGCGTCCCAACTGATTTTATCAGCAAAATAATTGATCAAGATGTGTCTGTTGTCCGCTCTATGCCAAATACATCTGCAATGATTGGCTATTCCGCCACCGCTATTACAAAAGGCCGCTTTGCGACGGATGCAGATATCCAAATCGCTCATCAATTGTTTGCTGCGATTGGTACCGTTTCTGAAGTGGAAGAATCTAAAATGCATGCCGTAACGGGAGTCTCAGGGAGTGGTCCTGCTTATGTTTATTATATGGTAGAAGCGATGGAAAATGCTGCTGAAAAAGAAGGTCTTGATGCTGATACAGCAAAGCAATTAATCACGCAAACGATTATTGGTGCAGGGAATATGCTGCAAAAACGTTCTGAAAATGCGGCTGAATTAAGAGAAAACGTCACGAGCCCAAATGGTACGACAGCAGCCGGATTGGATACATTAGCTGCTTATGATGTTTTAGAAGCCTTTGAAAAATGTGTGGAGAGTGCTGCAAACCGGTCGAGAGAATTAGGAAGTGAATAAAAACAACCGAAGATTCAATAAATGAAATCAACGACAGCATAAAGAATACGTTTCAAACAGAGTAACCTGGAGCGATGTTGCAGGCTTTATTCGATTATTAAAAAGCCTGCAGTTTCTTTTGTTTAAACAAAGTGAACTGCAGGTTCTTGATAAAAATAAGCTTATTCGGATGGACTCGATACTGATGATGTTTTATTTATGCATGAGTCCATCAGAGATGCGCTTCCCATCATGATTTGGATTGCTCCATGTATTGTTGAAAATCATCAATTGTCGGGTTCGCTAAGTAATGACCGCCTTCAATTTGCAGTGTTTGACCAGTCATGTATTTCGATTCATCAGAAGCAAGAAAAACTACCGCATGACCGATATCATCCGGTTCGCCATTATAAGGCAAAGCATTATATTTCTGGAAAATTTGCAGTATATCTTCATTCATATTATTCTCAGCTGCTGGTGTCAGGATTAATCCAGGAGCAATCGCATTACAACGAATATTGTCTTTACCGTATTGCGTAGCGATATAAGAAGTTAAGTTAACGACACCAGCTTTTGAAGCACCGTAAGCACTTCGTATAGCATCTGACGCAAAAGCGGCTGTCGAAGCGGTATTAATAATCGATCCTCCCCCTGCTTCAATCATATGAGGAATCGCATATCGAGCTCCCAGTAAAACACTTTTCAAATTTACATTCATCAACCGGTCCCATTCCTCTAAATCCATATGAACGACATCGAGGTCCTTTTCAGTATTTGTCATGCCTACATTGTTATACATAATATTTAATTTGCCATATGTTTTCACGGTAAAATCAACAGCATTTTGAATAGATGCTCCATCTCCAGCGTCGATAAAGACACTGCTGGCTTCCCATCCATCTGTTTGTAAAGCGTCTGCAGCGTTTTTGGCGCCAGATTCATTGTAATCTGCCAACACTACTTTCGCTCCTTCCTGCGCAAGCAATGTAGCAGAAGCAAGACCAATTCCAGAAGCAGCTCCCGTGATTAAAGCAACTTTGTTTTGTACTCGATTCATTTTATAATCCCTCTTTTCTTCTTTTAAAAAGCATTCAGCATTTTTTGGGTGATATGCTTTAATTGCTTCACTTCCTCCTCATTTAATACGCTCAAGAAATTTTTCCGGAGTGTTTGACCAGTTTGTTCAGCTTGTTGTAAAATTTCTTTCCCGGAAGACGTAATTTTGAGTAAAATAACTCTTCTATCTTTTTTATTATAGGTTCTCTCGGCATATTTTTTTTCAATTAGTTTATTTACGATATGACTGACGCCACCTTTAGAATACCCTAGCTTTTCTGATATATCCGTTTGTTTTAATGCGTCGTTTTCAGCCAACATATTTAATACGAGGATTTGAGCAATACCAATATCTTTTTCAAATGTTTTGGTAAATTGGATAATGGATTTATCATTAAATTGTTCCATCACGCGGATGAGTTGAAAAATATTATCTTCTTTCATAATTGCTCCTCTCTTTAACGGAGTTTAATCGAACCTCCATCAACCATTATTGTTTGTCCTGATATATAATTAGCATCGTCTGTTGCCAGAAATACAGCTACACGACCAATGTCTTCTTCCGGTTCTCCTAAGCGTCCCATAGGGATTTTAGAAAGCATCGAGTTAAAGTATTCCGGATTTTCTTTCGCCCATTGCTGGACGCCTTCTGAATTTGCAATCGGGGAAATCAAATTCACATTAATACCAAATTCACCTAATTCATTAGCAGCTACTCTGGAAATTCCTCTAATCGCTTCTTTTGCGGCAACATAAGAAGTCTGATTAGCGTCTCCTTGAAGTCCTGCCCCTGAAGCGAAATTAATAATACTTCCTTGTGTTTCTTTTAAATAAGGAAGAGCTGCTTGCATTAAATAAACGGTTGGGTAAAACCCGGTATTAAAGGATAAATCAAATAATTCTTTTGTTGTATCTTCAAAAGAGCTCAATTTGGTTACGTGCGCATTGTTGACAAGGATATCTAATTTCCCGTAAGTATCAACAACCTTCTGTACAATTGCAGGAAGGTGCTCATGATTGGTTAAATCAGCTTGTATAAACATGCTGTCAGCTTCATATTCCTGAAGACTTTGGATGGTATTATTTCCCATTTCTTCATTTAAATCGACAATAACAACTTTTGCTCCTTCTTTTACATAAGCTGTAGCAATCCCTCTGCCAATTCCGCCAGCTCCTCCAGTAATCAGTGCAACTTTATTTTTTAAACGAGACATGATGCATTCCTCCATTTTTCATTTATATATTTAGTTTAACCTAAAATGGTTTAACATTAAACTATTTAGCTTGAAACAAATTTAAAAACCATTCTTTTATGATATACTTTGATAAAAAGCTATTTAATATACAGATAAAAGAGTGATGACATGACAACGACAGATGAAAATTATATGCAGTCGGCAATTGAAGAAGCAAAAAAAGCAGCAAAAGCAGGCGAAGTCCCTATTGGCGCAGTACTTGTCCATGAAAATAAGATTATTGCGAGAGGCTGTAATCAACGGGAAGCGGAACAAACCACCCTGTCGCATGCAGAGCTGGTTACCATTCAAGCGGGAAATAAACAGCTTGGCAGCTGGCGTTTGGAAGATTGTACGCTTTATGTCACTTTAGAACCCTGCCCGATGTGTGCGGGAGCTATCATTCAATCACGCATCAGACGAGTCGTTTACGGAGCATCTGATCCGAAAGCGGGTTGCGCGGGTACATTGATGAATTTGCTTCAAGAAGAGCGATTCAATCATCAGGCAGAGGTTATTGCAGGAGTGCTGCAAGAAACATGTGCGGCTCTTTTGAAAGATTTTTTTAGAACAATGCGGGAGCGAAAAAGTAAGTAAAGGTTTAACGGATTCCTAGCATAAATCGTTGGATAAACTGGCGCGTTTCTATTTTTGGTATTCATATTGGATGAAAGTGTTTCATAATAGCGAAAATATTACAGTCAAATCGCCTTCAAGCAAGGAAAGGTGACATCCCGGAAGAATAGTGCTATCGTAAATATAGTGCTGGGTTGAGGTGATTCGGATTGTACCGGTTTCGATATATTGAGCCATTTGTTATGTTAGCCACATTACTCCGGTGGCTTTTTTTAGCGTCTCTGACGGGGATTGTTGTAGGAGCAGTAACAAGTATATTCCTGCAGCTCCTATTTTATTCGATGGATAAATCGCTCCATGCTCCCTTGTGGATGCAATTGTTATTACTTCCCCTTGGCGGGTTACTAAACGGTTTACTCATCTACTATGGATACAGAAATAAGCAAGCAGAAGACGATTCTGTCATCAAGGCTGTGCATGATCAAGAAGGGAAACTTCCACTTAAAACAATGCCTGTTAAACCTATTGCAGCAATTTTAACACTTGCTTCTGGAGGTTCTGCCGGGAAAGAAGGACCATCCTCTCACATAGGAGGAACGATTGCTTCTTGGATTGGTCAGACACTCCGACTGGATAAAAGATTGCAGCGTAAAATTGTCGCTTGCGGAGTGAGTGCAGGATTTGCGAGTGTCTTTGGTACGCCTATTGCAGGAGCGATTTATGCTATAGAAATTTTATCGATAGGCAGAATTCGGCACGATTATTTATTTGCTTCTATTATTGCGGGGGTTACTTCTTTTCAAATAAGTAAGGCATTCGGTATGACATATGACTATTATCCGATGGAAACAGTAGCCGGGTTCTCTGAATTTTTATTTATTAAAATCATTATCATAGGTATCTTATGCGGTCTTGCTGCATTATTATTCGTTGTCCTTTTTGAGGAAGTACGCATATTTTTTAATTATATCCAACAACGGTTTACCATTTGGCGTCCGTTTATGCCAATGATCGGCGGCATCGTACTTTCATTGTTTATCTTATTTATATCTGTTGATTATCTAGGATTAAGTTTACCTCTCATGGAAGTCGCTCTATCAGGAGAAAAAGTTCCTTATTTAGCATTTTTTTGGAAATCTTTATTTGTTGCAATCACTCTGGGGTCAGGTTTTTATGGAGGCATTGTCACGCCACAGTTTGTTATCGGCGCTTTGTCAGGGAATGTATTCGCATTACTGTTAGGGGTAGATCCTGTTTTAGGTGCAAGCGTTGGAATGGTTGCGATTGTTGCCGCGGCTTCTAATGCGCCTTTAGCAGCCGTACTGATGGGATTTGAACTATTTGGAGCTTCTATAGGCATTTATGTTGTTGGGGCGTGTTTGGCTGCCTATATTATGATCGGCCATCGCAGTGTTTACCCAGATCAACTCATTGCTTTTCCAAAATCAATTTGGATTCACTCTAAAGCAAGCAGCTCAGTAGGAGAAAATGATGTTCAAATATCCTACAGTTTGTTACGAAAAATAAATATATGGCAACAGAAGCAATCTAAAGAGCATCATAATACGAAATAAAAGAAATAATTGTCTGTTAGATTAAAAGTTTCAGAATAACACTAGAACGTTAGTACTTTTTTTAAAGATCGATTTTTGCAACATATTTTTTATTATATCCATTTTAAGATACCTGAAAAAATACTTGTTTAACAGATGAATCATGATGTGTAATATTCTTCTATTATTTTAATTGCATTTCAAAATTAAAAGCCGTATAATGAAGAGTGCCGTGCTAGGTGGGGAGGTAGCGGTGCCCTGTACTTGCAATCCGCTATAGCAAGACTGAATGCCAGCTGAGGTTTGATATCTCTATGGTCTGCCGTAAGGAATTAGTGTGGACATTTAGGTCCTGCGCAACAGGAACCCATGAACCCTGTCAGGTCTGGAAAGAAGCAGCAGTAAGTGGTTATTCGTGTGTGCCGCAGGATCGCCTAGATTGAGCTATGCACTTACGTAACGCTTAGAGATATGGAATCGATGTTGGATGCACGGCATTACATATTACATATAAAACTCACCCTTTATCTATTTAAAGATAAAGGGTTTTTTATTATAAAAATTCATGCCCATGCCATTGAGGCAAGAGCATGATGAAGCATCTTTTATTTATTTGAAAGAATTGCTTTTCCTTCCTTTACATCATTATTTTTTAAAATCAGGCTGTTCGTCTTGAATTCGTTCCCACATTGGTTGGAAACTTTCCCAGCCGTCAATTTCCCTGCCGACTTGTTTAGAAGTGTTTAAAGCATCTATCGGAGCAATAGGATGAGCAATTCCCGCTGATTCAGCCAATATTTGGGATTGGCAGGACCGTTCCATTGTGATAAACCAGAATGCAGCAGAGTCAATGGATTGTCCCACTGTTAATAAGCCATGACTTCGTAAAATAACTGCTTTGTTATCTCCTAAGGCTTTTCCAATTTTCACTCCTTCTTCTTCTGCGTAGGCGACGCCCTTATATTCATCGAAAATGCTGTGGTCGTCATAGAAAGCACAGGCATCTTGCGTGAGTGGATCCAATAATTTCCCTGATACAGACCACGTTTTTCCGTATACAGAATGCGTATGTGCTGAAGAAATAACATCAGGCCGTGCTTCGTGAACAGCTGCATGGATGGAAAAGGCTGATTTATGTACAGCATACTTTCCTTCTACAACTACTCCATCAGGGTTGACCAAAACCAAATCAGAAGCCTTTATTTTATTAAAATGCATGCCGTAAGGGTTTACCCATAAATGATCTGTATGTTCCGGGTCCCGGTAAGTTACATGACCAGCCACGCCTTCTGAAAAACCCATTTGTCCAAACAAACGAAACACTCCAGCCAATTTTTGTTTATTGTACTCTCTTTCTTCTTCCAAATTGTTAAAGATGGGTGCTTTCAAATAATCGGTTACATTTTTTCCAGTTACTTTTTCTTGTTCCATTTTTCTTTTCCTCCCTTAAGATTGTAAACTTATTTATGGGAATTTAACAGCTTGCACATCATCGATTTTTTGCAGTATACGAACTAATTCGTTTTCTTCCCATCGAGTAGCAGATTTCACTTTAAACTCAACAGAATAGGTGGTAGTTTCTGCTTTTTCTTTGATTTTAACCTGGTAGTCTTTAATTTTAATGTCTTTATCTGTTAAGGTTTGAATGATAGTCGGGATTGCTCCGTGGCTGGTTGCTTCAATCACAATCCGGTATGTTTGCGGAATAATAGGTTGAAAAATCATTTTTAAAAATTCTAATCCAACAATAACTAAAAGAGAAGCAAATACACCTATTTCATACATGCCTGAGCCGATGGCCAAACCAATCCCGGCCGTCGCCCAAATGCCTGCCGCTGTAGTCAGACCATGGATGGAAGCTCGTTCTACAATAATCATGCCTGCTCCAAGAAAACCAATCCCGCTGACGACTTGAGCAGCAACCCGGCTGGGATCCAATACAATTTCTTCGCTCAGAATATCACCAAAGCCATATTTAGAAATAATCATAATGACTGCACTGCCAACGGCCACAAGGAAATGTGTACGCAAGCCTGCTTCTTTCGACCGTCTTTCGCGCTCCAAGCCAATCAAAGCACCAAGTACACCGGCTATTAAAATTCGCAGTAAAAATTCATATTGCATATTTATCCCACCACATCATCCATGTATTTCCTTATTTCCCCTCAACGCTAATAAAACAAAAACGAAGGTCCCTTGTTCATCTTCTATTCCTCAATTTTTAAAAATCTTTAGAATATGGACGTAAAATAAATTAATTTTATTACTTAAAAAGCAGACATAATGTCTAGCGCTCTAAAAGTAAATAAAGAGCCGTAAAGAGTAATAGACCATATGTTACCCACTGAAAAACACGCTGATTCAGCCAATGAAATAAGTGCTGTCCAATGAACATGCCGATGAATACGAGTGGAATTGCAGCACTGCTTGCTTGGAGGACCACCCAGGAACTGCTTGCGAAAATGAATTGTACGAAAAAACTGATGACATAAATGTATAAATAAAATGCTAAAGTCGTGGCTCGTAACACAGCTTTAGTTGTATCTGTACCTGAAAAATATAACAACAACGGTGGCCCGGGCATCCCAATTCCAGTCGTTAAAGCACCTGAAATAAATCCGACATAACTATCTTTTCGAGCTGATGGCCGGATGCGAAATTTCAAGATAAGTAAGCAGGTAAGAATAAGAATGATGATTCCAATAATGATTTTAAGTTGGATAACGTTCAGAAATAAAAAAATAATAATTCCGATAAAAACGCCCATACTGCTTCCAATTATAAAACGGCGCACCGTATTTGTATCTACATCCTGCTTTATTTTTGTGAAAAGGGTTAGTGAAATTAAAAAAGATAAGATTAAATTAATTTGAATAGCTTCATTCGGTGAAAATAAAAAAAGTAAAAAAGGAGTAGCAAAAATGGAAAAACCAAATCCAGTACTCGTCTGCAGGATAGAAGCTACTAAAATAATCAAACAAAAAAGTAATATACTCATGAATCTCCTCTGTGAAATATAATATGAATTATGTATAAGTGTATCATGTTACATTCAAAAAAAGAACAGGCAAACGAGGGATATCCCCAATTTGCCTGTTTGTATTTTTAGAAAATAGGCGGGAAGTTTTAGCAAATGAATGTTCATTTTACTGGCTTCTCAAAACCTATTCTCCGTATTTCAAATCTTTTCTTTATCGAATTTTTTTATTCATCGGTTGATTTGCTATTCGTTTGTTCTATTGCTTCATCTGCTTTTTTCAAATACTTCTGAGCGAATTCTTTGCCGCCTAAACCGAAGGCCAGACCAAAGGCTAAGGCTAATCCGCCAAGAATTAGGGTAAATGCAGAAGCCACAATAGATGTAGCAATACCTAATTGCGTAAGTGCCATGAAACCTGCTAGAACAAGAATCGCATATTTAGCAAATGCAGCTAAGATACGAACGGCAGGTCCGCTGAGTATATTCGTAACGACTTTTTCGACAATATTACCCAAAATCAACGCAATGCCTACAATTAATACTGCAGCCAATACATTTGGCAAGTAGGATGTTACGCCAGAAGCAATATCAACTAAGAAATCCAGCTTAATTAAATTAAGTGCTTGAATCGCTAAGAAAAAGACGATTAACACTTGTACGACATATCCAACTAAAGCTGAAGGTGTCATTTTATCAGAAGCAATTTCTTTATTACCCAGCTTCATATTTGATGAAATATTGTTAAAGCCTACACGAGTTAATAAATCAGCAACAAAGTTACCAATAAATTTACCTAACCAGATACCAACTAAAATTAACAGAACTGCAATGATGACTTCCGGTATGATGTCAAACACTTGTTGCAGCATGCTGATGGCTGGATCCGTAATACCTTTTAGATCCAATTTCTCTAAAGCTGTAATGGAAACAGGAATCAAGATTAAAATAAATACAATGTTTCCAATGACAGAAGCAAGACTGGTTCCTTCAAAGAGGGTTCTTAAATTTAATTTCTCAACTAATTTCTCAGAACCCAGTGATTCCAGTAAGTTCGTTATAATCGATTTAACGATTTTTGCAATAAACCAACCGACAGCAAATACAATCGCTGCATAAATCAGGTCTGGTATAAAGATGATAAACTTATCCAGTAAACTGCTGAATGGTTCCGCTATTCCTGTTACACCGAGTGCATTTAAGACTCCTGGAATAGCAGGCAGCAAGATGACATAAAAGACAACTTTACCAACTGTTGATACATATTCTTCTGCTTTTTCTACAGTGTCCGCTACTTTTAATTTAACAAAAAGATTTCCTAATCCTGTCTTTTTTCCGATTGTTACGATTGCCCATTGTGCAATATAAGCAATGACAAGAGCAACAACCAGAATTAATGCTGCTTTAAGTACAGCAGGAATAAATTCAAAGAATGTAGAGATTAAATCAGCTAATGGTCCTGCAATAATTTGCAGATTTAATAAATTGAAAAAGATGATAAACACAATGACCATTAATATGTAGTAAATCGTTTTTGCGATTATTTTACTACTGTCTATGTCAGGCTGAGAATCTGAGGTTGAAAATTTTGCGAAAAACTTTTCGGTAATGCCTGTTTTTCGTAGCCCTTTCTCTATTCCATTTCCGATAATTTTTGCTATTAACCACCCAATTAACAATACAATGATGGCTACAACAAACGTTTGAATGCTTTGTAATAGTGATGATGAAAAATACTGATCAAATGCATCCATATAACATGCCCCTTTCGGTATTTATATAGTATAACTTACATATTACCAGAATATTTGGTTTTTAAACACCTTTTTTTAAATTTTTTTTCTCATGTATTTTTAATCTTGTTCACACACATCTCTTAACTTCATTGTTTATGATATAGTTACAGGTTAGGAAAGGGGATAGCAAGATGAGAACATTACTTATAACAATAGCAGGAGTGATTGTATTAGCTGGCGGAGGTGCCGGATACGCATATGCAACACATAATGCCTCTCAGTCAGAAGCAGAAGAATCACCAGTCAGCGAGGTAAACGTGAATGATGAGAACGAAGACTCTTTAACTGGACTTCCGGAATCAGAGGAATTAGAAGATATTATAGATGGCGATGATTTTAATATTGAAGTTGTTAAAGATAATGATGAAAAAAGAATTTTAGTCTTAAAAGATGATGAAAATAACCAGCAATACAAAAGTATCTATATTAAAAAGAAAGACTGGTTGAAAGTAATTGAATTTGATAAAGGACTCATCTTCAATGAACAAATCGGTGATACAAATGATGATGACAGTGACAATGATAAAGAAGCAACAAAAGACGAAAAGAAAGAGGAAGAAAAAGCTGAAGATACAAAGGATAAAGAGTCATCTGATTCAGATTTAGAAGAGTATAGCACTTTAGAAAAAGAAGTCAATATGGATGATTTACAAACAGATGTTGTAGAAGATAACTCCAATAAACGCGTCATGCTCTTAAAAGATGAAGATGGGAAAAAAGAATATAAAAGTGTTTATGTGAAACATAAAGATTTCATCAAGGTTATTGATTTAGATGGTGGCCTGGTGTATAAAGGAAAAATTAAATAACCAAAACACCTCCTAACCCCAAAAAGTGAATGAGAAACTTTTTAGGGGTTATTTTTTATTGCTCCAGAAACCAAGAAAGAGTATGATAAACAAGAGGAGGAAGAAAATGAAACGACGTTCAACTTTAACTCTTTTATCATTGTTAGCAACAGTGATTTGTATATTATTATGGGTGCCTAACTTGGTCTTGGGTATTGAAAGTCCCTGGTGGCTGGTGATTTTCTTTGTATCGCCCGCCGGTGTGATATTTGGGGTCATCGCACGCAATATTTGGCTCGTGTTACTCAATTTATTAATGTTTTTCAGCTTTTTAATTATCATAGCATTAGGCTTTGATATTACATCTTTATTTACGGACTTATAATTTCGAAGGAAGGCTTGAACTTTTATTGAGTTGAAGCCTTTTTGCATTTGGATGCGTTGAATCAGATCGCTGTTTAGGATATTCTAAAGATAGAAAGGGTGGATAAAATGAAGGTATTTGTAGTAGGTGCTAATGGTCAAATTGGCAAACAACTTGTTCAGTTACTGCACGAGAGCAAAGAGCATACAGTGCGTGCTATGGTACGCGCAGAGGATCAAGCAGAAGCTTATAAGCAAGCAGGCATAGAAACAGTTGTCGCAGATTTGGAAGGAAGTGTTCCTGACCTCGTGACTGCTGCGAAAGGCTGTGAGGCGATTGTATTTGCAGCAGGATCAGGAGGCCATACCGGAGCAGATAAGACTTTATTAGTGGATTTAGAAGGGGCTTCAAGAACGATTGAAGCAGCTCAACAATTATCAGTGAAGCAATTCGTTATGGTAAGCGCTATAAACGCTAACAAGCGGGATAATTGGACACGGATTCAACATTATATGGTGGCAAAACATCACGCAGACCGTTTGCTGCAAGAAAGCGGTATTCCTTATACGATTGTTCGTCCAGGCGGTTTGCTGAACGAACCGGCAACTGGTAAAATTTCCATGGGCAATGATTTGGAGCGTTCCACTATTCCGCGTGCGGATGTAGCAGCTGTTCTCTATGAAGTGTTAGGAAAAGAACGACTGTATAATAAAGCTTTTGATATTGTTTCAGGTGAGGAAACTATTGCAGAAGCTATCGATCAATTTAAATAAAAAGAAAAAGAGCTCAATATTTTACATGCTGAGCTCTTTTTTTATTTATCCTGTTCTTCTTTAATTAACTCTTTTAAAGCGTCATATAATTTTGCTGTTTGTTTAAAACGATCTTCATAACTATCAGCGCCGATGACGACAGAAATAAAATGGTCTTCCCCTATTTCCACACTGCCAGTAAAACCATAGCCAGCTTCTTCCGTATAACCTGTTTTTAAACCGTTTACTCCTTTGTAGCTTAAGTCTTCATCAATAAAGTCAATATCTGAACCTGGGAGCATCCAATTCGAATTATCGTATGTTTCTCCGTCAAAATCTAATTCCGTTTGTCCAATAATCGTAAAAATTTCAGGGTATTCTTTGATGAGTCGATTGGAAAGTGCCGCTAAATCGGCTGCAGACATTTTATTATCATCTGAAGATTTTCCTACACTGTATTCATCGCCTAAATCGTTGTTAGAAAGCCCTGAACTATTGACAAAAGTAGAGTTATCCAGTTGTAACTTTTTTGCTTCTTCATTCATGAGTTCAACAAATTCTTTTTCAGAACCTGCGACTTCCTCTGCTAAAGCAATAGTTGCTCCATTCGCAGAGCCGATTGACATTGCTTGAAAAAGTTCTTCCACTGTATATTTCTTTTTTTGTTTTAAATCGACCGAAGCAAAGCCTGGTTTATTCGATATGTCATAAGCATAATCACTGATTTTTACTTTGTCCTCCCAAGCGATTTCCTCGTTTTCAATTGCTTGGAGGATAATGTATTCAGACATAATTTTAGACATGCTTGCAACGGAAAGTGATTTATCACTGTTTTCTTCATATAAGACATCATTCGTATTTGCGTGGAGCACATAAGCTGCATCGACATCAATATCTTGTTCCGGAAGGTCTTCATAGTAAGTCTGGTTGAGTCTGGGGATGTCGATATAATCTGATAGACGAAAAGGCTCCATGTCAGAGAGACTTTTAGAATGGTCGGTTGAATTAGCCGAGCCACAAGCTGTTATAAGGACTGCCAAGATAAGCAAGCAAGTGATATACAGCGTATTTTTCATGTTATTCCCCCCTTTAGTCATCACATAAATATTAAATGGACGCACGCTGTTTAACCATAACTGTATAAAGTATAAAAGCGAGTAAACTGCAGATCAAAATGATAAGAGCCATCGGAAATGCAGAATAGTCTCCGCCCATGCCTACGAGCGGAGAAACAAGCCCGCCGCCTCCAAATGGTAAGATTCCTAAAAAAGCGGAAGCACTTCCAGCAATTTTCCCTCGCTTTTGCATCCCTAAAGAAAAACTGGTTGTATTAACAATCCCGACACTTGAGACAATTAAAAACAAGGAAAGCAGGACCATCCATAAACCGGCATGGAAAGTGATGGCGATAAATAATAGAATAGCTCCCGTAAAAGAAGTAATAGCTCCAAATTGTAATAATTTTTTCTCACTGATACTATCTGACAACTTCCCTGCCAGCTGTGCAGCCAGAATGATTCCAATTCCATTTGTAGCAAACACCACAGAAAATTGCTGAGCACTGAGATCATAGACGTTTTGCAAAACAAATGGTGAACCGGAAATATAAGCAAACATCGACATGCTGACAAAAGCAAACGTCAGCGAAATCCCCATGAATTCTTTATCGAAAAACAGGACACGGAAATTTTGCAGCGTCTTTAACAGGCCGCCTTCTCCCCGCTTCTCTTCCGGTAATGTTTCACGAAAAGTGACAGCAATCGCTAAAAGCATCAGCAAGCCGATAAGAGCTAACAGATAAAAAATCATTTCCCAGGAGACCCAATTTAAAATCGCACCTCCGGAAATAGGAGCTAATATAGGAGCTGCCCCATTCACTAAAGCAAGCAAAGCAATGAATTTGGTCAGTTCTTTCCCATCAAATAAATCTTTGGCTGCTGCACGGGAAATAACAACACCTGCAGATCCTGCAAGTCCTTGAATAAATCGCAAACTAATAAACATCCAAATATTTACGCTTAATGCACAGAGCAAGGAAGCAACCATATATACAGTCAGCGTTATTAGCAGCGGCTTTTTTCGCCCTATCACATCACTTAAAGGACCAAAAAACAATTGTCCCACAGCGAGGCCGATTAAGCAGGAGGTAATACTTAATTGAGCAAGTGAAGCGGTTGTCGAAAAGTCTGTCGTTACGATTGGCAACGCAGGTAAATACATATCCATAGAAAGCGGTCCAAACGCAGTTAATGCTCCTAAGACAAATACGAGCCAGATTTTTTGAGTCCCTCGTAAAGGTTTATTATTTATTATAGCTGAAGCGTTCTTCAATGGTCTGTCACGTCTCCTTTAATGCATACGTGAATACTTTACCACATGTACAAGAAAGAGACTAATTTCAAGGTTTAAAACTTTGAAGAATTTTCTTCCTGTGCTGCTCTGCTTTTTAATCAATTTCCCTGGCGATTTTTGCATTTGTTGAATGAAAAAAAAGCATTTAAAAAAGACTGCCTTGATGAAAGAAGCGGCAGCCTTTTTGATTTAGCTTGTAAGCAAAAAAGTATCAGTTTTTCAGTTTTTCTTGTTTCGTCCAGGCCAATATATAATTCGCATAAACCTTAGCTACTTCCAACACACTGTCTAATTCCACATGTTCGTCTGGTCCATGCATATGATGACCTACAGGGCCAAAGCATATCCCGGCACGACCGTAATTCTGTGTGAAGCGGGCGTCATTTCCTGCAGCCCGTCCAATAATAGGAACTTCACGCTCCATCACTTCTTCAGCTGTTTTTTTAAATGTAGTTACCAGTGGATGGTCCGGGTCTTGGTACCAGGCTTCTGTAGACCAACTGAACCATTCTATTTCCGGTGGATGTTCCTGGAGCCATTTATCATCCGCCACAGCTTCTGAAACGGTTGTTTCCACAAGCTTTTTAATATCTTTTCTCGTTTCTCCAGGAATGAAGCCAATGCGGCATTCGAGCACCGCATCTCCTGGCACGGTAGAAGCCCAATCTCCGGACTGCATCATCCCCATATTTAAATGAACGGACTGACCAGATCCCTTTTCATATAAATCAAAATGAACGTGCTCTGCCCGCTCTTGATTTAAAGCATCTAAGGCTGCGATGATTTTATTCATTTTTGCGATGGCATTAACTCCGTGGTGAGCGAGGCCAGCGTGAGCAGTTTTCCCTTCGACTTTCACCCGGAAATACATAATGCCGGCATGTGAAATCGTCATATTAAAATTATGCGGTTCAGTAGAAATATAACCATCCGTGAGAAATCCTTCTTCCATACAAGCTAGAGCACCTCCGCCTCCGCCAGCTTCTTCTTCAATGACACAATGCAGCTGCACGTCGCCCTTAATGTCGTAACCTAAATCGATTAACGTTTTTAAAGCAAACCAATTAGCGAGTAAACCGGACTTCATATCCGCTGATCCGCGTCCATATAAGTTCCCATCTTTAATGTCACCACTCCAAGGGTCCATCGACCAATTGCTTAAGGCACCAGGGGATACGACATCTATATGGCCGTGTAATGTTAAGGAACGTCCGTTGTCAGATCCGCGGTGAATCCCAACGAGATTCTTCCGTCCATCAAACGGAATCTCCGAATCGACAAATGCTTCGTGTTGAGACAGTTTTTCATAATCGGGGATAACTTCATGAATTTCCAAGCCTATATCTTTAAACTTCTGTTTCATAAAGGCTTGGCCTGGAGCTTCATTTCCCACTACCGTTTCTGTTCTTACCAGTTCTTGAATCGTTTTAAAAAATTCTTCTTTATGTTCTTCCATATAAGTGCGTATATCTGTTTGCATCAAAAAATCTCCTTGTTCTGTTATATTCCAATAGTGTTAACCGATTTCTTCTTTTTCATCAAAATCAAAGTCACCTAATTTTCGTTTAAAAAACTTCGTTGAAAAGAGGACATAAATAAAGCCGACTACTAACCACACGGTTCCTCCTAGGAAGGCGTCTGCGGAAAGATGATACCAGAGAATTCCAGTAGCCAAAGCTCCAATGCTGGGCATAATCAAGTATTTAAAAAAGTCGCTTCCTGTTTTGTACCGCTTCTTTTTTATAACGAAATAAGCAATGACTGATAAGTTTACAAAAGTAAAAGCAATTAAAGCTCCGAAATTAATGACAGAAGCAATTAACTCCAGATCAGGCCCAATCGCCCCAAGAGACACAACACCAGTTAAAAGAACTGTAAACGCAGGGGTCTGATACTTGGGATGTATATAGCCAAACGTTTTCCGCGGTAACATCCGGTTTCTTCCCATGACATATAAAAGCCTGGAAACACTGGCATGAGAGGCTAGACCAGAAGCTACTGTAGCGGCAAAAGCGCCTGCCATAAAGATTAATTCAAAAGCTGTTCCACCTACATATAAAGCAATTTCAGGCAATGTATCGTCGACTACGTCAAACCCGCTAACGTTGGGAAACAACGCTTGGGCAAAATAGCCGCCTACAAAAAATATCAAGCCGCCAATTAATACTGTCAGCACAATTGCGCGTGGAACTGTTTTGGAATCTTTTGCTTCTTCTGTATACATCGTAATCGCATCAAAGCCGATAAAGGAGAAAGCTACTACGGTTGCTGCTGTAAAGACAGATACGATTTCCACGTTCGCATGCCATAAAGGATCAAGCGTGAAAATAGTGCCTGTTCCCATCCCGTTATACAGCTGGACACCACCAATAATTAAAAAGGCTGTCATTAACAATAAGGTAAAACCAACTAAAATCATGTTTAAACTGGAAGTTGATTTCATACTGTAGATATTAATCCCGGTTACGGCAATAACGTAAATGATGACCCAGATCCAGGAAGGAATACTTGGAAAAAGATGTTCCATATAAATACGTATGATAAGCGCATTCACCATCGGCAGCAGTAAATAATCCAAGAGAGCTGCCCAACCGACGAAAAAACCAGGATACTCTCCCATTGTTTTTCTTGTATAGGAATACGCGGAGCCTGCATCCGGGAAAACTTGTACCATTTTCCCATAACTGATGGCAGTAAAAATCATGACGACTAGTGCAAATACATAAGCAAGCGGGACTACTCCGTCCGAAATTCTTGAAACTATCCCGAATGTATCAAATACGACTGTTGGAGTCATATAGCCTAAACCAAGTGCGACAATAGCAACTACTCCCAGCGACCTTTTCAGTGTTCCTCTGTCTTCTAAAAACTGTTTCGTAGTACGACGAGCTGAACTCATGGTTTTATCTTCTCCAATCTTCTTGGTATAAGAAAAAATCATTCCTTTATCATTATGTTCCTGTGCTGGTCAGTAAAAACATTCGGTCTTTTAATCAATGTAGTGAAACGCTTACAATTTTGGTGATATTAAATTATGAATGAGCGGTATATTCATCATTTTTCCATTCCATTAATGCTGCATATCCTTTTGATTCTGCGTCATCAGGAATGTACTCAGGCATGACAGCAACAAGATTAAACCCGCATTTCGCTTGAAAAGTAGTGACTGGATCGTAAAGATTTCCAGCAACCACTTGCTTTGCATAGGCTAAAGCATCCATGTCAGCAGCGTGCTTATGATAGTTCGGCATGCGACCACCAATAAAAATGCTTTCCAAGTTTAACTCGCGACAAATTTTACGTCGGGCATCATACAATAGCTTGCCTAATTTCATATTGCGGTAATCCGGATCTACGCCGACTTCGATACCATAGAGATGTTTCCCTCGAGGGTTATGATTACGGATATAGCCTTCATCGGAAATTTGGTCATAATTATGGTGATGCCCGTAATCTTCCATATTTACCCTTACGCTAATGGCACAACCTACTATTTTCCCTTTATATTCGACACATGCCTGTCCTTCTGGAAAAAGGTTCAATTGACTTGCAAAATGCTCTTTTTTCAAACACATCTCAGGTCCAAAACACTTTATGGAAAGAGCAGCAATTTCGTCTAAATCTTCCGGGTGGATGCTTCTGATAATTAAATCGTGCTTCGATTCTGTTTGCATGTTGTATTCTCCTTATTAAATTTATCTGGCTTTTTTAGCAGCTAAGAAAGTCTGTCACCATTCTTCCTGCTTAAATCTAACCCCGTCATTCGTTAATAAAACGCCACAGATCTCATGTTTTTTATCAAGTATATAATCAGCAAGCCAGTTGGAAAAAAACTGGCTTAGCTGCTGTTAACTCATGTTAATTGAGACATATTTTTCAATTAAGTATTCTTCCAGGCCGTATTTACCGCCTTCTTTGCCCATACCGCTTTCTTTCACACCGCCAAATGGTGCTTGGATGACAATCGGCGCTGGATCGTTAATGCCAACGATTCCGTATTCTAATGCGCGCATCATGCGCATGCCGCGCCCTAAATCAGAAGTGAAGCAGTACGTAGCCAAGCCGTATTCTTTGTGGTTTGCACGCTCCACAGCTTCTTCTTCTGTTTTGAAAATAAAGACAGGAGCAACTGGTCCAAAGGTTTCTTCTGTTGCGATTTCCATGTCATCTGTCGCACCTTTGATAACGGTTGGTTCGTAAAAATAACCATCCACATTGTCAGCTGTATGAATTTTTCCGCCGCAAATAATTTCTCCATTGTGCTGTCTGGCATCTTCTACTTGTGCAGCTACCTTTTCCATTGAATTTTTGTCAATTAGCGGGCCGACATCTGTTTCTTCGTCTAATCCATTCCCAATTGTAAGCTGTGCTACTTTTTCAGCTAAACGCTTGCTGAATTCCTCAGCAATACCTTCTTGCACGTAGACACGATTCGTACTGATACACGTTTGTCCAGTGTTTTTAAATTTAGACGAAAGGACACCTTGTACTGCCTGGTCGATATCTGCATCATCAAAGATGACTAAAGGAGCGTGACCTCCCAGTTCCATGGAGACTTTTTTGACTGTGCTGGCTGATTGTTCCATTAATTTTTTTCCTACCCCTGTAGAGCCTGTAAAGGAGATTTTACGAACGTCAGGGTGGCTGGTCATGACTCCTCCAATTTCAGAAGCAGAGCCAATCACCAGATTGACCACTCCTTTCGGAATACCTGCTTCATGAAAGCATTCGAAGGCTTTGATGGCTGATAAAGGTGTGTAAGAAGCAGGTTTTAACACAACGGTGCAACCTGCAGCCAGAGCGGGAGCGATTTTACGGGTAATCATAGATAAAGGGAAGTTCCAAGGTGTAATCGCAGCACTGACGCCTACTGGTTCACGCAAGACCATCAACTGTTTATTTTCATGGGAAGGGGTCAGTGTATCTCCATAAATCCGGCGTGCTTCTTCGGCATACCATTCTAAGTAATTAATCGCACTGGCTACTTCTCCTCTCGCATCAGCTAATGGCTTGCCGTTTTCCTTTGTGACGATTTCAGCAAATTCTTCTTTTCGTTCGCGCATGAGTGCTACGGCTTTCGCTAAGTAACTCCCACGTGTCGGACCAGGTGTGTTTTTCCATGTTTTAAATGCAGTTGCGGCATGTTGAATGGCCTCTTCTGTTTCAGCTTTTCCACATGTTGCGACACTATCAATTGTTTCGCCAGTTGCCGGATTGATGACATCGATTGTTTTATTGGCGTTTTGCCACTCTCCATTAATATATACCATTTTGTGCTTCCTCCTTGTGTGGTAAAGAAAGTGCGTTAGAGAACGCACTTTTAGACTTTTTATACCGTTTGCTGAACGCTTTTTTCAAATGCTTTTAATGCGTCATCCAATACATGAATAATAGATTGAATGTCTTCTTTCGTAGAAGTTAATGGCGGAGCGAATGCAACTGTCTCGTTATAAGCACCGCAAGCCCGGATAATCATTTGACGATTAAAACATTCATCTACTACTTTGTTGGCTGGTTTGATATCAGGATGAAACAGTTTTCCTTGATCGTAATCTTCGTATAAATCAATCGCACCAAGTAAACCAATGCAGCGGACATTTGCGACATGTTTATATTTTTCTTCTAAATAATTGAATCCTTTCAAAACCTCTGTTTCGAGTTCTTTCGTGTTTTGGACAAGCTTTTCTCTTTCTAAAATTTCAATGTTTTTTAAAGCAATCGCACAAGATAAAGGATGACCGCTATACGTAAATCCATGAGCAAGCACTGCATCGTAGTCTTGAATGGTCTGTTTAATTTCATCATTGACGATTGCTCCGCCCAGTTGCGCATACCCGCTGGAAATTCCTTTAGCAACGGACATCATATCTGGTACCACTCCCCAGTGATTCACGCCGAACATCTCTCCAGTACGGCCGAACCCACAAATGACCTCGTCTGCAATCATTAAAATATTGTATTCATCACATAAGTCTCTCACCGCTTTGATATAGCCTTCCGGAGGTAAATTCACACCGCCTGCTCCTTGCACAGGCTCTAAAATGACGCCGGCAATGCTGTCGGCACCTTCTTTTTCGATAATGCCGCGTATCGACTTCTCGAAATCAGGATGAGATGTATCCCCTTGTTCGCAAGCTGTTAAATGAGATTCCGCACGATGAATTCCTTCTACATTGAAATTGGCAAATTCATGAAAAGCAGGAATGCCAGTTGCTGTCTGTGAAGCAACGGTAACGCCGTGATACGCTTTATCTAATGCAATGAAATTTTGTTTTTTCGGCTTTCCTTTTAATCCCCAATAAAAACGGGCTAATTTCATGTTCGTATCATTAGATTCAGAACCGCCGGAAGTAAAAAATACAGCGTTTAAATCTCCAGGAGCAAGTTCTGCTATTTTTCCGGCTAATTTTGCCGTTGGTTCTGCAGTAAATCCTTTAAATGCAGAACTGTAAGCAATTTTGTCCATTTGCTCTTTAGCTGCTTCTGCCATTTCTTGATTACCGTGTCCGATATTGACGTTCCATAACATGGACATCGCGTCAATGTACTCTTTCCCGTCCACTTCATTCGTAACGTACATGCCTTTCCCTTTAGAGAAAAGGACACTTGGTCCGTCTGTCGCCCCTTCTTTCGGGTTGGATGCTGGGTGAATATGGTGTTTTTTATCTAAGTCGATTAATTTGTTTAATTCTGACATGTTTATTCCTCCTGGTCTAATTTAAAATGAGCTTATTAATGTTTATGCAATTTTTATGCCAACATTATAAAAAAAGAGGATTATTTGTTTGGAAATAACAAATAATCCCTTTTATGTTCAGGTTTTAATTTTTAAAAGTTTCAGAAATACAGCGAAGCAGTGAAAGAAATATTGTATGCGTTTCCATGCACAATGACATAACAAATGCTTTTTTTGCATAAAAGCTTTTCTATATTCTATATTACAAGATTATTCTTTATCCTGCAGTGTTTTTTTATACTTTCGGCTAACAGTTGATTGGTTGATTTGTAAAGCTTTTGCCGCTTTTGTAGTTGTACCGAACTTTTCGATAGCTAATTTTATTAATTGCTCTTCCATCATTTCTTTCGCTTCTTTTAACGGCATCACTTCTAAAATCATCGGCTTTGAAGACCTCTTTTGATCAAAATGCATAAAAGGACTGACAAAGTCGGCGGTTAAAATTTCTTCATCTGCGAACACGATTATTCTTTCTATCACATTTTGCAGTTCGCGAATATTGCCTGGCCATGAGTAGGCTTCTAGTACATTGACGGCTTCCGGAGCTAAATGGTATTGTTTCCCGTATTTCTCATTCATCTGCTCAATAAAGTGATAAGCAAGCAACGGAATGTCTTCGGGGCGTTCTCTTAACGACGGAATCACAATGGGTATGACATGGATACGATAAAACAAGTCTTCTCTGAATTTGTCTTCTTGAACTAGTTTTTCCATATCTTTATTGGAGGCAGTGATAATCTGTACATCTACAGGAATCGTCTTTGTGCTGCCAACTGGTGTAATTTCTTGTTCTTGCAATACTCGTAAAAGCTTTACTTGAAGTCGGGGAGGCAGTTCACTTATTTCATCTAAAAAGAGAACCCCGCCGTTTGCCTGCTCAAAGTATCCCATTTTTCCTTCTTGATCTGCTCCTGTAAAGGCGCCTTTCACATAACCAAATAATTCACTTTCTAATAAGTCTTCTGGTATGGCCCCGCAATTTAGTGCTAAGTACGGTTTTTCTGAGCGTTTTCCATGATGATGAATCATCTTGGAAATTAAATCTTTCCCGACGCCTGATTCTCCTAAAATCATAACAGTGGAGTGGAATTCAGCTAGTTTTTCAATTTGTAACATGACTTTGTTCATTTTCTCACTGCGGTAAATGACTTCTTTTCCAAATTCTTCTTTATTTTTCAGGGTATCCAATTCTTTTTTATATTCTTTGGTTAATTGTTTGGTTGCGTCGAGCTCTCCCTTTAACTTTGTGGTCTCTGTAATATCGCGCAGAGCTATCACAATACGATAAAGCTGGCCTTCTTCATTAAAAACGGGATTTCCCGTCGCCATCACATTTTTTCCAGCTAAAGTTTCTTGAACAATGGAAGCTTTTTTTCTTTTTTCCATGACGAGTCTTACTACAGACGAACCAATAACATCTTCTAAGTCAAAAATATTCTTCCCGACAACTTCTTCCGGGAGTGTCCCTTCTGTGCTTGAGAGAAAATTTTCACTCGAACGTAAAATATTCCCTTGGTGATCCACTACTACAATTTCATCGTAGAGCGAGGCGAGAATAGCATTTAAATCCGTATTCAAATCCTTTACGTATTCTATCTCCATGGCCATTTCTTCCACTTTGGGAAGGTCTTGCACAATAACCATGACACCTTCTACGTCTCCGTCCAGCAAAGGGCTGTAATCTAAAAGTACTCCTAAATCATCTTTAATATGAATTTGATTGAGTAAGGCTTTTGCAGTGGAAAATACGTATTCAATGCTTTTGTCGTGGAATACATCACCTGCATCTTGATGAAGCACTTTTTCAGCAGATTGTTTCATCATTTGTAAACCAGCTTCATTGCCGCTGACGATTTGCCGGTTATTATCTACAACAAAAACGCCCATTGGAATAGAAGCAAGCATCACCTTTACAAGATTGGTATTCGTTCCTTCCTGGCGTAATAATTCTACTAATAAATCCTCTCTTCGGATATATCCGGTAAATGCCCCATCTTCTTTGATAAGCGTAATCGGGTCCCCAAGCGTTTGGAAAATAAAAGGCAAAGAAATAGATTCACTGTTTTTTAGTACCCCGACCAAATCAAGCGAAACAGCTTTTTCTTTTAAATGGTCTAACGAGACAGTTTCTTTAAGGCCTACTGTTTCTACATAAGCGTAAATTTGATCATTTTCTTCTAAAAATAAAAAAGGAATTTCTTCTTTAATATATTTTTGCCAATCTAGAGCAGGCGTATTTATATTAATTCGATAAATCGGTTTCATTTTTTCTGCAGCTATATTCAGCATATAATCCCTCCAGCCTTTATCCTATATCAATATTTAAAAATAAACATGCATTTTTGCATAATTTCGTTTATTATATCATATAATCTTTTGAAGAATAAGGAATGACGTGAAGAAGATAAAAAAATAATGATAGAGAGGTCATGCATTTAGGCATACAAATGGATTTAATCCATTTGTATGAAAGTAGGTGTAAAGATTGCTTTAAATACATATGAA
The DNA here is from genome assembly GCA_035301305.1 of Pseudogracilibacillus sp. Lineage (GTDB taxonomy): Bacteria > Bacillota > Bacilli > Bacillales > Amphibacillaceae > Pseudogracilibacillus. The sequence continues at coordinate 70,831 of DATGUO010000071.1, forward strand.
GCTTATGAAGAGGGGAAAAGAAACATAAAAAGCATGCAACATAAAAACTTATGTGCATGCTTTGCAATGGTTTATTTCGTTAATCGTAATGCCTCGGCTGTGGTTTTGTGTACATCTTTTAATAAATCAGGGTTTTCAGATAAGTTCTTGCCGTACGTTGGAATCATTTCTTTGATCTTTGGTTCCCATTCTTTAAACTCTTCAGGGAAACAATCCCGCACAATATCAATCATTAATTCGATAGCGACAGAAGCACCTGGAGAAGCTCCTAATAAAGCAGAAATGGAACCATCTTCAGAAGTAACTACTTCCGATCCGAATTGTAATTTTCCTTTTTCAGTTTCTGTATCTTTAATGACCTGTACTCGCTGCCCAGCAGTTACTAAATCCCAGTCTTCTGTTTCAGCTGTTGGAACAAAAGCACGTAAGTCTTCCATTTGCTCTTCTTTAGACATGGCGAGCTGTTCTATTAAATATTTGGTAAGCGATAAATTTTTCGCTCCGGATAAAACCATGGTCAACGCATTATTAGGTTTCACAGAATTGATTAAATCCATGTTCGATCCTGTTTTTAAAAACTTCGGTGAAAATCCGGCGAACGGACCAAATAACAATGTTTCTTTCCCGTCGATTACTCGTGTATCTAAATGAGGGACAGACATAGGCGGAGCACCGACTGCTGCTTTTCCGTATACTTTGGCGTGATGATCTTTTACCACGTCTTGGTTGTCACATGCTAAAAATACTCCGCTTACAGGGAAGCCGCCGAGTTGTTTGCTTTCCGGGATGCCTGTTTTTTGCAAGAGTGGCAATGCTCCTCCGCCAGCACCGATGAATACGTGTTTTGCTGTATGATACTCAATTGTTTCGTCCTGGTTGTTTTGTACTTTTACTTCCCAAGCACCTTCTTGAGTTCTTTTTAAGTCTAGAACTGTATGCTCGTAATTTAAGTTTACGTTTTGTTTTGTTAAATACTGGAATAATTTTTCTGATAAAGCACCAAAATTCATGTCTGTTCCCGTGTCCACTCTTGTCGCTGCTAACGGTTCAGTCTGAATGCGATTTTTCATCATGAGCGGCAACCATTCTCTAAGCTCTTCCATTTCATCTGTGAATTCCATATCATCAAATAAAGGATTTTCAACGAGAGCTTCATAACGTTTTTTGAGGAAATCCACATCGTCTTCTCCTCGTACCCAGCTCATGTGCGGGACAGAACGAATAAAATCCTCCGGCTGTTCGATTAAACCGTTGTTCACTAAGTAACTCCAGAATTGTTTGGATAATTGAAACTGCTCGTTGATATTTAAGGCTTTTGTAATATCAATACTTCCATCTGGATTTTCCGGCGTGTAATTTAGTTCGCATAAAGCTGAATGGCCCGTACCTGCGTTGTTCCAAGCGTTAGAACTCTCTTTGGCTGGTTGATCTAATTTTTCGAAAATAGTGATATCTGTATGTGGAGATATCTCTTTTAATAATGTTCCTAATGTGGCACTCATTACACCTGCACCAATCAATATAACGTCTGTTGAAGTGTCTTTGTTATTCATTTCTACCTTCCTCAGCTGTAAATTTTAAAGAAAAGTTAGTCTATTACTTATCATGACGCACAAAAAGGCCAGGCATCCCCTGGTTGTGGACTACTTTTCGACATTAGTTCTTTAATGTATCTATTGTATCAAAAAACTATATCATTTTGTAACAAAAGCATTAAAACAGGTGAAACAAAGGGCGAGCAAGCATAAATGACCAGTGGATAAAGAAAATGGCTTTCATAAGCTATCGTCATAAAACGAGTTTATATGCTGTGATACTGGATCAGTGGCAGGGTTTTTAACCGAAGCACCTTTAATTGTTCTAAAGTACGTTGGCACGAAGGATATACAGAGAGTGGAATGAGATATGCTAAGGGGTTGAAAGCAACATGAATCGTGACAATATACTTGCGTAATTGCTTTCCCTCCATTTGCTGTTCTACAATGAAGAAAAGAAGGTGATGGGATGAGTGAATTCATAAAAGGTAGCGCACTTCCACGGTCTTTTTACCATACGCCGACACTCGACTTAGCTGAAGCGTTAATTGGCAAAGTGTTAGTGCACCTAACAGACAATGGTATTCTCGCAGGGGAAATTGTTGAAACGGAAGCCTATTTAGGAATAAGAGACAGGGCAGCGCACAGCTTTAATAACCGGCGAACGAAGCGGACAGAAATAATGTACGGTGCACCAGGTCATATCTATATGTATCAAATGCATACGCATCATTTGCTGAATATTGTAAGCGGTGAGGAAGAGAATCCGGAAGCTATTCTTATTCGAGCTATAGAACCGGTTGCAGGAAGAGCCCTCATGGAAGAAAATCGGCCTGTCCAAAAGGCGATAAACCTTACGAATGGGCCAGGTAAATTAACCAAAGCTTTGGGGATTACAATGGCATACTACGGTGCGTCTCTCATGAAGTCAAATGTGTTTATTTCAAACGGGGGAAGTGAGAACCCGGCTGTACAAACGGGACCAAGAATTGGTATACCAAATACAAAAGAAGCGAAGGATTATCCCTACCGCTTCTGGTTACAAGATAATCCTTACGTCTCCCGTTAAATTTTTATTGTTGCTCTTGAGGTTCGCTTACCTTAACAACAAGTTTGCCAATGTTGTCTCCTGAAAATAAACTGAGAAATACATCTGGTATTGAATCAAATCCTTCCCGGATGGTTTCGCGGTAGGTTAACTGTCCTGCCGCAAGCCATTTCGCCATTTGTTCTGCTCCTTCTTTGAAGGAACCCGAAAAGTCACCGACTGTAAAACCTTCCATAGAGGCGCTTTTCTTAATTAGAATAGATTGGACACGTGGTCCTACATCTGGTTTTGTTAAATTGTAAGCGGAAATAGCCCCGCAAACGACCACTCTTGCTTTCCGGTTTAATTGAGTGAGCACAGCGTCAGAAATTTCGCCGCCTACGTTATCGTAATATACATCCACTTTATCAGGGCAGGCATCCTTTAAAGCTTGTTCTATATTATCCGTTTCCTGGTAATTGATGGTGGCATCGAAATGCAGTTCATTTTTTAAATAATCACATTTTTCGTCTGTTCCTGCAATGCCGACTACTCTTGCCCCTTGTATTTTAGCAATTTGTCCAACCGTGGATCCGACGGCGCCTGCCGCCCCGGAAACGACAACTGTTTCTCCTGCTTGCGGTTTTCCAATTTTTAATAATCCAAAGTAAGCTGTTAATCCTGTCATGCCTAAAATTCCTAAATGCGCAGACATTGGTGCAATGGAAGCATCAATTTTTCGGATCTCTGATTCCTCTGCAATGTAATGTGTTTGCCAGCCATAACTTCCAAGGACGATATCGCCTTTTTCATAGGCAGCAGATTTGGATTCCACTACTTCTCCAACTACACCGCCGGCAATGACTTCCTGGAGCTGGTAGGGCTCGACATACGACTCTACATTTTCCATTCTTCCTCGCATATAAGGGTCTACCGATGCGTATATTGTGCGGATTAATACTTGATTTTCTCCAGGTTCTCCTGTTTCTTCTTCCGTAAATGTAAATGTATGCTTATCAGGCATTCCTTCAGGTCGTTCATTTAACAAAATTTTTCTGTTTATTGGCATGCTTATCTTCTCCTCTTTCTTATAAGTCTTATAAATCTATCGTAAAAGAGAAAAGTACAAATGAAAATTTAAACGGCTTACTGCTTAAATATGTATTCGTAAAATAGTGTGAATAAATACAATATTCTAATTAATGGATGTGCTTAAAGATGGTCATGACAAGGCTTAGAAAAGATTGCGGTTTTTGAAAACGTTTGATACAATTTGAATGGTTTTCATATAAAAATATTGTTTATGTATCCATCTGAAAGCGGTCTCAAGGTGTGAGCCGTTTATTATAAATCAAACAGGAGTGAATGACGTGCTGTTAGAAACGATAGAGAGCATTAACGACGTACTATGGGGGATGCCAAGTATTATTTTATTGGCTGGGACAGGTCTTTTTTTAACGATAGTTTTAAAAGGGTTGCAATTCAATAAATTAATCTATGCTTTAAAATTAGCCTTTTTACCAGATAAAGAAGATTCAACGAGTGGAAAAGGAGATGTTAGTAACTTTAAAGCGTTAATGACCTCGCTTGCCGGGATGATTGGGAATGGAAATATTGCCGGTGTTGCCACAGCAATTACCTTGGGCGGGCCTGGGGCTATTTTTTGGATGTGGCTGGTTGGTTTGCTGGGAATGGCCACAAAATATGCAGAGGCTTTACTCGCTCAAAAGTTCCGCGTGAAAAATGCCCACGGTGAATATTCGAGCGGTCCAATGTATTATATAGAGCGCGGATTGGGCTCTAAATTCAAATGGTTAGCCGTAGCTTTCGCTTTTTTTGGTGCCTTTGCGGCGCTTGGAATTGGAAATAGTGTTCAATCCAATACGATTGCAGACGTAGCAAGTTCCAGCTTTCATATTAACGGCTGGGTGACTGGTGTAGTGCTCGTTATATTTACCAGTTTGATTGTGTTTGGCGGTTTAAAACGGATTAGTAATGTCGCAGGCATATTTGTTCCGTTGATGGCTATCTTATATATTGGAGCGTCCCTCGTTATTCTGGCTGTGAATTATGATCAGATTATCCCTGCATTTGGCTTAATCTTTCATTATGCCTTTACGCCTGTTTCTGCTACTGGCGGGTTTGTAGGAGTAGTCGTCGGACAGGCGATCCAACACGGGGCTTCTAAGGGAATGTTTTCAAACGAGGCTGGACTTGGAACGGTAGCGCTTATCGCTGGAAATGCAAAAACCAGCCATCCTGCTAAACAGGCTTTAGTTGCGATGACAGGAACATTTATTGTCACCATTATTGTTTGTACCATGACAGGATTGGTCCTTTTAGTAACCGGTTTTTGGGACCCCTCAGGCGGGTTGTTATCCGGTGTCACGCATGACCCTGGTTTAGAAGCGGGCGCCTTAACAAGTGCTGCTTTTTCTTCAACACTTGGAATGGTTGGAGAATACATTGTATCTATTTCGGTCGTTTTCTTTGGGTTCTCGACTATTATTGGCTGGTACGTGTACGGAATTAAATGTTTTGAATACTTGTTTGGTGTGAATCATTTAAAAACATATGGTGTTATCTACGTTGCCGCTACGTTTATTGGAACGGTTGCGAACTTAACAACGGTGTGGGCTTTTGCAGATATGGCAAATGCGATGATGATGATTCCGAACTTAGTCGGCTTATTGCTTTTGTATAAAGTGATAAAGCGTGAAACAGAAAGCTTTTTCAAACCATCTTTTGACGCCCAAACAAGACAAACGTCGTAATCTCTTCTGAGAATCATTTAGCTGCAGTCAATAACAAGCATGATATGTAAAACTTATCAACATATCATGCTTGTTATTATTCTGGCTGTTTTACATTGTCTTGCTGCTTTGCTTCTTCAACTAAATTGATATGATTCTTTCCCCAATTATTTAATAAGGTTAATGTTGGCCGTAATTCTTGACCGTACGCCGTTAAGGAATATTCTACCTTTGGAGGAACTTGATTGTACACCACCCGATTTACTAATTGGTCTTCCTCCAGTTCGCGCAATTGCTCTGTAAGCATTTTTTGGGAGATATGAGGAATTTCATTTTTCAGTTCACCAAAACGTAAAGTGTTATCAAGCAATTTACATAAAATAACCCCTTTCCATTTTCCACATACGACGTCTAATGTTACCTCGATGGGGTAATCATATCTCACTCGAATATTCATGAGTAAATCCTCCTCGTAGTATATAAAAGTAACTAAGTAACAAAGAAGTGCCTACTTGTTAAGTGTCATGTGTTCTTATTATAATATAATTAGTATTTTTATGATATCAATTTTAAATTGTAATTTAAGTGAATAGTGGAGGTATCAAATATGGTTAAATGGAACAGTAGGGTTTGTGAAGATTGTCAAAGCTATTTTTATCTAGAAACAGCTGATCATGATTCTGTGATATGTCCTCTATGCGGGAGTAACAACACTAGTTTAACATTGCAAGAAGATGATAGGGATGAGAGCGCTGAAAACTGGAAGAATTTGGATGAACTCTTTAAAAATAATAAATGAGCAATAAACGGGTTTTACTTTAAGGATTTTTTAACATGAAATCAATTGTAAAAGAACTTAGAGATGATGTGAATCTAAAAAAGAAAGAGAAAAGTTAAATCACGGATGTGCCCGGGTTAGTCAATAACAGCCAATAAGCTACGTATGCGCAACTAAAGTATTCGCTAATAAAGCTCTGCGAATGCTTTAGTTTTCTATTGGTGGATTATCATGGAATGAAAATGTCGCTTGTTTGGAGGGGTTAACCCTTTCTCTTCATGTTAATCCAACACTATTTCTAAGTCGTCCACAAGTGTTTGCAGTTCGTTTTCGCTGATCCCATCATATTGTTTAACAACTTCCCCCTCTGGATTTATTAAAAAGACGTAGGTGCTATGTACAAATTCGTGTCCTTCAGGTCCACCATCTTCCAAGACCGTTTTAAAAGAGTTCTCTGATAAATCTTGGATACTCTCAAAGTCGTACCCAGTTAAAAAATTCCAATTGCTTAAGTCAATTTGGTATTCTTCTGCATAATCTTTTAAAACGTCTGGTGAATCATATTCAGGGTCAATACTGAACGAAATAATTTGTGCATCCAGGTTCGAGGAATCTAAATCATTTTGTACACTGATTAAATTGGGAGTCATCGTTGGACAAACCATTGTGCAGTTTGTATACATAAAGTTAGCAATCCACCATTCACCTGCTAAATCATTTGAAGTTAGCGGCTCCCCATCTTGAGTGGTTGCTTTAAAATCTTCCATAGTTTCGGACATATTTGTTTCAATTTCCTGCTGATTACACCCCGCAAGCAAGATGATAAACACAAGTATGATTATTTGTATAACTCGTGCTGTCACGTTACGCAGCATCCTTTCCATTTGTTTTTCTACCCCTGTATATTTACCTTTAAATGACGAAACGGTATGAATGTAATTGAATAATGCAGCATATTTATTTATAAAATTGCAGTTTTATGAAATTACAGTTGAAACAAAATCAATCAGCTGTAAAACAGGTGAAAACATGTGCATTAAACTCATTTTACTTTGCGTCGTCCGATTGTTCAACGAAAGTATATCTGTTTGAACTTTCTTATGAAAAAGTTTTTATAAAAAACTATTACCATTCTTAAAAAACACTAAAAAAACACTCTAAAAAGCAAACTCTTCAAAAAAAGTTGCTTGAATAGAGTGAACACTTAATGTCGATAGGAGGAGACTGTTTTAAGCTTCTCTTGCTGCAACATATTTCATGATGATCTTACTTTTAGGAATACTTGGCATGCGATTCATTCGCAGTTTAAAGTTTTGTTCAGGCAAGGTGTAATCCATCTTATTAATTAAAATATCGATACATGTTTGAAGCACTTCAACCGTAAGCCATTCGCCTGCACAACGATGGCCGGTCATATAATCGCCGCCACCTTGGGGAATGAAGTCGAATGGGCTGCCATCCCAGTTTTCAAAACGGGCAGGATTAAAGGCTTCTGGATCCTCCCATAAATCTGGAAGGTGGTTGTTTCCATATAAATCCAATAAAACAAGGGTGCCTTCTTCAAATTCATTCCCATCAAAGAGAAAATTTTCTTTTACAACAGCTGGTGCAACTGGGAAAAATGGATAAAAGCGTCGTATTTCTTGTACGAACATTTTGTAATCATGATTATTTCCAACAAGTAATTTATCGGTTTCTTTTTTATAACGGTGCAAGGCTAAGACACTTAAAGCAACATACACGGAAATAGCTGTAATTGGCCGCAACAAATTTAATACTTCCACTGCAGCAGCATGTTTACTTAACAGATTCCCTTCTTCATCAAGATGTGTTGCAATTTCGTGAAAAGGCGTTGGTTCAGCGTTCACTTCTTGTTCATCCCGCATGCCTTCGATTAGTTCTTCTAACCATGCTTCTACTTTTTGCCGGGATTGGTCGCCTTTATAATGTTTCATACCAACTTTTTCAGCAGCTTCATACATATCACTTAATTGCTCACTTAATGTATCTACACGAAAATGCTGGCTGGGAATACCTACCCACTCACAGGCAGCGGCCGTTAAAATTTTTTTCATTTCATCATAGAAAACGATGGTTTCCTTCGTTTCCCAATCATATAATGCTTCCATCCACTTTTTTTCCACTCGTTGGGAAATGTCTTTTAAAGCGTTTTTACTCATAAAATTCATAAACATCGATTTACGATGCTTATGCGCTTTACCATCTAAGGTTTGCACGCCATCCTGACCGAACAGGGTGTTAAGAATTCGCTCCGGTGCTGCGCCTTCTCGTTTAAATTTATTATTATCATAAAACACCTCTGCAGCTTCTTTTCCAGCCATACAAATAACTTTCTTTCCACCTAATAGACGTGTCTCGAATATATCGTATTTAAATTTCTCTCTGCGATTAGAAATAAATAGAAAGCCTTCATTTAGAAAAGCGACTGTATTATCCGGCCCTATATCTTGCGGCAACTTCCCCTGATGGGACATTCAAACACCCCTTTCTTAACTTCCCTATTTATACTCTGATAAAATAGTTTTCCCTTTCTCAGCGATTTTGAAACTAAAATCAAACAATTAATTTATTTTAAATGAAAGGATTGACAATATACCCCTATAGGTATACAATGAGATTTGTTGAATGTTTTAGAGAAGTGACTAAACAGGTCTCTTCATGAAAAGTTCAATCTTTATTTTTAATATTTTACATACCTGTACCGGTATCTGTATAATGATAGATGGAGGTTAGGAAATGGCAGAAAAAAAGAAAACAACAATCGTTTTATTTAGTGGCGATTATGATAAAGCTATGGCGGCTTACATCATTGCAAATGGCGCTGCGGCGTATGATCATGAAGTAACGATTTTCCATACTTTTTGGGGGTTGAATGCATTACGGAAAGATACTCCAAAACAATTTAAAAAGAGTTTTATGGAAAAAATGTTCGGAAAGATGATGCCGAAAGGAACAGAGAAAATGGGCCTTTCCAAAATGAACTATTTAGGTATGGGGCCAAAAATGATTAAAGGAATCATGAAAAAGCATAATGCTATGCCTGTCTCGCAATTAGTCGACATGGCTCAAGAACAAGATGTACGCTTAATTGCTTGTACAATGACGATGGATTTACTTGGTCTGCAAAAAGAAGAACTGCTTGATAATATTGAGTATGCCGGAGTCGGTGCTTATATTGGTGATGCAGAAAATGGAGACATCAGTCTGTTTATATAAAAACAAGCTACTTTTTAAGGAGGAAGACTCATGGTAAAAACAATGACAGTTGAGACATTAGCGAAAAGAATTGTGAACAATGAAGATGTATTTATCTTGGATGTAAGGAATGAAGCGGCTTTTGCAGATTGGAAGATTGAAGGCGAAAGTGTTCGTATCCTGAACGAACCTTATTTCAATCTTTTGGATGGACTCGATCCTGTAATAGACCAGCTGAATAAAGACGAAGAAATTATAGTTGCTTGTGCAAAAGGCGGGTCCTCTCAAGTTGTCACCGAACAATTAGATGAAGCAGGATTTGCCAATGCTTATAGTCTGGAAGGCGGCATGAAAGCATGGAGCGAACATTTAGAGCCTGCAAAAATTGGAGATTTGTCTGATGGAGGAACAATCTATCAATTTGTTCGTCTAGGAAAAGGTTGCTTATCTTATTTTATTGAATCGGGTGGCGAAGCAGCTATTGTCGATGCGGCTCGGATGACGGAAGTATATGAAAAATTCGCAAAAGAACGAAACGTCACGATTACCCATGTGTTTGATACGCATTTGCATGCAGACCATATTTCAGGTGGTCGTAAATTAGCGGACGCAGTGGGAGCGACGTATCATCTACCGGAAAAAGATGCTCCTGATGCTGCGTTTGATTTTGAACCGGTCGAAGAAGAAAAAGAAGTGCAAATCGGTAATACAACAGTGAAAGTTCATCCTGTTTATTCGCCTGGTCATACGATTGGCAGCACATCGTTTATTGTAGATAATCACTTTCTGCTAACTGGAGATATTTTATTTGTCCGCTCTATCGGCCGCCCTGATTTAGCAGGTAAAGCAGCAGACTGGGTAGGTGATTTGGAAACTACCTTATATAAGCGATATCATGAATTATCTCATGACTTAATTGTTCTTCCTGCTCATTATTCTTTCCAGGAAGAATTGCAAAATGGTACAGTGACCGCTCGCTTAGGCGACTTATATCAAAATAACAAAGGCTTGCAAGTAGAGAACAGTGAAACGTTTAGAAAGATGGTTACGGAAAATTTGCCACCTCAACCAAATGCATATGAAGAAATCAGACAGATCAATATAGGTAAATTAAACCCGGAAATAGAAGAACAAAGGGAAATGGAAACAGGACCTAACCGTTGTGCCGTAGAAGGTTAACTAACTAAAAAATATACAGGAGGAATTATCATGAATGTAACAAAAGTAGTAGACGCAACAGGAATGGCTTGCCCAATGCCAATTGTAAGAACTAAGAAAGCGATGGAAACTATTGATACAGGAGAAGTATTAGAAGTGCATGCCACAGACAGCGGTGCAAAAAGTGATTTAACTGCTTGGGCAAAATCCGGCGGGCATGACTTGCTGGAAGAAACGGAAGAAAATGAAGTCTTCAAATTTTGGATTCAAAAAGGTTAAGTAATAGGAGGGCTCGCGTGATGCGGGCTCTTTTTTAAGTTAAATACGTACATTACTCTGCTGCAAAAAGCTTGTACTGTAAGAAGAAAAGCTGTTTGGAGAGTTTTTAAACCTCTTTTTACTGTAAGCTGAAAAAGGTTTAGAGAGACAAGTGTAGTGTTTTCGCAAAGGAGTTGTTCTCGTGGAGTTTAGTCTTTTGGTTTTCATCACGATTTTCATCATTGGCTTTGTTGGTTCCTTCATTTCCGGGATGGTTGGCATTGGAGGAGCAATCGTTAATTTTCCTTTATTATTATATGTACCAAGTATGCTTGGCGTTATAGAGTTTACTTCTTATGAAGTTTCCGGCATCACGGCCATCCAAGTTTTGTTCGCCACGATTGGCGGCGTGTGGGCGTACCGAAAAGGCGGCTATTTAAATAAGTATATTATTGGTTATATGGGTGTCAGTGTTTTAGTCGGGAGTGTTATGGGCGGTTACTTTTCTTCCATGATTCCGGAAGCGGGGATTAATATTGTTTACGGTATTCTAGCATTGCTTGCAGTAGTGTTGATGTTTATGCCAAAACAAAACACGGAAGAAACAGTCTTTCATCAGCAAAATTTTAAACGGGGCCTCGGTTCTTTTTTAGCATGGTTTGTCGGAGTTGGCGCAGGCATTGTTGGTGCAGGCGGCTCCTTTTTACTCGTCCCAATTATGCTCGTTATTTTAAAGATTCCAACGCGGATGACCATTGCCTCGTCTCTTGCGATAACTTTTATTTCTTCAATCGGTACATCAGCAAGTAAAGTAGCGACAGGGCAAGTGACATGGGTTCCAGCGATTATTATGGTGATTGCAAGTCTTATTGCTTCTCCTTTAGGGGCTAAAACGGGGAAGAACATGAATACAAAGTACTTGCAGTGGATCCTGGCTATTTTAATATTGGGAACAGCCATTAAAGTATGGATGGATATTCTGGTGTAGCTTGATGCTACACTGAATATCCATTTTTAATTTATTCCTCTAAAAAGGTCACATAAACATCATTGTCATCATTTAGTTTTAATCAGGTATACCAATCTCCTGCCATGGGTAAAATTGAAATTTAACTTCGCCAACAACTGAATCAGATGAAATAAACCCGAAAGCTCTGCTATCTTTACTGTTAGAGCGATTATCCCCTAATACGAATAATTGGCCATCTGGCACTTTCTCCTTTCCGGTCAGTTCTTTCAATGTAAAATCATCAGATCCGTCATGATTCTCTTTTATATAAGGTTCTTCATAGGATTTGTCGTTAATATATAACACGCCATCTTCCATTTTCACGCTATCCCCAGGCTTACCGATTACTCTTTTAATATATTCTTCATCTTTGTTAGGTGCATTGAAGACAATCATATCAAAATTTTCGATATCGCTAATCTTACTTATTATAAGTTTATCACTATGTTCAAAAGTAGGTTCCATCGACATCCCGTTCACACTTACTGGTGTGACAAGAAACGTACGAGCTAAAAAAACAATAATGGCTACTACCGCAATAGTGGTAATCCATGAAAATATTTCTTTTTTTGTACTTGTTTGCAAGCGAACTTCCTCCTCATTTGCGCTGTAGATGCCCAAAAACATCCATTAAGTTATTCAGCAATATTATACCAAATCAAGACTTTTATTGATAATCATATTATTTATTTTTTTCTCCCTGTAAAACAATTTAAGTCAAAATCCAGCGAAACGAGGCAGCATAAGAAAATTCAGATGAGCGAACTTCAAAACAAAACCGATGAAAGGAGTTTTCATCGGTCTTACATACCTTGCCAAGGGCAAGTAGTTTATTACACAATGAATCAGCATGTAATTGTGGCAGCTTTAATCATGTTCGTCTTCAATTTTCTTCATTGTTCTGTTTCGAAAATCTCCTACCTCTTCTTCTGGGTTCACTAGTCTGGATGGATCTTCATCTTCGTTTGCAGGAGCTTGATCTTGTAGCTTTTCTTCTGCCTGTACCGTCCTTTTAGCGTAAGGTTTTGCTTTTAGACGTTCAAATGGAATTTCTTCTCCTGTATCTACGCAAATGCCGTATGACCCATTTTTCATCCGTTGCAACGCCTCATTTACTTCCTTCAGTTGTTCTTCGTTCAAGTTTTGTTCTGCTATTTCTGTTTGACGGTCAACATACTCCGTTGCAGCGTCTGCCATATGGTTGTCGGCAAAAGACGTTTCGTCCGTATTTATTTCCTCAGAAACTGTTGTTGATATTTGTTTTTCCAGCTCTTGTTTCATAGTTTGTAAATCATTTTTCAATTCTTTTAGCTGCTTCTCTGAAAGTGCCATTGTAACAACTCCTTTTGTAAGGCTATTCCTTTATCTGCAAGTGTTTAAACTAATTTCAGGTTATGTTGTTAGCTAAGTAGTGTCTCTTCTTAATTAAGCTCTCTGATCTATTCAAAATATATTTTGAGAATAAGCTGGGTATGAACCCATTACTTTGACCAAACATTTTACTTTTAGTTTCCTGCATGCTGCGTTTACGATGCCACTTTTCTGTCAGATTTATAAAAAACATAAAATAAGTTGTTTATTTGTTATTTACATTTTTCATAGATTGTATTACAATAACTCTTAACATTAAACCCAACTAAATTCATGGGAATTAGGAGGAATATACATGGAGCAAGTTGCATACCCGTTACATGAACAGTCCCATAAAAAGCCGACTACAAAGATCACCAAGTTACAACCGATTCAAAAGCCTTTTGTTTGGATTGGATCTATATTTGCGGTTCTTTTATTAGCAATGATTTTCATTACATCTGGTGCAATACAAGGTGTTTTGTATTTGATAGGTATAGGTTTAGGAATAACGCTGCTTCATGCACGCTTCGGCTTTACTTCTGCGTTTAGAAGACTGGTTGCGGTAGGGAATGCGCAGGGTATACAAGCTCACATGATTATGCTGGCTGTGGCGACAACCTTATTTGCACTTATATTAAGTACTGGATTCAGTTTCACTGGAGAAGTTCCAACTGCATCGGTTGCTCCTGTTGGTATTAGCATCATTACAGGTTCATTTCTCTTTGGTATTGGCATGCAGATGGGAAACGGCTGTGCTTCCGGGACCTTATATAACTTAGGCGGCGGTAAATCTGCGATGGTTTTAACATTACTAGCGTTTATAGCCGGTTCTGTTATTGGAGCTTATCATCTTGGCTTTTGGCTGGATCTTCCGTCACTCCCTCCTATATCTTTGGCCGAATCAACGAACCTGGGTTATTTTGGAGGGTGGATTTTTCAACTCCTTATCTTTTTTGGTATTTATGGTGTGACGGTAGCTATTTCCAGAAAGAAAAAGCCACCGCAAATGAAGCCGCTTGCTACGACAAAAGGAATCAAGAAATTATGGCGTGGAGCATGGCCGTTAGTAACTGCTGGTGTAGTGCTTGCATTGTTGAACGCACTCGTATTGAGTGTACGGGGTACACCTTGGGGAATTACTTCGGCATTTGTGCTTTGGGGGGCTAAATTTTTACAACTTTTTGGAGTAGACGTCGCAAGCTGGTCTTATTGGGAAGGCGATACACAAGCTTTACAACAAACGGTCTTAGCAGATTCTACAAGCGTGATGAATTTTGGCATTCTGATTGGCGCTTTTATTGCTGTAGCTTTGCAAGGAAATTTTAAACCGGCGAAAATTAAACCGGGAGTCGCTGCTTCATCGATTATCGGAGGATTATTGATGGGGTACGGCGCGAGACTTGCATTTGGCTGTAATATTGGAGCTTATTTCAGCGGGATTGCTTCGTTCAGCTTACACGGATGGGTTTGGATGATTATGGCTCTTGCCGGTTCTTTCGCAGGTTTATATTGTCGGAAAATATTTGGTCTGAATAATCCAAAACGCAATGATACATTCTGTTAAAGAAAGACTCCACATACTGCTTAACTCTTAGTGCGACAGTGCTGTACGAATTATTGCGCTGTCGTATTTATGTGAAAAGCTTTTTCTTCATTTTCGTATTGCTAAGCTGTTTGTTACTCCGTACTAATAGTTAAAAATATTGATTTCGACTGTTTACACTGGGGAGGATGCGAGAAAAGTAAAAAGAGATTGCGAAATATCACAGCAATCTCAAATATTAACGCCTGAATTTACCAATTAAAAAACCTAAAAACACCCCAGGCAGTATAACGACAGCGAAACCTAAAAATACAGCCCATTGTTTGGATGTCATCATAATGCTTCCAAAATGATTCATTAGTTCTTGCATACATATCTAACCTCTCTCATTCCGTTTTTTAGCGACATACAGGGAGCTGATTGGCATGCTTCATTAGCAAGAGCGCAGCTAAATACTTATACTTTCTAAATCTGCCAAAATAGTTATCATAGCACTATTATTTTAATGACTTCCCTTTTTATGTCCTTAACAAACTTTTTCAAGGCAGAAATATGGAGTGAAAATCTATAATTACTCCATGTCATGAATATTCCTTTTAGTGAATTTGACTAGTAAGTGTAGCAAGTACAACTGTATGACAAGTGTTACCATAAAAATTGAAAAGAGCTAGATAGAAGATCCAATGAAAAAGAATGATATTCCAGCATATCCAGCCAAGCTAAGAAGGATACATAGTAATGAAAGAAGAGAATTTCTTAACAACTATTATTTCTTTATTCGTTCTTTTTCAGTTACAATTATAATCAGAGGCAGGAGCGCATTTAACTTCCTGCAGCAATTTATTTAAAAACGAAAAAAGTTTGAAATGGATAATCTGTATTTTTAAAGCGATCATATTATGAAGAGATTGGAGAGAAAAGCATGCTTATAAAAGATATCATGACAACAGAAGTAATCACCGTATCAGAAGGAGACACCGTGGAGAAGTGTGCAAAATTACTAAGTAATCACCATCTTAGCGGATTACCTGTCGTGGATGGACAGGATAACGTAATTGGAATCATTACGGAAGGCGATCTTATGAAACATAATACAGAAGTAGAAGTGCCAGCATTCCTGGAAATACTTGGAGGGATTATTTATCTGAATAACCCCAATAAATATTTTGAGGATGTTAAAAAATCAATGGGCCGTTTTGTACAAACCGTTATGACAGAAGAAGTAGTAACAATTGGTGAAAACGAGAAAGTAGAAGTAGCAGCAGAAATGCTAACACATAAAAAAATAAAGCGGCTCCCTGTGCTTAATGGGGAAGGAAAACTGACAGGGATTGTTGCAAGAGAAGATGTTTTAAACCATTTATTTGCAGGTGAATAAGACGGAAAAAAACGCAAATATTGTTATGAATGATTTTAAATAAACCTATTGCAACGGACACAGCTTGATTTAGTTGTGTCCGTTTTTGGTTCTTCCCTGTATAAAGTGCAATAGGTCTTGTTTACGCAATTAAAAGAGACTAGGAGAACTATTTTTAAACCTTATTTTCATTTTATTACCTGGGAAATATATTGAAATTTTATGCTTCAGTCATAAAAGAACGACTGATTTATTTACGGGTGAATCCGTTTTTCCGTTTCTGCATCAAAAAAATGCACTTTATTCATGTCGAAAGCAAGCTCGATTTCTTCTCCGCCTGTAATATCAGTGCGAGAGTCTATACGTGCGACAAATATTTGCTCGTTTACTTTGGAATACAGATATGTTTCAGAGCCCATTAATTCTGCTACATCTACTGTAGCAGTCATTTTGGTGTCTGGAGTAGACTGTACAAAAACGGGTTCTTCATGAATTTCTTCCGGTCGAATTCCTAAAACAACTTCTTTATCTAAATAGTCTTGTTCCCGTAAGGTTTTCATTTTACCTTCTGGAACTTTCAGGCGAACGTCTTCTCCTAAGTGGAACCAGCCATCCACAACTTTTCCATTGAAAAAGTTCATTGATGGAGAACCGATAAACCCGCCAACGAAAATGTTTTCCGGATTATCATATACTTCTTTTGGCGCCCCTACTTGTTGAATAATGCCGTCTTTTAAAATGACAAGTCTCGTTGCCATGGTCATTGCTTCTGTTTGGTCGTGCGTTACATAAATAGTAGTCGTTTGCAGTCGCTGATGCAGTTTTTGAATCTCCGCGCGCATTTGCACACGAAGTTTAGCATCGAGATTCGATAATGGTTCGTCCATTAAAAACACTTTAGCATCCCTGACTATGGCGCGTCCTAAAGCCACACGCTGACGTTGACCACCGGAAAGTGCCTTGGGTTTACGGTCTAAATAATCCTCGAGACCAAGTATTTGTGCAGCATTATCCACCCGTTGCTTAATTTCATCTTTTTTAAATTTCCTTAATTTTAGCCCAAACGCCATATTATCGTAAACGCTCATATGCGGGTACAAAGCGTAGTTTTGAAATACCATGGCAATATCACGATCTTTTGGGGCTACATCGTTCATTTTCTTATCATCGATATAGAGGTCCCCATTGGTTATTTCTTCCAGGCCGGCAATCATCCGCAGTGTCGTTGACTTTCCACACCCTGAGGGTCCAACAAATACAACGAACTCTTTATCCCCGATATGCAGGTTAAAATCATCCACTGCGGTAATGTCTTTGTCGTACATCTTTTGAATATTATTCATCTGTAATTCAGCCATTCTTTTTTCCTCCTTGAAAACGTTTTCTGTACTAATTGTATAAAATAGGATTGAAAAAGAAAACGGCAAACATGCACAAAAAGACAAACAAATTTTGTGCATGTTGTCAATTTGTGGTTAAAATCAAATTACTTATTTATACATTTAAAGTTCTTCATAAGATTTGAAAATTTTGTCATTTTTGATATAGTAAACACATAAATTATTATCAGATAATTCAGAGAGGAGAGGTATTACATGGCAAGTAAAGGTTTTGGTGACAAATTTAAGGATGCTGCAAATAAAGCAAAGGACGCAGCTGTCGATGAAGCAAAAGATAGTTTAACAGGGAAAGATTCAGAAGATAAAGGTAAGGATAAAAAGGACGATAAAGACAACAAGGAAAAGAAAAACAAAAAAGATGACAAAGATAAAAAGGATAAAAAAGACGATAAAGATAAAAAAGATAAAAAAGATAAAAAATAATACGTACATACTTTATATTAGGTATAAAAATTTGGAAGAGAAATGTATCATTTCTCTTCCTTTTTTGGGATATAGTCTTAAAATAGCACCCTCTCAGGAAAAAGTTTTGTGACGAATGCGCTGACGTAAATGGACTTGGTGTGTAGATACTTGTAAGTGGCAATAAGGGTTGATTCATTAAAACAATAAGTTTTTAACTTTATTTATAGATTTCAGTCCTCCTGTTAATATGTTATTGATTGCACTCCCCTGTAAATTATTGTAAAATAGAGAATATTCTGGGTATTAAAATAATAACTAAATAGAGGGAGGAGCACAAGGTGGTAAACGTTAAAAAAGAGCGACCAAAATTGTATGTTTTAGACAATGGTAAAATGCAGATGGACAAAAATTTGATGATTGCAATGTCTAATCAAGCAACAATCGATGATCCTCATGCCCCTAATGAAATGGTGGAATTCCCTATTTACACAGTGTTTATTGATCACCCTGATGCGAAAATTTTATTTGATACGGCTTGTAACCCGAATGCAATGGGGGTGGAAGGCCGCTGGATTGAGCAAACTCAAAAAGCATTTCCTTACAGTGCAAGTGAAGAATGTTACCTTTATAATCGTTTAGAACAAATCGGTGTCGACGCGAAAGAAGTCGATTATGTTGTCGCGTCTCATTTGCATTTAGATCATGCAGGATGCTTAGAATACTTTACAAATGCAACGGTAATCGTGCACGACGATGAACTGAACGGCACCATGCAAGTATACGCCCGGAACCAAAAAGCAGGTGCGTATATTTGGGCTGATATTGATGCCTGGATTAAAAATAATTTAACGTGGAAAACAATTAAACCATATGAAGATAATTTAGAGTTAGTCGACGGTGTAAAGATCTTAAACTTTGGAAGCGGACATGCCTGGGGAATGTTGGGGCTGTTAGTGGAGCTTGAAGAAATTGGTTCGATTATTTTAGCTTCTGATGCTATCTATACCTCTGAAAGTTTAGGACCGCCATTAAAAGCACCTGGAATTATTTATGATTCGATTGGCTGGTCGAAGTCCGTTGAACGTATTAAGCAATTAGCAAAAGAAAATAATGCAGACATCTGGTTTGGGCATGACAGTGACCAGTTTGCCAATTTTAGAAAATCAACAGAAGGATATTACGAGTAGGAGGAAGGTAAGGAGAGATAAAAAGTGAAAACACGTGCAGCTGTTTTACGAGAGATGGGTTTATCTGCACCTTATGCAGAGAGTAAACCATTAAAAATAGAACAGTTAGAACTGGATAACCCGAAAAGAGAAGAAGTATTAATCGATATCAAAGCAGTTGGTCTTTGTCATTCAGACCTTTCTGTGATAAATGGCAGTCGTCCACGGCCAACCCCAATGGCTTTAGGTCACGAAGCAACGGGCGAAGTGATTCAACTTGGAGAAGGAGTAACAGATGTTGAAGTAGGCGACCATGTTGTCTGTACGTTTATTCCGAGTTGTGGTAAATGCTTGTCTTGCAAAGAAGGCAGACCGGCTTTATGTGAAAGGGGTGCCAAGTCGAACGAATCAGGTGAAATGCTCGCAGGAGGCAGGCGTTTGCATGCAGAGACCGGTGATATTCATCATCATTTAGGTGTGTCTGGTTTTGCGGATTACGCAGTCGTATCGACCCATTCAATTGTTAAAGTGGACCCGGAGATTCCATTTAAGGATGTTGCTTTATTTGGTTGCGCAGTTATCACAGGAGTTGGCGCTGTAGTGAACACGGCAAAAGTGAGACCGGGAAGCAGTGTTGCGGTCGTTGGTCTTGGAGGCATTGGGCTAAATGCGGTAATGGGAGCTAAATTAGCTGGGGCGCGGGAGGTTATTGCGCTCGATATCAATCCCAATAAATTTGCTATGGCAAAATCACTCGGGGCGACGGAAGTATATGACTCTTCAGCTGAGAACGTAGTAGAAGAAATTAAAAAAGCAACAAGTGGAGGACTGGATTACGTGTTTGAAACAGCAGGTGCCGTCCCCGCGATGGAAGTGGCATATAAAATTACAAAACGTGGAGGAACGACAACAACAACTGGATTGCCTCATCCTGAACATGAGTTTTCTTTTCCGCAAGTTACGTTGGCTGCAGAAGAAAGAACAGTAAAAGGATCGTATGTCGGGAGCTGTGTGCCTTCCAGAGATGTTCCTCATTTCGTAAGCTTATTTAAACAAGGCATGTTGCCTGTCGATGAATTGTTATCGGATATTATTTCCTTAGATGAAATAAATGAAGGATTTGACCGATTGGCTAAAGGGGATGTAGCTAGACTGGTGATTACATTATAGTACTTTAAAATTATTGTGATCGACCGTTTTATACCCAGAAATGAATACATTAAAAATGAATAAAAAGGACGCGGCTGTAACGTTCGTGTCTTTTTTAATTTCAAGCTTTCTTCTGAAATACTATGAAGTGTTCAACAGGGACGAAAGAGAAATATTTATTTTTGGAACTGTCGAAAATGTTGTAATAATAAGAGGAAAAGGTTTTGTAAATGGTGAACATAGGAGGAGTTTAGTAATGGCTATGGAAGAAGTCAGTTTCCCGTCTTTTAGTGAAAAAGATACAATTCAAGGTTGGATATATACTCCAATTCGGAAACCAAGGGGTATTGTCCAGATCGTACATGGGTTTGGAGAACATTCCCGCAGATACATGCATATGATTTTAGCATTAAATGAAGCAGGTTATGTTGTTGCAGCCGATGACCAT
Organism: Pseudogracilibacillus sp.; assembly: GCA_035301305.1. Classification (GTDB taxonomy): domain Bacteria; phylum Bacillota; class Bacilli; order Bacillales; family Amphibacillaceae; genus Pseudogracilibacillus. Next base: position 91,386 of record DATGUO010000071.1, read on the forward strand.
ATTGGGCACGGAAAAACAGCTTCCGATTCAGGAAATTGGAGTGACTGGGGCGATAAAGGATATAAAACAATGGCAGAAGATGAGCACACTCTACGAAAAATTGTCCAAGAAAAACACCCTCATTTACCCTTTGTCATGTTCGGTCATAGTATGGGCTCGATGATAACCAGAAGTTACGCTGCTATGTACGGAGAAGGTATCGACGGCGTGGTGTTGTGCGGCACATCGGGTCATTTTCCAACAGCCCAAGAAATGAATGCTACTCTATACAAAGAAATAGAAGATGGTAACGGAGAAGAAGTGAATGATGCTTATTTGAACCAATTAATGGGCTGGATGACAGAACGGATTCCGCATCCTGACACACCTAATGATTGGATAAGTATCGATCCTGATGTCGTCAGTGACCATGCAAAGGATCCTTTTAATAATTTTACATCCATTCCTAACATCCGCTCTCTCTACTATTTTACAGAAATGATGCTTCAGATTAACGGGACAACTTGGGCTGCACAAGTTCCTTTGTCATTGCCCATTTACAATATTGCAGGCGATCATGACCCTGTCGGACAGTACGGAGAAGGTGTTTATGCAGTGTCTAACTGGTTAGCTGAAACAGGCCATGAGGTGGCTACAAAGTTATATCCGGGGTATCGACATGAGATTCATAATAACCGTGCGATACGTGAGGAAGTCGTTGCGGGCATTATTGATTTTGTCCATGGAGTGACATCATAAGGTTAAAAAAGTGAAAAGAAAACAGACCTGATCATGTTACTTTTTCAGGTCTGTTCATTTTTTATTTCGTATTTATTGTTAACTAATTGGCGTTTTGTTTTCAGATGTGACCAGATAATTAAAGGGATTAACAATAGCGCTAAGTACATACCAATCATTCCAAGGATTGCATAACTGGAATAAGCGACAACAACTCCTGAAAGCAAGCTTCCTGCTGTACCGCCAAAAGCAATCCATACATCGACTGCACCTTGTGTTTTAGCGCGTGTAGTTAAATTCGTCGAATCAACAATAATCGCTGTGCCGCTGATTAATCCAAAGTTCCAGCCCAATCCTAACAGAATTAAAGCTGTCGTTAACCAAATAATAGAGTCTCCAGAAGCAAAAGAAGCCATGAGACCGGATACTGCTAAAGTGATGCCGGAAGCAATGACCATAGTGGTCCGGCCAAGTTTATCGACTAACGCGCCTGTACCGAGTGAAGGTAAATACATAGCGGCCACATGCAGTCCAATGATAACCCCAACAGCGGTTAGTCCTGTTCCATGATTCTCCATATGGATAGGAGTCATCGTCATAATTGCTACCATAATGACATGAGAGAGAACCAAAACGAGTGCTCCTACAACTATTCCAGCACGTTGAAGAGAGTCAGAAGCAATATTTTGTTGGTTTATGGTTTTTGCTGATGAAGGACTTTTCTCTTCTTCAGAAGCAATTTGCTTTGCAACTAAAAGCGGGTCAGGTCGCAAATAAATAAATAATGTAAAACCTGCTAACAGATAAGCTGCAGCAGCTAGAATAAAGGGTCCTGCTAATTCTGGAATGCCGATGACGGCAGCAACTTTCCCCATAGGAGTGGTTAAATTCGGGCCGACGACAGCTCCTAACGTAGTAGAAACCATGGCGATGCTCACCGCCATCCCTCTCTGTTTATTACTGGCTAAATCCGTGCCGGCATAACGAGCTTGTAAATTCGTTGATGTTCCTGCCCCGTAGATAAACAGTGAGAGAAACAGGAGAAATACAAGATTCCAAGTTGCCGCAATAACTACCCCAATCGCACCGATGCCCCCTGCAATAAATCCTCCTGATAAACCAAGTCTTCGGCCCGAACGCTGCGATACTCTCCCGACCAGGTAGACGGACAGTGCTGAGCCTAAAGTAAACAAAGCGGCGGGCAATCCGGAAAAGCTTTCGGTGCCAAGCATGTCTTTCGCGAGCAATGCTCCTACGGTAATGCCGGCGGCCAGCCCTGCGCCGCCAAAAATTTGGGACACTACAACGGTCCATAACGTTCTTTTATATAACTTTCTTTTGTTTTCTTCTGTAGCGATAAATTTTTCTTTTGGCATATGTTGCTCCTTTAAGACATACAATAAAACTATCTATTGCATTAATAACTTAATATAATTTACAAATATCATATTATACCGAAGGGGGTATAAAAGCAATTTTTTAGATTATAGAATGGTGTAAACTAAAGAGGAATAACCAACATTTATTTACATAGTGACATGCAGCCATATTCAAATGTTTCAAGTCGCGCCTGGACGTTTAGATCTGTCGGTTACGGACATAGCACGAAAGTTTGGTCGGATATTATTAGTGCACTGCGAATTAATGGATATGATTACGTCATCAGTATTGAACATGAAGATCCTATTATGTCTGTTGACG
>DATGUO010000072.1:0-86935 GCA_035301305.1 Pseudogracilibacillus sp.
GCCCACCGCCGGGAAGCGGCTTTTATTCGTCCCTTTTCGTTTGAGTCTGCTTCCACAAATACTTTAAGGCGTCCGCTGTTCTCTGCTCGACTCTATATTTTCACTCCTGATAACACGACCTGATAAGATTTAACCTGGAAAACTGGCCGAGAGAAATGAGTTCCAATTTCACTTTTTCCGGAAATATCTTTGCACGTATTGCTTTGTCACTTTCTCCCAATTCATGCAAACGGGAAACTTCTTTCTGAATCCTTTTTAAATAAGCCAACTTCTTTCCCATCATGTTTTTTCCATCTTCCACCACACCGCTATGCGCACAAAAAATGGTCTGGTAATCCAGCGTCTGCAGATATTCTAAAGAGGCAATATACTCTTTGATGGATTCTTCTTCCAAAAACACTTTCGGATATGGCGTAATATACAAATCGCCTGTAAACAGCCAGCCTTGATCAGGTTCGAACAGACAGACATGATCAGTGGTGTGGCCCGGAGTAGAGATCGGGTAAAAATGATAGTTGGCCGTTTCAATAACATCAGGAAAAGGTTTGCCCAAAAATGGTTTACCTGCACCCGTAAAAGTCTTTTTAAACAAGGAGAAATTCTCTTTTTCTTTGGCTAATACTGGAGCAGTCGGGTCACAAAACACCTCTATCCCATACTTTTGTTCCATCCATGAAGCAAGCCCCGCATGATCAGTGTGATGGTGAGTAATGGCTGCTTGAAAGTTATTAACATGACGAAGCGCACGTCTCACTTGCCATTTTTGGGCACCAGGCCCAACATCAATTAAAAAATCATCGACATAATACAAATGAATTTTCATATAGTGAATAAAAGGTGTGACCGACATTTTGAGAATGGATATATCCTTATATTGTAACTGTTTCATAAAAACTCCTCGTTTTTCTTGTTTAGTCTATTAAATAATATTTCCCTGAAAAATACTATACGTAATCTGACGGTAATTTTGCCAAAAGCTTGTCATTTTCGCGGCTTGTTACCTTCCCACTGCTCCTTAAAAAACTAGCGGATTCGTTTCTCCCTATAAATGTCGCATGAAAAATCTCTTTTATGGCTTACCATCATCTCTAAACCCACAGACAACGTGGTATAATCTCACCACTGCCTCTGGGATATCCTCTATTTCTATATTTGCAAATCCAATGACTAATTGAATCCAATCCGTTTTATTATTCTCTATTTGCTGGTTCAATAAAAATCGGGTAATCGGATATATTTCTAATTTCTCCTGATAAGCTCGCTGTCTTATTTGTTCATAGGAATAAGGCGAAGTAAAAGCAGCAAGAAAATGTAAGCCCGCTGGAATATCTTTGACAGTTATCCGCTGGGCGAAAGTATTCTTTAGATGTTGTACCAATACTTGCCGTTTCTTTTCATAATAATTATTCATTCGTTTTAAATGTTTTGCATAAGCACCGGATTTTATAAAATAATGCAGCGTATACAGTGAAATCAAATTACTGTCCTGCATCCGGTTATAATGGTGTGCCCGGTACTTTCTCAAGAGTGCTGGCGGAAGCACCATATAACTGATTCTCAATCCTGGAAAAAGCGTCTTTGAGAAAGACCCCACATAAATGACTTTCTGATGATGGTCCAGGCTCTGCAACGAAGGTATGTTATCCGTTTCATATTTAAATTCACTATCATAATCGTCCTCTATAATATAATGAAGCGGGCTTTGAATCGACCAATTCAGCAGTTCAATTCGCCGGGATATCGGCATAATCACTCCCGTCGGAAATTGGTGGGACGGTGTTACAAATAAGTAATTCACGTCTTCATTTATATTTTGAACATTGATTCCGTCTTCATCCAAATCAATCGCCTGAACAGTAAACTCCCCTTTTAACATCTCATAAATCCGGTGATATCCTGGTCTTTCCATGCCAAACACCGTATCTGCTTCAAGCATGTCGGTCAATTCCCGGATTAGCATTTGCGTGCCAGGCCCAATAACAATTTGTTCCGGCTCACAATCCACCGCTCTGGATTCCTTAATCAAAGCAGCTATCGTCTGTCTCACCACATAAGGACCTTGGAAATGAGCAGGAGAAGCCAAATCACTTTTCTTTTCCGCGATGGCTTGTCTTTGCGCTTTCAACCATTCATTCATTGGAAAAAACTGAACATCTGCTGTCATATGCGAAAAAGACAAGACCCCTTGTTCCTCGTTTCTCTGTTCGACTAAATCTGAAGGCAACTCTTCCGCTTCTGTCGCCGCATCCGCAAAAGATACAATTTCTTCCACATAATAGCCTTGTTTTTCTTTCGTATAAATATATCCTTCAGCGACCAGCTGTTCATAGGCGCTTGTAACAGAATTCACACTAATCTCAAGCTGTTCGGCTAATTTTCTTTTTGACCTTAATTTTTCATGAGCTTGTAAATGGTTACTTAAGATATCTTGCTTGATATGTTGATAAATCTGCTGGTAAATATAGCCAGCTTGTTTATCTATTTTTAAAGAATACAGCATGGTTTTCAACCCACCTCTTCTGGTACCATTTTTTATGTCATTCTGGTTCTTTTCATTATATCAGATACGTGTCATAATTTTCACATAAATAATAAAGGAAGGTGTCCGTCATGACAGTTAAACAACATAGTACAAAAGAATTACAAGAGCTTAGAGAAAAGTATGTACCGCGTGGGGTTGGAAACGGAAACACCAACATTGCCGCTTCCGCTTCAGGTTCCACTGTTACCGATATAGATGGCAAAGAATGGATTGATTTCGCAGGAGCTATTGGTGTGTTAAACACCGGTCACACGCATCCAAAAGTAACAGAAGCAGTGAAAGACCAAGTCGATAAATTTTTACATCCCGGCTTTAACGTCGTAATGTACGAAGATTATATCCGCTTGGCTGAGAAATTAACGCAAGTAACACCAGGAAATTTTGATAAACAAGCTATTTTATTCAATTCTGGAGCCGAAGCCGTTGAAAATGTGGTGAAAATGGCACGTCGTTACACAAATCGCTCTGCTGTCGTTTCTTTCAAACAAGGCTTTCACGGGCGAACAAATTTAACCATGGGCATGACCAGTAAAGTAAAGCCTTATAAAATAGGTTTTGGTCCTTTTGCTTCTGAAATGTATCACGCGCCGTTCCCAAATATGTACCATAAACCAGATGCTTTAACAGAAGAAGAATATATCAATGAAACAATCGAAGCGTTTAAAGAGTTCTTCCTTTCCACCGTTGCGCCTGAATCCGTATCTTGTGTTGTCATGGAACCAATTCAAGGAGAAGGCGGTTTTATTATTCCTCCGAAAAAATTCGTTCAATTTGTAAACGATTTCTGTAAAGAACACGGCATCCTTTTTGTAGCCGATGAAATTCAAACCGGTATGGGACGAACTGGAAAATTATTTGCTTCGGAGCATTACGACATCGTTCCTGACCTTATGACTGTTTCTAAATCATTGGCAGCTGGTCTTCCACTCAGCGCTGTCGTTGGCCGAAAAGATGTTTTAAATACTGCAGGACCTGGTGAACTGGGAGGAACTTTTGCCGGAAATCCTGTCGCTTGTGCAGCCGCTTTAGCTGTGTTTGACGTGATTGAAGAAGAAAACCTGCTCGAAAAGTCAGAAACAGTCGGCCAGAAAATTGAAAACAAATTACAACAATTAGCACAACAACACGATTATGTAGGAAATATTAGACGCTTGGGATCTATGGTAGCTGTCGAACTCGTCACAGACCAAAAAACGAAAGCACCAAACGCAGAACAAACGGCAAATATTAAAAACTATGCAAACGAGCATGGACTGTTATTGCTTTCAGCTGGGCTAAAAGGGAACGTACTTCGTTTCTTAGCACCATTAAACATTACAGATGATGAATTGGAAAAAGGATTAGCCATTTTAGAAGAAGGTTTTGCCCAATAAAACATGCGCCATCACTGAAGGAGGAAATAATATGACGATTCAAGTAGCAAATCCAGCAACAGGAGAATTAATCGAAGAAATTCCAACAGACTCAGAAGAGGTAATTAAACAAGCGATTCAAACGTGTCACGACGGTTTTAAAACATGGTCCAAAACAAACGCACATGAACGGTCACGTTTATTAGCAGCCTGGTCAGCGAAAATTCAGGAAAACAAACAGACGATTGCAGAAATCATGACCAAAGAAAATGGGAAGCCATTGCATGAATCACTTGGCGAAGTCAATTATGCTACAAGCTATATCGATTGGTATGCTGAGGAAGCTAAACGCATTTATGGACGAACCATTCCGGCCAATACCGAGTCAAAACGGATTATTGTAAGTCGCGAGCCAGTTGGACTCGTAGCCGCCATTACACCGTGGAACTTCCCTGCAGCGATGATGACAAGAAAAGCCGCACCAGCCTTAGCTGCAGGTTGCACTTTCATAGTTAAACCGGCAGCTGAAACACCGCTCACTGCCATCAAAATTGTAGAACTGGCTTATGCAGCAGGTATCCCGGAAGATGCTATCAAATATGTAAACGGATCTGGCAGTGTCATTGGTGAGCTATTCACCGAGAGTAAACTGATTCGTAAAATTACTTTCACCGGCTCAACTCCTGTCGGCAAAACGCTGATTAAAAACAGTGCCGATACGGTGAAACATGTCACGATGGAATTAGGCGGGCATGCACCGCTTATTGTTGCGGAAGATGCTGATTTGGACGTAGCCGTTCAACAAACAGTTGGAGCAAAATTCAGAAATGCTGGTCAAACCTGCGTTTGTGCTAATCGAGTAATCGTTCACCAACATATCGCAGATAGGTTTGCTGCCAAATTGAAAGCGGAAGTCGAAAAATTAAAAGTAGGGGACGGACTGCAGGATGGAACAGATATCGGTCCGATTATTAATAAAAAAGGCTACGATAAAATTGTCGAACAAATTGATGACGCTGTTCAAAAAGGGGCTGAAGTTGTCATCGGCAATGAATACACAGCAGATACAGATAAAGACACTTATTTCGTTCAGCCGACTGTGTTAAAGAACGTCAATAATGACATGGATATCATGCATGACGAAACATTTGGCCCTGTCGCCCCTCTTTCAACTTTCGATACACTGGAAGAAGCAGTTGAAATAGCAAACGACACACCTTATGGGCTGGCTGCGTATTTCTTCACAAATGATTACCGTACAGGCACATATCTGCACGACAATCTGAGCTTTGGAATCGTCGGGTGGAATGACGGAGGGCCATCTGCAGCTCACGCACCATTTGGCGGTATGAAAGAAAGCGGACTTGGGCGTGAAGGCGGTTCAGAAGGAATCGAGCCATATTTAGAAACGAAATACTTATCAATTGGGAATCTTTAACTCAGATAAGGTAAGGTAAGATAATATATAGAAAATCACCAACAAAAAATTCAAAAAGAAATATTAACAAAGTGACGGACCTTAAAATACCTTCATCGAGGATAGGAAATGAACCTCTTTTCTATCCTTCTGCATTCGGTCTTGTCACTTTACTTTTTGTTTTCGTAGTTGCAAAGCATTTACCTCTGACTTACATAGGTTTAGAAGATATTTAGCTACAATGAAAGGATGACTAAGTTTGGCACTAGAAGAAACAACAGAGAATATAACTGCAGCAGATGAACAAGAAGAGTCCGCTCTAACTAAAACAAGATTAACTTTATTAGAAGGAATTTCACTTATTGTTGGCACCAATATTGGAGCAGGCGTTCTAAGCTTAGCCTTCGGATCTAGAAACGCAGGCTGGCCAGTTCTGCTATTTTGGATTATTTTAACTGGTTCATTGACGACTATTATGATGCTTTATGTTGCAGAAACAACATTAAGAACGAAGAAAAACTTACAACTTAGTGGTCTTACTGAAAAATATGTAGGAAAAATAGGATCTTGGGTGATGTTTGTCTCCGTTGCCATTAATGCGTTAGGAGCGATGACAGCGTATGCCTCCGGGAGCGGTGAGGTCATATCCGAAGTCTTTAATATCCCTAGCTTTGTAGGCAGTCTTATCTTTTTCGTGCCTGCAGCTCTTGTTATCTGGCTTGGGCTTAAAGTGGCTGGTATGGCTGGAAGAGTTGTCACAATCGGCATGTTATTATTAATTTCTATCTTAATTATAGCCTCTATTATTGGGCCCAAATTAAAAGCAGACTTTATTTTTTATACCGATTATAAATTCGCCATACCAGTATTTAGTTTAGTCGTTTTTTCATTTCTTGCTCAATATATTGTACCAGAGCTGGCGAGAGGCTATTCCAGTCAGAACAAGCAAGATATTAAAAACCTCCCAAAAGCAATCGTATTTGGCATGATGATTACTGGCGCTTTACTTGCTTTAGTACCTTTAGCTTCTTTAGGTGTTGTAGGTCCGGACAACATAACCGAAGTAGTGACAATTGCTTGGGCTGATGCGCTTGGAGAATGGGCATTTTTCATCGCTAATGGGTTTGCCCTTATGGCAATGTTGACATCTTTCTGGGGAATCGGTCAGAGCTTTATGACAAATATTGTCGACCAATTCAAATTCCCTTCAGAATGGGATAGAAAATATCGCCTAATCTCCGTTGGTATTGTTACGATTACCCCTTTTGTAATAGCCTACAGCGGATTAGTTGGTTTTGTAGATGCTTTGTCAATCGCTGGTTCTTTTGCAGGTGTCGTCATGTCCATCATTCCTGTAGTCATGATCAATAAATCCAGAAAGATAAACGAACAAGAACCAGCTTGGAATTGTGGGAAATTAGCACACCCTGTGATTCAAGGACTTACAGTTATCATCTTCCTTGGCGCTGCTCTTTACTCCCTGCTTGGATTATTTAACCTGTTGCCAAAAGGATGGTAAACACAATCGTTTGCATCTCTGATTTCGTTGATACTACAGATATAAAATAACATAGAAAACGGTGCAGATTTTTTATAATGCAATCAAAAAACACCTCCCTATGAAGAAGGATGCTTCGATAGGGAGGTGTTCTTATTTTCAAATTACATTTTCGTTGAAGAAGTCGATTTGCTGCCTTCTTTAAGTTTAAAAGATAAGAGAACTCCTAAAAACGCAGCAATGCCTGCTACAATAAAGGAGACATTGACTCCATGAATTAAACCAGCAGTTTTCTCCTCCGGGATAGAAGCAGTTGCCATGATAGTTACCAAAACAGCTGTTCCGACTGAACCGGAAACTTGTCGGAATGTATTATTCATTGCTGTTCCATGTGGAATCAAACTATCAGGCAACTGATTTAAAGCAAGTGTTGTCATCGGCATCATGACCATAGCAATAGAAAGCATTCTAAAAGCATTCATTGTTGCTAAGTAAGCAAAGCCGGTATCCTCTGATAAATTCGTAAAAGCGAATGTGGTCACGGTAAGTACTAATAAACCTGCACGAGCAAGCCATTTACCTCCAAACACGTCAAAGAGATACCCCGTAATCGGGTTCATCAAGCCCATAACAACTGCTCCTGGAAGTAATACCAGTCCTGATTTAAAGGCAGAAAATCCTATCATATTTTGCATGTAAAGCGGCAAAATAACGTTTGTACCAATCATCGCCGCAAACACAACCATACCAAGTGCTGTGGCCAATGTAAATGTGCCATATTTGAACACTCTAAATTCTAAAATTGGTTCTTCCAATTTCAATTGTCTTGTAATAAACATGTACAGAGAAATAGCTCCAAGTATGACAGCTATAATAACATGGCTGCTTACCCAGCCTTTATCTCCAGCGATACTAAAGCCGTATAATAGACCACCAAAACCGACGGTGGAAAGAACAATAGAGAAGAGATCCAGTCTTGGTTTCTTTTGTTCTGTAACGTTTTTAAGCAAGAAGTAAGCTGTAATGATATTAATGATAGCTATTGGCAAGACCACATAGAAAACACTTCGCCATGGGAACTGGTCAACGAGCCATCCAGACAGACTTGGACCAACTGCTGGCGCAAACGCAATTACCAGACCAAAAAGCCCCATTGCCGTCCCTCTTCTGTTTACTGGAAACAGTAAAAATAAAACAGTCTGCATAAGGGGCATCATAATACCTGCACCTGAAGCTTGTAAAATACGTCCGATTAATATAACAGTAAAAGTAGGAGCAATAGCAGCTATAAAAGTCCCTAGCGCAAATAATCCCATTGCTGTTAAAAATAACCCTCTAGTGGTAAATCGATCGATTAAAAAAGCTGTGATAGGAATCATAATCCCGTTCACAAGCATAAAAACAGATTGCAGCCACTGAACTGTACTCTCCGTAATATTTAAATCTTTCATAATCGGAGGCAAAGCGGTCCCGAGCAGCGTCTGGTTCAAGATAGTAATAAAAGCACCTGATAATAAAACCGCAAATAGCGGGATATTCTTTTTCCAATTGAATGATTCTGAATTTGTCATAATTTATCTACCTTCTTAATTATTAAGTATGTACTTTTGAGAAATGCACATTAATAAAGGATACTACATATAACAATCTGAAACAATTCATTTGCTTCCAACATTGAATAAGAACATTTAAAGAGAAAGCCTGACGTCTTTACAAACCCTGAACTTCGAAATTCCAAACAACGAATCTTACAATTTTGTAAGATTTCTCCCTCTTCATGTAAGAAAGTTCGATGTCTATTTTCAGTTATTTCTTGCATAATGTAAGTGGATCATTCAGAGGAAAGTGATAACAGCTCATGCAGTTGTGACTCCTTTAGATTTACTCACACATATCAGCTTTCCTCTGAGTTGAAAGCATTTTTCCCCAAACAAACGAACACAACTACTGGAGTGGGTACACATGAAAACAGATAAACTTTTATCTTCCCTATGTTATTTCAGTGTCTTTTTCGCCCCATTTTTATTTCCTATTATCGTATGGATTCTGACAGAAGAAAATGTAAGACACCACGCCGGAAAGGCATTATGGATTCATATCGTTCCATACTTATGTATTTTCGCAGGACTTGGTCTGGCAGCGTTAGTCGGAGATTCCCTGTTAGCAATAGGAATTATTATCTTTCTTGCTTTAGTCGGCCTTTTTTATTTTCTTTTAAATTTTATACGAGGCATCAGTGTTTTGCTTTAAAGAGCAAAACAAACTCGCATCGTAAAAATCCCCCTTGACTATAAATGGTTTGTTCATAGCCAAGAGGGAATTTTTTACTGCCTTCATGATCACTCGTCGATTTTTATATCTTCAATAATTGTTTTAGCTACATTTTGGTCTAACTCTTCAAAGCCGTAGTGATTGATAGTATCATACAATTCTTCCCGTGTTTGCATATCCGATAGACCTTCCTTCTGCGAGCCATCTTTTTTAATCATTTCAAAAATGCGCTCATAAGCTTTAGCTGCCACTCTTAAGGAAGTCACTGGATAAATCACCATGCTCATGCCCATGTCTTGAAATTCATCCGCTGTAAAATATGGAGTGCGACCGAATTCAGTCATATTTGCTAAAAGAGGTATGTCTAATTTCTCAGCAAATAAGCGGAACTCTTCCTCCGTCTTTAAAGCTTCCGGAAAAATAGCATCTGCCCCTGCTTCTGCGTAAAACTTCGCCCGTTCTACGGCTGCATCCATGCCTTCTACTGCTTTCGCATCCGTTCTTGCAACAATCACAAGTGACGGTGCTACTTTTTTGATCGCTTGGATTTTTTGAGCCTGTTCTTCTTTGGTTACCAGCTTTTTACCATTTAAATGTCCACATTTTTTAGGCAATTGCTGGTCTTCTATTTGAACAGCGGCAACTTTTGCTTCATACATTTCTGCAGCGGTTCTGGCTACGTTTAACACGCCGCCAAATCCTGTATCAATATCGACCAATAGAGGAAGGTCCGTCGCCCGAACCAACTCTTTTGCTCTTTCTGCTACTTCCGTCGAATTAATCATTCCTAAATCAGGAATCCCCATACTCGCTGTATATGCACCGCCGGAAAGATACAATGCGTTAAAACCGGTTTTTTTAGCATATAAAGCTGCCATCGCGTCATGAGCACCTGGTATTTGTAAAATATCCTTCTGGTTAATCATCTCTTTAAATTGTTCGGCAAGTCTTTCTTGGGATGAAGTAGAATCTACAATCCATGCCATTTGAAATACGCTCCTTTTACTTGGTAAATAAATTCACAAATTCGTGTACAGGCATTTGTGATAGTGTCGTGTAATCAAAACTTACTTCTTGAATATTATCTTGTTGTTTACGAGCAAAAACGGTGGCCATATTGTAGGCATACTTCTTCCGTAATTCCGGCATTGCTTCCTCACGGCGGAAACGATGGCCTAATGGGTATTCCACCTCAACTTGAGTGGTCGAACTGCCATCTTTAAAATGGACCTGCACTGCGTTAGCAATCGAACGCTTATCCGGATCCAAATAATCTTCTGTATATGCTGTATTTTCGGTCAATACCATTTTATCTCTCAAGGCATCAATCATTGGATCTGCCGCAGCTTCATCTTCATAATCCTCTGCTGTAACATGTCCTTTCATCAAGCCGATAGCCGTAATATATTGCAAGCAATGGTCACGATCTGCCGGATTATATAGCGGCCCTTTTTTGTCGATAATCCGAATGGCTGATTCATGGGTAGAAACTTCGATTTTCTCAATCTCATCCAAACGGCTTTTCACTTCCGGATGGAGTTCAACAGCCGCTTCTGCTGCCGTCTGCGCATGGAACTCAGCCGGATAGGCTACTTTAAATAATACGTTTTCCATGACATAGCTGTCAAACGGTTGAGAGATAGATAAAGATTGTTTATTAAACAAAATATCTTCGAATCCCCAGCCCGATGCTGTTAATGCAGTGTCATAGCCCATTTCACCATTCACTGCCATCAGAGCTAAACGCACTCCCCGGCTTGTCGCATCTCCTGCAGCCCACGATTTTCTCGAACCCGTATTCGGTGCATGACGGTATGTTCGCAAGCTGGAATTATCAATCCAAGCGTTCGACAATGCATTAATAATTTCATCTTTCGTGCCGCCCAGCATTTTTGTTACAACAGCTGTCGTGGCAATTTTCACATAAAGTACATGGTCTAAACCAACACGGTTCAAACTATTGTTCAGAGCTAACACACCTTGGACTTCATGTGCTTTGATCATATTCTCCAATACGTCTTCCACCTGCAAAGGTTCCTTGCCATCTTGTATGCGGGTTCTGCTTATATAATCAGCAACCGCTAAGATGCCGCCTAAATTGTCAGATGGATGACCCCACTCTGCTGCAAGCCATGTATCATTATAGTCTAACCAGCGGATCATTGTTCCAATATCAAAAGCACCTTGTACAGGATCCAATACATAAGATGTACCTGGAACTCTTACTCCATTAGGAACCGTTGTACCTGGCACAATCGGGCCTAACATTTTCGTACATTCCGGGTAATTCAGTGCCAATAAACCGCAGCCGATGGTATCCATTAATACGTAATGAGCTGTGGAATATGCTTCTTCACTTGTAATTTCTTTATTCAATACATAATCTGCAATCTCTTCTAAAACTGTATCAACTTGTCTTTCTTGTGTCGCTTGACTCATTTTTATCCTTGTCTCCTTCATTTGTTTTGTTTATTTTTTACACTTATGCAAGTGGCGCTCCAGTATATTTAACTCTTGGTCTGAATAAGTAGTTATTGTCATGCTGCTCGATAATATGAGCACATAAGCCGGCAACCCGTGAGCTGAAAAAAATCGGTGTATACAAAGCAATAGGAATACCCAGCTTCCAAAATACCGGAGCCGCATAATAATCAAGATTCGGATACAATCCTTTTGCTTGTTTAATGACGTCTTCTCCTTTTTGACACATATCCAACAATTTCGTATCTCCAGTTAACTCACTGAGTTCGGTTAAGGCTTTTTTCATTTCCAGCGCGCGAGGATCCATTCGGTCCATGTAGACTCTATGCCCAAAGCCCATTACTTTTTCTTTATTTTCTAATTTGTTTTTCAATAGCTTTTCAAAACCATCCACTGTTTCTGCTTCATGCAGCATTTCCATGACAGCTTCGTTTGCCCCGCCATGCAAGTTCCCTTTTAAAGAAGCAACTGCACCAGCTAAAGCACCGTACATATCTGAATTAGTTGATGCAATCACTCGAGCAGTGAAAGTAGAATTTGGCATTTCATGTTCACTGTATAATAATAAAGCCTGATCAAAAATTTTCTCCTGCAGTTCCGTTGGTTTTTCTCCTGTAATCATATACAAAAAGTTCGCACTGTAAGACAAAGATTTATCAGGTGTTATCGATTCTTGCCCATTTAAAACACGATAACTGTTTACTGTAATGGACGGTAATTGCCCCATCAGTTTATAAGCACGCTCTTTGTTCACAGCCGTGGAACGATCAGCAATTTTATCATCATACCCGCCTAGTATAGAAATTGCCGTTCGCTGCCCGTCCATCGCATGCGTATGTTCCGGAAGCAATTTTAAGATATCAATAATGTTTTCCGGGAGCTTTCCTTCAGATGTTAATCTTTTTTCAGTAGCATCTCTTGCTTCGGGCGTTGGTAATTCACCTTCAAGCAACAAGTGGACAATATCAGCATACGTCTTCTTTTGTGATAGTTCAATTAAATCCTGTCCTCTGATAATAATTTTCTCTTGTTCCGTATCTAATAAAGACACTGCCGTCTCGCAGGCAATGACTCCTTTTAACCCTTTGGAATATGTTGTTTCTTCACTCATTTTACTTCCTCCTTGGTTTTTATGATTAAAACGCTTACTTTTCATTCTAAATTTTTAAAACTTTTCTGTCTATTACTAGTATACAGTTGCAACACACATTATTAAAATATATAATTTTAATAAACAGTCATAAAAAAAAGTAATAACACAGAAAAGGGATGGTTAACGTGTTCCAACATTGGGAAATGCTTGGTGTCTTATATGAAACCGGGAATATCACACAGGCTGCCAAACAACTATTTGTATCACAGCCTACATTGACCACTCGAATTAAGCATTTAGAAGAACATTATGATATCCAGCTTATTGTGCGAAAGCACCGTGGCATTGATTTCACACCAGAAGGCGAAGAACTTGCTATGCATGCTAAAAAAATGCTTAGGGAGCAAATATATATTGAAGAAAAATTAAATAATATGAAAAACAACGTAACTGGGAAATTAAGGGTTGGCGTTTCTCATTTCTTTGCTTTAAATAAAATGCCGAAAATCCTTCGCCTATTTAAACAGCAATTTCCAGAAGTGGAGTTTCAAGTTATCACGGGCTGGAGCAGTGATATCTACCAGCGAGCATTAAATAATGATGTACACCTCAGCTTTATTAAAGGAAATTACTCTTGGAAAGAAGAAAAAGTTTTATTATATGAAGAAGAAGTATGCATCGCTTCTCCTTGGAAATTTAAATTGGAAGATTTACCTCAATTACCTCGAATTGATTATAACACAGACGGGCAAAATAAAATCATCATGGATAATTGGTGGTACAATAAATTTGATAAGTCACCAAACGTGAACATCCATGTAAATCAAGTAGAAACCTGTAAAGAAATGGTAGTCAACGGGTTAGGATATGCGATTCTCGCCGATCTTGTCGTCCGTCCTCATGATGAATTATTCACGGAACCATTATATGAGCCGTCTGGTGAAACGATTAAACGAAACACATGGATGTATTACCATAAAGACTCTTTGCAAATGAATATCGTACATGCTTTTGTGCAATTTGTGCAAACATTGGATATTAAACAGTTATAAAGGTAGAGGCAGCATTTTTAACATTTAATCTTTCTCTAATTTATTGCTTTCGTGAAGCAACGGCACATTTTCATTTTTTCACGGTTGTGCGGTAATTCTATAGATATTATATTTTTATCCCTAAACATAAAAAAATATAATAGCGAGCGTTTAGAAAAGACGCTCTTATAGAATGTAAAGATGCATGATCCCTTGTCATTGCTCAGTTTTACGCAACATCTTTCCAATGGCTTCTTTTCAAATAATTTTGAATAGGAACGGCATGGACCTTATTTTCTTCCTTAACCGCTTTTTTCGTCAAAGAGCGAGCGTTGACATTTTTTTGCAGTTTGTCTAGCATATTAATTAGATGCGTAAGCGTTTTCAGAAAACTGTTTAAAAGACCACATCATTTCCGATATCTCAAGGAAAGGGAGAAGAAAAATGTCACAAACAACATCAAATGTAGTAGAAGGCGCGAGTTTCTTAGTCGATGAACAAACGGCTGAAAACTTGATTACACCAGAAGACGTTACAGACATGCACAAAATGATGGAGAAAACGACCAAAGATTTTGTCGCAGAAAAAGTTGTACCCAAACTGGATCAATTGGAGCGCCATGAATATGAGAACGCAATTTCTCTTTTTGCACAAGCAGGAGAATTAGGCTTGTTAAGTATGGACGTGCCGGAAGAATATGGCGGTATGGAACTCGACCAGCTAAGTTCCGCTTTAATTACAGAAAACTTTTCCCGAGCAGAAGGATTTGCCGTTGCTCATAATATTCATGTTGGCGTTGGCACCTTACCAATTACCTACTTCGGTAATCAAGCGCAAAAAGAAAAATACCTGCCTGCTATTGCCAGTGGCGAACATATTGCTGCTTATGCTCTAACGGAGCCTGGTTCAGGTTCAGATGCTTTAGCAGCGAAAGCAACAGCGATTGAAAGTGAAGATGGCACACACTATATATTAAACGGAGAGAAACAATGGATTACGAATGCTTCTATTGCAAGTGTCTTCATCGTCTTTGCTCAAGTAAACAAACAAGATTTTACGGCTTTTATCGTAGAACGGGACTGGGAAGGCGTTTCCACCGGGCCTGAAGAAGATAAACTGGGCATTCACAGTTGTTCGACCGCAACGCTTAATTTAGAAGACGTCAAAGTACCCAAAGAAAACATCATTTGGGAAATTGGCAAAGGGCATCTTGTGGCGTTAAACATCCTTAATATCGCCCGCTATAAACTTGCTTTAATGAGCGTCGGGCAAGCTAAAAGAGCTATTGAACTAGGTGCTGCATATGCGAATGAACGCCACCAGTTTCAACAGCCAATTGCCTCTTTTGGTATGATTCAGGAAAAAATTGCCAATATGAACGTGTCCCTTTTCGCAGCAGAAAGTGCCGTGTACAGAACTTCCGGATTACTGGATGACGTTATTGAATCGGTTTATCAACAAGAAGAAACGACTGTAGATATCATGGGGCAATCTCTTGGAGAATATCAATTGGAATGCGCGGTCAATAAATTTTCCGCTTCGGAAATGCTTGACAAAGTGGTGGATGAAGCCCTGCAAATCCATGGTGGTTATGGGTATATGAGTGAATACGAAATAACGAACTTATACCGGGATGCGCGTATTGACCGGATATTTGAAGGTACGAATGAGATTAATCGGCTGACTGTAGGAAGAACCTTAATTAATAAAATGAGAAAAAGCAAGCATTTCTCTGAAAAAATTCTTGCCCAAGAGATAAACGGAAAAAACATTGCTGCTGCCCTTCAAAAAGAAGATTCGCTTCATGAAATGAATGTCCTGCAAACAGCTAAGCAACTTTTTCGGATGCTTTTGCAAACCATTTGGAATCAATATGACAAACAACTTATCGAGGAACAAGAAGTTATTGCTTTATTTGCAGATATGGTCAGTGAAATCTATACGATGGAATCGGTAATCTACCGTTCCAAAAAGCATCCGGATTTTCAAAAAGACAACGAAAAGCCTTTGCTGCTGGAAGTATATTGCTATGAATCCATAGAAAGAATTCTTGGATACAGTAAGCAATTGCTAAATCGTGTGCCTGACACAACCGTTTTAGAAACTATTCAGACGGTCTATAGTCAATTGCCTATGATTGATATAATTGATAAAAAACGGCAAATAGCACAACAAGTTAGTAAAAAAGCAGCGTACACTGTCGTTTAAATACTATTTATTGGAGGGATACAATTGAAAGAGAAAACTCTTGGATTTATCGGACTTGGCAATATGGGATTACCTATGAGTACAGCTTTGGTTGAAGCAGGTTATGAGGTGTATGGCACAGATTTAAACAAAGAAGCAGAAAAAAAACTTCAAGAAGCTGGCGGGAAAGTTGGCGAATCTATACCTGATGTAGCCAAAAAAGCAGAGATTATTATGACCAGTTTACCGTCAGTTGATGTCGTTCGCGATGTTTTCCTGGGAGAAGATGGCATCGTCAAAAATGCGACAGCAGGCACTCTAATGATTGATTTCAGCACTGTTTCACCTGCTACCAACGTCGAAGTATCCAAAGTAGCAGAGGAGAAGGGCTTAGGTTATCTTGGCGTACCCGTCAGCGGTGGCATCAAAGGGGCTAAGGAAAAAACGCTATCGATTATGGCAGGCGGTGATAAAACGTTATATGACAAAGCCTCTCCTTTATTTGAAATCCTCGGGGAAAACGTCTTTTACGTCGGGGACAAACCGGAGGCAGGGACAATTGTTAAACTAATTAATAATCTGTTCATTGGCTTTTACACACAGGCTGTCGGCGAGTCGCTTACCTTGGCGGATCATGCCGGGATTGACCATCAAACATTATACGATATTCTAAGTGTCAGTTACGGCAGGAGCGGGATTTATGACCGGAACTATAAAATGTTTATTGAACAGGAAAATTATAATCCTGGTTTTACTACGAAATTATTGTTGAAAGATTTAGAGTTGGCTAAAAAAATGGCTGAAGAAAATGACGTCCAACTGCCAATTATGGAACAGCTTATACCGATGTACGAAAAAGCGAATGAAGCTGGTTACGCGGACAACGATATGTCTGCGATGTATTTATACGTGAAAGATGAAATTCAAAAAGAAGCTCAAAAAGATAAATAAAATTATAAAGGAGAATGATCATGGCAGTAAAACAACTTAAAAATTTTATCAATGGTGAATGGGTAGCATCTTCCTCCAAGGAAACACAAAACGTTATCAATCCAGCAACAGGTGAGACGTTAGCAGAAGTACCTGTTTCCAGTAAAGACGATGTCAAAAAAGCAGTAAAAGCAGCAAGTGATGCATTTGAATCCTGGTGGAAAACACCGGTACCTGACCGTGCTCGTATGCTTTTTGATTATCATCAGTTATTGAGACAAAACCACGAGGATTTAGCTCATACGCTGTCCCTTGAAAATGGAAAAACGTTAAAAGAGGCCAAAGGAGAAATTCAACGCGGTATTGAAAGTGTTGAAGCGGCATCAAGTGCCCCTTCTCTCATGATGGGCGATACGCTTCCTGAAATATCTTCCGGGATTGAAGGAGCTACGTACCGTTATCCTTTAGGAGTAGTAGCTGGCATTACACCTTATAATTTCCCTGCGATGATTCCTTTATGGATGTTCCCTATTGCACTTGCTTCAGGAAATACATTTGTTTTGAAACCGTCTGAGCGCACACCACTTACCTCAGAGCGACTTGTAGAACTGTTCATGGAAGCAGGCTTGCCAAAAGGTGTGCTTAATATAGTTAATGGCGCACACGATACTGTGAATGGCATTTTAGAAGACCCGGATATCCAGGCTGTTTCGTTTGTTGGCTCTCAGCCAATCGCAGAGTTGGTTTATAAAAAAGCCAGCGAAACTGGAAAAAGAGTGCAAGCACTTGCTGGGGCGAAAAACCATGCTATTGTCATGCCGGACTGTAACATGGAAAAAACAGTACAAGGAGTGGCAAACGCAGCTTTTGGTAGTGCTGGACAACGTTGTATGGCAACATCCGTCGTTGCAGTGGAAGACTCTATTGCAGATGAATTTATTAAACAGCTTTCCGAAAAGGCAAGAGACTTAAAAGTAGGCGCGGGATTAGATACAGATACCGTTATTAATCCATTAATCCGTGATTCTCATGCGGAACGAGTACTGCAATATATTGAAAAAGGCGAAAAAGAAGGGGCACGTCTTATTGTGGACGGACGCGAAAAAACTGCAGGTGAAAGCAAAAACCATTTAGGGGCCACCATTTTTGATGGCGTCACCACCGATATGGATATTTGGAAAGACGAAATTTTCGGACCTGTTTTAAGTATCGTTCGAGTAAATGGGTTGGAAGAAGGCGTACAACTGGCGAACCATTCCCCATTTGCGAACGGAGCGGTGATTTATACAGAAAGCGGCAAAGATGCACAACAATTCCGCGAACATATTGATGCAGGTTTAATTGGTGTGAACGTAAACGTGCCGGCTTCGATGGCCTTTTTCCCTTTTGCCGGAAATAAACATTCTTTTTACGGTGATTTAGGAGCAAACGGAAAAGACGGCGTTCAATTCTACACACGTCAAAAAGTGGTTACTACAAGATGGTTTTCATAAAATAGAAGGAGGATACCATGGAACTGTCCTACTTTAAACTAAGTATTGAAGAAAATATTGCTTATCTTCAAGTGAATCACCCGCCAGCTAATACGCTGAACGCGGCAGTTATCGAAGAATTGTCCAGCGCGATGAAACAATTGGAAACCCGTGAAGACGTAAAAGTTATTGTTGTAACTGGGGACGGAAAATTCTTTGTAGCTGGAGCAGATATCCAGGAATTTACGGAAGCTTTTGGAGAAGCCGAAAAAGCCAGCACCATTTCAGAGCAAGGCCAGGCATTATGTAACCAAATCGAAAACATAAGAAAACCGGTTATTGCAGCTATAAACGGACATTGCCTCGGAGGCGGACTGGAGTTAGCAATGGGCTGCCATCTTCGGTTTGCAGCAGAAGGCGCATCTATGGGGCTGCCGGAATTAAATCTCGGGCTGCTCCCTTCTTTCGGGGGAACACAGCGCTTGAAAAACTTAACCAATAAAGCGAAAGCTGCTGAATTGATTTTATCCAGTAAGCCGATTAAAGGTGCAGAAGCTAAAACAATCGGACTGGTTAACGATTGTTTTCCTGATGAGGATCTTATGCCTAAAGTAAAAGAATTCGCTCTTGCTTTGGCTGCAGAAAAAAGTGCTGAATCTGTGAAACGGGTATTGGAATTAGTAATGGAAGATTACCCGCTTCAAGAAGGTCTGCAAAATGAAAGCAAACTTTTTGGAGAACTTTTCGAAACAGAAGATGGACAAGAAGGAGTTCGAGCGTTTTTAGACAAACGGGCCCCTGCTTTTAAAACTTAATGATTATTTTACATTTTATCGGAGGTACACAATGGGAGAAGAACCAGTTTTATTTCATGTACAACAAGGAGTGGGATGGATAACACTCAATCGTCCCAAAGTATTGAACTCATTAAACACAGAGATGGTGGAATCCATCTCTGAACAAATGGAAGCATGGAAAGAGGACGAACAAGTTGCTTTAGTCTGTATTGTTGGTGCGGGAGAAAAAGGTTTATGTGCCGGCGGTGACATCCGGGAATTATATGACCACCGTTCAGAAGGAATCGAAAAGCATGCAGAGCGATTCTTCGCAACTGAGTATTGGATGGATTATGATTTTTGGACGTTCCCTAAACCTGTAGTCGCTTATATGGATGGTGTTGTCATGGGCGGAGGTGTCGGCATAACGATGGGAACTTCGCACAGAATTGTAACAGAAAAAACAAAATGGGCCATGCCGGAAATGAATATCGGCTTTTTCCCTGATGTGGGAAGCAGTTATTTCTTTAATCAACTGCCTGGTTCCCTCGGCAAATATCTGGCCCTTACTTCCTCGGTTATTAAAGCTGGAGATTTAATGGAATTAGGCTATGCTGATTACTATATTCACCAGGAAGATTGGCCGCAAATCGTACAAAATATCAATGAAAAGCAGTGGACAACTGAAAATGTTCAAGAAGGTTTGAATGCGTTACTGAGTGCTTATGCGCATTCCGATTACGGTGCCTCTCTATTACAAGAGAAAAAGCAACAAATCGACACGCATTTCTCGTTTAGCACCGTAGAAGAAATCGTGGATTCCCTTGAAAAAGCGAGTGTTGATAAAGAAGATTGGGAAAATAAAACAAAAGAGTTGTTAGAAACGAAATCACCAACTTCATTAAAAGTGACCTTAAAACAGCAACTGGAAGGGGCAGAGCTGACATACCCGGAATGTTTAAAGATGGAATTAGACATGGCGATGAATTTTATGCATTACGATGATTTTTACGAAGGCGTTCGAGCCGTTCTCGTCGACAAAGATCAATCACCTAACTGGAATCCATCAGCTTTAATAGAAGTTTCTGAAGAAAACGTAAATTCCTTTTTCCAATATCAGTGGTCTAAAGACCAACATCCGCTGCAACATATGCAGAAGTAATAAAGTTTCATATTTTAGGAATAAACCAATATCCCAGGTCTGTAGAATTAGCTAATAACAGCTGGAACAGAAATATAGGAAGGACCTGACACACCGCAGTGTCAGGTCCTTTTCTTGCTGTTTAGACGACTCCCATACTTGCCAGCAATATAGCCGGGATAAGGGAAAGTATTGGGAATACGATAGCAATGACCGCTATATCCCGATACGAATCTTTGTGTGTGAGACCTGTAACAATTAATATGGTGATGACTGCTCCATTATGAGGTAAAGCATCTAAACCTCCTGAAGAAATAGAGGCAATTCTATGAAAGACCTCTGGAGAAATATTAGCAGTTTGAGCTATTTCATAATATTTATCCCCTAAAGCTTCCATCGTGATCCCGAGCCCGCCGGAAGCGGACCCTGTTGCTCCCGATAAGACGTTCGAAGCAATTGCCATGGAAACTAACGGATTTGCATCGATCCCTAATATGTATTCACTTAATGTTTTAAATCCTGGAACTGCTTGCACTACCGTTCCAAATCCTACAGCGGCTGATGTATTAATCATGGCCATGACAGAATTATTGGCGCCAGCATTCATCGCTTTTATAAATCCTTGTAATTTATAAATGGACAATAGAAGAATTAAAACAATCCCTGTCAACAACGCTACAATAATATCCCATTTAAACAAATTCAGCGTAACAATAACCGCAATGAGAGGTATTAAAGACAAAATAACATTTGGCGTGCTTTCCGTTGTTTGTTGAGCTGTTTCTTCATCCGTTTTTGACGGGACAAAACCTTCGCCTCGTTTTTTCAATGTTTTTTCTCTTCGTTTTAAATAGTATATAGAACCTCCAGCCATAACTACTGTGGCAGCTAACCCAATAAAAGGAGCAGCGGCAGCATCTGTGTGAAAATAATCTGTCGGAATAATATTTTGTATTTGTGGCGTCCCTGGAAGTGCCGTCATTGCAAAAGTCATCATGCCAGCAATAATACTCCCTGGCATCAGTTTTTTGGGAATATCTGCTTCTTCAAAAAGTTTAAGTGCTAACGGATAGACGCAAAAAACGACAACAAAGACACTAATCCCGCCATAAGCTAACACGGCAGAGGCAAGCACAACTCCAATAGTAGCCTGTTTCACTCCAATAATTTGAATAATTTTTGAAGCGACTGCTTGTGCCATCCCACTGACTTCCATTAACTTTCCAAATATTGCCCCAAGCATAAATAAAGGGAACCATTCTTTTGTAAAATCAGCAAATCCTTGCATATATGGCCCTGTGTAAGCTTCGAGTAAATCCAAACCGCCAAAGACGGCTACGACTCCTGCCGATATAGGAGCTATCCAAATAATCGACCACCCGAGGTAAGCTAACACCATTAATATAATCAATCCTAATAAAATACCTATCATTGCATCTAAACCTCCTCAAGCAACGCTGTATGTAAAGAACGATCGAGGTTTTATGAGAGAACCTCGATCGTTTTATAAATTAATTCGTTGGGAAATCGAAATCTCTGGCGTTTTTAGCATCGTTTTCGTCCGGCCATCTTTCAGATATCGTTTTCGTTTGTGTAAAGAAGCGGGCCGTATCCGGACCAAACATTTGTCCATCACCGAAACGGGAATCTTTCCAGCCGCCAAAATTATGATAACCTACAGGAATCGGAACAGGTACGTTGACGCCTACCATCCCTACTTCTATATTTTGTTTAAAGTTGCGGGCATCTTTTCCGCTGTTTGTAAATATCGTCACGCCATTGCCGTATTGATGGTTATTAATTAAATCAATTGCTTCATCAAGTGTATCGGTGGACACCACGGTTCTGGCTGGGCCAAACACTTCTTCTTTATAAATATCCATATCAGGTGTAACCCCATCTATTAATGTAGCCCCCAGGAAGAAGCCATTATTATTTTCTAATTGAGGGTTTCTTCCATCTACAACAATATTTGCTCCTTCTTTCTCAGCTTTGTCAATGGATTTTTCTACACTCTCTTTTGCCTCCGCACTAATCAAAGCTCCAAAATCTGCTGACTCATCTTCATAGTGACCAGGCTTCAACTCTTGTACTGCTGCCTTCAATTTAGCTGTAAATGCTTTGGCTGTCTCTTTGCCGACCGGAACTGCAACGGATATGGCCATGCAACGCTGAGAAGCTGCCCCGTATGCAGAACCAATGAAAGAATCAACTGCCATATCTAAATCTGCATCAGGCATAATGATCATGTGGTTCTTTCCTCCACCAAATGCATTGACGCGTTTGTGATGTTTCGTACCTGTTTCATAAATGATTTTAGCGATATTTGTCGAACCTACAAAACTGATTGCTTCCACATCCTTGTGCGTTAAGATAGCGTTTACCGTATCTCCATCTCCGTTCACAACGTTCCAAATACCTGCCGGCAATCCAGCTTCTTTCCACAATTCGGACATACGCAATGCCGAATAAGGTACTTTTTCAGATGGCTTTAAAATCATCGCGTTTCCTACTGCAACAGCCATAACACTCATAGCAAGCGGCACCATAATTGGAAAATTAAAAGGCGAAATGCAGGAAACGACTCCCACTGGCTGTTTCATAGAAAAGGCATTAATTTCTCCTCCAACATTAACAGAATGCTCTCCTTTTAAAATATGAGGAGCTCCAATAGCCAAGTCTACTGATTCGATTCCTCTGCCGATTTCTCCTTTAGCGTCTGATATCGTTTTGCCATTTTCTTTGGCTATTAACGCTGCCAGCTCATCTGTATGCTGCACCATCAACTCTCTGAATCTGAATAAAACTTGCACTCTTTTCCCAACAGAAGTATTGCCCCAGGAAACTTGTGCTTGTTTCGCTAATTGTACGGTTTCATCTACTTCCTCAGCAGAAGCAAATGGCACTGTCGCTATCTTTTCACCCGCAGAGGGATTATAAACATAGCCATATTTTTCGTTTCTTCCTGAAGTCATTTCTCCATTGATAAAATGTGTTAGCGTATCTAATGTTGTTGTGGTCATTGTAATCCTCCTATTGTTTTTCTAAATTATGAATGAGCTTTCTTATTTTTTAACATTAAATAAGTAGAAGACATATCCATATTTTCGTAATCTTTTATATTATCCTCAAGATATTCACTGAGAACTTTTCCAAGAGTGAGTTCATTATTATAAGATGCAGACACTTCATTCGCCAACTTCACATCTTTAAGCAATAATGCGTTTGTAAAGCTGCCTTCATAATACTCATCTCGAGATATGAAGTTTTGATAATTTCGGGTCAGCATGGCACTTTGTCCAGTACTTTTTTCAATAATTTCACAGACGTCCTTTTGATCCAGGCCTACTGCATCGGCGATACTCAGTGCTTCCGCTGCTGCTTGTGTGTGAATTCCAGCCAGCATATTATTGATCAATTTCACCATCGTACCAAGTCCATAATCTTCCCCGACATGAAAAATATTAACGCCCAGTGCTTCTAAATATGGCAGAGCATGATCATATGAAGATTTTTCTCCACCAACCATGATACTTAAAGACGCTGCTTCTGCACCACTGACACTCCCACTGACTGGCGCCCCTAAATAGTGAACTTCTTTTTCTTTAGCAATTTTTCCAATCTCCCGGTCTAATTCCGGAGAAATAGTGTTTAGATCCACCAATAAAGTACCTGCAGCAGAACTTGCCACCAGTCCTTCTTCCTCCAAGTAGACACTTTTCACGATACCTGGTGTTGGCAAACTGGAAAGGATAACATCCACTTCATTTGCTAAAGTGATATACGTAAACCCGACTTCTCCACCGAGCTCAGCTAATTCCTCCTCTTTCTTTTTATCCACATCAAAACCGCACACTTGAAACCCTGCTTCCATTAAATTTTTCACCATGGGAAAGCCCATATTTCCCAAACCAATAAAGCCTACTTTTTGTTTCATTCGTTCAACCACCCTTCATTAAAATATATTCATCAGCAGCTCAACCTACTTGTTTCATCAAAAATTTTGTGTGAGACAAAAATGAACTCCCTTCATATAAAAGCGTTTACAATAAATATATATCGTATTCAAAGACTCTACCGTTTGTATATACAATGAAATGCTCTTCATTTTTAAAATCATTCACAAAAGTCAGAATAAATAAGGCGATACAAAATAAGTGAAGCGATTTCAATACATAAACAAACAGTGTCTTGTCTTTTAACTTACACTTATATATTAAATCTAAAATCGAAATATTTAAAATCTTTTCTTTTTATTGATACACATTAAAAATTTTAATGACAAAAACCCGAAGATATAAAAAATGCATTTTCGGGTCTGTATTTAACTGTAATTAAAATGTCTCGCGAAATTAGCTGTAAAGGTACAATTTCTGTTAGAAAAAATCAGCAAAGTATGGAATTTGTTGAGGTATCATGTCGTCCAGCAGATAAACGGATGATTCATCCCCTGCAATAAATTCTTGTTTCCATACATCAGGTGCCCGTACAAAGCCAAGAAGTAAAGAAGTCAGCTGCTGAATAGAACAGCTTATACTAGCGCCGCTTTGCTGCTTTATCTTCGTAACTGTTGCTCCTTGGTTGGTTGTCTTAATCGTATAACAACCGTCATTTTCCGGTAGAACATCATCTGTTACTTCGAGTACAATCGTTTTATTATCGCCTTTAAAAGGATAGGCCTGTAGAAATTGCTTTACATCAACAATTCGCGCCATGAAATAAGGTTCGAGTATTTGACTGAAAGCTGGGTCGTTTAACATAAGCGGTAACAAATCATTCTCCGGCACCGTTAGTTCTACCTTTTCCGCCATGGAATCATGATTACTGAGAAACTCATACATAAGATGAAGTCCATTATTACTTCGATAAGCCATATCAATTACCGTCAGTATATTTTTACGAATCGTATAGATGATATACGCCTCTTCATTCCCTTTCGGATCATATGCTACTCTGATTTGTGCATGACTTTTAGTGAGCACGCGCTGCTCCCACCAAAGCTCATCACGAGCCAACATCCCGTTATATGACTTCGCGTAATCCTCATAAATACGGAGCAGTGCTTTTACATCTTGACTCTTCCGGACATAACCAGCTGTTTTCCAGTTGTCTTTCAATTTTTCTATTGGCAATGTATATCTCTTGCGGTAGAAAGCGAGTTCCCACCCATACTTTCTATAAAAACCAACATTAAAAGGATGCAGAAGCGATATAGTCTCTCCCTTATTCTTCATATCTTTTAAGGATTCTTTTAGAAGATTTTTTGCTACTCCCTGTCTCCGGAATTCCGGCCATGTAGCAACGGAACTGATGCCTCCCATAGAATAACGAACCCCCTGAATAAAAACTTCCAATGGGATAATATGCAGCTTCCCTGCCAGCTCCTCATCCACAAAATATCCAAAAATCCGATGCCTTGCTGCTTCTTTTTCCTTGTCACTTCGTTCCTCTTCATTCATTTGATATTGAAAAGCAAACTCGGAAAGTGCAAAAATCTCATCATAATTCGGATCTGTCAATCGCTGAATGGCAGTCATTATACATTCTCCTTTTCTGATTATCCACTAGTGAAAAACTATTAAAAAATGCAAATTGTTTAGAAAGTTTCCAGCCTATAATAATTCATTGTGTCAATTTCATCATTCAAAATCAGGAGTAGAATCCGAATCATTAAACTTTCGCTTTGATTGGAGTTCCGGATGGCCGCTTTCCGCAGGCAGCTGTTAAGCCGTTGTCAGGCCACGGCCTTCCTAGTCTTACCGAGACTTTTCTTCCCGCAGGAGTCGGCCATCCTACACGCCAATCACAAGAGTTATATTTCATAAACAGGAACATTGCATCAATTTTTATTTCAATAGTTCGGATTTACTTTGGAAATCAACACTTATGAAATTGATTCCATTGAAAAAAACAACATTGTTTATTTTTGTACTTTTTCTAAGCATAACAAGTAAATTTCAGAACGCTACCTTTACAAATAAACCCCAATCCCCGGTCCAAAAGGAATGCCGAAGAAAACAAAAGCAAGTAGAAGCAGCAGCCAAAGAAATAGAAAAATAATCGCATATGGCAACATCAAAGCAATCAGAGTACCTAGGCCGGCTTTTTTATCGTATTCTTTCACAAATGCGAGCACAATGATGAAGTATGGGTTCATCGGTGTAATCACATTGGTGGAAGAATCAGCTATACGGTAAGCAACTTGAATAAAGGCCGGATGAAAATCCAAAAAATAGAACATTTTCAAAAATATAGGCGCTTCTACACCCCACTGGGCGGAGCCGCTGAAAATAATTAAATTAAGCAGCGCTGTCAGTAAAACAAAGGCTATAACGGTCCAAATACCAGTAATCCCTATATTCTCTAAATACGACGCGCCGCTCACTGCTATCCAAGTTCCAATATTAGACCATTCGAAATAAGCAATAAACTGAGCAGCTGCAAAAATCAGCACTACAAAACCAGACATATCTTTCATAGCTTCGCCCATAAAACCGGCAATAGATTTTGAACTTTTAATTTTTTTCACTGCAATACCGTATGTAATCCCAATAATCAGAAAGAAAAACATAAGTATCGGTACAATGCCATCCAGAAAAGGAGAAGGAACCATTTCTCCGCTGTCTCCACGCAACAAGGAATGCGGCCAGAATATTCCCACAAGCAAAACAGCAATGTAGGTAAGCCCGGCAAATCCTGCGTATAGAAGCGCACGATGCTCCTTTTTTGTAACAGGTTCAAATTCTCTTTCAGATTCTCCTTCATACGTTCCCAAACGGGGCTCGACAATTTTTTCCGTAATTATTGTACCAACGACAGACAATAAGACAACAGAAGCAAGCATGAAATAATAATTGTCGACAGGTGTGACTGTTGCTGATGTATCTAAGTTGTCCATTACTTCTGCGGAGAGCCCGGAAAGCACTACGTCTGTATTACTGACAATAACATTCGCTGTAAAACCGGACCCGACCCCGGCGAAGCCCGCTGCTAATCCTGCCAGCGGGTGTCTCCCCACGTTGTAAAAGACAAGTGCAGCCAGAGGAGGAACGATCACAAATGCAGCATCTGCAGCCAAGTTGCCAAGGATCCCTACAAAAATAACCGCATACGTAATGAGGATTTTTGGAGCTCGCAGTATCGTGCTTTTAATAAACGTTTCTACCAGCCCAACTTTATCTGCCAAACCAATGCCCAGCATTATCGTCAAAACAATGCCCAATGGCTTGAATCCGATGAAGTTATCCACCATAGAGGTCAGTATATATTGTATCCCGTCCA
The DNA here is from genome assembly GCA_035301305.1 of Pseudogracilibacillus sp. Taxonomy (GTDB): domain Bacteria; phylum Bacillota; class Bacilli; order Bacillales; family Amphibacillaceae; genus Pseudogracilibacillus. The sequence continues at coordinate 27,473 of DATGUO010000072.1, forward strand.
CAGACAACAGGCTTTTAATCGCTGTTTCTTCCTTTTCACCGGGCTGCGTAAAACTTACATCAAATGCCGAAACGATAGCGGAAAATACTACCACTAAGAGTGCCAGACTGACAAATAACATAAAAGGATCTGGCAACCGATTACCTACCCCTTCAACTTTCCCTAATATTTTGGACATAAGTCTTCTAAGTAAGTGATTGGATTGTTTTGTCATACAGCTCCTTCTTTCTTCTCAAATTTCCCTCAGCATAACACATTAATCCATATTAGAATAGTAGGAATAAACATGAAGTTCAAATGATAATATGCAGGCTTACTTCTTCCTTACCGTTTACAACGATAATTTATACTGGAAAGAACCGCTTCTAGACAGATAATGAAAAAGACACCCTTTTGCAGATGTCTTTTTATAGTTTATTTAGTACTGTTTTTCCGGCAGTTCATATTTTAGTCCAATATATTCGCCTAACATATAATTTTAATATGAAAATTTGGTACTCGCCGATCCTTAACGGCGATTGTTTTAGTTGCGCTCAGGCAATAAGCAGCTTGTACACTACTTTATCTGCAATAAAGCAAACGTTGCTCTCTTTATGATCCTGCCCCTTCACACAGAGATTTTCAGCCAAAAGATTTTTTTATTGCCTGGGAAATATCATCCACGCTTTTTTCCATACTGGCTTCTACTGCAGCGACATAAGACCCTTCTAATATAGGAGCCTCGAGCAATCTGGCGTCTACATCCTCCACTGTTTCCAGCAGCATTTCTACGTTCATTTTTGCACTGCCGATATCATAAAACACCAGAACACCGTTCCCACCGTCTGCTTGATGAATGGCTTGTTCTATTTTTTCTACGCTTGTCCCTATCTCATTCTCTTCCGTACCACCAGCCGCTACCACCGGCACTTCTTTTGTCACTTCACGAATAATCTCCTTAATGCCCTCCGCTACTTTAGAACTGTGGGATACGAGTACAATACCTGTATAACTCATCTTATTCATTTCCTTTCATTACTTCAGCCAAAGCTTCGAATAGGAGATTGGATGAAGCACAACCCGGATCGATATGACCGATTGATTTTTCTTTAAAATAAGCTGCTCTGCCCTTGGTTGCTTCCATCTCTTTCGAATCTTCCGTTGCTGTATTCGCTGCTTGCTGTATCTGTTCTGCCGTAACTTTTTCACTGCTTGCAACTAGTTCGTTCACCCTGGCCCACACTTCAATCATTGTTTTTTCACCTTCTGTGGCTTTTCCGCGCTGTTTAATACCATCCACGGCTGCTTGAGTTCCTTTCGCAAAAGCCTCCTGATCCAATGTTTCTAATCCTTTTGCAGTTGCGGTCCATTTTAAAAATGCTGTAGCATATAAAGGACCTGAAGCTCCGCCAATGGAAGACATAAGCGTCATTGCGGTATCTTTCAGCACTGCATCAATCTCTGCATATTCCGCAGGTTCCAGTTTTTCAGCTACTTTTTCAAAACCGCGTACCATGTTAATGCCGTGATCTCCATCGCCAATGGCCTGGTCTAATTTGGTTAAATAATCTTTATTCTCTTTGATTTTTTCATTGGTTTTTAGCAGCCAATTTTTCATATCTTGAACGGTCAAATCCATATCCATCTCTCCTCTTATTCGTTTCGAAAAGCAGGTGCAAAGGAAGGCGCATCTAATAATCGCTTCAACTCGTCATCCAGTTTTAATACAGTAATCGAACATCCTGTCATTTCCAGCGAAGTCATATATTCCCCTACAAGTGTTTTATACGCATGTATGTTTTTATCTGCAAGAATCGCTTGTACTTTTTTATTGACGATAAACAGTTCCATTTCAGGAGTGGATCCCATACCATTTACCATAACAGCAACTTCTCCTGTAAAATCCATATCCTGTAACACAGTATCCAATAATTCCTCCGCTATCGCATCCGCCGAAGAAATTTCTTTTCGCTCAATACCAGGTTCTCCATGTATTCCAATACCAACTTCCATTTCGTTCTCCTTTAATTCGAAACTCGGAGTACCTGCTGCCGGAACAATACAGGAATCGAGGGCAATCCCCATGGAACGCACGTTGGTGATCGTCTTTTCAGCAGTTGCTTTTACTTCTTGAAGTGTTGCCCCTTCTTCTGCCTTCGCACCAGCCACTTTATGCACCAATATCGTCCCAGCAATCCCGCGGCGATCTTCTATGTTTTCAATGGCTACATCATCTTTAACTACAACGCTTTCTACTTCTATTCCTTCTGCTTCCGCCATTTCTTTCGCCATATCGAAATTAATAACATCCCCTGAATAATTTTTAATTACTAAAAGGACACCCTTGCCCGCATCTACAGCTTTGATCGCTTCTAATACTTGGTCCGGCGTCGGGGAAGTAAACACTTCTCCAGCAACGGCAGCATCCAGCATGCCTTTTCCGACATAGCCGGCATGAGCTGGCTCGTGTCCACTTCCTCCGCCACTAACAATACCGACTTTATGCTGTACAGGTGCATTTTTCTTCGTAATGACGGTTGTATCAGGCAGTTGCTTCACCTCATCCGGATAAGCAGCAGTGTAGCCTGCGAGCATGTCATTTACCACTTGGTTCGGATCATTTATAATTTTTTTCATCTTAAAAACCTCCTTTAATCTTGTTATCCTGGTTCTACAATATCAGTTCTTCCCTGCTTATAAGAATCTGCGTTAGCTGCTTCACATTCATGCTTATTATTCTACATCCAACTATTCCCAAAATGAACACGCTGAAAACTTCAAAAATAATTGTTTTTCCACTGTGATATATTCATTATAACATAGCATGCCAATGCTGTTTTGTTTCTCAAGGAATCCGTATGGACAGTCGAAAACTCATAAAAACATATGCGTAAACAAATCATAAAATGAATGGATAATAATCACGGGCCATAACGAGGACGTTTTTTTATAAATCCACCCAAGAAGGAGGCTTATAACTGCAATTTGCAAACTGATGCTTCCGAAATGTAAACAGTCCGTAAAAACACCTTCCTCGTGCCAGGCTGGAAAATGAATGGTGACAAATAAAGCAGCCGTAAGCACATTCGCCTTCCAAAACGTCCACCTTTCCATGAACTTGTTCAAGATATATCCTCTGAATACAATTTCTTCTGTAAATCCAACAATCAAAAACGTATTCACCCACGTGTCTGTATTTAATGCAAACTGTATCTCGTATCCTGTAATCTTATTCAACAGACTGAAGTAAACGAGCAAGGAGCATAGTACTGCTGTAATCCAGAGCCAATCTTTTTTTGAAGGGAGCGTCAGCCTTATATATGTAACAGGAGATTTCTTCTCTACTTTACTGATCATTAGAAACACAGGGGGTACCCAAATAACCAGTTTGAGCAGCACCGAAAGTATAGATTCAAGAAGTGGATTCGTATCTTCCGCGGGCACTGAAAAGCCTAATTCTCTTACTGCCCATACCGTATAAAAAAGAATAAAGTATATCCAAAAATAAAGAGAGATTTCTTTATTGTTAATTGGATGACCTCCTCCCTTTGTTTGCCAAACGAACCTGATTCTCTTCAGATGTGACCCGTTCTATAAACATATGAAATATTCAAGGATTGATCTATATAATAGCTCATGCTTTTCATCCAGACTTTCGTGCCGCAGCCATTACTTCTCAAGCTTTTGCTTTAGATAATCTCTTGTTTCATCATCACCGGCAATAACAATCAAAGATAAAACAAGTATTATGCCAGTAGCAATCATGGATTTTTTTAACATAAATGTCCCACTCCTTTTTTGTCTTTTCGTATATTCCAAATCTGGATTACTTTTTGCTATATGATGGATGTAAACGACCAGTACAGGTATTTAAGCTGGTGCAGTATGTTTCTTTCTGAACGCAACAATAAACCAGGCGATATTAACAAGCATCGCCACCACAGAAAGAAGAAATAAGATGATAAAACCGGAGACGGGACCGATCCAAGCAATAGCCACCAAAGTAACCATACTTATAGACAGGGAGCTGAGTAAACCCAGCCCGCAGAAAACTGCCATCACATATTTCATCCAATCTGCACCGGCAATATACAGAAGCAAAGAAAAAATATAAAAAAACAACATGAATCCAATATTCGACCACATTCCAACCGAATTAAATGCATCTCCGTAGGGCATCGGAGACAGCGAAGAAAAAACCATGATAAAACAAAACAACAACCCGGAAACACTCGTCATAACAATTATTTCATTTCGCATATTAGAAACTCCCCGCTCTCGTTTTTTAGCTTAAAAGGGACTGCTTCACAAAAAGATTGGCTGTGTATGCTTTTGGATTCGCTTCATCCTTTGTCCATGACTACTCCTACGGGGGGCAGTTCGTGGAGGATTTCAATGGTTCCTGCATGGGCATCAAGTACATCTTGCAATTTCCGGTACACAAATGGACTTTCATCCGTTCCTCCACCGCGCAGTTCCACGCCGAAATCACGCACAGCCTTATGCATTTGATTTGGATGAATGGCTCCGCCTGTCCTTTTTCCTTTACGCTTTTTCCCTGCTGCTTGTGTCCGGCTCATTACTCGCCCTGCTCCGTGAACAGTACTGTAAAATGCTTTTCGGCTTTTCTCCGAATCTACTCCTTGTAAAATAACTGATATATCCCCCATACTCCCGCCTACAAATCCTTTTTGTCCGGGGGCAGCCGGGGTCGCCCCTTTCCGTACAACGATATATTCTTTCCCGTCGTGCACCTCTTTCCAAGCGTAATTATGGTGATTATGAACTTCAGCAACCGCTTCAGCGCCCAAAATATCCAAGACTTGCTGAATAACGATATCTCGACCTGCGTATGCATATTTTCCAGCAAGCTGCATAGCTCTGAAATACATGTCCCCCAGTTCTTCTTCCATGTTTAACAGGACGGGGGCAGATTCCATTGGTCCTTGTTTTGGCTTAGCAGAAAACTCTCTTCCTGCAGCTAAATTAAGGAATCCTGTTGCTGTTTTGTGACCAAATCCCCTGCTGCCGAAATGGTTTCCTATCCATATATCATCTGTCGTTTTATCCACCAGCACATCCACATAATGATTACCGGACCCTGTCGTTCCCAATTGCTTTTTGGCAAGGGATTTTAACTGGTCGTGTTCATGGGTGCCAATTTCCTTAAAAACGTCCCACTCCGGGGCTTCCAACACTTCATGATCGCTTTTCTGCAAACTGGATTTTCCTACTCCAAATCGTACTGCTTTCGCAATTTCATCCATGATACCGGAAAAATTATATTTGATGTCACTATATTTGATATTCGTTTGGACTGCTTTATTTCCACAAGCGATATCAAAACCAACTCCTGAAGGTGATATTTGGCCATCATAAACGACTACTCCGCCAACCGGTTGACTGTACCCGTAATGTCCGTCCGCGCACAAGACGCCAGCCACAACATTGCCTGTTTGCAAACAACTTTCAAACTGACGAAGCGTGTCCGGCTCATGTGAACCAAAAATCATTTTTTTCATTTTATCGCCCTCCCCTGTATTTTAAAACGTCACGCAAACCAGTCGATAGAAACTGGGTTTCAAAAAAGATAACTTTAAACATCTATATGCAAGAGATAAAATCTCATCCATTGAAAATGCCTGCTTTCTCAAAAGGGTAAAGAACGGTATGTTGCTGAGCACTGTAATGACCAAAGGTTTCTGGTGTAAAACAAAATGGGATGTTTTCACAATGCTGTTTGGAAAGTAACGCTTCTTGCAGGAGCCAATTTCCATGGCCAATGGTTCCTTTCACAATACGGTTGCCTTGTTTTTTCAAAATAGAATACCGTTCGGTCAAAAAGTGGGAAAGAGAGTCTTTCTGTGGTGTAAACGATGTGGTGTCAGGTTGATAGGCGATTTGCAGCTCCCCTGTTCTTTTTCTCGCCAAACGGCTGCCTGTGAAATGAAAGGAGTGGCCCTCTTTCCGAATCGTCATGGGTGCTCGTTGAAAGGGTAAAGCAACCACATTGCCCCCTATGGTTGCTGCTAAACTGTCTGAATGAATGGAGAAGAAATAAACTCCACTTTCACCGCCAAATGTAACATAAGTCCGTAAGTTCATTTGATACATATCCGGATAAGACAACCAGGACGGGAAAAAGCGCGGCCGGCTGTTAGTTGCTCTAAAAAGCACCAACGTCAGCCAGGCTTTGCCGTTATAGGTATCAATAGTAAAAGGAAGGGGCACATACCCTTGTAAAAATTGCGGAGAAAAAGGCGTATGAATAAATAAAATATCCTCCCATTTTTGTTGAGCAATCCAAGGATATTGTTGTTGCATGTTCCCCCTCCTTCACTTGCTAGGTCATCATCAAAAAGCGGAAGAAAACAGCTGGGATTTTGTTCCAATCACTGTTTGTTATTATTGACTATTGTACCATGCCGTCTGTTCATTTGAAACAACCTCTAACAATGAAACCCCCCCTCTTTATTAATCCTATATAAAAACTCACTTCTTTATAAAATAGAAGTGAGTTTTACAGCTTTCACGATGATACAATTGTTACAACATTTCCGAAACGACTTTTTGTTCCAAGAAATTGATTAGGTAATCAGGACTTCCGCTTTTCGCGTCGGTACCGGACATTTTAAATCCGCCAAATGGGTGATAGCCGACAACAGCAGCCGTACAGCCACGGTTTAAATAAAGATTGCCAACATCGAAATCACGGCAGGCTTGTATCCAGTTTTCCCGGTTATTTGTGATGACAGAGCCAGTTAAACCATACTCCGTGTTATTCGCGATCTCTAACATTTCGTCAAAATCTTTAGCTTTCGCGAAAGCCAGGACTGGCCCAAATATCTCTTCCTGCATGATGCGAGCTTTTGGATCAACACCGGCAAAAATGGTTGGATGCACGAAAAACCCTTCGCTGTCGTCTGTTTTGCCTCCAATTTTCAACTCGCCTTCTTCTTTACCAATCTCAATATAGTCCCTAATCTTATCAAATTGCTTTTGGTTAATGACAGGCCCCATATACGTATCTTCATAAGGGTTGCCTACTGAGAGCTCTTTCGTTAATTCCACGGCTCTTTCAAGGACTTGGTCGTACAAATCTTCATGAATGACAGCACGGGAACATGCGGAACATTTTTGACCGGAAAAACCGAAAGCGGAACTGACAATCGAATCTGCAGCAAGCTCCACATCTGCACTATCGTCCACGATAATGGTATCTTTACCGCCCATTTCTGTAATGGTACGTTTCAAGAAATCCTGCCCTTCCTGCACGACAGAGGCCCGATTGAAAATCCGCTTTCCAGTCGCTTTAGAACCAGTGAAGGTAACAAAATGAGTTTGATGATGATCGACAAGATAATCGCCAATGACGCTTGGGTCGCCTGGTACGAAATTGACCACACCGTCCGGCAGTCCTGCTTCTTCCAGAACCTCCATCAATTTATATGAAATCAGCGGGGTATCTTCTGCAGGTTTTAAGAGAACGGTATTCCCTGCGACCACTGGTGCAACCGTGGTTCCTGTCATAATTGCGAACGGGAAGTTCCAAGGTGAAATGGTCACACCAGGGCCCATCGGCTGATAGATATATCGATTATGCTCGCCTTCTCTGTCCAATACAGGTTTACCATTGGCTAAATCCATCATCGAACGTGCATAATACTCAATAAAGTCAATTCCTTCATTTGTATCCCCGTCTGCCTGATCCCATGGTTTTCCTGATTCAAAAACCATTAAGGCGGAGAACTCATGCTTACGTCTCCGAATAATAGCCGCTACTCGCAGCATTAATTCTGCACGGTCTTCCGGTTTCCATTTTCTCCATTCGCCAAATGCTTCTTCAGCTGCCAGCATCGCCTCGTCGACGTGTTTTTGTTCTGCCTTCGATACATGGCCAAGAACGTCTCCTTTTTTAGAAGGATTATGAATTGCCATTTTATCATCTGTTGTAATATGATGACCGCCAATCACCAGCGGAAAGTTCTTTCCGTGTGCTTGTTTCACTTTCTCCAGTTCATCTGTAAAAGCTTTTCGGTTATCTTCATTTGTAAAATCAGTTGCAGGTTCAGCAGTAAACGGTACTACCATTTTAAAAACCTCCTTAAAATTTAAAACCCACTGTAAACGTTTTCATTATCTCTCGGGGCAAATAAATCCCTTTATACTTAAACGATACTATTTCCATGAAAAAATATCAACCGTTTTTCATGCATGAAACTCATGTAACGCTTCATTTAACGAACAATCAGCCGCTTTATGGATAGCGTCTTGGGACTGATAAAACAGAGCAAGATGATATAAACTTCACCTAATCAACTGATTGGGTCCGTTTCTTGTTTCTGAGTATACCATAACCTTCCATTGCTCTACTGTTTCATCAGTACCCAAGCCTTAAATGTTCCGTATTGTCTAACTTACAGCTTTTTCCTCTCTTCTGCCTAATTTTAACGCTCCGAGAATTAACGGGATCTGCAGAGGCAGACGCAGCCAAAGCACTAATGTATTTGCTTCCCCGTTAGGCTGGAAGGCAATCTTTTTCATTGCCATGTACACATTCGCCGGAAAGACTGCTACCATAAAGAACGCCAGAAGTTTGCTTGTCACTTGCTGTCCTTTTTTTACCCATAGCAAAACAGCAAATATCATTTCCATAACCCCTGTAGCAAGCACAATAAATTTTCGAAAAGGCAGTGCTTTAGGCACTATCCTGCGAAAGCTTGATTCATGCAAGAAATGCAAAAAACCCGCTCCAAACAGAAGGCCGGAAAATAATGTTCGTAAAATAAATTTCATATGTACCCCTCTTTATCTCTTTTGTTTTTCTGCAAACTTTAACAACACTTATTATACTGCTAAATATAAATGATTGCAGTTAAAAAGCAAGAAAGCAGCAATCTATAAAAGAAAGCCGCTTCTGACTTTACTTAAAGGTTTTTAAGCGCTTCTTCAATTTGCGTGTCTCCAGATATCATTTCAAACGTTTTATGATACGTGTTTTCTTCTTCAAGTGTGGCAATCATCGTCTTAGCAACATCAGCGCGCGGGATGGAAGCCACTTCCACTTTTTCAGCTGCTTCGATTTTACTGGTGCCCGCATCATTTGTTAAATAGCCGGGACGTACAATAGTATAAACTAATTCTGTTCCCCGTAAATACTCGTCTGCCTCCTGTTTCATTTTCAAATAATGTTCCATCGTTCCCGATCCTTGACTTGGGTCATCTGCTGAAATAGAACTTAGCATGACAAATTTTTTCTGACCAAAGCGTTCCGTTTCTTTAATCAGATTAATGGCTCCATCACGATCTACAGCAGTAGTTTGGTCTGATCCTGTCCCTGATCCGGATCCTGCTGCAAATATTACAGCATCCATCCCTTTGACTGCATGACCTGTCTCTTTGGTTAAGTCAGCCAAAACAGGAGTACCGCCCAATTCTTCAATAGTTGATTTTTGTTCTTCTTTGCGAACCATGCCGAATGGTTCATGCCCATCCGATTTTAACAACTCAATCAATAACCGTCCTGTTGTTCCATTTGCTCCTGCAACGAGTACTTTCATATTAAACAACTCCTTTTTTTATTTCCTGTATGTTTTCCATACTTTTTCATGAATCTTCTCATACTGTATTCATTACCTTTAAGGAGTATATTTAAACGTAATCTATACAAAAGGAAATAAGAGGCAAGCAATTTATAAGCACATATGGAGAAGGATGTGCTTAACTTTATAATCGAATATTTTAAATACAGGCACACAAGTCGATTTCTTTCCTTTTATTTGCAGGCATCACTCCAATCCATCGTTCTTGTTCAACGATGATTTACTCACATTATGTTATAATAGTTTTCTATCATTATGAATGTTCGAAAACTAGTTTATTCTGTTGGAAACAGACGAAAGAGGTGATTGTTTGCGGATACTTGTCTTATGTATCTGGTCGTCGATCATGTTTGCCTTCCTTTTCACTTTCGATTTACACGGACTAATCAGTCGTGGTGATTTTTATATCCAAATGACCCTCTCACCAACTTTTCGATTTTTTGAAATATATGAACTCCCTCCTGAACTGTTGTTACAAAAAATTGGTCATACCGTGATGTTTGCTATTTGGCTGCTTTCCGTTTTTCTCGTTGTTAAAAACTTGAAAAAAGCTGTTTTTATCATTTCAGGATGTGCCATTCTTTCAGAAATGATACAGCCTTTTTTCATGCGGGATGGACACTTGTTAGACATGTTATTTGATGGAGCGGGTATCTTTCTAATGGCTGTTTTCATTAATATCTTTTCCCAAGTTGGCAAGTAAACATCGCCGTTATCTTCCTTATCACCACCTGAATCCAGGAATCTTTCTTAACGTAAAATGTGCTCATCCTCAAGGAATGAACACATTTTTCATTTAATTCTTCTCTGTAAAACTGGCAGGCATGATAGCTGCTGTTACTTCCCCTGTAGCGCATAAATCATCTTGCGCAAATAACTCGACATGTATTTTCCATTTTTTAGGATGAATTTCTTCCGGCGTACCTACTGCCTTTAATGTTTTCCCTTCTGGCGTTGGCTTCACAAAATCAACATGCAAAGAAGACGTCACAAAACGGGGCGGCTCCACCCCACTTCCCGGTTCGTGCCCATTCTTCCGGTGCAGCGCAAGCGAAGCGGAACCAGTTCCGTGGCAATCAATCACCGAAGCAATCAGTCCACCATATACAAAGCCCGGAATAGCTGTATGTTTGGATTCAGGTGTATACTGCGTTACCGTTTTATCTCCTTCCCATCCTGTACGCAATTTGTAGCCTGCTTCATTCAGCCTCCCGCAACCGAAACACCAGGAAAAATCATCCGCATAATCATCTTGTATCGCATTTTCGATTTGTTTATTCACGCGCCATTCGCCTCCTTCATAGGTTTTTTATTAAAACAAACAAGCGGCATTCTTTTTCACCGCCCTAATGGCTGAAACCATTACTCCAGAACAGCAATAATATCACCCTCATTTAAAAAATCGCCTTCCGTACGTTTAAGTTCTTTCAACACCCCATCTTGATTAGCGGAGACAGGTATTTCCATTTTCATCGATTCTAAAATCGCAACATCCTGTCCTGATGTCACAGTTTCCCCTTCTGCCACTAACAACTTCCATAAATTTCCTGCCATTTCTGCTTTTATTTCCATCAGACATCTTCCTTTCTTCTTTGTTATCATTTCACCAGCGGTACATAATAATGCTCAATAAATTTCGTTGTTGCATTCCCTTGTTTAAACTGTTCATGCTGGATTACTTCTTCGAGCATCGGAAGATTGGTTTTTATGCCTTCGATTTTATACTGACGGAGAGCTTCCAGCATATGCTGGATTGCTTCCTCTCTCGTCGAACCCCAGACAATCAATTTACTGATCATCGGATCATAAAAAGGAGTAATTTCTGTTCCTTGTTCGATGGAGGATTCGATACGCACTCGCTTTCCTTCTGGCTCTTGATAGGTGGTAATTGTACCTGGAGACGGGAAGAATTTCACCGGATCTTCTGCGTAAATGCGAACCTCGATAGCATGTCCATGCATCTTCAATGCCTCTTGACTTAAACCGAGCGCCTCTCCTGAAGCAATTTTAATTTGCATTTCTACAATATCCTGATTGCTCACTTCTTCCGTCACCGCGTGCTCTACTTGAATTCTCGTATTCATTTCCAGGAAGTAGAAATTTTCCTCCTCATCTACTAAAAACTCAATCGTGCCCGCATTGGTATAGCTCAGTTCTTTTGCAGCTTCTACAGCAGTCCTGCCCATCTTTTCTCTCGTTTCCTCTGAAATGAAAGGAGAAGGAGCTTCTTCAACAACTTTCTGATTTCGACGCTGAATAGAGCAATCTCGTTCAAATAAATGCAGAACATTGCCGTGGTGATCAGCCATCACTTGTATTTCAATATGTCTTGAAGTCTCTATATACTTCTCTAAAAACATCGTACCTACTCCAAAAAACTGTTCCGCCCGCCGGGAATTTCCGGCAAAGCTTTTCTCGAGTTCCTTTTCTGAATGTACCACTTGCATGCCGATGCCGCCCCCGCCGGCAGAAGCTTTTAACATTAATGGATAGCCAATAGAGGCTGCTGTTTGTTTAGCGGTTGCTTCAGAAACTGCATCACTCGTACCAGGGATAACAGGTACGCCAGCTTTTTCCATGATTTGGCGTGCTTCGATTTTATCTCCCATTTGCTTCATTACTTCTGCTCTCGGACCGATAAAAATAATTCCAGCTTGTTCGCATTGGTGCACGAAATCAGCATTCTCACTTAAAAAGCCATAACCGGGATGAATGGCATCTACTGCTGCTGATTTTGCTATATCTATAATCTTATCCGCTTTTAAATAACTGTCCGTCACTTTAGGCGGGCCCAGCAAATAGCTTTCATCAGCTAATGTCACGAACAAGGACCCTGCGTCTGCTTCTGAATAAACAGCCACTGTCTTAATCTTCATTTTTTGACATGTGCGCATAATCCGGACTGCAATTTCTCCGCGATTAGCTATCAATACTTTTTGAATCATTTAATCTCCCTTTCCTTTTAAACTTTACATTTTCCTATTTACTTTTATATGACAGCCATCATTAAATCATGGAAACCGACTAGTCAGTTTCTGTCACTTACACTTCATTATTTCTCCACAGCAAGTGAGGCTTTTTGATTGGCTAATGATTCTGCTGTAAGCACACTGTGAAGAATCAAATCAACATAATAATCTCCAATTTCATCTATCGTGCACACTCCGTCTTGCTGATACCATTTATATAACCAATTGACCATCCCTAAAATCGCCATTACCGTGATATCTGTGTGAAGCTCTGCCCGAAACTTATGCTGACGTTTCCCTTCGTTTATCACGCTTAGGATAATTTCTTTAAATGCTTTTCTTTTTTGATGGATTATCTCTCTGTCTTCCTCACGAAGATAGTTTGACTCCTGATAAAACACGGTAATATGCGGTTTGTATAAATGGAAAACTTGTAAAAATCCCCGGATAACGGCTGTCAGTTTTTCTATCGGGTCGTCATGCTTTTGATCAGCCAGTTCCGCTTTATCCAAAGCATATGTAATAAAAACATCATGGATGACAAACAGCAACTCTTCTTTAGAGGAGAAATGATAGTAAAAACCGCCTTTGGATGTGTCTGCTTCCCGGACGATTTCATCTATAGATACTCCGTGATATCCTTTATTATCAAACAAAAGTAAAGCGGTTTCAATAATTTGATCTCGTACTTGCATCATCCTGACTCCTTTCTGGTTTGCTGTTCGTTTATTTTTGAATAATGCCGGCGAAATTGCCTTTCATGACTTCCTTTTCTAACTGATTTAAACAGGTAAATGTCGTGCTGATGGCTATGCGATTATTTTTCTTCTCTTCATATTGATTCACGGTAACCTCACATAAAATGTTGTCTCCCGTGAAGACCGGCCTCAAAAATTCAAAATTCATCGTCCGGGCTAACACATTGTGATCACCGCCTATTTTTGTCGGGAGTGTCGCCGTTAACAAACCTTGAATCACATATCTGCCGTCTTCATCTGGGGTCGTATGATGCCCCCCTTTATCACTCGATACTTTTGTAAACTGAACTACATCTTCTTCCGTAAACGTACGTTCAAATCGAATTTTATCGCCTGCTTGCAACCAAACTCCTCCCTATTTTTAGCATATGAGCATACATCTTTAAAAGGCCGACATACATGAATTTATTTTAAGAAGCCGGCCTTTTTAAAAATTCCGCTCACGAAACTTCTTATTCCGTTGTCACTATATCTTTCACATGATCAATCGCTGCAGGATCTTCCAGCCCTGTAACATCTCCGGCCACTTCGCCTTTCACAAGCACTTCTTTTAAAAGCCTGCGCATAATCTTTCCACTAACCGTTTTAGGCAGAGCGTCCAGCATATAAATATTTTTCGGTCTAGCTAATTGACCCACGGCATGAATGATATTTTCTTCAATCTCTTTTGTCACTTCACTGCTCGAGGTGTAGCCTCCTGCAAGTGTCACAAAAACGACAGGCACTTCTCCTTTAATATCGTCCGGCGCTCCAATGACAGCTGCCTCCGATATCGCTTCGCATTCCAGTACCGCGTTTTCCATTTCCATTGTACTTAAACGGTGTCCTGAGATGTTAAATGCATCATCTGAACGTCCTACCACCCAAAAATAGCCATCTTCATCTTCCAAAGCAATATCACTCGCATAATAGCAGCCTTCCACCTGACTGAAATATTGTTCCAAATATCGTTCCGGTTCTCGCCACAAAGTCCGGCTTAGCATGGGAAATGGCTTCCGTATAACGAGGTTTCCTAACGTCCCTTTAGGAACTTCATTGCCTGCTTCATCCACAACCGCCATGTCCACTCCTAAAAACTGCATGCCGGCTGATCCGGGCTTCATAGGAGTAAGCCAGGCAGCTCCCGCCAGTGGTGTTCCTGCCGTCTCCGTTTGCCCCCATGTATTGTTTACACAAATCCGGCCTTTTCCCAACACATCTCTCGTCCAGTGCCAGGTCTCCCCGTCAAAAGGCTCCCCGACAAGCGAGATGACATCCAAGCAATCAAGATTGTACTCGGCAAGCGTATCTTTTCCGAGACTGCGGAGCATGCGAAGGGCCGTCGGTGCAGTAAACAATTTATTGACACGATACTTTTCGATAATTTGATAAAAACGGTCTTCTTTCGGATAATTAGGTGCCCCTTCATAGACGACTGTAGTCACACCGTTCGCGAGAGATCCCGCTACTCCCCAAATATGCATGGTCAGCCAGCCAACATCGGCTGTGCACCAAAACACATCATCCGGCTTATGATCCATATGATATTTCGCATAAATATAATTTTGTACGATAAAAGCCATGCCAGCGTGCACAACGCCTTTTGGTTTGCCAGTTGTCCCGCTCGTATAAAAGACAATACTTGGTTCGTTGGCTTCAATAGGAACAGGCTCAAATTCGATCGAAGCTTGCTTGCGCTCTTCATGCCACCAGCTATCACGGTTTGCTTTCATCTCTGGATTCGTTTCCAGCCTGTCTACCACGATAACCGATTCTATACTCGAGACTTCATCTGCCACGTTATCTACTTTATCTTTAAGCGAGATTGTTTTTCCGCGTCTGAGGCCAGCATCTGCAGTTACAACTACTTTCGGTTCATAACTGACTAGTCGGTCTCTTAAAGACTGCTCTGAAAACCCTGAAAAAATAGTACTGTATACCGCTCCGGTTCTGAAGCAAGCTAAAATAGCTATGAAAGCTTCGGCCAAGTTAGGTAAATAAATAGCAACAGGGTCACCCTTTCTAACGCCTTTGTTATATAAAACATTCGAAAAACGATTGACTTCAGCAAGCAGCATCGCGTACGTATAAAAGCTCGATTTGCCATCTTCACTTTCCCAAATCAACGCCGTCCGGTTTCCAGCACCATTCTTAATATGTCTGTCCAGCAAATTATAACAAGGATTGCTAATGCCTCCTTTGAAAAACTCAAATTCCGGGAGACTTCCTGTCATGGTTTCTTGCCAAGGCTCAAACCAATGAAGTTCCTGAGCCGCTTCACTCCAAAAGGCTTCCGGATCATCTTGTGACTTTTCTAATAAACGTTGAAAAGCTGCTTGGCTTTCCATTTCTGTTTTTTGTTGCTTTTCAAGTTCCGGCCACACTAATCGGCTATGCTTTACAATATCCTGTATGCCTCCAAGTTCTTCATTATGCAAATTAATTCCTCCTTGTGAATTGATTGTAGACAACCTGAAATAAGAGTCAGATGTCCACCATTATTGTAAGCGTTTTCAAATATATTTTAAAGTTATAGTACCGTAATTCAAAAAAATTGTCAATACCTTAAGGGATTCGTTGTTTTCCAGCAAGGTCATGAAACATCAGGAACGGAAACAAAACATTTTATTGTTTAGTATCCTATCTAAGCTTAGTCTAATCATAAATATATCATTTACATAAAGCGATACGCTGTTTTATCCATATCCAACCCATCGGCACTGTTAATCGCTTAGGCTTTATCCTATATTTTTAAATCCTTGCCGTTTAGAATTAGAATTTTCGGTTATGTATTATATACTTGATTTTTATACACAGAAAACCAACTGGATTGTTTTATTCACAGCAGCATTTATCAATTTCCGGTATATGGTATAATCTACATATATAAACTGTATAATAAAGATAAATAAAGAAAGGTCTATGAATTTTCAAATGATATTTTATTCTAAAACTGAAGTTTTATGATATCCCATTCTTGTTAACCTTCGAAAGGACGTGAATGAATGATTGAATTTAAACAGGTTTCCAAAACATTTAACGACGGTACAAAAGCAGTAGATAATATTTCTTTTAAAGTGAATCGGGGTGAATTATTAACCTTGATTGGCCCGAGTGGCTGCGGAAAAACAACGACGCTTAAAATGATTAATCGATTAATCGAGCCGACAGACGGCGACATACTTATTGAAGACCAAAAAGTGAAAAATTTTAACATTCATGAACTGCGTTGGAATATCGGCTATGTCCTTCAGGAAATTGCCCTTTTCCCTCATTTAAGTGTAAAAGATAATATCGCGGTCGTTCCGGAAATGAAGAAATGGAAATCTCCAAAAATTGTCGAACGAGCAAAAGAATTACTGACTATGGTTGGCCTGGAGCCTGATACATATC
The DNA here is from genome assembly GCA_035301305.1 of Pseudogracilibacillus sp. Lineage (GTDB taxonomy): Bacteria > Bacillota > Bacilli > Bacillales > Amphibacillaceae > Pseudogracilibacillus. The sequence goes on from DATGUO010000072.1 coordinate 44,153, forward strand.
TTAAAAAAATGCCGAATGAGTTATCGGGCGGGGAACAGCAGCGTGTTGGGGTCATCAGGGCGCTCGCAGCAGATCCGGACATTATTGTGATGGACGAGCCTTTCAGCGCACTTGACCCCATTAGCAGAGAACAATTACAAAAAGACATCCGGGATTTGCAAACACAAATTAGTAAAACGATTGTTTTTGTCACCCACGACATCGACGAAGCGTTAATGCTTGGCGATCGTGTCTGTCTAATGAAGGACGGGAGCATTGTTCAAATAGACCAACCGCAGAAACTGATTACACAGCCCGCAAATGATTTTGTAGACCAATTCATCGGTTCCCGAAAATCCCCTTGGCAAAGTGCCGTTGACGTCATTGCGGATACATCGTTAACGAATGTCATTCAAAAAAGTGAGTGGGAAGCGTCCACAGAACAATACCAAAGTGGCATATGGGTTGTTGTCGACGCAGCGAGCCATTATTTATTTACATCGGAAAATGGAGAAACGATAAAAGGAGAAACACTGCATAATGATGTACAGCTTAAAGACGCTTCGGAGACTGTCGAATCAGATACATGCGGAGTTGTCCCAGTTATAAAAAACAAGGAAGTCATCGGCACCTTATCCAACCGGAATATCGTCAATTTCTTACAAAAACGAACGGAAGAGAAAGACGGGGTGAAGCAACTTGGCTGATTTCCTTACGACTTATCAAAATAGAACGGACGAATTCTGGTATGCTGCTTGGGAACATTTGCAAATATCGCTTATCTCTCTTGCCATTGCTATCCTTATCGCCATCCCTATTGCTTTATGGTTAACGAGACAGAAAAAAATAGCCGAGCCGATTATCGGAGCCTCTGCCGTTTTACAAACGATTCCCAGTTTAGCAGTGCTCGCTTTTCTTATCCCTTTTTTCGGAATTGGGAAAGTACCTGCCGTGATCGCCTTAATCCTTTATGGACTTTTACCCATCATGCGCAATACATATACAGGGGTAAAAGAAGTGTCAGCACCTTTAAAAGAGGCAGCTATGGGAATGGGAATGTCCTCTTTCAAACGACTTACCAAAGTGGAGTTACCTATTGCTATGCCTACCATCATGGCAGGAATTCGAACTTCGATGGTTCTTATCGTTGGAACAACAACCATCGCAGCTTTAATCGGGGCAGGTGGACTGGGGAAACTTATTTTGCTTGGGATTGACCGGGGAGCAGATATTAACCTCATTTTACTCGGTGCAATTCCAGCCGCTTTATTAGCCATCGCCCTCGATTATATTTTGCGATTGTTTGAATATTTTTCTTTAAAATCAGGCTTTAAATCTTTACTTGTCATGCTCGTCATTGTTGTGCTCGTTATTTTTGCTCCCCTGCTTTTTAAAGGCGGTGAGCAGGATGAAATTACGATTGGCGGAAAATTGAATGCTGAACCCGAAATCTTAATTAATATGTATAAACTGCTCATTGAAGACGAAACAGACATCAACGTCAACTTGGAGCCGGAACTTGGGAAAACAGCTTTCGTTTTCGAAGCATTAAAAAATAAAAGTATTGATATTTATCCTGAATTTACCGGAACTGCTATCGTAACCTTTATGGAGGAAGATGTGGACAACAACGAAGAAGATAAAGTGTACGAACAAGCCCGTGATGGAATGAAAGAACAATTTGACATGGAATACCTCAAACCAATGGAATACAACAACACGTATACGGTATCCGTCAAAGAGGAATTTGCAAAAGAGCATGATCTTGAAACGATAGGAGATCTAAAAGATATAGAAGATGATGCAGTCGCAGGTTTCACATTGGAATTTAATGATCGTCAAGACGGCTATCAGGGGATGAAGGATATCTATGACCTTGATCTAGAAGTTCAAACCATGGACCCGGGGTTAAGACAAGAAGCCATTAAAAAAGATGAAGTGCAAATGATTGATGCATATGCGACTGACAGCTATATGATTGATTTGGGTCTTATCTCTTTAGACGACCCGGAAAATTTATTCCCGCCTTATCAAGGAGCACCTTTAATGCGGGAGGAAACATTGGAGGAATATCCAGAGCTCGAATCTATTTTAAATCAGCTGGCTGGTAAAATCAGCGATAAAGAAATGCGAGAAATGAATTATGAAGTGGATTTTGAAGATCGTCAACCTCGAGAAGTCGCCAAAGATTTCTTGGAGGAGGAAGATCTTTTAAAGTAAAAAATAACATTTTTCATAACCAGGCTTTTTTCAAGCAGCTTCATCAATTGCGAAAAAATAGTTCAATAGCTTGTTTTCTGAGAGGAAGTCCTGTTATTCTGTAATAAGCTTTTATCATGGGGAGTCACCCTTTTCTATTTGATTTCATTTTAGAAAAGGGCTTCCCTTTTTCTATGCATCTGTACATAAAGATTTAGACCAAAACACATATATAAACTTATAACAGGAAAGGATTATGTTATGGAAAATTCCTTTAGCAACAAGCCCATCATCATCTTACTTTTATCAGGCGGGTTTATCTCTATCCTGAACCAGACTTTAATGATTACTGCTATTCCGCCAATCATGGAAGAAATGGGAGTAAGTGCCAACACCGGGCAATGGCTGACAACTATTTTCATGCTCGTGAATGGGATTATGATTCCGATTACGGCGTTTTTAATGGAAAGATATACAACCAGGCAATTATTTACAACAGCCATGTCTGTATTTACACTGGGCACTCTTTTTGCTGCTTTTGCATTCGATTTTAACAGCTTAATTATTGGACGAATTATCCAATCGGTTGGCGCAGGAATCATGATGCCGCTCATGCAATCTGTTTTCCTATTGATGTTTCCTGTCAGAAGCCGCGGGATGGCTATGGGGCTTGTCGGTCTGGTCATTTCGTTTGCGCCTGCGATTGGCCCGACTATTTCCGGGTGGATTATCACGACTTATTCTTGGAGAGCAGTATTTTACATTATCCTGCCAATTGGAATTTTAGAAGTTTTAATCGGTCTTAAAGTGATGAGAAACGTCACCACGTTAACCTACCCTAAACTGGATATCCTTTCGATTATCTTATCATCGTTTGGTTTTGGGGGATTGCTGTATGGCTTCACAAGTGCTGGAAACAACGGATGGGGAAGTATTGCCACCATCACATCACTGCTCATCGGCGCAGTTACATTGGTATTTTTCATCCTGCGACAACTTCGTTTGCAAGCGCCTATGTTGGAATTTCGGGTTTTCAAAAATCCGATTTTCACTTTATCCGTTGTTCTGCCAATGATTGCTTTTTTGGGATTAATCGGCACTGAAACGCTCGTACCTTTGTACATGCAAAACATGCGCGGGTTCTCCGCAATGGAGTCCGGTATAGCTATTTTACCAGGTGCTTTAATTAACGGCATGATGTCGCCTATTACCGGAAAGATATTCGACCGCTATGGAGCAAAATGGCTAGCAGTTATCGGCTTCACTATTATAACGTTAAGCACCTTTGCTTTTACCAATTTAGGTATCGGCACCTCGATATTAACTATTACCATTCTATACGCTATACGGATGTTTGGTATATCCATGGTAATGATGCCTGCGACGACAGCTGGCTTAAATCAATTAAAAGACAGTTTAATCCCGCACGGCATAGCAATGACAAATACGTTGCGCCAAGTTGCTGCGTCCATCGGTACAGCCGTCATTATCACTGTAATGACCATCAGCAGTGCCTCAGCAGAATCGAACCCGGCAATTCATCACCCATCGATTCACGGTGCGAACATTGCCTTCATGGTACTAACAGTTATTTCAGCAGCTGGCATTTTCTTGAGTTTCTTTATTGAAAAACGAGTACCAAAAAAGACATAGCTGCGATTATACTCATGAAGCGGACTTTCTTGATTTTGCACCACACGTGAATTCTTGAAAGCCCCGCTAGCTAGAGTTGCAGTAGATAATTCTCGTACTTTTGTGAAATCTGATGAAAAGCGTAGCAGTAAACAAAGATAGTGACCGTATTTCGAGAATTCCAAAGAACAGAGTAACAATGAAAAAAGATAGTGACCCTAATCCGAGGAAAACACAATACAGCGTAACAATAAACAAAGATAGCGACCGTATTTAGGGAATTCCAAAGAACAGAGTAACAATGAAAATGGATAGTGACCCTAATCCGAAGAAAACGCAATACAGCGTAACAATAAATAAAGATAGTGACCGTATTTAGGGAAATCCAAAGAACAACGGAAGAATAAACAAAAAAATCACTATGAAATGTTAGAATCCACAAAAATATTATAAAAACATAAAGTTTTAACAATATTTTTTCATACGAACATTAGAAGACCTGGCATTCGGCAATCTAGCATAGCAGATGACGCAGCATTTTCTACATGAGACAAAAACACTGCGCCATCCGCTTGTTTTTATATATTAGATACTTTAGAGAAATGATGCACCACTTGTTTTTTAGATCGCAACACCCGAATGCTCACAACAAAAAGACAAAGAATTGCCACGAAAAGAAATAAACCAAACAACCCATTTTCATAAAATGTGTTGAAATTTAATACGTTAATAGAAGTAATCAAAAGCGCAGCAGCTGCACTTAAATAAGTGAACCCGTCCGCTTTTTCCACCTGCCAATTCGGCTGTTTATCAAACAGTGTGACCAATATAATCGTCAGCACATTAACAGAACTGCCTATCCAGACAGGATGAATATTAAGATAAAATAACTCCGGGTCCCATCCTCCCAAATAGTACCAGCCTAATCCGGAGATAAAACCGGTAGAGAGCGATGCCAAAACAGCCTGCTTTTTCACAACTGGCCAAAACAGAGCGGCTATCACAGGCGCAAAAGTAGCACTGTTTCGTATCGTCCAGGCAAGCACATTCCACCAGGCAGATTGTTCGGTTCTCAAAAATCCGAACACAACCATTAAGACGGTCAGCAGCAATAATGAAATTTTAGTATACACAATTAATTGACTTTCGCTGGCTTCAGGATGAATCGCACTTCCTGTGTCCTTCCCAAGACTTGTCGATCCGGAGAATTGGCAAGGGCCTCCCCAACCAAGCGCACACGCCCATACTCCAAGAAAAAACAATCCCACAAGAGGTGCTGGCAATACTTCCATTAAATACTGCGGAATAGCTGTGAGACCTGTTTGTGCATCAGGTATCACCACAGCAGCTGACACTCCAAATAATACCCCGCCAATAATAAAAGGTATCGCTAGAACACCAGCAATGATTAACCCTTTTTGCCCTTCTTCCGGGGTTCGTGAGGAAAGAGCCATTTGGAAAGCAGCTTGCGCAAGAATCACATTGACTAAAAATGTTCCGAACCACACAATGATAACTTGCAGCCCTGCATTTGTAATCTCAAACATGTCCGGCGAAGCAGCAGCAAAAGTTTTCAACCCCTCTAACCCTGGATTGATAAAAAAGGCAACAACCCCGATGACAAACATTATCGAAAATAAAATAATATTAATCGTTTGTGTAAAAGCAATCGACCACATGCCGCCTGCTTGTAAATACACAAATAATAAAATCGCTGTAAAAGCAACCGAAAAAGTTAACGAGATCCCTGTAAATACATGGATGGCGGAAGCAAAAGCGATTGCTGTTGCAACGGACCACATTGGGAAGGCAAACGCCGTAATAGCTCCAGCAATACCTTTTGCCGCGCGTCCATATGTATCGCCAATTAACCCAGACACCGTCACCAGCATCTTCTTACGGAATGACCGGATAATCAAAAAGGCGATGATAAAAATTTGCACCATTTCAGCAATGCCATACCAAAAAGCTGATATCCCTTTTAAATAAGACATTTCTAAAATAGAAATATAGGTTGATCCGGAAAAAAGACCTGTAATGCAAAAAGCAACAATCCATTTATTGAAATGCCTGTTCCCAACAAAGTAACTATTCCCTTTTGTCAGCTTTCGTTTAGCTAGTTGTCCAGCTATAATTAACGCCAGGGTGTAACCAACCGCAAGAATGATAATCCAAATTCCATATTCGTTCATGCAACTCTCCCCTTTATTTGATAATTCTTATCATAATACTCCGTTTTAACTATAAAAGAATATCTTAATTGAATGAAGAGAGCTAAAAAAGCCTCTTCTCAATAAATAAGAAGAGGCTGATGATTCATTTCCTCTCCTTATCTGCCAGACAAACATGTCTGATGGATGTAGCACAGTACTTGGAACAAGCCTGTTGCCGAGGTTTCAAAGGGCCAATCCCTCCACCTCTCTCGATAAGAAGTTCAATTATGTAATTCTCTATATCCTAAATCGTTAAGCCAAAAAAGTCAACAGATTTCAATAAACATTCTGACAATTATCTTTTGCAAAACATCCCTTTTATTAGAAAACTTGGCATTCGCCAAGACCTTAATGGCGAATGCCTTAGTTGCACTTATGCAGGAAGATAGGCGACAGACTTTCTTCACTGCGATAGAAAGTTTGGTATTCGCCAAAGCTCTAATGGTGAATACCTCACCTTAGTTCCACTTATGCATTGAAAAAGGCAATATTTCTTCTTACACGCAAAAAAGAGAAAGCCACTTTTTTGAAAGCTCTCTCTTTTTCTATTACATTTCTCCTTTGTTTTCACTTTTAGATACAATTATACCTTCTGCATCACTGCCCTTATATGGATTCATGTCTATATTCCTGCACTCTGGCATTACTTGATTAACGTAACCCACGCATAAACGTACTGATTAATGGAGACATGACTAATAAAATTAGAGAAACAACGATACTGATACCTCCAATAATACCAAAGTAAGCAATTTCTGTGCCAGCATTGTATAAAGGAGTAATTTGAGCGTTTATTCCTTGTCCTGCTGCGTTAGCCAGCCCCCAGACACTCATTGTTTGAGCCGCAAAAGCTTTGGGAGCTAATTTTGTCGTTGCAGATAGTCCCACTGGTGATAAACATAATTCACCCATGGTTACCAAAAAGAAAAAGCCGATAAGCCATAAAGGATTGGCTAATGTGTTCGTTCCATTTAAAAGACCTGGTATTGTCAATAATAAAAACGAACAACCTGCTAAGAATATTCCAATCGTAAACTTAATAGGTGTAGATGGCTGTTTATCACCCAGTTTCGCCCACAACGCTGCAAAGACCGGTGCAAAAACCACGATAAATATGGGGTTAACCGATTGGAACCAACCAGGATCAAGAGTAATTCCTAAGAAATCCAGCTGTGTACGCTGATCCGCAAACTGCGCCATAATAATCGCACCTTGTTCTTGTATCGTCCAGAACATCATCGCCCCAAGAAACAGGGGGATATAAGCAATCACTCTCGAACGTTCCGTTTTAGTTGTTTTCTTACTGAAAATCATCACAATAAAGTAACTGGCCGGGATTAATAACCCTAATACACTGATAGCGTTAATGAACAATTGCACACTTAAATGCCCTGTATAAAATGCAACCAGCACAAGTAATATAAAGACAATCAAACCTAAAATAACTCGTTTGGAAAAAGTTTGAAGTTCTCCTTCTTGTAAAGGATTTTTCACTTCTTTCCCAATATCACCAATATATTTTCGACTTGTCGCTATGTATACAATAAGCCCTATAGCCATGCCGAAAGCAGCTAAACTAAAACCCAAGTGGAAATTCACTTCACGTCCTACTGTACTTACCACAAAAGGAGAAACAAGTGCACCAATATTTACAGCCATATAAAATAAGCTGAATGCGGAATCTCGTTTATTACTGGTCGGGCTGTATAATTCCCCAACAATATTTGAAATGTTCGGCTTCATTAATCCAGACCCTAAAATGATAAATAGCATTCCAATAAATAGCGGCTCAATACCTCCTGGGAGCGACAACGTAATATGCCCAAGCATAATAACGACCGCACCCCAAAAAAGTGTGTGCCGGTTACCTAATAATCTGTCAGCAACCCAGCCTCCAATGATTCCGGTCAGGAACACGAGTGATCCATAAACCGCCATAACAGAGGAAGCCAATTCTTTGGAAATACCGAGACCTCCTTGGGAAACCTCGTAGTACATGTAGTATATGACAAGCGCTTTCATTCCATAGTAAGAAAAGCGCTCCCATAATTCCATATTAAATAACGTAAACATCGCTTTAGGATGTCCAAAAAAACCTTTCCCGTTCTTCCCATGCAGTGCCTGCTCTTCAGATGACAATTCAAAGTCCCCTTCTTAAAATTATAAAATTTCTAAAAATGCGCAACAAAATAATTGTACCATTCATCAAATTAAATTTGCTAATATTTTGTATGCATAATGTCCATTTGAATTTTATCCCAGGGTAACTGTCGATATAATAAGCGTACTTCATAATAACTAAAAGCAGAAGCAATATTAAAAAGAAAATCGCTTAAAAACACCCGATCCATTTTATTTACTTTTTTATACACATGTATATTGTTAAGAAATCAAGTGTGGAAACTGTATTCTTTTCTTTAATTTAAAGCTTAATGAACAATTGATATGATAATTAACAAATAAACATTTACATAGAACCTAAACGAACGGACGCCTATATAAAATACTACAAAAGTTTAAAACAGCACAATATCAATTGGCAGTCACCTTGATATCGTGCTGTTTGTGCTTTCTCTTAATTTTATTCTTTTGCTAATCTATCTACTGCATTTCGAAAATGTCCACCTGAAGAAGTTAGAGCGTCGGTTGCTGTTTGCTCGGACACTTGATACATTATCATTAAAATAGCTGCTCGTGCATCTCCTTTTGCTTCATTTAACATAGCTTGCGCTTCCTGCTTACTCACATCAGTTATACTTGTTACAATTTGTACTGCACGAAGTCTTAATTTTTCATTTGTAGCTTGCATATTCACCATTTGATTGCCGTATACTTTTCCAAGCTTTATCATGGTTGTTGTTGTAATCATGTTTAGCACCATTTTTTGAGCGGTACCTGCTTTAAGCCTTGTAGAACCAGTCAAAATTTCAGCGCCTGTGTGTATTTCAATTTTATGCTGTGCTGTTTGACCCAAAAGTGTATCTTGGTTGCATGAAATACCAGCGGTTACAGCACCTATTTCATTAGCCGCTTCTACCGCTCCGATTACATAAGGGGTAATCCCGCTCGCTGTAATGCCGACAAGTGCATCCTTTTCTGTTATTTGATGCTGCACATCCTGTTTGCCTGCGTTTTTATCGTCTTCTGCATCCTCTATAGCCCAACGGATTGCTTGGTCTCCTCCAGCAATAATGCCAACGACTACATCAGCATCCACTCCAAACGTAGGCGGGCATTCAGATGCATCTAAAATTCCCATCCTTCCGCTGGAGCCAGCACCTACGTAATATAATCTTCCGCCGTTCTGCATTTTTTCTACTACTTTTTGAATCACTTCTTCGATGAAAGGCAGTACTTTCTGAACAGCATACGCTACTGTTTTATCTTCTCGGTTCATCAAATTGATAATTTCTTTGACTTCATAAGTATCTAATAGTTCGGTTTGTTCTAAACCTTGTTCTGTTGTCCGTTTATTCTTCAATTCAACTCGTCCCCTCTCTGTTGTTCCACGTTTGATGAACCTTTGTTACAAGAGAATTTGTTAAACGAATATCTTTTTTATGTAAAGCAGCCATATACGCTCCTGCCTCCGAAGGGATACTTGGCTCTATAATTTCCAAATCAGGAAAAGACGTTTGTAAAGATACTTTCAACGCCATTTTGAAAGATGGATTTTGAAATAAACCACCGTTTAACACTAACATATTGGCAGCATTCCCCGGTAACTTGCGATAAGCCTGATAAACTAAAGAAAGCAGTTCGCTTTGAGCCTCTGTTAAAATTTCTTTTGCTATGCTATCCTGCTGTTCAGCAGCTTCAAAAACGAGGCGAGCTGCACTTGCTATATAGCTTCGAGCATCTTCTTTACCATAAATTAATGAAATCAATTCATCTGGGTATTCTCGTTCAAAATGATCCAACAGGAATGCTGTCAGCTTTGTGGCAGGGCCTCTCCCATCATAAGCTTTCATAACTGCTGCTACAGCTTTGCGCCCAATGTCAAATCCGCTTCCTTCGTCTCCTAATAAGTATCCCCAACCACCAACACGGAAAGGGGGAACATCCGAACCAGGAAAGGCATAAGCAATAGAACCTGTTCCAGCAATTAAAACAATACCGCTCTCCCCTGCTGTACCTGCTGCAAGAGCCCCTTTCGCGTCATGGTCCAACATAATTTCTACATTTTCTGGCAGAAGCTGGGTCAAAGATTGGAAAATCTTTTCTCTATCATTCACTCTGCCGGCACCAGCCAAAGTCATATAAATGACATCTACTTGAGTGACAGATATTTCTGCTTCCATTGCGACCCCTTGGATTATATCCGATAAAACTTGGATTGCCTCTCTAAAAGGTTTCGATTGAATATTGCTGGAAGGCCCTATTTTTTCAGCCAGTATCGTCCCGTCCTCTTCGCCTACCACACAAGCTGTTTTCGTCCCGCCTCCATCAATTCCAATATAATATTTTTTTGATTTCATTTTCTTCTCCTTTAGTAAACTTGGTATTCGCTAAGATTTTAATAGTGAATACCTTAGTTGAACTTATGCAGAAAGAAAGACGAGAGACTTTCTTTACTGTGATAGAAAACTTGGCATTCGCTTTGGGTTTGATTGCGCATGCCTTAGCAGAAAAAATTCCGTTTTTTCTGCTAAGTGAAATTAAGTGCTGCTTCTACCCTTTTAAAGCCCCTTCTGTCATACCTTTCGTGATTTGTCGCTGGAAGACAGCGTAAATAATCATAATCGGTACTACAGCAATGGCGAGCCCTGCAAATAAAGCTCCCCATGAATTCGTATATTCGGCATTTTGGTTCATTAAATCCATGGTGACACCCAACGTATTTTTCTCATCTGTCTGTAGAAAAATCAAAGCCATGAAATACTCATTCCAAAACATGACAGCATTCATAATCGTGGCGGTAATGATACCAGTTTTCACTAAAGGAGCGACAATTTTAAATAAAACGCCATACATTGACATTCCATCAATCGCTGCGGCTTCCTCCAAATCTCTTGGCACGCTTTGTAAGAAGCTGGCCAAAATAAAAACGGTGAATGGTACTTGTGTAACCGAGTAAATTAAAGCAAGCGCAAATAAATTATCAATCAAGTTCAAGTCACGCAGCAGGAAAAACAAAGGGATCCAAGCAAGCACCATAGGAATCATCATCGATGCTAAATAAATATTAAAAAGGATATTACTTCCTCGAAATCGAATTCTTACAATAGCATAAGCTGTCGGCAACGCAAAAAACAAACACAACAACGCCCCAAGTGCTGTAACAAGCAAACTGTTGAAAAAGCTTGATCCAATATTATATTCTGTCCAGGCAGCCAAAAAATTGCCAAACTCCCATGATTCAGGCAAGGCCCAGGGAGACCGAAAAATTTCGCCATACTGCTTAAAAGCCCCTAGAAAGATCCATAATATTGGATAAATCACCACTATCGCCCAGATGACGAGTGGTATACGAAAAATTGTTTGAAACAGTATTTTTTTCACCATTTCGTCATCTCCTTAATAATTTACTTCATCCCGTCTGAGGATAAGTTGTAAAACCATGACTGTTGCTAAAGACAAAATCAGGATCATTACGCCGATCGCAGCACCATATCCAAAATGAAACTGATTAAACGCTTTATCATATAAATAAGAACCCATTACTTGCGTGGAATTATTTGGCCCGCCTCTGGTCATAACTTGAACCAAAATAAACGATCCGTTCAAAGTCGTAATCACAATATAAATAATGGATGTTCGTATTTGCGGCCAAATAAGCGGTAGTGTGATTTTCCAAAACTGCTGCCATTCTGTAGCGCCGTCAATTTCAGCCGCTTCATATAAATTTTTGGGGACACTCATGATCCCGCCCATTAATAAAAGCATAAAGAGCCCAATACCTGCCCATACAGATGGCAAAACCAAGGATGGCAATGCCCAAGTTGTGCTGCCTAACCAGGGTACTGCGAACTTCCCTAACCCAATAGCTTCTAAGCCAGAATTCACTAACCCTGCTTTAGGATTAAAAATAAATTGCCACAATATCCCGATAATAACGACAGACATAATATTCGGGAAGAAAAAAATAATCCGGTAAAAGGGAGCTTCTTTAATTCGCAATTGCGTCATCGCAACAGCAAAATACGTAGCTAAAATCATGATAAAGAATACTTTCGTAACAACTAAAAAATAATCATGCCAAATCGTTTTTGGAATGATATCATCTGCAATAAGCTGCTTATAATTATCCAAACCAGCGAATACTTTACTGCCTCCTGTGCCAGACCAGTGAAAAAATGATAAATAAAGCCCGTTCGCTAAGGGATAAAAGGTGAAGATCCCAAATACAATTAAAGTGGGCAATAAACAAAATGCCAAAAATAAATATTTTTGTTTCTTAGATTGAACCATTGTGTCACGCCTTTCCATGAGACATCTTAGCGTAAATGATGAAGAAAGAATACAGAGAATATGGACCCTCTGTATTCTTTCCTTCCATCACTTGCTATTACGGTAATCTTCAGTGATTTTTTCTGCCTTGTCCGTAAATTCATCAATGCTTGATTCCCCTAAAAGAAAAGATACAATCTCATCTCCAAGCGGATCTTCCATATCAGAAGCCATCGGATGATCCCGGTTCACTACATTGATTTCATCCTCATTGATTTTTTCATTTGTTTCTTTCAAGTAATCCGGTACATCTTCTTCTTCAGATAAGTCGACTTCTTCCATATTAAGCAAAGCTCCAGCCGATTCGGAAAATTTCTTCGCATATTCTTTTTGGAAAGCAAATTGTATAAATGCTTTTGCAGCTTCCGGATTCTCTGCCTCTTCAGCAATAGCGAGCGGACGCAAATCAGGAACCATGACCCCGTCGTCTCCCTTATCATTCATTGGGGTCGGACCAAATCCAAATTCAAAATCATCCGGAATATCTCCTTCCATTTCGGATGGCAGCCAGAAACCAACCGGAATATACGCGTCATCATGCTCTAAGAAGTTTGATTGCGATTGAGTATGACTGATACCTGCAAAACCAGAATCGATATATCCCTTATCTGCCATTTCCTCTACTTTCTCTAAGACGCCTTGTACTTCATCGCTCTTCCAAATTCCTTCTTTTCCGTCTATCACATCATTTAATAAATCTTCACCGCCGGCTGCACCAAAAGCTGGGTATAATACGCCACGCGTAAAGTAGTAAGCATATTGCCCTGTCGTTACAAAAGGTTCCATGTCTCCGTCTTCTTTAATTGTTTCCATTGAGTCCATCCAGGAATCGAAATCTTCCGGAGCATCCCATCCTTTGTCTTCAAACAAAGCTTTATCATACCAAGTACCCCAAGTATCAAAGATTAGCGGTAAACCATATACTTTTCCATCATAGGTGTTGGGTTCCATAATGAAACTGTCCATCAAGTTTTGGCCATCATCTGTTTCCAAACCATCCAACCAATCACTTAAATCCATCAATTGTCCATCATCAACCATTTGCGCTTCCGTAATGCCAGCTCCGTCAATATAAACAACATCTGGCGGATCATCGGAAATCCAACGCGTTTTCATTTTGTCATTAATCTCCGGCCCTGCACTTTGTTTTACCTCTACATCAGGATACTCATCCTCAAAATCACTGATGACGTCTTTCCACCATTCATCTCCATAACCACCAACAAAATATTGAATTTCCATTTCACCTGACACCTCTTCATCGCCGTCTCCGTTATCACTGGAATCATTTGCATTCGTATTATCATTATTAGAGCAACCTGCTAACACTCCAGTCATAAACAAAGCTGCTAATGCCGGCATAAACCATCGTTTCTGAATCAGTTTCAATATTTTCACTCCTTTTTTCAATTTCTATGATTTACTGAACATATTTCAAAACTAGTACTGTAATAATCATCCCCTTTTATGAAAGCGCTTTCCTTATTGTGCAAAAAAGATGAAACTGACTATTTAAATGTAGTTTAATGAATTTAATTCCATTTGTCAATGTATTTTGTAATTTTATTACATTATTTGATATTTTAAACTTTGACCGATTGTCAAGCTTGTCTTTTGGAATACTTCACAGCTTTTCTCGTATTTTCCAGTTTCTGAATCGTTCGTTCTTCATCAAGACTTGCTATACCAAGGAATAGAATATCAATTATATTTAACATAGCAATTCTGGAACTGAAAGCTCCACTACGAATAGAACTTTCCAGAGACCTTGCGTATAATGCGAGATCAGCCAATTGAGAAGTTGGACTTTCTCCAAATTGTGTTATCGTTATTATAGTGGCCCCCATTTCTTTTGCTACTGTCAGCGATTGAATCACATCTTCCGTTCGACCTGAATTAGATATCCCAATAACAACATCAGCATCCGATAAATTAGCACTAATAGTCGCTTGTGTATCGAATCCGTATCCTGCTTCGCACCATCTTCCAATCCTTGAGAGTTTTTGTTTAAAATCTTCTGCGATGACTCCTGATGCCCCTACACCAAAAGCCGCTATCTTACGGGCGTCATTTAAAGCATGTATCGCTTCTTCTACTTCTTTTTCGGATAGAATAGCTAATGTGTCTTGAATCGATTGAATATTATTTTGTGATACAGAATGAATAAGCGAGCTGGTCCCCCCGTCCGTAACGATGTCATTATAAGAAGGCTTCTCTTGGTGCTCATTTAAATCGTATGCGATTTGAAGCTTTAAATCTTGAAACCCTTTACAGCCTATCGTTTTGGAAAATCGTACTATACTTGCTTCACTTACATCAACGGCGGCCGCCAATTTTTGTACAGAGTAATCGATTATCTCAGAAGGATGCTTCATAATATAGGAAGCTACTTTGCGTTCCGAAGGTTTTAACAGCATAAATTTTTCTTCAATCTTTAATAAAATTCCTTTTAGCATACTTATTCTCCTCCGCAAGCTAAACATTATAACAGTTGAAAAATATCATATCATATCCTTCACAGTTATGAAACATTATTTCTTTCCCGCACATCGAATCCTATTCCAAAACCTTTGCTTTCGTTATGCAGTAAAATGAGACTCCTCTTAGAGGTTCTTTTTAAAAATTCTTTCAAAAAGTGAATAGCTTGCCGAAAAACTCACTTGAAACGAATATCTCTGAAGTATAAAAATCTAAAGTCTTGACATAGTCATCCTTCTACCATATCTCTGCCGCGATAGCCTGCATAACCCATGATCATACATACCATGCTCCCCCCTGTTATGACTACAAACGGGGTAACAGAAAAACTTTCCATAGGCATCTGAGGAATCCAACTTTGAACGGCTGTTTTTAAAAACCAGTCCGGCAAATCTAAAACACCTTCAAAATAACTCAACATAAAAGAATAAATCAAATAAATATAAACGATTTTCCCTAATTTTGGGGTCCAGCCAAGTGCCAAACTTGCAAGCCCGATAAAAAAGAGTACGGAAGGAAGAAAATTATAGCCAGCTGCCAAAAAATCTTTCATGCTTAATTCCTGACTATTCTCCATACTTGTTAAGGCAGTTCCTCCAAGACTTCCTGCAGTGAATAAAATACTCAATACCCCTGCTAAAACAGCTATCCCTAAGCTGGACCAATACAACTGGGCCCGGGTAACTTTAGTCGCCAGCAGTTGGCTTAAATGGCCACGACTTTCTTCAGCAAAAAGTTTATTAATAATCGCTATGGGTAGGAGTGAAACCAAGCCAATCAGCACCATCATAATAGTTCCTGTGAACGACTCTTCAATGGTCGAACCGGATTGGGTAAACATTTGTTCAACCACGTCATTACTTTCAAGAAATGTTTGCATGTCTCCATAAATTGAGCCATAAGCCGCTCCTAGTACAAGAAAAGCGATAAGCCAGCTTATAATAGTTGCTTTATTTAATTTTAAAAATAATCCAGGTATGGATAGTAACCATTTTGAAGCTTTTTCTTTTCCTTTTCGCTGCGGCAGATAACCAGCCCCCATATCACGTGCGCCTTCCAGCACAAAAGCTAAAAGCACCAAAAGAAGACTGAGCGCTAAGGCGTAGACCAATGGAAGCCAGTTGTTTTCTGTAAAAGGGTACGTTAAATAGGTCCAGCCCATGGGATTCAACATAGAAAAGTCTGCATTTGCAGCATCTGTGCTTGCCCGGATAATATAAAGCAGTCCTATAATACCTAAGGTTGTTCCAGTAGAAGCTGTTGACGTAGGCATAATTTGAGCCATCATCAATGCAATACCCGCCCCTATAAGGCCAGCAGCACCGATGGAAGCAGCAAATAAAAAGGACCCCTCAGCTGTGATAGTATCAGCTCCAAAACTAATCATTACCCCAGCGATTAAAAGCACTAATAAGATATTAATAAGAAGGACTTGCATAACTGTTGCCAGTGCATTTGCCTGGCGTCCCACTTGAAAGGAACGAATCAGCTCGGTTAAACCGAGTTCTTCCTCTTTCCGCGTATGACTAATAACATGTAAGGCAGCTATAATCATGGCAAACAATCCACAGAACAGTAACATTTCATGGGCATACATGGCCCCCAGCGTATAATCATTTGCTGATTCAATAGGGGTAGGGCCGACCATCGAAGTCATGGCAGGATTCTGCAATGTTTCAAACATGCCCTGTAAACCGTCTCCTTTGGCAATTTCCTGAAAGGCAGGTACAAAAGCAGCGGAAAATAAACCGACCCCCAAAATCCAGAACCCTATTTTCAGCCAGTCTCTTTTGATATACTGCCCTAATAAGGTATTCCAACGTAAAAATTTTTCCTTCATTGTTTTTCACTCTCCTCCAGAGCGTTTATCCCTCATAGTGACGCATGAATAAATCCTCAAGTGTTGGCGGGACAGACTCAAACTTCTTAACGTCCAATTTACTGGCTTCGTGTAAAATAGCGTTGAGATATTGAGGGTCTGCGGAAAAAGTCGCTTGATTTTCAGTTTGCTCAAAATCAAATACCCCCTGTATGTGCGCCATCTGCGCTACATCTTGTTCAGCAATCATCGTCACTGTTGACCTGGTTAAATGTCGAAGTTCATCCAGAGTACCACTTTCGACAATTTCTCCCTGTCGGATAATCGCCACTTTGTCTGCCAAACGCTCAACTTCACTCAAAATATGGGACGAAAGTAAAACAGCTTTCTCCGTTTGTTTAATCTGTTCAATTTCTTCCTGGAAAATGGATTCCATCAAAGGATCCAGTCCGGAAGTAGGTTCATCCAGAATATACAAATCAGACTCTACCGACAAAGCAGCAATTAAGCCGACTTTTTGGCGGTTTCCTTTTGAATAACTTTTGGCTTTTTTCTTCGGGTCCAATTCGAACCGCTCGATTAAATGGTCTCGTTTTTGTTGGTTTCCTCCACCATGCAATTTCATAAACAAATCAATAATTTCTCCACCTGTTAAGTTCCCCCATAAAGCGACATCACCGGGAACATAAGAAATATGTTTATGAATGGCTGTACTTTCTCTCCAAACATCTTTTCCAAATATTTCTGCTTTACCAGCGCTTCGTTTGATAATACCTAAAAGAACCCGGATCGTTGTTGATTTCCCCGCCCCATTAGGCCCGATAAAACCAAGGACCTCGCCGGGGTTGACAGTAAATGAAACATCTTTTAAAGCTACGAAGTTACCAAATTTCTTTTGCAAGCCTTGCACTTCTATGATATTTTTCATCCTCCTTTCCCTCCTTGTATCTATTTCCTTGTGTAATACTAAAGCGAGTTTTTTTGCGTTAGAAGAGAAACTTTTCTTTGTAAAATCCCTGTTTTAAAATTGCCGCATACTGCTTCCATTTTTGAAGATAACGTTCTCCAAACTCCTCCAAACCATAAAAGGTTTTTAATTCATGCAACCCTTTTTCACCAAACCCAAACATCGTCCAATTTAAAATCTCCATCGCTTTTTCAACATCAATATCGTCGCGAAATTTAGTGTAATCAATATTTTGGTACATCTTCTCGGTTCCTTCTTTATAAAGAGGCGTTATTTTATGTTGAATAATCGACTTCACTGCCGTTGCTTCTTCTTGAACAGCAGCAGCAAGGAAATCAAACACTTGCGGATACTTTTGCTGAATATATAGTTTTTGAAATCCGATATTCTCAATTCGTTTAAATATATCTGTTTCTTGAAAATCTATTTGATTGTAAATTTCTTCGACGACTTGCAAGCTATAATCAATTAAATAAACATATAAATCCTTTTTGTTATGAAAATAGTTAAACAAAGATCCCTTTGAAATAGTGGCTTCCTGGACAATGGAATTAGTCGAAGCTTTATCATATCCAGTTGCAGCGAACTCTTGAAAAGCGGCATTGATAATCTTTTCTTGTTTTGATGTATTCAAATTAAAAAAAGTGGAATTAATGATAAACACTCCTTTTCAAGCACTTCATTGACCAACTTGGTCATAATATGAATTTAACAGAAATGACCATATTGGTCAAGTTTTAAAATTATTGCGACAAAACCAACTTTTTAAAAGAGAAGTGCTTAAAATTAAATCTTCTTCATTTAACTATATGGTTTGCAGCTCTCGATACAACAATAAATCCGCCCTTTTCCCTCCTTTAACTCCTTCACAATCTCCACTTATCATGCTGCATAAAAAAAGTGCTGCTGCTTATTAAATCGTAGCAACAGCACTCCCATTCACTATTATCTATTTTCTTCAGACGCGATATCGATCATAAGGGAGTGGATTCCAGACGCGATAATCCATACTCTCTTTGCGGAACGGTGCAGGCATATCTTCCAAAATTCGTTTAGCAACTTCCAACTCGCGTTCCGCTTCTTGTTTATCTTGATACATAAATTCATCCGATGTGGCTTCAGCAGCCATTTTTACTTTTTCTTCCAAATCAGCAACAACCATTTCCTGCTGTTCCCGCATTGCTTCACGTGCCTCTGCACGCCAGTCAGGCTGCACAGTCCGGTTGGTATCTGCATTGAAAGTAAAAGATTCATAGATATCATTGTATATTTTATCTGCATTAGCGCGCACATCCAAAATAACGGATTGCAAATCACGTAATGTGAGCTGCTCAGGTTCTAAGCTATCTCCCGGTAAAGCTTCACCGCCCAGTCGGGATGATTGCATATAAAATGGAAACAGACTTTTGATCGTTTTTCCTACTGGCCGCATTGCTTCATCGTTTTCATCCGTTCCTTTTGGTTGAACACCTTGAATAGCAATTCGAGCAGACTCTGGGCGTACAATTTCTTTTGGAGGTAAAATTCCATGCCGCAGCAGTTCACGGATACCAGTTCCAGAAATATTAATTCGATACCTGTGATCATGTGGGCAGCTTTGTCCAGATGCAAGAGAGCTGCATCTCGTGCAATAAAAAACCTCATGGAACAATCTAATTTCAATCCCCAATTCTTCACTTGTATAATCATCAAAAATATTATGGGCTTCATACTTGCTGTAAAAATCACCAACGCCAGCATGATCTCTTCCAATGAGTGCATGAGTACAACCGTAATTCTTCATAATTAAAGCATGCAATACCGCTTCTCTTGGTCCGGCAAAAATATACGTCACTCTCAGCGGTGCCAAAAGAGATCGCTCTTTCGGATAGTAATTATCAATAACCGATCGATAAGCAAGCATCCGAAACTCGTGCCTCGTATACTCGCGCTTCGCCATTTCGACAAGAGGCTGAATAAATACACCATCCACTTCTTCTAATGCATTTTTGTGAATATATTCATGCCCTCTGTGCATTGGATTTGCTCCTGTAATGAATCCAGCCATGGTGTTGAACTCTTTTTCTTCATAGAAAAGATGCCACGTGTCTTTAGGTTCCATTCTAATTTTTTCAAACGGCCCCCAATCCGCTCGATTCAGCAGATAAATTTCTCCTCCTAAAGCTATGTCACCCATACGTCGATAAATGGAATCGACGCCAGGATGCGAACGATCCGTTGTTCCAAATAAATGGGATGCCCGCTTATCCTTATCATATTGAAAGATATCTTCCAGTTTCTGAATCGCAACAGGCTGTTTTTCTGCATCAATCAGTACAATTTCATCCCCAACGGATAGTTCTTCAATAATTTTGCGGTTCATCTCACCCACTGGAGCAAAACTGAGTGGCACTGGCCAAACGGTGCCGTCAGCCAGACGCCCTTCTTCTAACACAGCATTATAATCCTTTTCAGACATAAATCCATCGTTTGGTGACAATACACCTGTAGCTACCATCTCCACTGTAATAACTGCTTCCATATCCACCATGATTTTCGGAAGAGTCGCAGCCCTTTCCAGTGCTTCTTCGCGCTTTTTCCCTTTAAGTACCTGGTCAACCAGTTTTCCGCCATGCGGCTTTTGCGGATACTTGAAAAAATTCAAATCCTCTGTTTTAATATCCTTTTGTTCCATTTTATCTGTCCTCCATTTATGTTCATTTATTTGTATCAACTAACAAGCACATTCTTGCACAAAGAGAGACAATGCATCTATAACATTGTCTATTGATGAACTTTAATCTCTAATTGCAACTATTTGTTTTAATCTAAAAATCCGATTGAAGCCAGCCGGCGATTGCATTATACTTTTAAAACTGGGCAATACACAGCATGGTAGATAATTTTCTCCCCACAAAACTTCGAAATAAGAAGATAGAAAGACAAATAAAATATGCCTGCCATAGTGTCTAAAATACTATCATAGATAAAAATATTTGCAAACGCTTTCTTTTCAAAGCTTGAAGAGTTAGGAAAGCCCCTCTTTTCTGTGAAATGGTTAAATCCATTCCATTTCACAAGACGCAGGGCTCCCCTCTCTTATGTTTTACGACATGGGAAATAATGATCTATAGTACAGGTAATTTGCTTTTCCAATTACTGGGCACTTTGTACTTTTTCCTCTCCTCCTATTCCTTTCACTATAAACTGGAATACTATTAAAGCGATAAAAAGTATAAAACCAATCAAATCAGAAGTTACACCTGGGTACATGAGCATGAGGCCGGTTGCGACCGCAATAAACCGTTCAATCCAGTGAATTTTCCGGTACCAAAAGCCGATTAAACCTCCCCCAATGGCAATCATCCCGAGAATCGCCGTACCTGCTGATAAAAGCACTTCCCCAGCGTGTGCATTGATCATTAAAAGCTCTGGCTGCAGCACAAACATATACGGAATAATGAAAGCACCGATGGCCAGCCGTGATGCGTTCCCACCAGTCCGAATTGGATCGCCGCCAGAAATACCCGTCGCCGCAAAAGCTGCGAGTGCTACAGGTGGTGTGATGTCTGCAACAATACCAAAATAAAAGACAAACATATGACCAGCTAATTCTGGAATCGAGGCGCCTAATTGTTCGTTCAAAGCCAAAATAGCAGGTAAAGCAATTGTCGACGTAATAATATAGTTGGCTGTTGTTGGAGAACCCATTCCGATAATAATCGAGGTGATCATCGTAAAAAATAATGTTAATAAAAGTTGTAGTTGCGGAGTGCTGACGATTGTTCCAGCTAAGCTGACCAGCTGGTTACCAAGTGTCAGCCCCAATCCTGTTTTCGTAATAACACCTACAATAATCCCGGCACAAGCAGTTGCTGAAGCAACACCTAATGCAGTACGCGCTCCTGTCGTAAGCGCATCGATAAATTTCCGAGGCGTTATTCTCGTCTCCTTTAAAATTAAACTAACTAAAATGATAATCCCCATCCCGTAAATAGCAGCGAGTCCGACACTGACTCCCTTAAACAAAAACCAGATAATAGCGACAATAGGGATTAGTAAATATAATTTCTTTAACACTTCCCCTTTTTTGGGCAGTTCATCTTTAGGTAACCCGTAAAGCCCAATCCGCTTTGCTTCAAAATGCGTCATAATCCATATTCCGGTGAAATACAATATCGCAGGTATGATAGCGGCTTTCGCAATTGTCCAGTAGTCTACACCCGCGAATTCAATCATTAGAAATGCAGCTGCCCCCATAATCGGCGGCATGATTTGTCCACCTGTCGATGAAGCTGCCTCTACTGCACCGGCGAAATTGGAACGATAACCTAAATTTTTCATCATCGGAATGGTATAAGACCCTGTGGTCACTGTGTTAGCGACAGAGCTCCCGGAAATAGTCCCGTTCAGTGCGCTTGAGAAGATAGCTACCTTTGCAGGCCCGCCGACACGAGTCCCCGTCAAAGATAAAGCGAGCTCATTGAAATAATTCCCGATATTCGTCTGGATTAAAAAAGCCCCGAATAACAAGAACAGGAAGATATACTTAGCCGAAACCCCTAAGGGCGTCCCCAAAATACCATCTGTTGAAAAATACATTGTTTTAATCAATTGGTTCATCGTTAGTCCACGATGAGCCAATATTCCGGGCATTTGCGGGCCATACAAAGCATATAATATAAATAAAATAGATATGATAACAATAGGCAGCCCTACCGAACGCCGTGTTGCCTCTAAAACAAGTAGAATAGCAGCTGCTCCAATAATTACTTCTATGTCCGTTATACCGCCGAATCGTTGCACAACCGTATCATAAAAAACAGGCCAGTAACTTGCGATAGCGATAGAAGCTAGCGCCAGGATATAATCATACCAGGCAACCTTTTTTCTTTTGCCTTTTTTCCAAGCTGGATACAGCAAAAACACTAAAGACAAAGCAAAACCCAAGTGAATAGATCGTTGGATATAAGCAGTATACATACCGAATATACCTGTATAAAGTTGAAATAACGAAAAACTGAGCAAGATAATGAATACTACAATAGCAATCCAGCCAGTTAAGTTTCTTGTATTGGATTCGGTATCATATTTTTCCATCAACTCCTGTTGTTCTTCGGATGTTATTTCCTGATTGTCTTTGTCTTTACTCATGAATTTTCTCTCCTTTTAACCGTTCCCATAAGGATAGTCTTTCAATTTTTATCGTAAATAATTCACCGGGATCTACAAAGTCATTCATCCACGCAATATGTTCATTATCCGAATTTCCCCAGACAATCCGATTTTCGGATACTTTCTTTCCGTTTCGCCAATTAAACTCCGGGAAAAAATTACTCATGTTTTTTATGTGATGTTTCCCATTTTCATAAACATACTCCTCATCTCCTGTCGCGTTCGAAGGCATTCCGATACCAAAGTGTTCGTAGACGATTTCGTATTGTTCAATCCCTTCATCCTTCACCACATACTTTTCCACAACATCTGTTTTATGAATCGAATGCTTCCAGATAAGCTGGAAGGTATCACCAGTTTGAATTGGCAAATATATTTTAAGTTGATCTGAATTTTTTTTGTAAAAAACAAGTGCTTGCTTGTAAGGAATAAAAACTGCCACACCGATGAGAATGAAACATACAATCAGTGTTGCAGCTGTAACGGTCTTTTGCTTAGCTCGAAACATAACATTTCACCTAGTATGTATTAAAAGTTTAAAAAACCGGCCGAGATTGTCAGCCGGCTTTTATAAAAGGGAACATTATTTACTCGTCTTCTTTTTCGACACCTTCTTCATCAAAGAATTTCTCTGCTCCCGGATGTAAGTCAATGTCGATACCTTCTAATGCTGAATCTGTCGAAATCTGCTTGGCTTTATCGTGTGACATATCATCTGTATGATCATAAATTGCTTTCGTCACTTCATAAATCGTATCTTCTGAAATATCATCACGAGCTACTAACATAGCCAGTACTGCTACTGTATCAACATCTTTATCAATACTGTCATACGTATCTTCATCGATTGTTTCTTTTGTGTAGAACGGATATTCGTCGATTAATTCTTCTGCTTTGTCCTCATCAACAGTTAACAACTTAACGTCTTCTGTTGCTCCAAGTTCTTCAACAGCACCTGTAGGAGTACCAGCTGTAACGAACGCAGCATCAATATTCCCATCCTGGATGTCATCGATTGATTCTTCAAAATCCAAGTCAGAGGATTCGATATCATCAATACTTATATCATAAAGAGCCAGAATTTGTTCCGCATTCACGTAAGTCCCGGAACCAGGTGCACCCATGGAAACCTTTTTCCCTTCTAAATCTTCGATGGAATCAATGCCCATGTCTTCTGTTGTAACAATTTGAATCGTTTCCGGATAGAGGGACCCAATAGCTTCAAGGTTCTCTACTTTTTCTTCATCTTCAAATGAATTAATACCATCTACAGCGTCAGACATCACGTCAGTTTGCACCATAGCGATTTCTGCTTCTCCAGCAGACAAATCTACAATATTATCAGCTGTCGCATTGGAGGAAACTGCATCAGCCTGTATATCTGTTTCATCCTCAATGATGCTTGCCATTTCCCCACCAAGCGGGTAGTAAGTTCCACTGGTACCGCCAGTTAGTATATTCATAAAATCCGGTTCTTCCCCATTATTATTCCCATCTCCGTCAGCGTTCCCATTATCCCCACAAGCAGCTAAAAAGAGTGCGAGAACTAATAATAGCGCTGCCATTAAAATATTATGACGTTTTTTCATTATGCTCCCCCTTTTTTACTAAATAGTTAGCTATATTCTACATTAAAGCGGTTACAATTGTCAATTTTATCTTTTTTCATAATTCTTTCGTTATAGTAAGTTCACTTGATTTTATCTTCTTTCTGAACGGTATATCGGCTTTTCTCTGTCTGAATATGTAAGTTTTAAGCCGCTACTATTATGGTTATCAATTCGAGCATGCTTTCTTAAAAGGCTTTTTCATGTATCCGTTTTTTAACTACCGATTTTAACAATGAATCATAAAAATCCAATATAGAAAAGCTCCAGCAACCAAATGCTGAAGCTTTTTTATCATTCATGCCCCAATGCTTGAATCGGATCCATTTTCGCTGCTTTATTCGCAGGGAGTATACCAAAAACAACACCGATAAACATGGAGAATAAAATGCCTCCAGCGATAACAGGGAAAGACACAAGAGATGGCCATCCCGCAATAGAAGAGACAATCATAGCTCCTCCTGCGCCAACGAACATGCCAATCAAGCCCCCCACTAACGTTAATGTAACGGATTCAATTAAAAATTGAATTAAAATTTGTCCGCGAGTTGCCCCCAGAGACATACGAATACCAACTTCCCGCGTCCGTTCCGTAACAGATACCAGCATAATATTCATCACGCCAATACCGCCGACCAAAAGAGAAATACCAGCGATACTACCTATAATTATAGTCATAACACCAGTGACTTGACCAATTCCTTCCTCCATTTCTTCCAGATTCAGAAGCTGGTACGCATCCTCTTTATCGTGCAGTCTGTTTAATGCTTCCGTTGATTTTTCACCAGCAATTTCCAATTCTTCCGAGGACTCAGCTTGAATCGACAGCTCACTAATATCTGAACTGGCAAATACCGTTTGCCACGTCTTAAAAGGAAGGTAAAGATCATTCGTATCTAAATCAAAAAGATTATCCTCTCCCCCTAATACACCAACGATTTCAACTGGTTGTGATCCAATATACACTACTTTTCCAACCATATCATCGCCATCAAACAAATCATCCTGGAAGGACTCGCTTACAACAGCAGATCTGTTTCCAGCAAGGAAGTCACTTGATTCCAACGTTCGTCCTTCATTTGTATCCAGAGACTCGATGTTCATGTACTCTTCATTTATACCAACTATATTCCCATCTGTATTTTCATCTTGAAAGCGCACCTTGCTGTTTTCACTGCTGGAAGTGACCACATTTTTCACTTCAGGGATGCTTTCTATTTCTCGTATATCTTCTTCTGTAAAATCGGTATCCATTGTAGCTTCAGAACCCGACTGTATTTCTTCATCAGATGGTTCATAATAAATATCGGTTGTGTTATCTTCTCCGGAAAATTGAGATTTGAGCATCTCTTCTCCACCTTGCCCAATCGCAACAACGGCAATAACTGAACCTACCCCGATAATAATACCAAGCATCGTAAGAATGGACCGAAGTTTATGAGCCATTAAAGAAGAGAAAGCCATTTTCATATTTTCAAAGAAACTCATGGCTGCTCCTCCTTTATCTTTTGATTCTCATCTGTCACAACTCCGTCCCTTATAAATATAGTCCGGTTTGCGTAGTCAGCGACTTCATCTTCATGAGTAACCAGAATAATTGTCGTTCCTTCCTGATGCAACATAGAGAATAACTCCATAATCTGGTCACTTGTTTTGGAATCAAGCGCTCCTGTCGGTTCATCAGCCAGGATAATCTTCGGTTCGTTCGCTACAGCTCTTGCAATTGCTACTCGTTGTTTCTGACCGCCGGATAACTCTGTTGGAAGATGTTCTATTCGTTCTTTTAACCCTAGTTTTTCTAAAGCCTCTGCTGCTCGTTCATCCCGTTCTTTTTTGGAAATTCCAGCATATATCATTGGCAACGCAACATTTTGCAGGGCACTTAAACGGGGAAGCAATTGGAATTGTTGGAATACAAAACCGATCGATTGGTTGCGAACATGTGCTAACTCCTTATCTGCATAATCCGAGATTAACTGATTCTGCAGCCAAAATTTGCCTTTCGAAGGCCTATCCAGACAACCAATAATGTTCATCATGGTCGATTTACCAGAACCGGATGGACCCATAATCGCGGTAAACTCCCCCTGCTGAATGTTCAAATGGATATCGTGCAGTACTTTTACAGGCTCGTTACCAAGATAGTAATGCTTTTCTATTCCTTTTAAATGTATCATTCAACATCCACTTCCATTCCATCTTCGACCCCATCAGAATCTTTGATGACAACGTCTTCATCACTTAATCCGTCTGTGATTTCAATTACGTCATTTGTTGTCATATCGGTTTGCACTTCTTTACGCTCAGCCTGTCCATCATTTACGACATAGACAAAATCAGTATCGTCTTCCTGCTCTAAAGCCATTATTGGAAGAACCTCTGTCTTTTTGTTCGCTGTCTCAATTTCCATCAGCATTTCAAAGCCGGGTTTCAACTCAATATCATCGTCTTTTACCTTCGCTTCTACCTCATACGTTGCACCACTATCATCGTCTTCACCTTCAGATTCCTCCGGGAGATCTGAAATGACATCCACTTCGCCTTCCCAGGATTCATCCGGTACCGCATCAGAGGTTAACTCGACCGACTGCTCCTCTTTGATTTTTAATGCATCATACTCGGAGACGTCCCCTTCCACACGCATCGAATCTAAAGAACCAACTTGGACCATTGGCTTTGGATCAGATTGGCCTGCACCGGTTGATTCATCTTTATCAATTGCAACAACTGTCCCGTCTATATCACTTGTCACCGTTGCATCGGCAATCTTTTGCTCATTGGCTTCTTTTTCCCGCTTTGTTTGTTCAATTTCGGATTCTTTTTGCCGCTCTTGAAGGTCTAAATCATCCAACTGGGATTGAACATCACCATTTTCTTGACTATCATCCGGATTTCCCTCTGGTGGAGCTGCGGCATCCCCATCATCTTCTGCAGGGTCGTCCTCTTCCGTTGGAGTCTCTTCGCCTCCCTGATTTTCTGTTGGATTTTCCTTAACATCTTCACGCTGTTTCTGTATATTTTCCAACTCTAAATAATCTGAATTCAGCTGCGATTCGTTTTGTTTCACTTCATTTTCTATATCTTTATTTTCGTAGCGAACCAGCTTATCACCTTTTTCCACTTTGTCTCCTTCTTCTACGAGAAGCTCATCTACTTCTCCTTTATCTTCTTGAAAATAGACGTTTTGCTCATCAGCAAACTTCAGCTTACCTGGAGCCATCACCGTTTCATTTATTTCCTGCTCTTTCAGATTAGTAGTCTCCACTTGATCTGCGTTGCTCGAAGCCGTCTTATTCCATACATTTAAGCCGATAAATATAATGATAATTGCAGTTACTAAAGATGCGATAATCCATTTCTTTTTCATTTTAGACTCCCCCTATACCAGCAAGTGCTGAACTCATCAATTCAATCATAATTGTAAGTAAAAATATTACGACGACTACGCTCCATGCCATTTTTTTAGAAAATCCTGCTACAATTTGTAATCCAATTGCAGTGATAATATATCCCCAAATGGAAAAGACCTCAATACTATCCCATATTCCAGCAATGGCGCTCATGTCTCCAGGATTATTCACGAGTGAACCAAGGCTGGTAAATTCCATCCCAGGATATTCAACCCCAATAATAGACGCCGCAATACCGTTCACCAGTAAGCCTAAAGCTGAAATCACGAAAACATACGTATTCATCGAAAATAATTGCTTAAAGGAAACAGGTGATGTAGCTATTTTAGCGACCAGCATATGTATAGCACTCATAATTAAAATTCCAAGCATAGTGATAATAATGGCTAATATAACAGTAACAACTGCCAGTATAACAATTATAAAAGTAGTGGATCCAGCACCCTCGAGTTCAGGAGTCTCTTCTCCTAATCCTTGAAGCGCAGTGCCAAGGGCCATGGTTATCACAACTATCAACATAGCCGGTAAGATGAACGGCCTTTCTTTTAATCGCTTAAATTGCTGCACCGGACTTGTTATCATCCCAATTACTGACGGTTTAGCAACATTTGTTTCTTCAGACATACTACATTCCCCCTTGGTATTTCATGTATCATAAATTTATGTAGTCAAACCAATGTATATGAAGCATCTAACTCGTAGACCCCCGTTTCTTAATCTTTCAAATGAACTTTATGAGTAGATAACTCATTTGTTCCGCTCATTTTACTTTAGAAATTTTTAAACCTTTCATCTGCACTGTTACATAATTAAACATGTTTTCTTTACTCTACTGTAACAATCGAACCTTTACTGCAGCTTAATAGAATCTTACGTAAACCTTAATTCTATTCTATTTGTGCCTTTTTATTTTTACTGACTATCTTGTTTATAATAAACCAGGCAAATTGTATAGTCAGAGGAAATAAAAATGCGAATAAAAGAACCAAAAAAGACGCGAGTTTAATTTTAGGAGTTTGAACAGCTCCTGCACCATCCACTTCCCTTGTCCAAACAAAAAACGTGCCTACAGCAAATAAAACCAGCCAACAAACATTCACAATCCACCAAAAAATCCAGCTTAATTTCAAACAGCATCTTTCCTTTCTTTCAACTTTTCATGGAGAAGCAGTTATTTAAAAACGAGACCTCTACACCACCTCATTAGTTACTCATTGTGTAGTTTAATATAAGATATGAATGGCAAACCAAAAATCGAAGTTTCTTACCACTTTCTTACAATGTTGTAATATTCTGTCATTTTATTATGAAAATAGTGTATGTAAGAACGTTACAGTACAACTTTTTTTCTTCATCACAAGTTGCTTCCCCTTGTATACGCGACATTTTCAGGTCAGAAGCTAAATCAAAAGCTTCATGGGTATTCATTCTATATATTAGTACTTCAACATAAGTACTCAAAAATTCTTTTCTAATTTGGATTTCCCTACCTAATATATCCCTACTCCGTAAAGGGGACCCAGAACTATAAATGTTAATGCACTAAACCAGTCCAATTCTATCTTTCCTGCAGTTAAAGAAGGTGTGACGAACCCCGTAAAAATTATCATCGCTATAGTGAAAAAGATTCCAGCGCGTACAGCACCTTTCTGCACCTGTTGCTTCTTCATTTCGTATTCTTCAACATTTGCACAATCTGTATTATCCAAGCCTTTTCTTCGTACCTTGCTAAATACCATAATCGCATATACCAAATTTACAACAAGCAAAGCTGCAGTTATAAAAGTAAAAGTGTCATGAATTACATCGAGAATAAGACTTATTAACATTAAAAGCATCATCAAAATCCATAATATCATTCCAGAAAAAAGCCAAGTCTTTATTGATTTCCTGCAATTGATATTCATCCCGTTCATCCATGAAACCAATGACACGCTTGAGTAATTTATTTTTCATCTTCCTTTCCCTCCCAAAATAAAGCATTAAGATCTGTGCCAAGATTTTTAGCTAAAGAAATACAAAGAGATAATGAAGGGTTATATTTATTATTTTCTATCAGGTTGATCGTCTGGCGGGCGACTCCCAGTTTTCTCGCCAATTCCATTTGTGTATACCCCTGTTGTTTCCTGTACTTTTTGACTTCGTTCAAGCCGAGCATCCTCTCATTCGCTATGTGTACAATATATGTGACATCTTCTCTTTTGTCAAATATAAGTGACATCATAATCAATTAAAAAAGCAGTAGCAATTTACATTACAAATTGCTCTGCTATTGTTCAGCTACTCTATTGGTAAACAAATGGACTGCTCTTCATGCTACCTTTTCGTATCACGATGTTATGTAAACATAATCAGACATTCATCCCAGCATCATAAACGCTATTTAAACAAATTTTTTATTTTTTACTTTTACTCCCAGCGTTATTGTTTTAATAACAAGATATATTATATGAAGTACTCCTATCACAGTAATGAATTGAAACGCAGGATTGTCATATATGGTAATCCAGTCAAAAGCCCCTGTGCCTGCAATATTATTTACAAAAGTGCCTGCCTTGTTTAAAGTTAAGGCAGGAAAAGTTACATCGACTATCCAAAAAACAAGTTGTAACATTAATAATAAACCAATAGTTATCATAAGCCTCTGCAACTCATTTAAAAACCTGTTTTCCTTTTTGAATATGGAGTAAGATTCATTATAAAATTTTTAAATCCTCCTCCACTCTTTTCTTCGTTTGGCATCTTTTCAGTCACCTCCGTCAAATGAACATTACAATCGCGCTCACTCATATATTTGTTTAACGAACTAAACGCTAATCCATTTTAAAGTAATTTATTTGTTAAATATGTTTTCTCGCCATACCCGAAAGGAACATTCCCTGAAAGAATGCTTTTTATGAAAAGAGACCGGCGTATACAGTCAGTGCTGCTATAACCGTGAGAAATAATGTACCAGCAGTTTTCCAACCTAAACCAGTTAAAATGGTGTATTGTTCTTCGTTCTGCATCTTTTCCCGTTGAATCTTAAGTTTCTTTTCAGTAATCGGACTAATCTTATTCATTTGATTTCACTCCTATGATACGTTATTTTTTGTTTCCAGTTAAAATGCTCAACCAAGCACTATATTTTCTGAGGTTTGAATTTCAACTTATAAACACTAACACACAACAAGATGAAGCCCGTGATAAACAAAAATCCTTTTAGTAAAGAAGGAGCTGTATACCCCAGCGCCACCCTGCCCATTCCTGCTAAACTCATGACCATCCATACATACAAGACCATTATTTTATTTCCACCCATAAATATTGCCTCCTCCTGCACGCATTTATTATTTTCAACAATGTTACCAGCAATATAAATAGAATAGATCAAATATATAAGCACACAGTTTCCAAATATGAGAAAATACCTAATGTTAAGAATATTTTAACATATCATCTTCAAACTTTAAACACCTGTTGAAAGATAGACAAAAACACTAGAGTGTATTTTATATTTCAGGCATTTTTAATATAAAAGAACAATAGTGGTTTCAAAACATAAAAAAGTTCCGAAGATGTATTTCTCTCCGGAACTTTTCAGATAGATTTACGTGTATCATTCTCTTATATTAAGCAGCATTTACTCTGGAACGAATGACTGGGTATCCCATCGTCTCAATGGCTTTTTCAATCTCTTCGATGGAAACAGCTTCAGCGTCAAAATTAGTGCGGACTCTGCTCGAATTAAACAGCACTTCTACGCTGTCTTTTTCAACACCGGCAACCCCTTTTACCGCTTTTTCGATCTTTTGTAAACAAGATGGACAAGATAATGTTTCTAAATGGATAACCGCTTTTTGCATAGTGAATCTCTCCTTTTTATATTTAAATAAAAAATCCTTTCCTTATCTCTACTTTCAGTATAACGAAACTTTTCAGATAACGAATTGACGCGCGTCAAGTTTTATTCTTCTTTTTGAAAAGCCCCTATGGGTGTTGATGTTTCTTTTGCTTCCTGGGTCGTCTTTCTTGTCGACTGTCCTCTTAAACGGTAACGGAGTAATCGTATACCATTTAAGATCACTACTAAAATACTGCCTTCATGTGCCAGCATACCAATAGACATGTTCATCCAATCACTAAACAGTAGACCTGAGAATAAGATAATGACAACACCGACGGCTATGACAATGTTTTGCTTCATATTGCGTGAAATAGCCTTTGTTAAACCAAGTGCATGCGCCAGATGATTAAAATCCGACTGCATTAAAACAACATCTGATGTTTCAATTGCGACATCTGTCCCGCTTCCCATGGCAATACCGATATCCGCGAGTGCTAAGGAAGGACTGTCATTAATACCATCTCCGACAAAAGCAACAATTTGTCCCCGGGCTTGCAGCTCTTTAATATAATCTGCTTTGTCTGCAGGCAGCATATGTCCGTGCGCTTCTGTCAGACCGATTTTACTGGCTACTAAATCAACGGTCCCTTGATTATCACCTGAAAGCACAATTAAATTTTCTGCTCCAAGTTTTTTCAAGTTTTGCAGTTCTTCTTTCACACCAGGCCTAATTTGATCACGAACCCCCATAAGTGCTTTGAATTCTCCGTCAAGCGCAGTAAGCACAAGTGAGTTTCCATTCGTTTCAAAACGTTTTATGTCTTTTTTGGCTTGTTCATGTAAAGACACATTTTCTCTTTCCATTAAAGCAATATTTCCTACGGCCAAACGATGTCCGTCAACTGTAGCCACCACGCCTTCACCTTTAACGACTTCTGTTTTTTCGACTGTGGAAAAAGTTGTTTCTCCAATATCTTCAAGCACAGCTTTTGCCAATGGATGATCGGATTCGCGTTCTACACTTGCCAGGTAACCTAGCATTTCGTCTATATTTTTCCCGTAAAATTTCTTCTCAGCCACTTCCGGGTTCCCGACAGTTAACGTTCCTGTTTTATCAAAAACGATGGTATCCACTTTACTAAAATCGTTAATGACCTCACTGCCTTTTAAAAGCACATCATGACGTGCCCCGTTTCCGATACCGGAGACGTTGGAAACCGGTACTCCAATGACTAATGCACCAGGACACCCTAAAACCAGTGCGGTAATCGCCATTTCCGTACTTTGCGTAAATAGATAAATGAGGATAGCGATACCTAGAACAGCAGGAGTGTAATATTTAGAAAAGCTGTCAATGAACCTTTCCGCTTCTGATTTCGAGTCCTGTGCATCTTCAACCAGTTCAATAATCCGCCCGAACGTCGTATCTTCTCCAACACGGTCTGCCTGCACTTGAATGGTTCCATTTTCCAAGATCGTCCCGGCAAACACTTCCAGGCCTTCTTTTTTACTAACCGGCACAGATTCTCCTGTAACACTTGCTTCATTCACATGCCCTTCTCCCGTCAGCACCGTCCCATCTACAGGGACGCTCGAACCAGTTCTTACTAATAAAATGTCGCCTTCATCTACATCAAAAACGTCCACTTCTTCAAACGCTCCATCTTCCATTTGCTTCACGGCTGTTTCTGGTGCCATGTCGGTTAACTCTTTAATGGCAGATCTCGTTTGATTTAAGGTACGCTGTTCTAAATAAGCACCAAATAAGAATAAGAATGTAACGATGGCAGATTCTTCATAATTTTGTATCACTACTGCTCCTACCACTGCGATAGTTACCAACACATCAATACTGATGACCTTCACTTTGATGGATTGATACGCTTGTATCGCAATTGGCGCAATCCCAAGAATGGATGCTATGATGAGCGATCCATTAAAAAGAAACATGTTATCCATACCAAACCGGCCAAAAAAACCGAGAACAATTAATATGGCACTGATGAGAGTAATTTGATTTTTATTCCTCAAGATATACCCCTGCATCATCTTCCCTCCACCTCTTCTCTTTACTGTTACATCCAGTATAAGATAGCCTTAGACAAAAAGAGTTGATGCCCATCAAGTTTTGCAGAGTTTCTTTTTGTTGAACAAGAACAAGTAAAATCCCTCTACACTTTGAGTATAGAGGGATTCCCGGAAAAACTCCTTGACCTGCATCAAGTTAAAGAAAGAAGAAGGAAAGCGGCTGTGAACGAATCCGATTTGCTTTAAATTAGTAAAACATCTGCAATCATGCAAGGCGTCAAAAAACAGCTACAATGCTTGAATCATTTCCACCCTGTTACCAAAAGGATCTCTGAACTCAAAACGGTCAAAGCCAGGAATCGGCACTCCTTCCACAGGTTGGATACCGTGTTGTTCCAACATACGCTTCCAATGTGAAATATCAATCACTTGATAGGCGATATGTGCTTTTGTTTTCCTCCTGTCAAATCCATCTTCCGTTCCCACATGAACAGCTTGATCTCCAACTTCCAACCAGAAACCTCCCCGCCTTTTAAGAGCATCCGGTTTTTCAATTTCTTTCAGACCTAACAAATTGCAGTAGAACTGTCTCCCTTCGTCTTCAGCCCCCTTAGGGATTGTTATCTGTGCATGATGTATTCCTAAAATCACCTGAAACCTCCTCTGTATTCATAACTGATGTCATATCTTTAAGTCTGCCCTGCAAATAAATTTACTAAAGATAAAAGAACTTTATTCCTTATTTGTAAAGACCAACTTGAACCTTTCACATACTACGGGAATTTTAAAATGAAATGCACGATTCATCTCTCTCAATTCCTTTTTAAAAAAAGATTCGTGCACCTCGCGCCAATATGTCAATGTACGATCTCCTTCCCCTTCCATAAACGCATGCCCTTCCGAAACTTTTTCAAAAGGAACGATGTCAACAAATGTTGTTTCTATAATAGCTGCAGCATTTCCGTCCCCATCCAGAATAACATTATGAAGACCGGCATATGGTAACGGCTCATTTTCTTCTTTATACACGATATAATTAGAAGAGGTAGCTGTCTTGATGCCATCAGTTACTAACTTCGCAAGCTCATCGGCCATTTCCTTGGAATCGCCAAACGCCCATACATCATAACTTTCCGGAACGTTTGCAGCATTCTTTCGATATCTTTCCCACAGTTGAATAACTGAGTAATTATCCATAATTCATACCCTTCTTTCATTGGTTCATTTAAACACATATATTATAGGTTCATTTGCGAAATATCTTTCCACCCATACACAAGTTCATTTAACGTTTTACCTGCTATTTCTATTTCCACAGTGTCGATGTGCCATGCTCCGAGCCGTTCATAAAACGTACAGGAGATATTGTCTTCCAAGACAGAAACAGTCATCGATGTAATATTCATCTGACTTAAATGTGCCGCAACTAAATCTAATAACTGTTTCCCTATACCTCTTTGTTGAAAGCTTTCTAAAATATAAATAGCATAAAGCTCTCCCTGGTAACCGGAATACTCTCCAGTTCTTTCTTCTCCTCCATTCGCAAAGCCGACAATTTTTCCATTTACTTCAGCAACAAATACAGTTTGATTAGAAATAATATCCTTCCACATGTTTTTTCTGTCATCGTAATTCATTTTTTCTAAATACGCTTCTGGAACAATATTTTTATATGTCGTTTTCCAACTTTTAACATGTACTCTTGCAATATCTAAGGCATCGTTTGTTTGGGCTTTTCTAAGCTTCACCACATACCTCACTCCTTAAAACAGCAGTTATTCCATACCCTTTTTTATTTATTATTCCGTAATCACGACATATCACCCTATTGTTATCACTTGTTTTCTATAAAACATTCACTCTGAAATTATACCATCCCGATATGAATCAGTACTGAACTTCTTTCTTTTTTAAAAAATTCTCCGAAAGTTTACACAAATCCCAAGATGGAAATGTTATGATAAAGTAAACACTTCAAGCCGAAAAAAGTTCTAAAATGGAGGATGCCTAATGCGAAAGCAAAGAAGAGAAGCAAAACCACTTGTTCTTGTACACGGTTTAAAAAATCAATATCGCTGGAGCAAGTCCTTTTTAAGATCACTTTCTAAACATTGGGATGGGCCCATTTATTTGATTTTCACAAATCCTACCGCTCCTATACACACTCTAAAACTCAAGGAGAAAACTATATTTTCGATTGGAAAAAACAGCTGTACAGCTGGAACACAGTCGATTAGCGTGCAAACGCAAAGAGTAGCTGAAAAAATACAAATATTACAAGAGCATTGTGGTCTCGGGAATCATTTTCATCTCATCGGCCACAGCATGGGAGGATTGATTTCCCGGAAATATGCATATGATTATCCAGATACAGTGCAAAACATCGTCACTTTAGGGACACCTCACCAAGGAACGCCGCTCATCGACCGCTTTTCCTGGCTCGGGTGGATTGCTGGCGGTTTACCTGCGTTTCGCGATTTGAAAACAGCTTCTTTAACCAGATTCAATAAAGTGTATCCTCCAGAATTTACGCCGCTTCATGCGGGAGGGGAAATCTTAACGATGCGCGGCATAACCAAAGGAATAATCCGTAAAAAATGGGGCTCCTTGGGAGAAGAGCTTATCGGCTGGTACAGCATGCGCCTGCGTGACAACATTAAAAAAAGTGACGGACTCGTACCCGCATCAGCAGCCGTTATGGAAGGTACGAAGCATATTGCTGACTTTCCCGGTGATGATCATATGGCACTCGTTAGGAAGCCCAAAGTTGCTCGAGAACTCGCCTGCTGTTTACAAGAACAACAACAAACCACTGTGGAAAGTTAAACTTCAGCTATGTTTATTTATATCCGTTTATATTGATGAATTCTTCCACTTTTCCCCTAAAAACAGTTGTCTTTTCGATTAAAAATTATTTTTCAAAAAACGAAAAGGCAATCCTGTACAAGAAATCTTTTCTCACTCATTTTACGCTTTGATGACCTGAAAAAGATGCGTAATGTCATCTTCAAAAAGTATCTTGGGTACAGGGTACAGCGGGTTTCCTTCATCTAATGCTCTTTTTACCATTGTAGAGATGTCCCCTTCTTTTATCCCTTCGATGCGGCTTGGTATGTCCATTCGTTTATTAAGATTTTTGATGGCATGAATGAACGCATCAGCCTTTTGTTCGGTTGCATCAGAAGCGTCTGTAAGGCCTACTAAGTCAGCGAGTTCTGCCAACGGTTTATGTGCTGATTTTCCGTAATATTCAAGCACATGAGGGAGAATTATCGCATTTGCATATCCATGTGGAATACTGTAAAAGCCTCCAAGTGTATGGGCAATCGCATGTACATAACCAACATAGGCACGAGTGAAAGCCTTCCCTGCCAGATAAGCAGCCCTTTGCATATTCTTCCGTGCTGCCATATTCTCCCCATTTGAGTATACTTCATAAAGGTTTTCGAAAATTAATTCCGTCGCCTCCCTGCTCCACTGCTTCGTTTCCTTTGTATTTCCCTTGCCGATATACGCTTCGACTGCATGTGTCAACGCGTCCATTCCTGTAGTGGATGTGAGATGCTTTGGCAATGCTATAGTAAGGGCAGGATCCGTGACTGCATAATCCGGAATAAGGGAAGTGTCCATTAATGCATATTTTTCATGAGTGTATGTGTTGGAGACGACTGCAGCAAGAGTCGCCTCTGCCCCTGTTCCAGCTGTTGTAGGGACCACAAATAATGGCGGCAATTCTTTCCAAACTTTAAGCAGCCCTTTCATTTTAGCAATAGGTTGACCGGGTTTTACAATACGTGCTCCCGCCACTTTGGCACAGTCAATGGGTGAACCTCCTCCAAAAGCGATAATCCCTTCACAATAATTAGTGTGATACGTATAAACAGCTTCTTCCACATTTTCCAACGTTGGATTCGGTACTGTTTTATCATATATAGCATAGTGAATCCCTTCTTCTTGCAGTCCTTCAAGCAAAGGGGCAAGCAAGCCAGCAGCCGCAATACCTTTGTCCGTCACAATTAAAATGCTTTCAATAGCTTGCTTTCTAACAAGCTCGGCCAAATCTTTCAAACTTCCCTCTCCATCCAATAATACCGGCTCTCTCCACGGGAGAAAGCTGGAAATCGCTTTCACAATTTGTTGATAACTTCTACAATATAATGATTTGTACAACTTTTTTCCTCCTGCTTTTATTTAAGGTGAAATGATTTGTCTGCTTCTTCAAAAGCGTAGAATCCTTTCAAAGATGACTCTACAAATCAACGCTTTGTCGAAACATTTAACATGACTATATTAAACTATAATTATCTCGTCAAGGCCATAATCATGAATTTTCTGAAAAATAAAATCCTGAAGTTACATATTGGTTATGTGTAGACGAATCATTCGCCCGTTTCTCACGGTTGTGATAGCATGATACTATAATAAAAGAAAAGCAATCGAGGTGTACAAATTGGGCAAACGAATATTACTGTTTTTTCTAACAAACATTTTAATCATTACAACTATCGTTATTGTATGGACGATTATTGTATCATTCACGGACATCAATGGCTCTTTTCAAAATAATGGCTCAGGATTGGGAATTAATTACGGTACGTTAATGTTATTCAGTTTAATTGTCGGTTTTGTCGGAGCCTTTATTTCATTGGCGATCTCGCGTTGGACTGCCAAGCAAATGATGAGAGTTAAAGTATTAGACCCGAATGATTCTTTGGGACAAAAAGAACAAGACATTGTGGATAAAGTCCATCAGTTATCTCGAGCAGCCGGTTTAATGTATATGCCGGAAGTAGGCATTTACCCGTCTAATGAAGTCAATGCATTTGCAACAGGCCCATCCAAAAAAAGGTCGCTTGTAGCTGTTTCAGCAGGCTTATTAAATGAAATGGACGATGATGCAGTGGAAGGTATTCTTGCTCACGAGGTGTCGCACGTAGCTAACGGCGATATGGTAACCATGACTTTGTTGCAAGGGGTTATCAACACATTTGTTGTCTTCTTATCCAGAGTCGCTGCTATTATTGTTTCACGTTTTGTCCGTGAAGAACTGGCTTTTATGGTACGTATTGCTGCGATTATTATATTCCAGATTCTTTTCGCTATTCTCGGAAGCATTGTAGTTAATGCATACTCCCGCCATAGAGAGTTTCACGCAGACCGCGGCGGAGCCAATTTCGCTGGGAAAGATAAAATGAAACATGCATTAAAATCGTTACAACAGTATACAGAACGAGCTTCTGTCAAAGATAAAACAGACGATTCTGCACTGCAAACGATGAAGATAAATGGCAAAGGCAATATGATGAAACTTTTTTCTTCCCATCCGGATTTAACGGAAAGAATTCAACGTCTGGAAGAAAGTTAATTTCCGAATTTCCACAACAAATAATTCGCGATTAGAAAAAATTAAACTTTGAATAAATGAATGTTTCAGAAATAAAAAAAGATCTGTTCTTATGACAGATCTTTTTTATTTGGCACCCCCAGAAAGAAATCCATTTCACAAGTACTTTAAAACTTTGGGAAGATTTCTCCTGGGAGTATTTTAGAATAGCAATATACTCATTTGTTCATGGGCTTTCCTGACATTACTCTTTCAAAAATGCCACCAGTTCTTCATTAAAACGTTTCGGATGGGTTGCGTTGAATCCATGCGGCGCTCCTTCTATCACCGCTAACTTACTCCCCGGAATCGTTTCATGCGTCCGCTTTCCACTTGCTTCAAACGGTACTATGCCGTCGGAATCTCCATGAATAACCAGTGTCGGGATATTAAATTGACTCAAATCTTCTCTGAAATCTGTTTTACTGAAAGCAGAGATGCAATCCAGTGTGCCCTTCGGTGAGCCCCAAGCTGCGATATCTTTGGTATATAAACGGAATGATTCACTCACTAACGGGTCATGATCCGCAGTGAAGAAATTTTTGGAGAACTCCTCAAGAAACGCAAGCCGGTCATCTATCACTCCATTTTCAAATGTCTCAATGGTTGCATCATCTATTGCACCATCGGGATTATCGGCAGTTTTATACATAAACGGTGGTACAGCTCCGGCAAACACAGCTTTTTTCACTCTTTCCGTTCCGTATGTCGCCACGTAACGGGCGACTTCTCCACCACCCATGGAAAAGCCAACAAGTGTCGCATTATGAAGATTCAAATGTTCGAGCAGATGATATAAATCTGCAGCAAGCGTATCATAATCATAGCCATCCCATGGTTGAGAAGATTTTCCAAATCCTCGACGGTCGTATGTGATAACCCTGTATCCCGCTTCGACAAGAGCAGGTACCTGGTATTCCCAAGAACGGCTGCTAAGTGGCCAACCATGAATCAACACAACCGGTTGTCCGTTTCCATGGTCTTCATAATAAAGCTCTACTGGAGTTTGTTTGTCAGGGTTTACAGAAACTGTAGGCACTATTATTCCTCCTAAAATATAATTTTTATAGCATAGTTTTTATATTACTTCCTAACCAAAACAATTCCCCAGACCACTGTTTTATAAACATCTTAAAATGAAATTCGATTATTTAATGCCTTAAAACTCCTCTCATGACACGCAGAAATTATATTTTTAACACTTCCAACAATCAAACTTTACCTCTTAGAAGCATTTCTATTACTTTTTATTTAAATCATACGTATCTGCTATGGATTCTGCTGTAAGTTCGCCAAGTTGGTCACGATAGTCTTCTTTTTGCAATAATTCATTTTCATCGGAATCATCAATAAACATATACTCAAGCAAAATGGAAGACATAGAAGTGTTTCGCAACACACTGTAATTGGCACTTTGCTTGCCTCTATCGTCTACTTCGAGTCGATCAGCTAAGTACGTATGAACGTGATGCTGCCGGGTTTTCGTTTCTTCACTCACATTGCCATTATATATATAAGATTCAAATCCTGAAGCAGATCCATCAAAAGAATTAAGGTGAAAACTTGTAAAATAATCTGCTCCCCAATCGTTAGCCTGCTGGGCACGATCTTCTAATTCAATAAATTTATCAGAGCTTCGCGACAGCTTAGTTTCCACTCCTTCGTATTCGTTATCCAAGACCTCTTTCGTTTTCAAAGCGATATCCAGCACCACATCTTTTTCTTTAATTCCATTCGATTGAGCACCAGCGTCGTCTCCTCCATGGCCAGGATCTAAAAATATCTTGACTGGCTGGTCTTCAGATTGGGTTGTTACATCAGCCGTTCGCAATTTTTGTTCGGCTTCTGGTTCATCCGTTACCTTACTTTTCTCTATCGACCCTTCATCTTGCTCAGGCGTAGCGTCTACTTGTAACGTACCAAGCATAAAAAACATACTTAAAAATATAATGAACATATAACCTGTTTTATCTAATCTAAGCATTTTGCAACTCCTTTTAATAGTATTTTATTCTACTTTGCAATCATTCCATTTTCTCTCTGTTTAGTATGTCCAAACTTTTACTTGTAACTCTTGAACGCCGAAATCGAGTGCATCATCCAGATCTTCTTTATAAATATCTAACCGTTCGTTGGTTATCGCACTCCCACGATCCTCACATACATAAGTTTCATCCAATTCAGGAATGTGTATTTTAGTCCCAAAAGGAAGTGATGGCGGACAAGCAATAGTATGATTTTCC
Source organism: Pseudogracilibacillus sp. (assembly GCA_035301305.1). Lineage (GTDB taxonomy): Bacteria > Bacillota > Bacilli > Bacillales > Amphibacillaceae > Pseudogracilibacillus. Next base: position 85,541 of record DATGUO010000072.1, read on the forward strand.
TTCACTTTTTCTCCAGATGCCGTAATCCCATAATCAGGATCATCCGGGTTTTTATCCGTAGATTCTTCTCCAGCTGTATAAGCTGTTACTTTGAAGGACACACCATCTTCATCCGGTATTTGTATCGTTTCTCCTGCTTGTATATCTGACTCATCTTCAACAGAAGCATTTGCGGCGATTAACGTATTCACATCTACTTGATAATCTTCAGCAATGCTATATAAAGTATCGTCCGATTGCACCTCGTAACTTTTTTCAGCAGAACTTAACTCTGGTAACATGACTAATCCTATGATAAATGCGATGGTAAAAGTTAAAAATTTAATATGTATTACCTCCTTGAATATTTATTGCAAATTAGTTATAAATCAAACAGTGTCTAATAATGCCTTTTGTTTACAGCTCTTCCTAATATTTATGCCTGCACTGTTCTTTATTTATATTATAAATTCTATCCCCCAAATCTCTTTCATTTTTAAACGTGTGACACTACTTTAATCGTCTGTTAGAAACAATTAAATGTGTACGAGCAAACTAGGTAAATATATCGCTGCAACAAGCAAAATTCAGAAACAAACCTTTTTCAAATAATAAAGGGTACAATCATTTCATAATTGCAAAAAAGCTGTTTTTCATTTCTTTGTCCCATTTTAAATTTTAAAATGCTTAAAGATCGCTAAAAATTCATCCCTCCTTATCTTCCATTAAGCGCTTACTTCTTTTTATGATACATAAAGTAACACATTGATACAAAAGGATTTTTCATTAATTTATTTCCATTTTATAGATAAAAACCATGTACTGTTTTCGTACGACTAAATATACAAGCCATTCTAGAATAGATTCATATTAGAGAACAACTTTATAATTTTGCATAAACGACGAACACTGTAATTAATCTCTAAAGACAGGTCGGCTTTAATACAAATTATTTTTAGATTTCCTATATTACGCACTCTTAGTAAATAAATCGGTTTTTAATTATATGTTCTTCAAAGCAATAGAAATGATGTCCAAGTATGTTTTCGCGCTTTTCAGTGTCGTTTAGTATACCTTTTGGCTGCCAGGTTTAATCGTTAATACCTCTCCAATTTGTATACGTTCTTTCTGTGGTTTTATCGATCATAAACAGAGTGAAGGAAAAGCATACCCTTTAATTCCATTGAAAAGTCTTTGAACATCATATCAGCTGGATTAAAAGCTACGATTTGAAAGCGATTAAATATTTTATATCTTAAAATTAGTAACACTTACTATGTTTATTTATGTTATGATTTTCCCACCTAAAAACCAGCAATATAAAGGATGGCTTATTGGGATAACCATTACACTGATTATCGTCGAATTAATACTTATAAACGTTCTTTAAACACCATCGTAAAACAGCACAAAGGA
>DATGUO010000073.1:0-18376 GCA_035301305.1 Pseudogracilibacillus sp.
AATCCTCGTTTAAAGCATCCGCCTGCTCTACTTCGCCTTCAAGGGATAAAGTTGTCGCTGCTTCTTGCTTCGGCGTTTCGAGCTCCAGTCCCAACTCGTCGCCATAATCATACAGCTCTACGTCAGCGGGGTCTTCAGAGACGTTGTCAGTGTTCTCATTCGGTTCCGCTTCTTCTTTACTGCAGGAAGCCAAGGTCAACAAACTGATTAATAAACAAAGTATTCCTATTTTCTTATACACGGAGCATCACCTTATTTTAAAATTTCCATCAAAATATCCCTCTTAAAATAATAAAAACAGTTCACTGCTTTTTGGTTTCGATAAACGAGTAAATTTCATTTAACGTAGGCACACCTCTCTGGGCCCCTTCTTTGGTAATCGACAATCCTGCTGCTGCGTTGGCAAAACGAATCGCTTCGACGGTGGACCATTTCTTTGCGATCATGGCTGCCAGTACGCCGTTAAACGTGTCGCCAGCACCTGTTGTGTCTTTCACTGCTACGTCATACCCTTCTACTTGCCGTTCGTCTCCTTGATCATAATAAGAAACACCATACGAGCCAAGCGTAACAATCAACTTCTCCTTCATAACTTCAAAAGGCACCAACTGCAGCATATCTGCTAATTCAATTTCATTTGGTGTCATGTAAGTGCACATCTCCAGTGTCTCTTTCGATAAAGCAGCGTACGGAGCTGGATTAAGGATAACAGGAACACCATGTCGGTTCGCTATTTGAATAGCCCGCTGCACCGTTTTAATTGGAAGCTCTAATTGCAGTAAAACCACATCACTGTCTTTAATTTGCTGTTCATTGCTTGCTATTATCTCTGGTGTTACTTCAAAATTGGCTCCAGATGCAACAATAATCCGGTTATCCTGTTCGGTTAATATAATATTTGCCACACCTGTTGAAACATCCGGCATCATATCTACCGCTGTGGTGTCGATATTTTCCGATTGCAAATGAGTCAGCGACGTATGCCCAAAATCATCTGCACCAACAGCCCCAATCATTTTCACATTCGCCCCTGCTCGAGCTGCAGCTACGGCCTGGTTGGCACCCTTCCCTCCAAAATATGTGGCAAAGTTTCCACCGATGACTGTCTCTCCTTGCGCAGGTATTCTATCTGTCGAAATGGTAACGTCCATATTAATACTGCCAACAACACAAACAGTTGGTTGGTTATCATTATCTGTCATTGCTTTTCTCCCTTTCTTTATCCAGCAAAATTCGACGAACATGTAAATTTATTTTTATGCAAATACTTTCTGCTTCCATCTTACCTCAAAAGCTTTCCTTTCATCTAATAAAACATGACAGAACTGCTACAGGAAATAGATTCTTTTTTTCCAAAAATATAGTATGATAGGTCTAGAAGATTTCTCGGACATAGATGAAAAGAGGTTTTACCTTTGAACAAGTTCTTTAAACCAACAAGATTAAAAACCTGGCAAATATTCGTTTTATTAGGCGTGTTTTTACTTATATTAACCATTGGACGTTTATGGTGGGCAAATACATTCAGCAATCCAAAAGAAGTGCACGTCAAAGACGGATTCATTGATTTATCGGATTGGGAAGATTCTGGTGAGATTCTGTCGTTAAATGGAGAGTGGGATTTTTACCCGAATCGTTTCGCTGTTAATCCAACCGCTGAAAAAGAAGAGCCGGCTAAAGTATCGGTTCCGGACGGCTGGACGGAAGACATATTTTCCAAAGAGGAAAAAGAAGCCAGCTATGGTTACGGCACGTATCGCCTGCAAATCCGAGTTGATCCTGACAATGAAGAAAAATACAGCATACAGTTTCCCAGTATACGCAGCTCCTCTATTCTTTATATAAACGGAGAGGTTACCGAACAAGTCGGCACACCATCTGATTCGAAAGATACATATAAAGCACAAAACAAACCATTTAAAACAACCTTGCATCCTGACGAAAATGGAATCATTGATATAGCCGTTCAAGTTGCGAATTTTGATGATATACGAAAAGGCGGAATTATCCGTACGCCTAAATTTGGTGAGAAACATGTTCTGAATAATCAATTTGATCTTTCTATTTTTATGCAAATCTTAGTGATTGTTTTGTTAATTCTGCATAGCATATATGCTATTACATTATTTTTCTTAGGACATAGAAGTATGAAAATAATTTACACTGCTCTTCTATTTTTATCTGTCGCAGTGATTGTCGGGTTAGGATTTAATGAAAAAATATTTACAAAGTTTTTCTTCGTGGATTACAGTTGGCTGTTTAAGTTACTGAACATTTCCGGTTTATTTGCCACTGTGTTTTTACTCCTTATCACCGATTATAAAAAAGTGTATTTTTGGCATAAACTGCACCCATGGTATATTGGTATAGTTATCGTAACTGCGATAATAATATTATTCTCTGATGTCTCTATGATAACTGCTATCATCCCTGTAATTTACAGCGTCGTTTTTCTTGGCTTCATTGTTGCTTTTGCTGGATTTATACAGATGATGCGGTATCAGTTTCAAAAAAATATTTTATTATTGTTTGCTTTGATTGCCATGGGGTCTTATTCTTTTTGGACACTGTATTGGATGAGCACTGGGATTAATGTTCCCTACTATCCATTTGAAATGATTATTGCTTTATTATGCACCTCGGCTCTTTGGTTCTTATATTTCTTTAGAGTGTATCAAGAATCACAAAATTTAGCTTTGGAATTACAAGAAATAAACGCCTCAAAAGACCAGTTTTTAGCTAATACAGCTCATGAATTTAAAAACCCTTTGCACAGTATCTTAAATATTACGCAATCTGTTTTAAAAAAAGAAAAGTATCATTTAGATAAAAATAATATAGAGGGACTTACAACTGTTTTATCCGTCGGTGAGAGATTATCTATTTTGTTGGAAGATTTATTAGATGTGCAATACTTACAGAAACATTCTCCTGTACTTCATAAAAAAGCCGTCCATCTTCCGGCGGTAGTGACCGGGATGCTCGATATGCTGAAATACAATACAGATATCAAACAGATTACTTTGAAAAATGAGGTGCCACAAGACTTTCCACCTGTGCTAGCAGATGAAAACCGACTTGTACAAATTTTATATAATCTGCTGGATAATAGTGTGAAATTTACTGAAGCAGGTTCCGTGTCAGTTAAAGCCAGCGTACAGGAAGATGCTGCATATATTACGATTGCTGATACAGGAATCGGCATGGAACAGACATTTATAGATAATCTATTCCAACCTTATGAACAAGGAGAAGCAGGAACAAGTTATTTCGAGGGCGGTTTTGGCCTTGGTTTACACATTACTAAACAACTTGTTGAGCTACATGAAGGCACCATTTCGGCAGACTCTACCTTGCATGAAGGGACAGAAATTACGTTCACCTTACAACCGGCCGAGAAAAAAGATGAAGATATATTCTTTGAATCTTCAGAACAGAGCATTCAGCATATTCCAGTTGATCAAGTACTAAGTGAAGAAGTTCCTGAACATCTATTGCCGCAGCAAAATACACTTACCAAACCAAACGTTCTTGTGGTGGATGACAACCCGGTAAATTTACAAGTTATTGGTACGCTTTTACAAGATGACGAATTTAATGTACAAAAAGTAACCAACGGGGAAAACGCCCTTCACATATTACACACTAGAAATTGGGATTTAGTCATTACTGATGTCATGATGCCTGGTATGTCAGGATACAAATTAACCGCTAAAATCCGCGAGCGATTTCAATTAATGGAATTGCCTGTTCTGTTATTGACCGCTAAAAGCCAACCTTCTGATTATCAAAAAGGCTTTGTCGCAGGAGCAAACGATTATGTTGTCAAACCGGTAGAGGCCGTTGAATTTAAAGCGCGGGTGAATGCATTGATTACTATGAAACAAACGACAGAAAACCAGCAGCAATTAGAAACAGCATGGCTCCAAGCACAAATTCAGCCGCATTTTATTTTTAATGTGTTGAACTCCATTATTGCTTTAAGTGAAATTGACTTAGACCGTATGCGGAGCTTGACACACGAATTCAGCACATTTTTGCGCAGTAAATTTGAATTTCAACATATGCAGGAACTTATTCCATTGGCAGAGGAAATGGAATTGGTTAAATCATATGTCTATATCGAACAAGTTCGCTTTCAGAATCGGCTTCAAGTGGAATGGGATATAGGAGATATGCAGTATGTGTACGTTCCTCATCTAAGTATCCAGCCTCTCGTGGAAAATGCAATTAATCACGGAGTAATGGCAAGAAGCAGCGGGGGAACAGTCTGGATTACGGTTATAGATCAAACCGACTACACTGAGATCTTTATTGAAGATAATGGTGTCGGGATGAAATCAGAACAAATCAAGGAGCTTTTTAATGAAAATAAACAAAGTGGCGTTGGCGTCGTAAACACGAATCAACGACTGAAAAAACATTTTGGTCAAGAATTGTATGTGGAAAGTAAATTTGGGGAGGGGACAAAATTCTATTTTCGAATTCCGAATCACACAGAATAACATAAAACTTGTCTATGCATTTTGAATGAGATAATTCACAAAAAAATAAGGCTCCCTCAAAAGAGGAAAGCCTTATTTTTTAGTTTTTAAGCATCCTTTTTTCTTCTTGCTGCAATTATAATGAAACCAAGCGCAAGCAATACTGTTCCAATCAAAAGCATGCTGAAGATGTTAGTTGCTGTCTTTGGAAGTGCACTGCCATCAGATTTGTCAGCAGAGTCATCCTTGGATTTATCTATGGAACTACTTGTAGATTCGTCTGTTGATGTACCAGTTGAACCTGACTCTGTTGGGTCACCCTTATCGCCATCAGAGCTTGAAGAACCTTTATCATCATCTGATTCGTCTGAAGGTTTTTCTTTATCTTTTTCAGCTGTATCTTTCTTCGTATTCGTTATATTATAACCATCCACTTTGGATGTATAACCTTTTACGTTTTGTTCTTTTACAGCGTATTTGATTTCTTTTCCTTCAGCATCGTACTTATCCAGATCTTCAAAAGCATACTGCCATTCTCCAGCTTTATCAGATTTCACTTTGGTTTCATCAACTTTTTCATCGTTTGCCAACAATTCTACTGTAATGGAATCCGGACGATCCGCTTTCTCATCTTTCTTCCAAGTTTTCTCTCCTTCTACAGTAGTAACGTCGGTGCGAACGTTGGTAATGTCGAAACCATCTACTTTAGACTCGTAGCCTTCTACGTCTTCTTCTTCAATTTCGTACGTATAAGCTTGTCCTTCTTTGTTAAACGATGGTAAGTCTCTCACTTCGTACTCCCAATCATCTTCTGCTGAAAGGGTGAGAGTCTTCACTTCGTCCCAGTTGTCATCTTCGACAGATCTGAAAAGATTTACTTCAATTGAATCAGGACGCTCTGCAGATTCTTTCGTGTCCAGCCAAGTTTTCGTCACATTTAGGGACTTTTTGTCCGAGCGGGTGTTTGTGATATCCAGTCCGTCCACTTCAGAATCATAACCCGGCACATCATGTTCTGTGACTGTATAGTCATAAGCTCGTCCTTCTTCATCATACTTCGGTAAATCTTCTACCGTGAGCTTCCAGTCGTCTTCAGCAGTGATTTTATGAATCTCGTCGTCTAATTTCTCTCCATTTTGAAGGATATTCACTTTTACTGAATCCGGCCTGTCTGCTTTATCATCATCTTTCCAGCTTTTTGTCATATCTACTTCTGTTTTTCCTTCTCTTACGTTGGTGATGTCACTTCCGTCAATAGACTTTTTGTAACCGCCTATTTTGTCGTCTTCTTCATCAACCGTATATTCGATTTTGTCACCGTTTTTATCGTACTTCGGTAAATTTTCGAACGTGAACTCCTGGTCTTCAGAAGAAATTTCTTTCTTATCAACGACTTCATTATCGTTTGCCACTTGAACAACAATCGTTTCTGGACGATCTTGTTTATTTTCATCTAACCATGTTTTTGTTCCAGAAATGTCGGTTGTTTTCTGCGTATTCGTGATGTCAGACCCGTCTACTTCGGAGTCGTAGCCTTTAGGAACATCGAGTTCTTCAACCGTATAGTTGATTTCTTCACCTTTTTTATCATACTTGGCCAAATCGGCAAATTCATATTCCCAATCGGTATCTTTCGAAAGATAGACAGTGTCTGCCTCTTCTTTATTCGCAAACAGCTGTACTTCGACAGTATCTGGACGGTAGCGGTCATCGACTTCATTCCACGTTTTTTCACCGGAAACTTCAGTTGACTCTTGAGTATTCGTAATATCGAAACCGTCTACTTCAGAATCATATCCTTTTGGAACATCAAGCTCTTCAACCGTGTAGTTAATTTCTTCGCCATCTTTGTCGTATTTAGCTAAATCTGTGAATTCATACTCCCAGTTGTTCTCTCTAAGTTCTTTAGTTTTTTCTGGTTCTCCATTAGCTAAAAGTTGAATTTCTACTTTTTCCGGACGGTACTCTTCATTCACTTCATCCCAGGATTTTTCACCAGAGATCTCCGTGGTTTTTTGAGTGTTTGTAACTTCATAGCCATCTACTTCTGATTTGTAGCCTTCCGGTATATTTGATTCTTTTATAGAGTAATCAATTTCTTTTCCTTTGTCATCATACTTATCTAAATCTGTGAATTCATAAGTCCAATCTGTTTCTTCTTTTACCTCCATAGAATCTACTTCTTCACCGTTTGCTAGTAAACCAACCGTAATATCATCTGGACGATATCTGTCATCGACTTCATCCCAGATTTTTTCGCCGGTTACTTCGGTTTTGCCAACCCGCAGATTTGTAATGTCATGACCATCGATTGTTTTTTCATAGCCCTCGACTTCTTCTTCATCGACTGTATATTTAATCTCTTTCCCTTTGTCATCGTACTTATCAAGGTCTGTGAATTCATAGGTCCAGTCAGAATCCGCATCAACGGTAGCTGATTCATCTGTTTCCTCGCCATTCGCCAGCAAGTTGACTGTGATTTCTTCTGGACGGTCTTCTGAGTCATCATCCAACCAGTTCTTCGTTCCGGAAACTTCTGTCTTGCCAACACGTAAGTTGGTGATGTCAAAGCCATCGATAGATTCCTCGTAACCTTCGATTGCTTTTTCTTCCACTGAATAACTGTAAGCTTGTCCATCTTCATCAAAAGCCTCTAAATCAGTGAACGTATACTCCCAGTCATTGTCGGCTCTCAGTTCGGCTGTATCGAAATTTTTGTCATTTTGCTTTAAATAAACGACTACTTTGTCAGGACGTTCTTCAGAGTCATCATCTAACCATGATTTATTCACTTCGATATCTTTCGTCTCTGAACGTGTATTTGTAATATCTGCGCCGCTAACTTTTGACTCATATCCTTCTACATCCTGCTCTTTTACAGTGTACTCATACAACTGACCTTCGTCGTCGTATTTTTCCAACTCTGTAAACGTGTATTTCCAATTATCATCAGCAGTTACTTCTGTTTTGTCGACTACTACATCGTTGCGTAACAAATTGACTGTGATTTCTTCCGGACGGTCTTCTGATGTGTCATCTTTCCAACGCTTGGTTCCAGATACTTCTGTTTCTCCGGTACGTACGTTTGTGATGTTATGATCATCCACTTCTGATTTGTACTTATCCGGTTCATCTGCTTCTTCCACAATGTACTTGTAAGCAACACCTACATCGTTAAATTCGTCTAAATCTGAAAACTCGTACGTCCAATTCCCTTTATTATCCGGTTGAACTGTTGTAGTTTCAGAAAAATCTTCATCTGTTTCTCCATCCACTTCGCGAGACAAATCAACTGTGATTTCATCCGGACGTTCAGTTGCATCCACATCCTGCCATTTTTTCTCTCCTTCTACAGAAATCGTTCCAACTCGGACGTTTTCGATATTAAAGCCGTCAATATCTGATTCATAACCATCTACTTCTACTTCATCAATTTTATACTCGATTTCTTCGCCATCTTCATTATACTTATCGAGATTTTTGAAGTCGTATTTCCAATCAGAATCTTCATCTGCTGTTTCTGTAGCTACTTTCTCGCCGTCAGCAAAAAGTTTCACTGTGATTTGATCAGGGCGGTCATCCGAGCCATCGTCTTTCCACTTCTTTACTCCAGATACACTGGTAGTTTCCGTGTTAGTAACGATAAACCCTTCTTCAGCATCACCTGTTACCTCTGAATTATAACCGTCGACATCGCCTTCTTCTATCTCGTAGTCGATCTCGTTACCATCTTCATCGTACACATCTACATCTTCAAATGTGGCTTTCCAATTGTTACCTTCATTTAACTCGATGGTTTCATCTGTCGGTAAAAGTGTAATTGTTACCGGCTCTGTATCTCCTTTATCGTTATTCCATTTCTTCTCTACCGGAATATCCGTTATCTTGTTGTTGATCATTGTTTTTTCAACAACTTGATTGTCTTCGGTTATTTCGATATCAATAGGAGTATCGTCTTTTTCATACCCTTCCGGTGCTTTTGTTTCGATTAATTGATAGTCCCCAAGGAAAAGATCATTAACTTCAATTTCACCATCAATATTTGTTGTAAGGTTTTCCTCAACGACTTCACCCTCTGAATCCATAAGCTTGAATTCAGCACCCTTGAGTGTTTTTTCTGTAGCAGCATCCTCTTTCATTAATTTGACAGAACCTTTATACTGCTCATTCTCCATCGTGAATTCTTGTTTGTCAGTACTATTTACATTAACAGTGAACTTAACTGGAGTGCCGTTTGTACGATAATCATCCAAACCTTCTGTTTCTACAAACTGATACTTACCAGCTTCTAGCGTGTTAGATGTTTTAACTTTACCATCATTATCTGTTGTAAAAGTTTCGATAGTGTCATAGCTACCTGAATTATTTTCTTTTTGTAAAGCAAATTCTACACCTTCAAGCGCTTCCCCAGTATCTTCGTCTGTTTTGGTTAACTCCACTGCTCCACGTGCTTTGTTCTCAATCTTAACGGTAACTGGCTCTTTTTCTTTGTCGCCAACTTCCACTTCATGCTTTGTTTCATCCAGTACATAGCCTGCTGGTGCTTTTGTTTCTTGTACGTAATAGGAACCAGCTTCTTCTAGATCTTCAAACAATATTTTTCCATCTGCATCTGTTGTTGTTTTGGCAATTTCTTTGTCGTCTGAATCAAACAACGTGAATTCAGCATCTTCTAATGCGCTGTCTTCATCATCTGTTTTGGTAAGTTCAATCGCAAAGACAGGTTCGTAGTTTTCTACGGTATATTCAAATCCTTCTTTGTCGTCATCTGATTTATACTCTTTATCAAGAGCAATGGTTTGTTCCTCGTCCGGTGTGACTAACCCTTCAGGTACTTTTGTTTCTACCAACGTATAATCACCGAATAGTAAACGACCAAAATCGATTTGTCCATTTTCATCTGTAACGCCAGATTTTAAGACGTTCCCTGTGTCTGGATCGATTAAATCAAATTCGGCTCCTTCCAACTTTTCCTCATTGCCATCTGTGGTATCTACTTTATCAATAACAAGATAGCCTGCTTTCCCAGATCCGCCACCGGAACCTAATTGTTCAATGGTTACATTGTATCCGTCATCGGCATCGCTGTCTTCTTCGATACTATCTCCGGTAATGGCATAGTCATTCCTAACATCTTTCCCATGTTCTTCAAAGAAGAGGGTCGAGTATTCCACGATAAAAGCACGTTCGACTTCATCTTCCCACTCTACTGTAAACTCTCCTGAATCTTGGTCAATTTCTAATTCATACTCATCGGAAGACACTTCATCTCCTTTAGAAGCTTTTCCATTTTCATCTACATCAGCATGATATACTTTAATGGAGTCTTCTAAATACTCCTGGTTATCTGAGATTTTATCGACAAGTTTTAAGTCGCTAATTTTTTGCTGCACTAAGTTGGCATCAATCGACCAATGTACTTGTTTCCCGTCTTGATTACCAGACTTGTCTCCGTACTTACGGTCTTTCACGACACCTACTTTTGCATCAATTTCAGATAGTGACTCATCGCCATCGAAAACTTCTGCTTCATTCACATATTCATCCTGCATCTCGTCTAAGCCTTCAAGAGATGTTTTGTATGTGATTTTATAGGCTTTATTCGTTTCTCCTAATGCTACTTCAAGCGTGTTATTATCTTCGTCAATGCTAGCTTTACCATCAATTGTATCGACTTCCGACATATTACCATTTGATGCAATACTCAGTTCTTTTACTTCTGCAGAGCCATCGATAATTTGCTGGTTGCCTTGCGGTTCGTCAAAGATATTTAAATCAGCGATGCTATTTTCGCGGTAGTTGGCAATAATTTCCCAGGTAATTTCTTTAGTTTCAGGATTATAAGAACCGTTTTTCCACGAATAATCTTTTGTTTCCTTATTTAATTCTGTTTCCGCTTTTACTTCTTTGGTGATCGAATCCTTTTCACCTTCTGGTGTCCAGGTAATAGCTGCCTTGTTCGTCGGTTTGTGTTTTGGTACGTTATCAGCGTCGAACTCCGTCTTATACGTAATCTCAATTTCTTTATCTGTTGAATAGTCTTCCGGAAAATCAATGGTAAATGGATTACTTCCCGCGAGTGTATAATCCTCATAGGACTCTCCATCAACCGTGACTTTCATTGAATCTTCCAGTAAAGTTAATCCTTCGCCGAGCGTATCTTCAATGCTTATATTCTCCATCGGATACTCGTCTTGGTTTACCTTAATTTTCCAATCGATTGTTTTTTCAGCGTAATCGATTTTTCCAGCTGATTTTGAACCATAGAATTGACCTACATGTGTACCGGAACCATCTGACTCAGAACCAAAGCCTGCCGTGTTGGAAACATCTTCCGGATCTAACACACGGTCTTTTACTTTCGTTTGATACGTTACTTTATACGCTTTGTCTGTTGAAATGCCCGTTACTTCAAAGCCATCCGTAACCTCATTAAGTTTTGCGCCATCAGGGACGTTAACCGGCTCTCCTTCAGCATGTGCGTTTCCATCATCATCTATACTGACTTCCTGAAATTCCAGTTTGTCTTCGACCAGTTCCAGCATACCTTCTGGTGTCCAGGTATCTTCAAGAGTCACATCAGATAGATCTTTCTGGTTATAGTTAAATTCTATTTCCCATTTAATAATACCTGTTTTCGGATCATAGTCTTTCACAGCGCTTTTCTTGATTGGATCTCCGCGATTGATGGTGACTGTTGAATCAGCGGATACATCATCCAGTTCTTCATCGATAATCGTTGCGTTATTTTTGAAATCCATTTTGTCATCGTCTGTCACTTCGGTCACATATTCGATACGGTAAGCATCGTTTGTATCGCCTAAATCAACGGTTAACTTTTCGTCAGCGCCAAATTCAGGCGAGACATCCATCTCTTCGCCATCACCCAGAACATTACCATCTAAATCCACTTTTAGTTTGGTAACTTTCAAACTGTCTTCTTTAAATTCTGTCCCATCTGGTAATACGTCTGTTACTTTCGCGTTTTCTAATGACGTTTTATTTTTATTGACGATTACTTCCCAATTGATTTCGTCGGCGTTATAGCCTTTATTTGGCTCCCCTTTTTTCTCAATTGTTTTATCTTTATTTTCTTTTTCAATTGGAACGCGGAGCTCGCCTTCTTCACCAATGGGATCGATAATGATTTCTCCGTCTTCCTCTTCCACTTCTTCTGTATCCAACTCAGAAATAATTTCCATCCAACCGGTAACATCACTGTGTGTTTCTACAAAATCGGTAAATGTGAGTTCTACTTTTTTATCAGGTGTCACAACAGCATTTGCCACCACTTGATCAGATTCATCTGTCAATTCTATATCAATATCTTTTTCTATTTTAATTCCTTTAGGCAAATCAAAGGTTTCTGTGTCACCTGCTTCATAATTATGTCCATCTTCTAATTGCCACTCTAATCTGAGCTTGAACTCTTCATGCGGATCCATAGGATGTTGCTCATCAAAAGCTTCATCATCCAAATCTAGAATTTCACCCAACTCTAATTTGAATCCGTGTTTATCATCGTTGTCTCCTTCATTCGCAATTTGCATTTTAGCAGTTGTTTTCTTTTCATCGGCATCTTTTTCTGAAGAATCATCGTTATCTGCTTTTTCATCTGCTTCCTCATTATTTTCATTCTCTTCCGACTCGTCTTCATCCGTTGAATCATTTTCTTTTTCAGCCGATTTTTCTTTTTCCGAGTCATTTTCGGCTGCGTTCTCTTCTTCCCCTTCATTATCTTCTGCTTCTTTATCGTTATCTTCTACTTCATCATTATTGTTTTCAGATTCTTTTTCTTCTTTCTCTTTCTTTTCCTGTTCCTTTTGTTTCTTTTCTTTTTCTTCTTGTTCATCTTTTTCCTCAGCTTCTTTTTTCTCTGTGGCTTCTTTTTCTTTCTCTAATTTCTCTTGGACTTCAAGGTTCACCACGTTAACGACAAGTTTCCCATCTGCTTTTTCCAGTTCTTCAGCTTTTTCATTAAAAATAATGGTGACTTCTTGTCCGTCAACTTTTTGTGATTCTATAATATCTTCGTCATCACTCGATTTGTCCTCATCTATTTCTTTGATTTCATAGGTGTCTGGTATGTCGACAACAGCTTTGTCGCCTGCTTCGACCTCTACACCTTCAATAGACCAAGGAACACTGATGCTTGTTTCCTCAGCATCTTCATCTTTTACCTTTGCCTCTTTCTCTGCAAAGATATCTGCGCCTTCTGCTGCTGTTTTCACAGGAGCTGCCAGCCCAGGTGTGATTAATTGAAAAAGCAGCAAAAATGTAAATATAATACTAAACTTTCTCGGCATGGTATTTCTCCTTTCCACTTTTGAATAATCTTAATAAAAATAATTTCTGACGCCTGCTTTCTTTTTCCACGGTTCGAGGGTACGAGTTACCAAATAACTATAGCTTGGAATGGATTCGCCTCCTTTGATGTTTAGTAAAATGGATAATCTGAACCAAAAAGTAACATTTTTTCCTATAATGACTTGTCGACATCAGTTGCTTCAAAATAAACAATAAAAAAGTACTATTAACTTTTAGCACGTATTTAATATAAGCAAAAGTGCTAAACAAAAACTAAACAGAGTAAAATATATTTTTATAATCCTATCTTTAATAGGTATAACTTTATTAAAACCGATTACTTTTTAAACAATAAACCAGCTTTTCTTTTCTTAAATAAAGAATAAAAGCTGGCTCACTCAACTGAACAGTCCTATTTAGTTAATCTTATTGAAATAATCAGCTCTTTTTAACTAGATATTAAAAAAATCCCGCTTGTTTAGAAAATGTTATGTCTTTTGTGGTACTTTATTACAAATATAAATAGCCTGTTTACTATGTTTTATAAGTATAAATACAGCTTGATAAAGGAGAAAACTATGAATACGCTTATGCAGTCTCAAAAAGATAAGTTAAATGCAGTTATTGTTCATTCCAATGAATTATTAGCGAGAGGGATTAAAAACATTTTTGAGCATAATGACATGTTTCGTTCGATCTTTTTCAAAAGAAATATAGGAGATTTTGTAGGATTACTTGGACAAGAGGATAAAATTGATATACTTTTCTTAGATATAAATTTATTTTTAAAGGAACAATCTACATTGCAGGAACTGAAAGAGCTATTGACTGCAAAAATAGTCATACTTTCAGAAAAACAGTCTTATTTTGCCGCTCATGAAGCAGCAGTTGCTGGAGCACGAGGGTATCTTTTAGAAGATATGGGAACAGAAGCTTTAAAAGAGGCTATAAAACGTGTGATGGCAGGATATAATTATTTTCATCCACTTGTAGTGAATGAACTGTTAGAAAATCAGCTATTCAAGACTAGAGAAAAGGGAATGGCGCCCATATCTCACAAAGCTGATGTGGATCATCCTTTTACGAAGCGTGAAATAGAGACGTTAAAACTCATTGCTGGAGGGAAAGATAATGAGGAAATAGGCGAAATACTAAACATAAGTGAAAGAACCGTACGAAACCACGTTGCTAGCATTTTTAAAAAAATACATGTTAACAGTCGAACACAAGCTATTATTTTAAGCAACCGAAACGGTTGGATAGACATTTAAACAAATAAAAAAAGCTTTTCCTTCCGGTTAAAGAAAGAAAAGCTCAGTTTATTCGTTTTGTAATACAAACAGCAAATTATTATACCATTGCTGTATGTGTTCACTTGGTGCTATATCCAGGTTTTTCTGCATAATACGAGTGAGTTTTTGATATTGATCAGAAGCTTGTTTGATATAACCATTTTTGGCGAACAATTTCATTAGTAAAAAATGTGCTTCTTCATTTTCTGGTTGTCGCTCAGAAATCAGTCGATACGTAGAAAGTGCTTTACTAATTTCGTTATCTATGACATAAAAAGCAGCCATCCGCTTCATAGTGTCTGCCCATAACAGTTCTAAGCGCTCTTTTTCCGCCTCCAGCCAAATAAAACTGTATTGTTTTAAGTAAACATCTCCGTTTTGCCTCATTACTTTTTCATACTTTTCGAGGGTGTGTGCAGAAAATGGGTCTAAACTATCCAATACATATTCCCAATCAAACAAGTCTACCTGCGTACTTTTCATCTCTATAAAATAAGCTTGTCCTCTTAATTGAATCGAGATATATTCTTTAAAGTCTTTTAATGTTTTTCGGATGTAAGAAACAGTTGTATGTAAAAGGCTGTCGCTCACATCGAAATTTTCCCATATTGTTGCTTTTATCGTATATTTATCTACTAAATCCCCTCGGTTATGCAATAAAAAAAGAAAAAGTTCTTCCGCTTTTGCGGTCCGCCACTGCAAGGGAAAAAAGTGCTGTCCATCTGTACTAAAAGCTAAGTGATTGGCTACTTTAATATAAAGTTTTTTTCTCTTATTGGTTGACCAAAGTTTTAATGCTTGTAATTTTTTTCTCGCCCGGTTAACAGCCATCTGCAACCTTTCTAACTGAATTGGTTTAACTATGTAATCTACAGCTTCTAAATCATATGCTTTTACAGCGTATTCTTCATGTGCAGTAAGAAAAATAACCATGATGTCCGGTTTTTTTTGCACTATTTGATGGGCTAAGTCCACTCCATTTACTTCAGGCAAATTAATATCCAAAAACACAGTATCTACATCGTTCTTTAAGATATGGTTTAGACCTTCCATCGGACAGACGTGGGTACTAACAACTTTCACATTCTCTACTTGTTGTAATTTTGATGATAAATGTTCCAGAATCAGCGGTTCATCATCAATACATACAACTTTCATACTACATTCCCCCAAAAATGTATCTTTTACAGTATATTTTACTAATTCCTGTCATAAGTTACTAGTATTCGGCTTGATTAAATGGAACATTTTTCCATATACCCATGTAAAAAACTTGCCACGAACTTTTTGATAAAAATTGAAGTTACCCCACTAGCAATTCCCTACCAAGTTGTGACAAGCTTTATCTATTAGTTATACAGTAATTACAAGAATTTATCAAGTATTTTGAGTATTTTGCATTTCAGACGGAATCATTCAAAAAACATAAGTCATAAATCAAACTATTGACCTCATACTCTATTTCTGCTAATATAACCAATGGCCCAATCATCCTACAACTTTTAAAAGGAGATTATTATGATTCAAAAAATAAATCGTATGTCTTTAGTGGAACAAGTTGCTGCTCAAATCGAAGAGTTAATCCAATCGGAACAATGGACAGTCGGGGCAAAAATTCCGCCTGAAACTGAGCTGATGGAACAATTCGCAGTGAGCCGCAATACACTTCGCGAAGCAATTCGAGCCCTCGTCCACGCAGGTTTGCTGGAAACAAAGCAAGGCAGCGGTACCATTGTCCGTTCTAAGAATACTCTTGACGCTGCGCTTAAAAAATATGTAAAAAAAGCGACCATGCTGGAGACCGTTGATGTCCGTATTGCATTAGAAAAACAAGCGGCAGAACTTGCGGCGCATCACCGGACAGACCAGGATTTAGCTCAATTGGAAGCGAGTATTAAAGCATGTCAGCAAGCAGCTGAACAAGATGACGTTGATCAGTTTATTGCTTCTGATATCAATTTTCACAAAGCAGTGGTACATGCTGGAAATAACCAGTTGCTCATTCAATTATATGAGCCTTTAACCGAGGTTCTTTATGCTTTCATACAAGATATAATCACCTTGGATAAACCTTTTCAATATGAAGAAGGACTGCATACGGACTTGTTAGATGCTATTCGTACTCAGGATGCGGAAGCAGCTGCACATTATATTGAAAGTTATTTAAAAATCGTTAAAGAAAATGTTATGACAATGATGGAGGAATAAAGTTTGGATAAACAATTAGATAGAAACGCCGAAAAAAATAAAAACGCGGGTTGGCTGCTCATCCTTGGAGTGGTATTGGTCGGAGCGAATTTACGACTGCCGTTAACTTCCATTGGAGCACTCATCCCGTTTATACGGGAAGATTTAGCTATCAGCAACGCATTGGCTGGAGCAATTACGACGTTACCACTACTAGCATTTGCTGTACTTTCGCCGTTCGCACCCAAAATCGCCAACCGGATTGGAATGGAATGGACCATTGCGATTGCTCTCTTATTATTAATTATTGGGACAACCGTCCGTTCGCTCTCCAGTGTCGAATTTTTATTCGCCGGGACACTGCTCATCGGACTGGCGATTGCGATTGGAAACGTACTGATTCCCGGTATTGTGAAAATGAATTTTCCGCTCAAAGTCGGGTTAATGACGGGAATTTACGCGATATTCATGAACTTATTTGGTGCGCTCGGGTCAGGGCTTAGTGTGCCGCTTTCTTCTATTGGCAGCTTTAGCTGGGAAGGATCACTCGGGATTTGGGTCCTCCTTGGCATCGTTTCCCTGCTGGTCTGGTTGCCGCAGTTAAAGAAAAAACGGGACAACCCGCAAGCAGATGTTAAACAGGAAAAACGGGAGAGCTTATGGAGATCTCCTTTAGCTTGGCAAATCACACTTTTTATGGGTGGTCAATCACTCATTTATTACACATTAATCACCTGGTTACCGGATATTCTGTATACGAATGGATTTAATTCGAACGCAGCAGGTTGGATTGTGTTCTTGATGCAATTTGCCCTCATCCCGCTCACCTTTATTGTGCCGATTGTCGCTGAAAAAATGAAGAATCAGGTCGCTTTGAGTGTCATCACAGCTTCGTTCTTTATTATTGGTATCCTTGGCTTTTTACAAGGCGGCACATTCCTTGCTCCGTTATGGGCAGTGCTTATCGGAGTAGCTGCTGGAAGTGCGTTCAGTCTGTCGATGATGTTCTTTACCATTCGCTCCAGAGATGGAAAAGAAGCAGCTGAATTATCCGGAATGGCTCAGTCTTTCGGTTACTTGCTTGCAGCGGTCGGTCCGATTGCTGTAGGTGCCCTGCAGGATTTAACGGGAAGCTGGACAGCACCGCTCTTGCTTCTTCTCTTTATTGCAGCACTTATTTTACTCGCAGGAATGTCAGCAGGGAAAGAAGGACAAGTCAGCGAACAGCAAGTTTCTAAAAAATATGCAAAAACCCAGCATGAAGCAAATTAAAATTAAAAAGAGGCAGTTCTCGAGAAGAGGCTGTCTTTTTTTATGGTCTTTGAAACGTTTATAAGTGTGTGCAAGAGGAAAAGAAAAACATAAGTGATATTTTCTTGCAAAAAGGAGCATAATACTACGATGGAACACGAAAATCTATCCAAACCGCAATTACATAAGATGTTTACAGAACCGCTGCAGCAATTTGATTTGATTCGACATCAGCCGCTCGTCAAAAAGCCAATCGTGGTTGTCATTATTTTATCGTTAATTGCCACGTGGTTAAATGCATTCAACATGTATGACTTTAATTTTTCAGATCCGGTTTTGCTAACAAGTGTACTTATTAGCTCAATACTTGGCATTCCTTTTGGACTCTTAATTGCCAGTTCCATTCAGCTTGGTTTATCCACATTTGCGAAAAACTCGACTGTCACCATGCATCAGCTTTACTCCATGAACACCCATCTTGCAATGATTGCGATTCTTGGGCTGTTTGTGAATGGAATCATTGCTCTTCTTTTTAACATAGACTTGGAAGAGCAGCTGACCAGTCTGGCATTTTATACGCATACTGGTACCATTGCAAATTATTTTTTAAGTTCTTTAGAAGTATTCTTCCTCTGGAACCTCATTTTAGTCGGTTTTGGTTTGCAAAGAATGGCAGACTTTCCTAAAACACTTGCCTGGATTACAGCTGCTGTTCTTTTTCTTGTTTAGGTGCTTCAAAGGCATAAAATATTTAAGGTTTTCCCTTTTCTAAATTCGTTAATCCATTTAATCAGACTCAATGACTTCTTTTTCTCTTTTCGGGTCCTGGTTTTCTTTTTATTAAGACCCTGTTCG
>DATGUO010000074.1:0-5661 GCA_035301305.1 Pseudogracilibacillus sp.
TCCTTATCTACAGCAAAAGGAGTTAAAACACTTCTGTGAAAAACATAATATTTATGTAGAATCATGGAGTCCGCTAAATCAAGGCGGCGCGGTTTTACAAGATGATGTTGTGAAGCAGATTGCTGAACAGCACGGGAAAGCACCCGCACAAGTCATTATCCGCTAGCATTTGCAGTCAAGTTCCAGTGTTATTCCAAAATCAGTCACAGCATCACGAATTGAAGAAAATTTTGATGTGTTTGATTTTGAATTAAGTGCGGACGATGTGGAAAAATTGGCAACCATCGACCGGAGTGAGCGAAAAGGCCCGGAGCCAAGTGAAATGAATGAAAAGTAAGCTCATTAAGCAGACGCACATAATGTGTCTGCTTTATTGGATTAGTTTTAAGAAGGGTTAATTATTCATGCCTTTCTCCAATAAGCAATTGGAGGGAAAATGGAACCATTCCGATCAGAAATGCCGGAAGAACCATTACCCAAAAACCCGCTCCACCGCCTTGATAAATTCCGCAAAAAAGTCTGGCACATCTTCACCATTCAACCCTACATACATATTTTCCGCAATTGAAACATGATACCATTTCTGTTTTTCAAATCCTGCATTAAAATGTTCCCAAATTGCGTGCCCTTGCAGTTTTAATTCCTTTTCCATATCGAGCAGATTATCCAGTCTATCAGCTACAATTAAATATTTGATCTCTTTTTCGGCTTCTCTTACCGTTTCGATCGTATGCTGTTTACGTTCGATCCATGATTTTGTTTTATCTTCTGTGTGTGCAGCGACAAGATGTGCAATTTTTTCACCAAACATTTCTTTAATATCTTCTATTTCATATGGTGTATCCTCTACAACATCGTGTAAATAAGCGGCACATACAAGTTCATTTGAAAAGTCTTCTCGTTCTAATCTTTCGGCGACACGGATTGGATGTGTGATATAAGGTGTATTTGAACTTTTCCTTGATTGGCCTTGATGTGCCTTTGTCGCAAATGCTCTAGCTTGTTGTTTCATTTTCACCAAACCCTTCTAGAGGTTATTCAAATATCACCTCATGATAACCTGTTTTGTTTATAAAAGCACGTGCCCATGCGTCTGCTAGCGTATTCGAAGAAGCGATGTTCCTCGGTTTAATGCAATAGGGAAGTATTTCGCATAAGTCGCCTTGCAAATAATTTACTATGAAATGGGTACCTGCCTTATACACCAAGGGCAGGTGTATCATATAGTATTAATGAACGGAACAAAGAAAGGAGATTGTATATATATGAGACATCACCATCATCACCATCGTCCAAATTGTGGGTGCGGATGTCATAAGCCAGTAAAACAATGCGTTTATCCTGTAAAAGAAAATGTTGTTCATAACTGCACAGAGGAAACGATACAACATGTGCATCCTTCTCATACAACGGTTAAAAACCATCATATGATTAAAAATGAACATGTTTATCCTCATTCAACATCAGTAGAAAACTCTACCGAATGTGTGGATATAAATTGTGGAGGAAAATGTGGTAATCCTGAACACGCTCGGCCGCGTCCTGGGCATCATCATGCGGGTGCCCATCACCATAAACATCACGGGATGAAGCATTGGAATAAGCATAAAAATAAGTGGTGGTAACTTAGAAGGTGCTGGCATTATTGCCGGCCCTTTATTTTTTGGCCTCTTTCATTGCTTCGTCCGTTACTTTTTCATCAATTATTGATACGATATAAGGGTGTAGAAATAAATGAAGGATGTGTTTAAATGGAGGAAGGGATTAATAGGCGTAAAACGGAACATATCCGTTTATGTTTAAATGATAATGTGGAAGGTGTAAATAAGTCAACCGGATTGGAAGGCATTTCTTTTATACATAATGCACTGCCGGAAATTGACTTTGGAGATATCCGTTTAGATACGAACTTTTTAAATAAACCTGTACAAGCGCCGTTTTTAGTCAGCTCGATGACTGGTGGCTCTGAGCTTGCTGCGGAAATTAATCAAAATCTGGCTGTTGCTGCGGAAGAAAAGGGCTGGGCGATTGGACTTGGTTCAACAAGAGCATTGCTGGAAAGTGATGCACACCAGGGATCATTTTTAATCCGCAAGCAAGCGCCTACAGCCCCATTATTCGCAAATATCGGTGCAGTGCAATTCAATTATGGTTACGGGGCGGAACATTGTCAACGGATTGTTGATATGACTGGCGCAGACTCGATTGTGCTACATTTAAATAGCTTACAGGAAGTTGTTCAGGATGGTGGAGATTTAAACTTTAAAGACCTTCTGCCCAAGATAGAAGAAGTTTGTAAAAAACTTGATGTGCCTGTCGGTGTAAAAGAGGTAGGATTTGGAATAGATGGGTCGGTAGCACGCAAATTATATGACGTCGGAATCAGCTATATTGATGTCGCAGGGGCAGGTGGTACGTCATGGAGTCAAGTGGAAAAACTCAGGTCCGAAGATCCTTTAAGGAAAGCTGCTGCAGAAGCATTTAACAGCTGGGGCATCCCGACAAAAGATTGTATCGTATCTGTCAAAAGTGAACTGGACAATGTACCGGTTGTTGCGAGTGGCGGGATGAAAACAGGAGTTGATGCAGCGAAAGCTATTACGCTCGGCGCGGACATGATTGGTTTTGCACGTCAATTATTACAAGCTGCAACAGAGTCAGCTGAAACAGTCGTACAAACAATGGGCCAAATTGAATTTGAATTGAAAATGACGATGTTCGGAATTGGTGTGGAAGATCTTGCGGCATTAAAAAATACAAATCGTGTTAACATCAATGGAAAATCCCTGTTAGAGGAAAACCGCTAACGCCTTGCATGGCTTTAGCGGTTTTCTTTTTGGAGAAGGCGGGAATTGTATCTAAACATCAAAATAAAGGAGGAAACAATTCCATGCCATGGACATTAAATGATTACCCGTCATCTATGAAAAATTTACCCCACGCCACAAAAAAGAAAGCAATTGATATTGCTAATGCGATGATTGACGAAGGTTATGACGAAGAGCGGGCAATTCCTATTGCAACAGAACAAGCGAAAGAGTGGCGGGAAAATGCCAGTAAAAATGAAATAAATCGTTATGAAAAAAGCGGCAAGCCGACAGAGCGATCAGCTAAAGATAAAAAGTACGAAAATAATCCTGAGCGACTGGAAGAAGGGGAGCACGTTGTAGCACAGGATAATGGATGGGCAGTTAAATCAAGTGGCGCAAAACGAGCAAGTGATATCTATGAAAGGAAAGACGAAGCTGTCAAGCGGGCTAAGGAGGTAGCAAAGAATAAAGGAACACATGTAACGATCTATAAACGAGACGGATCTGTACAGGAAAAACAAGCTTATACAAGTGAAAATTGATTGCCATGGGGCAGTCAATTTTTATCAGAGGCTCTTTTCGTAAATTTTGTTGCTTCTAACCTTCGTAGTTTACTTAAACTGCGAAGTAACTTTAGCATGACTTCCTCCCAACCTTTCGAAGATGCCGCTAATCCATCGCTGCGGAAAAATACTCGCTTTCCATGGGGAACGCTTCAGTCTCCTCGCGAGCAAAAACCACTCGCTGTGGGGTCTTCAGACTGTTCCTTTTCCCATAGGACAAGGAAAGCTTCGGCAGCATTGCATCGCACGAAGAAAATCGGTTTGTATTTTCGAGGAGTCTCGCATTTTTCCGCAGCTCAGAATAACTTTCTTGCTAGGTGAGAAAAGCTCTATGAACCGTTGACCATACGTAACTTAACGCACCAAAAAATCCTCAGCGTAGGCAGAATACGCAGACTCCTATGGGAATAGCACGAGTCCGAAGACCCCGGAAGAAGCGTTCTTTGCTTCTGAGGAGGCTGAGGCCGTGCCCATGGAAAGCGAAGTATTCTGCCGAAGCGAATCCAGGAACTAAACCATCATTAGAATGGGGATAAGCGTAACAAAAGAGAATTTTCACTGTGTCGCAGTTTATATCTACTAAGAACAAATCTTTTAAGTGGGCGAGTAATCGCAGTCCCAAAACTTACGAAAAGAGTGAAAATTAATTACTGATTAATTATGAACTTCGTTTTAAACTGATTATAAAATTAAGAAGTAAAGAAGTTACTAACCTAAACAAGTAAAATGCAATGGTTATAAATATTAAAACAATCAACAGTGAGGAAAATAAATTATTCAGATCAATGTACAGACCGAAAAAATTTTTGCCAATGAGTGGAGCTAAACTAAAGGTTAAAATTAAAGCTGTTAAATCATCATATTTAGTTGCTCTTTTTATATATTCATTGTCAACCTAAAACTGATACTCTCATAAGACAGTCAATTTTTACGTTCAAAGCGACGGATATTTTACTGTCACCTCCAAATACTAAGAAAAATTTAAGAGGTGATGTAAATGGATAAGGAAATGCACGAAAGCGAAGATAACAAGTTCATCCCAATGACATCGATTACAAGTCAAATGGGAGAAGAAGTAATAAATGATATTTTTTATTATACCGATCAGATTGTGAATGTGAGCTTTATAGGCTACCCAAAAGAAGGCGAATGGTTTTTAATTGATGCCGGGCTGCCTTATGCTGCTGAGGAAATTATGTCGGTTGCAGCTGAACGCTTTGGAGAGGGCAGCAAACCAACGGCCATTATATTAACACATGCACACTTTGACCATGTCGGTGGCTTAGTTGAGTTGGTGAAAGCGTGGGATGTACCTGTTTATGCGCATGAATTAGAACTTCCTTATTTGACCGGGGAGAAAAGTTATCCTGAACCAGATGAGACCGTCGAAGGGGGCTTGTTGGCTAAAATTTCACCAATATACCCAACGGAGCCAATTGATTTGGGGGAGGCCGTTAAAGCTTTACCAGAGGATCAAAGTGTACCTGGATTAGATGATTGGAAGTGGATCCATACACCGGGTCATTCCCCAGGTCATGTTTCTTTTTTTAGAGAAAAAGATGCGATGCTATTATCGGGTGATGCCTTTATCACAGTAAAGCAAGATTCTTTTGCTAAAGTATTTATGCAAACAGCAGAAGTAAATGGACCGCCGAGATATTTAACGACAGATTGGCATGCAGCATGGGACTCTGTAAAGAAATTGGCAGCCTTACGTCCGAAAACAGCAGTTACCGGTCATGGGATTATGATGGAAGGGGAAGAATTGGAAAAAGGTTTAACGAAGCTAGTAGAGGATTTTGAAAAAATAGCGATTCCGGATTATGGGCGTTATGTTGATGGGCAAGAACATTAAAGCTCAGGACTTGAGTACTTGCCAAAATATTCCTTGTTAAAACCGGCCTTAGAATCAGCCCCCACACCACTTATCTGTAAGCACAATGCTATATACGGTAGAGACGGCTGTGCTACAATGATTTACAGAAACGAGGTGTGTTTAAGATGAAAGTTGATATTTGGTCTGATTTTGTTTGTCCATTTTGTTATATTGGGAAACGTCGTTTTGAAGAGGCACTGGAAAAATTCCCCCATAAAGATAATGTAGAAATTGAATATAAAAGCTATGAACTCGCTCCAAGTGCCGCGAAGCATCCGGGCAAAAACTTCCATGAATTATTAGCAAATAAATTTGGAATGAGTGTGGAAAAAGCGAAAGCAACCAACGAAGATATCCGCAGGCAAGCAGCGGAGGTGGGTTTAGTATATAACTTTGATACGATGCAACACAC
>DATGUO010000075.1:0-12697 GCA_035301305.1 Pseudogracilibacillus sp.
ACAGTCAATTACAGCTGTTGTTCTTTAAATGATAAGGGCAAGGCCTCACAGACGTACGCTACCTACTATTTTAAACCTATGATAATAAAGCAAACAGAAAAATATATACTTTCCTTATTTGTTTGCTTTATTTATGCATAGATGCAAGATTATCTTGCTCTCCGGTTGAATCAAAAGTCATTAAAATAACTTACTGTCCTATTCGAACCAGTTTTCCAGGAACATTTCTCGTACCGTTTTTATTTTAAACTTCTTGTGCTTGAGATTCCTTTTTGGTAATAAAAGCAACAATCATTGTAGTTAGTGTCAACAGACCTAACACGAGAAATGCATTACTGTACGAAATATAAGTACTATCATTCAATGGATTCCATTTTCCCATATCTAATGTTAAGAAACGGCCAAACATAGCTGTACCGGCTGCCATTCCGATATACAGAAATAAGTTTACCATTCCCATACCAGCTCCTGCCTCATGAGGAGCCAACACATGACTAGTTAAACCAAAAATAGATACTTGATTGATAGAATATGCAATATATTCGATTAATACCGCAAGCATAATCCAAATAACCGACTGTCCAGCAAATGTGGAAATCAGTAATAAAGGAATACTCATAGCCACTGTTGCCCACGGTATAACTTTTAAAGAACCGAGTCTATCTGTTAGTCTACCAATTGGTCCTCCGAAAAATGCTGATAACGCAGCTCCAGGAAAGATAATAAGGCCTGCCCATCCCTCACTTAATCCATTCGCATTAATCAACATAAGCGGCAACACAAACAAAGCAGCTATATGACATAAATTCAAGATAAAAACCATTAACGCAGTCATACTGTATGGTATGTTTTTAAATATACCCACTCGGAAAAAAGGTTCCTTTTTGCGTCGGCTATGCCAGACCATTAGCAAAATAAATACCACTGAAAGTAAAAGTAACCAGCCACTAATCTGAATGCTCAGTAACAAAAACAGAACACTGAGAAGAGTAAAAAAAGCCCCTGCAAAATCCATACGGCCCTGCCCCTTTGCCTCTTCAGGTGTTAAACGCCATAAAAATGGCAATGCAACAATACTAAGTAATGACAGCGCAAATAAGACTCTCCAGTTGAACAGCTGTGTTAAGTACCCTCCTACAAGTGGCCCAAATCCGGCCCCGAAAGTAATACTGGACATAAGAATACCAATGATCATCCCTCGTCTTTCCGGTGGATAAAACTTCGTTGTCATCACCATACTCACTGCAAAAAATGAACCAGCACCAGCGCCTTGAACTATACGAGCGAATATAGCAACCCAGAAATGCTGACTTAAAATACCAATTATGGAACCAATGAAAAGGAATCCAATTCCAACTGTCATTAAGTGACGTGTTGGAAAAATATCTGATAATTTACCAAATGTAATCGCTGCAAGCCCAGTAAATAATACAAACCCGGAGGTTATCCAGCTTGCTTCCGCGGAGTCTAAAGAAAAAGCTTGTGCAATTTGCGGAATCCCCAGATTCATCATATTAATATTTAAAGAAGCAAAAAGTGTTATAAACCACATTGTCCCTAATAAATATCGCAATCGTTTTTCCATCCTACATCACGTCTTTCATATATACTATCCCTATCTTCTTATAAAACGATGATCCCTGCTGTTTTTCCATAAATAAACACATTAAAATAACCATGCACTAAGGCATGGCTACTTTCATCTACGTATAGATAACACTACTGCATCGGCGGCTGCTCTCCATGAATTTCTCGTACAACCGCTCTTTCTTTCTTAGGAGGATGCAGGAATAAAGCAAGCACGAAGCCAAGAAATGCGAGCACCGTACTGCCAAGAAATGCCCACTCAAATCCCGCAATCTGAGCCAAGTTCGCTGCTTCCTGCTCCGGTACATCCGCACTCGGAACATAAGCTTTAGCCCCCATTGCTGTCAAAGTAACCAAGAGAGCCGTACCCATGGCAGCTGAAATCTGTTGCAAGGTGTTGGCAAGAGCAGAACCGTGAGAATACCACTTCGGAGGCATTTGATTCAAAGCGGACGTCATGACGGGCATCAACGTTAAAGCCAACCCAAACATGCGAATGGCGTAAATGATTGTCAAATACTTAAATGTTGTCTCCGGAGACAGATTCGTAAATAGAAAAGTAGTGACTGTTACAATTCCAAGTCCGCCGAGCGCGAGCCATTTAGCACCATAGCGGTCAAACAGCCGTCCTGTAATCGGGGACATGATTCCAATGACAATCGCACCAGGTAAAAGCATTAAGCCGGATTTTAACGGAGTAAAGCCTAAAGCATCCTGCATAAATAAAGGAAGCAATGTTTCTGCACCAATTAGAGAAACGAGTACCATCATCGTAATCGTAATCGCCAGGGTAAACATCTTGAATTTAAAAACCCGAAACTCCAGCATCGGTACATCCAGCACAAGCTGTCTCCAAATAAATAACCCAATAATTAAAATACCAGCCCCGATGGAACCGAGAACGATGGCGCTCGTCCAGCCTTTTTCCGAAGCAACGCTAAAACCATATAGAAAAGCTCCGAAACCGACAGATGACATGATAATAGATAAAATGTCGATTTTCGGCTTACGTAAATCCGTTACGTTTTTCAAATATAAAAATGCAATGACCATTGTTATGGCAACTATTGGCAGCATTGTTAAAAATAAAGCATGCCAATTAAAATGTACGAGTAGCCAACCCGATAAAGTCGGTCCTATCGCAGGACCAAATGCAATGACAACTCCAATCAAACCCATAGCCGTTCCCCGTCGTTCCACAGAAATGACAGCCAACAACACCGTCATTAAAAGCGGCAGCATAATTCCTGACCCAGAAGCTTGAACCACCCTGCCAAGCAAAAGAACAGGATAGACAGGAGCGAGAGCGGCAATAAGCGTTCCAACACCAAATAAACCGATAGACGTTAAAAATAGCCCACGGGTCGTAAAACGATCAATCAAAAAAGCAGAAATTGGAATCATGACACCATTTGCCATTAAAAAGGCTGTCGTCATCCATTGTACTTCGCCCCTCGTAATCGAAAAATAATCCTGTATTGAAGGGAGTGCTGTGGCAAGCAGCGTTTCATTCATAATCCCCATAAATGCGCCGATTAATAGTGCAGCTATCATAAACCCTTTTTGTTTCGCAGGCAGGTCCCACGACACATTGCTTGGTTGAACATTTTCTTCCATGTAAATCACCCTTATTTTGCTGTTTTCCGTTCTGTTTAACCTGTCTATTTTATCATTTTAATATTTTTAAGCATAGTGAATTGATTCAGGGAAAAAGAAAAAATCTTCTCCTTGATTATTGTTTTATTAGAAAAGTTTAGTAAACATATTAAAAACAAGGATAAGAGCCGCTTCATATGTATGATGAGCCGGAAATTAACGGAATTCATTTAAAAGTATTAGGCTATCAATTCATCACAGTATAAATATAATTATTCGATTATGATATAATGGTAGCGATATAAGTTTTATTCGATAAACAAACAATTATATTGAAGCCGAGCAGTATGATTTTTTACATACTTGATTATTATAAGGGTGGAAACTAAAAGATAACTTGGAATGGGTGTGTGTTCTCCAATGGATAAAAGAAAGGTTTTGACGTATGTTTTATGGGTTTACGGTTTGACTTTTGGCATTGCTGCTTTATTTTTTCTAAGCGGTCTCGGAAGTAATATGTTGCTCTTATCTGTATTCATTACAGGATATATGCTTTTTCCTTTAATTGCTGTCTTTATCGTTCAAAAGCTCATTTACAAAGAAGCATTCGCTCGACCACTATTACTCACGAGCAAGCCAAGTTGGTGGTGGCTTATTGCTATGTTCTTGCCAATACTGCTTGTAGGACTAACTGCATTGGTCGCTATGTTGTTCCCAGGTACAACACTTGATTTAAGTCTGGAAAATTACCTGAATATGTTAGACCCAGCCTCTGCGGCGCCTATGAAGGATTTATTTGAGGTACTTCCGTTTCATCCTCTGTGGCTGCTGGCAGTTCAAAGCTTTGTTGGCGGAATTACTCTGAACGCTGTTTTTGCTTTTGGAGAAGAGATTGGCTGGCGCGGCTTTCTGCTCAGAGAGTTACGCGCACTTGGCTTCTGGAAAGCATCATTACTTATTGGGCTCATCTGGGGGCCGTGGCATGCACCTTTGACACTCTTTGCAGGTCACAACTATCCGAGCACACCTGTATTTGGCGTTTTGATGATGACAATATTTTGTATGCTTTCATCTCCTATCCTGGCTTTTTTAACCATAAAATCACGTTCCATCTTTCCGGCCGCTTTCTTTCATGGTGTTATGAATGGTAGTGCTTCCCTTGGTATTATGATTGTAGCTGGCGGCAATCCGGAATTGCTCAACAGTTTGACAGGACTAGCGGGCTTCATCGTTTTATTAGCTGTGAATCTGATTATTTTCATTACTACCCGAAGTACGATTAACCAACGTTACGAAGCAGCTTTTACTCAGGCTGAAGGAACATCTAAAAAACATATGAACGAACAAGAACAGCCTTAAAAGATACTCTACACTGCTAGTTCTGAAGTAAATAAAAACGTCCATAAGCGGACAGTGCTTGTTGCTAAAATAGGCTAAATCTCTATCGCTCCGGGGACGCGCATGTCCTGTTGCAAACGAGCCAAACAACAAGGTAAATGCCGGGTTTACTTTTCGAAATATTTTCGATTGATATGTGTTGCAACTCTTCAGAAAGCATTGCTGCCACTTTCTTCCTTTGCTGTATTAAAAGATTTAAACTCGCTTCAACACTCTTTTTAAAAGCATCAAACACTTCTGGAAAAAGAACCTGTGATATACTAAAAGGAGCTTAAGGTTTGTTTAATTTACCCTGCCATCCCCCCAAGATATAGGAAAGGTCGTGCGTATGATGCATATTAAAGTTCCTTTTCTTGCTGTTTTGTTTATTTCTCTATTTCAACTGTCGGTTTATGCCGTACAAAACGATGAATATAGTGCAAAAAGTTTTACGGAAGTTTTTCCATTGAAGCAGACTGACGTTTCCGAAATAAAAGTAGATGATTATGCCAACCGCACCTATTCTATTCAAAATAGAGAGCAGATAAAAGATGTTCTGCGATACTTTAATCAGTTTCAATATAAACGTTTACGCAACGATCAGACTTCCTTTATGCCGGATAATACGCTAATGATCCATTTCGATGATGGAAAGCACACCGCCTTTATTATCCCTTATGAAAAGGAAGTGATGATCAACAACAAAGTCTATAAGTTGCAAAATGGTACACTTGATGAGAATAAACTGCTCGAATTAACCGATTAAAGTTGGAACACTACTTATTTTGATCGCTGTGCAGGAAAAGCAATTTTCCAAAGCACGACACTTCCAGCGAGTAAGACCAACACATAAAACAATGAACCAAAAATAACCAGCGTACTCAAATAATGCAGCAAAGCAAAAGGCAGAACGACAAGCATTAATAAAAGCGCCTGTACACTGCTCCCTGCTTCCTGTGCTTTTTCAAAAGGCAATGCGAAGGGATAATCACTCTTCATCAACAGCCAATAAGAAAGCAGGGCCTGAACAATCGCGCTTAAAAACACTGCAGCCGCGTCCAGCAATGTCATTTTAGAAAAGAGCAGAATATAGCCAGTAGCGACTACCAAGAACATTGGGGTATATAATTTCACCCAAAAAACTTTCAGAACTGCTTTGTATAATGGCTTTGTCTTTTCTCCTCCAGAAGCTTTGAACAACCATGCTCCTTTAAAACTCCCAGAAAACTGAAACGTATAAAGAGCTATTCCAATAAACAGATGCATGACGTACATATATAAATAAGACAAGCTGTCTGCAAGTTCTCCCTGCGAAACGGTACCAACAAGGGAAAACAGAAAAATAAACGGCAGGACCACACCTATTCCCAGAGCCGGATACACTTTTAATTTAAATTCCCGTTCCCGTCGAATCATCCGATAAACAAATTGAAAATAAACACGGTCTTCTTCTGTATGGCACAAAACCGTTCCCCAAAACCGTTCTATGAAAGAACTTTTCTCTTGAGAAGTATTTGAATACACTTGCAGTTTTTGAATGTTTTTTTCAAGGGTCGGCATATAGTAATAATAGAGACCCATCGCCGCAATAGGAATCACAAGCGATATACAGGATAACACGATAATTGCCGCAGATGTATTTTGATTCATCACGAGTTCAAAAGGAGCAGCAAACCAGAACGGCGGCAGCACAGCATGCCACCATTTAAAGACATACATCACTTCTGTATCGACATACCCATACGTACGAATAATAAGCTGGTAGCCCACAATAATGCCAATCGCGAAAAGAATCTGGATATAACTGATGGTATTTCTTAAGGAAGTACCTGAAAATAATTTCAATACAAGTATATAAACAAGTGACGTCAAGGCCATTGTGAACACTAAAAACAACATAAGCATGACAACAAATAAAACGGTAAAAAACAGTCCTTGAACAAACAACATGAAAAGAATGGGAATTATCGTGAAAGACCCTACCAGCAGAATTAAGTAAATAAAAATATGAATAAATTTCGCAGTAGCAATCGTTTTGGCATCTACGGGCTTCGTATCCAGCATCGCTTTATCTCGTGTATCTAATAAAACAGGTGAAAAGTCCGCAATCAATGACGTCATTAAAATAAACAAAGCAACGCCGAATATAATACTCATCTGCAGCATGTAAGCTTCACCGTATATAAAAAATATTAAGATAATCCCGTATAAAGCATACAACCAGAGCGACCGAAAAAAAGGATTTCCTTCTTTCTTATCAGCATCTTCAAAAAGCGTGGAGGAACGACGGTGATCCATCACTAACTTTACAGCTAAAAAATGCCGCAAAAGCGGATAATCCAGCTGAAACTTTTCCAATAACGGACGAAAATAGTCGAGTATTTTCAAAATAAGAAAATTATGCATAGCCTGCACGCTTCGTATCTTGGTTGACAACATAATTTACAAAAGATTCGACGATGTTTTCCTGCTCCTTGAAACCTGTTAACTGATTAAAAATCCCTTCAAGTGACCCCTCTTGATTTTGTGCTTGTAACTCAGCGAAACTTGCGTCTGCTGCAACTTTCCCATCTGAAAGCAGCACAATACGGTTACTCACATTTTCCACTAACTCCATCATATGGGAAGAGAAAAAGATTGTTTTCCCTTGAGTAGCCAGCTGCTTGAATATTTGCTTCATGACCGAAACACTATTCGTGTCTAATCCATTTAATGGCTCGTCTAAAAAAATAATATCCGGATTATGAAGCAAACTGGATACAATTAATACTTTTTGCCGCATCCCTTTGGAGAAACCGTCGATTCGTTGATGAAATACATCTTCCATCTCAAGTAAACGAAGAAGCTGGAATGCTTTTTCATTAGCAACGGCTGGTTTTATCCCATATAAGGTTCCTGTAAAAGAGAGATATTCACTTGGTGTTAACTGTTCGTACATATCCGCACTTTCCGGAACGTAGCCAATCCTTCTCTTATGATGCAGTTTCTCCTGTCGCAGCGGCTCTCCAAATATTTCAACTTCACCAGCATAGTCTTCTATTAAGCCAAGAATAATTTTAATTGTCGTACTTTTTCCCGCTCCATTCGGACCTATATAACCGATAATATCCCCTTGGAATACATCTAAATCAAGGCCTTTTAATACGTGATGCATGCCAAATTTCATTTGCAGGTCCCTTATACTGATTAGTTTTTTCCTGTCCACATGCCAAACTCCTCTCAAGCAACTTTTCCGCTCTGTATGTACTTTCAATATACCAATATAAAAAACGAAATACCATAAGGAAGCCTGAGCGCTTCCCATTACAGCAAACTCAAAAAAGCTCGTGCTCTATAGAATATGACTTCTTTTCTTTCCCAAAAAGTTCCAGCAGGTAAAATGCGTTAGCCACTATTCATTAAGGCATTAAAATATTGAATACATACACGAAAAGAGCCCTTGCATGTAGTGCTTTCTTTTTGTTCATTAAAAAAACCTGCAAAGGCATCATGCTTTGCAGGTTTTTCTTACCAAGGTTTCGCTGTTTTCCGAACAGCATCTGCTACTTTTTGTAAATTCTCTGTGCCAACTTGCTGCAGCCATTCGTAATAGGCGTCATGCCCTTCTTTTGCAAATGGCTCCACTCCTTCTTTCCAAATTGCCCGGCCGCACAAACAGCCGTTGAAGTCAGCCCCAGCTTCTTCCGCAAAATATAATGTGTCTACAAATTGTTCATTTGTGACACCGCCGCTTAAGTAAATAAATGGAACACGACTTTTTTCAGAAGCAGTCCTGTATTTTTCCGCTGCTTCTGCTTGACTGTAGACAGGGTCATGATTGTCATACTGTTCATACCCCTCTACATGATAAATTGCTACAGGAACTTCTACTTTTAAGACATCTACCCCGTAAACACTTTTCGAAAATTCTTCCATAAAATAATCGACTATTGCCGGCTTATACTTGGCAAAGGCTGCTCCTTTAGGATCACTGTCTTCTACACTGTAAGCAACAGGCTCCAAAATAAATAAAATATCATTTTGTTTACATTCATCGCCTACTCGTGTGATAAACGCTTTTTTTGTTTGGTTAATCGCTTCTTCCTCATAATGATTGTAATAAATCAATAGTTTAACTGCAGTTGCTCCTGCCTCTTTCAAATCTTTTACAGCATAGTGATCCACTAAGTTTGGCAGGCGTCCTTTTTCCGTAGCGTCATATCCAGTTTTTTCATACGCCATAATTAAACCAACATCGTCATTTAATTTAGCAGCTGCTTCCCAGCCGTATTCTGGGTCAAGCAAAAGCGATGAAGATTGGTTTCCTAATACGTCACTGACGCCTTGTTTAAATTTCTTCAAGCCCGCTTCATAACTAATATCCTCATTAAAGCCTTGAATCATTTTTCCGAGCGACCCCCGCTGGTCCATTGCTGTTGCCAAAATAATATGGTTCTCATCTGAAATCAGTTCTAAACCTCTCTGTTTTCCTGGTGTTAACGTCATGCCACATACGCCTCCTATATGATTTAAACGATTGAAGTGACTTTAATTTGTTGCATGCACCAATCGACTTTTTCAGGATTTACCTGTCCCGTTTTTTCCTCCATCGCATTTAAAACGCCCATCGCCAGGCCATATTGAATCCATTCAGCTCCCTGCAATCCGCGAGCGTAGCCAGCTGCAAAACCAGCCAGTACAGCATCCCCTGATCCTACTGGATTTACTGTTTCGATTTTAGGAATTTCCGCTCGGTAAATACAGTCATTCTGTTTTACTACAGCTCCTTTGTCTCCTAGCGTCACGATTACATGAGGTACATTTGCAAAAAGAGACGAGGTTAAAACATCCACCATTTCTTGTTCTTTTTTAAGAGGTATTCCTATCAGGTCAGCCAGTTCCTCTTCATTTGGTTTAATTAAAAACGGCTTTATTTCACCAGCTAATGTTTCCTTCAACAGTTCTCCTTTGGTATCCAGAAACACAGCAGGTGCTTGCGGTTGATCTAAAACCTGTAACGTCTGCTGATAAAAATCTTGGGAAAGTCCTTTAGGCAGACTTCCGGAAATAGTAATCACTTCTAATTCAGCAGCTACATCCCGGAGCTGGTCTAAAAATCGCTTTGCTTCCTCTTCTGTAATCACCGGGCCGGATTCCAGGATTTCTGTTTGCTTTCCTTCATGAATCACGGCTATACAGTTTCGCGTGTTTCCAGTAATAGGCGTAGAATAATCGTGAATTCCTAAATTTTTAACCGCACCTCGGATAAAGTCGCCTAAATGGCCACCTAAAAACCCGGCAGCCCCAACTTCCTCTTCTAACTGGCGCAACACCCTTGCTACATTTAAACCCTTCCCTCCAGCTGTTTTGGAAATGTCCTCTACACGGTTCACCTGATCGATTTGGAATGTATCCAAAGCATAGCCTATATCCACTGATGGGTTTAGCGTAATGGTCAAAATCAATTTTCCCACCTCCCTTGCAATTCACTAATCACGTGCATTATCATGAAAAACCCTAAACCCCATCAGAGTCAGATTCCGAAATATCTTTCTTCTCCTGTTTCATTTCAAAGGCTTTAATATTGTCTTTTCCTTCCTGTATCACTGCATCTACAAAAGCATCTACTGCATTTTCTCTTTGGAAAACACCGCTTAACAGCATCGGTGAATTCGTTCCACCAATAACGCGGACATTATCTTTCTTCACTGCTATTTTAGAGCAGACATTAAACGGAGTGCCACCTGCTAAATCGGCAAAACAAACAACCCCGTCTCCTGTATCTACATCTGTCATCGCAGCATCTAAATCATCATGCAGCTTATCTGTGTCCGTTTCAAAAGTGACCGTTTTGATTTGAGCTACCTCACCAGTAATTAGCTCAACAGACTGTAACACCCCTTCTGGAAAGGTGCCGTGACCTGTAATAACGAAACCTATCATGCTTTTTCCTCCTTACAAACAGGAAAGACTCTCCTCATAATGAGAGCCTTTCTTTTTTAAATATGCCACAATGCAAAAATACTTATTGTTTTCCATGCGATTCATTCATTACCAATTTATTCTCCTCCAGCCAGAATACCTAATCCTGAACCAATCACTCCGACAATAACGGTTATGATGATTAAATATATTGGTGAAACACCTTTTTTCAACAACCAATACATCAAAAGCGTGTAACCTAACGGAAGCATAGCAGGCATAATATCATCCAGGACATCTTCTTGGATATCCATACCTTCTTCTCCAAAATCCAATGTATAATCGATAGAAAAATCTACAAATTTTGCTATCATACCGCCAACAACCGTCAAACCTACAATAGATGCAGCCCGTGACACCAGTTTCGTTCCTTCCTTCAACTTCCCCATTGCTTTGACACCGGTCCTGTAACCATAGTGCATAAGCCCAAAACGAGCTCCGAAATGAATCGCATTAAACATTAAGAGAAAGATAAGCGGTCCAAATATATTCCCGTCCTTCGCAAGCGAAGAACCAATACTGGCAGTAATCGGCAAAGCGGTCAAATAGAATAACCCGTCTCCTATTCCACCAAGTGGGCCCATCATGGCTACTTTTATCCCCCGAATAGCTTCACGGTCTTCTTTTGTCCTCTCCATTGCTAAAACAATACCCATAATAAAGGTTACATCAAATGGATGCGTATTAAAGAACTGCAAGTGACTTTTCATCGATTCACTTAAATCATTCTTATTTTTGTGTGCTTTACGTAATCCCGGCAATATGGAATACAGCCAACCACCCGCCTGCATTCGTTCATAGTTAAAAGAGGCTTGAAGCAGCATGGAACGAAAAGCAAGTTTGTTTAATTCGCCCTTTGTCAGACGTTCCGCTTCACTTGTGTCTTCATAAACATAATTAGATGCCATCGGTTATTTCCTCCCCTCCTTGATTGTTTGGACCAGAACCAGGTCCACCATCTGTACCTTTATCTTTATTTTGGTAATAGTCATACAAGGCAATAGCCAGACCTATCAAAGAAACTCCCAAAATATCCATATCTAAATAGGCTATCAAAATAAACCCAGTAATAAAAAACATAATATACTCTGTTTTCAGCATAATACGCAGTAGCATTGCAAAACCTATAGCCGGCATAATACCGCCACCTATAGCGAATCCATCGATAATCCACTGTGGAACTTTTTCTACAGCATTTCCTGCTGCTTCAGCCCCAAAGTAAATAGGAAGAAATGCTATTATCGAGTTAAAAACAAAGTGTATAGCAATACCTAAATAGTTTATCCGTTCTATTCCTCTATAATTCGCATCCAGTGCATATTGGTCCGCTTTATGCATCACGGGGGCAAATGCTGTAAATAGTAAGGTAATCAACGCTTGAACTGCCACTGCAAATGGGATAGCAATTCCGACAGCAGCATCAGCATCTACTTTCAGTAAAATACCAAAAGCTGCTCCAATTGTCCCGCCAATAACTGCGTTTGGAGGCTGGGCGCCGGCAAGTGGTACCATCCCTATCCAAACTAATTCAAGTGTCCCGCCAACCAATAAACCGGTAGTGATATCACCTAAAATAATTCCAACGACTAAACCGCTAACAATAGGGCGATGTATATGCAATAATCCAACATACATATCAATTCCGATAATTCCAGCCCATAATGCTATTAAACTTGCTTCCAGTAACATACTGCATTCCCTCCTCTTTTATTTATATCTCTAACTGGAAACGAACTGACATTACAATAAATCCATGATATTTTGGCTGCGATCAGTTGGGACTCCGCGCATGTCCATTTTGACACCCAGTTCATCCAATCGCTTAAATGCTGCTTTGTCATCCTTATCCACTGAAATCGTTGATGTAATTTGTTTCTTCCCTTCTTCATAATGCATATTGCCAATGTTTAATTGATCAATTGGTACACCGCTTTCTTTGAGAGTTAAGGCATCTTGTACATCGCGAACGACTAAAAATATTTTTTGACGGGGAGACGCATTATGAATAATGTCTATTGTCTTCTGCAATGAGAAAAACCGAGTCTGAATCACATCAGGAAGCACCATATCCATCAAATTTTGCTGTACTTCATCTTTCGATACTTCGTCGTTTGCAACAACAACTAAATTAGCTCCTAAATGATTAGTCCAGGTTACACCTACCTGACCATGGATT
>DATGUO010000076.1:0-35337 GCA_035301305.1 Pseudogracilibacillus sp.
ATAGGTTTTTGCTGAAAAAGTACAGGAAATCAGCGTGTGCGAAGAAGGAGTTGTTTACATGAACGTAACGAAAATTCATAAAAAAGGATATGGAGCAGTAAATGAGGATGCGTATGCGATCAATCGAAAGAATAGTATATATGCGGTCATGGACGGGGCAACCGGGCTGGAAAGTTTATCGGGGGATATTGCCTCCCGTGCGGTGCAACAAAAAATGCTCCAAGAAAATCCTGAACAAACATTACTGAAAAGAATCACGCAAGCGAATCAATTCATAGCAGAAGAAACGGTTAAGAGTTATGAAGCAATGGAGGAGAAGTTTGCAGGAAGCTCCATTGAAGACATACCTAAATTGCAGCGCAGCTCTACGGGAGCAGCCATCATTCAATTGAATCAAGATCTTGTTTCTTTTGATTATGTTCATGCCGGAGATTGTATGATTATTTTACAGTATGAAAACGGCGATATACGATTCATTACATATGATTTAATAAGCAGCCTGGATCAACGGGCTATTGAAGAATTAGTTCGTCTTCAGAATGAAACAGCAACTAAATCTCTATCCTTTGCAGAAAAGAAAGAGCACCTGAAACCTCTCTTAAAAGAAAACCGTCGTCAATTAAATACCAAACATGGATATGGCATCCTTGATGGCAGTAAAGCAGCAATTCAACATTTAGAATACGGTCGTATTGCTTTGAAACGGGTGCAGCAAATCTTACTAATCAGCGATGGCTTGCAAATCCCATTTGGTTTAGAAGAAACGAAAGTATGGAAAAAAACAGCCGCTTATGCTTTTCAACATGGGCTGGACAAATTGCTGGAGAACATCGAAAATAGAGAAACAGAAGACACTGAATGTATCGTTTATCCAAGACTCAAACCAGCGGATGATAAAACAGCTCTTTTGTTGGAGTTGTAACACGGACAGCTCTTGTATCTCTTCTGATATCCAGGTCTCAAGAAGGGTCTTGCTTCGTTTATACGGGCAAATTTGATATGATAAGCATACTATTATAACAGTTTTAGATGAAATGACGGATGGAAGGGGAAATGGCTGATGCAATGGCAAGACGCATATAAGCGCTGGAAAAATTTTTCTGGTTTAGATGAAACTTTACAAACACAGCTTGAAAACATAGAAGATGAAACGGATTTAGAAGATCGTTTTTATAAACATTTAGAATTTGGAACGGGGGGTATGCGCGGGATCATCGGGCCGGGAACGAATCGGATGAATATTTACACCGTCCGGAAAGCAGCAGAAGGGTTAGCCAGATACATAGAGGAGCAGGGGGAAGCAGCAAAACAGAGAGGCGTCGTCATTGCTTATGATTCGCGCCATCAATCGAAAACATTCGCTCTTGAATCAGCGAAAACCATCGGACAGCACGGCATTCAGACGTATGTATTCGAATCTTTACGGACAACCCCTGAATTGTCATTTGCTGTACGTTATCTGCATGCGTGCAGCGGGATTGTTATTACCGCGAGTCATAACCCAGCTCCTTATAATGGGTTTAAAGTATATGGAGAAGACGGTGCACAATTTGCCTCAGAAGATGCGGAAGTCATTGTCGATAAAGTGAATAGTGTGGAAAACGAATTGGAAATTTCTGTCGCGGGCCAACAAGCGTTATTAGACGAAGGGTTATTAACAATGATTGGCGAGAAGGTGGACAAGGCTTATTTAGAAAAGGTTGCTTCGCTCAGCTTGCAGCCGGAAATGATTCATGACATGGCCAATGAGCTCCGCATCGTTTATACACCTTTACATGGTACGGGGAATCGTCCTGTTCAAGAAGGACTTGCGAAAATCGGCTTAAAGCAAGTGGAGGTCGTCAAAGAGCAGGAGCAGCCGGACCCTGATTTTTCAACCGTGAAACAGCCTAACCCGGAAGAAGATGCAGCTTTTGAACTCGCGATACAGTATGGGGAGAAAAATCAGGCAGATATTCTGCTTGCGACAGACCCTGATACAGATCGTGTTGGTGTAGCCGTTCGCAATAAAACTGGAACATACGAGTTACTGAACGGAAATCAAATTGGAGCTTTATTAGTACATTATTTAATTAATGAAAAAGAAAAAAGAAATGAACTGGCAGACAATGCGGTTGTGTTAAAAACGATTGTCACTTCTGAGCTGGGCAGTGAAATAGCTCGAGCTCACGGCCTTACTTCTATCGATACTTTAACTGGTTTTAAATATATCAGTGAAAAGATTAAAGAGTTTGAGACGACAGGTGCCTATGAGTTTCTCATCGGTTATGAAGAAAGTTACGGCTATTTAATCGGTGATTTTGTACGGGACAAAGACGCTGTCCAAACTTGCCTGCTCATTGCTGAAGCAGCTGCTCATCATAAGAAAAACGGTATGAGTTTAAAAGATGTCTTGGATCGATTATATGACACATACGGATTTTATCAGGAAGGGCTGGAATCTTTAACGTTAGAAGGGCGGGCAGGCGTTGAAACAATTGCGGCCATTATGGATGATTTCAGAACCAATCCACCGACAAGACTGGCTGAAAAGGATGTGCTTGTCTCTGAAGATTATGCCAGCAGCAAGCGTAAGTTCATCTGGGAAGATCGCGAAGAAACAATCGAGTTGCCGACTTCCAATGTGCTGAAATATAAACTGAATGACGGTGCCTGGTTTTGTATTCGCCCATCTGGTACGGAACCGAAAATAAAATTTTATTTTGGCGTGAAAGAAGCAACAAAAGAAGGCAGTTCGCATACTTTGCATAACTTGAAACAGGCAGTCATGGCGAAAGTGAAGGCCTAGCTGGTCCATGTAAAAATTAAAAGAACTAAAAAACCGGACAACAGGTAACACTGTCCGGTTTTTTTAATGGAATGGAATTGTTATGTTTTTTATGGCAGTATAATTTTGGCACGCGCTCTAAAGAATTGGCGGATATCCAGTTTCTATCAAACTCTTTTATTGCTTTATTTTTAATTTTTGGCCTGGGTAGATTTTATGGACGTTTTTCAATTTATTTAGTCGTTTAATGTGAGCAACGGAAGTTTGGTAGGTTGCAGCAAGCTCTGATACAGTATCACCTTGCTTCACTTCATGGAACATACTTGTTGATTTTGCTGTTTCGATTTGAACATATTTATCGTTTGCTGTAATGTAAAAGAGTTTTCCTTTGCTGTTTTTGACTTCATACATAGGTGAACCTTCTACTTGGTATTTTCCGCTCACAGTCCAGCTTTCTTTTGGCAGAAAGGTTCCGGTCGGGTCCTTCCAGCGGGGAGTGTCATAAAAATGCACAGGATCAGTATGCTTATTGACAATACGTTTTCCTGTATGAGAAGTCGAATCCTTTACTACCTTTTTATCGGATGTTGTTGAGGAAGTCTCCGTGAAAAAATCCAACTTTTTACTGCCGACTAATCTGTTTAAATCCAACGGTCCTGCATATCCCTTCAATTTTCCTTTATCCGTATATTGATGAATATCGCAAGGGAACTTCGGCTCAGAGTTGATTTTGCCGTTGTTGGATCCATAATGCGGGAGCCAGACCGCATCTGCTTCGCTAAGTTTTATATTAAAGTCCTGGTAGTGATGGTGAGCAATATAAACACCTGTTTTTTCCGCTCCAAGTGCCCGCAGCTTCTGTAGATAAGCGCTCACACCCTGGCGCATATTTTTCATCGATTTTTCTTCCACGTCTAGAAACCAGCAAGTGGGATGGAAATTTTTGGTTCGTTCGTAAAAGTCGGCTGCTTCCTTTTCCATATCAGAGACATTGATACCGCGAACCCAGGCATAAGCAGCAGTCGGGATATTTCTTTTTTGAAATGCTTGGTGATGTGTTTTGTAATGCTTGTCGATCACGTTCGACCCGTATTGTGTTCGAATAATCACGAGATCTACTTGTTTGGCCAGCGTATCGTAATTGATTTTTACAGGGTCTTGATGATGAGAAATGTCAATAATGGTTGGCATCTTTAAAACGCTCCTTTGTTTTCTATGATAATAATATCGTAAACGGAATGCTATAAAGATGCATGCAGCCAATTATCACAGTTGTTTGTAAAATGAGCTGGCCAGCCAGTCGAAATTGAATTTTGGAGCATAAAATGGCTGTAAAATTAAGTTTTCATCAATCTTCCGTAAAAATGAGGGAGAAATATAAAGTTGTCTTTCTTTTTTGAGTTCAATGTATGATTGGGAAAAATCTGCAGAATAAAGACACTGGGAGAAAAAAGGGATTCGTCGCATTCTCAATGGCAGTGAATTTCGTTACGATTTCAATTTTTATAGTTTCCGGTTATTAAAAAACACCAGTTGCTTCTCACTTTAGAAGGAACTGGTGCAATTGATTAGTCGATTTCATCAAGTTTACTTTTCATTTGTTCATGTGTCATGGCGCCCATGGCGAAATCTTGAATTTTGCCGTCTGAATCAACCATATAAGATGTCGGGTAAGCAACAACTTTATATGCTTGTCTAACCTCATCATCATGGTCTAGTAAAACGGGAAATGGCATGTCAAATTCTTCATTCGCGAATTTTTCAATCTCATCCATGTCCGATGTTTCGTCTGATGTCATATTCACGGCTAAAATTTCCAGATTATCTTCTTCATCGTACAATTTTTTCAGGTCAGGAATTTCTTCACGACAAGGCGGACACCAGGTCGCCCAAAAGTTTACAATGACGCGTTCCCCTTCATAGTCGGATAGTTTTGCCTTATCCCCGTCGAGTGTTTCCAATTCAAAATCGGGTGCCTTTTCACCTGTTTCCAGTCCTAAATCGTCTGATGAATCTCCGTCTTCATCCTCCGGGTCCGCTACAATCATCCCGTCATCAAAGTCATCCTGCGAACTGCCTGAGTCATTTGAATCGACAAATTGATACACGGACCAACCGCCCAATCCCAGAACTGCTGCAATAATTACAATAAAAGGTAAAATTGATTTTTTCATTTAACTGCTCCTTGTGTTTCTATATTCAATCCATTTATATGTCCTTATCTAGATGAATCGTATCAAAGAAGTGCACGTTTATAAATGCTTTTGCCCCACTCATTTTTAAATGTCATCAGTCCTTCAAAAAACTGTGACAAACCTGTGAATAAATGAAAGTTTTATGAAATTTCACGAGCAAACCAGAGGTAAATAGAAAAATACATGGACGAATAATGGTCAAAAAAGTACTATAAAGTACTATGGTTTCCCAACAAACATAAAAAATCCAAAGAACCAGTAAGGCTCTTTGGACTTTGAGGTAGATTAATAAAAACGTTTGTAACTGTGGAAATGGTCGCTCCAATATGGATTATCTAAACTTGTTTTGGTAACACCGGTTTTTTCATTCGCTGCATGGACAAATTCATTATTTCCTACATAAATCCCCATATGAGAAATTCCAGTTTTATACGTATTTTCGAAAAATACTAAATCACCTTCCTGAGGGCTGTCAATCATATACGAACGGTTGTAAAATCCGTCTGTAGATAAACGATCCACATCTTCTCCTGCTTCGTCAAAAGCCCAGTAAATAAAACCGCTGCAATCAAAGCCGGAAGGAGTAGCTCCTGCCCACTCATAAGGTGCACCCACTTGGGAATTCGCCTTACTTACTACATCCGTACCGTTTTCAGCAGGGGCAGAGACGTTTTCTTTGCTTTCAGAATCAGTGGAAGAACTTTTATCTTTATCGCTGTCTTTATCATCATTTGAACTGGAAGAAGCATCTTCATTGGAGCTGCTTGAATCTGTTGAGCTATCGTCATTAGAACTGCTGGATGAAGAATTGTTTTCTTTTAAAGAAAGTTTATCTCCTGGATAAATGAGATGACCGGAGATGTTGTTCCACTCTTTTAAATCGCTAACCGATACATTTTCTTTATTGGCGACTTGTCCAAGTGTATCTCCACTCTCAACGGTGTAGCTGGAAGAAGAACTGTTTGATTCACTGGAGCTGTTTGAGCTGCCGCTATCATTGTCTGAGTCCGATGAACTGCTGTCACTTGAACTGGACGATGAAGATGAACTGGAGCCATCTACTTTTATTTTATCACCAGGAAAAATAGTGCTGCTGTCTAAATCGTTGTTTTTCTTTAACTTATCAACTGTGGTGTCATGATCTGCTGCAATCTGACTTAAGGTGTCGCCGCTTTTTACCTTGTATGTACTGGAAGATTTAGGTGCTTTTGCTTTATTTAAAGAACTGGATTCACTCGATGTGCTCGATTTAGAGCTTGAATCTTTTCCGTCCACTTTAATGACTTGCTTCGGAAAAATCAAATCACTGTCTAAATGATTCACTTTCTTTAAATGAGCCACATTCGTGTTGTTCTTCTCGGCAACACTCCAAAGGTTGTCTCCGGATTTTACTTTATAGGAGGAGGCATCAGCTCCTTGTGCTCCCACTAAAGAAGAGGCGATAAAAGCTCCTGCGGTTACGGACAGTACGGTTTTCTTTTTAGCCACTATAAAAATTCCCCTTTCTTGATTGTATAGCATCGTAAATGGTATTGCTTACATAAAATTGTATAAATATGAGGCTGTTAGATTCAGTAAATTATATCTATTGTACATATTTTTAGTTCTTAATTCTATCTAGTTTCCA
This sequence comes from Pseudogracilibacillus sp., assembly GCA_035301305.1. Lineage (GTDB taxonomy): Bacteria > Bacillota > Bacilli > Bacillales > Amphibacillaceae > Pseudogracilibacillus. The sequence continues at coordinate 6,590 of DATGUO010000076.1, forward strand.
TTTTGTGACAACATTGTAAAGGTAATGTAATGTTACTGTAATATAGTTAAAGGATTACTTACTGAAGCGCATTTGCTGAAAAGAAGGGAATATATGCGTTATACTGAATATGGAGTAACGATGCTAGAGAGGAGAAAGACATTGGTAGCAACAGTATCATTGATGGTGGCCTACTTAATTGAAGCGCCTTTAGCAAAAGGGATGGAAAGGCAAACGTTATTAACGTATGTCCAACAGGAAAAGGCAGCAGAATTAAATGAATACGTCGGCCGTTTTGAGTATCAAGATTTAATAGAAGCATATAACAAAAATCCTCAAAACATCACGTCAGCTATCCTGTCCGGGTATCATGTTAAATTTGTGACTCTTGGTGGTGTCAAAAACCTTTTGGGTATGAAATTTGCTTTAGAAGAAGAGAAAGACTTTGAAGTTGTAGATGATAAAGTGTTAAATATTCCATTAACCAAGGCCCAATTTGCTGTAGTCGAAGAAATGTTGTCTTCCAATTGGGAACTGGAATCGACAGCTGATTCCAATGGAGGCTTTTCAGTTAATATATTGCCTAAATCATATGAAGAAAAAAGAGGGTGAAAAACTCTCTTTTTTTATTGTAAGCTGCGTGAATTTAAAGAAGAGCTTGTTTTTGATAAAATAAAGGGATTGGTTATCACTAGTTTGTATCAATAGCAGGAGGAGTAATAGTGGAAAGAGAAAAATTATGGACGAAAGAATTTATTTCGACTTCGATTGTCAATTTTGTATTGATGTTATCGATGTATTTATTGTTAGTTACGATGGCGGGCTACGCGATGCTCCGTTTTGAAGCATCTACTGGTATGGCAGGATTAGTTGCCAGTATTTTTATTATCGGTGTATTAGGCGGCAGGCTATATGCGGGGAGACAAATTCAAAAATTTGGTACGAAAAAAATGTTAGTTATTGGGATTATCATATTTGTTATGATGTCTTTTTTCTACTTTGTTGATTTTGGAATTTATGCCTTATTAGCAGTTCGCGTTATTCAAGGAGTTGGTCTTGGGTTTGCCACCACAGCGACAGGAACGATTGTTTCACAGGTTATACCGCCCAGCAGGAACGGAGAAGGAATCAGCTATTTTAGTATTAGTGTTGTACTTTCTACAGCCATTGGTCCGCTGATCGGTATTATATTAATCGAAGCGTTAAACTACACCAGTATTTTTGTATTTTCTTCTATCGTCGGAATTGTTAGTTTAATTATGGCATGGACGATTCAAGTCCCTGTCATTGAGCAGCAAAATGAGCAGGTGGAGAAAAAAGGTTTTCGTTTGAGTGACTACTTTGAAAAGCGGGCATTACCGATTTCGTTCGCTTTATTTGTCGTCGCATTTGGTTATGCAGGGATTCTGTCATTTATTTCCACGTTTTCAGAGGAAATTGGGTTGGTGGAAGCAGGCGGTATGTTTTTCTTAGTATATGCCGTGATTATTTTGGTGACGCGTCCTTTTACAGGAAAAATCATGGATGTGAAAGGTGCCAACAGTATTGCTTATCCAGGAATCATTTTAGCTGCCATTGGCATGTTTATCCTCAGTCAAGCAACGACCAGCTTTGCCTTACTATTAGCTGCAGTTCTCATTGGGCTTGGCTATGGAAATTATCAGTCTTGTACACAAGCGGTCGCTATCAAAGTGACACCTATTGAACGCATGGGGCTGGCGAACTCTACGTATTTTATTTCTCTGGATTTCGCGCTCGGCATGGGGCCGCTGGTGTTAGGTTTGATTGAGCCGGTTTTTGGCTACCGCGGTATGTATGCCATTTTAGGCGGTGTTATATTAGTTGGCCTTGTTGTATACCACTTTATGCACGGCCGTGCGGATAAAAAGTTAATGGGATTGGCCGGCGAGGAAAAAGCATCTTGAAAAAGAGAGCCATAAGTAAATAAGGCAGGTAATCTATGATTAACTAAGGCTGGCTCAATAAATTGACAGTTGCAGAGGTTATTGGTAGGCTGAAGTTTGATTTAGAGTATAATAAATGGAGCGAAAAATGAGATGACTAAAAAAGTTATTTTCTTCGATATAGATGGTACTTTACTGGATCATGACAAAGCTTTACCGAAAACTGCTTATGAAGCCGTGTTGGAGTTGAAAAATCAAGGGTATTACGTTGCAATTGCCACAGGAAGAGCTGCCTTTGCTTTTGAAGATTTACGCGAACAGTTGGGTATTGAAACGTATGTGAGTTTAAATGGACAATACGTGGTTCATGAAGGAGAAGTTGTTTATAAAAACCCATTGGATTTTGAAGGGATTAAACAGCTGGAAACTTTGTCTGCAAAGAAGCGTCACCCACTGGTTTATTTGGATGCGGCAGGCTGGCAAACAAACGTCCAAGGAGACCCGTATGTGAACGAAGCAATTAATTCTTTAAAAATAGATGCTCCGCTTGTTTATGATCCTGAAGCGTATAAAAAATCGGACACTTATCAAGCGCTGCTCTTTTGTGAGGCGAATGCCGAAAAGCCCTATGAAGAAGCATTGGATACATTTGATTTTATCAGATGGCATGATTACTCAGTGGATGTATTACCAAAAGGCGGTTCGAAAGCACTTGGGATTAAAAAATTGATGGAGAATTTACAAGTGGAAAAAGAGCATACGTATGCTTTTGGTGATGGGTTAAACGACAGGGAAATGCTGCACATGATTCCAAATAGTGTTGCAATGGGCAATGCCCGCGAAGAGGTAAAAACAATTGCAAAGTACGTGACAACAGATGTCGCAGAAGATGGTATCTTAAATGGTATCAAGCTGGCTGGATTATTATAAAATATCCTTCATATATGCTATTCTTAAAGAAGATCACTATAGTGTGGTCTTTTTTATTTGGCAGGTTAGAAGTGCAACACTCTCTTCCTGCATAAGTGCAACGAAGGTATTCACAATAAAACCTTAGTGAATGCCATGTTTTCCATCGCCGTGAAGAAAGCCTGTCGTCTTTCTTCCTGCATAAGTGCAACTAAAGCATTCGCTATAAAAACCATAGCGAATACCAAGTTTTTATCAGTTTTAAGAAGAGAGGTTTCTTACGTGGATATCCCTATTTTATATGAAGATAATCATTTACTTATTGTAGAAAAACCTGTCAATATACCTGTTCAAGCAGACGAATCAAAAGATTTGGATTTATTGAATCTGTTAAAACAAGATATAAAAGTCCGTTATCAAAAGCCGGGTAATGTTTATCTTGGTTTAGTTCATCGGTTAGACCGTCCTGTGGGAGGCGCAATTGTTTTTGCGAAGACATCCAAAGCTGCGAGTCGTTTGTCTAACGAATTGCGTAAACAAGCTGTAGAGCGGGAATATATTACCGTTGTACGGGGTAAAATAAAAAAATCTTCCGGTAAACTAGAAGACTTTTTACTCAAAGACCGACAAAAAAATATCGTGCAAGTAACAAGATCGAGTGTTAAGGAAGCTAAAAAGGCGGTACTGCACTATACAGTGGAAGCGTCTGGCAATGGCTTATCACGGGTACGTGTAAAGTTGCAAACTGGGCGTCCGCATCAAATCCGCGTTCAATTAGCTCATGCTGGTTTTCCAATTTACGGGGACCAAAAATATGGCCAGCAAGTAAATCGGCCAGGAGAGCAAATTGCGTTATGGGCAGAGCGATTAAGTGTACAGCACCCGACGAAAGACGAAATGATTACTGTCCATTCGGTACCTCCTAAAGAATACCCCTGGAATTTGTGAAGTTTATTTCCAATAATGAAAATACTATACCAACAAAAGAAGCGAAAAAGGAGGACATTTTCATGAATAAAGTACAAGAGCAATTGGAGACACCTGCGTTATTACTTGATAAACTGCAGTTATTAAATAACATTGATAATATTGCGAACATGGCATCAACCTACGGGGTAGATTATCGCCCGCATATTAAAACACATAAAAGTAAAGATATTGCTTCATTGCAAATCAACTCCGGAGCCATTGGCCTAACTGCAGCAAAGGTTGGCGAAGCAGAGATGCTGGTTGAAGCAGGTTTTAAAGATGTATTGATTGCGTATCCCATTTCCCATCCTTTAAAAATAAAGCGAATACAAAAGCTGAGAGAACAAGCCAGAATTGTTGTCGCTGTGGATTCTTTTGAGCAAGCGTCCCGATTAAATCAAGCAATGGAGGCAGAGGATCCCTTAGAGGTTTGGATTAAAGTCAATTCCGGCTTAAATCGTTGCGGAGTTGAACCAAGAGAAGAAGTGTTGGAACTTGCTGCGGATATCGGTAATATGAGCGGTTTATCGCTTACTGGACTTTTAACCCATGCAGGGCATGCGTATGGTGCCGGATCCATTAGCGAAGTCAAACAAATCGCCAAACAGGAAGTCACTTCGATTACAGAAAGTGCTCAATTATGCGAAGACAATGGCATCCCTATTAAACATCGCAGTGTTGGGTCGACACCTACGTTTCAATTTTATGAAAATATGGAAGAAATTACGGAAATCCGGCCGGGTAATGCCGTCTTTTTTGATATGGTGCAAGTCGGACTTGGGGCAGCTGCAAAGGAGCAATGTGCTTTAACAGTAAAAGCATCTGTCGTAACAGCAAAACACAACCGAATCGTGATTGATGCCGGCAGTAAAACATTGGCGCTTGATAAAGGAGCTCACGGAAATGATAGTATTCAAGGACATGGATATATTATGGAACATCCGAATTTGGTTATTGGCAGTCTGTCAGAAGAACATGGGATTATCCCTGTTGCAGGTGACGAAGGAATACAAGTCGGAGATGTGCTGACAATTATCCCAAATCATGCTTGTGTCGTAGCTAATTTATTTGATAACTATTTGCTGCATCAGCAAGACGAAGTGTTAGATACTTGGGAGGTAACAGCAAGGGGACGGAAAAAAATAACCGAACAGCGAGACGCTAAGCATTAACTCCCAATACCGAACTAATATAGGACTTTGCTATTTGTTTATCACTTGTTTTTGTGATACAATAAGACTATATTAGCCGAACGCATACACGCCAATTAATGATAGAGAGGAAAATACAATGGGAGATTTTAAAAAAACAACGATAGCTATCCTGGATGAGAATGATTTGTTTCGCGAAGGGATGAAGCGGATACTTGACAGTTCAGAACATTTCGAAGTAGTCGGAGCGGCAAGCCAATGTACTGCTTTACAAGATATGTTATCACAGCATCCTGAAATCATTTTAATCGATGCGTCTTTAAATCCTGAACAGAACGAAGCAGGAATACAACAACTTCTGGAAAATCATCCATTTATCAAAGTGGTCTTTTTCTCAGATAAAACAGACCGATATGATGCATCTCACGCGTTTCAATTAGGCGTCAAAGGTTTTTTCACGAAGGATATGCATGTAGACCAATTATTAGAAGCTTTGGAAAGCATACAAGCAGGAAGCCACTGGATTCATCCGTATATTTCGAATCAAATGATTGAAGCATGTTTAGAGAAAAACCAGCAAAACGACGAAGTCTCCACTCCCGAAATATACCACCCGACTGATATTTTAACAAGACGGGAGTATGAAGTTCTTACGCTGCTCGCAAGCGGGTATAACAATAAACAAATTGCTGATCATTTAGCAGTTACTCAATCTACAGTTAAAAACCATGTTACAAATATATTCATTAAAATGAAGGTAAATGATCGTACTCAAGCAGTCATTAAAGCAGCTTTGAATCATTGGGTAGAGATTAAATACGAAGAATCTAAAATTGGCTAATAAAAAAGTTCGCTCTTGAAGATACAAGATGCGAACTTTTTTGATAGCGCAGAAAAGTCTGTCCCTTTAGTTCCTGCATTAGAGTGAGCTCATTTAAAGTATTTGCTATTGAAACTTTAGGAATGGCCGGTTTTTCAGTAGAGAATTAATAATAAGGGCTGGTCCAGCAGGAGGGCGAAGAGAAACATGTTTCTCATTTTTTCTGAAAATCTATTTTTCGCCGTAAAGAAATCCCTGGTTTTACGGTGTAGATTATTTGACCAACTCGATTTGCTGAGAAGCAGCTTTATCATAAACATGCATGATACTGTCACAGAGAATCAATGGATGGGATAGCTGCTCATTTGTTGCATTAATAATTGACTCTGCTTTGTGTAAAACGCATCTCCATTAAAAGGAGTCATTTCTTTCGATATGTATTGTTTTTTAAGATGATTAATTCTTTCCAGTGCATCATGCAAGCGTTTTTCAGTGAGTTCGCCCGATTGGAGAGCATGATACATACACTCTATTGCATTCATTTGTTCTTTATAAGGTAAGGTAATCAGAACCATATCTGCCCCGTCTTGAATCGATTGTAAAATCTGCTTAACTGTCGGCGTCTGCATCGTATAATCTTGCAAGATGAGTCCATCAAACTGAAGTTTGTTCCGCAAAACCGTTGCAGTAGTTGAGGCGTCTGCAGTGGCGATTGCTTGGGCACCGTGTTTGATGACATAATCAAACGGGTGAAGCGGTGTTTTGTATAGTGGTGCTTCATCTTTCAGAATATTTTTTTCAACTGGAAATGCGGTGGGAACTGCTGCTACAGCAGACTGCTGAAAACCTTCGATAGCTGCTCTTCCATGTTTGGCTGTGAAATCATTCGAGTCGCCATAACTGGCCGGGTTCTCTTTAGATAAAGAAAGTTCAGGACCTAAGTTCATTTGAATCCCCATATGTTTTAATTCTTGTCCCGTAAACTTAGCGAGACGTTTGGTATATACGCGATTTTTCAAATGTCCGAGCTCTTGAGGAGTGAGTCCTGGTGTCGTTTTATTCTGAATGGCGTTTAAAGTTCCGCCATTTTGTTTTGCGGCTATAAAAAGCGGGTGATCCACATCTGCGTAGCTTTGTAAGTTTTTCGAAAATCGATGCACTTGCTTCGGATGTTTTACGTTCTGTTCCTTATAATAAATTCCACCAACTCGATATGTTTTTAACAGATGGATATGATGATGGTTGATGGATGTTCCATCGATGCCCACCATAAAAAGCTGGCCAATTTTTTCTTCAGGACTCATGTCTTCTAGCTGCATACTGGATTCCTCTTTTCTATAATCGTTTGTCATTTTACATGGAACTTGCGAAGTTTCGATGATGCGATAAAATCATGGTGGAACCGCTTCTAATTAATAGCAATCATATCGTAAAGCACTATTAATTTCAATGGTGTCTTGGTATAATTAAATTAAAAATGAGGATGATAATATGAAAGTGCTGGGTGTAGATATCGGGGGCACCTCCGTGAAAATAGGTGCATTCAATGAAGAAGGCGAATCGATGGAAACAGGTGAGTTCGCTACAGACAGCCATCTGGGTGCAGAAAAAGCGTTGGAAAATATTAAATATCAAATCAGCCGCTTTGAGCCATTCGATGCGATTGGTATTTGTTCTGCAGGTCAAATTGATCCGGTTCATGGTGTCATTCTTTCTTCCGTCAATATACCGGGATGGGAGCATATACCGATAAAAGAAATGCTGGAAGAAGAGTTCAATGTACCTGTTGCCATTCAAAATGATGTGAATGCGGCTGCTTTAGGAGAAAATACATTTGGCGTCGGTCAAAAATATGCTGACTTTTTATTTTTAACATACGGAACGGGCATTGGCGGCGCGATTGTGATTGATTCAGCGTTATATGGCGGCGACCAGGAGTTCGCTGGCGAGTTTGGTCATACGATTACGCATGCTTTCGGCCGTCTGTGTAATTGTGGGATGGAAGGATGTTACGAACGCTATGCTTCAACAACGGCTCTCTTAGAAGATGCGCAGCAAGTGAATCCTGCTTTTACGGATGGCAAAGTGTTATTTGAATACTGGCACCAAGGTGATGAAGAAGCCAAAAAAATAGTCGAGAATTGGGTGGAAGAAATCTCCATCGGATTGATTAATGCCGTGCACTCTTTTAACCCGGGGACCATTATCGTTGGAGGCGGAGTCATGGAACAAACTGTTTTGATCGACATGATACAAAAACGGGTGGATAAACAGATTATGAAACCTTTTAAGGGCGTCACCATTGTGCAGGCTTCTTTAGGAAATACATCAGGCATGCTTGGCGGCGTCGCAATGCATGTGTGAGTATATGTTCCATGATTTTTTGTGTTAAAATAGTAATGTACCTGATTTTACATACTAGTTGGGAGTGGAAACATGGAAATTATCGTTTGTAAAGACAACAATGAATTAAGCAGTAAAGCTGCAGAACTTGTAGGGGATATACTTTATCAAAAAGAAAATCCTATTTTAGGTTTGGCTACAGGATCAACTCCAGAAAGACTGTATGAAATATTAATTGAAAAAAATAAACAAGGAGATATCACATTTGAACATGCAGCCTCCTTTAATTTAGATGAGTACGTCGGTTTAGCAGGAACGGACCCAAACAGCTACCGGTATTTTATGGATGAACATTTGTTTAATCATATAGACATTAAAAAAGAACGTACTCATATACCTGATGGATTATCCAAAGATATGGAAGCGGCATGCAAGAATTATGAAGAGCAAATAAAATCTGCTGGGCAAGTGGATCTTCAAATTTTAGGGCTAGGTTTAAATGGACATATAGGTTTTAACGAACCTGGCACCGATTTCGCGGGTAGAACACGAGTTGTTGAATTAGATGAAACAACACGTGAAGCAAATGCTCGTTTTTTCAACAGTATCGATGACGTACCAACTCAAGCAATTACCATGGGGATTGCTTCGATTATGGAAGCAGAACAGATTGTATTACTGGTACAAGGAGAAAAGAAAGCAGCTATTCTCAAAGAAGTTATCAACGGAGAAGTAACCAATCAAGTGCCAGCTTCTGTATTACAGCGGCATCCTAATGTCACGGTGTTAACGGACGTTAATTTATAAAAATTCGCAGGTGTCCTGAAGTAAGAATCACAATGTTTCTTGGGTATTCATGGTTGGTTTAAACATGAAACAAGAAAGCGACGTGATTCTTTTTTACTTTGAATAAGAAATGTTGATTTAATATAGCCGGAAACTAGTATGACGAGAGAGCGCCTAAACGTTTGGGCGTTTTTTGATTCATCAATAATTGGGACCCAAGGAGTGGAAATAATTGAACTGGGTCTTGATTATTCGGGAATCAGGAGGGAGATAAGCCGTAACCACTGATTCGATGCTCCTTGCCGGCATAAAAAAAGGAAAAGAGGATTGATTTTGCCGAGGAGAGAACTTAGACGGCAGGATTTCGTGAAACAGCGAGTAATATTGCCGTGGCAGGTGGATTGCCGGCAACAAATTTCGGAATAGTGCTAAATTCTGCCGTGTAGAGCGTTTTGCCGGTAGTATTTACCGGATAAGAAGGAAATACTGCCGTGGGTGCACCATTGCCGGCAGAATGAAGTGTAAAGGAAGATGTTTTTGCCGTGGCAGGAGCTTAGTCGGCAGGGATTTGTAAAACAGAGAGTTATATTGCCAAAAAGGTGTTAAACTAATCGATGACTTACGAATTCGAGGAGGCTTAATCATGAAAAGGGAAGAATATAAACAGTTCGATGGGATTGGTTTGCAGGAATTGATTCATAAAGCAGCTGTCAAACCAGAAGAAGTGCTAGCAGCGAGTATTGACCAGTTAAAACAGGTGAATCCGGATTTGAACGCGGTCGCAAGGGAGAGGTTTGCTCGAGCGGAAGCAGAACAACAAATCAGTTTTAACCCAAACATATCGCAATCATTTAACGGGATCCCGACAGTGCTTAAAGATCTAGGCCAAACTATAAAAGGGGAAGAAAATATAGCAGGCACGAACTTATTAAAAGGAAAGGCAGCTTCAGCGACGTCTCATTTGGTACGACGAATGCAGCAGGCAGGTTTGACGCCCATCGCTTACAGTACAACGCCGGAATTAGGTTTGAAAAATATTACCGAAGCAAAAGCTTATGGACCGACGCGCAATCCCTGGAATTTGAATCATTCTCCCGGAGGTTCCAGCGGTGGCTCAGCAGCTCTGGTTAGTTCAGGGGTTGTCCCCATCGCCGGCGCAAGTGATGGAGGCGGTTCGATTCGGATTCCAGCTTCTTTTAGCGGTTTATTTGGTTTGAAACCAACGAGAGGACGGACCCCAGTAGGACCGGGAGCAGGCAGACAGTGGCAAGGAGCGGCCATTGATTATGTGTTGACCAAATCCGTTCGTGATAACGCCCGTATGCTGGATCATTTACAAACCATACAGGAAGAGGCAGCATTCCAAACGCCTTTATTTGAAACAGGGTATGAAAAAAGCATCCAAGCGTCCGAAAAGTCTCTGTTTACCATTGGCTTCTCTGTTGAATCACCTGTTGGTACACCTGTTTCAGCGGAAGCGAAAGAAGCAGTCTATAAGACGGTCCGATTTTTAGAAGAACAAGGACACCGAGTAGAAGAGGCTGCTCCTGACATTAATGGTAAACAATTGATGCGCCATTATTATATGATGAACTGCGGAGAAATGGGAGCCTTGTTAACTGATATAGAAAAAATGAAGGGCAGGTCTTTACAAAAAGAAGAGCTTGAGACAGAATCCTGGATGTTTTATACAGCGGGAAAAAAGGTGAATGCAGCTCTGTTTTCTAAAAGTTTACAAGCTTGGGATGACGCTGCAGCGGCGATGGCTGCTTATCATGAAACGTATGATTTTTACCTCACACCAGCCAGCGCTTTTTCTGCTCCTGAAATTGGGGAGCTTACTCATTCAGAAGGGGAAGCAGCTTATTATAAAACGAAAATCGAAGAACTGGAGGGGAATCAACAGCAAGAGCTGATTTATGAAATGTTCTTACCGAGTTTAACATATACACCTTTTTCGCAAGTAGCAAACTTGACTGGCCAGCCTGCCATGAGTGTTCCTGTCCATTTGACGAAAAACCATTTACCAATTGGAGCCCAGATGATAGCAGGTAAAGGGAAAGAGCATTTACTTTTGCAATTGGCCAAACAGCTGGAGTCTTCTGACATCTGGCAGGGATTAAAAGCCAATCCTTATTTTTCCTCCTTCAGCTCGTGAAGTGTTTTTTCATAAGCAGCGGATGGTCCGTGATGAGCCCGTCTACTCCCAGATTTTGGCATGCACGGGCTGTCCGTTTTTTGTTTACAGTAAAAGGATTCACGGCTATCCCCCGTTGGTGCGCTTGCTTGACCATATCCTTTGTAAGTACCGTATATTTCGGGTGGATACTCGTAATAGGCATGGACAAATGACTGATGTAATCAAATAATTGAAGCGGTTGTTTGGTAAATAACAGCGCTATTTTATGGTGCGGATTAAGTTCCCATAAACGGTGTAAGCACGTATGGTTAAACGATGAGAAAACGATTTGATTCTTGATGTTCAGCTTATGAATCTCTGCTGTTATTTTTTCTTCGATATTGCTTATTAATTCCGGTTCTTTTTTTATTTCCAAATGAAGCGCTATGTGAGGAAAATCCTGCATATACGTCAAAAATTGTTCTAATGTAACAATTGTTCCGCCTTTTCTAAATGGATACCTTTTCTTTTTAAACGTATATGTTTTCAGTTCCTCCAAAGTGAGATCTTTAATCGCTTTTTTTGAACCTGTTAGACGTTTTAGTGTCGGGTCGTGATGAAGCACTGGAATACCGTCTTTCGTGAGTCTGATATCAGTCTCTATTCCAGAAACACCCAGTTCTGCTGCTTTTTGAAAGGCAGTCATGGTGTTTTCTGTCGCGGCAACAGAAGCGCCTCGGTGTGCTATGATCTTCATTTTCGTAACCTCCGATTGTTCCATTCTACCATAACTATTTTCCTCCCAAAATTAAACTGGAGGGAGGCGCATGTATGTGGATTGAAAAATTTCTTATGTACATGCAGACGCCATTTAATGCTGTTTCAGGCAGTATCTCCTGTTTCACGTGCCTGCAATCTGGCTCTAAAAAGGGGAATGACGGTTACTATACATAAGTTTCGATAGCATTTTACTCCTCACTCCACATCCCGAATGCCGGTAGTCATGTAGAGAGCGAGCTGGACCAGGACGGCTTCAGGAAAGTCCTGCACGCGGACACCCGTTGTTTTCGTAAACTTATCGATTCGATATTGTAAACTATTGCGGTGCATATATAGTTGTTTTGCGGTTTCAGAGATGTTTAAATGGTGTTTAAAAAATGCCTGTAAAATATGCAGCATCTCTTCATCATGCTGAAATTCGTGCAAGACGGTTGAAACCACTTGCTTGCGCTCTTGTTCTTGCAGTTGCTGCACGAGTTGAAAAGGAATGGCTTCATGATAGTGGATGACGTCTTTTCTGGAAGCCGGGATAACCTTTCGTCCCGTTTCTATGATGGTTTGGTATAGGGTCGCTGCTTCTTGAAAATGATGCAGCATGGGACCAACGAAAAAACGCAAATTGGCAGATACATCAGCAGTTAAGATAGGAATAATCTGTTCAAATTGAATGACTTCTTCTAAAGCAGTCATTTCTTCAATCAGTATCCCTTCTGTTTCGGTTTCCCAGAAAATCGGCAATGCTTCATCAAATAAAGTATGGAGGGCTTCTTGAAAACGGCTTGGTTCAATTTGATTTTCCGGCAACGTAAAATAAATAAAACGAAATGGATGTTCAGCATTCCCTGGATTTTCGGTAAAAATGTCCTTTTGCCAAGCTTGCTCTTTAGGGCCTGGTGTAGGAAGCATCGGTAGGTAAAGAGTACAAAAAGCAAGTAACACTTGATAATCTTTTTCGGTTAATTCTTCTTCAAGAATGCCAAAAATATCACCTTCATTCGTGATGAACCAGATATAATCTGTCGGCATATCCTTTTGAAAGGGTATGATAGAAGGATAAACAGCTTGTAATTGTTGAATCATGAAGTTGCCCCTTTTATGTAAAATTTTTTTGATATTTTTATCCATTTTATCAAATAATAACAAGAAATGTTGTATAATAAGGAAATAGCAAGAAGTTTTTAGAGGAGTGTGTTGAATGAGTGGAAGTGAAAAGGTACTTGTCATTGACTTTGGGAGTCCTTACAACCAAATGTTGACGAGGTCTATTCGCGAAATGGGCGTCTACAGCGAATTAAAGCCTCATACGATTTCGGTTGAAGAAGTAGAGAAAATGGCTCCTAAAGCAATTATTTTATCCGGCGGGCCGTATTACGTGCATGATGAGTATCGTTACCGCATAGAAGATGCTATTTTAGAATTGAATATTCCTGTTTTAGGTATTTGTTATGGGATGCAGTTGTTGACTGATTTTTATGGAGGGACTGTCGAGCATCAAGCTAAACGATCGTATGAAGTAAAATCGCTGCTTGTTACTGAAGACAACTCTTTATTCCCGGAACAATCTGAAGAACAGACAGTGTATGCTAGTGCAGGGGATCAGATAACAGAAATACCAGAGTCCTTTATCGTGGATGCCACGGATGAACATGGGGAGGTAGCAGCTTTCCATCATGTAGATCGGCCGTTATATGGCGTACAATTTTATCCGGAAGTAGCTGAGACAACGAATGGGAAAGATCTCTTGCAGCATTTCTTATTTACAGTGAGCGGTTGTCGCGGTGATTGGTCGATTGAAGGTTTTATTGACACAGAAGTAGCGGCAATTCAACGAGAAGTTGGCGACCGCAAAGTATTATGCGGGTTAAGCGGAGGTGTCGATTCTTCTGTCGTTGCTGCCTTAATCCATAAAGCGATTGGCGACCAGCTGACCTGTATATTTGTCGATCATGGTTTACTTCGGAAAAATGAAGGTAAAGAAGTGATGGAATCATTGAAAGATGATTTTCATATGAATATTATTCAAATCGATGCGGAAGAACGATTTTTATCAAAACTGGACGGGGTTGCCAATCCAGAAGAGAAAAGAAAAATTATTGGCAATGAATTTATTGAAGTGTTCGACGAGGAAGCTGGTAAATTAACCGATGTAGATTTCCTTGCACAGGGAACTCTTTATAGTGATGTGATTGAGAGCGGGACCGCAACAGGAAAAGCAGTGAAATCGCATCATAACGTAGGCGGGCTGCCGGAAGATATGCAGTTTTCTTTAATCGAACCGGTACGCGCATTATTTAAAGATGAAGTACGCGCCCTGGGAACAGCTTTGGGTCTGCCTGATTCCATTGTTTGGCGTCAGCCGTTTCCTGGTCCGGGACTGGGGATTCGCGTATTAGGTGAAGTGACACAAGAAAAACTGGGAATCGTTCGGGAAGCAGATGCTATTTTACGGGAAGAAATTAAAAAAGCCGGCTTAGATCGTTCGATTTGGCAATATTTTGCGGTGCTGCCGAATATCCGAAGCGTCGGTGTGCGAGATGACGAACGTTCTTATGATTATACCGTGGGCTTACGCGCCGTGCATTCCGTTGATGGTATGACATCAGACTGGGCACGAATTGATTGGGACATCTTACAAAAAATCTCCCTCCGAATTACAAGCGAAGTTGAACAGGTCAACCGTGTCGTGTATGATATTACCGGAAAACCGCCGGGGACGATTGAGTGGGAATAGTAGAAGGAGAGCTGAAACCCCTTTGTTTACAAGGGTTTCGGCTCTTTACTCTATTTTCATTGCATTGTTATTGCATTATTTGCTTCAAAGTCCTTACGCAAATATTGAACTGTGAATTGATTCTTGGGTGATGTATCTTCATTTTCTGTTGCTGTTTGATAAGACAAAATACCCTCTAATTTATGAGCGACCTCAAAATTACTGTTTGGATACAAATGTCCGTATGTGCCGAGTGTCGTTTCAATATCTTCATGTCCTAGGCGGTCTTTAATAATTAATGGGTTTTCTCCCATACTGATAAGCAAAGAAGCATGAGAGTGTCTTAAAGCATGTAATCTAATTCGATGAACCCCAGCTTTTTTTGAAAAACGTGTAATGGCATGAGATAATGTATGCTTTTGTGTTGGAACGCCATTATAGCTCATTACAAAATTGGTTTGAACGACAGATTGCTGCACATTCTTCCATTTGCGGAGTAAAGTTAATGTATCCCCATCTAATGCAATATGACGAACGCTAGCTTTTGTTTTCGGCTCTACAAAAGAATAGTTATCCAAATTCTTATAGTAAAGTGTTTTATCAATAGATAACACACCAGCGTCAAAGTCAATATCTTCCCATTGAATTGCAGTGGCTTCTCCAATTCTCATGCCTGTCATAAATAAAAACCATAACGAGATAAATAAAAAATGTTGATAGTAGTCTTCCTTATAGAAAAGAGAGATAACTTCTTCAAATTCTTCTTTTGTCCAAAAATCTATTTTTGTTTTTGTCTTTTTCACATTTCCAACAATTTTCGATGGATTACTTTCAGCTAATCCTAAGACAACGGCTCGATCCATTGCCATGGAAAACAGCCCTTGAACATTTCTAATATAAGAAGAACGATACTTCTTTTTAGATAACGCTAATTGCCATTTTTGAACATGAATCGGGGTAATTTCTGTTGTGATTAAGTTATCAAAAAAGGTGAAATGTTTTCTAACAGTCGGTAATCGATTATCGTACGTTCTTCCCTTTACCTGTGTTTTATACCAGGGTAGGAAAATATCTTCAATAAACTGTTGAAATAAAATATCATTTTGCTTTTCTTCTAATGCGTCTGACTTTGTTAGTAATAACCTCGAATATTCTTCCCTTGCTTCTTTTTTAGTCTTAAAACCACTGCGATACTTCTGAATTTGCTTGCCAGTGATGGGATGGTAGCCTAAATTTGCCCTAAAATAATAAGTCCCGTTCTTTGCCTTTTTAACGATATCTTTAGCCATGATTTCACTCCTTACGCAATTAGTGCAAGAAGTACAAATCACACATCTAAAGTTATCCCTAACACTTCCTCTACAGCTTCTTTAGGAACACGATCCAACTTTTTAGATTGATAATACGTATGTCCCTTTGAAATCATTAATTTTTTACATTCTCGAATGATATCAGCTGAAAAAGAAGGACCATAACCTAGCGCTATCAAGTCTTTTTTAGTGAATGTGACCATATGAACTCCTTTCCATAGACTAGGATATGCTATTTGATATCTGTCTATTATTATATCGCGTCTCCAAAACTAATTCTAATAATTGCGTGAATTTGGCTCTTGCACTAAAATAAAAAGGTTCTTTTGTCATAACTTGATAGTTACTTTAACTTATCTTATCTTATCTTGCTAAACTGAATATCAAAATCAGACGGCTGTCGGTAACAGCTCCACGGGAATTTCACCCCTGCAAGTACTTCTTCCAGCCCTACTCATTGTGTGCGACGCTTCAAACGCTCGAACCATGACGATAGGGGAGTATCATTATCCATACTGATGGGTTATCGCCAGCAATCCACCATAATTGCATTAGATTCATAGATTTTATCGCTCGTTTCCATAGAAAGTCATGGCGTATGAATCAAGTGGCTTATCATCAGTAGAACGTATCTGATTTTTTGATTATACTGCACGGCGTTATCTTCCGTGCTTTCTTTGTCAAAGAACAAATATATGATTATTGAAAGGGAAAACCTAACCATTATTTAGTTAAATCATGAAAGCTAAAACAGATTGTATCAGCTTTGAACGCAAGCGATCATGTGTATCTTCGTCGATGCCCCAATAAGTATTCCCATGTTCATCACGGAGCTTACGCATGGATAAGCTTGTCATATAGCTTCCATAATGTAGAACAACCACTTTCATTGCTTTGGCTTCACCCTTATTTGCAGCTAAAATAATTGGGTGTGGCAATAAGCCACGTTCGTTATTTTCAGTATTAGAATTAATCATCCCATTCATCTGCATGTTCCTCCAAAAACCGTTTTAACCGTTCAAAAGAGCTTGTCCTTCTATACTGAACTGTACTGCGTGGAATATCGAGCAGTTGGCCAATTTCCACATCAGACAATTGAAAAAAGTAGTATAACAGGACAGTGATACGCTTTTCTTTTGGCAAGGTACGCATTGATTCAGCAAGCAATTTCGGAGTGATTTTCTTTCCAGCCACTTGAAAACTTTGTCCTTCATCTCCTTCATATTGCTTATCTAAGGTGAAAAGTTGATTTTCTTCCTGTGGTGTGAGATCAGAAAACGTCATCTCCTTTGCCTGTTGTTGTCGCTTTTCGTTGTAAATATTAATTGCTTCATTCTTCAATACACGTTTACAAAAGGCATTAAATGCACAGCGAACTTGCCAATCGGTACGATCTGGTTCTATCATGCAATTCCTCTCCCTTCGCAACTACAAAGGTGGGTGATGATTTCCCCTTTCATAACCTTCAACAAGATTTTTTATGAAATGCCAAATATTTCAGGAAACTTTTGAGGAAAATAAAAAACCAACTGAAGTAAGACAGTTGGATGCTAATTTTCAAACGTTATTTTATTAATTATTCGAGCTTCATTTATGAGGATAACTTTTTAAAATAGGGTTTATTATTAAAGTCCTCAAATATGAACATTTAAATCTAGCTCACGCCAATAAAAAGTTCCTATAAGTTCTTTTATCAAAACGTCTTTAGCTCGCTTCAAATAAGTGATGTTTAAAGCTATATTTTTACTTTTATAGAGCATCCGTTTGCAATCATAATCAACCTCTTATTAGATTTAAAATAATTTTGGCTTAATATTGCTGCGTTGTTGATGATCGTTCATTATCTTCTTTCAATGTAAAGGAGTAAAACGCATATCTGAAAATAAAATTATGACTTTATCGTACAAAAGATAAACTTGATAAGAAACAAAGGACTTTGAATAAGCCCTTTGTTTTGGTATCAGAAGAAGTTTACAACCGCTTCAATCATTAAGCCTCTTTTTGTTGTTTATCGTTCTTCTGTTCTGTAGTATCACAACAGCCTTCTTCATTGTTTTTTACTTCTTCAATTTCAATGCTGCAACAATCCTTATTGGACTTAGAAAACAAATCTTTAAGTCTTGATTTTTTATCTGCCATGAATATCACCTCCTTTAAAGGACAACTTGCACTATAAGTCCCGTGCTAATAGCAACTACTAAAATGGAAATTACAAATGCAACTACTAATTTTCGTTTAAACAATTTACTTAATAAAATGACCTCTGGAATACTTGCTCCAGCACCGCCGATTAGGAGTGCAATGACAGTCCCTAATCCCATTCCTTTGCTTACTAAAGCCCCTGCGATTGGTAAGATTGCTTCTGCACGAATGTACATGGGGATACCAATAACTGATGCGATTGGAATTGCCCAAGGATTATCGCCCCCTGCATACTTAACAATTAGATCCTGTGGAACAAAGTCATAAATAAATGCTCCTATAAATACACCGATCGCCAAATACGGTAACAATGGATAGAAGAATGACCAAGCATCCTGCAAAGCCAATTTCCATTTGGAAATATTATGTTCGTTTGAAGAAGAACTTTTTCTTACAGTAACGTTTTTAACTGAACGCTTTAGTCCCAAAGCCTCCCAGATGACACCTATAAGAATTGAAAATATCGCGACAACTACTGCATAAATCAATGTTAGTTTCCATCCTAATAAAGTCCAAAGTAATATAAGAATCACTGGATTTAAAAGGGGTGAAGCAATCAAAAAAGACATAGACGGACCGAATGGAGCCTTGGAAGACAACAATCCTGCCAGGATAGGTATCGTTGAACAAGAACAAAAGGGTGTTAAGGCGCCTAGACCCGTGCCATAAAGGTAACCACTCCATTTATTCGGTCGATCAAGGACACGTTTAATCCGATCTTCTGTAACCTTTTGTTGCAGCCAACTTACTAAAAAACTGATGAAGATAAAAAGTACTGTCAATTCTACAAAAAGTGTTAAAAAAGTTTGTAGAAAGTGTAAAAAGTTATCCATGCTTTTCCTCCTGTATTATTAATCAACTTTTCTTGATTTATTAATCAATAAAATTTGATTAACAAGGTAATAAGTAAGACACTTGTTAAAAAATTTTACAACAAGTATCTTCGGTTAGAACAAGCTGTACTTGATCTTCGTTAATTCTATAATAATTCCAGGTTCCATGCTTTTCTGAAATCAGTATGTTAGCATTTACTAATCTTTTTAGATGATAAGAAAGTTTAGATTGCTTTAAATCTAATTTTTCTTCTAAATCACAAACGCATAAGTTTTTATCTGGACTTTTATTAATTTCATTTAAAATCTTAAGTCTTATTTTATCAGCCAATGCGTTAAACATATTCTCATAAAAATCAAGAGCTTCATCATTACTTAATTCTTTTACATTTTTAATTAGTTCCATATTTTTCCCCTCCATCAATAAATCAATTTTTCTTGATATATAAAATGTAAGTGAAGATTATAAATTTGTCAAGGCTTAATGCTTAATTACCTTTTAAATATGGAGAGTATCCTAATTTATATTCAAGACAATTCAAAGTCTTCTCTTATTAACCTTAAAATTAATCATATAACGTAATGTAGTTCATAAATAAATGTATAGACACATATCTATATAGATGTTAATCTATATTTATTAATTTTGATGCAGGAGGGATATATGTGAACTATAAAGATCTATCTAGCACATTAAAAATTTTAGCTGATGCTAGTCGATTAGAAATATTAGACTTATTATCGTGTGGTGAATTATGTGCATGTGATTTATTAGAGCATTTTCAGTTCTCACAGCCGACCTTAAGTTATCATATGAAATATTTAGTGCAAAGCAAGTTTGTTATTTCTCGCAGGGATGGAACCAAGACAATGTATAGTCTTAATCATGAACTTATCGCTGATGTTACTGAGCAACTTTCTTTATTAGGTTCTAGCCATACACCATGTATATGTGAAAATATACAAAAAGGTGTGTGTGAATCATGACAGTATTAGCTATTCTAATCTTTGTATTAACGTTAACTTTTGTAATTTGGCAACCTAAAGGGTTAGATATTGGTGTTACAGCTATATTAGGGGCAATTCTCGCAATTATAACAGGTGTTGTATCATTTCCAGATGTAGTAGAAGTAACAGGTATAGTTTGGAATGCTACTCTTACTTTTGTTGCAGTAATTATGATTTCATTGATTTTAGATGAAATTGGATTCTTTGAGTGGTCAGCAAGGCATATGGTTTTGGCTTCAAAAGGAAACGGTGTAAAGATGTTTATTTATATTTCTTTATTGGGTGCTATTGTTGCCGCGTTTTTTGCTAATGATGGGGCAGCACTGATTCTAACACCTATCGTATTAGCCATGGTTAGAAATCTGAACTTTGAAGAAAAATTCATCTTTCCATTTGTTATTGCAAGTGGTTTTATTGCAGATACTACGTCTCTTCCACTTATTGTAAGTAATCTAGTGAATATTGTATCAGCAGACTACTTTAATATAGGATTCTTAGAGTATTTTGGCAGGATGATTATACCTAATCTGTTTTCACTTGTAGCAAGTATTTTAGTTTTATGGTTATACTTTAGAAAAGCTATACCTAAGCATTTTAACGATAATGAATTACAAGCCCCAATAGAAGCAATAAAAGATAGAAAGCTATTTAAATATTCATGGTTTGTTTTAGGAATCTTGTTTGTTGGATATTTAACAAGTGAATTTATAGCTATTCCTGTGTCGATAATTGCAGGAATTATAGCTATTGTATTTTTACTAATGGCTAGAAAGTCACAAGCAGTAAATATTCGTCAAGTCATAGTGGGTGCGCCTTGGAATATTGTAGTTTTCTCCATAGGTATGTATCTTGTTGTATTTGGACTAAAAAATGCAGGTATCACAACAATATTAGCAAGTGTACTGACATCTTTCAGTGATAACGGACTATTTACAGGTATTATGGGTATGGGGTTTATTTCGGCTTTCTTATCTTCCATTATGAATAACATGCCAACAGTATTAATTGATGCTATCGCCATTGATCAGGCAAGTGTTACTGGTTTATTAAAAGAAGGTTTAGTATATGCGAATGTTATCGGTTCTGACTTAGGTCCAAAGATTACACCAATTGGATCTTTAGCTACACTTTTATGGTTACATGTTTTGTCTCAAAAAGGCATGAAGATATCTTGGGGGACTTATTTTAAAACGGGTATCGTAATCACCACTCCTGTATTATTTTTTACACTAATTGGATTGTATTTAACATTATTAATATTTTAAGAGAGTAGGCAATTTATATGGCAAACAAGATTATTTATTTTATTTGTACTGGCAACTCCTGCAGAAGTCAAATGGCAGAAGGGTGGGCTAAGAATATTCTAGGGGAGGAATGGGATGTTTATTCAGCTGGTATTGTGGCTCATGGGGTTAACCCGAATGCTGTTGAAGCTATGAAAGAAGTGAACATTGATATTTCTAATCAAACTTCTGATATTATAAATCCAGAGATTATAAAGAAATCATCTCTAGTTGTAACGTTATGTAGTGATGCTGATAATAATTGTCCGATATTACCCCATAACGTACCCAAAGAACACTGGGGATTTGATGATCCTGCCGATAATGAATGGCCAGTATTTCAAAGAGTTAGGGATGAAATGGGAAAAAGAATTCAAGAGTTTGCAGACGAGGGAAAAGAATTCAAAAGCCATCATTAATTTTGATGGCTTTTTTGTAAAATGTAATTGTGTGGAAAGAGCCGCATCTACACGCTGTTTTACTTACAAATAATGGGGATATTTATATCTGTACAAATGAGATTTATTATTCTTATCCTACAATCATCCAGTTAGTATCTTTCTCTAATGTTAATACATATTGTGAAACTTGCGTTGCTTTCGTTGTTTCATCCAAATATTTCACCGATAACCAAACTTGCACCTGATCCCCAGACTGTTGGAATACAGGATTAATCAACTCTGAAAACGTATAATCCTTGCCAATCTGTGGTAGGGCATTATTTGTTACATAATAAGCCAGTTCTTTATCGGTCGCAGTAGGATAAAACGCAAAAAACGTTTCTAAAAACTCCGTCACTTCCTGTGCTGTATCAGAATCAACTGTCCCATTGCTTTCTGGCTGTTTTGGTTCATAATCAGATTTTTGTGGTTGATTCCATAATGTTGGATTTTGGGTAATCACCAGATTGTCCGTATCATCTTGATGGAGGAGAATACGGTAGGTGGCGTGATTCCATTCGCTATCTTTTTCTTCCGTGATCTTTTGATTGATGGTATAAACGACAGCATAGGTATTCTCACTTTCTTGTGATACCGACCAGATTTTAATCCGACTTACACTAGAACTGGTGGGAATATCATCTCGAATCATATCCGTATTTAAGGCTTGCAATTCCTCTGTCAAATAATTGTTTACTTTTTCTTCCCGCTGTTCTATGGATTCTTGTTTGTTTTCCCATGTGTAATAATCTTTCACAAAGTTTTTTGTAAAGCTCTCAATCGCATTCGTATCCACAATGGTGTTTTCAACAATTTCTTTTTCATGAACCGTGTGCTGATCAATCGCTGTAAAGTTTTTATAGATACCAAAAGCAAGACTGCCAATGAGTAGTATCCATAAAATAATCACTGACTTTTTTCGAGTACCGACCATCCTTATTTTCAATTTTTTACGTTCCTTTTCTGTTTCCTGTTTTTCTTTTTTCTTAAAAAGGCCTTTCATCAGTGTCATCCTTTCATACGTTTATTGTTTAATACGCCCAGCTCCAATTAAATGTTTTTGCCAGTATGATAAGGTCAAATCGGCATAACCAACGGGATCTCCCGCATTATACATTTGGTTATTTCCAAGGTAGATTCCAACATGGGTGACATAGGTTCCGGCATTATATGTCGAATGGAAAAACACCAAATCCCCAGGTTTTGCTTGTGATAAAGGGATGTGTTCAGTCGCATCATATTGTTGCTGTGCTGTTCTAGGCAGGGATATACCTGCTTTATCGTAACTCCATTGTGTCAGTCCACTACAATCAAAAGAGGTACGTGGATTGTCTCCACCAAAGACATAGGGATAACCTTCATACTTTAAAGCTTCATCCATCACAAGCTGAACGGTTTCATCGTCAAACTTGGGAGAAGTAAAATACTGATTGACCAAGTCGATATAAAACATGTTTCCATAGCTATAACGCCATCCACCATTTTTATTTACTGCTATCGGATTAGAATAAGTGACTTTGCTGCCGCCTGAGCGATCCTTCGCAAAACTTTCTGCAAGTTCAAAATGGTATGCTTTTCCCTTTTTTGCGACATAATCAATAAACCCGCCTCCATAGTTATACGCCTGAATGACTGTACGCTCATCAACATCATTTGTTTCCGCAGATTGTAACAATTCCGCAAAATATTTCGTCCCTTGTTTAATCGATGCTTCGGTATCCAAAGTATTGGGTGGAAGTCCCAACGATTCACTACTCTGCATTACATCTTTCAAGTTACCGCCACTTTCTACTTCGATAATGGCAAGTAGAGTAGAAACATAGTCACTCACGTCATATTTGTTTGCATACTTTTCCACCATCGGTTGGTGCTTTAACACATCTTGGGATACGGATACCCCACCTTCATGATCTAAAGGCACATCATTGTCCGAAGAATCTTCCTCATTAGAAATAAAAATCGCCACAAACACCAACAACCCAAACAAGGCAAGAAAACCCAATCCCCAGGCAATGAGCATCACTTTTAGTCTGATCAGCTTCATGGGCGTTTCCCCCTATCAGTTCGCATTGGTCGTTGAATGGGTTGTTTTTGTTTGGTACGTTTTAATGGTTTGGACGGACGTTTGATAACTTGTCGCTTGTTTTTCGAGCGTCTTTCAGATAAGGGAGAGGAAGTTGCCTTCCCATGTTGTTTGGATGTATCTAAATCCATGGAACGATAATGATTTTTGCTTTCTTGACCTGATAATGGCTGATGGTTATTTTGTTGTTGGATGCGATTTGTTTGATTAACAGCAGGTCTTGTTTTTTGTTGAACGGATACATTCTTTGATCTATTTTGGTTATTGTTTGTCCTATCTTGAGTAAGAGGTCTATGGTTTTTAGTGCTTTGTTGGGATGCAGGTTGACTTTTACGTTTTTCATCTAATGCCATTCGCTTTTCAGAAATCGTTTGGCGATGGGTGGCACTACGATTTTTTTGTGCTTGCTGTCGTTTCTCTTTGGCTTGTGACATCCCTTTTTTAAAATCCTTGGTAGGACGTTGTAGTTGCTCTTTTCCTTGTTCCACTACATACGCTGTAGTCGTTGGTAAATCACGTGCTTGCTGTTTACGATGCTGGATATTTTCATGCATGCGATTTTTGGTATCCAACATCTTTCCAGTCATTTGACCGACCTTATGACTCATAGAGAGTGCCTTGGGTGAACCTTTATGGTTGGAATTATTTGTGCCATCTACATTCTTGTTTGGTCGATTGTGAGAACGTGCTCCTTTTGTCTTGTTTGTTTTATCTGAATATAACTTACCAGCGGCAGCTCCAGCTGTTGCTCCAGCAAGCGTGCGTCCGAGTGTACGTTGTAATCGGCGACTGCCACGATTGAACATGCGGTATGGTCGACGCATCACATGACGACCCATATGTTGGGAATCATTGCTTTGTAGTCGAAACATGCTCATGATGTCCCCAAGTTTCATGTAAATCCCTGCAAAAGTTACAATTTGTAAAAAGGCAATCAAGAAAAATGGATAACTTGTCGTTAAACTATAAAGCATGGAAGAGATACTAAAGGCAACCGTAATAATCAATGTGATGCCCGCCCGAAGCATAATCACATTAAACAATTTCATAATCGCTTGTTTTCCCATGCTTTCAAAGGTTGGAATCATGGACAGTAAAAAACTTATCGGAAGAAACATCGCAAAAATGATAAACAGAATTTGCGAGAATATCATAATGCCTGAAAGCAGAAAGACAAAAATAGAAATCCCGATGTTGAACAGAAATAAAAAGAAGACCATGCCCAAGCGTGTGGTGGTCTTCGTAATCGTCAAATTTTTGTTGTCATGGTCTTCAATTTCTGCCTTGACGGCATCTTCCCGGTCTTTTCCATTATTTGTATCAGGACTGATAGAGACGATATTATCTACACGATCTTCTCCGATCGTTTCCTTATCTGAATCATCAAATTGTAACAGTAACCAAGGCTGTTCCACTTGAATGGAAAACAAGTTATTCCGAATCATATCGACACTGTCCTTCCCCCGGCTATCCGAGTTTGGCATCACAATTTTCGTTCCGAGATCCAGACTTGCTTCACTAATATCCGCTGAAAAGTCATTGATTTTTGTGATATAGGTTGGAGCATAAGCAATAAAGGACGCTGATAAAATAAACACGACTAAGAAGTTGAGAATCGCTCGAATTGCTTTGGTGGTTTCCCGTTTCATTAATCCCGTATAAGCTACGTAAATTCCGATGATTAAAATGAAAAGAAGCAAGAAACCTACATAAAAGCCTGAACTGCTGAAGCCGCTGGCGGTAATCCCGGCTAATGTCTGCATATTTTCGCCAATCGCATCCGCTGTTTCCGAGATAAAGTCGAGCGAATAGGATTGTTCCACAAGGTAACCTGTGGCATTTGACAAATACAAACTAATCGTCCAAATAAAATTCGTGATGGTATAGAGTCCATACATCACTTGTTTACCGATCCCATCATTCCAATTCCACGGGAGCCAATCCCAACCAGTATCCACATAAAAATCAAGTTGATAATAATCTAGCGGATATTCCGAATACAAATTATCTCCTGATACGGTATCATCGACTAAGCCAGCCGCATGGGCGACAGTACCCAGCAAAAGAAGCAATAAAAAAACGGCAGCACCTGTTAGTACCACCGTCAGAACAATCTTTTTCCATTTTTGTTTGTTCACATTGTCACCGCCTTTCTTCCTTTCTGATGGGTGGGCGTGTATCAAAGGCATCGAATAAATCTTCAAAGACAGGATGCACCTGAATAATCCCCACACGTCCATATAAATCTTGCATGATGCATTGTCCATTTTCCAATTCCCGAAGCCGTCTCTGATTGCCTTCATCTTCCGCATCCACACCGAAAAAAGCAAGTGTTTTTTTAATTTCATTCATATCTGTGGAACGAAAAGCAAATTTGAGTCCAATATTATTTTTCAGTTTTTCATCGGTTAAATCATCCGCATTCTGCGTAACAAAATAGACGCCCGCATTCATCGCACGACCTGCACGCACTAATTTATTGGATAATGTCTTTCCTTGGGCGACTTGCAGGAAGGACCAAGCTTCATCTAAGTCTACAATTTTAAAGACACTTCGGTCAGAATGGATAAAATCCAATGCAAAAGTCGAAATCACAATCAACATGGCAACACTAAGGAGTTCCATTGTCGTATATTCTTCAAAACTGGTCTCTGCATCGGGTAATACTAAATCTGCTACTTGCATCATGTTTAACTGCTTTTCCAAACTAATCGAGCTTTCCACTGTTCCATCCGAAAATAAAAGGTGGGCAAAGTCATAATCTGTGAAACTTTCAATGTGATCTGCGATGGTTGCCGCCAGTGGGTTTGGGTCACTTCTTAATTCTTGAATAACCAATAATAAACCTCGTTCTTCTTGTTGGGTAACTGCCCGGATTGCTTTTCGCAAAACAGGGAACCTTTCACCATCCCTGCTGGATATACCCGTAAGAAATGTAAGAATATCAATTGCCAGGCTTTCCGAATCCTTTTTCTTATTCATAATGACGTAAGGATCAAGCAAACCTTTATTATTTTCTTCACTCGTTAAATTAACGATATTAATTTCATGCGCCATATCAGGCAACGTTTCTTTCCAATTTCCCCGTTCTGCTTTTGGGTCAACAATTAAGGCTTGACCACCAAAAAGCACCGCATAATACACCAAAAGATTATTGGAAAACGACTTGCCACCACCAAGTGAACCTAAGAAAGCGGCAGCCAGTGCATTAGTAACGGAACCTTTCACGCCTTGACTGGCAAGGCTTGGGTTGAGATAGACGTTTCTTCCAGTATCCAAATTATAACCAAAATATATCCCTTCTGTTTCTCCTAGCATTTGTGTTGCACCAAACCCAAGTCCTGCTAAGAAATCAGATGTGACATATTGAATATAATCATTCATATACCGTTTACTGGCAGGAATAAATTCACTATGCAAACCGAGCATATCTCCAAATGGACGAACGAGCTTCACGTTTAAATCATCATAAAAGTCTTTCACCTCATTGCAACGCTGTTTCAATTCATCTTTACTGGAAGCAGATACTCGAATTACATAGCTTAACTTGTACATCGATTCTTTACTTTGGTCGAGCACATCTTCCAGTTCATTTACTTGTTCCAATGCTTCCACCACGTTGTTTCCTGTTTCGTTATCGGATTCCCAAGCATGGTTATCCAAATCCTTGAGTTCTTTCTTCTTATTTCGTACCGTGGACAATGCTTTTTTATTCGTGACAATTTCCACATTCATGGACGTATCGATTGGAAAATCAAACTGTTGTTGTTGATAATAAAAGATTTCATCCGATGGAAAGTCCAAATCACCAACAATTGAATTGATTGTAAAATAGGCGACATACATGCTTTCATCTTCCTGTTCAATTTTCAAATACCGCTGATTTTCTTCAATCAGACAACGGGTCGGTTTGATTAAGTCATAGCGTTTAACGAGTGTTTCCTTTTTTAATTTCTGCAAGGGAAGGGGATAGTTATAGCCGTCATATGCCATTCCTGTTTGCCCGTGAAGATGTTCCAGCAAATAACCAAAGTCATTTTTATTTAACGGACGGATTTTGAAACGTCTAGCAATTTTGTTTTGTAATAAAGACTCCATTTTGAGAAAACGTGACACTTCACTATGGGGCATGGAAACAAAATCCCCCATTAGTTGATGGTTTACATCACGAACAAAGGAAGACAGAGAAGCCATGACAGACTTTCCCATCGATTTCATATTCACTTCTTCTTCATTTAATAAAAGTTTAAATCCGATAAAGAAGCGATAGTCCACTTGATGTTCCCCTATCATGGAAACAAGCGCTTCCGACTGATCATCAATCCGTTCATACGCAATGTCTTGTAAACGTCCTGATACTATCTCTTTGCTTCGTTCCTGTACAGTGCGGATACTGCTTGCTGTACTGATTTGTAAAGCATGAATTTTCCCGTCCTGATTTTGTGCAATCAATTGACGAAAATGATCATGTACTTGCATCTTTTCCTCTGGTGAGAGAAACGAATAATTGTAGGGGAGCAGTTCATAGTAAGCAAGGCATTCCCCATCATGGTTAAAGACAAGATTATTTTCAATATATTTAATCGGATAACGCATGAATTTCACTCCTAACCGCCGTCAAATTTTCATTTACCTGCATCTTTTGCAACTTAACTGGCTTCCCTGCATAGGTGACTTTTGGCCGAAATAAATACGACAGTAATGCTTTAAGAAAACGGTATGGCTTTTTTCCGTCAAATGTTTTCTGGCTCATAAACCAAGTCAAGCCAACAGGAATCTCAACATATTTTAACAATACCCCATCAATTAAAGAGAGTGGAGGAAGGCTTCCCAATAACATCACAAGTAAGAGGGAGAGGACAAACCACGTCATTTGGTTAAACGTCACTGGAAAAGGTAATCGAAAGTCATTGATTGCATAAATTACTTTTTCAACTGACCAAATACGTGTATAACTTTTTAATTTTTTCATATAGAACTCCTTGTATATTATATTTAAGGTTTTAGTCTTCCGACTTTGAAAGGAAAACCTTATGAACCTGAGTAATTTTCCAGTTGGTATTTCCTCAATTATTTGAGAAAATATACTTAATGGATTGAGAGGTGGATCGTTCGCTCC
>DATGUO010000077.1:0-7193 GCA_035301305.1 Pseudogracilibacillus sp.
CTTCATTCCAAGTCAATCCAGACGCTTTTTACTTCTGTATAATTTTCCAAGGCATAGGACCCCATCTCTCTGCCGAAACCAGAAGCTTTATAGCCGCCAAAAGGCACTGCAGCGTCTGTTACATTGTAAGTGTTCACCCACACACTGCCTGCCTTTAATTTCGAAGCAACTTGATGGGCTTGTTTTACATTTTCTGTCCATAAACCAGCTGCCAGCCCATAAGGACTATTATTAGCACGTTCTACGACTTCATCAACCGTTTGATACGGGATGGCTACCACCACTGGTCCGAAAATTTCTTCCCGCACGATACTCATGTCATCCTTTGTTTCAGTGAAAATGGACGGAGAAACAAAATAACCTTGTTCTTTTGTCTCTCCCCCTGTTATAAGTTTAGCTCCTTCCTCTTTGCCTTTCCTTATATAGGAAGTAACGATATCCAATTGTTGTTTGGAAACGAGGGGGCCCATTTCCGTGTCCGGGTCTAAACCATGTCCCAATTTCAGGTTTTCAGCATAAGTTTTTAATTTTGCCACGACTTCATCAAATATGTCTTCCGGTATAAAGACTCTGGAACCAGCACAGCACACTTCTCCCTGGTTCACCATAATTCCATTGAAAACACCCGGAATCGCCTTCTCCAAGTCGGCATCAGGTAAAATAATATTGGGTGATTTCCCGCCAAGTTCAAGCGTAATACGTTTCATACTGTTTGCTGCTTCTTTCATTAGCTGTTGTCCTGTTCGAGTAGAACCTGTAAAAGCGATTTTGTCGACTTTTGGATGCTTCACAAGTGCGTCGCCGGTTACTTTACCTGAACCATTGATAATATTGATTACCCCTTTTGGAAAACCCGCTTCGGCAATTAATTTTGTCAGATAAATGGCGGATAACGGGGTTTGTTCAGCCGGTTTCAAAACAACCGTGCAACCTGTTGCGATAGCTGGAGCAATTTTCCATAAAGCCATCATAATAGGAAAGTTCCACGGAATAATCTGTCCCACTACACCTACTGGTTCATGACGGGTGTAATTAAGAGAAGCACTTGATACAGGGATAGTTTGTCCGGTGTTCTTGGTTGTCCATCCGGCAAAGTAGCGGACATTATCGATAGCACTCGGCAGATCATTTCCTGTCATGTCATGAATCGATTTTCCATTATCCAACGCGTCTAATTGTGCTAATACATCAAAATCCCGCTCCATCAAGTCAGCCAGGGTAAACATCAGTTTTGCCCTTTCTTTTTCTTTCATCGTGGGCCATGCACCAGTTTCAAAAGCTGCGGCTGCTGCTTCTACCGCATCATGCACATCTTCCTTCGATGCCTGATGGACTTGGGCCAACACTTCTCCTGTCGCTGGGTTTTCACTTTCGAAAAGAGTATTGTCTAAGGACACTCGCCATTCTCCATCG
The DNA here is from genome assembly GCA_035301305.1 of Pseudogracilibacillus sp. Taxonomy (GTDB): domain Bacteria; phylum Bacillota; class Bacilli; order Bacillales; family Amphibacillaceae; genus Pseudogracilibacillus. The sequence continues at coordinate 1,414 of DATGUO010000077.1, forward strand.
ATAAATAATGGGATAGGTTCTTTTAAAAACGTCTCTATCTTGGGATGAACTGTATACATTCCTGTCGTCATGCTGCCATTCTCCTTTAGTTATTCATCAAATTATAGTTGTTTAATAAACTCGCTACTCGCTGCGTCTATAATATTTACAATATCGTCGATTTGTTTTTCTGTAACAATCAGTGGCGGAGCGATAGCAATAATGTTCATGCCTGGTTCGAAATCAAAGGATCTAATCAATAAATCTCGATCATAACAATAGTCGATTAACTTCGCAGACGCTTTTTCTTCATCTGCAAACAAAGTGTTCGAATCACGATCTTTCACAACATCCAATCCTGCCAGCAAGCCGCGATTACGGTGATTTGCGAAAATAGGGTGTTTATCCTGTAAATACTGCATTCCGCTCTTTAATTTTTCACCCATCTCTAAGGCATGGTGTACTAATCCATCACGTTCTACAATTTCAATATTTTTAAGACCGACCGCACATGCTGCTGGATGACCACTGTACGTAAATCCATGTGGCAGCATATCATCATACGCATTCAGTGCATCGCGAATGTCTTCTGTCATCGCTACGCCGCCCAACTGAGCATATCCGCTCGTAATACCTTTGGCCATTGACATAAAATCAGGAACCACCTCCCAGTGATCGACACCGAACATTTTTCCTGTGCGTCCAAAACCGGTGATTACCTCATCCGCAATAAAATGAACGTTTTTTTCATCGCAAAGGGCTCGAACAGCCTGTAAATAGCCTTCCGGGGGAACGTGCACTCCGCCAGCCCCCTGGATTGGTTCCATAATGACCGCAGCAATCTGATCGGCACCTTCTTTGTCTATAATGTCCCGAATACATCCTTCGTATTCCGGATGAGTGGTATCTCCTCGTTCACACTCTGTTAAATGGGGTTTCGCATTCACAATATCCTGATGGACTTCGCCGGAAAAGTCACGAAAAGCGTCAATACCTGTAGCTCGTTGCGCGCCTATAGTAACCCCGTGGTATCCCCGTTTTAGGGAAATAATTTTCCGTTTGTTTGTATAGCCCTGTAATTGCCAATAAAATCTCGATAATTTAAACGCTGTATCGTTGGACTCAGATCCTCCTGAGGTAAAGAAAATAGCATTTAAGTCGCCAGGAGTCAGCGATGTGATTTTTTCAGCCAAGCGTGCAGTTGCTTCATTGATATAGCCGTAAAAAGTTGTTGTATACGCAGCCTTTGCCATTTGGTCGTAAGAAGCCTGGGCTATCTCTGTGTTTCCATGGCCCAAATTAACGTTCCAAAGCATAGACACACCGTCGATATAAGTGCGATTTTCAATATCTTGTAAATAAATACCGTCCCCATCTTTAAATATAATTTTCGGTCCGTTCTCCGCTTGTTGTTTCGGATTCGATTGGGGATGAATGATATTTTTCCGATCAATTTGGGATAACTCTTGTCGTAAATCGTTCGTATTTTTTACCATGATAGTTGCTCCTTTAAAGTATATTTTTTGCCTTCGCTAAATCATAAATTACTTCTAATAATACTGTGGTACCTTTTGCTATATCTTCTTTTTTGGAAAATTCAGCTTCATTATGGCTGATTCCATCTTTACTTGGAATAAAAATCATGCCTGTTTCAGCAACACCAGCCATGTATTTGGCGTCATGGCCCGGCCCGCTGAACAACTCCATAGAAGAATAGTCTCGGTTGTCGATACCCCGCTCCACACTTTCGATGACTTCCGTGGAAAATTGCACAGCATCTGATTCCCACTCTGTCACAATTGTAATGTCTACATTGTTGTTGGAAGCAATGGCGCTCATTCGCTCTTTCAATGATTCAGTTGCACTTCTTCGAATACTGTCTGACTGATGACGGATATCAACCGTAAAGACCACTTCCCCGGGGATGACATTAGGGACGTTAGGTGTGATGTCCATTTTGCCTACTGTCGTTTTTAATCCAGAATGTTCTCCCGTAAACTCCTGCACCGCTGAAATCATTTTTGCTGCCGGAGCAAGTGCATCTTTCCTGTTTTCCATCGGCGTTGGTCCCGCATGGTTCGCTTCTCCTTTCACGGTAACAGAAAGCCAACTCATACCTTGAATTCCTTGGACGACGCCAATTTGCTTCTCACGGGATTCTAAAATAGGCCCTTGTTCAATATGCAGCTCGACAAAGTTTTTTATATTTTGTATACGATTCTGCTGCTTTCCTTGGAAACCTGTTTCTATTAATGCCTGCTCATAGGATACTCCTTTCGCATCCTGAGTCTTGTAGACGAACTCTTTGGTGAATGCTCCTGTGACACCGCCTGATCCTAACATAGGCGGACCGAAACGTGCGCCTTCTTCATTTGTAAAATTAATAATTTCAATTGGATGTTCCGTCTCCATGTTGTTTTCATTCAACACACGAATCACTTCTAAAGCGGAGAGAACACCTACTACCCCATCGAACCTTCCTCCATAGGGCTGTGTATCTAAATGGGACCCCGTTGCTACCGCTGGCGCATTATCATTCTTGCCTTCTCTTCTGCCATAAATATTGCCAAAATCATCGATTCTTACAGTTAGGTTTTCTGCTTCCAGCCATTGGATAAAGGTCTCTCTCATTTTTTTATCTTCCTTGCTTAGTGCAAGACGATGGAGACCATGATGATCCGTCCCTCCAATAGAAGCGCTTACATCTATCGTACTCCACAAACGTTCTTCTTTAATTTGAAGTGTTGATGTTTTCATGATGTCCTCCTTTCCTCTCCCTTTCTCTTGTGTAAATAATTATGCAAGTTCTATGCCAACTTTCAGAAAAGCTTCTATCTTGATGTGAATCCGTTGTCATTTTGCTAAAGTAGCGTACAATTGTATTATGATTCAATTTCGAATCGCAACGTGAATCATAATTGATTCAATTGACTCGATATCGATTCAGATGAAAGGAGGAATTGGAATGAAAACAACAGATATTGCAAAACAGCATTTCTTTCACCTTTTAAACAAATTACCTGATGGTATTTTCATTACGGATATAGAAGGTTTTGCTATATGGGCCAACGACACCAGTACTAGACAATTAGGCGTGCCGCGATCAGAAATAATTGGGAGTCACGTAGAAGACTTAGAAAGCAAAGGACTGTTCACACCTTCTGTCACGCGTATTGTGATGGAGAAAAAAGAATCCGTATCAGAAGTACAGACTTCCCTGGATCGACAGTATTTAGCGACAGGGTATCTGACTAGAATTCCGGAAAGCAATATTGATTATATTTTAGTTCAAGTAAAGGATATTACCGAAACCGTCAAAGCTTCTTTTCAATTGGAAAAAGCAGAATCACTGCTTCAGGAATATATTGAAGAAATTGAACGCCTGCAACAAAAACAAAAAAGTGAAGAAACTAAAAAGATGATTCTCGGACAAAGCAAACCTTATGAAGAAATGATTGAAATGATGACACAAGTTTCTGCTGTAAACACGACCATCTTGTTAACTGGAGAAACCGGCGTTGGCAAGAGTATTGTTGCCAAAGAAATTCATAAATTAAGCAATCGTGCAGAAGCGCCTTTTATTCAAATCAATTGCGGGGCCATCCCTGAATCTCTCCTCGAATCCGAGTTGTTTGGGTATAAAAAAGGCGCATTCACCGGAGCAAACGCTAAAGGAAAAACTGGCCTGGTTGAAAAAGCAGCAGGCGGAACTCTTTTCTTAGATGAGATTGCCGAATTACCATTGGCTTTACAACCCAAGATACTTCAACTGGCACAGGAAAAATCCTTTATCCCCGTAGGCGGAAGTGAAACAGAGGAGGTAGATATACGTATTATATCTGCAACAAACTGTGATTTAGAAGATATGGTCGCTAAAAATGAATTTCGGGAAGATTTATATTACCGACTCAATGTGGTAGCCATTCACATTCCAGCATTAAAAAAGCGTAAAGATGACATTCCATTACTCATTCATCATTATATGGAGTATTTCCAGAAACAATATAATAAAAATATAGAATTGAGTACTGAAGCAATGAATTGTTTACAACAATTTGACTGGCCGGGAAACATCCGAGAATTAGAAAATACCATAGAGTTTTTGGTCGTAACAGCTACTTCCAGCGTCATTCATACCAAAGCGCTCCCAGCGAAGTTTTTAAAACAGGATACATTGAAACATGGCCTTGTGGCGGAAGATGTAACGCCGGAGTTCCGCTCCTTACCCGCCTATTTAGATGACATTGAATATCAGATCATTGAAAAAGCACAAAAAGAGTACGATTCTACAAGAAAAGCCGCTGATGCTTTAGGTATGACGCAATCCACGTATTTCAGAAGACTGAAAAAATACGGGCTTTCCGAAACGTGAAAAAGCTATGCAATAGAGAAGCTAAACAGCTGCCCAGCAAGGCAGGGACGCTAACGTTTATGAATTCATATAGTTGAAATTATATTTGTTGGATTTAGTTATGTATTCTTGAGAAAAATGGTTTGTATAAGAATGAAAATGCAATTTGTAAAGCACTGTCCATACCTGGAAACGAAATCTTCGAAACGGTATTTTCCAACTTCCTATTATTTGGCATGTAAATTGCATATTCATTTGTTAATGGAGGGATTATTATGACAAAAACAATTCAAAGCACCCCTAAATCAGATGGGTTCCGCATGCCAGGCGAATTTGAAAAGCATCAAGGTACTTGGATGCTTTGGCCGGAACGAACCGACACATGGAGATCCGGAGCAAAGCCTGCTCAAAAAGCTTTTGCGGAAGTAGCCAAAGCCATCATTCCATATGAACCGGTCACTGTCGGAGTAAACGCCGGCCAGTTTGAACAAGCAAGAGCCAGTTTACCTGCCGAAGTCAGAGTGATTGAAATGTCTTCCAATGACGCGTGGATGAGAGATATTGGGACGATTTTTGTAGTAAACGATCATGGAGATATTCGCGGCGTAGATTGGCGCTTTAATGCTTGGGGCGGGTTAGACGAAGGTTTATATTTTCCGTGGGACCAGGATATGCTCGTCAAACAAAAGATGCTGGAAATCGAGCAGATAGACCGATATGATGCTTCTGAATTCGTCATGGAAGGCGGCGCAATCGCAGTAGACGGAGAAGGAACATTAATTACAACAGAACAATGTGTCTTAAACAACAACCGAAATGCCCACTTATCCAAAAAGGAAATGGAAGAAAAATTCAGTGATTATCTAAATATCGAAAAAGTCATTTGGCTGAAGCACGGCTTGGTTGGAGACGAAACCGACGGTCATGTGGATGAAGTGCTTTTTTACATTGGGCCGGGAGAAGTTGCGATTGGCTGGACAGACAACCCAAACCATGTTCAATATGCTGTTCTTCATGAAGTTTATAATACATTAAAAAATGAAGTGGATGCGAAAGGCAGACCTTTAAAAATTCATAAGATCGAGCTGCCAGAACAAATTCAATTGGACGAAGCCGAAAGCAGCGAGATTGATTTCAGTCCAGAAGCATTTGAACGAACAGCAGATAATACCTTTATTGCAACTTATATCAACTGTTATTTATGCAATGGCGCAGTTATCCTGCCAGCCTTCAACGATCCGCAAGATGAGATTGCGAAAGAGCAATTTCAACACATATTCCCGGATCGAGAAATTGTCCAAGTTTATACAAGAGAAGTGTCTGTTGGCGGAGGTAACATCCATTGTATTACCCAACAACAACCTGCAGTTTATTAACCATGCAAATTATAAAAATACAGCATTAAAATAAGAGCAAAAACTGCTCTTATTTTTTATTGGATTGAATAGAT
>DATGUO010000078.1:0-4859 GCA_035301305.1 Pseudogracilibacillus sp.
GTAAGTCGTTCACTATTCAAAAAGGAATGCATTTTATCTTACCGCACGGCATCGAGGCGTTTGAGCTCTCAGGTGAGGCTGAGTTCATCGTATCATCGGTTTGACTGCGAATCCGCTGGCAATGATGCCGGCGGTTTTTTAATATAGATGGTTACTCTCTTCAAAAGCTGTTTATTCTCTACAGGAACGTCTCCATTTTCGTGATCCCCCCATATTACAGCAAAGCTCGATAGAGAGCTAATTTCTTCGATAGTTGTGAAATAAGGTAAAACATATATACTCATTCCTTTTTAATAATGTCAACAATGCATGCGACAAAACTTTACTTTCTTAGCATTGTAGGTAAGGTGGATCGGCTTTATGATAAATGTAGACTGATAAAACAATACCCATTTTATCATTATCAATTATGAAAGGGGATAAACATGGCTGAAAACGCTGAAAATGGATTCCGTGCGAAAATTCAACGTTTTGGCAGTTACTTAAGCGGTATGATCATGCCGAATATCGGGGCGTTTATCGCTTGGGGAATTATTACCGCGCTGTTTATCGAAGAAGGCTACTTTCCAAATGAAAGATTAGCGACGCTTGTCGATCCGATGATTACGTATTTATTGCCGTTATTAATAGGTTTTACCGGCGGGCGCATGGTACATGATATACGCGGTGGAGTTGTTGGGGCCACTTCAACAATGGGGGTGATCGTCGGTGCAGACATCCCAATGTTTCTAGGGGCAATGATTATGGGACCTCTCGGCGGTTACCTCATTAAAAAAGTGGATGACCTTTTTGCCAATAAAATTCGCTCAGGCTTTGAAATGCTTTATAATAACTTTTCCGCAGGTATTTTAGCAGCGATTCTTGTGGGTATTTCGGTTAAACTCATTGGTCCGCTAGTAGAAGGTGCGAGCACCGCGCTTGCAGCGGGTGTTGAAGCCATTATTAATCTCGGACTACTTCCTTTAACGAGTATTATTATTGAACCAGCTAAAATTTTGTTCTTAAACAATGCGATCAACCATGGTGTGCTCGGACCGATTGGGGTCGAGCAGGCGGCAGAGATCGGGAAGTCCATTCTCTTCTTGCTTGAGACAAATCCTGGCCCAGGGCTTGGGTTGTTGCTTGCTTTTTCTATTTTTGGAAGAGGTTCATCGAAAAGTTCCGCACCTGGGGCAGCCATTATCCAATTCATCGGCGGCATTCATGAGATTTACTTCCCATATGTACTGATTAAGCCGGCTTTGTTTTTGGCCGTTATTGCAGGTGGGGCAACCGGTGTGCTTACTTTTACAATTTTTGATGCTGGGTTAAGTGCAACTGCTTCACCGGGGAGTATTGTCGCCTTGTTGACATTAGCTCCGCAAGGAAATCATGTTGGCGTTATCGCAGGGATAATTGTCGCAACCGTTGTTTCCTTCGCAGTGTCTGCATTCATTTTAAAGACAAATAAAGAGAAAGAATGGGATTTAACGGAAGCAGCTCATAAGGTAGGACAGATGAAAGGGAAGAAAAGCAGTGCTGTTGAAGTGTTAAAAGATGAAAATAAAGAAACAGAATTAAGTACAGTAGCAGCTGCAAAACAACAAAATCAACAGATGCCAAAAACAGTTAATAAAGTTATCTTTGCTTGTGACGCCGGTATGGGTTCTAGTGCAATGGGTGCTTCTTTATTGAAAAAGAAATTTGCAAAGGAAAATCTCGATATTGAAGTGAACAACGCAGCGATTAATCAAATTCCAGATGATGCGGATATTGTTATTACACATAAAAACTTGACAGATCGTGCAAAGACAAAAATTCCAGAAGCTTACCATATTTCTGTAGAGAACTTCTTAAACAGTCCGGAATACGATGCGTTGATTGAACAACTGAAACAGCAAGAGAACAAATGATCATGATCTATTTTTCTAAAATACACGTAACACTTGGATTTGAAAAGAAGGGAGGTGGACAATTCTGTATATATCCGGACGGGAACGGAAAATTATAGAACGATTACTCAATGCAGAAGAGCCAATCCCGATCAACCAAATTGCAACTGATTTAAACGTAAGTGAACGAACGATTCATCGTGATTTAAAAAATGTAGAAACTATTCTATTAGATCATCACTTGAAATTAAATAGGAAGATTGGAAAAGGAATAGATATTTTAGGGCAGCAAACAGATAAACAAAATATGCAGTTTATTTTGAATAATGTAAAATATACGGATTTCACACCTGAGGAACGACGAGCTATCATTTTATTGACATTATTGGAGACCAATAAACCGATTAAATTATTCCGGCTTGCGAATGACCTAAAAGTGACTGAAGCGACTATTAGTAATGATCTAGATCATGTGGAAAGCATGTTGAAAAAATTTCACCTGTCATTAGAACGCCGGCAAGGCTATGGTGTGAAAATTGAAGGATCTGAAGTAGATAAAAGATCGGCAATCAGTTATTTATTTTCAAAATATGTTGATGAATTTTCTTTTATTTCGTTGTTAAAAGAAAATATCCAACAGCAAGCACAACAACATATACAATCCATTTCCAACCGCATGCTCGGTCTCGTCCATCCGGACAAATTGCAGATTATTAAAAGGGAAGTAGAAAAAATAAGAGGCGAACTTCCTTATGATTTGGCCGACAATGCGTATATCGGTTTAGTCGTTCATTTAGCTCTAGCAATAGAACGTCTGGCGCAAGGAGAGTATATTCAATTTGCACCGGAAAATTTACGACAGATTCAACAGTCTGATGAATATAAAATAGCAGCATCTCTTATGCAAAGATTGGAAAAAGCATTAAATATAACAATGCCTGATCATGAGATCGGCTATATTACAATGCATTTATTAGGGGCGAAGTTACGGATTGATCATGATTATATAATAGAAGATTCCAATTTAGATGTTGCCTATCAAGCGCGGAAATTGATTGATTATGTCAGCAGCCGTGTGCATAAAAATCTAACAAGTAATACACACCTTTTGAAGGATCTTGTTGCCCATTTGCAACCTGCTATTTATCGATTAAAACAGCAGATGAGCATTAAAAATCCAATGGTTGATCAAATTAAGCGAGATTATCCGGACCTTTTTGCTTTGATAAAAAGCGGTGTCCAAGAAACGTTTCCTGATATCGATTTTCCCGATGAGGAAATTGGTTATCTTGTTCTTCATTTTGGCTCAGCCCTTTTACAAAAAGAGGCCGCTATTTCTTTGAATGCTTTAATCGTTTGTTCAAGTGGTATTGGTACCGCAAAATTGTTAGCGGCGAAACTGCAAAAGCAAATTCCTGAGATTAAACATGTGGAAAATAAATCATTATTCGTGCTTTCTAAGATAAATTTAGCAGACTATGATCTTATAATTTCAACAATTCCTTTAAAAGATATCGATAGGGACTATATCCTTGTATCACCGATGTTAAAGCAGGCTGATATTCACAAAATAAAAAAAGCTGTTCGACGCAAAAAGATCAATCATTCGGTGTTTCAAAAGAAGCGGCACCCCCTTGAAAAGAAACCGTATAAGGCCGAGAAAACACTTGAAAAGTTAAGAGCTATACAATATTACGCGACGGCCATAGTGCAGCTGCTTGACAACTTCAGCGTGACGAAAATTGACGCGAAACAGTCGAAAGAAGAAATTTTGCAAAAAGCATGTCAAACCTTGCAATACAAGCAAGTGCTTGAGAACGATGCGCTCGTATTAGGAGATTTATTGACAAGAGAACAACAAGGCGGGTTGGGTATTCCCGATACTGCACTCGTGTTTTATCATGCGCGTAGTGAAGCGGTGAAAAGATTGAGCTTAACTATGATTGTTTTAAGTCATTCTATTGAGGTTCTAAGCATGGATGGAAAACAAATGCAAGCGAACCGAATATTACTCATGCTGGCACCAAAACAAGCATCTAAACAAGTATTAGAAATACTCAGTTTTTTAAGTGGATTAATGGTTCAGGACGAAGGTATACTCAAGGCATTTCAATCTGCAGATGAGGCAACGATCAGGTATTTGTTGACTGAACAATTGTATCGATATATGGAACACAAATTATTAGAGTAAAGGAGCATCTTTAACATGACAAAGGAAATTTTGACAACGGATAATATTGAATTAAATGCTTTAGTTTCTACAAAAGAAGAAGCAATTCGTTATGTAGGAGAGCTTCTTGTAAAAAATGGCTATGTTGAAAAAGCCTACATTGAAAAAATGCTAGAAAGGGAAAAACTGTCATCAACCTTTATGGGAAACAATGTAGCTATTCCTCATGGAACAGAAGATGCAAAAAAAGCGGTGACAGAAACAGGTATCACGGTCGTCACGATTCCCGATGGTATTGATTTTGGTGAGGGCAATATTGCAAAAGTGTTAATTGGTATCGCGGGTAAAGGAGACGAGCATTTAGATATTCTTTCTAAAATTGCTTTAGTGTGCTCAGAAGAAGAAAACATCCAAAAAATTCTCGGTGCTAAAACAAAGGAAGACATTCTTCATTTGTTTGCTGGGGTGAATTAAAATGCTAGCCTTACATTTCGGAGCAGGGAATATCGGAAGAGGGTTTATCGGCCATCTTTTACACGAAGCGGGTTATCGCATAACCTTTATTGATGTTAATGATACCTTGATTCAAGAGTTAAACGAAAAAAAGGCGTATAAAGTAGTTTTAGAGACGGAAGAAACCCAGACATTAACCGTGAAAAACGTTTCTGGCATCAATAACCAAACCCATCCTGAAGATGTAGTGGAAGCAATCAAGCAGGCGGATTTGATCACAACTGCCGTTGGTCCTAAAGTTTTACCGATTATTTCTAATCTGATTGCAAACGGACTGCGCGCACGTAGCCGAGAAACAAATCGAC
>DATGUO010000079.1:0-28277 GCA_035301305.1 Pseudogracilibacillus sp.
CCTGCGACCGATGGCTTAGAAGGCCATTGCTCTATCCTGCTGAGCTACTGAGACAAAAAAATGGAGCGGGTGAAGGGAATCGAACCCTCGACGTCAGCTTGGAAGGCTGGGGTTTTACCACTAAACTACACCCGCACGTTACATATGTATATGATAAATGTGACAACAGAAACAATTATAAGACAAATTGCTCCTTATTGTCAACACTTATACAAAATTATTTTAAATTAAATGAATGATGCGTTTTAAAACTGCGAATCTCATTGCCATTCGTTTCATAAAAGACGACTTCAATATCCGTTGAGTCCGACCAGCTCATCACCGCATAGGTCGGCTCCGGGCGTTGTTTTGGCAAATGAATACTCCCGGGGTTTATAAATAATTGATGGTCTTCCTGTTCTGCTGTAGCAATGTGTGTGTGACCAAATAACACGACATCCGCTTCTGCTTCTTTAGCTGCATACTGAATCGTCATCAAATTTTGTTTCACCCTGTGCAGATGTCCATGGGTAAGAAAAATAGTTAATCCGCCAATTTCCAGCACTTCTTCCTCAGGAAAATCGCTAAATATATCGCAATTCCCCTTCACAACAGTATAATTCTCTAAATAAACAGAATCTGTTCCAAGCTCTGAATCGCCGCAATGAACCCCTGCGTCTGCATCGTTATGCCGTTTGTAAATATCCGTTAATTCAGTTGTTAAACTATGGCTGTCACTGACAATTAATAGTTTATGCATCTGGCTCACCTATCCATCCTTTTTCTTGAAGTGTTTGTTCCATCACTTTTAATGCATGATAGCGATGACTGATTTTATTTTTTTCTTCATTTCCTAATTGAGCCATCGTTTCAGTGTACCCGTTCGGAATAAATAAGGGATCATACCCAAATCCTGCTTCACCAGTTAAGCCAGTGGCAATCTTTCCTTCACAGCTTCCTTTTGCATAAATTGTATCTTCATCAGGGATGCTTAAAGCTAATACACAAGTAAATTGCGCTTGACGTTCAGCTGAAGGAATATCATTTAACATACGAAGCAATTTATCATTATTCCGGGAGTCATCTGTTGGCTCTCCGGCAAATCTTGCGGAGTACACACCAGGTCTCCCATCTAAAGCACGGACTTCTAATCCGGAATCATCTGCAATGACAGGCTTTTTTAATAATTTTGAAATGCCTTCTGCTTTTAACCGGGCGTTTTCTTGAAACGTGCTACCTGTTTCTTCGATATCAGGCATTTCATTAGAGAAGTCATGTAATGTTTTAATAGTAATGCCATACGGCTCAAACAAACTTTGAAACTCTTTTGCTTTTCCTTTATTTTTAGTAGCAACAATAATCTCTTTCATTTAAGACCCTTCTTTTTCGTCTTTATTTCTAACTTGTTCCGCAATATTTCCAAGAACAGATTTTTGCTTGGCAAATAATTCTTCAATACCCTCTTGTGCTAATTGCAGCATTGTTTGCAACTGAGAATAAGAAAAAGTAGCTTCTTCTCCAGTACCTTGAATCTCTACAAACTCACCATTTCCTGTCATCACAACGTTCATATCTACATCTGCTGCAAAGTCTTTCTCATAGTCCAAATCCAGGACAGCTTCTCCATCTTCCAAAACACCTGTCGAAATAGCACCTAAAAAATCAGTAATCGGAAACACCGTCAGTTTTTCTTCCTGAAAAAGTTTATCACAAGCTAAGCAAAGTGCCACAAAAGCACCAGTGATGGATGCGGTGCGAGTGCCGCCATCTGCTTGAATGACATCACAATCCACCCAAATCGTGCGTTCGCCAATTGCATCCAAATCAACTACGGCGCGTAACGAACGACCTATCAAACGCTGAATCTCCATCGTCCTGCCGCTCACTTTGCCTTTGGAAGATTCACGGATATTTCGTTTCTGCGTTGCCCGTGGCAGCATAGCATATTCTGCAGAAATCCAGCCTTTATTCTTTCCTCTTAGGAATGGCGGTACTTTGTTCTCAATACTCGCATTGCAAATGACTTTCGTTCCGCCTGCTTCTATTAACACCGAACCTTCAGGATGTGTGATATATCCTGGTGTCATTGTCACGTTTCGGATTTGCTGCTTTTCCATCGTTCCAACTCCTCTTTTTTAAATAGTTGCCTTTTCCATATACACTTTTTCCAAGTTCGTAATTTCTTCATTAAAAATCTTTTCTGCTATTGTACGAAATACTTCTACATCCCCTGTTGCATAGAATTCATGACCGCTTTCTCTCGACTCTGTACGTAAGCCATCAAAAAACTCTAGCAACATGCTGGCTTCTCTGGCAGTTTCTTCACTTGAGGATATAATAGAAATTTCTTCTCCCAGCGCTTGTTGGATAGTTGTTTCCAGTAAGGGATAATGCGTACATCCTAAAATTAACGTATCCATCGGAAAAGTATGTTTAAAAGGCAGCAAGTTTTCTTTAACTAGTTCATATGCCTGCTCCCCCTCTGTGATACCTTTTTCTACCATTGGGACAAACAATGGACACGCCAGAGATTCAGCTTGTACTTGCTCTTTAATACTATGCAGGGCTTCTGGGTACGCTTGGCTGGCTACAGTTCCTTCTGTTCCAATGATACCGATATGATTGTTTTTACTTGCTTTAATAGCCGCACGAGAGCCTGGTTTGATGACTCCTAAAACCGGGATTGTCAACTCCTCACGTAGCATCTCCAAAGCGTAAGCAGTTGCTGTATTACATGCAATGACCACCATTTTCAGGTTTTTCTTCATTAAAAAATCAACCATTTCCTTGGTAAAAACTTGTACTTCTTCTTTCGTTCTTGAACCATAAGGACAACGTAGTGTGTCACCTAAATAAACTATTTTTTCATTTGGTAATTGACGCATTAATTCATAAGCTACCGTTAATCCGCCTACTCCCGAATCAATAACTCCAATTGCTTCTTGCACTTCATCCACCTCTACCTTCTGTCAAATTCCTATTTTACCACATAATACAAAGAATTTGAAAAATGTATGGTACTGATTTTGTTTGGCTTCGATATGAAAAGAGCTTTCGGTGCTCTTGACCCAATTTCGGTTTATTGCTATTCTAATGCTATCAAACACGGAACGCAGTATGTTTTATTTGCTTGGAGTGAAAACGATGAGGCAACGAGGTCAACTTATTTTTTATGGCTTATTTATTTTCTCAATGATTATGTCTATTGTATTTGTCTACCAAAACCATAACCTGTATTCTCGCCCTATCGCTCAAATCATTTCAGCAAATCAAGAAGACAGCAAACAAGTAACCGATGAGTACGGAAATACGGATGAAAAATATACCCAATCCCTGACAGCAGAACTTAAAAATGGAAAACATGCTGGGAAACAGATTGATTTAACAAACGAATATTCTTTTTCAGGCGCTTACGACAATGCTTTTACTTCCGGAGATGAGGTCTTTGTCAAATTGGATGAAAATAAATCGGATAGCGGCGATTTCGCCGGAGATATTACAGGCGTTAAACGGGATAAATATGTCATGATTATGGCTTGGGTCTTTACGTTAGCTCTTGTATTGGTCGGCAAAATGCAAGGACTATTTACGACGGTAAGCTTAGCCTTCAATATCATTCTACTTTCCTTTGCTTTGGATCTTTATGTCAAACTGGGGATGAATTTAATCTGGATTAGTATTCTTTTAGTGATTCTATTTACTATTGTATCACTGCTTTTAGTAAATGGCTGGAATGAAAAATCTTTTGCTGCCATCATTGCTACTTTGCTAGGGACCTTTGTAAGTGTCGGGGTCGTATATGTCGTGATGCTGCTCACTTCTGAGGAAGGACTTTTATATGAAGAAATGCAGTTTTTAACGAGGCCGTATACGTTAGTATTCCTGGGCGGCTTGCTTATCGGTTCTTTAGGGGCTGTGATGGATGTCGCCATTTCTATTTCAGCAGCGCTATTTGAACTGTATGAGACAAATAAACAAATTTCCATGAAAGCTTTAACTGCCTCTGGTTATGACATTGGCAAGGATATCATGGGGACGATGACAAACATCTTGTTATTTGCTTATATCAGCGGTTCTATTCCTATCCTTATTGTCTATTTTAACAACCACTCTCCGCTTGGGTTCTCTTTGTCGATTAATCTGTCGCTTGAGATAGCCAGAGCATTAGCAGGAGGAATTGGGATTGTCTTAACCATACCTATCGGCTTGTATGTGACGATTTTCTTTATTCAGCGAAAGAAGGCTAAACAATGAATGTGCCAATTATTTTATCCGTTATTTTGTTTCTATTAATGCTCGTTATCGGGAGAGGTAAAGGCGTACGTTCCTTTCTCTCGTTATTCTTAAACTTTATTGTTATGCTGCTTATCATTGTTCTCATGACTAATGTGGAATATAACCCGATTATTTTAACGATGATTGCTTGTATCCTTGTCAGTTGTATTAATTTATTTTTTATTAATGAAGTAAATCAAAAAACAGTGACCGCTTTTATCGCGACCATGATTACGACAGGAATTTTGCTTGTGTTTATTTATTACATTACTAAAGTTGCCATGATTCAAGGATTTGGTGAAGAAGAGATAGACGAAATCGTATCAGTCTATTCTATTGAAGTGGGAGTGGACTTTTTAAAACTCGCAACGGCGGTTATTATATTAAGTACCGTTGCTGCAATTGTAGATGTCTCTATTTCTATTACGTCTCCAATGGCAGAAATTTATAAACACCATCCAGAAATTACACGCAAAGAGTTATTCAAATCCGGCGTGACGATTGGTAAAGATATTCTAGGGTCCAATGCAAACACGTTATTTTTTGCATTCATTGGGGGCTATCTTGCACTGCTTCTATGGTTCAAGGATCTCTCTTACAGTTTTAGTCAAATTGTGAATTCTAAAATATTTGCTTCTGAAATGATGATGATTTTCTTCGCTGGAATCGGAATTGCCCTGGTTATTCCGATAGCGGCCTTTATTAATGCCTACTATTTAACGAAATCAAAAAAAGAAACAGACTCAAGGGTGCAATGATCCTTTATTGATTATAGGAAATGCTGATGCTTTTGTGAAAGATTCAAGGCTTCTTTGCTGTAATCATCGTCGAAAAAGGAAAGGTGTAAAAAACTCGCTTATTTTCTATAAAAGCAGCCAGTGGTGCTAACACTTGCTCATATTCTTTGTGATGACGTATGTCAGAAATAACTAAACAGCCCTGCGGATGCAACACTCGCCACATTTCGTGAATAGCTTGTTTTCTTTCAGCTTTTTCTTTAATATTATGAATGACGAAATTCGAAACAACAATGTCAAAAGTGTCATTAGAAAATGCTGATTCCCTCTCATCACCGCCTGCCACTTTGATATTTATTACCTTTTCTAAAGTAATATGGCTTTCTAACTTTTCTCGATTGTTTCTGATTAATTCCAGAATGAGAAACAACTCAGAATACTGTACAAATCAAGCTTCATTCCGTTCCGTTATATACTTTTTCTCCAACTACGGTTAATGGAGAGCCGCAACAAGCAGTCCGGTAATCTTCCGGATGTTTAGCCACTCGTTTTCGTCTTGTTTCTATACGATTTCCGCAGTGGTCACATGTAAATACAATGTAATTGCCTATTTTTAAAGTTCTTGTCATTGGTGCATGATATTTCTTCAGTTCCGCTTCAAATACAGGATCACCGTCCATATGCCCTTTTCCCAGGACAAACAAAGCGTAATGAATACATTCATGCTTTAGCACTCCATAAATATAGTCAACAGCTCCATAGTTTAATAAATGTCCTGCTAATTCAATTTTTTGCGGACGGTTATTTTTCATCACAAATCTTCCATGCGTCGATTTTAATCGATTATTTCGCTCCACAGGAATAGACAAGGAAATATGATAATGTTCTTGTAAAAAATGGGCAGCAAATTTCTCTAATGTTTCCATATGCATTGGATTTTTCCTTTCTATTCCTGTATTGCACTAACTTATCACTTATGCTTTATTTACCGTTAACACTTTTTCTTTCACTTCATCTGTAAGAGGAATCGGTTTTCCAGTACCTGGATTGATGTTAACAATCTTTCCACGTCCTGTAAAACAAATTTCTTCTTGCTGATTTACCGCCATATAATGAATATCCATGGAACTATTTCCAACATTATCAACTTTCACATACAGTTTAAGATGGTCATCAAAATAAACCTGTTTTTGATAATCACATTGTAAATCTGCAACAATCGGTACAGACGCTGGATCCGTTGATAAGTTAAAAATACCGACATGTTTCATAAAATCAATGCGTGCTTCTTCAAAATAAATAAAAGGAGACACATTATTCATATGTCCAAACATATCCGTTTCTGAGAACCGAATTTTAACTAGTATATAAAATTGAAATTCGCTTCGCCACTCTTTCATATCCTCTATGTATGAGTATTTATTTCCCATTATCTTTCCTCCTCCATCAAACATTAAAAACCATATTGTTTTAAGATACTTTCTAATTTTAAAGCCAGACCGATATTTCCTTTTATTTTTAATTTCCCGGTCATCACTGCCGCTTTCGCATTAAGCTTGCCCTGCAATAATTTTTTAAATTGTTTAAACCCTAATGTTAAAACGCAATCCGGTTTATCCGTTGTTCCCTCTTTAATGCTTGTCGTGCCATTTTGCAGAATAACAGTATAGGTGCCCGTTTCTTCACCTGTAATATTCACTTCATAAACAGCATCTAAATTCTCTACAGCAGAGGCATGTTTGTGAGCTTTCTTTTCAATTTCCTGCCAAATTTCACCTAATGTCAAAGATCCAATCTCCATATTCTCCTCCTTTTAAAAATGAATGATTATTCATATTATAATATGAATGCTGAAAAATAGAAAGCAAAGCGAAAGCACTTACATTTGTATTTAAACAAAAGCCATTAACATGCAGTCGATCAACGTATTTCTAAATAAAAAATCCCCAGCCTGTCTATACAGCTGAGGATTTTTCCTTCTTAGCGTGCAGAATCACTGCCAAAGAAGTTCTTGAATGAACGTACAAGTGTCGCACGGTTCATGGAAGCAATAGAAGTTGTTAAAGGAATACCTTTCGGGCAGACTTGCACACAGTTTTGTGCGTTACCACACCCCATGATTCCTCCTTCTTCCATGAGACCATCAAGGACTTCCCCTTGACTCATCTCTCTAGTCGGATGAGCTGTGAAAAGTCTAGCTTGAGAAAGAGCTGCCGGTCCAATAAATGATGATTTGTCATTTACGTTAGGACAAGCTTCTAAACAAACACCGCAAGTCATACATTTTGATAATTCATATGCCCATTGCTGTTTTTTCTGTGGAACACGAGGTCCTTCGCCTAAATCATAAGTTCCGTCAATTGGGACCCAAGCTTTAATTTGTTTCAAAGCGTCAAACATTTTTTCACGATCAATATACAAGTCTCTGATAACCGGGAAAGTTGTCATTGGCTCCAGACGAATCGGTTGTTCCAGATTATCCACCAATGCTGAACAGGATTGTTGTGCTTCTCCGTTAATCACCATCGAACAGGCTCCGCAAACTTCTTCCAAACAGTTCATATCCCATTGAACAGGCGTCGTTTTTTCTCCATTCGCATTTACTGGATTTTGTCTAATTTCCATTAAACCTGAAATCACGTTCATATTCTGACGATAAGGTACATTAAACGTTTCCTCATAAGGCTCCGATTCAGGACTGTCTTGTCTTGTTATAATAAATTTGATTGTTTTTTCTTCCGCCACTTTTACTCCTCCTTTGATTTTAATGTTCTGCAGTGTAATCTCTTAAACGTGGTTCAATCAATGAAACATCTACATCTTCATAGGAGAAAGTCGGTTTGTTATTTTCTGCATCAAAATCAGCGATGGTTGTTTTTAACCACTCTGAATCTAAACGATCTGGAAATTCCGGCTTATAATGAGCGCCGCGACTTTCATCACGATGATAAGCTCCCATCGTAATAACACGGGCTAAATGAAGCATGTTTTTCAACTGACGTGTAAACATCACTGCCTGGTTGCTCCAGCGGGATGTATCGTCCATGTTGATTTTTTCCCAACGTGCTTGTAATTCTTCCAGTTTCTTATCCGTTTCCAGAAGTTTATCATTCTCGCGAACAACAGTAACATTATCTGTCATGAGCTTACCAAGTTCCTGATGCAGTTGATATGCGTTCTCTTCTCCACGCATACTCATCATTTGTTCGAACTTTTCTTCTTCTTCTTTCTCTTTCGCTTCAAAAATGGTATCCGGTAAATCTTCTACATGCGTCTCTAAACCGTCCATATATTTAATGGCATTTGGTCCTGCAACCATACCACCATACATAGCAGAAAGCAGTGAGTTTGCTCCAAGCCGATTGCCGCCGTGCTGTGAGTAATCACATTCACCGCAGGCAAAAACACCGGGGATACTTGTTTGCTGTTCGAAATCAACCCATAAACCACCCATGGAGTAATGAACAGCAGGGAAAATCTTCATTGGTACTTTACGAGGGTCATCACCGACAAATTTCTCGTATATCTCCATAATACCGCCAAGCTTAATATCTAATTCTTTCGGGTCTTTATGGGTTAAATCTAAATATACCATGTTTTCTCCGTTAATACCCAATTTCTGGTTTACACACACGTCAAAGATTTCACGTGTTGCAATATCACGGGTTACTAAGTTTCCATAAGCAGGATATTTTTCCTCTAAGAAATACCAAGGTTCTCCGTCTTTGTATGTCCAGATACGACCGCCTTCTCCGCGGGCAGACTCACTCATTAAACGCAGTTTGTCATCCCCTGGAATGGCTGTTGGGTGAATCTGAATAAATTCTCCGTTTGCGTAGCTTGCACCTTGCTGATAAAGCGCACTTGCAGCAGAACCTGTGTTAATCATCGAGTTCGTTGACTTACCAAAGATAATACCAGGTCCGCCTGTCGCCATAATGGTGACATCCGAACGGAAAGATTTAATTTCATGCGACTTAATATCCTGAGCTACAATTCCTTTAGAGACACCTTCCTCATCAAGAACTGCCCCTAAATACTCCCAGCCTTCATATTTATTTACAAGCCCTTCCACTTCATAGCGGCGAACTTGTTCATCTAAAGCATATAATAATTGTTGTCCTGTTGTTGCTCCTGCATATGCCGTACGGTGCACACTTGTTCCGCCAAAACGACGGAAATCCAGTAAGCCTTCTGAAGTACGGTTAAACATAACGCCCATACGCTCCATCAAATTTATAATATGCGGAGCTGCGTCACACATCGCTTTTACTGGCGGTTGATTTGCTAAAAAGTCTCCGCCATAAACGGTATCATCTAAGTGTTTCCAAGGAGAATCTCCTTCCCCTTTGGTATTTACTGCACCATTAATTCCACCTTGAGCACAAACAGAGTGAGAGCGTTTTACAGGCACAATAGAAAACAAATCAACTTGAACACCTGCTTCAGCAGCTTTGATGACTGCCATTAAACCGGCAAGTCCGCCACCTACAACAGCGATTTTTCGATTACTCATTCTTTAAACTCCCTCCTCTTTCAATAACTTACGCACCAAATGCAAATGCAAATAGTGAACGAACTCCAATATAGCTAACAACTAAAAATATGAGAACCGTTACATATGTAACTACTTTTTGAGAACGTGGGGATTGGGTAATACCCCAGGAAACGCAGAAACTCCATAATCCATTTGCTAAGTGGAACACTACAAAAATAATGGAAATAAGATAAAACCAAAAGAAGAATGGTTGAGTTAATACATCTTCCATTAATTGGAAATTTAAATCTGTGTTAAAAAATGTGATTTGAATCTTTGTTTGCCATATGTGCCAAGCAATAAAGATTAAGGTAATGATACCTGAGACACGCTGCAGTAAAAACATCCAGTTACGAAAATACCCATAACTTCTTGTATTGTTTTTTGTTGTAAAAACAATATAAACTCCCAGCACAGCATGAAATAAAATTGGTAAATAAATGACAATCCATTCTAAAGCTGAGACAAATGGGAGGTTAGCCATAAAACCGGCTGCCTTATCAAAGCTGTCTTCACCGTAAACGGCAAAGTGGTTCACAATCAAGTGCTGCACTACGAAAATCGTTATTGGAACAACACCTAAAAGCGAATGCAATCTTTTAAAGTAATATTCACGCTGATCCACCATGTGTTACTCCCTCCTTAAAGTATTATTTATGTAAAACAAAAAATTGCACACAAGTTTTAGGTAATGGCAGTCTGCTTTTCATAATGAACTGCCCTTCCCTTTTTACAATCAAACAAATCGGACTGTCAAAATACGATTCATTACAGCAAACCTGTGAATTGCAGTCCTCTTTATTGTACTTCTTACGAGATAGAGCGTCAAGAAAATGGCGGAGTAAAACAGATTTTTCTATAGTGCATAATTCTATTGAAAAATATGCTATAATGATATTGAAATGAATAGTATAACATAGAAAAAGGATGACAAGCATGAATGGAAATACGATTTCACTCACTGCATTACATGGATTATCTGATGCTACCGCTGGACAGGACGTACTTCGTTACATAGGTTTGCCAACACTATTAGGTGAAGAAAAAGATACAATCTTATACTTTTTTGGTCGCAATCTCGCTCGTCAATTCGAAATAGATGAAGTTGAAGATATGTATTACATCTTTCAAAAATTAAAATGGGGCAATTTAGAAGTTGTGAAAGAAAAAAGAAACCGCGTCACACTCTATTTAATGGCCGATGAAGTTGTGCAGCGTATAGAAAGCTCCATCGATGCCGAGTTTCGAATTGAAGCAGGATTTATTGCAGAAGTTTTTCAAAAAATATTCCAGCGAGGCACAGAATGTATCGAAGAACTTAACAAAAAATTATACCGTGTAGAATTCACTGTACATTTTACAGATTAACTTCATAAGTTAATCTGTATTTTGTAAAGTGTTTAAAATATTTTCAGCTATATTAATTGGAATGCCTAAATTTGTAATATCTTCTTTCTCCGCTTTCTTGATGCCTTCAACGGATTGGAAATGAGATAACAAAAGTTGTCGTCTTTTTTCACCTACACCTGGAATTTTATCCAATTCGGATTGAATTAACCCTTTACTTCTCAATTGTCGGTGAAATGATATCGCAAACCGGTGCACTTCTTCCTGAATACGCTGGACGAGGTAAAATTCATTCGAATTTCTTTCCAAATCGATGACAGCAGGAGGGTCACCATATAATAACTCCCCTGTTTTGTGTTTGTCGTCCTTCACAAGCCCAGCCAGCGGAATTGACAAACCTAACTCATTTTCTAAAATATCTCTCGCTACAGACATTTGTCCTTTCCCGCCATCTACAATAATTAAATCAGGCAGTTCGCGGTTCTCTTTTAAAACACGGCTGTACCTGCGTCTTATGACTTCCCGCATCGTTTCATAATCGTCCGGGCCTTCTACATCGCGAATTTTGTACTTCCGGTATTCTTGTTTATCCGCTTTCCCATCTGTAAATACGATCATTGCAGATACAGGGTCTACTCCTTGAATATTGGAGTTATCAAACGCTTCAATTCGTCTCGGCGTTTCAATATTTAAACTCTCTCCTAATTTTTCGACCGCTTTAATCGTTCGCTCTTCATTCATTTCAATTAAAGAAAATCGTTCTTCCAAAGCGATTTTAGCATTCTTTCCTGCTAAATCTGTCAATTCTTTTTTCTTACCGCGATAAGGTGTGTGCACATCAATCTTTAAAAGTTCCTGCAGCATTTCTGATTTCGTACCTAATGGAACAAGCACTTGTTTCGGTTTCACATTTCTTTTGTGCAAGTAGAATTGCCCGACAAAACTTAAAAAAGCATCTTCTGCATCCGTATAAAATGGAAAGATAGATACATCCCGTTCTAATAGTTTGCCTAATCGCACGTAAAATACTTGAATGCACATCCATCCCTTATTATAGCTGAATCCGAATATATCAATATCTGTTTTTTCATTTAAAGACACTTTTTGCTGCTCCATCACAGCCTCAATCGCGTTCATCTGATCCCGCAATTCTTGTGCCCGTTCAAACCGTAAAGCTTCACTTTCTTCATGCATTTTTTCTTTTAACTCATTTTTTATCTCTCCGTACCCTCCACGAAGAAAGCGCGATATTTCACTGATAATCTGATCATATCTTTCTTTGGGCACAGGTTCTTTGCTGCAAGCCAGACATTGCCCCATATGGTAGTATAAACAATAGCGGCCGGGAGGGTTTTTACATTTTCGCAATGGATAAATCCGGTCCAGCAATTTTTTCACTTGCCTTGCTGCTATCACATTCGTGTAGGGCCCAAAATACTTCCCGCCATCCTTCTTTACTTTTCGAACAACCAAAATCTGCGGATGCTTTTCATTCGTTATTTTAATATATGGATAGCTCTTATCATCTTTAAGCATGACATTGTATTTAGGATCGTACTTTTTAATTAAATTCATTTCCAAAATAAGAGCGTCAATTTCTGTAGAGGTAACAATATATTCAAAATCCACAATATCCATGACAAGCAATTGTGTTTTTTGATCGTTATTGCCCTTAAAATAAGAACGAACCCGGTTACGTAAAGCTTTTGACTTCCCTACGTAAATGACAGTTCCTTGTTTATTCTTCATCAAGTAGCAACCTGGTTTCATCGGCAGGATTTTTAGTTTTTCCGATATCGTTGTGTTCATATTCTCCCTCCCATCATAGAAAACTTAACTTTCGCTATAGTTAATAAAGATAGCTCTTTGGACCGGCCGAGTAAGCAAGACATATCTTTTGGGATAATAAATAACTTGATATGCTCAGAAATTCCTGTTGGCCCAGTCTTTAATACTCTCTAATAACATAAATTTACCAACTCATCTCGCAGTTAACAAAACAATCCCTTGACATCAGAAATATCAAGGGATTCTTCATTTATTATATTGTATTTAATTATGCGTGTTTATTGACAACTTCCTGAAGTGCTTCTTTTGGTTGAAAACCTACAACTTGATCTACTACATTTCCATCTTTTAATAGAAGTAGTGTCGGGATACTCATCACACCGTACTCTCCAGCTGTTTCCTGGTTGTCATCAACGTTCAATTTAACAATTTTAACAGTATCGCTCATTTCGCCATCTAATTCTTCTAAAACAGGAGCAATCATTTTACAAGGTCCGCACCAAGGCGCCCAAAAGTCCACTAAAACTAAACCTTCGCCCGTTTCCTGGGCAAAGTTTTGATCATTTACTTCTCCTATTGCCATTTCAATACCTCCATTATTCAATCATTCTAATTTCATTTACTGTATTGAGTATATCATCCATGAGAAGTGCAAGCTAGTAGTTTGCTTATTACCGAGGATACCTGATAACAAGAGAAAAATAACCTCATAAATGCTCCGGGTTATAAAAAATTGATATGAATGATGAATATAGATTCGATATTTAAGATGTACAAGAAATTCGTATTCAAAGAATACTACTTCTTTCATTATCCGCTCGTTCCATCTGATTTCGAGTCGACTTTTAAGTTCATACCCTGGATTCGGTTGGATCGGGACTTAGTTTCGGCTTTTTCTTGTTCTGAGTCCCGATTTCTCATAAATCAAGACCCGAACCCGCGATTTCCTTGTTCTGAGTCCTGCTTTCACATAAGTCACTATCCAGTGCCGTGAATACAATCCTGTATTTCTTATTTCCCGTCGATTCCTAGTGAATATACCCGTTCACTCCCATTGTTTTAGTCCTTTTCAAGTTATTCGTTGAGATGTGCTTGCCAGCGCACATATCAAATTTTGTTTCTATTGTTACAAAGCATGCACGTCATCGAATTCCAAACCAACAAAAACAGTTCTCATTTTAATTTATCATTCAACTCACATTTTAAAATAGGGTTGGTCCTTATTTTTTATATGCTTTAGGAAACGGTCGCTTCAAACATTTATTCCGCCCTTGTATAGTGATTCATTGATATTCGCTTTTTTGGTATTAAAAAACCTGACCACAGAGGCCAGGTTGTTTATCTTTTATAGTGCTTGTTTTAGTTCTTCGGTTAATTTCGGAATAATTTCGAATAAGTCTCCAACGATGCCGTAATCAGCTACGTTAAAGATATTCGATTCTTCATCTTTGTTAATCGCTACGATGACTTTTGAGTTCGACATACCAGCCAAGTGCTGAATAGCACCGGAGATTCCCACGGCGATGTATAAATCAGGGGTAATCACTTTACCAGTTTGACCGATTTGCATTGCGTAGTCACAGTACTCCGCATCAGCTGCACCACGGGAAGCACCGACTGCTCCACCTAATACGTCAGCCAATTCGTACAGCGGGTCAAATCCTTCTTTACTTTTCACGCCGCGTCCGCCAGCAACAACGACACTTGCTTCAGACATGTCAACGCCTTCTGTTTGTTTACGGATAATTTCATTGATGACCGTACGTAAATCTTTTACATCAACTTCTTTCGCTGTGACATCGCCGGAGCGGGATTCGTCTTTTTCGAGTTTCGCAATGTTGTTCGGACGGATGGTCGCAAAAATCATGCCATCTTTAATCACTTTTTTCTCAAAAGCTTTTCCAGAGTAAATCGGTCTCGTAAAGACAACCTGGTCGCCTTCCGCGTCGATTTCAATAGCGTCGGAAACCAGCCCAATGCCCAGACGCGCCGCTATTTTAGGTGAAACGTCTTTTCCAATGGATGTATGGCCCAGAATAAAACCATACGGATCTTCTTCTTCCAGAATTTCTAATAAAGCCTGTCCGTACCCTTCAGATGTGTACTCTTTTAAATTTTCATGAGTTACGGTAATCATACGGTCTGCTCCGTATTGAATCATCTCATTTGCTTCTTCTTCCAGATCGCCGTCTCCTAAAAGCAATCCAACGACTTCTGCGTCTTCTTTAATTTGTCTTGCTGCTGCAATCACTTCAAAACTGACATTACGTAATTCGCCTTCATTTGATTCGCCTACAACTAATATTTTTTCACTCATCACTTACGTCCTCCTTCGTCCTTAAAATTAAAGTACTTTTGCTTCGTCTTTTAATAAAGATACTAATTCTTTTACTTGCTCGTCGACATCACCTTCAAGAATACGTCCTGCTTCCTTCTCTTTCGGCAGGAAAATGTCGGTTGTTTCCGTTTTCGCTTCCACATCATCTTCCTCTAAATCTAAATCATCGATTTCCAACTCTTCTAAAGGCTTCTTCTTCGCTTTCATGATACCTGGTAAAGAAGGATAGCGTGGTTCATTCAAGCCTTGCTGACAAGTAACCAGTACCGGCAATTCTACTTCCAGCTTTTCCACGTCCCCTTCAATATCTTTTTCAATTTTCGCTTTGCCATCTTCAATTTCCAAATTCACGATAGTAGTCACAAATGGAATGTCCAGAAGCTCTGCCAAACGTGGACCAACTTGACCGCTTGATTCATCAATGGCGACGTTACCACCTAGAATTAAATCCGCTTCTTTATCTGCGAAGTATGCTTCTAAAATTTTAGACGTTGTATAAGCGTCGCCTTCTTCCAAGTCATCTTCCGTATTAATCAGTACAGCTTGATCAGCACCCATCGCAAGCGCTGTACGCAATTGGTTTTCAGAATCTTCGTCACCAACTGTTACGACAGTGACCTCCCCGCCGTGAGCGTCACGCTGGTTGATGGCTTCTTCGACTGCGTATTCATCATAAGGGTTGATAATCAGTTCTGCCCCTTCCTCTTGAATCTCGCCATCTTCAATGACAATCTTTTCCTCCGTATCGAACGTCTTCTTAAGTATTACATAAATGTTCATGTTGTAGTTCCTCCTCTTAATAGAATAAAATTATTTATCTTTAAATTGTGCTTCCCGTTTTTCTATAAAAGCCTGGATACCTTCTGTAGCGTCCTCATTACCGAAAACTTCACTAAAAGCCTCTGCTTCTCGTTGCACACCTTCTTCAAAAGATTGAAATTTAGCGTATGAAACTAAATCCATTACTTTTTCAACAGAAGGTTTACTTTTTGCAGTGATTTTTTTCGCTATATCTTGAGCCTTATCTAAAAGTTCTTCTTCTTCCACAGCATGATTAGCCAAGCCAATTTGCGCGGCTTCTTCTCCAGAGACTGGTTCGCCTGTCAGAATAAGTTCATACGCTTTTGCTTCCCCGACGTGCTGCGGCAAGCGTTGTGTTCCAGCAAATCCAGGAATGATTCCTAATGTGGTTTCAGGTAATCCCAATTTAGCTCCTTTTGTTACAATTCGCATATGGCACGCCATCGCTAACTCCAGCCCTCCGCCTAAAGCAGCGCCATGGATAGCAGCAATGATAGGAATAGGGAACCTTTCTACACGGTGAAATACTTTCTGCCCGCTTCTTGATAAATCCATTTGTTCATCTGCAGTTTCCTTCTCTGTAAATTCCTTAATATCGGCTCCAGCTGAAAAGAAACGTCCTTCTCCTTTAATAATCACAGCTTTCACAGATGATTCTTTACTAACCGCATTTAGTTGCTGGTTCAGCTCCTCAATTAAAGCAGATGATAAAGCATTAGCTGGTGGGCTATCGATGGTCAATGTAGCAATATTGTCCTGTACATCAAGCGATAATATACTCATCATTTCCTCCTTCAAAATGGCTTAGAATCTGTTGAAACTTAACAGTTACTCCGCAGACAACTCAACCCCCTTAATTTCATGGCGAAGTTTTTAGTTGCTTTTATGCAGTAAGGAAATTTTATCCTTTCTTATCCGCTATAAAAAGCCCTTTTGTTAAAAGTTGATGAATTTCATTTGTTTCATTGGTCAATGAATACTTTTGCAATTTCATCACCCACGTCGTAACTGTTTCATCCAGGGTTCCAAAAATCATTTGCCGCATCGTTTGGAGATTAATATCGTCACGAATCTCCCCATCCTGGATGCCTTGCTCTAAAATATCATCGATTATTTGCAGATAATCTTTAAGAATGTTATTGATTTCGATTCTTAATTCTGTTTTAGATTGTCGTAGTTCTAACTGTGTCACAATTGCCAAATCTGGATTACTGGCTAATTGATAGTAATGCATGTGAATAAACGTTTGCAGTTTTTCACTTGCAGAGCTTTGTTCTTGGATGGCTCCTCTCGTGATGCTGACAAAAGATCCCATTTTTTCTTTGAACACAGAAATTAAAATATCTTCTTTGTTTTTAAAATATAAATAAATGGTTCCGTCTGCCACATTTGCTTTCTTGGCAATTTTGGATACTTGCGAAGCATGAAAGCCATTTTCAGCGATCACTTCAACGGCTGCTTCGATAATTTGTTTGTATTTGGGTCGATCAGATTTCACTTAATCCCCCTCTCTCTTAAAACATGAATGATTGATCATTCACATATCATTTTAGCGCTTTCATTTGTAAAAGTCAATCAAAGGCGAAATGAATACGTCAAAAACTGGAACTTGCGTAAGCTTTCATAACAAATGCTTTCATTGCACTTAAGCTGGTGAAAAATATATTTCTGTATCTGCTTGGAACAAGCCATTTAAAAGTTTGAAAACTTACAAGCAAACAAGCGTGTTTATTATCTCCATTACTTATTATAATGGATAAGAACTTGAAGTACAATAAATTATTGAATCATGCTTTTCTCTTTCTCCATTTGTTCCATTGTTTCGTCAATTAGTTCTCTTTTTAATATTTTTCCAATAACATTCCTCGGTAATTCTTCTCTAAATTCATAAATACGAGGGATTTTATAGGCTGCTAAATTGGCTCGGCAATACTTCTCAAGCTCTTTTTCCGATAATTCTTTCTCGTCTTTTGAAACAATAACTGCTTTAACTGTTTCTCCTCGATAGTCATGTGGGACACCAAATACAGCTGCTTCCTGAATATCCGGATGTTCGTATAACACTTCCTCGATTTCACGTGGATAAATATTAAATCCTCCAGCAATAATCATATCTTTCTTGCGATCCACGACATAAAAATAACCTTTTTCATCCATTCTTCCAAGATCGCTTGTAAGCAGCCAGCCATCCTTTAACGTTGCTTTTGTCTCCTCATCTCTATTCCAATATCCTTTCATAATTTGCGGGCCTTTAACAGCTATTTCCCCAACTTCTCCGACAGGTACTTCGTTTAAAGTGCCTTCTTCTACAATCTTTGCTTCTGTGTCTGGCCACGGGAGTCCTATACTGCCGTTTATTCGTTCTCCCCAGAGTAAATTTGCGTGCGTGACTGGCGATGACTCTGTTAAACCGTAGCCCTCCACGATTGAACCTTGAGTTACTCGTTCAAATTGCTCTTGCACCTCCACAGGTAATGGAGCAGAACCGCTGATGGATGCTTTAATAGACGATAAATCGTACTTATTAATGTCTGGATGATTCAATAAACCGATATAAATAGTTGGCGCGCCAGGAAACACAGTCGGTTTTAATTTTTCTATTGTTTTCAATACTTCTGCTGCATCAAACTTTGGTAAAAGAATCATTTTACTGCCAAACATAATCGATAAATTCATCACAGTCGTCATTCCATACACATGGAAAAAAGGAAGAACTCCCAGTATCGTTTCATTGTTCTTTTCCAATTTGTACACCCAGGACGTACACATTTCAACGTTAGAAACCAAATTAAAATGGGTTAGCATAACTCCTTTTGGCCTTCCGGTAGTCCCTCCTGTATATTGTAATAAAGCTAAATCTTCTTCAGGATCTACATCAACAGGCTGATACGCCTCGGAAACGCTTCCAATAATGCTTTTTAAATAATGCGTGTCTTCCGTTTCTTCGACATCTACTACCATTTTTGTCTGTTTCTTTTGAATAAATGGATAGGCGATGTTTTTCGGAAAAGGCAAGTAATCGCTTACTTTTGTAAGAATCACATGTTCCAATTCTGTCTTTTCCCGTACATTTGATACGCGTGGCAATAAAATGTCTAAACAGACAATAAAGGTTGCTCCTGAATCTTGCAACTGGTAAGATAATTCTCTTTCCGTATACAACGGATTGACTTGAACGACAACGCCTCCAGCCATCAATGCACCATAGTAAGTAATGACTGATTGCGGGCTATTAGGCAGCATAATAGCTACACGATCGCCTTTTTTCAATCCATTCAACTGTAAAAAATGAGCCGTTTTTTTAGCTTCAGATAAAATTTCTCCAAAAGTAAATTCCTTCCCCATAAAATGAACCGCTTTCTTTTTTGCGAACGCTTCACCACTTTCTAATAAAAAACTATGCAGAGGCTTTTTATTATAATCGACGGTTTCCGGAATCTCTGGTGGATAATGCTGTAACCACGGTTTTTTTTCCTCCATTTTACGTCCCCCTCTATACAAACTCTTCTATTATCATAAGCCGCTCTGTATCAGCGGCGACACCTCAATTAAGTAACCAATAGCCAATACCAACTAATGCAAAAACAATTGCCACTGTAATTAATATTTTTGCTAATTTGTCTAATACCATTTTGACAAGCCTCCCATTTAAAGAAGCAGTTACCCAACGAGGACTGTTTCTCAAATATTATCATAAACTGAATCACGATTCAATAAAACTGAATCATTATTCAATATCGGAATTAAAAAAAGATGTTTTCATATCTTTTAACAGAATAAGAAAGAGGAATCAACAACCAGGCTATTCCCCTTTCCATAGTTGGCTTCTTTTCATGTACTCAACATGAAAAATTATTGCAGTTCAAGAACAGTTACACCGCTTCCGCCTTCTCCTTGTGCTCCCAGACGATGATGCTTAATAGCCGGTGTAGATCGAATAAATTGTTCTACCCCTTTACGTAAAGCACCGGTTCCTTTTCCGTGAATAATCGTTACTCTTGGGTATCCTTGCATCAAAGCATCATCGATATATTTTTCCAGCTGCTGCATAGCATCCTCGTATCTTTCTCCACGTAAATCTAATTCCGGCTTTACGTTACTCGTGCTGGCTTTTTTAACCACATGAGTCACCGCTTCCGGCTGCTCCGCTTCTTTTTTCCGGATAAATTCTAAATCTTTTTTCTTCGCGGTCATTTTCATTTGTCCCACTTGGATTATATATTCTTTATCGTTTTTCTTTTCTACCACTTCACCATATTGATGAAGTGTCTGATGTTTTATTTCATCTCCAACTTGAATATCTTGAGCACCTTTCTCCGGTTTGCTTGGAGCATTTTCAGGAATCGAATCTGTCAATTCAGGCTGCGCTTCCTCCAGCATTTTACGAGCTTCAATCCACTCATGTTCTTTCCACAAGGATTGATCTTTCATTTGTCGGACTTCTTCTACGATAATTTCTGCTTCTTCCCGTGCTTTTCGAAGCGCTTTGTCTGCTTTTTCTTCTGCTTTTTCATACAGGCGGGCTTCTTCTTTTTGAAATGTCTGCCACTCTTTTTCTAAATCTTGTTTCAATTGTTGGGCCGCTTCAACGATCTCAGCTGCTTCAGCTTCTTTTTCTTCAGCGGCTTTTTTCGTATTTTCTAAAGCAACAATCATATTTTCTACGTTTTTTGATTCAATTCCGAGGTAACTCTTCGCGTGAGCAATTGTTGCAGAAGACAGCCCCAGTCGTTCGGAAATTTCAAACGCATTACTTCGTCCCGGGACTCCCATTAACAGCCGGTACGTCGGTTGTAAAGAAGCAACGTCAAATTCAACGGAAGCATTGATCACTGCTTCTTTATTATAGCCATAAGCTTTTAATTCTGGATAATGCGTTGTCGCTACAACAGTTGCGTTGATGTCAATCACTTTGTCCAGAATAGACATTGCCAGAGCTGCACCTTCTTGAGGATCTGTCCCTGCCCCTAATTCATCGAATAACACGAGTGAATCGGCATGTACTTTTTCCATAATCTGAACGATATTCGTCATATGGGAAGAAAAAGTACTCAAATTCTGTTCAATCGACTGTTCATCGCCAATATCAGCGAACACCTGACTATAACAAGCCACTTGACCGCCATCCAATGCAGGAATTTGCAGTCCGGATTGGGCCATTAAAACAAGAAGGCCGATTGTTTTTAAGGTAACCGTTTTTCCACCTGTATTAGGTCCTGTAATAACCATGGCGTGAGAGGAATTTCCAAGAAATATATCACTGGCAACTGCTGTATCTAGTGGTAGTAAAGGATGCCGTGCAGATTTTAAATCAATAACTCCTTTATTATTCAGTACTGGTTTCGTTGCTTTCATTTTCATCGCTGTCCGAGCCCGTGCATGAATAACATCCAGCTTTGCAATCTGACTCTGATTCACAGCTAATGTGTCCGTATGATTGGCAATTTCACCTGTAAGTTTCTGCAAAATTAATTCTATTTCCTGTTCTTCTTTCACGTAAGACTGTTGTAATTGGTTATTTAACTCAATAATTGCTTTAGGTTCCATAAATAAGGTCTGTCCCGAGGAAGACTGGTCATGGACAATACCGCCTATGGAACCTTTATACTCTTGCTTCACCGGTAATACATAACGCTGATTGCGAATGGTAATAATCGAATCAGACAGCATCTTACTTTTCGTTTTAGTAAGCTGATGCAACCGGTCACGAATATTCGATTCATAATGCTGGATGGATTGCCTGATTCCCCGCAGTGCTGGAGAGGCATCATCATATACATTGCCGTCTTCGTCGATTTTAGATGTGATTTCTTTTTCCAAATGCTTGAGCGCAGTAATTTCATTCGTGATTCCTTGCAATAAAGGAAGTTCATTTTCTACTTCTTCGATAAACGTTTTTATATTCCGTCCACTGGCAATAAGTTGAGCTATTTGTACAATTTCGGAAGGAGGCAGCGTGCCGCCGATTTCACTGCGTTTCAAACTTGGCGTGATATCTTCCATATGTGAAAAAGGAATTGCTTTATTCCATCGTAAAATATCTGCCGCTTCATCTGTTTCTGCTTGCAGTACTTCAATTGCCTCCATATCAACAGAAGGCTGTATGAGAGCTGCTTGACTTTTGCCAACAGAGGTAGCTGTTTCTTGTTCCACTAAAGAAATTACTTTATTATATTCTAATTTATTTAATGTCTGTTCATTCATGCTTATTCTCCTTCGTTTTCCCCTTTATTTCCTTGGATAAAGGAGAGGAGCCTGTCTTTTGACCATGTATTTACAATATTATCCGGCTTTAAAAAAGCTCTGTTCGCCCGGCGAATCCCGTAGTTCATTAAATGCATGGACTCCCGGTTGTGCGCATCTGTATTAATCGCTATAGGGACTCCAGCAACTTGTGCTGCTTGCAGCCAAGTCGTTGTTAAATCAAAGCGTTGCGGGTTCGCATTCAATTCCAGTGCTGTGTTCGTTGCTTTCGCTTTTTGAATCAGTTCTGCGACATTTACTTGATACCCTTCCCGTCGTCCAATAATTCTTCCGGTGGGATGTGCGATAATATTTACAAAAGGATTGTCTAAAGCTGCGTTCATGCGTTTCATAATTTCTGTTTCAGATTGATTAAAGCTCGAATGTATCGCTGCGATGACCAAGTCCAATTCCGCTAAAAATTCATCATCGAAATCCAGCTCGCCATTCGGCAAAATATCCATTTCCACCCCACGAAAAATGTGAATATCGTCGTATTTTTCATTCAATCGTTGGATTTCTTCACCTTGTTTTCGCAGACGCTTCTCATTTAAACCATTCGCTACTTGTAAAAACTTCGAGTGATCCGTGATGGTTATATATGTGTAGCCTAGTTGCCGCGCGTAATTCACCATTTCTTCTGCTGAATGAGCTCCGTCACTCCACGTTGTATGCATATGCAAATCGCCTAAAATATCGTCTTTTGTCAAAATATCCGGTGATTGTTGAAAGACTTCCAGCTCCTCTGTATTTTCCCGCATCTCCGGCGGAATAAAATGTAAATCAAAATGCTGGTAAAAATCCACTTCCGAATTAAAATGCAGGATTTCCCCTGTTTCTTCTATTTCCACGCCGTATTCATTTATTTTTTCGCCTCGGTCTTTTGCTAATTGCCGCATACTCACATTATGATCTTTCGAACCTGTGAAATGATGCAGGGTACTCGCAAATTCAGCTTGATCTACGATTCGGAAGTCAACATTAATATCATATTCAGCTGCAATCGTTATCGATACTTTCGTCGTACCATTTGCAATAATTTCTTTAGTGTTAGGAAGTTCGATTAATTTTTTACGAACGGCTTCTTTTTGGGTTGCTGCAATAATATAGTCAATATCTTTAATCGTTTCCCGTAAACGACGTAAACTCCCTGCCACACTGTACTGATCTATTTCTTCCATCTTCTTTAAAGAAGTCTCTATTTCTTCGGAAACGGAAAGCATCAATGAAACAGGCAAACGTTCCGGCCGTTCAGCTTGATTTTTAATCGCATCTAAAATATTTTGTGCACTTTTTTTGCCCATTCCTTTTACTTGTTCTAGTTCACCCGTCTCAATGGATTTTTGAAGACTTGTTTCATCCGTTACGCCTAGTTCTTTATATAATAAAGCAAGTCTTTTCCCGCCTAAACCCGGTAATTTTAACAATGGAATCAGCCCTGAAGGCACTTCTTCTTGCAAGGTTGTTAATAATTCAGAAGTTCCTGTCTCTAAAAAAGAATCAATCAGCTCTTTCGTCCCTTTTCCAATGCCCGGGATTGCTCCAATATCATCTATTTCCTGTAAAGACCTTTCATCCTTCTCCAGTCCTTGTGCTGCCTTACGATAAGCTGCGATACGATATGGATTACTCCCTTGCAATTCTAAATACGTAGCGACTGTTTCTAAATGCTGGATGACATCCTTCTTATCCAGTTCTTTCATTTTCCGCCCTCCCCCTTAACAATACACACATGAAATACTTGGAATGCCTGCAGTTTTCAAACTAATTTTGCTTGCATATAGTCCGTTTTAACAAATAACATTTTCCGATTTGTCAAAAAATCCGGTATGACAGTATTTTGCTTATAAACCCTTTAATTATTATGGCTTTCCCTTTTGCGGCCATACACTCTTATTTTTGAAACGATTCTCTAAATGTGAACAGCTTTCTCCGTCCGCTTGCACGTTGTAAACCTCCAAAAACTTGACTCTGATCTCTGTTTTCATGGAAAGAGACTGATTCGTGAGGTATTGTACCTGCTTGTAATCAGTCTCTCCCTTTTTTATCAAGATATTATATTGGATAAGCCGGCAAACCACATTGATTCCGCCATTTTAGATAAGAATGGAGTGCTTTCCACCATGAAAGTCGCCACCGATGAATTGGCTAACCTTTCTTGAATGGCATCTATTGGTGTAAGTGCAACGATATACAATAAGATAAAAATCACCAAATACACTTCCACAAAACCTAAGATCGAACCTAATAATTTATTCAATTGCTTTAACACTGGTATTCTGGAAACAAAGTCCAGCATGGAAGCAATAATTTGCAAAATAATTTTTACGGCAAAGAAAATAATCGCGAACGCCACTACATTATAAAAAGCTGATTCCACTGATGGATTATTGACAAACATTGCCCAAGACGCGTCGCTGCTCAATTCCGGATAAGGGATCCATGCATCCAACTTATCCGCTAATCCTTTGTAATAAAGCCTTGCTACAATAAAGGCGACAATAAAACCTACTAGATGAAAGGTTTGTAAAATAAAACCTCGTTTTAATCCCCGTAAGAATCCAAACAGGAGCAAAACTATTAAAAGTAATGAAATCATTTATTTGTCCTCTTCTATTAGTTGTAATAATTCGTTATATTCTTCTTTAAGTTTTACATAGTCATTCATCGTATTTACTGCGGTTAATACTGCTAATTTCGTTGTGTCTAAATGTTTATTTGCGTCATGAATATCTTCCATTTTCTTATTCACGAGTTGAGCAACTTGCTCTACTTGTTCCTTTGGCTCAGAACCAACAATCGTATAGGTTCTATTATAAATCTCAACAGAAATTTTCATTTTATCTTCCTGTTCTGACATATTGGCTCCTCCTACTTCGCTCCTCTAATTTTGTATACGATATATACTCGAAATGATATACTTAATTTTAACATGAAAAACAACTTTAGGAAACTGAATGTATTATTCCTTGGAAGGAGCCAGGAAAATTGGGACAAAATAGCATTACTTGTGATACGAAGACAATTCAAAAAATGAAAGAGTATTATAATACATATTTGGAAAACACGCCTCCCTATGCCGTTTTCCGAGCAAAAACACAGCAAGCAGCCATTACCGCTTATCAATCAGGGAAGGTATTATTTCAAGGAGCTAAAGCAGCAGAAGAGGCACAAAAATGGGGAGGAGACACGCACGCAAATAGCAAGAAAAAAGCAGCAAAACCAACCCATGAAAAACAGCCTCCTTCCACCCTGTTTCAGGCAAATCATATCGGCTCTGACGAATCAGGAACGGGAGACTATTTTGGACCGATTACAAACTGTGCCGTGTTTGTGAAACATGAGCAAATGGCTCTATTGAAAGAAATTGGTGTACAGGACTCCAAAACGTTAACAGATGAAAAAATCAAAGAATTGGCGACGTACCTCGTTGAAATGGAGCTGCCCTATTCTTTGATAGTATTAAAAAATGAAAAATACAACGAACTACAAAGCAAGAAATGGACGCAGGGAAAGATGAAAGCCATGCTTCACGACGCTTGCATTAAAAATGTTCAAGCTAAAATACAACAGGAGGAAAGCTCTGGTATATTAATCGATCAATTCTGTATGCCTCACGTGTACGAAAAGCATCTTGCATCAGAAGGGCGTAAGTTGGATCCGCATACGTATTTTATGACGAAAGCAGAAAACCATTCGCTTGCCGTCGCAGCTGGTTCCATTATTGCAAGAGCCAGCTTCGTTCAAGAAATGGAGCGGCTGTCTGACATGGCAGGCATGCCCTTATTAAAAGGAGCTTCAGGGAAAGTCGACATTCAGATTGCTAAAATCATTCGCTCTAAAGGGGAGGCTTTTTTATCTTCCATAGCTAAAATTCACTTCGCTAATACAAAAAAAGCAAAAAATCTTTTATAAACATGGGAGAGGTGAACCGTAGACGTGGAGAATTTCGCCGTCGTGGTTTATGACTTTTCTCCGTTCTGTACAAGATAAGATATTCTCTCTGCATAAGTGTAAAGAAGACAATTATTAGCAACCAACTACAAATAACACCCATTATCCATCATTGTCGAGAAGAGATTCATTGGTTAGACGATAATTCTCTCTGCAGGAGGTTTCAACCGCTGCAGAACGCTCGAGCTTTGAAACGGTGATTTAGTTTCGGTAAAAGGAGTTCGCGGCAAAAGAGAACATACAGGAGAGAAGTTTTGCCGTCGAAAAGGATTTGACGGCAAAAGAATACATAAAAGGAAGAAATTCTGCCGTGGAAAGAGATTTGACGGCAGTAAAACTTTCAAAGAGGAGAAGTTTTGCCGGGAAAAAGGATTACACGGCAAAAGAATACATAAAAGGAAGAAACCCTGCCGTCGAAAGGGGTTTGCCGGCAGTAAAACTTTCAAAGAGGAGAAGTTTTGCCGAGAAAAAGAATTAGACGGCAAAAGAATACATAAAAGGAAGAAACCCTGCCGTCGAAAAGGATTACACGGCAGTAAAACTTTCAAAGAAAAGAAGTTTTGCCGAGAAAAAGGATTACACGGCAAAAGAATACATAAAAGGAAGAAACTCTGCCGTCGAAAAGGATTACACGGCAGTAAAACACCCAAAGAGGAAAAATTTTGCCGTGGAAGGCTAAGTGACGGCAATACTTCTGCAATTTTAGTTAAATTTTTCCGTAGCGAACTGTTTCACGGCAAAATAACTCTGACCTTAGAATTTTCCTTCCGGGAAAAGTTAATCCTTGGCAGACACAGTGTATCTTCAGCTGGGTCTTTCCCGGGATGTCTGCAAGAGCAAAAAAACACTCGAAATAGATGTTTACTGCCGCGGCTGGAAATATTGTTAATGGGCAAACAATCGAAAAAAGTTTCAAGCAATTTTTATCAAAAGGCGACAATTTCCAGGGGTTTAAAATTACATCCAAACCGCAGACAGGCATAAAATTTCTTCCGGCAGAAGTGCAACTATGGCATTCGCTATTGATTTGGCGAATGCCTAGTTTTCTAGCGCGGCGAAGAAAATCTCTCGCCTTTCTTCCTGCAGAAGTACAATTAAGGCATTCGCTATTGATTGGCGAATGCCTAGTTTTCTAACGCTGCGAAGAAAGTCTCTCGCCTTTCTTCCTGCATAAGTGCAATTAAGGCGTTCGCTATTGACTGGCGAATGCCTAGTTTTCTAATAAAATGAAGTTGCGAATATAGAAGCTGAAAAGAATTTCTGAAAGTATGGAATGGGAATGGAGAAAGAAAGAGGCTGTATTAAATGTGGCAACGATGATGCTTCTACAGAAGAAGTGGCAATGACCGGGACAGAGTTGTCTAAATTTTTTGACGTCCAACATAACTAATTTGTCGTGGTTACTTGCAATCAATGCGGGTATTCAGAATTCTATAAAAGTGACACTTCTGCAGCGAGTAATATTTTGGACCTTTTTCTTTGGAGGGTGACGAATTTAGAAAAAGTAGTACATAAAAATCCCCTATGCCTTTCTTCAATCAGGACACAGGGGATTTACTATTAGAACATACTTTTGATAATCTCTTTTAAGACATAGGGGGTACGAACAAAGGCACTTTCTTTATGCAATCGTTCTGTCAGTTTATGAGCATCCTTTCCAAATGGTCCAATGTTTAGTACAGGGGCTTGAAGCTGCTGCATTTCTTCAAACGGAATACTGTAGACACCTTCCCAGACTGGTAGATTGTCTTTAAAATCTTTCCATCCAATATCATCTTCGTCATAATTCACATAACTCAAGTCAGAAATCCCATTAAAATAATGAACTTGTTTCGCTTCTTTCTGAAATTTATCTTGTAAAATGCGTTGTGTTTCAGCAATTTTCTCCTGAACA
This sequence comes from Pseudogracilibacillus sp., assembly GCA_035301305.1. GTDB lineage: Bacteria > Bacillota > Bacilli > Bacillales > Amphibacillaceae > Pseudogracilibacillus. The sequence goes on from DATGUO010000079.1 coordinate 27,894, forward strand.
AGCGGATCTTCCGATGAATTAATAGCTGGGTAATATGGCGGCGCGAAAAAGAGAACTACAGCCGGTGCCAGCTCTTGACACAGAGAAAGCAGTTCATCGCAAATTTGGATTGACATTTCCCGTTCGTCGTATGTTTTGTTTCCGATAATTCGATGTTTCACTTCTTCCACCGCTTCTGCTCCGATTTTTGCAACAGCATGTTCGAGCAGTTCCCCATAGTCCATAACTTTTATTTTTCCTACCGGGTCTACATTTTCCCGGTAACAAATATCTTCATATTGCGCTTGGCAAGCCCCCATGGATTCTTCCCCTATTTCACGGAATGTCTTCATGACATCTGCTGCGTTACTTTTCATTAAAAATACATTATACAATGCTGCCGCA
>DATGUO010000080.1:0-4385 GCA_035301305.1 Pseudogracilibacillus sp.
GAGAGACGACATATTAAATTTGATGTAAGTCCCGTTATCATGAGGGAGATAAACGAGGGCAGCGGACAACCGCGCACTTATAAAGAGCTTACGGAAGAAGAAGCAAAAAAATATACTAAAAAAAATAAATAGTTAAAAAATATAAAAAATCTGTACACTACATAGACGCGTACAGATTTTTTACGTTGAAAATAAACTACTTATCATGTTTTTATATCCCTTTCATATGCTCGTTTCCTATCGACTTCTAGCAGCGGAATAACATGCGATAACCCCTCATCTTCAATATCGGGAAGAATGAATTTTTTAAGTAAATCTCGTGCTTTACCGGGAAACATTTTATAGATAAAATAATGCATCCGAGCTTTGCGCTTAATTGCTTCCAGCCTGTCTATCATACTATTTACTTCTTCTTTCATTACATCGATTTTTGAAAAGTCATGCCTTAGCACATCATCTCTATACGAGAAAACGGATAAAATACCATGCCATCTATCAAAACGAAACCGAATAATATCTTTTCCTTTAGAGCCTTTCGCCCACGAGAGATCTAATTCTTTTACCAATTCTTTTAATCGCTCTTTTTGCTTTTCATAAGACAGGTATAGTGTATACTTTTGCGGATTGTACTCATAAGTAATAACACTCCGCGCTATTATTTCAGGGACACCGATATTTTTCGCTACAACCACCCGATGATTTCCTTCACCCCTAAGATAGTATTCTTTTTCATCGCCGTTTTTAAAGCACTTAAATTCTATTTGTTCTGTATCTTTGTACATTTCTTTCACTTCTTCTAAGCTCTTTTCTTCCAACCAACCAAGAACAAATCGAAAACTTAATGAATTAATATTAAAGTTATCATTTTCCCGCACACTTCGAGGCGCTCCTGCCGCTCCATAATTTAGTAAATCAAACCATGTAAAATCCTTGCATCTGTTGATCCCTTTTATATTCGAGGTTGAAACTAAAACATTCTCTCGTTCTTTTCCCGTCTTATCATAATAAATCTCCTTATCGCCTGGTACAGAAGCAATTTCTCTTTGACTCTCCGAAATAACCTCTAAATCAACACCATTTTCCTGTAAATATTGTTCTAATCCTTTATCATCTAATTTTTCTAGCACTTTTTCTCTTATATCCACGTATTTGCTATCCCCTTTCTTATATATATCGCCTGCTTTACTATTAAAAAGCCTGCATCATCCACGCTGTTTAAACAATGCATTAAATTAAAATGTTCGTAGCCATTCCATAAATTCAAGGCTAACTTTCCCAACTGTTGCATGGATTCCGTTAAGTCATAATTTATTTCTATATCCGATCGTTCTTGATACTCCTGATCTGTTTCCTTTTGCTGCGGTAAATATTTATTTTCCCAATCCATCATCCAATCGATAGGACTCGCCATTTCGGATAAATTATCTTTAAATTTATCGAAAATCATTGGAGCAGAAGAAATATAACAAGCAGCCTTATACTCCTTATTTTTTAAAGCTAACGGAAACATTTCTAACATAGCAATATAATTGTCTATGTGTTCGTCATCGACAAAATATAATTCAAACATATTACACCCTGGAAGCCTTTTGCAAAATCTCTACAAGGTCTTTGTAACGTCTAAAGCTATCGTAATCTCGAAATTGACTTCCAGGTATATTCTCAATTTCTTCAATCAGGCTGTCTAGTTTCCCTTTAGCCATTACCATTCCATCTGTTTGTTTTTCTTTTTCTTCTTCGGTCAACAATCGATAATTAGATCCTTCTTTTTTTAAAATAGCATTTTGATTCGTATGCCCCCGATAAATAATACCTGAACCTTGACCGTCCCCTATTTCTGGGAAACCTTCTTTTAACAAGCTCATCAATTCATGATGCTTTTTCTCCTCTCCCTGCTTTAGTTTCTTTAGTAGATAATTAAACCCTTCTTCTGTACTTACTGTCACTGTCGCTCTTTTGCTCATTTTAAACTCTCCTTTATTTGTATTTGTCATAAATCATAGCATTAATTTTATAGTTTGTAAACTTTTAAAACTTTTAAAAGTTTAATGAGTTTTAATCCGCCGCAAAATACTTTATTACTTCTAAATAAAAAAAGAGCCGTTATGCCGGCTCTTTCTCCAGGTTTATTTTTTAAGAAAAAAATCTTTTGCCTCTTTATAAATATCGTCATACGTTGAATGCTTATCAAAAAGATGTCCATCAGGACTCCCTTCACTGTCAAAAGTGATTATAGGATAATTTAATGCATCAATATCACTCGTTCGATGTACGTTAACATCAAATTTATTTTCAAAAACTTCTCGATCCATGCCTTCTAAAATTTCATCCTTGTTTTCATAATACTCTAGATATTTCCCGTTTTCTCCATCAACATAGAAGTTTTCTCTGATTTTTTCAGCAATATTATTCATCAACTGCATTCATCCTCCTTATTTGCATTTCTTTCGAACAATCTACGTTTCAAGAATTATTTCTACGTCTAGCTGCTGGCATTTTTTCGTTGTCTATCCCATTGCTTGAGTTTAAGTTACAGTAATAATCATTCAGCTTTAATGCATTATCCAGGCTCATATTTCCTATATCACTTTCTTTTCTAGCAAATCTACTTAGTGTCGTTTGTGCAATTCCAGTAGCTTTGCTAATTTGATAATTGCTTATTTCTTCGCTTTCCAGCAAATATAAAATATTGTCTTTTATGCTCATGATTTATTCCTCTTTTCTGGAAGATACAATTTTGCTAATAAATAAAATCAACCAAACCAGCGAAACCAATGCGGCTATCCAGTGCAAAGCTTTCATATGCTCAAAGTCAGTATCGAAAGCAAATAACAGGATGAAGATAAATAGCAAAAAATCGTTCACCTCTATTTTTTTCATCGCATTACGCGGAGAATATAGTATAATATTTGGATAAGAGGGAGTTTCTAACTCCCCCTTATTCTATCCTTAGTCCTTGTCTTTGCGGTTTCTGTCGATAATATCAAGGGATGTTTTTATACTCGCCAGAATCCCTGCAATGATAAGGACTAAATTTCTTATATCCTCCACTGTCTCCCTCCTTTCTATACTTATAGTATACTACCTTTTCCGGTAGTAGTCAAGGGGAAAATATACTTTTTTATATAAAAATATCTTTTGCGTAAACCACTGTGATAATCGCCAATACAGCAAACACTCCATATTCTATAACTCCGCCCGTTTTCGTTGTAACAGGAAATCGAACGGTTACGCTCCACGGATATAATAATTTAATGCCGTCTTTCGTTACAGCGTCCAAAACAAAATGACTTGCCATTCCTACTAAAATTCCGATATTTACTGCTTCATACGGGCTAAAAACCTCAAGTGCAATTCCTATCAATGCTAAGAACAGCAAACTATGTGTAAACGTGCGATGACCGAATATTTTACTTACTAAAATAGACAACAAAGGCACTTTTCTTCCTATGGTGCTTCCGCGATGGCAAATATCAGGAAGCAATCCACCGACTGCCCCTGCGGTAATCAGGGGCACTGGATCATAAGAAGTAATAGCTGCTACAGCAACACATGAAGCCGTTCCTCCTACAATATGTGTTTTTCCTGTCAATTTTCTTCCTCCTCACCATTACAGATTATCTGGGTCTACACCTCTAAAAACATCATCCTCTGATGTTTCCTCTTTATCTTCTTTGATGTCTTTAGATTTCTCAGGTGATTTTTCTTGTTTTTCTATTTGCTGCTCTTCTTCTATAGGCTGTTTTATTTCTGTTATTTTGCCGTACAGCTGCTTTTGTACTTGATAATCTGTAATGTTCACATAGCCGTATTGATCTATCATGTGTAAAACAACATTTGCCATCGAATCTTGTATGTTCTTTTGTTTATCTAACCATCTATTAATTTTAGCGTGCTCTGGATGTTCTCCTACTCTCCACGTTACATTTTTTCTTTTCGCCATTCTTATCCTCCTCATTCAATTATTGCGGTTGTTTTTTAAAAACTTTTTCTAATAATACAGACATTCCTCTTACATTCATATCAACTGCGTATTCTTTTGGCACCCACAATAATTTACATTTCATCGTATCTGCCAATTCTTTTAAATCCTCGTGAAGTTCCTCTTTAAACTGAACACTTCCTCCACCATAAACTGTGATAATATCTACATCCCCTGCGGCATTTGTCATATACTTTTCTTCGACTTTTTCTACAATCTGCTCCGCCTGGGAACGGCGCGCTTTTCGCATTGCGTCTTGTGCATCTTCATGCATGTTATGTTCTGGATCTCGAAGAATCTCAATAATTTTTTGTCTGTTCAAAGAAAAGTTACCGCCGTATTGTTTTTGTAAAACACCTTTCGCTCTTTCCGTTGCGTGTCCTACACCTTGCAACTCTCCAGA
>DATGUO010000081.1:0-3271 GCA_035301305.1 Pseudogracilibacillus sp.
AACATGATCTCCTCTTTCAGTAATTCGATAATACTTTCTTATCTTTCCATTTATATTGACGTCTTCTCGAATTAAGAGCTGATCTCGCCCCATATTGTGAAGAATGGGATAGAGCGTTCCAGCACTCATTTCATATCCATGTTCATGTAGCTCCTCTAACATCCAAGATCCATAGATTGCTTCCTCCTTGGCATGATGCAAGATATGAATTTGAATGAACCCCAGGAAAAGTTTTCTCAGTACTTTATTATCCAAGTTAGGCCTCCTTATTACTAACTAATTTCGATATCGATTTTCGATTATGATTATATAATAAATTGATTGTATCAACAAATCCATTTCAGGAGTGCCTCCATTAGTGTGGAACACTGTATATCTAACGGAAGCAACTAAAGTATTGAAAAAAGGAAACTTACGGGAAGACTTATTAAAACACGTTTCTTTTTTGAATTGGGAACATATCAACTTTCTTGGTGAATATACGTTTGATACAACAGCACCAGCAAGTTTAAAATCCTTGCGTCCTCTTAACCAATAAAATAAAAGCCGAAATTTCCTTAGCGTAGGAGAAATCGGCTTTACGTGTGTTTTATTTTGCTTAGCGTATGTTTTCCGCTTTTGTTGGTAGGGCCCCTACTTATATTAATTTAGATAATGAAAGTGGAAGGAAACAAGCTTATGATATTGTGCAAAAAATTGAAGATCAGGAAGAGTATGTTGCTGAACCAATCAATACCACTGCTATAAGGGGCAGTACCAGCGAAGCTGTCACCAGGGGCAAAGTAGAATTTATATAAGTTCTTCTTATTTTTGTTTAAAAGTTCCTAAAATTATTCTAGATACAGAACTCACTTGTATAAAAAGCATATTGTTTCTGTTATACGGCTCCTATATACTTAAAATAAATGAAAAAGTTCCGGTACTCATGTTTCTAGGAACTTTTTGAGGAGGAGCTAACGATGCAACAGAAATGGGAAATGGATGAATTGGTTGAACATTTTACTTTGCTTCCCAATGAAATGGAACTCATTGGGAACAAAACGGGAACAACACGGCTAGGATTTGCTATTTTATTAAAAGTATTTCAGCATGAAGCTCGTTTTCCTACATACAAACGTGAAGTTCCAGATGCCATTGTCCAATTCATAGCCAAGCAAATGGAAATAGAACCATCTCTGTACAGCCGATACAATTGGAATGGCCGAACCATTAAATATCATCGTGCTCAAATTCGTGATTTTTTTGGTTTTCGGGAAGCAACCGTACAAGATGCAACATCCATCAGAAACTGGTTAGAACAGCAAGCGAAGAACGATGACCATGCGTTTGATTCCCTCGAAGAACATGCCTACTTCCAGTTTCGAGAACGCAAGATTGAACCTCCGTCTCCTCAGCGTGTTAAGCGCATTGTCCGCTCTGCTCTTTACGCTTATGAAGATAAGTTTTTTCAATCTGTTTATGAAAAGATACCATTGTCTTCTATTGAAAATTTGGATGTCCTTCTTGATAATATAACAAGGAATGATGAACTGGATGATGCAGGAGATTTATCGGAGTCTGCTGCGGAAAATAAACCGATGACCTTTCGAGAATTAAAGTCAGATCCCGGCCGTGTTGGTCTAGAAAGTGTCCTGCAGGAATTACATAAATTACGGACCATCCGTCATTTAGATTTGCCCCAGAATCTTTTTAAAGGTATCTCACAAAAGATACTTCATAAATATCGACAGCGAGTAGCGACGGAAGAACTTCGGGAAATCCGACGGCATCCTGCTTCGATTCGTTATACACTTCTTGCAATATTTTTTTGGTGTCGTGGCCGTGAGATTACGGATAGTTTAATCGATTTATTAATTCAAATCATCCATCGTATTGGAGTAAATGCTGAGCGAAAAATAGATCAAGAAATTTTAAAAGACTTAAGACGGGTTACCGGCAAATCTGCTCTTTTGTATAACATCGCTGATGCTGCTTTAGAACATCCTGATGGCAAGATAAAAGATGTTCTTTACCCGGTAGTGAAAGAACAGACATTGAGAGATTTAGTACAAGAATATAAACATACCGGAACAGGTTATCAAAAGAAAGTTCATACCGTCATTCGTGCTTCATACAGCAGCCATTACCGACGTATGGTTCCTGAAATTCTTAATCTTCTCGAATTTCATTCCAACAATGAGGTTCACCGTCCGGTTATGGATGCTTTATCCCTTATCCAAACTTACGCTAAGACGGGACAGCATTACGTAGCGTTGTCTGAACAAACACCAATTGAAGGGATTATCCGTCCCAAATGGCGAGACTTGATGATTGAACAAGATAAACAGGGCAACAAACGGATAAATCGCATCAATTATGAGATTAACGTGCTTCAGTCTTTGCGTGAAAAGCTCCGGTGCAAAGAAATTTGGGTTGCTGGAGCTGACCGTTACCGAAATCCGGATGACGACCTGCCGCATGACTTTGAAGAACGCCGGTCGGAAAATTACGCAGCTTTAAAACAGCCTTTAAACCCGGAGAAACTTATTGAAAAATTAAAGCGAGACATGAAGCAAGGTTTGGAAAAATTGGACCAAGGGCTCCCTAAAAACCCGAATGTACATGTTACGACAAAAGGCAACGGCTGGATTTCTGTATCTCCTTTGCAAGCCCAATCGAAACCACTGCATTTACCACAACTGAAAGCAGAAATATTGCATCGTTGGCCAATGACGAATTTACTGGATGTTTTAAAAGAAGTTGATTTGCGCGTCCACTTTACGGATTACTTCCAAACCACTGCTGTTCGGGAGACACTCGACCGATCGGCTGTTCAAAAACGTCTTATTTTATCGCTTTATGGTTTGGGGACCAATACTGGTTTGAAACGTGTCGCTGCCGGAAACTATGGAGAAAGCTTTAAAAATTTATTATATACCCGTAGAAAATTTATTCATAAAGACAATTTAAAAAAAGCCACAGCTGAAGTGGTTAATGCCATTTTAAACAACCGAATCCAGAAGATATGGGGAGAAGGCACAACATCTTGTGCATCTGATGCCAAAAAGTTTGGTGCTTGGGATCAAAATTTGATGACAGAGTGGCATATTCGTTATCGCGGGCGCGGAGTGATGATTTATTGGCATGTAGAAAAAAATTCTACCTGCATCTATTCACAGTTGAAATCCTGCTCTTCATCCGAAGTTGCGGCCATGATTGAAGGTGTCCTGCATCATTGCACAAACATGGACGTTGAAAAAAACTATGTCGATACTCATGGCCAGAGTGAAGT
>DATGUO010000082.1:0-46137 GCA_035301305.1 Pseudogracilibacillus sp.
AAAGACCGTGGAGCAAAGTCGGGCAGTGTCATAGGAATGGTTGCGTCTTGTATCGGCTGGCTGCCTCTGTTAACAATCGCTCCTCATCTCTTAGCAGCTTTTTTCTTGTTCGTGAATGCAGCAATGACCGAGGAGCCGGCAGCAAGTGATTCAGAGAAAAATTCTACTTTTTAATTCCTGTTAGACTTCTCTGTATTTAAGAATTTTCTTTCGGCTCTTTAGCAACAGCAGCCTCATGGATATATTCATTCAAATAATCTTTATGAGCTTTTCTTTGTTCCTCTGTCCATTGCAATCGCTGCGCCATATACTCGATCACTGGATCTTTCCATTGTATCACCCAATCAATATGGAAAAATAAAGCTCCCGAACGGCGAATAAAGAAATCAGCAGGGGTAACGGTCATTTCGTGTTCCAATCCATACACAACCATCGCAAATACTGCTTGAGACAACTGGTGGTGTTTGGCTTCTTCTCCTCTCGTTTGAATGATGTTATAGACATCACCTACATCGGAACCATAACGATGAGCAAGTTGCTTGGCTTCTTCAGAAGATAACCCGATTGTCGTTCCTTGGCGAATTTTCTCCTCGACAAACTCGGTAAACTTGTTTGCTCCTCCTACATCGCCTCCGGATAATCGCAATTGTTTCGTTCGGCATTTAGGATACTTTTCACCTTTTTCCCCTCTGAGTTTCTTCGCCGTCAAATCCACTACTCTTTCTGCCATTTTGCGATACCCGGTCAATTTTCCTCCAGCAATGGAAATTAAATCGGAATCAGAAACGAATGTTTCGTCTTGACGTGATATTTCAGAGAGATCTTTCCCTTCTTCTTGCACGAGCGGGCGCACTCCAGCCCAGCTCGATTCGATATTTTCTTTTTTCACATTTGCAGCAGGGAACATAAACTGAATAGCTTTCAACAAATAATCACGGTCATTCGTATTCATTCGCAGATTCATGATGTTCCCAAATTCGTCTGTTTCGGTGGTGCCAATATAGACTTTTCCTTCTCGGGGAATGGCGAAAATCATCCGTCCTTCCGGTTCATCAAAGTACACTGCCTGCTCTAAAGGAAAGTATTTTTGATCAATCGTAAAATGCACCCCTTTCGTTAAGTGAAGGGTCGCTCCTTTCTTCGACTGATCCTTTTCCCGCAATGTATCTACCCAAGGACCTGCAGCATTAATCACTTTATTGGCACGGATAAGATGTCTCTCTCCGGTCAGTTGATCGACTGCATGCACACCCTTTACCTGTCCATCTTCATAAATGAATTCATCTGCTTTCAGATAATTAGCAGCTTTTACTCCGTGCTCGATTGCTTTCTTCATAACTTCCAATGTCAATCGTGCGTCATCCGTACGGTATTCGACATAATAACCGCCGCCTTTTATTTTTTTGCTTAAAAAAGATACTTTATTTAATGTTTCTTTTTTATTTAACATGTAATGACGCTCACTTCGTTTAACTCCTGCTAAACGGTCATAGACGGTCAATCCTAAACGTAATGTCAATTTGCTGAAAGACCCGCCTTTAATAACCGGCAACAGCATCCATAATGGTGTAGTTACATGCGGGGCATTTTCGTAAACGACCGCTCTTTCTTTCCCAATTTCCGCCACTTCTTTAATTTCAAATTGCTTCAAATAACGCAAGCCTCCATGAATCAATTTCGTGGAACGGCTGGAAGTCCCTGCAGCAAAATCCTGCATTTCAATTAAACCTGTTTTCATGCCACGCGTTTGTGCATCTAAAGCTATACCGGCACCGGTAATACCACCGCCAATAATCAGGACATCAAAATAATCCGAAGACATATCTTCTATGACGGCAGGGCGTTGAATACTGGAAAAAGCGTGTTTCATCATTTATCTTCCTTTCTGTCGATGCTACTATTGTTTCCGACCACTCTCTTCACCTAAAAAATCGAAAAAGCCTTTTGAAAACACATATATTTAATTCTATACGTTTCAAAACAGGCTTTTTCGATTTTTTTCTCACATATCTACTATACCTTGTGTCAGCTTCTTTAAACATTCTCTTGAAGTGTCTTCTATTCAGTTTTACTTAAATGCTTGTGCTGCTTTGACAGCTTTTCTCCAACCTTCGTATAGTTTTCCTCTCGTTTCTTCTTTTAATTTTGGTTCGAATCGACGCTCTAAATGCCAACGTTCGGTGATTTCGTCACGACTTTCCCAAAAACCAGTGGCTAATCCTGCTAAATATGCAGCGCCAAGGGCTGTCGTTTCACTAAGCTCCGGACGTTCTACATCGACGCCAAGCATGTCACTTTGAAATTGCATTAAAAAGTCGTTTGGAACCGCCCCGCCATCGACGCGTAAAGAGCTTACGGAAATAGATGAATCTTCTACCATTGCATCTAACACATCTTTCGTCTGATAAGCCATGGATTCTAAAGCGGCACGGACAAAATGTTCTTTTTCCACCCCTCTTGTCAGGCCGAAAATAGCTCCACGCATTTCACTGTCCCAGTACGGTGCGCCCATACCAACAAAAGCTGGTACAAAATACACGCCTTCCGTGGAGTCGACTTTTTCAGCGTATCTTTCACTTTCTGGAGATTTGTTAAACATACGCAGTCCATCTCTTAACCATTGGATAGCTGCGCCGGAAACGAAAATACTTCCTTCAAGCGCATATTCCACTTTTCCATTGTAACCCCAGGCAATCGTTGTTAACAGTCCATTTTCGGATTTAACTGCTTCTTCTCCAGTGTTCATTAATAGGAAACCGCCTGTTCCATACGTATTCTTAGCCATCCCTGATTCAAAGCAAGCTTGCCCAAATAAAGCAGATTGCTGATCACCAGCTATTCCAGCAATTGGTACTTCATGACCAAAAAAGTGATAATCAACTGTGTGATCGTATACTTCAGAAGACTCTCGCACTTCCGGAAGCATATCTTTCGGAACACCTAAAATATCGAGTAATTCATCGTCCCACTTCAGTTCATAAATATTAAACATTAGCGTTCTTGAAGCATTGGAATAATCGGTGATATGGGTTCTGCCACCAGTTAATTTATAAACCAGCCACGTATCGATGGTGCCGAATAATAAATCCCCATTATCCGCTTTTTCTTTAGCTCCTTCGACATTGTCAAAGATCCATTTCACTTTTGTTCCGGCGAAATACGGGTCAATCAACAGCCCGGTTTTATTACGGAACGTATCTTCATAACCAGCTTGACGTAAGTCTTCACAAATACTTTCCGTTTGCCGGGATTGCCAAACAACAGCCCGGTAAATTGGTTTTCCAGTATTTTTATCCCAAACAACTGCTGTTTCCCGCTGGTTTGTGATCCCGATACCGGCTACTTCACTCGGCTCAACGTCAGATTTTCGGAGCACTTCTGACATACAACTCAGGACAGATGTCCAAATCTCATTGGCATCATGTTCCACCCAGCCGGGGTGATCAAAAAATTGTTCAAATTCTTTTTGCGCCGTCTCGACTCTTACTCCTTTTTCATCAAAGAGAATTGCTCTTGAACTTGTCGTCCCCTGGTCAATGGCCATAATATATTTTCCACTCATGTTTTGTTCCTCCTTTTATTATATCTTACCGGTACATTGAAAATTTCGATAATTCAAACTTTTATGCTGTCTACTTTGTATAATAAACTTTTACCTGCGCTTTTAAACATTAGCTGTCATCTTCAACCGTTGTCGATTCTTCTTCTGTTTGGGCCGAAAGTGTTTTCTCAATAATCCATACATAGGCAAATGGAGCAATTGCCCCGCCAATCAATGGACCTATAATAGGTATCCACCAATAATTACCGGGTCCCGGGAATGCGTTTGGTCCCCAGCCTGCAAACCAGGCAAACAATCTTGGACCAAAGTCACGAGCTGGGTTAATCGCATAACCAGCGTTTGTTCCAAATGAAATACCTACAGCTACTACGATTAGACCAACGACAAAGGGCGATATTTTGGCTAAACCGCCGAAGCCGACGTTCTTGTTATCAATTAATGCGTAAATCAGAAATACTAAAAGAAATGTTCCAAGAATTTGGTCAAAGAGCGGAACTCCCCAAGTACCGCCAGCTGCTTCAGCCGGGAAGGTTGCAAAAATACTGAAGGTATCCAATCCTCCTTCTGAAGCTCGAGTCACCCCATTGGCTTCGTTAAGCATATCGATAGATTGGTAATACTCAATGTAAACAACCAGAGCACCTAAAAATGCGCCGACCGTTTGAGCAATCCAATACGGAATGACTTTCTTCCATTCCACCAGTCCTTTAAAAGCATGGCCAAGTGTCACGGCTGGGTTAAGATGAGCACCCGAAACGCCACCTGCTACATACACACCGAACGCAACGGCCAAGCCCCAGCCCCAGCCGATGATCATCCAGTCACCGCCGGCTGCAAAAATTTCATCTGCTCTGCCTGAACCATACATCCCTGCTACAACTAGACCGACGACTCCGTCACCAAATAGAATTAAGACAAATGTGCCAAAAAATTCAGACAACATCTCTCCCCAAACGTTTTTTCTCCAATGTTTTACTTTTCTCTCTATCGCCGTCATATAAATACTCCTTTCTGTATGATACGAATAAAAGCGACGCGCGGGAAATAGTCAGTAAATTGAACGGCTCACCTCCTTTAATAGTGGTAATCAAGATAAACAAGTAATAGCTGCCCTCCTCCCTTTTTAGATCTTTTTAAAGGAGATAAAAAACCCACAAAAGTATCCTGTATCATCAGGAACTTTTGTGGGTCTCCATATCTCATCACAAAAACGTACTTATTAATTTATATTCATTAAAACATTTTTTGTAAGCGATGTCAATAGCTGGGAGTATGACTTTTCCACAGTTCCTTATTTGAGGTGGTTACAGCTTCACTTCCGTGTGATAATGCTCTGTCTTTATCTTCCGGTGTTCGAATTAACCCCCCGGCTATGACAGGAATCCCTGTTTTCTCTTTAATTTCCGGAATAATCTGTGGCATCCCGCCTGGTAAGACTTCAATAAAGTCAGGCTGCGATCTTTCAAGTATTTTATATCCTGATTGTAAAGCCAGAGAATCTAATAGAAATAGCCTCTGGATGGTAATCAGCCCTTCCTGTTTCGCTAGTGCTATCGTTTTTGATCTCGTAGAAATGAGTCCATCCGGCCTTATGTTGTGGCATAAATATTCGACAGCCTGGTTATTCGTATTCAGCCCTTGAACGAGTTCTGCATGAAGCAAAACTTTTTTGTTATATTTTTTAAACGTCTTCATAATACTTTCTAATTGACTTATATGCGTTTCTAATAAAACAATATACGTATATGAACTATTTAGAAGATATTCAAAATCTTTCATTCTCCTGAGTGCTGGTAAAATAGATTGGTTATCAAAAGGCATAGACATGGACCCCTTTTATATTTTAGTTGCTCTATTTTAAAAACAGCATGCCTTTTTCTGTAATCTTACAACAATGACGAACCAGTTCCTTCAAGTGAAACTGATCCGTCAACCATTCTCTTTAAGCACGTATTCTATTCATCTGACGACATTCCCAAAACTGATTTTACTTCAAGATATTCTTCGATACCAAAATCGCCCCACTCCCGGCCAATTCCTGAATGTTTGTAACCGCCGAACGGTGCAGAAAAATCAGCAGAGGCTCCATTAATGACAATTCTGCCAGCTCGAATATTTAAAGCTACTTTTTGCAGTTTTTCTTCATCCTTGCCAACGACGTAACCTGCTAACCCGTAAATTGTATCATTAGCTATGTCAATCGCTTCTTCTAAAGAATCATAGGTAATCAGCGTTGTGACAGGACCAAATATTTCTTCCTGTGCAATCGTCATATCGTTATCCACGTCTGTGAAGACCGTCGGTTTCGCGAAATAACCACTTTTCAGCCCTTCTGGTTTGCCTGTTCCGCCAGTTAAGACAGTCGCTCCTTCGTCCATTCCTTTTTGGATATATCCCTGGACCGTGTCCCATTGTTTTTCAGCAACAAGCGGGCCAAGTTGATTGTCTGCAGTCGGATCGCCCACTTTAAGCTCTTCCGTTGCTTTTTTCATCGCTTCTTCAAATGCTGCCTTCATTTTAGCTGGAATAATCACCCGTGTTGCTGCTGTGCAAACTTGTCCAGTATTATTCGCAATATTATTCACGGCTATCTGAGCCGCTTCGGTCACATCGGCATCATCAAGAACGACGAGCGGAGATTTCCCTCCAAGTTCAAGGGCAACTTTTTTGATATTTTCAGAAGCATTTTTCATTACTTGGCTGCCTGCCGTTCCTGAACCAGTATATGACACAATATCAATATCAGAATGACTGCTGATGGCATTACCAACTGTTTCTCCTGTTCCATTCACCAAATTAAAGACGCCTTCTGGAACGCCGGCCGCTTCAAAAATATCGACTAGCATCATAGCTGCATATGGTGTAATTTCTGCCGGTTTTAAGACCATCGTACTTCCTGCTGCTAGTGCACTGGCAATCTTAGTCGACGTTTGATTCGTTGGAAAGTTCCATGGCGTAATCAGACCGCTGACACCTATGGGTTCTTTTACAATCGTGGAAGCCGCACGTTTTTCAACAAACGTAAAGTGACGAAGTTCCTCAGCAGCTTGTTTGAAATGATTGTACCCCATTGTATAATGGACTTTTTCAGACAGGGCTCTTGGTGCTCCTAATTCTTCTGTTATCACTTTAGTTAAATCATCTTTCCGTTTTGCATACTCTTCGGCGATTCTTTCTAATAAATCTACCCGGTATTCGCGTGTTGTTTGTGAAAAGCGGGGAAAAGCTTTACGTGCAGCTCGTACAGCTTTGTCCAAATCCTCTTCTGTGCCTGCGCTAATATGGCCGATGACTTCTTCTGTTGCCGGGTTTTTCACTGCCAGTTTTTCTGAACCCGTTGAGGCGGTCCATTGTCCGTTAATATAATGATGTAAATAATCGTGCATCGTTATCTTGCTCCTTTTTTGGTATTCTTCCTCTAATGCACACTTCACTGAATGTTCGGTGATGAAGAGAAGCTATTTTTTAAGTAACCTAAGTAACCTTGCCGAGATTTCCTGGAAATCCTCTAACCAGTATTATTTCCTATTTTGGATAAATTTAAACCTTTTTTAATCTTTCAGATCATCAAATCATTTTTTTCTATGACCGTTTTTCTCATCAGCCAGTTGCATATTGGCGGTCTACAAACACTTTCATCGCGTCTCTCATGAATGCAGCCAACCCTTCTCCGAATTGATCAATATTTTTGGTAAAGCGTTCGTCTTGCGCATACATCTTGCCTAATCCTTCAAACGCGTTCAAGGAGTACGTGCCAATTTTATTCAATTCCTTCCACCAGTTTTCAATGAGTTCTTGAACTTCTTTTTCAGTCACAGCTAAATGACGCACCTCAGCTAATGAACGAAAAATAGTATTGATTCTTTCTTCCAAGTCGTTTTGCTCCGACTTAGGGACTCGCTGTATTATTTCATTCGCTTCTTCAACTGCTTCATCTCCAAAGAGTTGACGTGCTTCTTCTTCATACGGATTGGAACTAAAATCAAACCCTTGAAACTTTTCTTCTTTTGTCATGAATCTCTCTCCTTGTAGTATATTTAGGCTTTGATTTTAAACCTATTACTATTGCCAACATTTTAAATTTCCTGTCTTGAGAGTTTTAAACTCAGTTACCTTTCACTGCAGGCGGACGCTTTCCGCGGGCACGGCCTCGGCCTCCTCGTTCGCAAAAACCACGCACTGCGGGGTCCGAGGACTCGTGCTGATCCCGCAGGAGTCGCCGCCTTTCGTGTCCAGGTACCTCCGCTTGTACTCTGATGCATACAGGAAGGAGCCTATCTCAATCACTTGGATGCCCGAGGGATGCTCCTGGATAATGGTTTTAGGATCATTTGGGAAAATTCTAACGCTTCCAGCCGTCTCAACGCATCATCTTTCAACAAATGCTTGATTTTCTTTAACGGGAAATCAAGCTCCTTAAAAAATAAAATCTGTTGCAAGTCGGCGAGATTTCGTTCAGAATAAACTCTATAACCTGTATCGGTGGTCATATCAGGGGTAAGCAGCCCGATTTCATCATAATAATGTAGCGTTCGTACACTTACTCCTGCTAAATTGGCAACATCTTTCACAAACATGTGAATCCCTCCTGTAGATTTACTATAGAGCATAACGTAAAGGGATGGTCAATACGAAGAGAAAGGAAATCCGAAATGTTAACGATATTAGCTGTTGATGACGACCCAAAACTGCTTGATTTAGTCACCATCCACTTGACGAAAGCGGGGTATGACGTTATAAAAGCAGGAAATGGAGAAGAAGCACTTGACGAAACAGTCGATGATTTACCAGATCTCGCTGTGGTCGATGTGATGATGCCTAAAATGGACGGTTTTACGCTAACCAAGCATTTACGTGAGATGGATGTTCCTGTCCTTCTGTTAACAGCGAAAGGAGAAATAGAAGACAAGGAAACAGGTTTTTTAGCCGGTTCCGATGATTATTTAGTAAAACCGTTCGAACCAAAAGAATTATTATTCCGGATCCAAGCGATTCTCAGACGCTACGATAAAACCGTGCACACCATCATGGAAATTGGCTCCATGACAATTAACCGGCAAACCTATGAAGTACAAATCGGGAAAAAAACATTATTTCTTCCTTTAAAAGAATTTGAGCTATTATCTGTTCTGGCTTCCCGTGCCAACCAGGTATTTACGAGAGATATGTTGATTGAACGCGTGTGGGGGTTGGATTATGAAGGGGATGACCAAACATTGAACGTCCACATTAAACGATTGCGGGAAAAATTCCGTATGCATGATACGGGAGCTGAAATAAAAACAGTGAGAGGAGTAGGCTATAAATTAGAGGTGGAAGAGTCATGAAAATCTCCTTATACAGTAAATTTGTATTTTACACAATTGGAGCGATTGTGGTCAGCTTCTTTTTAGCCTTTTTGTTAGTGAATACTTTTTACCATCAATATTTGAAAGATAAAAATGATGCCAAAAATATAGGCGTCGCACATGATATTGCCACTTACATTGAAACACATTCTGACACAGATGCCATGGAGTATCTTGGTTCCATCGCTGATTCCGGATATAAAATATATCTCACAGACGGCGAGAATCAATCCCATTTTTTCGGAAAAGAATTTCGCGAGGAAAACTTATCAGAAAGCAATATTGACCAAGTTCTGGAAGGAAATGACTATCACGGAATGCGGGATTTACCGAAAGAAACGTTTGTGACAGGCTTTTTTTCTGATGAGCTCGCGAATACAGCTGGTGTACCACTTTTAATCAACGAAGAAGAGTACGCCCTTTTCATCCGCCCTGATATTAAGTTTTTATTTCAAGAGGTGCATTATTTATTAGGCGGGCTTTTTGCCGGGATGGCCCTCATCAGTATTTTATTCATGTTATTTGTCGCCCGTAATTTAATCAAGCCAATTTCTAAATTAACCAAAGCAACGAAGCAAGTGGGAGAAGAGAAATTTGCCATTGATTTACCGGTGAATCGAGTAGATGAGATCGGACAACTGGCGAACAGCTTTCAAGCAATGACTAAGCAATTAGAAGAGTCCGATCAGATGAGAAAACAGTTCATCAACGATGTTTCGCATGATTTCCAAAGCCCTTTGCAAAATATTAAAGGCTATGCCGCTTTGATACAAGAACCCGAAACGAGTGAAGCAGACCGAACTTATTACGGTGAAGTTATTCAAACGGAGTCCAACAGACTTTCTTCCTTAACAAAACAACTGCTGTTGCTTACTTCTCTGGACAGTTTGACGGGACATAATGAAATGAAAACAGTGGCAATCGACCAGCAAATTAAAACTGTCCTGCAAGGTGCCAGATGGCAAATTGAGGAGAAAAACATCGCTGTTTCCTTGGAAATTGAAGAAGCTGAAATCACGGGGAACGAAGGATTTTTAGAAAAGATATGGGAAAATTTGTTATCAAACGCGATTAAATACACAGAACCAGGCGGCATGATTGATATGCAATTATCGAATGAAGAAGACCAGGTTCGATTTATTATCAAAGATACCGGAATCGGCATGGATTCAGACACCAGCTCTCATATCTTTGACCGTTTTTATCGTGCAGACGCGGCCCGGCACACTGCTATTGCCGGAACGGGACTGGGGCTTTCTATTGTAAAAGAAGTGGTAGAGCTTCATGGAGGCAGGATTTCTGTGGACAGCAACCCGGATGAAGGAACAACTTTCACCATTATACTGCCTAAATAAATAACTGTTCATCTTCCGTTCATCTTGGGAGCGTATACTGTATATAGAATTGATCAGGAGGAATGAAAAATGAATGAAATTTGGAGTAAACGACTAATTCGCTTTTCCGCTATTTTTGGATTAATTGGCGCAGTGATTGGATCACACATGGCTGGCGCAGGATCACCTGCATTTAAAGCAGTTCATGCGCATATCCTTGTTGTCGGCTGGTTATCCGTCTTTGCATGGGGCATGTATTATAAAGTATTTGAAGTTAAAGCTAAGAAATTAATGAGCTGGCAAGGATGGACTGGAATGATTGGCGTTGTTGGGTTGACCGTCGGCATGTGGATGCAATTTCTCCAGCCATTCGGGGACTCAAAAGCTATTATTCTCCCTGTTTATATCGGTGGCGGCGTTATCTTATTAATCAGTTTTTTCCTTTTCGTTTTGGTTACGTTCATAGGCGAAAATAAGAAAGCATAAGCTTCGCGGAAAAACCGCATGAAAATCTTCCTGTACGGAGGTTTTCATGCGGTTTTTTGTAGGAGTATTGGACTCCACTTAAGTTGTGCATTTTATCTGCGAGGAAGACGGCGCTAGCTTCGTTCATTGTTACCCTGTTTCAGGCTTTCTCTTGATGACGGGCGCTATCATTTCTGATTGTCCTTCTGTTTCGTGTTTTTACCAGATTGCGGGCAATATCTTTTTTCATTCGTCCTCTGTTTCGTATTTTCTTCGATTTGCGGGAATTATCTTTATTCATTCTTACCCTATTTCGTGTTTTCCTCGATTTACGGGCAATATCATTTCTGATTGTTCCCCTGTTTCATGTTTCCACTGAATTACGGGCATTATCTTTTTTCATTCGTCCTCTGTTTCGCGTTTTCTCCAGATGACGGGCAATATCTTTTTCCATTATCGATTTATTTCTTAACTTTTCCTAAATAACTCATTCAATCATTTCATTACACTACATAAATTCAAAATAGGATGCTTTTGTTTTAGAAGATTTTTTCAAATATTTATTCAGGATACGCCGCACAGCTTTCATCGGGATTTGTTCGTCACACCATTGATATATTGCGCGAGTCTGGATCTTTTGATCACTAAACAGCACACTATATTCAACTGTCTGTCTGAGTATTACTGAACTTATGGACTCCATATTTGCGCACGATGTACAGTACATTTTATTATTATTTTTCTGCTTCATTTCTTGGCTGCATTTCAAACAGAAAATTCCTTTCTTTAATTGGTCCAGTGAATATGCTGGTTTGTATTCAAAAGGGGTTTCGTTCAAGTGTTTTGTTTGAATGAGGTTTTGGATTTTTTGTGTTTGTGGTGAAAAACGTTGGGAGTTGTTTTGAAATGTTTGCATAAATCGTTGCTGTTGGGCGGGTAAAATCATATTTGGGAAAACAGGGGCTTGATACAAAGTAAAATAAGGATGATTAAAAACAACATAGGAATGAATCGTGCAGGTGAGTTGATGGGAGTGTAAATATTCACGGAGTAAATCTTCTGTTCGCTGCAATTGGTGAAAAGGATTTTTAACTTTCTTTTTGGACTTTAATTTGTAAAAGTTTTGATCTTGGTAAATATAATCCCCATTAAAATGTTTAATTTCAAAGATGTGTACGCTTTCCGCTTGGATGAGCAGTGCATCGATTTGGAAATACGTGTTTTGATATTCCAGTAAGACATCATATAAGATATTGCAATCTTTCCCGAGAGAGTTTTCGATGAATGCTGCAAAGGATTTTTCTCCCTTAAATCCCTGCTCCCCGTTGTATAAAAAATTTTCTTCGTCCTTCGTTAAACGAACCCGCTTTTTTAAGTAAATCAGTTGTTCTGTTGCTTTACTTAATTTCGGCGCAAGTAACATGGCGTTCCTCCTATTCGTGTGGTTTAAAAGCGTTTATTCATGCAGTTCCATTTTATGAAAAACTTTCAAACTCCGAAGTTAACCCCCTTTCCTTTATGATTAGAGCTAATGCATTTAAACGCTTTCTTCTATTCTACACTATCTCCCATCATCTAACCACTAAGGGGCGTCACACTTAATAGGACCTCTCTTCATCATTCTTGGGCAGTAATTTTCTACTCACTGAGGCATGAAGAAGAATCGTCTCATCCCATATAAACTATTTCTTAACATTAAAAAAAGCACTTCAGACAAGGATGTTTTCTCCTCGTTTGAAGTGCTTTTCTTTATACTTCTTCCAATGCTTCAACAATTTTCTCTGCTGTAATATTTTCTGAAGTATGCCAAACTTGCTCACCGTTTTTTATAATAAACAACTGCGGTGATTCATGTTGTACATTCAGTTCTTTTGCAATTTCATCGGAAACGTTTCTTGCTTCCTGTATTTTGACAAAATAGGCGTCTCTGTTTGGATCATCATTGTTCAAAAATGTGGTATACTCTTTGAAAGCTTCTGCATTGATTGGGCAAGTCGTACTCAGTTTAAAAAGCAACACCGGGCTCTCTTCCGATGCTTTCCATACTTCATTTAAATCATTAATCTCTGTTAATTCTTTTGGTTCCGCCATTTTTATACCCCTCTTTCTTTCATTTGAATCACTAACTGCCCCTTCACATTTAAAATGGGAAATGAATACCTCGTTATGGAAGAGCCGTTTCCTGTTTCAAGGAGCATGTCTCGTTGATTCCTTTCTTCATTTTCATAGGAAGCCGGCGTTTCTGCCAAACGAATATCTTTTATTTCGTACGTCCCTACACGCTTCCACTGAAAATAGAAGAACCGTTCACATAGTGTATACCACTATATAAACGGTTTAAACTTCCAGAGTATTATTTTAGAACAGGTTTTAAGAATCTTTTTTTACATTTTCTACAATTTCTTCCACTTCGTCACGCGTTACTTTTTCCCGGCCTTCTTCCATCGCTTTTAAAGTGCGTTTTGCCAAGGCCAATGGTATTTTACAAAACAGCATTATTGTTCTCGTATGAATCTCGGTAAGGTAACGATCTCCTGCATCGAGGTTCTCGCGGGCGTAATCAAAGACATCATCGCGAGTCCATCCGTCTGGTATAAAACGTACGCCGCGTTCTTGATAATCTTCTTCTTGATTGCGCAAAATGTTTACTGCTTGCAGCCCTCGTCCGAAACCAACCGCTAATTCCTCATCAGTGGTAGTGCCGTCGTACCAATACCAAATTTCAGAAAGCAACACACCGACCAATCCTGCTACGTAATATGTATAATCATCCAGATCTTCTTTTGTTTCGATAGACCAGTCTTTCTCCACCCAATCGGCCATGCCGCCAGCCATTTCGCCAGTATACTGTTTCACTTTCTCTACAATACCTTCTGGACAGACTCGTAGCCAGTCCCCAAGCCGAACCGTTACTTCCGGCAACGTTTCTTTATAGTTTTGAATCAACGTTTGATAAGCCTCTTCATCAAAACTGCCTTTTTCTTCTAACAGGATTTTCGTTTCGCGAAGTAAGCTTGCCTTCACTTCGGCCTCCAATGTTTCATGATCTTCTATTTCATCAATAGCACGCATGCATAAATAAGCAGCTCCTACGGTCAATTTCAACTGACGTTTAAGCAGAGTGATGGGAATATAGAAGGTTCTGCTTGTTTCTTTCAATATATGCATCGCATCTTTTTCTAATTTAGCATCATTCATTCCAACCGTTCCTCCTCATTCCTATTCCTTTAAGTATAGCAAAAAAGAAACATTTTTCCTATGTTTTCATCTGTGGGAACACTGTAAAGCCCAACAAAACAAACCCTGACTGTATCATACACTATTTCTGCTGCTTGCTCGATTATTTGCTTCCCTTTTATAAACCAAATACATTACTGATAATAGCCTTTTATAGAAGTATTTATCGAAATATGATACTTTTTAAAGATAGTTATCCAACACAAATATAAGAAAAATAACGAAAAACTTCTTCCAAATAAATATATGAACTCTTTCGATTGTATTCCTGTATTTTTATTCAAAAATACTTTCATCATTTTTTACGAACGCTGATTGTTTTAAGAATATAATGTTTCACTATTTTCTAAGCAAAATGGTACGTAGACTTCTTAAAACAAGAAAGGAGCTGTGTATGAATATTCTGGTAGACGCAGATGCTTGTCCCGTGCAAACAGAAATTATAAACATCGCCAGCAAATATGAACTTCCTGTCACACTTGTTAAAAGTTATGCACATTATTCGACAGAAACATTGCCAGAACATGTCTCAGTTGTTTATGTTGATAAAGGGGCTGAAATGGCCGATTTTAAAATTATCCAGTTGGCAAATGAAGCTGACCTTGTCATCACTCAGGATTACGGTTTGGCATCCATGGCTTTAGGGAAAAAATGTTACGTCATGCATCATGCCGGTTTTATGTATACGTCGGGAAATATCGATAATCTGTTGTCGCGGCGCCATGCCAATCAAGTGGCGAGAAGAGGCGGTTACAAAACAAAAGGACCGAAAGCTTTCACAGATGAAGATCGCACAGCATTTGGAAATTTCTTTGAAAAAACAATTTCACAACTAATAGCTGATTAATCATTCAAAATATCAGGAAAAAGTGATACAATGGAACTTATTGTATCTAAAGTGTCTGTCTTTCAAAAAAGGTGATTGCTCCTCGAACGAAATAGAAAGGAGAACACTTTTTACCTGCAGAGTGTGTTTTTTTCAAAAAATACACAAAAATCGCTTATTATAATGAGCATTGCACTTTAGTAGCTTATTATTTTTTAATATTCTAATAATTTTACATACGAATGAGGTGGTAATATGGAAAAAGAAATATCAGTAGGTTTACTAGGATTAGGTGTCGTTGGTTCAGGTGTGATTCAAATTATTAAGGATCACCAGGAAGAACTCGAACATCAGCTGGGCAGAAAAGTCAATGTAGAAAAAGTTCTTGTCCGTAATATGGAAAAAGCGCGGGAAATTGACTACGACCATTCTGTTTTAACGACAAAAGCAGAAGATGTCATCGACAATCCAAATATTGATGTCATTGTAGAAGTCATGGGCGGCATTGACATTGCACGTGATTATATTTCTCGTTCTTTACAAGCTAAGAAACATGTCGTTACAGCAAATAAGGATCTTATTGCGTTGCATGGACCGGAACTCGAAGCGATTGCGTTTGAAAATGGATGTGACTTATTCTACGAAGCTAGTGTTGGCGGAGGGATCCCTTTACTGCGTGGACTCTCTGATGGACTCGTCTCTGACCGTATTCAGCAAGTCATGGGGATTGTCAATGGTACAACGAATTACATTCTGACCAAAATGGATCAAGAGGGACAAAGCTACGAAGATGCTCTCGCAAAAGCGCAGGAACTGGGATTTGCTGAATCTGACCCGACAGCAGACGTCGAAGGTCTTGACGCAGCACGCAAAATGGTCATCCTGGCACGTCTGTCCTTTTTTACGAACGTAGAATTAGACGATGTGGAAGTCGAAGGAATTTCAAATATTTCACTTACAGATATTGATTATGGAAATAAGCTCGACTTATCCATGAAGTTAATTGGTTTTGCAAATCGTCAGGACGGTGAGATTGATGTCTCTGTAGAACCAACATTCCTCTCCAAAAATCATCCGTTAACTTCTGTCAATGACGAGTATAATGCTGTTTATGTCGATGGAGAAAATGTAGGGGAAACAATGTTTTACGGCCCTGGAGCCGGAAGTCTACCAACCGCTACAGCTGTGATGTCAGACGTCGTCGAAGCGATGAAAAATATGCTGCTGGGTGTAAACGGGAAAAAGTTCATTCAACCCCGCTTCAAAAAGAAATTAACACCGGCAAATCATCGGTACAGTCAATTTTATTTGCGCCTCACCGTGAAAGATGAAACAGGCGCTTTTGCTACTATTTCCGATTTGTTTAATCAATTGGATATCAGTTTTGAACGAATTTTACAAACACCAGCGAAAGAAGGGTTTGCGGAAATTATTGTGGTTACCCACCAAACCTCTTTAGAAGATTTTCAAACAGCGATGAAACGGTTAGATGATCTGCATGTTGTCGAAAATGTAGAAAGTCATTTCCGTGTAGAAGGAGATGCATAAACCATGTCTTGGTCCGGCTTAATCAAAGGGTATGGGCCCTTATTGCCAGTAACTGAACAAACACCAGAACTTACCTTGTACGAAGGGAATACACCTTTATACCATTTTTCTCACCTGTCCGAGGAATTGGGCATTGATTTATACGGCAAATTTGAAGGCCTCAACCCGACTGGGTCTTTTAAAGACCGCGGCATGGTCATGGCGGTTGCTAAAGCAAAAGAAGCGGGCAGCAAATCTGTCATCTGTGCGTCAACTGGAAACACTTCCGCCTCAGCCGCTGCTTACGCTGCCAAAGCAGGCATGAAGGCCATTGTCGTTATTCCAGAAGGGAAAGTAGCTATGGGAAAATTAGCTCAAGCAGTCATTTACGGAGCAGAAATTGTACAGATTTCAGGCAACTTCGACGATGCGTTAAAAATGGTCCAAAAAATTAGTGACGACTATCCGGTTACTCTCGTCAATTCCGTAAATCCGTACCGTTTAGAAGGACAGAAAACTGCTGCTTTTGAAGTCATCGATCAACTTGGGGGCAAATCACCGGACATTTTAGCTATACCTGTTGGAAACGCAGGAAATATTAGCGCGTACTGGAAAGGATTTAAAGAATACCATAACTCTAAGCAAACAGCCTTGCCTAAAATGTTTGGGTTTGAAGCTGAAGGTGCGGCAGCTATTACTAATAATGAAGTCATGGAGAATCCGGAAACAGCTGCAACAGCGATTCGCATTGGAAACCCTGCAAGCTGGAGTTTAGCAGAAAACGCTCGAGATGAATCCAAAGGGTTGATAACGTCGGTATCAGAAGAAGAAATAATAGAAGCTTTACAAACATTACCTAGTAAAGAAGGGGTGTTTGCGGAGCCAGGTTCTTGTGCCTCTATTGCTGGGGTTTACCAGCAAGTCGAAAATGGTACTATTTCTAAAGAGAGCACGGTAGTTGCTGTTTTAACCGGAAACGGCCTGAAAGATCCGCAAACAGCGATAGATTCTGTCACAATCGACCCTGTTTCCTTACCAAACGATGAAAAAGCAGTAACAGATTACATTAAAAAATCAATTGGAGCGTCTCATGATTGAAATAAAAGTCCCTGCCAGTTCCGCTAATATTGGACCTGGTTTTGATTCTCTTGGAGTAGCGGTAGGAAAATATCTAACATTGCGGGTAAAACGAAGCGGGAAATGGCGTTTCACCCATACAGGTCCGCTTGTACCGCCTGTCCGTTATTACCAAGATCACTACATCTACAAAGTTGCAATTAAAATAGCGAAAAAGTACCGGATTTTCTTACCTCCCTGCGACGTGGAAATGCATAGCGAAATCCCTTTGGCACGAGGACTGGGCAGCAGCGCCTCCGCTATCGTTGCAGGAATCGAACTGGTAAACCAATTTGGGGATTTACAATTAAGTACAGAAGAAAAACTAACTCTGGCTGTGGAAATCGAGGGACATCCTGACAACGTTTCACCTGCATTATTCGGCGGTCTCATGGTAACTGTGCAAATAGCTGGAAAAACCAGTTATAAACAAATGCCAGCGACCCGCACAGATTTAATATTATATATCCCCGATTACGAATTAAAAACAGCGGATGCCAGAAATGTCTTGCCTGCGTCATTGCAAATGGAGGAAGCGACAACTGCCAGTGCAGTCAGTAATGTCATGCTTGCTGCCCTGCTTTCAGAAGATTACTCGTTAGCAGGGGAAATGATGGAAAATGACTTGTTTCATGAAAGGTATCGCAGCGAATTGATTGCAGATTATACCATGATTAAACAAAAAGCGAAACAGTTCGGAGCATACGGAACAGTCATCAGCGGTGCTGGACCGACTATGCTTTCCTTCGTTCCACAGGGTTCCGGCGATCAAATTGCCCATCACATGAAATCTTTTCTTCCTGACTCTGAGGTGACAGCAGTTTCTTTAGATCTGCAAGGATTACAAGTATATCAACCAGAACAGGCTTAATACTCGGTGAAATTTCATAGCGAATGCTCTAGCGATACTTTTGCAGTCAAAAGGCAACAGAGTTTCCTATACATTTAGAAGACTTGGCATTCGCCAGACCTTTATAGGGAGTGCTTTAGTTATACGTATACAGAAAGCATTTTATACTTTCTTAACGGCAAAAAAGGATGAAACAGCGGCTCCGTTCACTGTTTCATCCTTTTATCTTATTTACCCTAAAACTGCTTCATCACTTACCATTTGATGTCCACGTATTTTCTGGAATTCATTCATTAAATCTTTAATTGTCAATTGCTGCTTCTCTTCCTCACCTATATCGAGGATAATTTGTCCCTGATCCATCATAATTAGACGTGTCCCCATGTCCAGCGCCTGTTGCATATTATGCGTCACCATTAACGTCGTTAAGTCGAATTTCTTAACAATTTCTGTTGTCAAATCGGTGATTAATTCAGCGCGAGCCGGGTCGAGCGCCGCAGTATGCTCATCCAATAATAAAATTTCCGGTTCCGTAAACGTCGCCATCAATAAGGACAAGGCTTGTCTTTCTCCCCCTGACAATAAACCGACTCGAGCGTTTAGTCGATTTTCCAAACCTAAATGCAACGTCTGTAAGTATTCCTTAAAAATTTCCTTCCGCTTTTTGTTTACGCCTGGGCGTATATTCCGTAATTTATCCCGGGAAAAAGCAATCGCTAAATTTTCTTCTATGGTCATTGAAGGAGCAGTTCCAGCCATCGGATCCTGAAAAACCCTGCCTATAAAACGAGAGCGTTTATACTCCGCTAAGCCTTCCACTTTTTTATCATTTATCGTAATGTTTCCGACATCTGCGATTAAATTACCGGAGATAACGTTCATGAGTGTTGACTTCCCTGCTCCGTTTCCTCCAATAACAGTGACAAACTCCCCTTTTTTTAATTCTAAATTAATCTGTTTTAATGCTCGTTTTTCATCCGGTGTTCCTTCATTAAACGTAACGGCAATCTGCTCCACATTAAGCATGTTCGCTCACCTCCGTTTCTAAAGCGCGACGTTTCGCAAGCCTGCGTCGTTTTTCTTTCCGGCGCTGTACAATTTTCGGCATTACTAAAGCGATGATGACTAGAAGCGCAGTAATGAGCTTCATGTCGCCCGCTTCCAAAAAATCTGCCCGCAAAGCAAACGTGACAACAACCCGATAAATAATAGAACCTAATATAACTGCAAAAGTAGCACGGGCAATCGTTTTTGCTCCGAATAATGCTTCTCCAATAATGACAGAAGCAAGTCCGATAATAATCATGCCAATGCCCATCCCGGCGTCTGAAAATCCACCATGTTGAGCAATAAGGGCACCAGATAAGGCCACCAGACCATTGGAAAGACCTATTCCTAAAATAATTAAAACATCTGTGTTTGCTGAAAAGCTGCGAATCATCCGCTGATTATCTCCAGTTGCCCGCAATGCCAGCCCAACTTCTGTTTTCAAAAAGTAGTCTGTTAAAAACTTAATCAAAAAAATCACCAGCAGCATGATAATCACAATGCCCCAAGTAGAGGGCAGCTTCTCCATGCCGAACGTTTCAAGCATTCCATTTAAAACACCATCAATACCGGTCGCATCCCAAATATCCCCCCATTGTGTTTTCAACGTATCATCATTCATCAGAGATATCTGAGGAGAGCCCATCACACGCAGGTTGATTGAGTATAAAGCAATCATCATTAAAATACCGGATAATAAATTATTAACATTCCCTTTTGTATGAATAATACCGGTGATACAGCCTGCTAAAAAACCGGCTAAAGCTCCCAGTACTGTAGCCATTAGAGGAGAAGTTCCGTTCATAATCATAACAGCTGTTACCGCGGCACCCGTAACAAAACTGCCGTCTACCGTTAAATCGGGGAAGTCCAGCACACGAAATGAGAGATAGACACCTAAAGCCATAATAGCATAAATTGCCCCAGTTTCTACTGCTCCAAATAATGATAAAAACATAGTATCCTCCCATTTCTATTAAAATCTGACGTAAAGCAAATAAGGAAGCAGGAACAGCACCCGCTTCCCTATTACATCATTTCTTTCAACATTTTATTCGTCTTCTACAAATTCTGCTTCATCATCCCAATCCTCATCCCATTCCACACCTTGTGCTTCGGCTGCATCTTTATTAATAAACAGCTCGATTTCCGGCGGGTATTCTACATCCATTTCGCCTGGCTCTTTGTCTCCATTTAAGATATCCACAGCCATTTCACCGGTACGTTCACCAATCGAGAAGTAGTCAATGCCATATGTCGCAAAGCCGCCTTTTTCCAAGGAATCCGGCTCCCCGACCAATAGCGGGATTTGTTGTTCCTCAGCTACTTCAACCACCGTATCAAGAGCTGAAACAACTGTATTGTCCGTGACGATATAGAACACATCCACATCTCCTGATAATGTGTCAGCAGCTTGCTGTACTTCAGCGGAGTTGGATACCGTCCGCTCTGAAGTGCTTAAACTCGTTCCTTCTACAGCCTCGTTCACTTGGTCAATCTGAGCAACGGAGTTTGCTTCACCTGAATTATAAATTAATCCGACATTCGCTCCGTCAAAATTATCATCGATAAATGCGACAGTTTCATCAATAGCATCCGGATGTAAATCAACGACTCCTGTTATATTATCACCAGGTTCTTCCATAGAATCGACTAATTCTGCATCCACTGCATCTGTAACAGATGTAAATAAAATAGGAATATCATCTGTCGCGTTCAACGCTCCTAACGCACTGGGAGTCGAATTTGCGAAAATCAAGTCGACATCATCCGCTACAAAATTATTTGAAATCGTTTCTACATTATTTTGGTCGTTCTGTGCGTTTTGGTAATCAAAAGTCGCATCCAGATCTGAATCCTCGATAGCGGCCTGAAACCCTTCATATGCTTCATCCAAAGATGGATGCTCTAAAATTTGGGTCGCCCCAATCACATAATCTGCATCTTCATCTACTTCTTCATTATCAGATGCATTTTCATTTGCCTCTCCATTGTTTTCTCCACAAGCTGACAAAACGACAATGGAAAGCATCAACATAAAAAATAAGTGCAAACTCCTCTTCATCCTGATTCCCCCAACTTTCATTCTATTGATTCCCTTATTATACTGACTCGTCTTCATTATGGCAAGACTTTCAATTTTCTGATAAAACTTTCCGGTAATAAAGCGGTAAATAAATGCTTTTTAATAGTCACTGCTTTGACAAAAAAGCTATTTCCACCTCTTACCTATTTCATGTATAATAGAAAAAGGAAAGCAGGGATATTTTTGGCAAAAGTCATGTATGTTATTATTATTGTGGCATTTCTTGATACGTTTATTCAATTACCTATTATTACACCATACGCACTCGAATTGGGTGCTTCGTACACATTAACCGGCGGTATTGTGGCTGTTTATTCATTTACCAATATGATTGGGAACATTATTGGCGGCCACTGGATTGATAATTTTGGCCGTAAAAAAATGTTATTTACAGGGATGGCGTCGGTTTGTATCATTTTATTTTTATACCCATTGGCTCAAACAGGCGGGCAATTATTTATTGCGCGCTTCTTTCATGGATTAGCAGGAGGGATCCTTATTCCTGCGGCTTTCGCTTATGTTGGAGACCAGACTTCAGGAAAAACACGCGGAAAAGCGATGGCCTTCACCGGTGCAAGCATCGGCGTTGCTGCAATAGTTGGACCGGCAGTCGGGGGCGGCCTTGCAGCGAAAGCATCTATTGAAACTGTATTTGTTTCAGTAGCCGGCTTGTTTCTCATCAGTTCATTGGTTATTTTATTGTTTATTAAGGAATCTTTTTATAATTCGGACCGCGGCAGATTTAATTTAAAAGACTTTGTACCAATCATTAAACATCCTTTAATTATATTAGCCTCTTTAGCCTCCTTTTCTCTCATGGTAAGTAACGGAACACTTGCTTTTGCGCTCCCTTTAAACGTGGACGTTATGGAAAGAGGAACAGAAACAACCGGCATATTATTATCGACATTCGGCATTGTTGCTTTAATTGTCTTTATGACGCCGCTTCATAAAATTTATGATCGATTTAAAGCTGTTCAGCTTATTGCTGCTGGCTTGTTCTTAATCGGAGTTGGCATGGTCATTCTGAGTGCTTCTGCAGTCTTTAGCAGTAATTTTATAGCGATGGTTATTTATGGGCTCGGCTTTGCTTTTATTTTCCCGTCCATGAATAAAGTGATTGCGGATGCTTCTTCCAAAGTAGACCGCGGAAAAGCTTACGGTGTATTTTATGCGTTTTTCTCTTTAGGAGCAGTTGTCGGATCCTCTGCTTCAGGCTGGTTTGCTGAAATTCTCGGGCTGCCTTTTTTAGTCTGTGCCCTGATTATGTTTTTATCCGTTACGGCAATCATCATTATTCAACGCAAACGTCAAAGCACGCAAAAAAAGTCAATCTCCTAAAAAGAGGTTGACTTTTTTATTTCTGTTGATTATTTTTCGTTACAATGGAGGCTCTGCGAATGCCGACAACTATGAAGATAAGAGCAATAACGATAAACAATTTATAAAAACTTTTTTCTTCCAATGCTAATAAGACAGCAATTCCCGCAAATATAATGGAACCTGCTTGAATGCACCACCATGTCACATCTTTTAAAATTGGAAAGTTCATTGCTCCCACCACGCTTTTAAGAGTTCGTATGAGCAGTATACCACATTCTGATATGTTTAAAGAGTTTTGACAGAATTTCTCACATAAAAAATAGGTAAAATTATCAGCAAACAAGTCGAATTCAAGGCTTCATATATTGAAAAAATGACATCATACTGCTGTTTTTCATTCCAAAGATTTAAATCTGCTTTTCTCAAATGGATTTTCAAAGATAACGCTTTCTTACTCTGACGAAAAAGATTCGGCATCCCAAAGGATAACCGAATCTTTTTCATCTGGATAATTGTTAGCCTATTACTTTTTCAGCAACTTCTACAGTACGTTTTGCTTGGAATTTCACTGCTTCTTCCACATCTTTTTCAACTGGATTCTCGCCTGCAGTAATACTGACACCATATGGGTTGCCGCCTGCTGCAAATTGTACCGGGTCAGCATATCCTGGAGGTACAATAATAGCTCCCCAATGCATCATGACTTTATATAAAGAAAGAATGGTTGCTTCTTGTCCGCCATGAGCGTTTTGTGCAGAACTCATGCCGCTCACTACTTTATTGACTGTTTTGCCGGAGCCCCACAGCCCGCCTTGCTGGTCAATGAACTGTTTCATCTGAGCTGTCATGACACCAAAACGAGTCGGTGTACTGAAAATTAAAGCATCTGCCCATTCTATATCATCAGAGGTCGCAACAGGGACAACATCTTTTGTTTCATCGTAGTGCTCTCTCCATGCAGGATTTGCATCAATTGCTGCATCAGGAGCCAGTTCTTCTGCACGTACAAGACGTACTTCTGCTCCTTTTGCCTCTGCTCCTTCTTTTGCCCACTTGGCCATCTGATAGTTTGTTCCAGTAGAACTATAATACACAATAGCTAATTTTACATTTGCCATTTTCCGATCTTCTCCTTTTCATGAATATATGTTTGATAAATCAAGGATGTATTTTATCCTTAATTCATATTGTACGAATTAGAGATATAATAGTAAAAAAATATGCTTACTGATCGTCAGCGAATAAGCCTGCTTTTTTAATAAGCGTGATTGCCTGCTCTTTTTCTTCTGTTGTTAAACCGGCAAAAATAGTTGCCATCGCTGCTTGATGTTGTGGAAAAATGCCATCCATGAGTTCTGTACCTTTATCTGTTAAATAAGCGTACGTTACTCGCCGGTCATTTGGACAAGCCCGCCGCGCTAAAAATTCTTTTTTTGCTAACTTATCAATCACGTAGGTCATACTGCTGCTTGCTAATAACACTTTTTTGCCAATCATTTGAATTGGCTGTTCTCCTTTATTGTAAAGCAGTTCAAGGACAGCAAATTCAGATAAGTTTAATCCATATCTTTTGATATCTGCTGCAGATTGCCGTTGCGCCGCTTCTTGAGCACGATTAAGGACGACAAACAGCTTTAGCGCCAATTCCTCCTCTAATTCTTTCTGACTGATTTCCTTCATATTTTCCACCCTTTTATTATCTCGAATTCAAATTAATTATAATCGAGACATTAAAACGATGCAAGCTTTATGCTTTTAGTATGATTATATTTTAAAATATTTTGATAAACTACAGGCAAAACTAAGCCTCTCGATTTTTGGTCAAGAGACTCGTTTTTAAATAATTCTTCGTTCTGCCTATTTGTGTTAAATCGAACGCATCCTTTTTATTTAAAATGAGGATCGTCTAATAAACGCTGCACTTCTTCTTTATGATTCGTTTCATCTTGAATAATGTCTTCCAGTTTCGCATGAAGCTCTGTATAACCCAATTCTTCAGCTTGTTTCATCCGCTCTTCATAACGCTTGGCTGTATCGGATTCAGCTTGTAAAATAGCTTCTAAAATCCCTTTCAAATCTGTTGGCTGAGGAACTTCAGCAGCTTTCGTTGTAGGCTGACCACCTAAGGCAATGATTTTTTCTGCTAAGTATTGTGCGTGTCCCAGCTCATCCTCGACTTCATCTTCAAAAAAAGATTTTAAAGCAGTTCGATGCAAACCTGGTACTACAGCAGCACTGTACGTATACTGAATCGCCGCTCCATATTCATGTGATAAATCTAAGTTAAGGCCTTCTATCAGTTTTTCTTTAGACATTTCTTATCGTACCCCTTTCATACTTTTCTTTTACATTCACATATATTCCTTTATTGCATTATTTTAAACGTGTTATTTCCATTGAAAAGGAGTTTCTTGATAGACATAATAATTCAGCCAATTATAAAAAAGTAAATGAGTATGCGCGCGCCACGTATTTAACGGTGTTTGGCGGGTGTCATCCTCCG
Source organism: Pseudogracilibacillus sp. (assembly GCA_035301305.1). Taxonomy (GTDB): domain Bacteria; phylum Bacillota; class Bacilli; order Bacillales; family Amphibacillaceae; genus Pseudogracilibacillus. The sequence goes on from DATGUO010000082.1 coordinate 25,225, forward strand.
GAAAATAATGTTTTGGAAACGGAGCTGTCTCCCTATTTTTAGAAAGATCCCGCTCATATTCTTCTTTTAACGTAAGCGCATCGTATTCTAAATGCCCTGTAACAATTACATGTTTATCGTTTTTAGATTTAGCTAAAAATAATCCTGCCTCTTTTGATGCAGCTAGCACTTCCAAGTCGGGATGTGTTTCTACCTTTTCCAAGCTGACTTTTGTAAAACGGGAATGCGGAGCCCGGAAGACATCTTCAAAACCGCGCACCAGTTTTGTCGTCTGATGCAACACACGGTGTTCGAAAATACCGGTTAACTTTTCACTCATTGCTTCTTTTTCAATTCCATAATGGTGATACAAAGCTGCTTGTGCACCCCAGCAAATATGCATGACAGACGTTACGTTTTCCTTTGTCCAATCCATAATACGAACTAACTCTCCCCAATAATTCACTTCTTCAAAAGGCAAATGCTCAATCGGAGCACCCGTAATAATCATGCCGTCAAAACGCTTATCTTTCACATCTTCAAATGTCGAGTAAAAACTTTCCAAATGGGACGTACTCACATTTTTAGATATATGCGTCGCTGTGTGCAGGAAAGTTATATTCACTTGCAAAGGCGTATTCCCTAATAATCGCAGCAGCTGTAATTCTGTTTTCTCTTTTTCAGGCATTAAATTTAAAATCAATATATTTAAAGGACGAATGTCTTGCATGAGTGCCCTATCTTCATCCATGACAAATATTTTTTCTTCTTTCAATAGCGTACTGGCTGGTAAATGATGCGGAATATTAATTGGCAATCGACGTCGCTCCCTTCTATTCTCTTTATTATATCGTTTTATACAAAATTTTCACAATAAATGGTTATTTCTTTTTTCTTCTTCCTGAATTCTTCCTGCGATGCAGCGAATGAACAATAAATAAGGTGCAGCGTTTTAGTATTGGTTCTCCCTGCTACTTCAAGGCATACTTTTTATCGGGGTCATTTGCTATCTCTTATGTATCTGTCGCGCGAAGATTTCTGGGCTTCATTTTACTAGCAATGTTTTTTTAACACGATTCGAGTCTTGAAAGAACTATCCATATATTATCCACAGATAAAATGTGCGAAATGGGGACAATTTTTTAAAGTTTGATTATATCAGCTTTTTCAATTGTGGATGTAACTTGTGCGTAACTTTGTGAATAATGTGGATAACGGGGATAAGTGTAAGTTTAACCTGGACAAACGTTGTAATAACAGGGTTTGTGAATAACTACTAGTTTCTTAATATCTGAAAATTAAGAGTTGCCGATCAGTTATGAACAAGTTATGCACAAGGTATGGCTAACAGAACAAGAACAAAATGGAAGATAGCCCTACCCTGGGATACTTATTTACTTTTCTTACATATTAAAGGACTTTAATTTACAGCAATAATGCCAGCGACTTTACACGAATGTAAGAGAGCCGCATAAAAATCCCTGATGAGAAGGCGTGATAGAGTGTCTTTTAGACAAACAGATGACCCAATGGGACGTGTTTGTCCTGAGAAATGCTTCCTTGAGACAAACTGATGGATCCAGGAATCGTGTTTGTCCTAAGAACAGCTCTCTCGAGACAAACAGACGGCCCCGAGATTCGCGTTTGTCCTCGGAACGGTCTTCTCGAGACAAATAAATGAATTCGAGGGGGCTGTTTGTCCTGAAATGCCCTTCAAACCCTTCAAAATTTTTAAATGAGTATTATCCACAGCAACAGTGGAAAACGGGGCTTCCGCTGGAGTTCTACAGAAAGGGCTTTAATCACACTGTCTATTTTTCATCTTTCTATCGATTAAAAAGACTTTGACGACGGGGGGTGTCATCAAAGTCTCTTCTTTTTCAGTAGATTCCTATATCAAAAGAGAGGTTAATCATCAATTTCAATAATAAGCACTTCTCCTGTATAAGCGTCAATCATGATCTCTGCTTCTAAATCTCCTCGTTCTATCTCAATTTCGTAGTACAATCTTCCGTCATCATCTTCCAAGTCCACGTCATCTACATTACCTGAGAATTGTTCTAAAGCTTTCTCAATCGCCTCGCGTTCAGAAATAACCGGTTTACTTTTTTTATCTTGCTTTTCTTTATCTTCATCAGTTGTTTGATCTGAATCCTGTTCGTTTTTACTTTCCTGATTTTCTGAATAATTTTCGTTCCAATGCTTTTCATCTTTAGCATGATCTTTCTGTTTTTCTTTTTCGTCTTGCTTCTCTTCTTTTGAATTGCCGGCTTCATGATAAAGATTATCTTGTGGGGTAGACACTTCGTTCGAGTCTTCTTTTTGACTTTCTTCTTGCTTTTTAGCACCATCAGGAAGCTCTTCTGTTTCTTGCAAGTCTAAAACCTTACCCGAGGTGGCATCCAGCTGCAGAGCAAATTTTTTCTTTTCCCCGGTAAGCTCTGCTTCATATGTCGGAATCCCTTTATCCTGTGCTAAACTTACATTGGTTACTTTGCCAGGGTATTGTGTTTGAATGGTATCTACTATCTCTTTTTCAGGGAGAGGCTGTGTCGTTTCTGATCCAGCTGAATAATACATACCAACTCCTAATATACAAATAGCTGCGATAATCACTATGGTTATTATTAGTTTTTTCAAACAATCCCCCTCTCGCTTATCTATCTATAGTTTACCTGTTATCTCTTAAAAAAATCAGTGAATCAGATTAGAATTTACTGAGAAAGAAATCATCTCAGAGAACAGGAAGTAACAGTGTAAATGCAGTTCCTTCCCCGATTGTGCTCGATACACGTAACGTACCATGATGGACATGGACAATTTCTTTTGCTATGGCCAAGCCCAACCCCGTTCCACCTTCGTTTCTCGCACGCGCTTTATCCACCCGGTAAAATCGGTCAAAAATATAAGCCTGGTGTTCTTCACTTATTCCATTTCCGAAATCCGCTACAGTAATTTCCAGTTGCTCTGCCGATTTTTCCATAGAGACCTCTATATCATCTTCACTATATTTTAGAGCGTTATCCAATAAAATGTAAATAACTTGCTCGAGCTGATCTTGATTTCCTTGTACAAATAAATTCTTACTTGTTTTTTCTGTAAAATTAATTCTTCGTTGATACGCATCTGTGAAGGTCTGGATGTTTTTTTGAATCAATGCGTGAACATCCACTGGCTTCATTTCTGCGTACTCTTTGCTTTTCGCAAGCAACAGCAGCTGCTGGACCAGCTTCTCCATTCGATCTGTTTCCGATTCAATTGCTGCGACCGCTTCGTCAAAAACTTCCGGATGATCTTTCCCTCTCCGCTCTAATATCTGGGCATAGCCTTTTAAAATAGCAATCGGTGTTTTTAGTTCGTGAGAGGCATTTGAAACAAATGTTTCCTGTTTCTGAAAACTATCTTTTAAATACAGCATCATTTCGTTAAAAGTGTTTTCCATGACATATAACTCATCTTTCGTACGATTTTTAATTTCGATTAGCGTCCATGTGTCTGCACTCTTATTTTTCTGCATTGTATCTACAATTGCTTTAATAGGCTGCAGTATAAAGCGGCTCAAGGCATTCCCGGCAATAATTGTCGGTATTAAAATAGCAACAGAGGTTGCAATCAATACATAGAGTAACGTTTTCATGGAGTCTTCGATGCTGATGAGATAATTAGCAACTTGTATCGTAACAACTTTATCATCTTCAAATATAATCGGTTTCTCTACAACGGCAACAAGTGTACCGTTATTGTCACGTTTCACCTGGCTCGTTTCTTTATCGGAATACGCAGCTTCTATATTTGTATACTTCTCATCTTTAGCAAACGTAGCCAGCACTTTATCGTCTTCCTTTTCAACGATACGAATCATTCCTTTAGATGGCAAAAAAGCTTGCAATAAATTCCGGTCCGGAACATCTTGGTTATCCTGTAATGTTTCTACAATCGTATTCGTTTGATCTGATAGTTGAGTCAGCTCATCTTCAGTTGAAATTTTTACAAACATCAGGTAAACCACTGTATTCACAAGTGCAATTAAAATGAAAACAAAGATACTCGAAAATAAAGTTATTTTCGTTTGTAATTTCATAGAGTTGGGTCCTTCATCATATAACCAACACCCCGCACTGTATGAATCAGATGAGAGTCGAAATCATGGTCCAGTTTTTGCCGAATGTAACGGATGTACACATCAACTACGTTCGTATCTCCCATATAGTCATAGCCCCACACTTGTTCAATCAGCTGATCACGGGTTAACACCTGCTTTTTATGTTTCATTAAATACACCAGCAAATCAAATTCACGGGGCGTGAGCGTAATCGACTGCCCATTCCGGTAAATTTCTCGTGTTTGTGTATCCACTGTTAAATCTGCCATCGTTAATTTATCGGTGCTCCCCTCTTCTTTCGTTTCCATTCTAAATTGAGCACGAATTCTGGCAAGTAACTCTTCAATTTGAAATGGTTTCGTCACGTAATCATTGGCCCCTAAATCCAGACCGCTTACTTTATCATGTACCTCATCTCTGGCCGTCAATAAAATAACCGGAGTAGTAATTTGCTGTCTGCGTAAACGGCGTAGCACTTCAAGGCCGCTTAATTCAGGAATCATAATATCCAACAATACTAAATCATAATCATTATCTAATAAAAGTAATAACGCATCTTGACCATTACTGGCAATTTCCGTCTCATAATTTTCATAATTTAACTCTAATTCCAAAAGACGACTGAGCTTTTCTTCATCTTCCACTATTAAAATTTTCTTCATCCCCTCTTCCTTTCCAAGGATATTCACTCTATTATACCAAGAGTTAACCTTTTTAAGCTACCCGGGAGAAAAACTACTTCTAAAAATGCCCTGCTTTTTTTAAAAAAGCTTCAAACCACCCGGGTAATTGTTAACTTCATACTCCATACATTTTAATTGTAATCGCCTTCACAAAATTGTTGCATTTTTGTGAACTATCCGTATAATTAAGTTTAATAGTCGGTTTTCAGATAACTGAAAACAATGAAACAATAATCACACTGATAGGCAGTGTCAAAGGAAAATGCAGAACTTTTATTTTATATCAGTTTAAGAGAACAATTTCATTTTTCTAATCTCATGAGTTAAATGCTTAGCACGAAAAGCTCGCCAAATTCTCAACGTCCACTCGTACCATACGCTTCACATACATGAAAAGAAAATGAGAAATCAGACGTATCGTTTCATTTTTCAAGAAAAGAATTTATTCTCTGCGGACAACTTAAATATAGCAATGAAATATACCAGAAAAGGAAACGTTATTCTTTTTCTGTAAAAGGAATGGTTACATGGAAAAACGCAAGACAATTTTAGAAGTAAAGGATTTACAGACTTCCTTCTTTACCGAGTCAGGTGAAATCCCTGCGGTCGACCACGTAGACTTTCATATTAAAGAAGGAGAAGTCCTCGGCATTGTCGGGGAATCCGGCTGCGGAAAAAGCGTTACTTCTTTATCCGTAATGGGATTAGTTCCCAGCCCTCCCGGCAAAGTAGTCGGCGGTGAAGTGCGGTTTCAAGACAAAAATTTATTGGAATTTTCTGAGAAAAAAATGCAAAAAATTCGTGGAAACGAAATGGCAATGATTTTTCAAGAGCCGATGACATCTCTAAATCCCTTGTTCACCATCGGCAATCAAATGACTGAAAGCATGTTAATTCATCACAAAGATTGGACTAAAAAACAAATCCATCAAAAAGCGGTTGAAATGTTAAAGCTGGTTGGACTTCCCAGAGCAAAAGAAATGATGAAAGAATATCCGCATCAACTTTCCGGCGGAATGAGACAGCGCGTCATGATTGCGATGGCGTTGGTGTGTGACCCTAAAGTATTAATTGCAGATGAGCCAACTACTGCTCTTGATGTAACAACCCAAGCCCAAATCTTAAAGCTGATGCGCAATTTAAACGAGCAATTAAATACCGCTGTATTATTAATCACCCATGATTTAGGTGTTGTTGCGGAAACATGTGAAAGAGTAGTTGTCATGTATGCTGGGCAAGTGATTGAGGAAGCTCCCGTCCGCGAATTGTTTAATAATCCTGAACACCCTTATACACAAGGGTTGATTCAATCCGTTCCAGATGTCCGCAATAAAGAAAATCGACTGCACTCTATTCCCGGAAGTGTCCCTCTTCCAGGATCGATTCATCAAGGGTGTAAATTTAGAGATCGGTGTGCGTTTGCTTTTGATCGCTGTTTCCAGGAAGATCCGCCTCTTTATCCTACTTCAGACAATCAAAAAACACGCTGCTTTCTGTATGACGAAAAAGAAGAGGTGAAACATAGTGAACAAACCGCTGCTAAAAGTAAATAACTTAAAAAAACATTTCCCCATTCACGGAGGAATTTTAGGAAAAACAGTTGGCCACGTCAAAGCAGTGAATGATGTTTCCTTTGAAGTCCATGAAGGAGAGACGCTTGGCATCGTCGGAGAATCCGGTTGTGGAAAATCGACCACAGGACGCATGTTAGTCAGACTTTTAGAAGCGACAGAAGGAAGCATAGAATTTTCCGGAACAAACTTAAACGCTTTATCACCAAAAGATATGCGAAAAACGCGCCGTGATATTCAAATGGTGTTCCAAGATCCTTACGCTTCACTTAATCCACGGCACACTATCGAAAAAATATTAAGTGAACCTTTGCTTGTGCATGGAATTGGAGATGCCAAAGAACGGAAAAAGAAAGTACAGGAATTTCTGGAAATCGTCGGCTTAAATGCTCTTCATGCCAAACGATATCCTCACCAGTTTAGCGGCGGGCAACGGCAACGGATTGGAATTGCCCGGGCTTTAATGACCAACCCGCAACTCATTATTGCAGATGAGCCCGTTTCTGCACTCGATGTTTCCATCCAGGCGCAAGTGCTGAATTTAATGCAAGATCTGCAGAAAAAATTTAGCTTAACCTATATTTTCATTGCACATGATTTAGGAGTTGTGCGACATATTAGTGACCGGATTGGGGTGATGTACTTAGGTAAAATGGTTGAAATGTCTGACGCAGAAGAACTCCATGAGAACCCACTGCATCCATATACACAAGCTCTGTTGTCAGCTGTCCCTGTGCCTGATCCAGATTTTCAGAAAGAAGAAACTGTTTTAGAAGGAGATATGCCAAGTCCGGCAAATCCTCCGTCTGGCTGTGCGTTCCATACACGCTGTCCATTTAAAATGGATATTTGTACAAAAGAAGAGCCAGCTTATCGTGAAGTCCAAGACGGTCATTTCGCTGCGTGTCATTTGTATAACGAATCAAACCAAAATTAGAGGGGGAATTTTACGTGAAAGGAAAGAATCTGAAGTTTTTATTTATTTTATCATTACTCATGATTGGAAGCGTCCTCGCTGCTTGTTCTGGCGATAATAACGAAGGCAACAACGCCGAAGCGGAAGGAGAAGAAGCAGAAGAAGGTGCTGGGGAAGGCGGCACATTAATTTTTGGCCGCGGAAGTGACTCCACTTCGCTGGATCCATCCAGAACAACGGAAGGAGAAACATTTAAAGTAACCAAAAACATTTTTGAAACTATTGTTGATTTTGAAGATGAAGGAACAGAAATCGTCGAAGGTCTGGCACATGACTGGGATGTGTCTGATGATGGTTTAGAGTATACATTTGAACTGGAAGAAGATGTGACTTTCCACGATGGCACAGACTTTAATGCAGACGCTGTTGTGAAAAACTTCGAACGCTGGGCAGGCGGGGATGAAGAAATGTTCCCGTATTACAATACCATGTTTGGCGGTTTTGAAGGAGATGACGGACATGTGATTAAATCTGTTGAAGCAGACGACGATTACACCGTTACATTTACATTAAATCGTCCTCAAGCACCTTTCTTAAAAAACTTAGCAATGGATATGTTCGCTATTTCCAGCCCTGAGGCTTTTGAAGAAGAAGGCGACGATGATTACGAAAGAAACCCGGTAGGTACAGGACCATTTCAATTTGTAGAATGGGAACCAAATGACTCTATTACGGTTGAGAAGTATGATGATTACTGGCAAGAAGGACTGCCAAAATTGGATGAAGTTGTTTTCCGTTCTATTCCGGACAACGCTTCTCGCTTGAACGCTTTAACTGCTGGTGAAATTGACTTAGCAGATGGAATCAACCCTTCTGACGGGGAATCGATTGAAAATGATGCAGAACTGCAATTAATCGAACGTCCTTCCATGAACGTTGGTTATTTAGGGTTAACCGTAACACGCGAGCCTTTTGACCAAAAAGAAGTTCGCCAAGCGATGAACTATGCAATTGACCAGCAAGCTATCATCGATGCATTTTATGAAGGGCGTGCAGAAGAAGCAGTCAATCCAATGCCTTCAACGATTGAAGGGTACAACGAAGATATTGACGGATACGAACATGATCCGGAAAAGGCAAAAGAATTACTGAAAGAAGCTGACTTGGAAGATGGTTTTGAAATGGAGCTTTGGGCCATGCCTGAACCGCGTCCATACATGCCGGATGGTCAAAAAATTGCAGAAGTAATTCAGAAAGATTTAGCGGATGTAAATATTGATGCCGAAATCGTGTCCCATGAATGGGCGACTTATCTCGAGCTGGCAGAAAAAGGGGAAGCAGATGCATTCCTGCTGGGATGGACCGGAGATAATGGGGACCCGGATAACTTCCTTTATGCATTATTGGATGAAGACAATATCGGCAGTAACAACTACACTTATTTTGAAAATGACGACACACACGACTTATTCATTGATGCACAAACTGAAGTAGACCAGGATGAACGGAATGAGTTATACGAAGAGTCCCAGGAAATTTTACATGAAGAAGCACCGTGGGTCCCATTAGCACACTCGACGCCTCTTTTAGGCGCTGCAGAGGATGTAACAGGTTTTTCACCTCACCCAACGGGCTCAGATTTACTTTCAGAAGTCGATTTTAAATAAAAAATAAAGCGTCTTGGCAGGCCTGTGAGTGTAAAGCTTCACCGCGAAGGGATGTTTTACGCCTTGCACAGGTTTCGCTTAAAATCTCAGCCGAACCAGGCGCTTGAGTTAGGTAACAAAGTATCATTTTTTATCTTTTAAAAGGCTTAAATAACGGGGAGGAGTCTGTTGATTTCCCCCGTTTTTCTATGAAACTTCTACATAAGACAAAATCGCAAATGTTAAAAACAAAGGGGTGAATTCATGTTTAACTATATTGTTAAAAGGTTATTGCAACTCATTCCCGTTTTATTAGGGATGACTTTTATCGTGTTTATGATTATCCGGGCCATCCCCGGCAATCCTGCTCAAGTGATTTTGGGGCAGCAGGCAACCCCTGAAGCAATCGAAGCCATGACGGTTAAATTAGGGTTGGATAAACCTTGGTACACGCAATATTTTGTTTATTTAAAAGATACATTTACTGGTGATTTAGGAGAGTCGCTGCGGACAAGAGCTCCTGTTGCCGAAGAACTTTGGCCTTACTTGGCAGGAACGTTGGAATTAGCCATATTTGCGATGATTATTGCGGTTATTATCGGGATTAATGCAGGTATAATTTCTGCTTGGTTACAAAATTCCTGGTTTGATTATACTGCAATGATTTTAGCACTTGTTGGTGTTTCCATGCCGATTTTCTGGTTAGGGTTAATGGGTCAATGGGCCTTCTCTATTGAAATCCCGTTATTGCCGACAACAGGCAGGGAAGCTACAAGAGACCCTGTCACTGCTGTCACGCATCTCTATTTAATAGACTCCCTGATCGCGGGGAGGTTTGATCAATTTATCCAAGTGCTCCGGCATTTAATTTTACCCGGCATCGCTTTAGCGACAATTCCCATGGCTATCATCGCACGGATGACACGCTCCAGCATGCTTGAAGTCATGCGGTCTGATTACATTCGGACGGCAAGAGCCAAGGGGCAAAAAATGTTTTGGGTCGTGTACAAGCACGCGTTGAAAAATGCGATTATTCCTGTTCTGACTATTATCGGGCTACAGTCCGGCATGCTTTTAGGTGGTGCTATCCTCACAGAAACTATTTTCGCATGGCCAGGGATAGGCAGGTACATTTATGATGCGATAGGATACCGGGATTACCCTGTCATCCAATCAGGGATATTAGTCGTCGCGTTTTTCTTTGTCATGATAAATTTAATCGTCGATATCTTATACAGCTTTATTGATCCAAGAATTAAATACGATTAACGAAGGAGGGACTCATACATGTCAAAACCTGCAGAAGAAGCAGAACACACTGCAACCAATCAAGAAGTGCATTCGATTAGCCCTTGGCGGGAAGCTTGGCGAGAATTTAGAAAAAATAAAATAGCAGTCGTTGGATTACTTATCGTCCTTTTCTTTATTCTTTTAGCGATTTTCGCCACTTTTATAACCAAAGAAGGTATCAATGATCAAGTCATGACAGATCGTATACAGCCTCCTTCCAAAGAGTATTGGCTTGGTACCGATGACTTTGGCCGCGACATCTTTTCACGTATTATTCACGGGGCTAAAATATCTTTATGGGTGGGCTTCTCTTCCGTCATCGGATCAATCATAGTCGGCAGCCTGCTTGGTATTATCGCGGGCTACTACGGGAAATGGGTCGATACGATTATCTCTCGTTTTTTCGATATTATGCTGGCATTTCCATCAATTTTGCTTGCGATTGCTATTGTGGCTGTTTTAGGGCCATCGCTAAGAAATGCGTTAATTGCCATTGCTATCATCAACGTACCTAACTTCGGCAGACTTATCCGTTCAAAAGTACTGAGTATTAAAGAAGATGAATATATTATGGCAGCAAAAGGGATAGGAATGAGAGACAGCCGTATTTTATTTTCTCATATTTTGCCTAACTCCATGGCACCAGTTATCGTGCAAGGAACACTTGCTATTGCCACAGCTATTCTAGAAGCGGCAGCACTTGGTTTCTTAGGACTTGGTGCTCAGGCTCCAACACCTGAATGGGGGAAAATGTTGGCAGATTCCAAAGATTTTATCCAAACAGCTCCCTGGACGATGATTTTTCCAGGGTTGGCTATTATGCTGACGGTCTTAGGATTTAACTTAATGGGAGATGGGCTGCGGGATGCCATGGACCCTAAAATGAAAAATTAAAGCCGAAGATATAACACCAGCCACAAGGGTATTTATGATGGCTGGTGTTTTTTTAACATCTTGTACGATATTTGGAAATTCATTTCCATTGCTTTCCTTCGTAGAGGAGTATAGTATTGTATGCATGGCAATATTCAAGCGCAGAATAAACGGCTTAGTGGTCTATTTTCGCTGGAACTACCGGTTGTTCTTTCGCTATGTTGCCGCCAACGTTGTTCGAAACCATCCAACGTAAAAAAACTAAGGAGAGAATTATAAATGAAGGTACAGACTTTATTGATGAATGCGGCGATTGCTGCATTGTATTTTGTAGTTACTTTGGTCGTGGCACCATTCGGATTTACCCATATTCAATTCCGCCTATCTGAACTTTTCAACCATCTTGTCGTATTTAATAAAAAGTTCTTTATTGGCATTATTGGCGGAGTGTTTCTCGCTAATTTATTTTTATCGCCCATGAAAGCAGATTTATTATTCGGTTTAGCTCACAGTGCTATTTCTTTAGGCATCACTATTTTCTTAGCGCGTTATATTGCGAACAAAATGACTTTAATGCTGATAAATACCATTATTTTTTCGTTTAACATGTTCATTATTGCTTATATGTTAAAAGTGTTTGCCGGATTTGAATTTTCTTTTCTTTTCATTTGGGGAACTTCGGCTGCAAGCGAATTTTTAATGATGGGAGCAGCTATTCCTGTGGTTTATTTATTGAATAAACGAGTAAACTTGGCTGCGAGCGTTTAAAGCTTTTTTAAAGCTTAAAGAGCATTTTACATGAAAAACATTTTAACCCTATCCAAAAAACGAGGAGCTTTTATAAAAGAGCTCCTCGTTTTTATTTACCCAAGCGCCGTTAATGCCGCTTCTTCTATAGCTGCTTCTAACTCATCTGTATAACGTTGTTTCGTTGCTTCGTCCCAACTAAATACTTCGCTCATATAACGAATCACGCTATCTTTATGAGTACGTACCCAATCGATATCGAAGAATAAAGCGCTCGTGCGACGAATAAAGAAATCGCTCGGTGTATATGTCAACTCTTCTTCTATAGCGTAAATCAGTTCAGCTAAGACGACAGGGTCCATGTAGTTCGCTTTTTTCTGCTGTTCCTCAAAGATACGTAATACTTTGTCCGTATTGCCCCCATACCGGTCTACTAAGGTAGTCATTTCTTCTTCCGACATTTCAAAAGAATCTATTTTATTCAGTTGTTCGTTTTTAAAACGCTCAAATCCTTTTGAACCGCCAACATCACCGCCGGAAATCGGTAAATGGACAGTAGACGAAGCTTCGTATAAAATCCCTGATTCTTTTTGTAATACAGTCGCTACTTTATCTACTGCTTGCTGCGCCATTTTACGGTATCCAGTTAATTTTCCGCCAGCCATGGAAATTAAACCTGAGTCAGATACGAAAATTTCGTCTTTACGAGAAATTTCACCAGGGTCTTTACCCGGTTCGGAGATTAACGGACGTACGCCTACATAACTGGAATCAATGTGCTCAGCAGTTAAAGCTAATGAAGGGAACATTTGATTAATCGCATGCAATAAATAATCCCGATCTTCTTTGGTCACTTCCGGGTGCGCGATGTTTTGATTATATTTCGTATCTGTCGTTCCTACATAAGCTTTATCGCCGCGAGGAATTGCAAAAATCATTCGTTTATCCGGTGTGTCAAAATAAATCGCCTGCTGCAGCGGGAATACGTCTTGCTTGAAAATTAGGTGGGATCCTTTTGTTAGCTGCAATGTTTTTCCTGTCTTGGAGCCGTCTTTATCCCGCAATTCATCAACCCACGGTCCTGCTGCGTTGACTATTTGCTTAGCAAAAATATTAAATTCTTCACCAGTAATCTTGTCTTTTGCGACAACACCATTAACCTGGCCATCATCATTATAAATAAACGCGGTAGCTTGCGCATAATTCAAAGCATTCGCTCCGAGCTCCATCGCTTTTTTCATGACTTCAATCGTCAAACGGGCATCGTCTGTTTTATACTCTACGTAATAGCCTGCCCCTTTTAATTCTTCCGACTGCAGCAATGGTTCTCTTTGTAAAGCTTCTTCAGTGCTCAGCATTTTTCGCCGCTCTGACTTCTTTACTCCTGCTAAAAAGTCATACACACGCAAACCGACATTAGTTGATAACGGGCCAAACGTACCGCCTTTGTAAAAAGGAAGCATCATCCATTCCGGCGTTGTCACATGAGGACCGTTTTCATAGACAATGGCGCGCTCTTTCCCAACTTCTGCTACTAAGCCCACTTCAAATTGTTTTAAATAACGCAAACCGCCATGCACTAATTTCGTTGATCTGCTGGAAGTGCCTGCTGCGAAATCCTGCATTTCGATCATGCCGGTTTTCATTCCGCGATTAACAGCATCCAAGGCAATCCCCGAGCCTGTGATACCTCCGCCAATAACTAAGATATCCAGCTCTTCTTCTCTTAATTGTTGTTTTATTTCTGTTCGTTTATGACTGGAAGTGTGTCCCATACTTATCCCATCCTTCTCTTCATAGTCTACCCTTTTCAGAAAAAGAAAAAACCACAAACTGCTAATGAGACGCATCCTCATTAGCGTTTGTGGTTCTCCGTTTCCAACCAAATTAACTTGTAACTACAGTATACCATAAAAAAACGATATTCAAAAGGAAGTTGGTTGTCACCATAATTCGGTGGCAGAAGTAGAGACTGCAATTGCACCAGCGTCCAATGCATCATCGATATCTGTTTCCGATGTCAGCAGACCCCCGGCAATGATAGGGATATCGGTTTGTGCATGGATGCCTTCAATTACTTCAGGCAGTTTTCCAGGTAACACTTCGATATAATCCGCTCGAAATCGATTGCCTTGCCGCAAGTTATTTTCTAAAGACAGACTATCTAAAAGAAATAAACGCTGCACAGCAAGCAAATTCTTTTTCTTCGCTAATTCAACTACACTTCCTCTTGTAGAAACAATGCCATCTGGACGGATGTCATGTGCTAAAAATTCGATCCCATACTCATCTGCTTTCAATCCTTGAATCAAATCAATATGCAACAGTATTTTTTTCTTATATCGTTTCGTATATTCCATAATTCCTTTCAGTTGTCCTAATCTTGTTTCTAAAAGAACAATCCATTCATGAGAGGATTGCAGAGCTTTTTCGAAGTCTTTCATCTTCCGAACAGCAGGAATAACACCATGTAAAGTTGTCATGTCAACACCTCCTGTTTCATGCAACTTCATGTTCACTTGAAAGCTCTTGTTGCTTGAACGGCTTTCTTCCATCCATCATACAATGATTCCCTTTTTTGTGCAGCTAAACCAGGCTCAAAAGTTCGGTCATGTTCCCAATGTTTTTTTATTTCTTCTTTACTTTCCCAAAAACCAACGGCTAAGCCTGCAAGATAAGCAGCTCCCATTGCTGTCGTTTCTTGGATGACAGGGCGCTCGACCGGCACATCCAGCATGTCGCTTTGGAACTGCATTAATAAATCATTCTTCACAGCGCCACCATCGACGCGAAGGGATTTTAAATCTATGTCAGCATCGACTGTCATCGCATCTACGACATCTTTGGTTTGATAAGCAAGTGATTCCAGTGTTGCCCGTATAAAATGCTCTTTCGTAGTTCCTCGAGTTAAGCCAAATGCAGCGCCTCTTGCTTCACTATCCCAATAAGGCGTACCTAAACCTACAAATGCCGGAACGAAATAAACGCCGTCTGTATCCGCAACTTTTTCAGCATAATCTTCGCTTTCCGGGGAATTTTCAATTAGTCGCAGTCCGTCTCTCAGCCATTGAATTGCAGAACCGGCAACGAAAATACTCCCTTCCAGCGCATACTCTACCTTTCCGTCCACACCCCAAGCTAAAGTCGTCAGCAGTCCATGATTCGATTGGATACCTTGTTCGCCTGTATTCATTAACATAAAACAACCGGTGCCATAGGTGTTTTTCGCCATGCCTTCTTCAAAACAGGCCTGACCAAATAACGCGGCCTGCTGGTCTCCTGCCATACCGGCAATAGGGACATTTTCTCCAAAGAAATGATAATCTATGGTATGTGCATAAATTTCGGATGATTGTTTTACTTCAGGCAGCATTTTTTTCGGAACATTCAGCAGTTCTAATAGGTCATCGTCCCATTTTAAATCATAAATATTATACATTAGCGTCCGGGAAGCATTAGAGTAATCCGTGACATGTGCTTCTTTGCCGGAAAGCTTGTATACCAGCCATGTATCAATGGTTCCAAAAAGCAGGTCGCCCTTTTCTGCTTTTTCCCTTGCACCTTCTACTTGATCTAAAATCCATTTTACTTTTGTTCCAGCGAAATACGGATCTAAAAGCAGCCCCGTTTTATCACGAAATAACGCCTCATGTCCTCGTTCTTTCAGGTCTTTACAAATGTCATCCGTCTGTCTCGATTGCCAAACGACAGCATGATAAATCGGCTTTCCTGTATGACGGTCCCAAACAACTGTGGTCTCCCGCTGATTGGTAATACCTATTCCTTCGATTTGTTTTGCACTGACATCTGCTTTTCGCAAAACTCCTGCCACGCAAGCTAAAACAGATGTCCAAATTTCATTCGCATCGTGCTCTACCCAGCCTGGGTGCGGGAAAAACTGTTCGAATTCCTGC
This sequence comes from Pseudogracilibacillus sp., assembly GCA_035301305.1. Classification (GTDB taxonomy): domain Bacteria; phylum Bacillota; class Bacilli; order Bacillales; family Amphibacillaceae; genus Pseudogracilibacillus. Next base: position 40,946 of record DATGUO010000082.1, read on the forward strand.
TGATCGGAATCAACAATTTTCCCCTGTTTATTAAACAGAACTGCTCTCGAGCTCGTCGTCCCCTGGTCTAATGCCAGGATATATTTATTTTCACTCATCACTTACTCTCCCTTTATAAAGCTTTATCTGTTACAGTTGTTTCGGCTGTTTCAGATATTTTACTTTCATCCATGATGGCAGCTGCAACAATACCAACTATCACTATTGTACCAATCCAGAACGGAATGGCATAGACTCCTGAAAAAACAGCTTGATAAAATAAGGAGCCATAGACACCTCCAACAAAGGGGCCCACTACTGGAATCCAGGCATATTTCCAATCTGATACACCTTTTCCTGGAATTGGCAATAAAGCATGAATAATACGAGGTCCCAAATCACGTGCCGGATTAATTGCATATCCAGTTGCGCCACCCAATGATACCCCAACTGCGACAATTAATAAACCAACAGCAATTGGAGATAGTCCTTCAGAGAAATCGGTCGGTCCTACAATAAATAATAAAGCAAAAAGTAAAACAAAGGTACCGATAACCTCACTAAGCAGGTTTTGCATCGGTCTTCTTACATTTGGAGAATCCGGTGCAGTTGAAAAGACCCCCAGTTTCGCTGCTTTATCTTCTGTTTCCCTCCAATGTGGTAAATAATTTAAAACAACAATTGCCGCACCGATCATTGCTCCGATAAACTGTCCACTTATATAAGCCGGTACTTTTTCCCAAGGAAAATCACCAATCACTGCGAAACCTAACGTGACTGCGGGATTAATATGTCCGTCTGAAGCAAACCCAGAGACATAAACACCCATCGTCACAGCAAGACCCCAGCCTAAAGCAATAAGCACCCAGCCGGTATCTTTTGCTTTGGACCATTTCAAGGCATTTCCACCAACGACTCCTGCACCAAATATAATTAATACCATTGTTCCTAAAAGTTCTGCCAAAAATTCAGACATTGTAAGCCCTCCCATTTTAATATATGCAACATCCGCTCGTTCCATTGAACGCAAAAAAACCCGCAAGCCAACTAACACACACTTCTATTCAACGAAGTGATGCTAATTGTCATGCGGGTCTCTTTTCTCCAACATAACGGGTGAATATTAACTTGTTATTATCATAATTAAAATGTAAACGTTTGTCAATACTTTTTTTACAATTTTTGGCCAACAGATAAAGCGTTATCGTGTTATATTGGCCAATAAGCACATTTGCTACTGATATTTACATTGCAAAAATATGCGGGTTATTGGAAAATACGCCATCTGCCCCTGCTTCCATTAAAGCGTTATAACTTGTCATTTCATTCACTGTGTAAGGATAAATTTTCAAACCAGCATCATGGGAAGCTTTAATCATTTCTTTGTCAACCGTCACTATATTCGGATGAAAGCTGTATACGTTAAGTCCGCTGTTTTGAATATACTCCCAGGGCCTCAGTATCCGGTAATAAAATAACATGCCGAGTTTTATTTCTGAATGCAGGTTTTGCAAGTTTTGCAGAGCTGCATGATCAAACGAGGAAACAATGCTGTTGTCTATACGCTGATGTTTCTCTAAACAGTACAATAGCTTTTCTTCAATGCCCTGATAAATCACCGGGATATTTTTAATTTCAATGTTCAATAAAACTTCACTGGGACATACCGATAAGATTTCACTCAGCGTCGCTAACGTTTCTCCTTCATAAGCTTGAGAAAACGCAGAACCAATATCCAGTTGTTTGATTTCTTCTAAAGTTAATTCTTTGATTAATTTTGTTGTCTCTTTCGTAAACCGTTTCAGATGATGATCATGGATGACGACTAACTCCCCGTCTTTTGTTAGTTGCACATCTAATTCAATTGCTTTGGCTCCATGAGATAACGCTTTTTTCACAGCCGATAACGTATTTTCCGGAGCTTCGGTTAAAGACCCGCGATGGGCAAAATTTAATACCATATTCGTCATTCCTTCTTCCTGTGACACATTTTTAAAAGCAGTTAGATTCCTTTAGCTGCTTACATTCTGACATTATTATACATCATTTGTATACCTTTATTGCATTTATCTATGAAAAGTGATCGAACTAAAATCATCAATAATCTTATCGGCAGCAGTTAAATAATGCTGCTCTGTAGCAGATTTGTCTGTTACGAACCCGATATTCGCTTGGACCCCTCCGTTTTTTCCAAGAACCATATCCCCATTTGAATCTCCTATCAATATCATTCGCTCAGGAAGTACATCCATTTTCTCACACGCTTTATGAACCATATCAGGGAAAGGCTTCCCTTTTTCTACTTGATCAGCAGCAGAGATTGTCTCAAAATACGAAGCTATTGCTAATTTTTCTAAATGCCTTTTTGCTTTATGATAATCATCAGCCGTCACAACACCCATGTTTAAGGAATGGTTTCTCGCTCTTTCTAATAAATGTAAAAGTCCTTTCGTCGGCTGAATGGTATTCTCCCATCCCTCATACGCATTCATTTCACTAAAAATTTCATGCATAAGTTCTACCGCTTCATCCCAGAAAAATCCATGCTGGTATAAACAAAATGCACAAACCGCAGTCAATTCAGTGGAGGAACCTACATATAATGGCCCTTTCACATCCCAGGTTTGCTTCTTAAAATGAAATCCTATACGTTCTGCTATAGCATATTTTTCAGTTTGGTTTAAACTTGCTTTCGTTGCCATCATTTCCAAAAATGCTTCTGTCCAGCCCAGCCACAAGGATTCAAAGTTGATTAAGGTACCATCTTTATCAAATAAAATGCCATCAATTTCATATTCTTTTTCACCGTTTACCAGACAACGAACCAATTTTAACTGCCTCCTTCCAGTTTAAAAAGTTTTATTTAACCATAACTTTAAGGTCTATCATGGCATATTTATCTTTTAACTCCAAGATATGAGGGGGCCAAGCCTTCATTCCTGCAAAAATGAAATAATTCATTTTATTTCGAACTGCATGAAACACATTCTATTATTCAGAATAATCCTATTTAAACCATCAATTAAAAATTGTCTTCCGAATATATACCTGGGCGTATTTTTTGCATAAATCGTCCATTATTTTTAGTCTCCGAGTTTATCTTGAAATTCCTTTTTTGAAACTCCGGTTTCCTACCTTAATGTATAGAAAATATTTCCCACGCCAATGAGTGCATTTGATTCAAAGTTGGCTTCTGCATTCATTTTACGCAGTCTTCCAAATATAGAGTAAAGAGAAATGTGGTGCACTAGTTTATTTCAGGGGAAGAAAAGGAATAGAAGAGTAAAATCATTTGTGAAGCATGCCAGGAAAATACTTAGTCTTTAAAAACAATAGTTTACTTTTTACAGTAATTCCATACTTTTAATTATTTTAGGTGTATGGTAGTTTGGATACCAAGCTGAGAAACAACGTATTTATAATTTTTTCCAATAGCACAGGCTGCCACCGCTTCTGTCCTCAATCATATTTTAGTAAAAATGGACTAAAAACGTAAAAAGGAGTCCAAGATAATGAGAAAAAAAGGCATTACGATACAAAAAACAGTTGCTTGTTGTTTTGCACTTTTATTATTATCTATAAGCGCATGCGGAACCGATGATAACAGTAATTCATCAGGTGAAGATGCAAAAGAACTTGGTAAAGAATTTGTTACAGAACTCTACACGGTGGATAACCCTGACATCAATGTTAGTGAGATGGAGATAGAAGAAACCAATGAAATGCAACATGAATTTTCTTCATATTTAACAGAAGATGAATTTAAAAACCTCGCAAACCGCCGCTTTCTCCTTATGCCGTTAGAAGCAGCTTACCAAAACAAGACAACAATTTCAGTGCAGGATGTAAAATTGGACGAGTATGAGAGTGATATGTCAGAAAATGATGAATTGGATTTTGAACATTCTTTTACACTAGTATTGGATGATTTAAAAGAAGATAAGGAAATAAAGATCACGGGAGAAATGACCGTTATTGAAACGGAAGATGGACCAAAAATCAATCGATATTACGACACGGAAATTCCGGGAGAGCTTATCAATCAAGACGTTTCCTTAAACTAACAATATTCGATTACAACTTATTTCAATCCGGCATCAAATCAAAGTAGGTGATTCAATTTGACACCCATACAGAGTAATAAAAGTAAACGAAGAAGAAACATATTGTCTTATTTTATAGGTGGTTTGACATCTTGCATGGGTGGGATAACCATCTTTCTTATAAGCTGGAGTGTTTTTCAAGCACTGCTCTTATCCGTTATTTTCTTTATCGGATTTTTAATCAATGATACGAGGGGAAAGAAAAGTCGATAAAGGAGTTGAAATAATCTATGCCAGATTATCGGACAGACGGAAATTTAAGCGGGATGCATGGGGAATTCTTTTTGCAATCATAGTTATAGCTATGGTTTGGTTTTTACTCTCCATCGAACTATGGCGAAAAGTAAGCATCTCTTTCATCTTTTTAGGGACTTACATTATCATACTTTTTTATTCATTTTTAAGATGGAAAAAAGATACAAATTATTAATTCGGGATTCAGAGGAAACAGACAATGTATTGTTATTTTAATAACATGATAAGTCATTTGATGGATTTGCAGCGCACTTCGTTAAAATAAAACAAAATGAATGTAATAAACAAAGGCATCCCTTTTAAGTAACTGTTGTGATTGCTCAGACTATGTACTAACTACTTTAATGCATTCGTTTGGCTTGTTGTGAAGTCGGGTTATCATAGGTTTGCTTATCAACTTCTTTTATTTTATTATATTTTTTGCTCGCTCAATACCGTTCGTATTCTACAGAAATAGAATCAACTACTTTTTGTTCTGCTTCCTCCTGTTTTTCTGTTAATAAAGCATTTTTAAAAGATAGTGACCGTTATCTGGGAAAAATAAGAAACAGCGTAACAATAATCAAAGATAGTGACCGTAATTCATGAAATCCGGTGAATAGAGGAACAATCAAGTAAGATAATGCCCGCAATCCGGGAAAAACCAGAATCAGCGTAACAATGATTAAAGATAGTGACCGTAATTCATGAAATCCGGTGAATAGAGGAACAATCAGATAGAGTCCATATAATTGTGTAAAAAGAAAATATAAAAAAGGGCCAAATTAATTCCTTATGATACAATGTTTTTAACCCAAACCAAACAAAGTAGGAGGAATTAATTATGACCCAATTACAGTTTAACCTAAACTTCGA
>DATGUO010000083.1:0-12651 GCA_035301305.1 Pseudogracilibacillus sp.
TCTTCTATGAATACCAGCTCTGTTTTGGTAAGATGGGTGTAGGACATGTCAGATACACTCTCCTTAACTTTGGTAGGTTATAGATTGAGTATATCATGACATGTCTTTTTTAGTGTCTCGCTTAATTTTACAATTCAGGATGATTAAAGGTGTTTAAGGGTTTATTTTATTTGGAACAGCATACGAAGACTTATGGTTTACGAAAAAACTTCATATACCAGTGGAAACAGAATTTCATTAGGAAGGCAACCCTGTTTGAGTAAGATAAATGACTTCATTCGAAAAAGGGAAAAGGGCTTTGGGAGGCACTTGTAGTTATGTTAGCACCTTGTTCAGGGAGGTGGTAATAGACAAAGGCCCTTTTGATTTCTATAATTTTTAAAATAAGAATAGCATATATAGGACTTCATATCATTTTAAGGTCAACTTTTATGTAATATGGAAGCACTACGTCTGTTTAACCGGGTTAAATTTAAGAAATAGTATTCACTATTATGAATATACATAAGGATGGAATAAGATCATCTGAAGGAAATGAATGACTGTAATATAAGGGCTAAACATTTCTTGAATTTACAGTTTATTTAACGAATTCGATTATGAGTTGGCTTGTTTATAAACTATCTGAAAGTTTTTGATGAAAAAGAGCAAGTTCTTTGTTTTGGGCCTCCCATTCCTCACTATGGGGCATGGGGATGTGAAAGTTTTTTCCAATTCAGACATCAAATTAGCCAGCCGTTTTTCTCTTTCTTTTTTATTGATTTTTAAGTGAAAGATAAGTTCGTATTCTTGTTGAAACTTTTCTAAGGTTTTCATGTTTGCATCTTCCTTTGAGTATATAAAGTATTTCACTTTTAATTTTTATATGAAGCTTTAAATAAGGTTGTCAAAATTCCACCTTAACAAGGCCGTCTTCGAATATATTTACAAATTGTTTTTCTTCGTTCTTCAATAATAAATAACACAGATAGATTTTTTGTCCTCCTAGTACTTCTCTGACATGATGAATAATGAAATTATTGCCTGAACGATTTTCAAAGTATTCTATAGCACTTTGATCATTTTCAAAGAGCGGAAGATTATACACTTCTTTCTTAGTAATAGGCATTCGCAGAAGAGTCTCCTTCCTTTTCAAAATAATTTTTTTAACATATTTTATCTTTAGATGTATAATAGACATACAGAAAAACTTCATCTAACCTTACTCTAACACTTAAAAACTGCAAAACAAGTAGGTGCTTTTGAGTGTCTTAGTTTATTTTATATACTATTGCAGGGAAGGGAGTATTATATGGGAACCGAACGTTTTGAGTATGAATCTCCAGTTAAGATTGCTTTAGATATGATTTGCGGTACGTGGAAAGCAGTTATTTTGCAGGAATTAAGAACAGGAACTTTGCGTTACAGTGTGTTAAAACGCAGTATTCCACGTATTTCTCAAAATACTTTAACTAAACAATTACGAGAAATGGAAGAGGATGGTTTAGTCAATCGAATATCGTATCGAGAAATCCCTCCTCGTGTGGAATATTCTTTAACATCTTTCGGGGAAAAGGCAGAACCTGTATTGGAGGCTTTAAACAGCTGGGGCACTGATTACTTTAAACAACTCGAGCATTAAAATATAAAAACAGCGATTAGCTTTTGTTAGCTAATCGCTATTTTTATTATTATTTATTTTCGTTTGTGGATTTGTTTATCTTTTCCTTTTAATTTCTCATACCCTTTTGTTAAAACGATAAAAGTAGTACATTTACATATTTCACACTTTACTTATGGTTTAAACTGCCATCGTGTTTTAAATTAGTTACTCTTTCACTTCGACATCGGGCGCAGCTTTGTCTTGTTCCTTGATTTTTTTGACCATTTGTACGTGGTTGTCTCCCCAATGAGCTAAAGTCTCTAACATGGGCTTCAATTTTTCTCCATATGGTGTTAAAGAATACTCTACTCTAGGTGGCATTTCGTTATAAATGACACGTTTGACTAAATTATCTTCCTCTAATTCACGCAACTGTTGTGTTAACATTTTTTGAGTTATTCTAGGAATTTCTTTTCGAATTTCTCCAAAGCGTAGAACCCTGTCCACTAAGCAACACAAGATAACGCCTTTCCACTTTCCGCAAACTACATGTAAAGTAACTTCGATAGGATGGTCATATTCAATTCTTATATCCATTTTTGTAACCTCAATTCTTTTAGTTTATAAAATATACCATAACACTTATAAGTGTCTACTTGCAAGAATATACTTAAGATTTACAATGGGGTTGACTTATTTATATATGGTTTCCGTAAACATTAATAGATTTAATATGTATAAAAAAAGGAGGTGTTTATGTGGAACAAATTACCTTGGGCATTATTCCAGCTCCTGGACTCCCGGCAGAAATAAGTAATAAAATCCAGAAAGTTCTTTCCGAAAAACTCCAACAAGAGTTTCCGGAAAAGGTTGATTGGAAAGTGGAATACCAAACAGATCGTATTACCGGTTCAGCAGATAGAATAAAAAAAATCATGGACCAGGCTAAACATTTTCAACAAATATATGACTGGGATTATGTCATTTCTTTAACAGATTTGCCCGTATTCCATGAGAAGTCTATCGTTTTAAGTGATATCGATACGGAAGAAAAACTCGGGCTTATTTCTTTACCAGCATTTGGAATAATGCCAACAGCTAAAAGAATAAAAAGTGCCATGGTTCATATTGTTCAAGAACTTTATTATCAAAACCATGGAGATTTTAATAAAATTCAATTTGCTTCCAAGGGCATAGGGGTTGAAGAAGTGACTTCGAAAGATAATTTCTCCAAAAAAATTCCTAAAACATTCCGGATGTCTAAGATTAAGCGTATCAGTTTTGACGAAAAGTATGAAGGCGTGGATATTCGCTTTGTTATACAACCTAAATTCAACGGCAAATTTAAAATAGTGTCCGGCTTAACATTTGCTAACCAGCCCTGGACTATTATGCCGTCTTTTCGAAAAGTAATAGGTTTAGCATTTGCCACAGGATCGTATATGTTGATTTTTAACACGTTGTGGCAGCTTAGTGGCGTTTACGAATTTTCGCGTTTTCTTTCTATCATGTTTCTCGCTCTATTAAGTATGGTGGCTTGGCTGATTTTTGCCCATTCTTTATGGGAGAAAAAGGAAACTAATAAAAGTGCAGAAAGGTTGCGATTGGTTTATAACACCACTACCATCACAACCCTTGCTGTAGCAGTTGTAACTTTTTATTTATTTATTTTTATTTTATTTCTTTTTGCAGTGGTCGTGTTTGTCCCCTCTGATACGTTTGGAAAAGAGCTTGGGCATAGTGCGGGAGTTGTAGATTATTTGAAACTCGCCTGGCTCGTCTCTTCAGCAGCAACTTTGGCCGGATCTGTAGGAGCAGGGTTAGAAAACGAAGATGCCGTTAAAAAAAGTGCTTATGGGTATCGTCAATACACTCGATCTAAAGAGTTAGAAGAAGAAGAGAAAAGGAATAAAGAAAAACGATCAAAAGAAGATGCAGCAAACTCCAAAGAAAACGATGAAAAGGATAAAGAAGAAGCAATGAAGGAACAGGAAAGCGAAGAAAAAGAGGAGCCCAATAGTAATAAATAGCAATTATTTATCATAACTTTAGAAAATGAGGCGTTATGTGTGGAAGAGTTATTTAAAAAGCAGGTTTGTAAGAACTGTCAAAAAGAATTTTATGTATCTCAAGGAAATTCCCAATCTCACTTTTGTCCTACTTGTAAGAGGGATTTTAAAATGAGTTCTCAAACATCCGACACAATTACGAAACAAAAGTCTGAAAAAGGACCTTGGATAAATGCCGCACGATTGTTTCACAATCCAAAAAGTCCCTCCTCATTTAGGGCGGCGTCATCAAAAAAAGGAGGTGAGATTGTGCTGTTTAGTATCATAGCCATACTTTTTGTATTATGGTTACTTGGTTTTTCCCTTGATGTTGGCGGAGGTCTTGTACATCTTTTATTAGTGATAGCTGTCATTGTACTAATTGTTCGCTTAGTGACAGGGGGAAGAGCTCCGTAAGTTGCTGTAGAAGCTCGTTTTATTTAAAACGAGCTTCTACCTTTAAATAAAAGAGATTGCAAGTTTTCAATAATTCAAACACTATTTGTACTAGACGTTTATTGGAGGAGTTTAATTTGAGTCCAAAACAAAATAATAAAGAGAGATTAATAGAAAGAAAAATTTTTATTCCTTCTTTAATCATTATAATTCTTATATCTTTACCTTTAGCTGTTTATCCAGATGCTTCCATGAGTATTTTGAATAAAGGTTTTAATAAAACTGTCTCTGCATTTCAATGGGGGTACATATGGTACGCAGTGATTCTTGTGTTTGTCGGTTTCTATTTTTCTTTTTCGAAATATGGAAATGTTGTATTGGGAGATCCACAAGATGAACCTCGATTCAATTTATTTGAATACTCCTCCATCCTTATTGCAATGGGACTTGGTTCAACCATTATGAGAACGGCTTTAGTGCAATGGACGGAAGTCGCCAATGACCCGCCTGCTGGTGTGGAACCTCACTCCATGGAAGCACTGTTATGGGGAAACTCTTATAGTATGTTTATATGGAGCTTTCAGACATTCGCTGTGTTTGTGGTGGCAGCCCCGGCCTTAGCTTATGTTCTCCATGTCCGAAAAAAGCCATTTATGAGAATTTCCGAAGCATGCAGAACCATTTTTGGTGATAAGTTCACCGACGGTTTTGGAGGCGTTGTGTTGGACATTATATTTATGATTAGTATTTTGTCAGGGGCGGCAGTGACGCTTGGTCTAGGAACACCTATCGTAACTTATAACCTGGCTGCATTATTCAACATCGAACAATCTTTTACACTTACTTTAATTGTAACAATTGTATGGGTTCTCATGTTTACCATTAGTGCTTATCGAGGACTGGATAAAGGAATTAAAATATTAAGTACATTTAATATGTATCTAGCAGGTGCTTTCGCTGTTTTTGTCTTGCTTATTGGCCCAGGGGTTTTCATTATGAATTACTTTACGGAGTCTTTAGGTTTTCTTTTTTCGAATTACGTGGATACCTTTCTTTATACCAATTCATTAGATATGAAAGGCGAAACGCATATAGAAGGGCATAAAGTATTTTGGTTTGCGTATAATGCCACTTGGGCTATGCTGCACAGTGTTTTTGCTGCCAAAGTGTCTTATGGCAGAACTGTTCGGGAAATGATTTTAACGTATTTTATGGCTCCTATGCTGCTTTCTTGGGGCGCGACTGGTCTTCTAGGAGGGCTAGGCGTGGAACGACAACTTAGTGGAAAGTTAAATCTATTTGAAACGGTGAAAGAGGATTCCATGAATGTGGTTCCGGAAGTTTTAACCTCACTTCCCTTAGCCCCTGTCGTCTTAGTGGCTTTCATTCTTTTGGCACTTATTTTCTTAACAACGACCTTGGACTCCACAACATATAGCATAGCATCTTATACAGGAACAGAGGATATGAGTGACTCAGAACCATCTAAAACGCTCCGCATTGTCATTGCCTTTGTGATAACAGCTTTTGCTCTTACTCTGCTTGCTATTGGAGGTTTAGAACCACTAGAAGTTGTTTCCGGGTTTATGGGCATTCCTGTTATTATTGTTCAGTTTTTAACAATTTATGCAGCCTTTAAAATGATGAATGAAGATAAAGCTTGGATCTATAATGTTCGAAAAAAGGATAAGCAGTAAAGTGGAACCTAAAATTCTACGCTTTTAAAAACACTCTTGAGCAATAAAGCTTTAAAAAGTTTGTGATAGGTGAATTTCGTACCTCAGGAAGGAGAAAAAGCTATGCTCTTATTCATGCTTCTAGGGTTAGCCTTGTTTTTGGGAGGAGTTGTGTACTTTTTAATTAGTTACCAGCATATCCAAACTTACAAAAAAGAAGAATGGCTGTTGCATTTAAAAAATAGTAAGTATGTTATGGCAGGAGGAGTCATTTTGTTTCTTCTCGGGATGATTATAAAATTCATAATGTAAATGGAGGATAATTATGCGTCAAATGGTGACCAGATGGTTTTTACCTTTAAGTCTAAGTGCAGTTGTAATGTTGACAGGATGCCAAAATAATAATGACGAAAAGCAAAGTGACGCAGACGAAATTGATGAAGTTGTAGGAATAGAACCAGGTTCAGGGACTATGGATATTGCCGAAAATACGATTGAAGAATACAGTTTAGACGTTCAATTAACTTCTAGTTCTGAAGCAGCGATGCTAACAGGATTAAAAAGTGCTATTGAAGATGAAGAGCCAATCGTCGTGACTCTCTGGCAGCCTCACTGAGCATTTGAAAAATACGATTTAAAATTTTTAGACGATCCTGAAGAAACACTGGGGGAAGCTGAAAAAATCCATACGATGGTTCGAGAAGGTTTAAAAAAAGACAAGCCTGCTGCTTATCAGTTATTAGATAACTTTCATTGGGAAATTGAAGATATGAATGAAGTCATGGCTAAAGCAAGAGAAGAAGATGTGGAACCAGAGGAGGCTGCTTTGGAATGGATTGAAGATAATCAAGACAAAGTGGAAGATTGGACCAAAGATATAGAACCAGTAAAAAACGAATCCATTGAATTAGCATATGTGGAATGGGATACAGAAGTAGCTTCTACAAACGTGGTAGCCCTTATCCTGGAAGACTTGGGTTACGATGTTACATTGACAGCAGTTGATATGGGGGTTGCTTTTCAAGCTCTATCTGATAAAGGAATAGATGGAATGCTTATTGCCTGGCTTCCTGTGGGCGCTGCCTCTTATTATGAGAAATATAAAGATGACATTGTAGACTTAGGCCCTAATTTAGAAGGAGCTCAGCAAGGGTTCGTTGTCCCAGAGTACATGGATATAGACAGTATTGAAGAGCTACCTCATAAATAAGAAAAGTTCAATCCAGAAGTGAAAATAAAAGTACAATTTGTATAGAATGGTTGTAAATAGCTCCTTGAATTTTCTTTACTGTAGTAAAAGCAGAGTATTTCCATTCTGTATATACAGAAGTATGTTTTAAGATAAAAAGAAAAGGATATGTAATTAAGAGCAATATATAGTAAATATTCAGACCATAAAAGAGGAGTTGTTAAATTATGAGAATAAGCAACGGCACATATATTGAGCTTGTTTATTTCAACGATGAAGAAGTGAGCAATCAAAAAGTAGAATTTCAAGGAAATGCTAGAGAATTTAGAATCGAACATCAAGATAACAATAACTGGGACGGTTTTGAAAAAGATGAACTTTTTTATCTTGAAGAGGAGCAAGTGCGAGTTTTTGAAAAAGTAGAATCTGAAGATGAGAAGGGAAATGTCGATAAAATTAAATATTTTATAGCACCTGCTGAAATAACCCCAGACAGAGTGAAAAAAGATAAACTACAGTAATCTCAATTTTAATGGAAAATTATGTCAAAGCATAAAGGTTGCCCTAATAAGCAACCTTTTTAATTAATAAAAGACAATTATTTAATTCTCTGATTAGATAGCTAATGAAGAGCAATGTAGCTAAAATAACGCTCACCCTTGGGTATATGCTGCATGAACCGGGTTTTTCCCCACACCGACCTTCATCTCCAAGAAGTAAAAGCTCACTCGAACCAGATTTAACGTCTTTTTTAAGAAGTAAGCTTGCACTCAAAAAGGCCTTAAATGATGGTATAGTAAAAATTAAAAGTCTCGTTTCCTTGGAAAGGAGACTTTTTGGTATGGTTTACTTTCGAGCATTTGATTCTGTTGATGGATTATTATTGGTTTCAGGGGCAGGCGCTTTTTTTCCAACAATAAAATACCATATATCATGAAAAATCCCTGTTTCGTAAAAGATTTTTAATAAAATAAACGTGAGCGGACCGATGACGATTCCAATAATGCCGATTAGTTTAAATCCGACGTACAGGGTGATGAGTGTCATTAAAGGGCTAATGCCAATATTGGAAGATAGAATCTTTGGTTTGATTAATTGACGCTGGACGACGATCAATCCATATAAAATCGAAAGGCCTGCTCCTAAGAATACTTCGCCTGTTGAAAAAGCATAAATTGCCCAGGGAAGGAAAATTAAGATTGCTCCAATATATGGCAGGAAATCGACCAGCCAGATGATGAGAGCGATGGTAAGGGCGTGTTTGATCCCCAATACTAACAAGCCGATATAGACGATGACTGCTGAGATAAAGGTGATTTTAAATTCTGCTTTTAAGTATCCGAAAAGAGCACGTTGCAAGCCTTCATGAATGGAATTAATGCGGTTTTGAACTTTTGTTGGAACTTTACGATGCAGTCCTTCCATAATACGGTGCCAATCTTTACTGATAAAAAATGCAGCTAAAAGAGAAAAAACTAAAACGGTCGCAAAGCTTGGCAGTCCTTTGATAAATCTGTACAGACCATTTCCAATCGATTGCAGGAAATTACTGATACTATTTGTAATTTGTTCGCCCATCACTTGCGTTGTTTCCATAATGGTGCCGCGCTGGGAAGGATCAAGATTTTGAAATTGTTCGATGATGTTTTGATAAAAAGGTAAAATACTTGATGTAAATTTGTCCTGCATAAAACTGCTGAAATCACTGTAATGGGCAGGCATTATTTTGGATAAATAATTAAATCCTTCCATAATTTCATTAACCAATAAAGTGATAATCGTTGAAAAAATGGCTGTAATGAGAATAATCGCTGTGAACACAGCATATCCGCGCCGCATTTTTACATACTTTTGTAAGAGGTCCACAGCCGGATTTAAAATGAGTGCCACGATAAAACCCAAAATAAATGGCAGCATTAACTTTCCCAGAAAATAAAGGAGAAAAGCTCCAACAACAGCACCGAGAATAACGATACAAACACGTATTGCAATATAGCCATATTTTTTATTCATCTTCTCTCACCTCTACGCCGCTTCGCATTATTCATTTTATTATAGTCTAGTTTATCATATTTTGTGTATAAGCAGTTTTTTCCGGTAGTGGAGAAAGTCATGTATTCAAAAATAGTTGTTTTGGTGAAAAAATCTCTAGATGTTATAAGTGTGATACGCAGATAAGAAAGTATAAAATTTTCTTACCCAGAAGATCAACGCCAATATTCGCTGGTCGAGTCTTTCGAATACTCCGTTTATTATCTGCGCGAAAAAAGTTTGCATTTTTGTCCTGTATAAGTATAACTAAAGAGTTCACTATTAACTCTTTTCGAATGCCGGATTTTCCATTCATGGCCTTCGAGCGGTTTACCGTAAAGTTTTTATAAATCGCCAGCAGTTCCATAAGTGGGTACATTTTAAAAAAGCTCGTATTTTTTAATGCGGTATTGCAAACTTTGCCTGCTTAACCCCAGCACTTTGGCGGATTGGGTTATATTTTGGCTGTTCTCTTGTAAAACTTGCTGGATGTATGTTTTTTCAAGTAGTGCTTTTTTATGTTCTAATGTTTCCGTTGCAGGAGCGGTTTTGTTTTCGTTTTCTTCGGTGAAAGACTTCTCCGGTATGGATTGCTGATACTTTCTTCGGAAGCGGCCAGTTAAATGGGATACTTGAATAGTCTTTTCATCGATCGCAATATTCATGGCTCCTTCAATGACATGCTCGAGTTCGCGCACATTTCCCGGCCAATCATGTTGATACATCATTTCGAGAACTGTGTTGTCCACCCCTTGAATATTCATTTGAAACAGTTGGTTGTATTTGGCGATGAATAATTGGATGAGCGGCAGCATATCTTCTTTTCGCTCCCGTAAAGGCGGAAGGAATAGGGAGACGACGCTTAAACGATAATATAAATCTTTACGAATTTGTTGAGATTCAAGTATGGTGTCAGGTTCTTCGTTTATGGTAGCAATAATCCGGACGTCAATTGGTTTATCTTTTGTATCACCAATGCGACGGACTGTTCGTTCCTGCAAGACGCGCAACAGTTTGGTTTGCAGCAAAGGGTCCAAGGAATTAATTTCATCTAAAAGCAATGTCCCGCCATCTGCCTGTTCAAATAAGCCGGGAGAATCTGCAGCATCCGTAAAAGCTCCTTTTTTAGTGCCAAACAGCAGGCTTTCCATCAAACTTTCCGGAATGGCAGCGCAATTCTGGGCAATAAAGGGCTTGGCAGCTCGCATGCTTCCGTTGTGAATGCTCTGGGCGAATAATTCTTTTCCTGTTCCTGTTTCGCCGATGATAAGAACAGAAGATGTTGTTCTAGTAGCTAATTTCGCTTGGTGGATAACCTCAGCAAAAGCGTGGTTTGCACCGATAATCTGCTCAAAGTGATATCTTTTGTTTTGCTTTTTCAGAACGTTTTCGGTAATGACATGTTCTAATTGGGTGATATCTTTCGCCATTTCTACGGCTTCCGTTCGTGTACCATTTTGCTGGATGGGAAAGGTATCATTAATGGTGGTAATCGCTTCTCCTTTATGGTTGAAATAGGTTTGTTTTACATTTCTTGTTGCTTTACCAGTGTGTAAAGTATGAAGCAATGTACTATGCTGGTTTTCATGGAAAGAAAACATATCCAACACATTTTTTCCTAAAATATCCCGCCGGTTCATCGATTCAATGGCTTCCATTTTTTTATTATAGACAATGGTTTTTCCTTCGTGATTAATGACGTGGATACCAACATTCACCTCGTCGATTAAGCGATGATACAATTCTTTTTCATGGAGCAGATGTTGCAACTCTTCATTATCCATGAAAGCTTCACCTCCATTTTTTCTGGATGTATGTTATGTTAAGTATAATGGATGGAGCAGCTTGGTGCAAAATAATTTGGCGCAAACTGAATTGGCACGGGTAAACGCCAAGAAATTTTGCAGCAATTGGTGGTCAACTATCTTTCTGATGCGATTGTTATTGTTGGCATGTATTTTGCAACTGTATTAAAGTGTAGAGAGAAACTGTAATAAACAGAATATTGAAGCAGGGGGCAATTTGGTTCCCTGTATAGAAAAGGCATTTATGAAAAATGCCACGTTTTCTAACATTTATAAAGGAGGAAATTGAATATGGTAGAAACAGCAACTTCCAAAGAAATTATCGAAACGACTGAAAAATACGGAGCGGAGAATTACCACCCGCTGCCAATTGTTATCCAAGAAGCAAGCGGTGTTTGGGTACAGGATCCAGAGGGCAATAAGTATATGGATATGCTTAGCGCGTATTCCGCTATGAACCAAGGCCATCGTCATCCGAAAATTATCCAGGCTTTAAAAGATCAAGCAGACAAAGTAACGCTCACCTCCCGTGCGTTTCATAATGATATATTGGGCGAATGGACGAAACGCGTCAGTGAATTAACCGGGAAAGATAAAGTGTTGCCGATGAATACCGGGGTAGAAGCAGTGGAGACAGCTATTAAAGCTGCCCGGCGCTGGTCTTATGAAGTGAAGGGAGTGGAGGATAACCAAGCAGAAGTGATTGCTGCGAAAGGAAACTTTCACGGCCGGACATTGAATGCCGTCTCCCTCTCTACAGATCCAGGTGCAACCAAAGATTACGGCCCATTCGTGCCGGGGATTCATAAAGTCGAATTTGGCGATATCGAAGCGATTCGTGAAGCGGTCACGCCAAATACAGCAGCTATCATAGTAGAACCAATTCAAGGGGAAGCAGGTATCATTATCCCACCGGAAGGCTATTTAAAAGCTATTCGTGAAATTTGCGATGAAAACAATATTTTATTCGTAGCAGATGAAGTGCAAACCGGTTTTGCACGTACAGGAAAAATGTTTGCCTGTGACTGGGAAAACGTTGTGCCGGATATTTATGTGATGGGGAAAGCTCTAGGCGGCGGTGTCATGCCAGTCTCAGCCATCGCAGCCAATAAAAATATCATGGACGTCTTCACGCCGGGCTCTCACGGGTCAACTTTTGGTGGAAACCCATTAGCTTGCGCTGTTTCGCTTGCTGCATTAGATGTTATTGAAGAAGAAAAATTAGTCGAACAATCTCTTACCATGGGAGCTTATTTCGAAAAAGCCCTTAAGAACATTGACAATCCGTCCATTACTGCAATTCGCGCACGAGGCCTGTTCATCGGTGTCGAATTCGACAAACCAGTCCGTGCATACTGCGAAGAATTAAAGGAACAAGGCGTGCTCTGTAAAGAAACGCAAGAAAACACCATTCGCTTCGCACCGCCTTTAACAATTACAGAAGAAGAAATCGACTGGGCCATCGAAAAAATCGTTAACGTATTAAGTAAATAAAAAAGAAAAGCTCACTCTATCTGATTACAGGTAGAGTGAGCTTTTTCATTAGTAGAAGAAAGCGAGGAAAAGATATTATTTAAATTAGACATATTTGACGCTGCTTGCCAATTTGCAATGAGGAACTGGCAAGAATAAAAATACCAGGATGGAAGCGGGTTTTAGTATATTTCTATCCTGGCGCTGCAGCATGTGGGGTAAGCTTCTAAGGAAGAAGGTGCGGATAATTTTAAATTCGTGAAATTAGGCTCGACTCATGTGCGGTTAATTTTAAATTCGTGAAAATAGGAGATAGAGTCCATATAATTGTGTAAAAAGAAAATATAAAAAAGGGCCAAATTAATTCCTTATGATACAATGTTTTTAACCCAAACCAAACAAAGTAGGAGGAATTAATTATGACCCAATTACAGTTTAACCTAAACTTCGA
>DATGUO010000084.1:0-25441 GCA_035301305.1 Pseudogracilibacillus sp.
CTTGCAAAATATGATCCAGTTGCATTTAACAAGAGATTTGTTTACAATAAAAGTATCTTAGTTTATACTATATTTGTATGAGGTTACATAAAGGAGGGGGAAAAGGCATGGATCGAATGTTTCGTGTGCTTGCTTTTTGGACAGGAATTTTTATGGTAATGTTCTTCGTAGGCGAAATGTACAACACCGCAATCTTATTTCTTGTGCAAACAGCTTTTTTCCTAACATTAAGTTATTTAAGACTTTCTGAACGAATGTATATGTATATGTTCGGCGCATACTTAACGGTGTTTATGATTGGATTCACCTGGTATACAGAATTTATTATGGTACCTGGATTCGGTTAAGACACTAAAATTTTCCTGCTTGCACGCATTGCAAGTGGGATTTTTTTAATTCTTATCATCTTTACTCCAACACGCTTTGGAAAATCTACTTGAAAAACATAAGTTAGTTTTTCTGATACCCACATCATTATAAATCATTATAAAAAATACGGCAGTCGATGTACAATTGATGTGTTATCTATTTACATAATCAATTAAACCTTTTAAAAAACGGTTAGGAGGTCTATTTAATATGTTAAAAAGAACGCCAGTTTACCCTTTATATGAAGCGTACGGGGCAAAAACGGTAGATTTTGGAGGGTGGGACTTACCTGTTCAATTCTCCGGAATCATGGAAGAACACCGGATGACAAGAGAGAAAGCGGCCTTGTTTGATGTGTCCCATATGGGAGAGATTTTTATCCAAGGCCCGGACAGTCTTGCTTTCTTGCAAAGAGTTGTCACGAATGACGTAAGCAAACTTGAGCCAAATAAAGCTCAATATACATTTATGTGTTACGAAAACGGTGGAACTATTGATGACTTTCTAATCTATATGTTGGAAGAAAACAGTTATTTACTTGTGGTAAACGCTGCCAATATTGAGAAAGATGTCGCTTGGTTAAAAGAACAGCTTCAGCAGCAGGATAAGGAAACCGTTAACATTCTTAATGCATCAGATGCGTATGCGCTTATAGCTATTCAAGGGCCTTTAGCGGAATCGATTTTACAGCAAGTAACGGATGAAAATCTAGCTGATATAAAACCATTCCGTTTTAAACAGGATTGTTCTATCGAGACTTTAAAAGAGACTGCTCTTATCTCTCGAACAGGCTACACGGGAGAAGATGGTTTTGAAATATATATTGACCAGGGAGACGCTGCTGCATTATTTAAATTACTGTTGGATACAGGCGGAGAAAATATTATCCCTGCTGGACTGGGAGCACGGGATTCTTTACGTTTTGAAGCAGGGTTAGCGTTATACGGTCAAGAGTTGTCAAAAGATATAACTCCCGTTGAAGCTGGAATGAAATTTGCTGTAAAAGTAAACAAAGCAGAAGATTTCATTGGAAAAGAAGTATTACAGCAGCAAATTGAGCAGGGGCCCACTCGAGTTCTTGCCGGTTTGGAAATGATCGATAAAGGGATTCCCAGAACAGATTACGAAGTGTTAAATATCGAGGGAGATTCTATCGGCGTCATTACTACAGGGACGAAATCTCCTACTTTAAACAAAGCAATTGGATTTGCACTTATCGATCAAAAATATACAGCTCAGGGTACAGAAATAGTCATTCAAATTCGTAAGAAACAAGCAAAAGCCCGGGTAATTCCAACCCCATTTATTAAATAAAAGTAGTGTTTCATACAGAAATATTTGAAATTGTAAACTTTTTGATTAACATTCATTCACATAATCAGAAGCATTTTATAATCTGCTAGTCAAAGAGGATAATTGAAAGATTCAGGGAGGCTGACCATGCATAATAATCGTTATTTACCAATGACCAAAGAAGATAAACAAGCAATGCTTGATACCATAGGCATTACATCCACCGAAGAATTGTTTTCTGATATACCTGAAAATATCCGATTTAACCGCTCGTATCAATTGCCAGAGGTCCCCAGCGAGTATGCTTTAAAGAAAGAGTTATCCGAAAAAGCAAATAAGAATGTTCACACGAATGAATATACTTCCTTTTTAGGCGCAGGCGTCTACGATCATTTTATTCCATCGGTGGTTGATCATGTTATTTCCCGTTCAGAATTTTATACGGCCTATACTCCCTATCAACCTGAAATATCTCAGGGAGAATTACAGGCTATATTTGAATTTCAGACGATGATTGCAGAATTGACCGGAATGGATTTAGCAAATTCTTCTTTATATGATGGCGGAACTGCTTTGGGTGAAGCGGTAAACTTAAGTCACGGCCAAACGAAAAGAAGAAAGATTGTTGTGTCTAAAACAGTTCATCCTGAATATCGGGAGGTTATTCGAACTTACGGAAAAGGATTTCACTTGGAAGTTGTTGAAATCGATATGAAGGATGGGATGACTGATCTCAGGCAGCTGGAAGAAGTGGTCGATGAAGAAACGGCCAGCGTCGTCGTTCAGTATCCAAACTTTTTAGGACAGATTGAACCACTTGATGAAATTAACAATATTGTGAAGGCAAATAAAAAAACGACGCTCATTACTTCGAGTAATCCTTTAGCTTTGGGTTATTTAACACCACCGGGAGAATTTGGAGCTGATATTGTAGTGGGAGATACACAAGTTTTTGGAATACCTGCTCAATTTGGCGGCCCGCACTGCGGGTATTTTGCAACTACTAAAAAACTAATGCGTAAAACACCGGGAAGACTTGTTGGAGAAACGGTAGATGAAAATGGAGTGAGAGGATATGTCTTAACACTCCAAGCAAGAGAGCAGCATATTCGAAGAAATAAGGCCACCTCCAATATTTGTTCCAACCAAGCTCTATATGCGCTGGCAAGCTCTGTTGCGATGACTTCCCTAGGTAAATACGGCATGAAGCAAATGGCTTATACAAACATGCAGAAAGTTCGTTATTTAAAGAGGCAAGCAGCAAGCCAAGGATTACATGTGCTTTATAGTAACGGTATGTTTAATGAGGCTGTCATCCAATTGAACCGACCTGTACGCGAAGTGAACACCCTTTTACTGGAAAAAGGTTTTATCGGAGGATTTGATCTGGAGAAATTTGATACGTCACTTAAGGGTCATATGTTAGTTGCAGTTACAGAGAAACGTACGAAAGCGGAAATCGATGACTTTGTGAAGGAGTTGGGGGAGTTACATGCAAAATAATAATTTTCCACTTATATTTGAACGTTCAAAGCCCGGCCGCATCAGTTATACTTTACCGGAAATAGATGTAGAAGAAGTTGATTTAGCTGCAGATTTGGGTGCGACTTATATTAGAGAGGAAGCAGCTGATTTGCCAGAAGTAAGCGAGCTGGAATTAATCCGGCATTATACTGCTCTCTCTAATCGCAATTTTGGGATTGATTCAGGTTTTTACCCATTAGGGTCGTGCACCATGAAATACAACCCTAAAATCAATGAGGATGTTGCGCGTCTGGACGGATTTAGTCATATTCATCCATTGCAAGATCCCGAAACAGTCCAAGGTGCCTTAGAAGTTATGTATGATCTAAAAGAGTCTTTAAAAGAAATCACAGGGATGGACGCTGTTTCTTTGCAACCAGCTGCTGGAGCGCATGGCGAATGGACGTCTTTAATGATGATTAAAGCTTTCCATGAAGCAAATGGAGACAAAAACCGTACGAAAGTTTTAATACCTGACTCAGCGCATGGAACAAATCCAGCTTCAGCAACAGTGGCTGGATTTGAATCCGTGACGATTAAAACGAATGAGAGAGGTTTAGTTGATTTGGAAGACTTGAAGCAGCATGTCGGGGATGATACGGCGGCTTTAATGTTAACGAATCCTAATACACTTGGTTTATTCGAAACAGAAATTATGGAAATGGCTAAAGTAGTTCATGATGCCGGCGGTAAATTATATTACGATGGGGCAAATTTAAATGCCATCATGGGATATGTCCGTCCTGGTGATATGGGCTTTGATGCTGTCCATCTAAATCTTCACAAAACATTTACCGGACCGCATGGCGGCGGTGGGCCTGGTGCTGGACCAATTGGTGTGACAGAAGAATTAGCTGCGTTTTTACCGAAACCATTGATTGTTCAAAAAGAAGACGGGGTCTACGATTTTGACGAAGAACGTCCGGATTCCATAGGTCGAGTAAAACCATATTATGGGAATTTCGGGATTAATTTGCGCGCTTATACGTATATTCGATCGATGGGTCCAGATGGCTTGAAACAAGTCAGCGAATATGCGGTGCTTAATGCCAATTATATGATGCGTAAGTTAGAAAATACGTTCGAACTTCCATACACTCAACACTGTATGCATGAATTTGTACTTTCCGGACGCAAACAAAAGCTCGAAGGGGTCCGCACACTTGATATGGCTAAACGTCTTCTGGACTATGGCTACCATCCGCCTACGGTTTATTTCCCGCTTAATGTGGAGGAAGCTATGATGATGGAGCCGACAGAAACAGAGTCCAAAGAAACATTGGACGGATTTATCGAATCGATGGAAGCTATTGCAAAAGAAAGTGAAACGGAACCGGAGCTTGTTCAAGAAGCACCGTATCATACGATTGTGGGCAGAATGGATGAGACAAAAGCTGCAAGAAAGCCAGTTTTACGATTTCAAAAAAGCGAGTAATATAAAAAACAGCACGTTTATCTTTGTTTCTATTGCTTCGTATAAAATACAGAAAAAAATAGCCAGGGAATTTCCCTTGGCTATTTTTTATAATCAATTTTGCCTGTCCACTTTTTAAAGCCGCCTTTTAAAACGTTAATATTGTCAAATTTGTTTTTATGGAGTAATTGAGCTGCCCGGTAAGAACGGCTGGTATTCTGACAGTAGAGATACACCGGCTTATCAGCTCGTAAAGCCTGAATACTTTGTTTAAGCTGTGTCAGCGGGATGTTTCTTGCTCCTCGAATATGACCCCGGTCAAATTCTTTTTGCTCCCTTACATCAATCAGTTGTGCTTTGCGGTATCCATCAATGAACTCTTCTTGTGTTAACACATTTAAATACTTTTTCTGTCTAAAATAAGTGATACCATAATATACAAGTAGTGCAATAAGAATGGCTAATAAAATTTTTAACATAAAATCCTCCATCAGATAAAATAAACTTCTTCTACTGTCTAATTATAGATATCTCACCCCTTTTTTTCAAAGAAAATAGACTCACCAACTGCGAGCAAACTCTGTGAAGCTCCCAGCTTATTCGATTAAATGAACGATTAAAGTACAATCATACAAACTATATGTAGTATCAAAATTACATATATTGCACTATATATTGATGTTTATATGCTTATAATGTATAATATAGGTAGAAACTATATCAAATATAAATTTGCTTTTTTAAGAATAGGGGTGGGGGAGAATGCCAACCATAACAGATAGTTTGATCAATAAAACAGCATTAAATGAGGATATTGCGTTATTTCCCCAAGTTTATCCAATAACGGAAGAAATGCATATCACTCATAAAGGGGTTTCCAGATTAGTCATGCTTGATCGGTACGCTTTTAAGGATACCGAAAAAAAGACTTTAAAACAAGGGGATTTCGTCGTATTAACCGTTAAACCGGATTCAAAGTTTCCTGCTCGCGGATTTGGTTTTATAAAAGAAATCGATTGGAACCATCATGAAGCTTATATTCAAGTTGCTGAAGAATTTCTCTCTGTTTTGGATAAGGATGATTTGATAGGGAAAGACAGCATTAAACGCCACTTAAGTGTGATTGATAAACCACTGGAGATCTATTACGAACAAATCGCAAAGCGGAATGCTGCAGGATTGTCTAAAGTAGAGAAAACCAATGAGCAGGTTGACAATGCTTTTTCGAGTTTTTTGAATGAATTAGCCAGTTTGCGTTTTATACCGGCTGGCAGAGTATTATACGGGGCAGGATCTGAAACAGATGTCACGTATTTTAATTGTTATGTGATGCCTTTTATCAAAGATTCACGCGAAGGCATTTCAGATCATCGTAAACAAGTAATGGAGATTATGTCGCGCGGTGGCGGCGTTGGCACGAACGGTTCCAGTTTAAGACCGAGAAACACATTAGCCAGAGGTGTCAATGGGAAATCTTCCGGTTCTGTATCCTGGCTGGATGATATTGCAAAGTTAACTCATTTGGTGGAGCAAGGAGGCTCACGTCGCGGAGCTCAAATGATTATGTTGGCAGACTGGCATCCGGATATTGTCGAATTTATTATCTCCAAAATGCAGAACCCAAGAATACTCCGTTATTTAATTGAAAATACAGATGATGAACAAATTAAACAGCAGGCTTTGGAAAAACTAAAGTTCACTCCCTTAACAGAAATGGAAAAAGACTTGTACCAGGGCATTGTTAACTACAAGAACATGCCGGGATTGGGTGGATTTACAAAGGAAGCAATTCTTGAAGCAGAACAAAAATTACAAACTGGAGGCGTATATGATGTACAACATGCTGACTTTTTAACAGGTGCCAATATCTCTGTCTGTTTAACTGATGATTTTATGAAAGCTGTAGAGAATAATGAAGAATATGAGTTGCGCTTTCCGGATGTTGAAAATTATACCCCAGAAGAAATGCAATCATATAATGAGCAATGGCATAATTATGGTGATGTGCGGATGTGGGAAAAAGCAGGGTATGCGATTCGTACGTATCGTACTATACGAGCAAAAGAATTATGGAACTTAATTAATATTTGTGCAACTTATGCTGCAGAACCAGGCATCTTTTTCATCGATAATGCGAATGAAATGACTAATGCCAAGAGTTATGGACAGCAAGTTGTTGCAACAAATCCATGCGGTGAGCAGCCATTAGCTCCGTACTCTGTATGTAATCTTGCTGCTGTAAATTTAGCAGAAATGGCTGATAAAAAAACGAAAACAGTTGATTTTGCACAACTGCAAGAAACAGTAAAAATAGGGGTACGCATGCAAGATAATGTCATAGATGCCACTCCTTACTTTTTAGAAGAAAATAAAAAGCAGGCATTAGGAGAACGGCGAGTTGGTTTAGGTGTGATGGGCCTGCACGACTTACTCATTTATTGTGAAACAGCTTACGGTTCAGAAGCGGGTAATAAATTAGTCGATAAAATCTTTGAAACCATTGCAACAACTGCTTATCGGACATCCATTGAGTTGGCTAAAGAAAAAGGCAGTTTTCCATTTTTAATCGGAGAATCAGAGGAAGAAACCAAGAGTTTACGGGAGGCTTTTATTCATACAGGATATATGAAACAAATGCCCCTGGACATTAAAGAAGGAGTTGTCAGATATGGTATTCGTAATTCCCATTTATTAACTGTCGCACCAACAGGATCAACAGGGACGATGGCAGGTGTCAGTACGGGACTGGAGCCTTATTTTTCCTTCTCTTACTTCCGGAGCGGCCGTTTAGGCAAATTTATTGAAGTAAAAAGTGATATTGTCGAAGAATATCTGAACAAACACCCGGAACAAAGTGAAGAAAACCTTCCGGAATGGTTTGTGACAGCCATGGAATTAAGTCCTGAAGCACACGCAGATACACAATGTGTGATTCAGCGCTGGGTGGACAGCTCCATTTCAAAAACAGTTAACGCTCCTAGAGGCTATACGGTAGATCAGGTAGAAAATGTGTACCAGCGATTATACCGTGGAGGAGCGAAAGGCGGAACGGTTTATGTAGATGGAAGCAGAGATTCCCAAGTCTTAACGTTAAAAGACGATGACACTTTTGTTAAATCAGGAGAAGCTGATTATATCGTGGAAGAAAAGCCTAAAGTTGTAGTGATGGACACGATCCAAGAGTTAGAAAAAACAAACGTTGGTATTGGCTCCGAAATTGGTGACCGTTGTCCTGTTTGCAGGGACGGCCATGTTACTGAAATTGGCGGATGCAATACTTGTACCAGTTGCGGTGCCCAGTTGAAATGCGGGATATAAGATAAAACAGAAGTGAAGCTGTAGAATTGAAATAAAATTGTATTGTTTGTAATAAAGTTACACCATTTATAAAATTATTGCACTATGCCCCCTTTGGATTACTTTAGTCTAAAGGGGTGCTTTTTCATGCTTAAAAATAAATAGAATATCTAAAGTAGAAAAGTGGGTTAAAAAAAGTAGCGGCTCTAAAACCGGAACGGATTACAAACAATTGCTAAACCTCCAAGAATGTTATCAATAATGAAGTCTACTCGTTTAAAAGGCATTAAAATGAAGAGACAACAAGATTTTCTATAAATTACATAGTCGCTACTCAGAAAGTGGTACGAATAGAAATGCTATGCTTCCAGATAGTTACTGTAAAAAGCATTGCTGAAACATGGAAAGGTCGTAATAGACTAAGCCCCTTCAAAACGGTAGGCAGCTTAGGAAAACAATCCTTCTCTTACCGGCTAAAGTGCATGAGGGATTATTTTTTATGGTTTTTATCAGAAACGATGAACGCTATCAACATCCCGAAGCTTGTTTAGCGTTAGCAAACTAACAATGGCCATAGGCAAACATCTCCCTCCCAGGAAGTCTCCAAAAAGACTAACGACGGCTCGACAGTGCTACCAAAACCCTCATGCGAAGCCAGTCTATTATAAGCATTAGACCATAGATTAAGGATATAAAGACAAGCTTTTAAAATTAAATCATCTTCCGCTTCATCCTTATTAAAACCTAAGAAACAAGCTTGCTGTCTTTGTGAACGTGACGTTTGTTTGTACGAGCCTGCAACAGACGCTGATGCAGATTATTGGATATAATCATCGTACAAACAATGGCTACTCCGCTTAATTCATATATGGAAATGGAATATCCTTGAAGGAAGCGAATGAGAACTGTCGTGACAGGAGCCAGATTGATAAATAAAATAGCATTAATCGGTTTTAGTACCATCACACCTTTATTCCAAAATAACAATGCGAATAAACCCGGCAGCAAAATCATAAACAGCATATGGTATTTAATAGTAACGATATTGGAAATGCTTGGTATGTCAATGAGTTGTAATGCACTCCCTATACCGACAAATACAATAGCAGTTAACGTACCGTACAAACAGCTGAGAGTAGAATACCGCAGTACAGACCAACCTTCAAAAGTACTTCCCCCAATTGTATAAAAAGCCCAACCTAAGGCTGCTAATAGCAGAATAATCAAAGGCATAGAATGATTCATTTCAAATAATACAGAGAACTCTCCATTTGTAACAACTAGGACAACTCCTATAAAAGCCCCTGCTATCGTTATCATGGTAAAACGATAGGGACGGCTATTATATAAAAACCATAGAATAAAGATAGAAAGAATCGGTGCTAAAGCTTCCATAATCGAAGCCAATAATACGCCTTGGTCTTGTAATAAATCCTGTCCCCAAAAGATAAATATATTATAGATTGTAAATCCCATCGTACCAAAAAACCAAATAGACCAGCCTTTCCCTTCCAAGCGAAAACTTTCTTTCCCTTCCGCAAGGTATAACAAAAAAACTAAGATGACAACAACAGGGATATAACGAATCAATGTAAAATAAAAAGGGTTTATATAATGGAATGCATCATTCGCAATGGGAAACATTGCTCCCCAAGAAATACTGGCAATTCCGCAAAATAAAATACCCAACCAAATATTATTTTTCATAAGTAGTGGCTCCATTTCTATTAAGTAACTACTTATTATTTAACTATATTTAAGGTATCATGTAAAATGAGTATAAATGATAATTTATATCACTAAAATGAATAGGGGAAACCATCTATGAACTTACGAGATTTAACTATATTTCAAGTAGCGGCACAACTAAATAGTATTAATCAAACAGCTCAGCATTTGAATTACGTACAGTCAAATGTCACATCCCGCATTAAAAAATTAGAAAGAGATCTCCAAGTAACTTTATTTCACCGGCATCGTTTAGGTATTACATTAACAGAGGAAGGGGAGAAACTATTACCATATGCACAAAAAATGATAGCTCTCTCTGAAGAAATGAAGCAGATATCGCAGTATACGAAAGAGCCAGCGGGTAAACTTGATATTGCATCTGTCGAGACAGTCATCAAATTACCTTCCATCTTATCCAGCTTCATTAAAGAATATCCCAAGGTAGATGTCACGTTATCTACCGGTGTAACAGGACAGCTCATTAATGACGTATTGCAGTATAAAATAGACGGCGCATTTATAACAAAAAACAAACAAATCGATGCCCATCCGTTAGAACAAGTAGAAGTATTTCAGGAAAAATTGGTTTTGATTGCTGCGAGTGATATTGAATCGATCGATGAAGTGCTGCAATTGCCTTTATTGCGATTCAGTGATGGATGCGGCTACAGGGAAAAATTGAATGAGTGGCTAACCGATAAAGAAATTGTTCCGACGAAGGTGATGGAGCTGGGAACACTGGAAACCACCTTAGGTTCAGTCATTGCTGGATTAGGTGTTGCCTATGTCCCCTATACGGCAGTAGAGCTTTACGAGAAAAAAGGAAAAATTCGTTGTTATAATCTTCCGAAAAAATACAGTCAAATTTCGACAGTATTTATCTATCGAAAAGAAGATTATATCACCCCGGCTACGAAAGCATTTATTTCCACTATCCAGCAAAATGATTCTTCTACAACTTAAGGCGTAGAATAAAATATAACTGACGTACGTTCCTCGTCTCCGATTGAACAGGTACACTAAAAGTATCAAATCAGAGGGGAGGTTTTTTAATGAGAAAATTTCTATTGTTCTTAGCCGGACTAACAGCTGCCGTCTTACTTTTGGCAAATCTTGGGCCGATGATTTTATTAGGACTCAGCGTTTGGCTGGTATATCTTGTTTTCAAACAATTTATCAAAGCTGAAACGACGCTTGCTAAAGTTGGCTGGGTTGTGTTGGGGCTTATCATTTTATCTATTGGCATTTCGAATATGTATGCTGTGATCGGAATTGTTGCAGCAGCCTTACTGTATTACATTATCAAGCATTGGAACGAAGAAACGGATGAGCCGGTTTTTTTAAATGATGATTCAGACCCGTTTGAGCATTTTGATCAACAATGGAACGATATTTAAAAAAGGAGCGTTTAAAATGGAAAATATATTTACTCGCATGAAGGAATCTATTACCGCAGATTTACATCAAATGTTGGATAAAAAGGAAGAAAAAAACCCAATGACTGCTTTGGATAATTATTTGAGACAATCGGAACTACAAAAGGAAAAGGTGAAAAAATTATTGCAGCGGCAATACCAATTAAAAGAACAATTCACTTCTGAATACCATCAGGCAGATGATTTAAGAACGAAGCGGAAAAAACAAGCCGAGATTGCAAAACAGGCAAATGAAACAGATTTGTATAACTTTGCTCAATCAGAATTTGAAGAATATGATCATAGAGCAAATCGTATGCAAGAAGCACGTGAAAATGCGGTGGAACAAATCGAACAATTGGAAAAGAATTATAAGGAAATGAATCATAAATTGAAAAATATGCGTTTAAAAAGAATGGAATTGATGGGGCGGGAAAACGTTGCACGGACGAATCAAAAGATGAATCAAATTTTACATGAAGATTCGTCGACATCTGTAGATCGCTTTCAAGAATTAGAACAATTTATTGAAACGATTGAAAAAAAGGTGAACAAAGCGTACTATAAAAGTACCTTTGACCAAAAAATAGCCGACCTGGAAAAAGAAATGATGTCCTAAATCACCCCATTATCCAGCACGGCAGATTAAAGTAATGTTCTGGAAGAAGACGGACAGGAAACAGGAGGATTAGTCTAATGTTTGATCGTTTACGTACAGAAACCTTAAATTGGATATTAATCATTAGTCTAATCCTTTTTGTTATAGAACTTTTATTTTTTAAAAGCGGATTAATTATTACTGCTGTCGTTATGGTAGGTCTAGGATATTACGGCAAAAAATACTATTACTCTTCCGTCGGGAAATTGTTGTTTTGGATTGCAGTTATCAGTATGATAGTTATTATTTTAAACATGACGGTTGTGCGGTTTTTATTGCTCGTTTTTCTTATTTTATTCGTGATGGATTACTATAAAACCAAAGGGACTGTCTATTTGCAGCCGCAACATGCCTACCAGGATGTAACATTAGAAGAAACGCTTATCAAAAAAACACCCCTGTTTCGCCATTTGTTTTATGGAGATCAGCAAACAAAAGAGACGGCATATACTTGGAGAGATATCAATATTTTCGGCGGGTTTGGCGAACGGAAAATTGATTTGAGTCATGCAATTTTAGAAGATGATACAGCAATCGTTACCATCCGGCATGGCATTGGTAATATAACCATTTACATTCCTTATGATGTTGAATTTTCGATAGTACATAGTGCCATTTTTGGAAGGGCATATATTTTACAACAACAGCATGCTGAAATATTTTACCAGCAATTAAATTATCAAACTAAATATTATACAGAAGCAGGAACAAGAGTGAAAATTGTCACTTCGCTTATCTCAGGGAATATTGAGGTGAAGCGGATATGAAGCTATTTTTAAAACAGTTTTTTATTTTATTTATCTATGGACTGCTTATCACCCTTAGTATTCTGGCATTTACATTTACCATTTTTCCACTTGATAAATGGACCTTACTCTATCAAGCAAAGCTGTTTAGTCTTGCTTATCCTGTTATAATAATTGCGCTCATTGCTGTAGTTGCATTACTGATGGCAATTATTACAACTCTCACATGGCGGCAATATGCAGTATATACTGAAAAGCAATTGGAAAGACTGTTGCATGATGAACAGCTATTAAGCGAAAATTATAAAGAACTGAAAAAAATTGATGATTATATCCATGAATTACAAACTAAAAATCAGCGTCAAATAGAACATGCTCAACAGCTTGCTACCAAAAACGCGACTGAACGAGAACAAAGTCTGCAGGAAGTGGTGATTCAGGAACGTAGCAGGTTAGCAAGAGATTTGCATGATTCTGTAAGCCAGCAACTCTTCGCTGCTTCGATGATGATGTCAGCGATTAATGAAGCGAATGAATTAGCGGACAAAGGAGTAAGTCAGCAGCTTAAAACAGTTGAAGAAATGATACAGCAATCTCAATTGGAGATGCGCGCTTTGCTTTTACATTTACGTCCTGTAGCTTTAAAAGGGAAGTCGCTGCAAGAGGGGATCAATCAATTTTTGCAAGAATTGGAAGAACGTATCCCCATCGAATTAACAGAAAACATAGAAACGTTTTCTGTTGAAAAAGGCATTGAAGATCAACTATTCCGTGCCCTCCAAGAAGCTTTGTCAAATGCTTTACGACATGCAGAACCAAAAATTATTTCAATCACCCTGATTAAAAGAGATCATTTTATTATTTTGCGGATTCATGATGATGGAAAAGGATTCGATTTAGATGAAGTTCAACCAGGATCTTATGGTTTGGAATCCATGAGAGAACGAGCAAGAGACTTAGGAGGAAGCTGTAAAATAGTGACGCTGCCTCAAAAAGGAACACGGGTGGAGATAAAAGTTCCTGTTCAAGGTTCATAAACTTAGCATTCGCCAAACTTTATAATGCTTACCTAAATTGTCGTTATACAGAAGAAAATTTTACGTTTCTTATATGCAAAACAGGAGGTGAAGACGATGATACGAGTTCTTTTTGCTGATGATCACGAAATGGTGCGTATTGGCGTTACAGCATATTTATCTTCTCAGCCGGACATGGAAGTTGTCGCTGAAGCAACAAATGGGAGGGAAGCAGTAGAAAAAACGATTGCTTTAAAACCGGATATCATTTTAATGGACCTGGTTATGGATGATATGGATGGGATTGAAGCAACTAAAAAAATTATCGAACAATGGCCGGAAGCTAAAATCATTATTGTGACAAGTTTTATTGATGACGATAAAGTGTATCCAGCACTTGAAGCAGGAGCAGTCAGTTATATGTTGAAAACTTCTAAAGCGAACAAAATTGCAGAAGCAGTGCGTGATTCCTTCGCTGGAAAGTCCATATTGGAACCAGAGGTTGCTGGAAAAATGATGAATAAAATGCGTGAAAAAAAACCATTACACGAAATGTTAACAGCAAGAGAGAAGGAAATTTTATACTGGATGACGGAAGGGAAAACCAATCAATCAATAGCAGATGAGCTGTTCATTTCTTTAAAAACGACTAAAGTTCATGTTAGCAACATCTTAGGGAAGCTCCAAGTGGAAGACCGTACTCAAGCTGTCATTTATGCCTTTCAGCATCAACTTGTAAATAAAAAATAGTTGCTATTCACGATAATCGGATAGAACCCATAATAATCAACGCTTGTGCAATCAAATAAAATGAGATATGATAAGGGTAGAAAAAATGTTGCCTGAAGTAAAAAATGTAGAAAAGAGGATTTACATGCCAAAACCTACCCCGAGTATGGAAGACTATATTGAACTTGTTTTTAATCTCATTCAAACAAAAGGATATGCACGCGTAACAGATTTAGCGGAAACATTGGAAGTACATCCTTCCTCTGTGACAAAAATGATTCAGAAACTAGACAGAGATGGGTATGTGCATTATGAAAAATACCGCGGTTTCGTATTAACGGATAAAGGAACAAAAGTAGGGAAGCGACTGTTGTTTCGTCACGAATTACTGGAAGATTTTCTGGGAATTATTGGTGTGGAAGAAGATAGAATTTACGAGGATGTCGAAGGTATTGAACATCATCTCAGCTGGAATGCTATCGACCGAATTGCTGATTTAGTCCAATATTTTAATAACGATCCGGAGAGGTTTAAAAATTTAGCAGCTATTATAGAAGCGAGCAAGGAAACAGAATCCTCTATGTGATTGATAACACTTTAAAATCATCAGATAATTCCGACACTTTTTTATTGACCTGTATGGACGGTTTGGTAAAATAAAAGTAAGAGGAGGGATATCCATGATGGAGGAGGACGGCAGAAGAAAATTAGAAGTCGACCGCAAAAAAGAAAAAAGAACCAAAGATATCTCTAAAATGATTGATGAGGGAGGTCTTGGTGCAAAGACGTACTACGATATTGAAAAGAAAGGATCTGTCGATGAAGCAAATAAAAATAAACATGATGAAAAGTAAACAACCACCTAAATGCTCGGTTTCTGTTCACTTCTTCACATAAATGTACACACATCATTCCATGATAAAGATGTGTGTATTTTTTATGAAAAATACCAGACTCCTAGTTAGAAGCCTGGTCATTATTGTTCCCCTTTTTTTTGTCTTTTTTCCCTTCAATAACTGTTAAGTGCGGGGAGTTACGACGTTTCTTTTTTGGTTTTACTTTTTTCGAAACAGGAGAAGACTTTTTCACATCCGATTTTTCTTGTTTGTATTTCTGCTGAGATTGTTTTACGGCCTTTTTATATTTTTTTGCTTCATCTGATGATCCCGATTGTTGACGGTTCATGACCGCCCGCACGATGAAAAATAGAATCGCCGCAACCCCAATCATAATTAATATGCTGCTCAAAAACTTCATGGGGTCTTTAATTAAAGAAGATAAAACCCCGACAACGGCTAAGCCAACAATAAACATTACTATTATAGAACCTTTATTGCGACCCACTTTTCTCACTCCTTTCCATCTGTTTAACTTTGTGCTATTGGATTTTCTACGGTTTCTGTCTGTTGTTCAAGCTGATCATTTTCCAGTACTTTTTGAAACGAATGAAGAGCAACATCTACTTGCTCATTATCCGGTTCTTTTGTAGTTAACAATTGCAGCCACAATCCAGGATATCCTAATACTTTTAACACTGGGACATGACGAACCATATTGGTAAGCTGCAAGGCTTCGAATGATAAGCCAATTACGACAGGGATAAGAATAACCCTGTTGACGATTCTCCACCATAAAGGATCAACTGCTACAAACATATAAACAAATATACCGACGATGACAGTAAATAACATGAAGCTGGATCCACAACGATAATGTAACCGGGATTGAGATTGAACATTTTCGATGGTAAGCGACAAATTATTTTCGTACGCATTAATTACTTTATGTTCTGCACCGTGATATTGAAATACTCGCTTAATTAAAGGTGTTAAAGATATAAAGTAAATATAGCCGAGTAAAAGAATCAATTTAAAGAATCCTTCTAATAACACTTGCCCTGTATTGGAAGACACCCATCCTGAAAAAAAGTTAGCGACAATAGCAGGAGTAAGAGTGAAAATAAGTTTACTCACTAAGAAAGACAGAACACCTATGACTCCAATTCCTAAAATCATTGCCAATTTGGACGTTTCTTTTTCTTTCTCTTTTTCCATTTTTTCATCATCTGCTGGATCCACTTCATAACGATCAGATGCAAACTCGAGATGTTTAACGCCATTGGCGCTTGCTTGCACCAGTGAAACAATTCCTCTTAAGAAAGGAACTTTTTTTAACTTCTTACTTATACTACTGTCTACCCGTTTTATTTGAAAATAATCTATTGATTTATCTTTTCTTCTTATAGCAGAAACAAAACTATTTTTTCCAGCGAACATGACACCTTCTACAAGTGCCTGGCCCCCATAAGCTTGTTCTTCTTTTTTCAATGGAACCACCATCCTCATATTCATTTTACTAAAGTTCACGACAGATAACTAGTCTTAATACTTCAATATCGATTATTTTATAATAAATTGTTGTTAGATTGGGGGTATGAACGTTAATTTCAAATATACACATAGCCGTAGTTCTTATATTGTGATAAAATGAACTTGTGAAATTCCATGAAGAGGTGAAAATATGACTGTACTTAACCAAGTGAGAGAAGAATTAAATAAAAAAGAGCTTGATGCTCTCCTGATTACCAGCCCGTACAACAGAAGATATGTAACAGGGTTTACCGGGACAAGCGGAACTTGTCTGATAACCAAGACCAACGCTTTATTTATCACAGATTTCAGGTATACCAAACAAGCCAGCGAACAAGTGAAAGGTTTTGAGATTATAGAACATACAAAATCAATGGAAGAAGAGTTGAAACACCAATTACAAAAGCATCAAATACAACGTTTAGGTTTTGAGGCTGAAGATATTACTTTTGAAAAATACAAACAATACCGCGAAAACTTTCCACAAGAACTCGTAGATACAAAAGGAATCATTGAATCGTTGCGTCTTGTGAAAACAGAAAGCGAAATTGAAACTATCCAGAAAGCAGCGACTATCGCAGACGAAGCCTTTGCACATATATTAACATTTATAAAACCAGGGGTAACGGAAGTCGAAGTTTCAAATGAATTAGAATTTTTCATGCGTAAACAAGGAGCAACCTCTTCCAGTTTTGATATTATTGTTGCTTCGGGGTACAGAAGTGCTTTGCCACACGGCGTTGCCAGTTCAAAGGTCATTGAAAGTGGCGAATTAGTCACGATGGATTTCGGAGCTGTATATAAAGGATATTGTTCAGATATTACGAGAACTATAGCTGTAGGTGAAGTGAGCGACGAATTAAAGCAACTGTATAACACTGTTTTAGAAGCACAGAAAAGGGGCGTAAAGCATACCAAAGCTGGAATGACTGGAAAAGAAGCCGATGCTTTAACAAGAGATTATATCACAGAGCAAGGATACGGAGAGTATTTCGGTCACTCGACAGGACATGGTGTAGGCATGGAAGTTCACGAAGCCCCAAGCTTAGCACCACGTAGTCTAACCAAACTTGAAGCAGGAATGGTTGTTACCGTAGAACCGGGCATCTATATGGAAGAAGTAGGCGGCTGTCGCATAGAAGATGATATTGTGATTACAGAAACGGGCAACCGAGTATTGACACACGCACCTAAAGAATTAATTACTGTATAAGGAGAATGAATATGATATCGGTAAACGATTTTAAAACAGGCACGACAATTGAGTATGAAGGGAATATTTGGCAAGTAATCGAGTTTCAACACGTAAAGCCGGGAAAAGGAGCTGCTTTTGTACGTTCCAAGTTGCGGAATCTCAGAAATGGGAATATTCAGGACAAGACGTTTCGTGCAGGAGAGAAAGTAAACAAAGCACATATTGATCATCTGAAAATGCAATACCTATACGCTTCTGGAGAGTTCCACGCATTTATGGATATGAACACGTACGAACAAGTGGAAATTCCAGAAGAACATATTGCAGATAAATTATACTATATAAAAGAAACTTCTGAAGTAGAAGTGATGATGTATGACGGAGAAGTTCTCGGTTTGCAACTGCCAAACAATGTGGAATTAGAGGTTGCGGAAACAGAACCAGGATTGAAAGGGGATACCGCAAGCGGTGGTTCCAAGCCTGCTACAATGGAAACGGGTTTAGTCGTACAAGTTCCTTTATTTATTAATCAAGGAGAGACACTCGTTATCAACACCTCTGACGGCAAATACGTCTCCCGGAAGAATTGAATAAAAATCAGGCATTCGCTATGTTTACATGCGAATGCCTGCATATACGTTTAAAGGAAGAAAAGTTAAACCTTTCACATTCTCTTTGTTCTTTTATAAAAAGCTGGAACGGATACCGCTGCCATTTTGTGTGATATCCACAGGGGCCTTATTTGTTTTTTCCAGTACAAGCCTGTAATTATAATGAATAGCTTGCATAAGTCGATACAATAAAAAGAGACTGTAAATGATTTGAATAATCGAAACAATAATGACAGGGCTGAGTGAGCCGCCAAGCCCAATGAGAGCTGCTAAAAGAATGACCTCTATCAGAAAAACAAGAACGGATCTGAAATAAAGCAATGCAAGACCAGAACTGATGAATCCTATGACTAGTATAAACACGGCCCAGTGACTCGTTTCTACTAATGTTTGAATCATAGACATTCATATCACCCTTTCTATTAATGACTTTTATTATAAAAGAAATGTGAACTGTTGTAATTGAGGAAGATCAATTTTTGAACTATATTGATCCATCTTCCATCCATTTGTTCCTTTTGTCCCTTGTTGAAAAGCGCCAAGTAGTTTAGGCAAGTGTATTTTTCAAATGTAACAGAAAAAATGAATGAATTCATTCAACTTTTTAACTGTACACCCATACTTCCTTATTATTTTTATTCCCCTTATTATAAAATTTATTCCCTCTCTATTAAATTTTTTCAGTTTTTCGTTCAATGTATGTTAAAATAAGTAAAGTTACTTATATTTATCGTTAAAAGGAGATACGAAAATGTTAAAAATTGAAGAAATCCAAGAAATGATTCGCTTAATAGACGAATCTTCTATTCAAGAATTTGATTTTGAACAAGATGGGACTGCTGTATCTATAAAAAAGTCAGGCGCTATTGGTAAAACGGCAACGCCTGTGATTCAAGAACAATCCAATCCAACAGAAATCAAAGCTGCAGAAAATACACCTGTACCAAAGAAGGAAGTTGCTAATCCGGAAGCTGTTCCTGAAGAAAGCGAGCAATCAGAAGCAGAGGATTTAATTGAGATTATTTCTCCAATGGTTGGTACTTTTTATAAAAAACCTTCACCAGAAAGTGATAATTTCGTGGCCGTAGGTAGTAAAGTCGATACAGACACAGTCGTTTGTATTGTAGAAGCGATGAAATTATTTAATGAAATTGAAGCAGAAGTAACGGGTGAAATCACTGAAATTCTTGTCAAAGACGGAGAATTAGTTGAATATGGACAGCCTTTATTTAAAGTGAGATCAAAGTAAACGTTAGGAGACGATTCGCATTGATTGATAAAATATTAATCGCAAACAGAGGAGAAATAGCAGTTCGTATTATTCGAGCTTGCAAAGAGTTACATATAAAAACAGTGGCTGTCTTTTCAGAAGCAGATAAAGAAGCTTTACATGTTGAGTTAGCGGATGAAGCCTATTGTATAGGAGGCCCCTTAGGAAAAGACAGTTATTTAAATATTACAAATATCATGACAGTGGCTACTTCGACAGGCGTTGATGCAGTTCATCCCGGTTATGGATTTTTGTCCGAAAACGCGGATTTTGCAGAAATCTGCCGGGATTGTAATATTACATTTATCGGCCCGTCTCCAGAAGCAATCTCTAAAATGGGGATAAAAGACGTTGCAAAAACAACGATGAAAGAAGCCGGAGTACCTATCGTCCCCGGTTCTGATGGTGTTGTAAAAAATGAAGATGATTTAAAACAAATAGCTTCAGAAATCGGCTATCCTGTCATTATTAAAGCTACTGCCGGTGGCGGTGGTAAAGGTATTCGTGTAGCCAGAGATGAAGAACAGTTGGTGAACGGGTACCGAATAACACAAGAAGAAGCTGAAAAATCCTTTGGAAATCCAGGAATTTATTTAGAAAAGTTCATTGAAGATTTCCGACATGTGGAAATTCAGATTTTAGCGGATGAGCACGGAAATGTAGTCCATTTGGGAGAAAGAGACTGTTCGATTCAACGCCGTTTACAAAAACTTGTAGAGGAAAGTCCTTCACCAGCAATTACAGAAGATATTCGTAAAAAAATGGGAGAAGCTTCCGTAAATGCTGCTAAGGCCGTAAATTATGTAGGTGCAGGGACCATTGAATATATTTTTAATCGGCAAAATCATGAATTTTATTTTATGGAAATGAATACCAGGATTCAAGTCGAGCACCCTGTGACAGAGATGGTAACTGGGAAAGATTTAATTAAAGAGCAAATTCATATCGCAAATCACGAGCCTTTATCCTTTACACAAGAAGATGTAGTGTACGAAGGATGGGCGATTGAGTGCCGAATAAACGCAGAAAACCCTTTCAAAGATTTCATGCCTTCTCCGGGACGGATTATCACATACTTGCCTCCGGGTGGTTTAGGAGTACGTGTTGATTCAGCGGTTTATCCAGATTATGTGATCCCGCCGTTTTACGATTCCATGGTCGCAAAATTAATCGCTTATGGAAAAACAAGAGAGGAAGCTATTCATCGTATGAAACGTGCTTTAGATGAATATATTGTCGAAGGGGTGGATACCACGATACCTTTCCATTCCCGCATTATGGAACATGAAGTGTTTATAAGCGGTGACTTTAACACAAACTTTTTAGAAGAAAATCCCATTACCCCTAAAATAACAGATGAATAAGCAGTCAAAAGGGAATTTCCTTTTGACTTTTATTTTGAGAGATAGACAAATATTCTTCCGGAAAAATGGATCTTGTTCATTTACGTTCACGGATAGTATAATACGGTTTTCTATCAAAAAAACTTTTATTAAATTTTTTCCGAACGAACCTTTAACTTATGACGTCAGTGTGCTTTCATGCAATTTTCTGCTATTTAATGGATAGAGTTGGACTGTTCACAAAAGAAGTCTTCTTCTCGCTTTGTTCGGATAATTTTGGTACGCTTTTTACAATGGGTACGTTACACTTGAAAAGAATATTAAAGCAGCGTAGTGCATGCAAATAAGGAGAAGTAAAATGAGCCGACATCAAGCAAGAGAAGAAGCTTTTAAAATATTGTTTCAACTTGAAATGAACGATCAACAACCAGCAAGAGAAGAAGCTTTTTTAGAAGACAACTACATACAAAAGCTGCTAGAGGGAATAAAGCAGGAGAAAACAAATATCGATCAGCGTATAACGGAACAATTAAAAAATTGGACGTTTTCCAGAATCGCTCTGGTGGACAAAATTATATTAAGAATTGCAATATATGAAATCATGCATATGGACGATATTCCTCAAGCAGTATCTATCAATGAGGCTGTAAATCTTGCTCATAAATACGGAGACGACAAGGCAAGTAAGTTTATTAACGGTGTATTATCACAAATTCATTCATAAAGGAGTTTATACGGATGACAGCAGCATTAATAAATGGGAAAGAAATTGCTGAAAACTTAAGAGAAAGAATGAAGAAAGAAGTGACTGCTTTACATGAAGAGGGAAAATACCCTCATTTAACAGTAATCATTATCGGAGATGATCCAGCATCTCATTCGTATGTGAGAGGAAAAGAAAAAGCGTCTAAACAAGTAGGCATTCAATCTGAAATCATTGAAAAAGAGACAAGTATTACCGAAGAAGCATTACTTCAAGAAATTGAACGCTTAAATCAAGCGCAACATGTGCATGGTATTCTTGTACAATTGCCGCTGCCTGACCATATCGACGAGCAAAAGGTTATCGAAGCGATTAATCCTGCAAAAGATGTGGATGGATTTCATCCTATTAACGTAGGAAAAATGATGACGAATCAGGATACTTTCTATCCATGTACGCCATTTGGCATCGTTCATATGTTAAAAGAAAAGAATATTCCTATAGAAGGGCAGCACGTAGTCATTATCGGCCGCAGCAATATAGTCGGGAAACCCGTAGGACAGTTGCTGCTGAACGAAAACGCCACTGTAACGTATTGTCATTCCCGTACGAAAAACTTGAAAGAAATGACCAATCAAGCAGATATTTTAATAGTCGCAATGGGAAAAATGCATGCAGTAGACGCTTCTTATATTAAAGAAGGAGCTGTCATTATCGACGTAGGAGTTAACCGGAATGAAGCAGGGAAATTAACCGGAGATGTTGATTTTGATGCGGTTGAACAGAAAGCATCTTATATCACACCTGTGCCTCGCGGTGTAGGTCCAATGACGATTACGATGCTTCTGTATAATACCATAAAAGCAGCAAGAGGCTTGCAATAATATGGCACGAATAACTCGTTTTCCTTCTCCAGACGACCAAAACACCAATCCGAAATATTTAACTGTACTAGCTTTAACAAAATATATTAAGAAAAAGTTGGACATGGATACTCATTTGCAATCGATTTTTGTTCGAGGAGAAATTTCTAATTTTAAACATCATAGCAGCGGACATATGTATTTGACAATTAAAGACGAAAAAGCACGTATTCAAGCTGTCATGTTTCAAGGGGATAACAAACGATTACGATTTAACCCGGAGAATGGCATGAAGGTTCTCATCCAAGGGAAAGTATCAGTATTTGAAGCATTTGGTCAGTACCAATTATATATTCATGAGATGGAACCGGATGGCATTGGCGCATTGTTTTTACAATTAGAACAATTGAAAAAACAACTGACGAAAGAAGGCTTATTCGAAGAAGCTGATAAAAAAGCAATTTCTTCTTTTCCAGAGCATATTGCAATTATTACATCACCAACGGGCGCAGCTATTCGAGATATGATTACCACGATTAAGCGGCGTTTTCCTATTGTGCAAATCTCTGTTTTTCCAGTACAAGTACAAGGTCAAGGTGCGGAAGATACGATTACTGCTGCGATTAATCAGGTAAACCATTATCCAGAAAAAATAGATACCATCTTATTAGGAAGAGGTGGCGGTTCGATAGAAGACTTGTGGTCTTTTAACATGGAAGCAGTTATACGTGCGGTGCATGAATCTTCCATTCCCATTATTAGCGGTGTTGGCCATGAAACAGACACGACGTTAACTGATTTTGCTGCTGATTTGCGAGCAGCGACTCCGACGGGGGCTGCAGAGTTAGCTGTTCCCTCTATTTCAGAACTGCACTATAACGTAGATCAATCCCGCCTGCATTTAAAACGGTTAATGCAACATAAAGTAGCGCAGCAGAAAGAACGATTACATTCGATTCAACGTTCTTATGCGTTTCAAAAACCAAAACTATTTATTCAAGAAAAAATGCAATATATGGATCGTTTAAAAGAAGCCAGTCAACGAGAATTATCACTTACTTTCTCTCAAAAGCAAGAACAAAACAAACAATTACAACAAAGACTTGGACAAACTCATCCTAAAAGAAAATTGACCCAAGCAAGAGAACAAATGGAAAACTTAACTTCTGCCCTGACAAAGAATCATCAAAATACGCTCCAGCAAAAAAGACAGCAGTTACAGTCCATGTTAGATAAATTAGCATTATTAAATCCATTGTATATTATGAATAAAGGGTTCTCTATTGTCTATAAAGAGGATAAAAGCATTGTAAAACAAATAAACCAAGTACAGATCGATGAGAATATTGACATAGCTGTGACAGACGGTGTATTAGCTTGTACAATTACAGGATCGAGGAGAGATGAAGATGAGTGAAGAAAAAGAAAAGTCGTTTGAAAAAGCCTTAGAAGAATTAGAAAAGATTGTAGAAGAGTTGGAAAAAGAAGATGTGCCATTAGAAAAAGCCATTGATTATTATCAAAAAGGCATGGAACTATCGA
Organism: Pseudogracilibacillus sp.; assembly: GCA_035301305.1. Lineage (GTDB taxonomy): Bacteria > Bacillota > Bacilli > Bacillales > Amphibacillaceae > Pseudogracilibacillus. Next base: position 24,089 of record DATGUO010000084.1, read on the forward strand.
AACAATGTGATGAAAAATTAAAAGATGCAGAAGAAAAAATGACGAAAATTGTACAAAAAGATAATGAGGCAGAAGCCTTTCATATGCAGGAGGATCAATAGGGTGGTTAAATCAATTCATAGCTATATGAGTGATATGAAAACACAAATAGAACAAGAAATGAAAAGTACTTTAGCTGATTTAAATACGCCTGCTTCCTTAAAGGATTCTATGTTGTACTCGTTGTTAGCTGGAGGAAAACGACTGCGCCCTATATTAATGATGGCTAGTTTTCATACCTTTCAACAACAGGAAAACAAAGTGTTAAAATCAGCTATTGCTTTAGAAATGATCCATACGTATTCTTTAGTGCATGATGACTTGCCTGCGATGGATAATGATGATTATCGACGTGGCGAGCTAACCAATCATAAACAATTTAATGAGGCAACTGCCATTCTAGCAGGCGACGCTTTGTTGACACACAGCTTTGAGCTTGTAGCAGGTGATTCTTTATTAACCAGTGAAGAAAAAGTGTTTATTCTTAAAGAAATGGCTGATGCAAGTGGTCCTGAAGAGATGATTGCAGGGCAAATGCTTGATATGGAAGGGGAAAACAAATCATTAACAATAGAGGAACTTGAAAAAATCCACCTTCATAAAACAGGAGCTTTGATTCGGTTTGCTATTATAACGGGAGCTTATTTAGGACAAGCATCAAAAGACCAATTGCATTATTTAAATGATTTCGCCTACTATTTAGGGCTCATATTTCAAGTGCAGGATGATATACTGGATGTCATCGGCGACCCTGAAAAATTAGGAAAACCTGTGGGCAGTGATATGGAAAATGTAAAGAGTACGTATCCGAGTTTATTGGGTCTCGAAGGGGCTAAAGAGAAAAAAGCAGCGTATTCTCAAAAAGCAGAAGATGCTTTAGAGCAAGCCAATGCAAAAGATTCTTATTTAAGAGAATTACTGCATTTTTTCAGCCAAAGAGAGTACTAATTAACCTGCTGCAAAAAAGATAGCGGCAAATTTATAAGATAGATTTTTCAAATAGCTCGTGATATAATTAAATAAAGCAGGAATGGTGCAGTATCCTAGTCAGTCCTCCTATCCTGAAGGCGGGGCTAAAAATCTGCCAAAGGGCATATCGATGAAGTTCCTGGTGCAGGCTTGAGGCGCCCAGCCTTGGGTCTGTGCTGGGAGTTAAGGTTTTTGGGCGATCCACAAAGGCATGTGGGCGTTGACCCAATAACCGTGGAGGCCCATCTCTGTAATTGACATTGAAAAGTAGATATTATGGAATGGGGTATGAACCTGTCCAAGATTATACAATCTTGAATAATAGACAGCGTAGCCTGCCTTGAG
>DATGUO010000085.1:0-13291 GCA_035301305.1 Pseudogracilibacillus sp.
GAGTCGGTAACACCCGAAGTCGGTGAGGTAACGCACGTTGTGCGAGCCAGCCGCCGAAGGTGGGACCAATGATTGGGGTGAAGTCGTAACAAGGTAGCCGTATCGGAAGGTGCGGCTGGATCACCTCCTTTCTAAGGATAAATGAAAAGCGCAGTCACCCGTATAGCGACGTACGGATTGGAAAGTTTTCGACGAGATAAAGGATGCACGAGACGTTTTTCACGACTCGATGTAGACTTATCGCAGGAGAAACCTTGAAATCCACTAGGCGCTGGGTGACTGGAGCTAGACATCACGGAATACGATCGTAAGATCGCACATATTTAGGCTTGTCTGTTCAGTTTTGAGAGAGTATAATAATTTTAGATGGGCCTGTAGCTCAGTTGGTGAGAGCGCACGCCTGATAAGCGTGAGGTCGGTAGTTCGAGTCTACTCAGGCCCACCATCTAAACTATTTTGAACGTATTATACGGGGCCTTAGCTCAGCTGGGAGAGCGCCTGCCTTGCACGCAGGAGGTCAGCGGTTCGATCCCGCTAGGCTCCACTTTTATAAATGTCTATAATTATTGTTTATAGAGGTTTATTTTTTTATCAATTTATAATAGATGCTTCCATGGCTCAGCTGGTAGAGCACTTCCATGGTAAGGAAGGGGTCGCCGGTTCAAATCCGGCTGGAAGCTTACAAATGAACGTTAATATGACGCTATTCTTATTAAAAGGATAGCGTCATATTTTTATGCGGGGATTCGGGCGAGCGAAGTAATCAATTTCAATCATAATTACTGTAATTAAATAAAACTATGTAGGATAGTAGGTCAATAATCTATCCAGAAAAATTAGCTTAATTGGATCTATGTATGAAAGGTGTCTCTTTTCTCATTTGTTATTTCATGTATTGTACTCATAATATTTTGAGGTGGATAATAAAAATTCAAAACACGGGTTAATCATTCCTTTTAAGAATGGACAAGATGCAAAGATGAAGTGATTGAACGATTGAGCGTCATTATTCAAGACCAAGTGTATAAATACAAAATAAAAATATGTAACTAAGTAATGGTTAGAGAAGACTCTAAATTTGAGATCATCACCATTTTATATAGTACTTCTTTTATAGAGGATTACTTTTTATAGGGTACTTTACAGTTTGTAATTATTTTGTATTCTCAAATGAACGACTTTATAACTAAATTTTTACTTTTCTCCAATTATTAATTACGCAGTCATTATTTTTAGTAATTCAAAAGTTTGTAAACCGGGAAACATCTATAAATTATGATGTTTTGATAGAGATGAATGGTTTTGATACGATACGTAGTAAATGAACTTTCACTCTTTTGACAAATTAATATGTTAAATTAAAGCATGAATAAACATTTCAAAAAAAGTATGAAGTGCTCTGAAAGGTAAAATAATGCCGAGCAGAGATGTATTTAAAGCAATGTCAACAGTGGCAAGGATTACTTGCATTGTTGGAGTGGTCATGATGTTCATCAGCAGTCATATTGGGATTTATATTGGTTAAAAGTTTTCCACTATATATAGCAAAGTTTAGTTTCACTATACTATGATTATTTATACTGGTATGTTTTTTATTCTAGGCAGTATTTTATTTGCTATTGGAATACTAGGCCTGTTTTTCGCTCATTACAGACGGCTTATGCAACAATATTAGAGTTCTGGAATAAAATTGTAAAAGAGTTTAATGGTTTGAAACAGGTATGGAAGAGAGGACGCAGTTGTCATCAATTGTTTTTAAATTATGGGACACGAGAACCGATGCCTTGTGAAAAATTTATTCTCTGTTTAAAAGCTTATTAAACGTTTCGTTCGATTTTATAGCAGGTTCAATTTATCCTATCTGGCTATAATTAGCCTGTTCGAGACGTTCAAAGTGAAGTACATGATTATGCTTGCTTTCATAGTTCGCTCTATTTCTATAGGAGGAAAATGATGATTTATCTTCGAATTTTCGGAATATTCCTTTTAATTCTTATGAATTTGGTGACAACGCTAATGAATTTTTTGATTTTTCTTGGTAGCTTATTTGATCCCAACCAAGGTGGATTTGAGAATGGAGATGCGTTACTTATTTTTTTATTCTTTGCCGTCATGGGGAAATGGGCGTTTATTTATTTTGTAGCTGTAAAGAAAAGGGTGGTACCATTACTTTTTTATGTCCTTTACGCTTTAGGTCTACTCTATGTTTTCCTGATTCCATTATCTGACATAAACTATATTGGAGAATGTTTATTTGGACTTCTACCTACATTATATTTGATACCTATTTTCTTATTGTTTGTTTTCAACAGGAATTTTCCAAAAAAATATTCTACAGACAACAACATCTGATACTCTACTATGTAAGGCGTCGTTCAGTGTACTGTGGCAGGCTGCGAGTGATTTATATTGTAGTGTTACTAGTACAAGTAATGAGCACGCGCGGAGGGAGGGGGTAGTGATGTTCTATAATGTATATTTTGTATTATCAATTTTGTCTCTGTGCGTATTAATTATAGCTATAATCAGTCTCATCATTATTTCATACAAAAACTATCAAGTGTTCAAATCTTTTATTATTAAATTAGCCATCTTGAGTACAATCGGGATTGTAGTCGGTATATCTCTACATGATAACCAACCCTCGAAATATGTTGTCGATTCAAAAGATATTTATTATGAAGATGCTCCTATAGCTGTCGACTACAGTGATACCACTGTCCAACCGGAAATTCATATTACCTTCGAAAAAGAACATTCATAACGGATGACATGAAGTCAGGTAAAAATCGGTTATATGTCCCGAAAAAACAAGTACAAAACATTGAGTGAAAAACAGAAAAAACAGAAACAAAATTGATCTTTTTACCTTTGTTTAATATATAATATTAGTGGAATTGATTCAGTTGTTAAATATAGAGTGTTATTCGTAATAGAAGGGTGTCTGTCTTGGTAAACATCCTATTCTATACTACTAAATTATAACTGCTCATTAACGCCGATATATGAATATAATTATACTATTCAACACTGGATTTACTCATCTTCGCTCCAGTCAACCGGGTAAACAATTTTCTGATTCCCACTTCCATAATCTGATGATTCCACAAAATCCCCGACAAATTCTGACCCGCCATCTCCGTAGTGCTCCCGTACATCCTTCCATTGATCTGACGCGCTTGCAGGTTCAACCTCTAATGTCATTTCTTTCCCTTCATGATATTCATAGTCAAATTTCGACTCGAATGTGCCATCTTTTTGGATTCTTGTCGGTCCGTTTGTTCCAAAATAAAATATGTCTAAATAAGTTCCTTCTATCAAGTTCGTTTTTCCAGAAACGTAAAAGTATCTGCCATCCTCTTTGACTTCGACATCCTTAAACCAGACACGGCCATCCCCATAGTCATCGGGCTTTTCTTCCCAATCAGGAGCTTTGATTGTTAAATCATTTTCTTCTTTCGCATCATAAGGTATGGTTACTTCTGCCTTCTTTTTATCATAGTTTGAATATCTATATACAAAGGGTCCTTCTAATTCTTCCCCATCTTCCCCATAATGCTCGAATGTTTCGTCTTCCTGCCCATCAAAATCTTCAAAATCGAATCGAATAATCAGCTCAGCGTCTCCATATACATGATGGTCCATATCCATTTGAAAAGACCCATCCTCTTCTACTTTGGATTCTGCCTCTGAAAACACGGTCTCCCCATCATCCACAATTACTTCCCCAGTTAAGATTGATCCAGGTAGCAAATTACTGTCACCATCCACAACAAAAGTATCTTCCTCTTCTATGATTTCTCCTGATAAAGCCACAACAAAGTTGCCAAGTTCCCCATCAACTTTTGCAGTATTTGAATCTTCATTATTCTCTGTTTCATTATTTTCTGTCTCATTTTCTTGATCTGCATTTTCATCATTGCATCCTGCTATAAAAAGCATGAAAAGACAAGCAGTTGATATCCAAAATATTTTCTTCATCTATGAACCCCTTTCATTTATTTAAGATTAACAATGACTTCAACTCTGCGGTTTTTAGCCTGACCGTCATCTGTATCATTCGATGCTATCGGTTTTTTATCAGCGTATCCTTCTGTATTAAAAGTCATATCACTATTATTAATCTGTTTTTCAAGGTGTTTCTTTACCGAATCTGCTCTGTCTTCAGATAAATCCATATTATAGGATGTTGAACCTTCGTCATCCGTGTGCCCAGCTATTTCAATCTCCAGGTCTTTTTTATTAAAGGATTCATCCAATACTTCAGCTATATCATCCAGTGTCTTTTTCGCATCTTTTTTCAAATCAGATTTATCATAGTCAAATAGTACATCGTCTGGTACAAGCATCTTAGCCTCAGAACCGTCCATATCTAATTCCACATCGTCAGGTACTTCAATTTCTTTAGAGTCATCTTCAAATTTCAATTCAATATACTGCTCTTCCTCGTTGTGGGAACGCTCTTTTACTAAATCACCTTCTAACTTCTGCCCATAAGAACCATAAGTTTTTTCAATCACATTCCATTGAACTTCGTCTGGTCTGAAATATATTCTCGAAGGAGTATCCTCATCCTCACGAGGTAATTTAAAATCAAAAGTACCATCTTGATTAACCAATGTTTTAGAAGCCGCATGCCTTTTTGAATTAGTGAGTAATTCTATCATACTGCCTTCAATTAAATTGCTTTTCCCCTGCACATAGTAATATTCACCATCATCATTAAATTCATCTACTTCAATCCATACATTTGGATCTCCTTGGTCGCTTGGAATTTCTCCCAGTTTTGGCTCCTGAAACTGACGAACTACGTTGTCATCTTCCGTTGTAAAGGTGGTAAACACCTCCGCACGATTAAATATGTATTTTGGCATTGTGTTCCCGTCTTCATCACGATGCTGATAAATATACGGTCCTTCCATATTCTCTCCATTTTCTCCGTAATGTCTGCGCACTTCATCTTCTTGGTTTTCAAATAAATCAAAGCGTACAGCAACGTGAGTCTCCTTATCTTCTTCATCATGATGATCTATTTCCATCGAAAAAGTCCCATCATCTTCAACTACTTCTCTCGTATCCGCCTGGTATTCATACTCCTGAAAATCACTGGAAAAGAGGTACCCCTCCGTGTCTGTACTAATAGACACTTCACCGATTAATTTAGAACCTGGAAGTAAATTACTTTCTCCTTCAATACTTATTTTGTCATCTTCTTCTGTCATCTCACCAGTTATGTATACCTCGTAATCACCTTGTGCACCATTTTTATCATCAGAATTTTCAGAGTATTTATCTTCTTTTTCGTTTCTATTTTGATTATTTTCATTCTCATTAGCATTGTTGTTACTCTCTTTACGATTTAATTCATCATTAGAATTATTTTCATCAGGTTTATTATTAGCATCAACGTCTTCATTTTGCTCCTGTGCATTTGAGTTATTTTCGTTACCTGAATTATTTTCATTATTGCTGCAAGCAACAAGGAACGATACTGTAAATACAATCGTTAGTATAAAAAATTTCTTCATTTATTCTCCTCCTTATTCGATTGTCCATCTTTATAAATATAGTTCATGTATTTATTCTAGTTTTATATATCATCACATATATGATAGCTAATTCTATTACACTAAGTATAATGGAAATCATTAAAGGAATCTACATTAAAATAACTTAAATGCTCAATGATAGTATTAAAGCTTATATCAGCATGTGGTGTGTGATACAATCTTTCTTGTTTCACAGCTTGCTATTACGGGAAGATATGAAATAGGATAATGGTAATAAAAGTTCGGAGGGATAAAGTGGGAAAACATATAGTTGTCAGTGGTCATGTGCAAGGTGTCGGTTTTCGTTTTAAAATACAGCAAAAAGCGCGTCAGTATGGTTTAGTCGGGTGGGTGCGCAATAATGCAGATGGGAAGGTCGAAATGGAGATTGCCGGCTCCGAAAAAGACATGAAACGCATGTTGAATGACGTATCCACCGGGTTTGATCGTGTGATTCATGTTGATGAAGTGCAGGTTAACAATACTGACAGAACACAACAGGATTTTAATGAATTTGTTATCGAACCTTAGTTCATATATTTAGAAAAAAGCCGCTATGTTGAGATAGCGGCTTCACTTTTAGAAGTTTTATTCGTTGTCCTTTTCATTTGATAGTCATTGTTGGAACGGAAAAAGTTTCATTTTATTCCTTGTAATAAACAAACTGGCTGGTTGTCGCAAGCAATTTGCCTTCAGGAGTCCATATTTCTCCAGTCTGGTCAAAGAAACCATTATGGAATTGAAGTGCTCTGGCATGCCCTAATACTTCTTTGTCACCATGTTCGTCGAGTGTTTTCTTATCTGCATGAAAATAAATTGTTAATGAAACAGTGCCGATCGGGACCATTTCTTTGCGTCGCACGTAAATGCGCGGAAAAAACGCATCGCAAATAGCAGTAAGTGATAGAAAGTCAAGAGGCCTTCGCGGTTCATCTTGAATCCATTGCTTAGTGACGGAGTCGGCAGTCTCCTCTGTTTTGGTTTGTGATAATTGCAGTGGTACACCTTCCACTGTTTTTATATGATAATTTTGCACCCACGCGGGTAATCCTTCTGTAGGAAGCGAGCTTACTTCATTTGCTGGTGGTACTTTTGGAAACTCTGCTTCTGTAGTGGACCACGTTTCACGCCGATATGCGAAAACGGCAGTTCCTGTAACAACAGTTTTATCCCCTTGATGGAGCTTGATAAACCAGTGCTGGGTGGAGCGATTCGTTCTTGCTGGTTCTGCTTGAATAGTGAAGCCGCCATCTGAAACCGGCGCAGCGTAATTAATGGTTAAGGACACTGGTATACCTTGACGTTCAGGATGTTCCAGCACGGATCGAAGGAGCGTCGCAGCCGTGACACCTCCGAAAGGGCCGACCATATTGTTGTAACGTTTGGACGTCTGTCCGTGAAAGTCATTCGATTCGCGTGTTAGTTGTGTAGCGGTATCAAACGGATGGTTTTGCTCTGTAGAACTCATAGAAATCCTCCTTATACCTGATTTACCTATTTATGATTTCATTTTGTTAAAAAGCTTATCATGTTTATATGGAATCGACAATGCTGACAATTTTTTCTGTAAGCGAATTGTTCCTAAATTTTAAAAAGCTGCTTAATAAAAGGAATGATTCCAATTAGAAATCATTCCTTTAGATACGAAAGAGCGTTTTAATCGACTTGTATTTTTGACGTTCGATATTTGCGATAATGGCTTCTTCATAATCTTCAAGCGGGAACTCGTGTGTGACTAATTTTTCGATCGGATATTCCGGATTTTGCTCAATAAGTTGTAAAAGCAATTCCTGGGTAGATATATCTTTGCCTTGCCACGTTTCATTTTTGGAATATGCATGAGTGCCCAGTACATTTAATTCGTTTGACCAGACAAAGGTCCAATCTAATTTTTTCATTTCTCCCGCACAGCCTACAAGAGTTACTTTTCCGCGTCCTCTTGCCATTCGGAGGGAATCATCCAAGCTTGTTTCACTGCCGATACAGTCGTATACAGCATCAAATCCTCCAAGAAAGACGTCTTTGCCGATAGTGGGTTTATGTTTGGTTGTTTCCGGATTTCTTAGCACAGCTTCTTCTAATTTCTTTCGGTCTGTGATGCTTTGATCGACTCCCAGTGTTAACCCCATTTCTTTTTGATAGTCTAACATACTCAACTGTGTAATATGACAATCAATTCCAAGTAAGCGAATCGCTGCAATCACGGTATAAGCAATCATCCCGCCTCCTATAATGAGTACATGTTCTCCCTTTTCCGGAGGCTGACGGAGCACCGCATGTAAACCGACGCTCAGCGGCTCAAAAATGGCAGCCACTTTGTCAGAAATAGTATCAGGCAATGGAATCAGCATGGACTCATGTGCGACAAGTGACTCACCCCATGCGCCTGGTAAATCTTTGCAAAATCCTAAAATCATCCCGGGGCCAAAAGACTCGGTGCCGCTTTTGTTTCTGCATAAACTGTGCAACCCCTGTTTGCAGGAAGGGCAATAATGTTCCATTCCGCGAACTTCACAATTGATGTAAGGGTCGACTGTCACACGTTCTCCTACTTCTACTTTATTTACATTACTTCCTACTTCGGTGACAACGCCGGCTACTTCATGGCCTAATACGGATGGGAAAGAGTTAAAAGGTGTCAGAGAGGGGGAGGTTTTATACAGGATTGCCCCCATGTCTGAACCACATAAACCGGCATAAACCGGTTTGATTTTTACCCAATTTTGGTTTGGCAGCTCCGGTTCTTCGATATTTTGAAGTCCCACAGCAGAAGGTTTTCCGTAATACATCGAAGGGAACCTTTTCCCCAAGGCTTTCGCTGCGAGGTATTTAGGCACCGTAAAATCATATACAACCGCTTTCATTTTTGGGTACTTTCCGGTTTTCTGACTTTTCCAAATGCAACTTTCTTATGCATAAAAGTTGGTTTTGCCCCCACGGCTAAAATACTTGGAGTTAACTCCGAACTCGGGAAAAATTGCGGGATTTTAGGGTTGTCGCTGCGATAATCTGCCATCAGCTTTTCTTGGACAATAGAATTATACTGTCTCGATGTATTTTCTACGGTGTTTCCATTGATAACGACTTCAAATTTTGTATGTTTAGCATATTTTTTAAGCCCAGGGATTTTGCTGATTTCCGGTACAAGGCATTCTGCAGCAATCGCATTTTCACTGCTTACCCAAATGCCTGAATTCGTATTGACGACGAGTGAATGATTTCCTTGAGAATGTCCCGGTGTCCAAATCAGCGCGGCGCCCGGGCCCAGTAGGACATCGCCATTCGTAAACAATACTCGATCCATAGGGATATCTTCAAATTCTTCCGGCTGATACCACATGTCTTGCAAAGGATGAAGACATCTTAAGAGTTCCCATTCTTTTTGCTGGACAATTAACTTCGCATTTGGAAAAAAAGGTTCCACAGGTTTGTCTGGGCTGATATCGCTTTGCGGTTTTGTCGTGCCAACCCAGCGGCGGATATCCTGCGTATGCAAGTGATCGTATGTGATATAATCAATGTCTTCCGGCTTCAGTCCGACTTCTTCTAAATACCCTTCTACAGTTCCCAGTTTTTTAGATAAAAAACTTTTACTTAAAACTTCTCCGTATTTTTCGATTAACTCAGAATAATAAGGAGTGCCTTCCGCTAAGTCAGTTTCTGTAGGCTCGTTCAGTAATGTCCATGTTCGGCCCTCTGCCTCCCATTGCACAAGGAACATGCGATTCGTAAACCAAATAAAAGGTACAGGAGTTTTGGCAGCACGCCATAATCCAAATTTCTTAGGATATGGAATTTTTATTAAATCAAAGGAATGGAAGGCTGCTGCTTCTCCTGTTTCTTTAAACCATTTTTTAAAAGACGGAATCACTTCTTTAATTTTTTCTAATTGCCTGCCGGGGTCCGTTATCCCATGTGCTTCTTCAAAATGCGGTATTTGCTGAAAAGGCGCTTGTTCAGCTACTGTTTCTTCTTGTTTCATATATTATCCCCTTTCTTTTTTCAGAAGATTCTATTTTCATTATACAAAACCTTTATCTTCATGTATATTTAATTATAATGATGTTCAGTTAAGTTTTACTTAAGGAAAAGAGGTATAGTCATGAATTTAGAACAGCTGACCTATATTGTTGAAGTAGCAGAGGCTGGTTCACTTGCCGATGCTTCCGAAAAAATACATGTCACTCAATCGGCGATTAGCCAGTCGATTACCAACCTGGAAAAGAAATTGGGAGTCAAAATATTTCATCGTTCCCGTTCTGGAACAGCCCCAACAGAAGCAGGCAGTAAAATAATCTTAAAAGCAATGGAAATCTTGGGTAAAATGGAAGAGCTGCAAATGGAGGCAAATACTGATTTATACCTCGCAAGTGAGAAATTAAGATTAGGCACCATTCCAAGCCCTTTAATGTATTTGCCCAAAACATTAGCAGCTTTTAAAAAAGATTATCCTACAATTAAAATGGAAATAGCCGAACAATCTTCGCAAGCGATTATTGATGATATCGCAGACGATAAACTGGATATTGGATTAGTTGGCTTGAGCAGGGAAGGCGCAGAGTTTAGAAACGAGGACATTGAAATACAGGTAGTGCTAAAAGGAAGCATGATGGTAGCAGCAAGCGAGCAGTCAACGCTGGCGCACGCTTCCTCCATCACTGCCTCCGAGATTCAAAAACACTTGCTTGTCATTTACGATGATGATCGTCTGTGGGAATTTGTCGATGACTTATCTGCCCGATTTGGCAGCATAGACGTTTTGTTTTCTACAAATAATTTAGATGCTATTCGCAACGCTGTAAAGGAAAACTTGGCTATTACCATCGCACCAGATTATACAATTAAAAATGATTTTGCGGTGGCGGCAAATGAAGTTGTCCCACTTAAGATTGCTGATTTGACGCAAGATTATCCGGGTATGGCTCTTGTCTGGTCGAAATCTCGTAATACAGCTGTGATGAGAAATTTTATGTCCCGGTTAAAGACAGATATGTTAAGGCTGCAAACGGGAGGCGGCACATCTTAATAATAGCGTGTATTTTTCTTATAACCATATCTTGGCATGGCTTTTGGCGATGTAATCGTGTTGACGCTCCGCTTTAGTTGAAGAGTCAGTTTAACCAACTGTCTCTTGCACGTTTAAAAGATACCACATGAGGTATATAGAGTTAATGAATGAAGTAGTTTGAAATAATTTTAAATATGAAAATATAATGATGTTTAACAGAAGAGTGGTGCAATCATGTTTTTAAACATGTAAAACAAGCAATACAGATAGGGGCGATAAGAGATGTATTTTCGCAGGTTTTTTGATGAAAAATTAGCTCAAAATTCTTACGTAGTGGGATGCCAACAGACAGGAGAAGCAATCGTGTTTGACCCGGCGAGACACTTTGAGGAGTATTTCAAAGCAGCGGAAGAAGAGGGACTTGATATTATTGCCGTGGCAGAGACGCATATTCACGCAGATTTTGTTTCCGGGGCCCGTGAATTAGCTCATCGTCATGATGTGACTGTATATGTATCCGATGAAGGAGATGAAGATTGGGAGTATCAATATTTGGATGATGTAAAGCATCAATTGCTGCAAGCTGGCGACGTTTTTTATATAGGGAATGTGAAGTTTGACGTTTTATTCACGCCAGGTCATACTCCAGAGAGTTTATCGTTTCTCTTAACGGACGAAGGAAGCGGTGCCGAAAGACCAATGGGCATTTTTACAGGAGATTTTGTATTTGTAGGGGACGTCGGCAGACCGGATTTATTAGAAAAGGCAGCTCAAGTTGAAGGAACAGCAGAAATGGGAGCGCGAGAAATGTTCGACTCGTTACAGCGTTTTAAAGAGTTGCCTGATTATTTGCAAGTCTGGCCGGGACATGGAGCAGGAAGCGCCTGCGGAAAATCACTGGGAGCGGTGCCCATGTCAACTACAGGTTATGAAAAGTACAACAACTGGGCATTACAAGAAGAGGACGAAGACTCCTTTGTAGAAGAATTGATTGCCGGACAACCTGCTCCTCCAAAGTATTTTTCAGTGATGAAACGCGTCAATAAAGAAGGACCGACTCTCTTGAAGCAATCGCCGATTGATGAAGTGAGTGACGTTGAGACGTTGGAAAATGAAGTTGCCAATACAGCTGTCCAAGTAGTCGATACACGTTTAGAAACAGAATTTTCCGAGCGTCATTTACCAGGGACGTTCAATATTCCAAATCGAAATTCACTTCCCAATTGGGCAGGATGGCTGTTGGATTATGAAAAAGATATTCTTCTAATCGCTTCTGTGTATGAGGTTGACACTGTAAAACGAGCTTTGGAGTCGATTGGTTTGGACAATGTATTCGCCTTCGCTTCGCCAGAAATTATAGATCAATCGCAAGACATAGAACAGTATAAGGTGGAAAGTCCGGAAGCGGTTCAAGAGAAATTTAAAAATGATGCAATGGAAATAATAGATGTACGTAATCAGGACGAATGGGATGAAGGCCATATTCCGGGTGCGCGCCATATCATGTTAGGCTATCTCCCGGATAGGTTAGATGAAGTACCGGAAGATAAACCAGTCGCCGTACATTGTCGGACAGGAAAGCGTTCCGCGATTGCAGCAAGCATTTTACAGAAGAACGGTTATAAAAATGTGGTAAATCTCGAAGGCGGTATAGAGAATTGGAAAAATCAAGACCTGCCAACGGAAAAATAATAATAGGAAATGAAGCGTAAAGAGCACCCGGACAGAGGTGCTCTTTTTCGTGTTTCTATTCGTTTTCGATATGGCAGCGCTAAGGAATATTTTTTAATTCTTTCGTAAAGAAGGAGGCGAAAGCAGGGGTTCTGTCCTTGAGGGAGGCGGTTTGCCGGCAGCAGAACGTATAAAAAGAAGAAATACTGCCGTGGTAGACGATTTGTCGGCAGCAGAAACCATGAAAAGAAGAAATATTGCCGTGCGAGGGGAATTGCCGGCAGCAGAAACCATGAAAAGAAGAAATGCTGCCGTGGCAGGTGATTTGCCGGCAAAAGAACGTATAAAAAGAAGAAATGCTGCCGTGGCAGGTGATTTGCCGGCAAAAGAACGTATAAAGAGAAGAAATACTGCCGTGGCAGGTGATTTGCCGGCAACAGAACATATAAAAAGAAGAAATATTGCCGTGGCAGGAGAGTTGCCGGCAAAAGAACGTATAAAAAGAAGAAATGCTGCCGTGGCAGGTGATTTGCCGGCAAAAGAACGTATAAAGAGAAGAAATACTGCCGTGGCAGGTGGTTTGTCGGCAACAGAAGGCATAAAAGGAAGAAATATTGCCGTGGCAGGGGAATTGTCGGCAGGAGAAACCATAAAAAGAAGAAATGCTGCCGTGAAGGGGAGTTTGTCGGCAGCAGAACGCATAAATAGAAGAAGTTTTGCCGTGAAGAGTAGTTTGTCGGCAATAGAAGACATAAAAAGAAGAAATACTGCCGTGGAAGAAAGTAATCGACAACAAATCACGAAAAAAGTCAATCAGTTCCTGCGCTGGACTTACGAAAAAGAAAACCAAGAAGGGAATGTTTTTCTGCATGAAAGAGCACCGATTACAAACAACTATTTCATTGAAAAATCACTGGTTGCTCTTTCGCAACAAACCCTCCTTGATAAAATTTCTGCTAAGCTTTATATAGATCTGTTATTTTTCCAGCTTTCATCACTTGTCCGGGAACTTCATGGCCGAGGAGTTGTTCTAAATATTTAGCATCCGCAATCAGTTCGTCTA
>DATGUO010000086.1:0-8686 GCA_035301305.1 Pseudogracilibacillus sp.
CCATTTTATCGCCAAGACGTCCAAAGACTGCTCCGCCGATTGGTCTTACTAAAAATGCCGCAGTAAATGTTCCAAAACCTAAGATAAGTTGATACTGTTCCGCTACGCCTGAAAAAAAGATTTTTGATAAAGTTGCAACTAAATAAGAATAAATCCCAAAGTCGAACCATTCCATTGCATTCCCCATCGCTGTCGCGTAAACGGCTTTTTTTGCAACACCAGGGTCTACTACTGTTACATCTTCTTCATCTACATCTCCTTTTTTATTTTGCTTTTTTTCTTTACTCATGGTAAAGTCTCCTTTTTGGTGCTTATTTTACGTATTTGAAATCGTTTTATTCTGCATTATTCCCTTCTCAGAAGAGTTGAAACGAGTATACGCTACTATTTTTTAATAAAAAACATCCCTTAAATCAGATCTTGAGTCTAATTTAAGGGATGCATTCATCTTGTCAGTGTAAGAGATAAATATTCACTTCTTACATTTCATGTTGTCGTTTCCTGAATATTTAACTAATAGCGACAGATTAAAGGTCATAAAAAACGTTCAATAGTACGACTCATGACTGCTTCCCGTAACTTAATTAGTATGTTTTCTCAATACACATACTGGATTCTGCAAATGTATCTTAATCGTCGTACCTTTATGTTTCTCGGACCTCACCTGAACGTCTCCTTCATGCAATTCAATCACTGCTTTGGCAATGCTCATGCCAAGCCCTTCACCTTCCGTTCTCTCCTGTGTGCTTGTGCCGCGATAATAACGATTGAATAATTGATCCAGAAATGCTTGTTCCATTCCTTTGCCGTTATCTGTTATTTGAATGAACGGATAACCGCCTTCTTCAAATACTTTAACTGTAATGATCGTTTGCGGCGGGTTATGTTTCACTGCATTAGACAGAAAATTATCGAGGACTCGTTTAAACAATTTCGGATCGGCAAGTGCTATAACATCTTCTTCTGAATTTTCTAGTCGGATTGTATACTCCTCATTTATAAAATCCTGATTGAATTTCGAAACAATGTCTTCTGTATATGCATTCAAATCAATTGGAGCAACCTGCATGGTGACAGCCTTGTTTTTTAATTGGAAAACAAAAGAAAAATCATTCAACAAATCAACCATATAATCAGACTTCGTACGGATGACTTGGCCAATCTGTTGCAGCTCTTCTGCAGAGTAATCGTATTTATCGCTTTCCATTATATGACCGTACCCTTGGATACTCGAGAGTGGTGTTCTCAAATCGTGAGAAATGCCTGCCATCCATTCTTCCCGGACCCGGTCAAGCTCCTCTCTTTCTCTATCAGCACGTGCTAATTTGGCGGTCATATTGGAAAAGGACTGAATCACTTCTTTATACAATCGGTAACGAAACTTGATTTTCCCATTTCTTTTAAATACTTTTCGTTGTTCTTTTTCTGAAAGTATACGCTCATATTGTTTCTTCTCAACTTCTTCCAGCCAGCGAATCATAATAATCATTGGTTTTCCATATCTGTAGCCACTCCATACAGAAAATAAAATAGCTATAAATAAACTGATGAATAAAGCGACCAGCAACATCTGAAGTTCAGAGTTAAGAAACGGTATGCCTTCTTTACTGTAGTTTTCGTTTGGTATGCGATAGATCCATGCTGTGTCATTTTTTTCATCTGTATACGTAAATGCTTTTGTTTTTTGTTTGCCAGGAGAATGAATAGAAGCAAGAATATTCATTTTTCCGGAATCTTCTTCCAGTTTATCTCCGGCGCTTTGAATAAGTTGTCCTTCTTTATAAATTTCAACAGAAGCATTTTCTGGTTTTAATTGTTTTTCCAAATCAGACATCGCTTCCGAATCGATCTTGCCAGCTTTACTAAACTGATCGTGCCAGGATTTAAGCTGTTCTTTTTCCATCTCTTCATACCCAAATAAAAAATAATAAGCATACGTCATCCATTCATCGTAATACAGCTCTACTGTAAAATCACCTGCTTTGTCTGTTTCTTCCATCTCAAGTAATTCATTAATCGTATAAGCGTTTTCAATATCTGCTGGTGTGTTGGCATTATAGATGACTTCTCCTTGTTCATTAATGACTTGCAGCCACATCTGATTTTCTTTTAATTGCTTCTTCCACTTATCGTCAATAGATACTTCTTCCTCATCTGAGACAGTAAAGTATGTTGGTATGTTTTCGATCACTGCTTCTCTTGGGTTTGTCTTAAATTCATCATTCGTTATAAAATTAACGACCAAAATGAGCAGCCCAATGATAACCAGAAAGGTCACTGCAAATAGAATAAAAAATTGAATCAAAAAATGAAACGAAATGCGACCTCTTAATTTCATATCTCTTCCCCTACCAGCTTATAGCCTAACCCTCTTACCGTTTGCAGATAAATCGGGTTACTGGGGTCTGGTTCTATTTTTTCCCGAAGTCTTCGAATATGTACCATAATCGTATTGTCATCCGCAATATGTTCATATCCCCATACCGCATTAAATAATTGCTCTTTGGACAACACTTGGTTTTTATGTTTACAAAAATAGATAAGCAGCATAAACACCTGGGCAGGACAAGAAATGACTTTTCCTTGTACCAAGAGCTCTCCAGCCGTTTCGTCGACTGTGAAATGATTGAAACGATATTGCTTACGTGAAACTTCGTTTGAAGCTTGCTGTTTATCTTGTTTTCGCTTCAGATGAGCTTTCACCCGAGCAGCAATTTCCAGTGGATTGAAGGGTTTCGTTACATAATCATCTCCCCCATACTCAAACCCGGTTAATATATCCACATCATTTGTTTTTGCAGTCAGGAATAAAACATGTACATTTGTATATTCCCGGATTTTCTTACAAAGGTCAAAGCCGTTCATATCCGGCAACATGACGTCTAAAACAATATAATCCACCTTAGAGCTCCGCACCATATTCAATGCTTCTTCTCCATTTGATGCTTTCGATATATTGTTAAATCCTTCCTTTTGTAAAATCATTTCCACCATCTGCAGAATAGCTGCCTCATCATCCACGATTAAAATATGTTCTTTTGTCATTTTCATCACCTTTTCTTATCGTAACACAAGAACCTTACGAACAGCTTAATAATTTTACATGCGAATTAAGCAAAATGTAAGGAAATAGTTTATCTTGGAGTAAGCTTTTCTTCGTATACTAATCATAGAGTCACAGCAGTAAAACTGCTTGATTTAGTTTTTATACAATATAAAAGAAAGGAAAGAATGTACAATGTTCGACTTTGGAATGTATAGTTTTCTTATTTACGCAGGATTGCTTGCTTTGCAATATTTCTTATCGACCAGGAAAAGTCCTTATTGGGGAGCGATTATCCCTGTTTTGTTCGTTACTCATTTATCCTGGTTGTACTCAACAGCGGAAATCGATAGTTTTGCTGCATATATCATTATTCTAGTCATAGGACTTATCTTCTTAAGTGAAGAATGGTCACAAGGAAGAAAAAATATTCAAAAAAACAATTGAAAAATTTTTTTGATAAGGAGGGATTCATTTGATTCATGTAGTAAAACAAGAATTTATTCATTCATTTAAAAGCATTCGGTCCATATTGATTATTTTGTTTATGACCGTTGTTTCTTATCAATCTGCTTCGTTTATTCAGGAGAATGATACCTTCATTCAACAAGCCATTGGCATGAATGAGGACGAAAGTGCATTATATACAGTTGTCATCGTCTTGTTAATCGGATTTTTTGGATTTCTATTTGTATTTGCCACTTCTCATGACGTCATAAATAAAGAAATTGAAATGGGTACGATGCGCTTGCTCGTGACCAAGGTATCAAGAATAGAAGTTCTGACTGGGAAACTTATCGGGACTATGTTGTTCTGGATAGTAACTATGTCCATCTCGTTTGCAGCTCTAACTATGATTGCTGGATCTTGGTTTCCAAAAGATTATATGCAATCGCTGGTTTTTATATTTTATATCGTCAGTTTTGTGTTGCTTATTTCCACATTGATTCCAAAATCAACTTTATCTATGTTCTTAGGTATCATTTTCGGTATTACTTTACCGATTGTCGGCTTAACTGCAACGATTATTGATAGATGGTATTTATCGCCTTTCAAATATGTACTGCCTTATCACTATTTAGATGGGCCTATTTTTCTGATGATAATCCCCTTGGGAATCAGTTGTATATACATTCTAATTGCGATTTATCTCCTGCAAAGAAAGGATGTGTAAAATGGAAATACTTCAAACCAAACAACTGACAAAAAGCTATGGTGTGACCGCTATCTTAAAAGGAATCGACTTAACAATCCATCAGGGAGAAATATTTGGTTTTGTTGGGCATAATGGGGCTGGTAAGTCTACGTTCATCCACACGATAACTGGAATTGTAAACAAAAGCTCCGGATCCTTTCACATAATGGGAGTCTCTGATCAGCAATTGAATCAGATTAAATCCAACATAGGAGTCATGCCAGACGTCGCCAATTTATACCATCATATGAAAGGCATTCAGTTTTTGCGTTATATGGGAAAATTAACTGGAGACACCCGCAGCAGAGAAGAATATGAAACGCTCATGAAAGAAGTAGGGCTGGAGCATGTTACTAAGAAAAAAATTAAAACCTACTCCTTTGGAATGAAGAAGAAAATCAGCATCGCTCAAGCTTTATTAGGGAACCCAAGTTTCATTATTTTAGATGAACCGACTTCAGGTCTCGATCCGGAATCTGCCATTCATATACGATGTTTGATAAAAAGATTGCAAAAACAAGAGAAAACTATTTTGCTTACCTCTCATAACCTGGATGAGATTGACAAAATAAGTGATAGAGTGGGGATTTTGAGTGACGGCGTGATTAAAAAACTGGGACCCCCGGAATATCTGAAGACAAATATAGAAGCAGGTTGTCGAATTTCTATCAGAACCAAGCCGGTGTTACCAGAAGCGGCTGTCCAACGATTATCCAGTGAAATTGGTATTTCTTTGTCTTTTTTAGAGGAAAAAGAATCCCATACACAAGTCCAAATTGGTTCTGAAGAAGATATTCCTCTGCTTGTCAAAGAATTGACGGCATCGGACTTTCTGGTTTACGAGTTAAAAATCGAAGAGCGCTCCTTAGAAGATGTATTTATGAATGCTTAAAAACCATCAAAAAACATAGGTGATGACCCAAAAGGGATAATATAAAAAGCGATTCCTGTGTTTCTTATTGGCTTTTAAAAATATTTCTAAATTGGAAAATAAAATCAATCAGGACTGCATTTGAATACTTCCGCATAAACAAACGGACCACACCATACTTATTATGAGTGGTCCGTGAAGATAATTATTCATCGCCAGTATAAGCTGCCAACGGACGGAAAATCCGATTATTATTTCCCTGCTCCATAATATGAGCACACCACCCTGCCATGCGACTCGCCGTAAACGTTGGTGTAAATAACGGGGATGGAAAATCAATCGACCGGAAAATAGCGGCTGCATAGAATTCCACATTAGTGTACAAGCGACGTCCCGGCTTATATTCTTCCAGCAATTCAATAGCTCTTTTTTCTACCTGTTTTGCGAGTGCGAGCCATTCATCATTCTCTGACATCTTGCTCGTGATGTCTCTCAGGGCTTCCGATCTCGGGTCCATTGTTTTATACACCCGATGGCCGAACCCCATCAATTTCTCATCATTTTCCAATTTTTTACGAATCCAAGACTCCACATAATCCATGGAGCCAATTTCATCCAGCATATCCATCACACCGGACGGCGCTCCTCCATGCAATGGGCCTTTCATCGCACCAATCGCGCCGGTAATTGCTGAGAACATATCCGATTGCGTAGAGGTGATGACTCTGGAAGTAAATGTTGCCGCGTTCAAACCATGCTCCGCTGTTAATATAAAGTACGCATTCAGCGCATCTGTATGGTCTTTCGTCGGTTCTTCCCCTCTTAGCATGTATAAATAATTTGCTACATGATCCAAATCATTGTTTGGCGACACAACTTCCTGATTATTCATTAATCGATAGCGATAAGTGAGTATGGTCGGCGTAATTGCTGTAATCCGAATTGCTTCTTCCGGTTTAGGCGGCCATTCCGTCTCATAGCCAAGAGCAGAAATGCACGTACGCAATACGGCCATCATTTCCATATCTTCCGGCAGCTCCTTGATTAACGTTACAATTTTCTCCGGCACTTTCCGGTTCTTTTTTAATTCTTCTTTCAATTTTGACAGTTCATCATCCGTTGGCATCGTTCCATACCATAATAAATGGACCGCTTCTTCAAATTGATGCTTCCGTGCCAGCTCATCTGCTTCATACCCTCTGAAAATCAGTCGGCCAGCTTCACCGTCCACTTTACTCAAAGCCGTTTTTACTGCCGTAACACCTTCCAGTCCTGGTTTAAAATCCATCTTACCTGCCTCCTTCATATTTGTATTGCAAAATGACTGCTGCTTCGTGTAGGGGGAAAAAATCTTTTCGGTTCACTCTTGAAATTTTCACCTGATGTTGGAAAGCAGCTTCTTTTTGCAATCCTGTACTTCCATATTTTTTAGCTTATTTTCTTTAAAATTAAATTTACTTTAGAACATCTATATATATGTTTACCCTGAAAACCTTTTTAAAAAACTGATTTTTAAGAAATTCTTCCCATCTGTTCCACATCTAACCTTTTTACAAATAATGAAGTTGGACATATTCAGCATATGGATTAAGTTCTTTTTAAGGAACCAGGACTACTCTTTTCCCTTGAAAATCGGTTCGTTGCCAGATTTCTTCAATATCTTGTAAAGCCACTTTTTCAATTTCCATTTGTAATTTATTCTCTCTCAACCATTGCCAGACAAGTTCGGTCCCTTCGTTTTTAGTTTCCAAGGTCATCCCTTTCGCACCGCCAAAAATTTCTACACCGGATGTGCGAAGCATACTGGCAGAAAGAGAAATTTCAGAGCCGGCTTTTTCTCCAAGTTGGACTAAACGAGTGTTTTTCCCTGACAAATCGATTCGATCAGGTGTCAACGCCTCTAGTAATAATTCTTTCGGTTTTCCCCATACATAATCAATGATAATATCATACCCGTCTTTCTTCTCTTCTTGAAAAGCTTTCCTAATTTCTTCTTCTGATTGGGTTAAATCGATGACTGCATCTGCACCCAGCTCTTTCACTTTTTTCATTGATTCTGGATTTCGTCCTGTCCCCACCACTCTCCCTGCGCCTAGAAGTTTAGCAACCTGAACAGCCAGCTTTCCCGATACTCCTGTCGCTCCATTAATTAAAACTGTTTCTCCTTCAACTAATTTCGCTCCCCATTTAAGAGGAAATAACGATGTTAAAGCTGAGCCTGGCACAGTTGCTGCTGTTACGGCGTCTATATCTTCTGGAATAAGTACCGTATTACTTTTAGATACAACTGTCTTTTCCGCCATCGATCCATACGGCTGTCTCGGCCCGCCAAAACCAACCATTTTGCCGTCTGTACGCCGCCCGATTCCATCAAAACCAAGAATTGTCGGAAATTCAGAAATAAATTGACTGCTGGCGAAATGCTCCCCGCTTGCTATCATTTTATGAATATTTTCTAAGGTGACTGCTTTAACGTCAATAAGCTCTTCTTTTTCATCTGGTACGGGATCAGGAAATTCTTCAAAATGGGGGTATTCTCCATAGTTGTGTAATACAGCTGCTTTCATTTTTATCTTCCTCCTTCAATTTTAACCAAATAATACTTCCTATTTGCAGTATACTTCCTTAACGGGATCGTTCATTTTCAACTTCCAAACAAATATTGTATTAATATCCCGAATGTAGTGATGCCATTTAAAAAGATAACGAGTCCCACTGGAGAGGACCAGCTGAACCATTTTTTGTTCTGTTTCATCGCTTTTATATCTGTAAGGTTATATTGATTTTTATCATTCATTTCGTAAATCCTCCTCAATATTTTATTGAACACTGTTCAATTGAACTATGTTCAGTATAAATAATATATGCTATAATGTCAACGAAGACAGAAGAATCTACATGGTCTTACATACAGCTTTTACGGACGAGAGGGAGATTTAGAATGGCATTAAGTAAAGAGAGAATTGTCATCGAAGCTTTAACATTATTGAACGAGTCGAGTTTGGAAGGAGTAACTTTAAGAAAGATTGCCAAAAGATTAGACGTATACGCATCTGCTCTGTATTGGCACTTTAATAATAAAGAAGCATTAGTAAATGAAATGGCAGAAGTGATTCTTCGGGAAGGATTTAAACACTTTCAAGCAATAGATGAAAATGAAGCATGGCAAGATTGGTTAATTGATTTTTTCAATACATTACGACAAACGTTGCTTGCTTATTCAGACGGAGTAAAAGTGGTGACCAGCTCACAACTGTCGGAGAATATGGCAAAATTATCTGAAATGGCGATTCAAACACTGTATGATAATAACGTATCTCTTCATACTTCACGTTTAACTGTTGTAACTGCCATGCGATATACATTTGGTTACGTGTCAGAAGAACAAATGGAAGTTTCAGACAAGCTTTTAAAAGAATTTGATGTGGACACATTCAATCAAAACCATCCTTTAACAGCCCAGGCAGTCCAGGAATATTTTAACGCAAATAAAAATATAGATACTCTTTTTATGGACGGGTTGAAATTGATAATTAAAGAATAGAAGATTTTAATTTCATACTTGAGTCAATTTCAT
>DATGUO010000087.1:0-168901 GCA_035301305.1 Pseudogracilibacillus sp.
CAAAAGAAAAACGGACATCATTGATTCGGTATTAATAGCTGACCTTATTCGTTACGGTTCATTTGAAGACACTACCTTAGCGAATGAAGATATGTTTTCCTTGCGTCAATTAACCCGTTATCGATCGTACTTAGTTGGAACAGCCGGGGATTTTAAACGAAAAATCATTGCTGTTTTAGATCAAGTTTTCCCTGAGTATGATACGGTCTTTTCGAAGGTTGGTGTGTTTGGAAAAGCATCCAAAGCAGCACTTCTCGAATATTCAACCCCAGATGCATTTAACGACATTACTGCTGATGACTTGGCGGAAACACTTCGTTTAGCGAGTCGTAATCGCGTTGGATTAATTAAAGCAGAAGCATTAAAAACGGCGGCGTCGAAATCTTTCGGTATTCGATTTGCACAAGATGCATTCACTTTCCAACTTCGTTCAATGATTGAACAGCTAAACTTTCTAGAAATGCAAATAAAGCAAACTGAAGAAGAAATCACCCAATTAATGGCTTCCATTAACTCTGTCATTGAAACAGTCCCAGGAATTGGATCGACTAATGGTGCAACGATTTTAGGTGAGATTGGTGATATTCACAAATTTTCTAATCCTAAAAAATTAGTTGCCTACGCTGGTATTGACGCCTCTATATCACAATCAGGTCAATTTGATGCGACACATAACATCATGAGCAAACGTGGCTCACCTTATTTACGAAAAGCTCTGTTTCAAGCAGCCTTAGTTGCTTCACGCAGTGACCCTGTTTTGAAAGCCTTTTATGATAAAAAACGATTAGAAGGAAAACATCATCTAACAGCTGTTGGTGCTGTCTCTCGAAAACTCTGTTATATCATTCATGCGATTTTAATTAAAAATGAACCATATGAAATCCGTCAGTAAGTGAAAAATCAATATGCCCTGATGCTTATTTGGCATGCTCACTATTCATACATTGTCCTAGAAATTATTTTATTTTTTTACTTGACTTTATATAGTTAGTCTTTCTTAAGAAGGCGTTTCGTCTGAAAATGCAAAATCAATCGTGTAGTCTGTCATATTGACTTGGTCGACTTGAATGGTTACTTCATCCCCTACGCGATAGATGTTTTTCGTCATTTCTCCGATTAACGCTTGCTGTGCTTCTGAAAAATGGTAATAGTCATCCAGCATATAGCTGACGTGGACTAACCCTTCTACAGTGTTTTCGAGTTCGACAAATACGCCGAAACTGGTGACTGAACTGATCATGCCAGTGTACACTTCACCAACTTTATCCTGCATGTACTCCGCTTTTTTCATATCGTCGACATCTCTTTCAGCGTCGACAGCAACTCGCTCCATTTCAGAGGTGTGTTTCGCAATCTCGGGTAAGCGGCTTTTCCATTTTTTCATCGTTTTGGTGTCCATTTTCCCTTGCATGAGATAGGTGCGAATCAGCCGATGAACTGTTAAGTCCGGATAACGTCGGATTGGGGACGTGAAGTGCGTGTAAAAGTCTGCAGATAATCCGAAGTGTCCGATGCTTGCCGGGTCGTATTTCGCTTGCTGCATAGAGCGCAGCATTAATTTTTGAATCACCGGTTCTTCTCTTTCGCCTTTTACTTTATCGAGTATCTTTTGTAATTCTAAAGGATGGACATCATTCGCTGTTCCTTTCACGACATATCCCAAACCTTGGACGAATTCATAAAACTGTTGTAATTTGGCTGCATCCGGCGATTCGTGAATCCGGTGAATAAAAGGCACTTCCAACCAATGAAAATGCTCTGCGATTGTTTCGTTTGCACAAAGCATGAATTCTTCAATGAGTCTTTCACCGACAGAACGGTCGATTAAAACAATGTCTTTTGCTTTTCCTTCTTGATCAACGATTACTTGTGCTTCTTTAAAATCAAAATCAATCGCACCACGGTTCATGCGTTTCTTGCGTAAAATACTCGCTAATGCTTCCATGTTTTGAAATAAAGGCACTAATGCTTGATAGTTATTCATCTCGGTTTCATCATGATTCACTAAAATGTTATTCACCGCATCATATGTCATGCGTTCATCCGTACGAATCACTGCTTCAAAAACTTCGTGCTGCACTACTTCACCTGATGGGTTCACTTCCATTTCACAGGCCATGGCTAAACGGTCGACCCCTTTATTTAAGGAGCATATGCCATTGGACAGGCGATGAGGAAGCATCGGAATAACCCGGTCGACAAGGTACACACTTGTCCCTCTTTCATATGCTTCTTGGTCAATTGCTGCATTTTCTTTCACATAATAGCTGACGTCTGCAATATAAACACCTAATAAATAGTTTCCATTGTCCAATTTTTCCACACGAACCGCATCATCCAAGTCCTTGGCATCTGCTCCGTCAATGGTGACAATCTGTTTATCGCGTAAATCACGCCGTCCGGCCATTTCCTCTTCAGAAACAGTTTCAGCCACTCTTTCTGTTTCTGTGAGCACATTTTCGGGAAATTCCATTTTAATGCCATGCTTATAAATAATCGATAATATATCAATGCCAGGGTCGTTTTCATGCCCGAGGATGTCAATGATTTCCCCTTCTGCATTCTTTCTCTTCTCCGGGTATTTATCGATGGAGACGACCACTTTATGGCCGGTGACAGCTCCTTTTGTCTTTCGTTTTGGGATAAAAATATCATTCGGTATTCGCTTGTCATCCGGGCGGACAAATCCAAAAGATTGATTGTCTTCAAACGTCCCGACGACTTGCTGATTCGCCCGCTCTACAATACGGATGACTGACCCTTCCGGACGTTGACCTTCCCCACCGTGTTTTTCCAATCGAACAAGGACAGTGTCTCTATTCATCGCAGAGTGTAAATCATACGCATGGATATAAATATCCTGGGCTTCTTCCTCTTCCGGAATCAGAAAAGCAAACCCTTTTTGATGCATATCGATTTTCCCGCGAATCGCATTCATTTTTTCAGGAAGCCCATACCGATTTTTTCTGGTGCGGATAAGGGCACCCGAGTCTTCTAAATAATTTAATGCTTTGATGAGTTGTTTAAAGTCCTCTGTTTCATCCATCTCAAATTCCGCTTCTAATTCTTTCACTGAAAGCGGCTTTTTTCCATTCTCTTTAAAATACTGCATAATATCTTCACTTAATGGATGCATTTCTTTCATATCTTGCACCTCCTTCTTCAAATTCTTTCTTTATTTACTCTTCCCAGTCCAGTCCTTCTAAAAACTCATATATTTCTTCATGTAATTGGTCTTTTTCCGGGCCAACAGTAATGAAATGGCCGGATTCCTGGTACCAGGAGAGCTGTTTATGGTCTGATTCCAGATTGTCATAAATGTAGTTTGCGCTTTTCGGATTAATCATTTGGTCGTTTACGGCTTGCACTACTAATCCCGGTGAAAAAATTAAATCGATGATTTTGCTGACATCTTGGACAAAGGTTCCCACATCTTTAAACAAAGACTCAGATACTTTCATCAATTGCTCGATTTCTTCTCCCATGACAGCCTCGTCTTTTTGGGATAATTGCTTATATTGTTTGGCGAACTGTTCAAAACCGGCAGTTAAATGGTTTTCATTATCAAAATACATCGGGGCGCACATCGGGACGACCCCTTTAATCGGATTTTCAGAAGCCAATTTCAGCCCGAACACTCCTCCGATTGATAAACCGGCCACAGCGATTTCTTTATATCCTAAATCTTTTAAATGCTGATAAGCTGCTTGAACATCTTCCCACCAATCAGCAGGACGATATTTTACCAACTCTTCCGGAGTGGATCCATGCCCGCGGTAAATAGGCGCATGGCTCGAGTATCCTTTCGACTCTAAATAGCGGCCCAGCATACGCACATCGGCAGAGTTGCCAGTAAAACCATGCAGCAGTAATACAGCTCTCGGGCCAGCTTCAAATGTAAATGGGGCTGGTTGTTTAATTTTCATATCGTTTACTTCCTCCAATAATCTTACTCCTATAGAAAGCGTACTAATCGCCAATGTCCAAGCGAATGTTTTATTACACGTAAGCAAGAAAAACGTTATAGTTGCTTACCTCCCAAAAAATGAAAACCCTTATCACGGTGAAGTAATAAGGGTATTTGCTCGATTTTACAATATATACGCGCTTGTAAAAGTTAATAAGAAAAACAAAATAGCCGTGATGACTGTTCCACGATGCAGTACTAAATCCATGCCGCGTGCTTTTTGTTTCCCGAATAATTGTTCCGCTCCACCTGAGATAGCTCCGGATAATCCTGCACTCTTCCCTGATTGAAGCAAAACGAATACTATCATGACAATGGCATCAATCACAAGCAGTATGTGTACGAACATAGACACTTTCAACATCCTCTCTCTTCATATAACGACAAACTCTACTGAACAGTTTATCATATTGTTATTTTAGATAGCAAGTGTAAGTTGTTTTTTCAAGGGAGTGAAGTGTATTGTTTAACCTACGTCCAATGCTTCACGAATCAACCGGTACGAAGTGAGTTTGTCTTCTATGTCATGTGTGATGGTTACAATCATCAATTCATCCGCAGCATATTCTTCTTGAAGCTGTTTCAATTTCGCGCTTACTTGTGCCGGATTGCCGATTATCATTTTGTCTTTCATTTTTTCCACTCGTTCTGCTTCTTCTTCTGAAAATTCATATGCTGCCGCTTCCTGTTTAGAAGGAACTCGTGCATCCTCTTGTTTATCCTGTTGTAATTTCCAAATGATCGAGCTTAATGCAATCTCTTCTGCTTCCTTTTCTGTTGCTGCACAACATGCATTCACTGCCACAATGGCTTGTGCATTGCTTTCACTGCTTTCTTTCTTAAATCTTTGTACAATTTCCGGTCCATTAAAATCAGTCATAAAATCAGCAAATGCGTAATTCGTCCCTTTTTCAGCTGCAAGCACTGCACTTTTTTCACTGGTGCCTAAAAGCCATACGGCAGGAGCTTCCTTTGGTATAGGACTTGCTTTTATCTTTCCATAAGGATGGTCTGCTGGATAGGTCTGATGCAGGAAGCCCATTAATTCGTCAATAGACGTTTCGTATTCCCGCACTTGTTTTAAGTAATTATCAGAAAGCGCCAAAGAGACTTCGGCAGAGCCTCCCGGAGCCCGCCCTAATCCTAAATCAACCCGCTCTGGATATAAGGTTGCCAATAAATTATAAGTTTCAGCGACACGAAAAGGTTTATAATAAGGCAATAAAACGGCACCAGCTCCCAGGCGAATCGTATTCGTGTTTGCTCCAATGATTCCAAGCATCACATTGGGATTGGGACTTGCTAACCCGAATAAGTCATGATGCTCTGCCGCCCAGAACCGTTCATATCCCCATTCTTCCACAAAACGCGCTAATTTTATTGTATTGTTTAATGCTTCTTCGGTGGTACTCCCCTTTGAAATAGGTGATTGATCCAATACACTAATTTTCATTACTATCCCTCATTCATATAAACTCATCAAGCTTGCACACTTTGGTAATATCAAAGCACTTTAAAAAACTGTTTCATCGTCCCAGGTCCTTGATTACAGCCACTTTTTCCTGTGACAAAGCAGAATTATATGTCGCAGATTCGCGTACACCGGTCCCGACATGAATCGCCCATGGCTCAACCGTATGTATAAACTGTTCCAGCTGATCGAGGACAAGTCCGCTTCCCGGCATCACTGTCAGTCGTGTGTTTTTCGTCATGGATGCCAATGCTTTTAAACGATCGACATTATCCAGTGCTTTTCCCGGTCCGCCTGCGGTTAAAATCGTCGTAATTTGCGGATATTTTAGCACAGTTTGCAGAGCTTCCTCCATGGAAGACACTTCATCAAATGCCCGGTGGAAGGTAACGTCCAGTCCATCTGCTGCTTTTAGCAACAATTGCAGCTGCTTTTCATTTATTTTATGTTGTTCGGTCAGAGGTCCAAGGACAACCCCATTTGCACCCATGTCTTTGATATGTGCAATATCTTCCTGCATCAAACGAATATCCGCATCTGAATAGATAAAGGAAGAAGCATGAGGACGGATCATGACATTTACTGGTAAAGAGGTCGACTGAACGGTTTGTTTAATAAGCGCGTGGCTCGGTGTTAAACCGCCTTCTGCCATTCCCGTACATAATTCTAATCGATCTGCTCCATATTTTTCTGCCAATGGGGCATCTTCCGGTTTTACTGCAATTACTTCCAATAACATGTCCATCCTCCTTATCCATTAGCGTAATTGTTCTCGAACTGCTTCTCCTGCCATTTTACCACTAAATAAACAACCTCCCAAGAAAGTACCTTCTAACGAACGATATCCGTGCAGTCCTCCTCCGCCAAAACCGGCTGCTTCCCCTGCTGCGTATAATCCTTCCAGCCACGTGCCATCTTCTTTTAAAACACGGGAGTGCAAGTCTGTTTGCAGGCCGCCCAGCGTTTTTCTGCTCAATATATGCAAACGCACTGCAATGAAAGGCCCGTTTTTACGGTCTAAAAAAGCATGCGGCTTTGCTGTGCGTATCAGTTTATCGCCGAGATATTTTCTGGCCCCGTGCATCGCAGTCATTTGGGTGTCTTTTGAAAAAGGGTTCATTAATTCCCTGTCTCTCGCAGTAACTTGTCGTCTGATGTTTTCGATATCAAGCCGTTTTTCCCCGACCAGTTGGTTCATCTTAACGACTAAATTATCAATGGAGTCTGCAACCACAAAGTCTTCTCCCTTGTCCAAGAAAGCTTGAACGGGTTTTGGCGGTCCCGGTTTAATTCGCTGCAATACTTGGCTAATACTTTTTCCAGTTAAATCCGGATTTTGTTCCGAGCCGGATAACGCAAATTCTTTTTCGATGACTTTTTTGGTTAATATAAACCAGGAATACTCATAGCCGGTTTTCATAATCGTCTCAAGTGTTCCTAACGTATCAAATCCAGGAAGGTTCGGTGCAGGAAACCTGTTCCCCCTGGCGTCCAGCCACATGGAAGATGGACCTGGCAAAATACGAATACCATGTTTCTGCCAGATTGGATTCCAATTTTTAATCCCTTCTGTGTAATGCCACATGCGGTCCCGATTCACGAGATTTGCCCCTTTATTTTCCGAGATTCCGAGCATCCTGCCATCGACATGTTGTGGAACTCCGCTGATCATCTGTGTGGGAGCTTCCCCTAAACGAGCGGGCCAGTTTTTTCGAATCGCAGCAAAATCTGCGCCTATCCCGCCACTGGCAATCACTACTGCTTCAGCAAGATAGGTGAACGCTCCCGCGGGATTCCGGTTCGTTGCTTGACCGCGTGCTGCTTGATCCGCTTCTAAAACAGTGCCGTGCACGCCGGTAATTCGATTCTCTTCAGTTATTAACTCGTCCACTTGATGTCTTGGCAAATAAGTGACTAAACCTATTTCTTTATATCGTTCTATTTCCCTGACAAACGGAGCTACAATCCCCGGGCCTGTTCCCCACGTAATATGGAAGCGGGGAACCGAATTACCGTGACCTTCCGCCAAGTATCCGCCTCGTTCTGCCCAGCCGACAACCGGGAAAATACGCACGCCTTTGTGATGCAGCCAGTCCCGTTTTTCATCAGTCGCAAAATCTACGTACGCTTTTGCCCACTCTTTTCCCCAGTAATCGTCTGGCCTGTCATAAGCAGCCGTTCCCAGCCAATCTTGCCAGGCTAAATCGCGGGAATCGTTTATCCCCATGCGTCTTTGTTCAGGCGAATTGACAAGAAACAGACCGCCAAAGGACCACCAGGCTTGACCGCCGATACTTTGCGCTCCTTCCTGGTCGAGCAGTAACACTCTTTTTCCGCTTCGTGCTATTTCACTTGTTGCCACCAGACCCGCTAGACCTGCTCCAACCACTATCGCATCATATTCCATGGGTTGTCCTCTCCTATCCGCTGCGTTGTAAAACATGATGAAAAACCAATTACTTTTAGGACGTTTTTCTATTGCTCCTTGCTTCATCAGAAAAAGCGCCAACATTCCAGTTTATTCCCATCTAACCATGTTAAAAAACACTCTTTTTTAACACTTGTTTAATGACAAAAAACACCAGTTGAAAATTCACTGATGTTTTTGTCCTGCTTGTTTAGATTAAGTTGTAAAATGCTTGGGAACCTGCGTATTCACCGATACCCGCCAATTCATCTTCAATACGAATCAGCTGATTGTATTTGGCAACGCGGTCTGTTCTTGAAGGAGCACCTGTCTTAATTTGCCCAGCGTTTGTGGCAACAGCGATGTCCGCGATTGTCGCATCTTCTGTTTCACCTGAACGATGCGAAATAACTGCTGTATAGCCGGCTTTTTTCGCCATTTCAATCGCTTCAAACGTTTCGGTTAATGTTCCAATTTGATTGACTTTAATTAAAATGGAATTACTGATGCCTTTTTCAATTCCTTCCGCTAGTTTTTCTGTATTTGTCACGAATAAATCATCCCCGACTAATTGGACACGGTCGCCGAGACGCTCGGTCAAGAGCTGATGGCCGTCCCAATCGTCTTCGTCCAAGCCGTCTTCGATGGATATAATCGGATACTTTTCCACCAATTGTTCATACCAGTCGACCATTTCTTCGGACGTTTTGACAACACCTTCGCCTGACAGCTGATATTTGCCATCTTTATAAATTTCAGAAGCAGCAACGTCCATTGCTAATTGAACATCTTCTTCCACTTTATAACCTGCTTTTTCGATAGCTTCACAAATGGTTTCCAGAGCACTTTCATTCGATTCTAAATCCGGTGCAAATCCTCCTTCATCCCCAACTGCAGTATTTAAACCTTTATCTGTTAATACTTTTTTGAGGGCATGGAAGACTTCTGCTCCAACTCGAACAGCTTCTTTCATAGATGGAGCACTAACTGGCATAATCATAAACTCTTGGATGTCTACGTTATTGTCCGCGTGTTCTCCTCCATTTAAAATATTCATCATCGGCGTTGGTAACAGGTTCGCATTGAACCCGCCTAAGTAATTGTATAATGGAATACCTAAGTACGAAGAAGCAGCGTGAGCAACAGCCATCGATACGCCTAAGATGGCATTCGCTCCTAAATTCCCTTTATTATGCGTGTCATCTGATTCCATCATCACCGCATCAATAATGTTTTGTCTGGTCACATCCATGCCTAATAGTTCTGGAGCAATGACTTCATTGACATTTTCTACTGCTTTTAAAACACCTTTGCCAAGGTAACGATCTTGATCTCCGTCACGAAGCTCTACTGCTTCATATTCCCCTGTAGAAGCTCCACTTGGCACAAGGGCTGTTCCAAATGCACCAGATTCGGTAATCACTTCTACTTCAACGGTTGGATTCCCTCTTGAATCCAGCACTTCTCTTCCATAGACTTCTTGAATGTATGGCATATGATAAACTCCTTTTATCTATTTATTTTGTAATAATGAAATTCCTGTCATCTCTTCCGGCTGCTTCACTTGCAATAACTCAAGCAATGTTGGTGCTAAGTCAGCCAGACGTCCATTGTCGCGCAGTTCACCTGTTTCTCTTGTGACAATAACCGGCACCGGATTTGTCGTATGAGCGGTCATCGGTTTACCGTCTTCGGTCACGACTTCATCGGAATTGCCGTGGTCTGCGGTAATAATCGCTTCCCCGCCAAGTTCTAATATTTTATCAACCACTTTTCCTAAACACTCATCGACCGTTTCAACGGCTTGAATAGTAGGTTCGAGTCTCCCGGAATGTCCAACCATATCAGGGTTGGCGAAATTTAAAATAATAGCATTTGTTTCCCCTTGATCAAGGTCGTCTAATAAAGCATCGGTTACTTCATAGGCACTCATTTCCGGCTGCAAATCATAAGTTGCCACTTTAGGCGAATGAATGAGCGTACGCTTTTCTCCTTTAAACTCCTTGTCTATCCCACCGTTCATAAAATACGTCACGTGCGGATATTTTTCTGTTTCGGCAATACGTAATTGATGCAGATTGTTCTCTGCTAACACCTCACCAAGCGTGTTTTTTAACTCTAATGGTTCAAACGCAATTTCACTTTGAATTTCTTCACTGTAAAATGTCATCGAAACAAAAGTTAAATGAGAAATGTCTGCTTTTTCCACTTGATCAAATGAATCATTGGCAAAACAATTGGATAATTGAATTGCCCTGTCCGGACGGAAATTGAAGAAAATAATCGCATCATCTTCTCCGACTGTCCCGACTGGCTGCTCTTCCTTATCTATTATAACAGATGGTTTGACAAATTCATCGTATACTTCTTCTTTATAAGCTGCTTGGACTGCTTCTTCTGCGCTTTGATAAGCAGGTCCTTTGCCAACAGTGATAGCATCATAAGCCAGTTGCACGCGTTCCCAGCGTTTATCACGGTCCATGGCATAATAACGGCCGGAAATAGTGGCAAATTCTCCTATCCCGAGCTCCTTCATTTTCTCTTCCGTTTGCTCAATATAGCCAAGTGCAGTTTGCGGCCCAACATCCCGTCCATCTAAAAAACCATGGACGTACACTTCTGTTAAGCCTTCTTTTTTGGCTAACTCCAGTAGAGCAAACAAATGTCGAATATGACTGTGCACCCCGCCGTCTGATAATAAGCCGAATAAATGCAGCGCAGAACCATTCTCTTTTGCCTTTCGCATAGCCATTAAAAATACATCATTTTCATAAAACGTTTGATCTTCTATGGCTTTGTTAATACGAGTTAAACTTTGATACACAATCCGTCCCGCGCCGATATTCAAATGACCAACTTCCGAGTTTCCCATTTGCCCTTCCGGCAGGCCAACATCGTTGCCGCTGACATTTAATTGATTGTGGGGAAATTGATTCCAAAAGCGGTCGAAATTTGGTGTGTTCGCTTGCGCAACAGCGTTTCCTTTTGTTTCTTCCCGAATTGCAAAGCCATCCAATATAATAAGTGCTGCTAATTTATTCATGATTGTTCATTCCCTGCCTCGATTAATTCCTGGAAAGATGCCGGCTCAAGACTCGCTCCACCAACTAAGGCGCCATCAATATCAGAGGTTTGCAATAATTCGTTAATATTTGCCGGTTTGACACTGCCGCCGTATTGAATGGTCACTTCTTCTGCTACCTTGTCGGAAGCTATTTCCTTAATAACTTTTCGAATATGGCTGCACACTTCATTTGCGTCTTCACTGGAAGCAGTTTTTCCTGTACCGATAGCCCAGATTGGCTCATAGGCAAGAATCGTTTGGGATACCTGCTCATTTGTCAGACCATCTAAAGCTACTTTCACTTGAGATTCCACATGGGATAAAGCTTGGTTAGCTTCACGCTGCTCCAGCGATTCACCGACACAGACAATAGGAGTCAGCTGATGGTTAAAAGCTGCCTGTACTTTTTGCTGAACAGTTTCATCAGTTTCATTATAGTAGGCACGACGCTCCGAATGCCCCAGTACGACATGAGTCACTCCAAGCTCTGCCAGCATTTTCGGACTGACTTCTCCTGTAAAAGCACCTTCATCTTCTGCATGCATATTTTGTGCAGCAATATAAAGATTCGTTCCTTTTGCCTCTTTCACTAACGCAGGCAAATGAATAAACGGCGCGCAAACGACAGCTTCTGTTGTTGCAGTTGTCGTCACGTCCTTCATGGCTTGCATAAATGAAATTGCTTCTGCTTCTGTTTTATGCATTTTCCAATTTCCGGCAATAATGTTTTTCCGCATGAAAAATTCCTCCTTAGTTATTATCCAATGCTTCAATTCCAGGCAGTTGTTTTCCTTCCATAAATTCTAAAGAAGCACCGCCGCCTGTTGAAATATGATCCATCTCTTTGGCGAAACCAAATTGTTCGACAGCTGCAGCAGAGTCACCGCCGCCGATAATCGTATAGCCTTCTGTTTCTTTCAATGCTTCAGCGACTGCCTTTGTTCCATGACTTGCAGGCTCCATTTCAAAAACACCCATCGGCCCGTTCCAAACGATTAATTTCGATTGCAGAATGATGTTCCGATACGCGTCACTTGTTTCTTCACCGATATCCAAACACATCCAGCCGTCCTCTATCGCATCTACGGAAACCGTTTTATAGTTGGCGTCTTCTTTAAATGCGTCTGCGACAACCGCATCCTTTTGAATATGGAGTTGTACGCCCAACTCTTTTGCTTTTTGAATAAACGAGCCGGCAAGTTCAACTTTATCTTCCTCTAATAAAGAATCGCCAATCGCATGGCCTTGAGCTTTTAAGAAAGTACAGGCAAGCCCGCCACCAAGTAAAAGATGGTCTACTTTATGAAGCAGGTTTTCAATGACCTCAATTTTATCTTTTACTTTAGAGCCGCCAATAATAGCTGTAAAAGGGCGTTCCGGCGTTTCTAAAGCATCGCCGATTACTTTAATTTCTTTTTCTAATAAAAATCCCGCTACAGCCGGTAACTTCCTGGCAACGCCTTCTGTAGAGGCATGTGCACGGTGCGAAGTTCCAAATGCATCATTCACATACACATCTGCCATTTGTGCGAATGCTTCAGCTAGCTCCGGACTGTTCTTTTCTTCCCCAGGGCTGAAGCGGACGTTTTCTAACAGCAATACATCGCCATTTTGCAGATGCTCAATCATATCATCAATTTCCGGCCCATACACAGTATCTGCTTTTTGAACAGGCTGTTCCAATACTTTACTCAATGTTTCTTTTACAGGGTCTAAACGTAATTCCTCAACAATTTCGCCTTTAGGGCGTCCCAAATGGGTTGCTAAAATAACTTTCGCTCCTTGTTCCGTTAAATAAGTAATCGTCGGAAGCGCTGCTCGAATTCTCGTGTCGTCTGTAACGACTCCTTCTTTCATAGGCACATTAAAATCAACCCGGCAAAAAACTTTTTTTCCTTTTAAATCGACATCTTTTAATGTTTTTTTGTTCATCTGTCTCGTCCCTGCCTTCCAACTTGTAAAGAATTATTTACTCTGTTCATTATACGACATTCCTGTTTTTTTATATAGTCTTAATCCACATTTCTAATAAAAATTGGCTTCTCACCTGCTCGAGATGAAAGCCAATTTTCACTCCTGCTTTCAAGGACGAAAGAACGCCGCTAGTTTGCAGGAAATAGTTCAGAAGAATTTATCCTTCTTGTTCAATTATATACTGTGCTAAATCAACACAACGAGTAGAATAGCCCATTTCGTTGTCATACCAGGAAACAACTTTCACCATATTATCTTCTAAAATCATCGTAGAAAGTCCATCTACAATAGAAGAATGATGGTTACCTACAATATCTCTTGAAACAAGTGGCTCTTCTGAATACTGCATAATACCTTTTAATTCA
The DNA here is from genome assembly GCA_035301305.1 of Pseudogracilibacillus sp. GTDB lineage: Bacteria > Bacillota > Bacilli > Bacillales > Amphibacillaceae > Pseudogracilibacillus. The sequence goes on from DATGUO010000087.1 coordinate 13,249, forward strand.
TTTTCAGAAGCTTTTTTAAACGCTGCATTCACTTCTTCCACTGTGACGTTTTGATCCAGTTCTGCCACTAAATCCGTAATAGATCCGGACGGTACAGGAACACGCATAGCCATACCGTTTAGTTTACCGTCTAATTCCGGCAGTACTTTTCCAACTGCTTTTGCAGCACCAGTTGAAGTTGGGATAATGTTCTCAGCTGCTGCACGGGCGCGACGGTAATCTTTATGCGGGAGATCCAGGATTTGCTGGTCGTTCGTGTACGCATGCACGGTTGTCATAAGGCCGCGTTTCACACCAAAATTATCGTTCAGTACTTTGGCAAGTGGTGCAATAGAGTTTGTTGTACAAGAAGCGTTCGAAATCACATCATGATTCTTAGGGTCATAATCTGTTTCGTTCACGCCTAGCACAACCATTAAATCTTCGTCTTTTCCTGGAGCAGAAATAATAACTTTCTTCGCACCAGCTTCAATATGCTTATTAGCAGACGCTTTATCTGTGAAAATCCCGGTTGATTCAATTACAACATCCACGTCATGCTCTTTCCAAGCGATATCTTTCGGATCTTTTTCAGATGAAACGAGGATACGTTTGTCGCCAATCACCATATAATCTCCGTCTACTTCTACATTTTGTTCTAATTTACCGTGAACAGAGTCATATTTCAGTAAATGTGCCAGCATATTTGCATCTGTTAAATCATTCACTGCCACCACTTCTACATGGTCATTCTCTAATGATTGACGAAACATATTTCTGCCAATTCTTCCAAATCCATTAATACCTACTTTTACTGTCATTCTTATTTCCTCCCTATTTATGATAAAATATTTTCATTTACTAACTGTTGAGCTGCAACTTCATCCGTAATCAATACATCTGTCTTCCTTTGTTTAATAAAAGAAGCAATCGCATTTACTTTTGATGTGCCGCCCGCAACAGTAATGACTTTCATATTTTCTAAATCTTCTAAATGAATACCGACCGTTCTCACTTTATGCACAATATCGCCTTGTTCATTGAAATAATAACCGAATGCTTCACTGACGGCGGACGCATCTTGTAATTTCTCGATGATTTCTGCTGACGTTTTTCGGCGTTCAGCCATCGAAAACGCATCTCCTATCCCATGCAAAACCATCCCGGCATTTTTGATATAAGGCAATGTCTCCTTAATAGACGGTTCTTGTAAAATCGTTTGATACAGGGTTTCACTCAACGGATCCGGAACATGCAATAAATGATAATCGCCATTTTCCATTTTTGCCATTTGAGCTGCGATGGTATTCGCCTGATTTTCCACCTTTTCGCCAACCCCGCCGCGTGCCGGTACAAACGTGCAATGAACTCCGGTAAAAGGCCTCATGACGTCACTTATAGCAGCCATTGTTGTGCCGCCTGTCACCGCAATCGTTTCATCGTGTTGAACAATTTCTTCTAAATAATTAACAGCTGCGCGGCCTAATTCCTGCTTTCCGAAAACATCTTGCTCACTATCGCCAGGGATAACAATCACTTTTGGAATACCTGTCTTTTCTTCAATAGAAAGCTCGAGTTCGTTCAAACCTGTCAGTTCTTTGATAAACTCCCGCAAGTCTTCCACCATTTTTTTACCATCATCTGTTATATACATACCCTTTGTACTGCTTCCGATAAACTCTTGTTTTAAAAGCGTATTTAATTCATTGCGGACAAAGCGCTCTTGAAAATTTGTTTTATCCACAACGCCTCGTCTTCCCACAGGGCCCAGGATAGAAATGGTATATAAAATGGTATATCTTTTTTGCATGATATCTACCAAGTCGGGAAACATGGCTTTCTGTAATTGAATCATGCCTTTCATACAATCCCCCTTTTTAAAACGGGGCAATTTCGTCCCTTTATTTTTAATTGTGTCCCACTTGATTCAATAAAAATACAGGATTCACCCTGCATTTTTAGAATATCATAATTTTGGGTTCGTTGCAATATTTATTCATCAACTGCTATGACGTTGTAAAGCGGCTTCCAAACTTTGCAAATTAATTTCTCCTGCTGTAAGGGTTGTCTCCTTCGTTTCAATGACAGGGATGAGTATTTGATACTTTTCCAGCCATGCATCATCTGAATAAATATCACGTACTTCTATATCAAGTGCGTAGTCCTTCTCGAACAACTCCAACAGCATATAAGCTTCCTCACATAACAGACAGTTTTCTTTTGTATAGAATAATACTTTCATCGTTTCAGCTCTTTTCTTTCCGCTTCTGCTCTTGTTGATACATAGCGATAAAATGAGTTAATATTTTTGCAGTAAGGCCCCAAATGACTCTTCCTTTATATTGATAAAAGAGCTCTGTTATACCGCGTGTATTCCAATTATAGTCTTCTCCGTTGTAAATAAGTTCATAAGGAAAGTCTTCTTCCGGCTCCACTTTCAAATGAACTTTATATTTTTCCGGCTCCGTATTTAAAAAGTATTCAAATGGCACGGTGAAATATTCACTCACTTCGTCTGGGTTGATGTGAAACGTGGTGTTCTCCTCCACCACTCCGACGAAAGGATATATGAGCCTGCCTGCATCTGAAACAACATAGTCCAAAGCAGTGACTTGTTGAATATTGGCTCTGGGGATCCCCAGCTCTTCTTCCGTTTCACGCAGGGCACTAAATTGAGCATCGGGGTCTGTTTCATCTATTCTTCCTCCAGGGAAGCAGACATCTCCAGGCTGGCTGCGCAAATGTTTTGAGCGTACTTCAAATACAATATGAGGTACGTCATCTATATATATAAAAGGTAAAAGAATCCCATATTTACGAAAGTTACCTTCGCCCATTATAGTAGGCTCTCTATTTTGCCATTGTTGCAATACTTGTTCGATATGCAAATAACAACACTCCTAACACCTTTATTCTTTATCTTATCATATTTCCGTGCAATTATTCGTGTTTTTACTTTAAGAAACAGATAGCTATACTTTTAGAACAGGTTTATGATACATTTCAAATGAATAAGTAACGGTAAAGGAGCCAGAACAATTATGTCAAAAGAACATTGGAACAATAGTTTTTCAGATACAGATTACGTATACGGAGAAACTCCGAATCAATTTATACAAGAACAAGCGCATCTCTTTTCACCAAATGCGTATATCGCCTGCTTTGCAGAAGGCGAAGGGCGAAATGCGGTTTATCTTGCAGCGAAAGGACATCCTGTTACGTCTTATGATCAATCGGAAATCGGCCTTACAAAAACGCAGGATTTAGCAAAGAAAAATCAAGTCGAAGTAGAAACGAAAGAAGCGGATTTGGCGACAGAAAAAGTTGAGGCGGATAAATACGACGGTGCTATCATGGTTTATGGACATGTACCACGTGAAAACCAAGCTTTTCTTTTCCAAAATATTGTAGACTCTGTCAAACCAGGCGGCGTGATTTTGATTGAAGTATACTCAGAAGACCAGCTGGCGTATAAAACAGGAGGCCCGCCCGTTCAAGAGATGCTTTATCGTCCGGAAGATGTTCTGGCGTGGACCAGACAGCAGCATCATCACCATTTCTTTTACGGCGAATCAGAGCGTCATGAGGGGAAAAGACATCACGGTACTTGTCATATCATTCAATTAGCTATTAAAAAATAATCCCGTTTTACTACCAAGTTTGTATAGAACTTTTTAAAGGATGATTCTTTGATGAAGCAGCTATTTTTCATAAGTACATTCCTGATTATTGGCCTGTTGCTTCAAGCTTGCGAACAAGAAGACACCGAAGTGCCCAAAGCACAAGTCCCGTCTTCCCAGCAAAAAGATACCAAAAATAGTTATACACTGGAGGAAGATGTTGAAAACGTGAATGAACATCTCGACTATGCTTCAAGCGATTTGGATACGATTTATCTTGCCGGCGGCTGTTTTTGGGGTGTGGAAGCTTTTATGGAGAAAATATACGGCGTCAAAGAAGTGCATTCCGGATACGCGAACGGCACGTCAAAAGACCCGAGTTATCAGGATGTCATACGAGGAGAAGACGGATTTGCAGAAGCGGTGGAAGTCACATATGACCCGGATCGAGTTGCTTTAGAAACGCTCATCGATGATCTCTTTTTAGTGATTGACCCTACTTCCGAGAACCAGCAGGGAAATGACGTCGGCGAGCAATATCGAACGGGAATTTATACAGAAGATCAGGACTTGCTCCCTGATATACAAGCTGTCGTCGACAAACAGCAAAAACATTATGAAGAGCCTATTGCGACAGAAGCCACACTTTTAAAGAACTTTTACTTGGCAGAAGAAGAACATCAAGATTACTTAGCCAAAAACCCGGATGGATATTGCCACGTCGATTTAACAGTTGCAAATGACTTAGCCATCCGGCCAATTGAAGACGACAAACCCATCATAAAGAAATTAAGCGAGTAATACAGGACAGGAAAGAGAGATCATAGATAGGGGTTTCTCATTTCCGTCCTTTTTTTAAGGAGAACCATACTGTGATAAAGATGACTTTTAAGTTATGTAAGATGTGCACTTGGGCAAACATTTTATGGATTGCCTGAATTTTGCCTGACTCACTTATATCGAGCACACTCTGCTTCTAGCTCGGCAAAAACATGAAAAGCGGGGTTATTTTTTGGATTGTGACCCTGATTCGACTCTTGCTGAAATTGCGAGCATTATCTTGTTGGATTCTTCCCCTATTTCGTCTTTTCCCGGAATTAGGGGCACTATCTTTTTGCATTGTGACGCTGATCCGGTCTTTTCGCTTCATGCGGGCATTATCTTTTCGGATTGTTACGCTCATTTCGATTCCGCGCTTTATCCAGGCGCTATCTTTTTGCATTCTTCCCCTAGTCCAACAAAAAAGCGGAAACCGGGCATTATCCCGCGATTCCTCCATGATATCTGACAATAAAAAAGACTCCCATCGTTTTCATTCGGCTTTCCTCGACCTCCCACTCATATATAATACCAGTAAATCCCGCTTCTCTTAGCCTATTGACTTTTCTTGATTTTGTGCCACAATATAGAAAGTAAATTTTTATAAAAATAATTACACTATATTTCATCCTTTAAGCTAGTCCTGTGAGACTATCAAGGTGCACATAAAGGGCGCATTATGTCGTTTTTTAAACACCTTGGAGAAAGGTGTTTTTATTTTTCTATTGAAAAAGGAGAGACGATAATGGCTCAATATGAAGAAATTCAAGTACATGAAAAACCTCCCGTACAACGGAGTATTCCGCTGGGGTTGCAGCATCTTTTCGCGATGTTTGGTTCAACAGTTTTAGTTCCGATTTTGTTTGGAGTCAATCCGGCCATCATTTTATTAATGAACGGTGTTGGTACCCTTTTATACATCTTTATCACACAAGGAAAAATACCTGCTTACCTCGGCTCGAGCTTTGCTTTTATTTCGCCCGTTCTCGCCGTGATGAATCATCACCAGGGACAAGAAGCATTCGGGTACGCCTTAGGTGGATTTTTGGCAGTGGGGATTGTCCTCACAGCAATTGGCTTTATCATCCGATTAGTGGGCACAGACTGGATTGATGTCATTTTCCCACCTGCAGCAATGGGAGCTATCGTTGCTGTGATCGGGCTGGAGCTTGTGCCAACTGCAGCGGAAATGGCCGGTTGGATACCAGATGCTGATGCACCAGCCGATTGGAGCATCAACGTGACGGAAGCAAGTGTTGCAGCGTTCACGCTCGCTATTACTATTATCTTTTGGGTGACAATGCGCGGTTTCCTTAAAATTATTCCCATTTTACTGGGCATCATCGCAGGCTACATCATCGCCTGGAGCTTTGGCATTCTGGATTTATCTTTAGTGGAAGAAGCTTCTTGGATAGGAATGCCTGAATTTTATACCATTAAGTTTGACTGGTCCAGTATTATTATGATTTTACCGGCTGCTCTCGTCCTTGTTCCGGAACATATCGGGCATCTTTTTGTAACAGGAAATATTGTTGGCAGTGATTTAACGAAAGACCCCGGACTCGATCGTTCTTTCATCGGGAATGGGGTTTCTACGATAATTTCCAGCTTTGTCGGCTCCACTCCTAACACAACATACGGAGAAAATATTGGGGTGCTGGCTATTACGAGAGTATATTCCACTTTTGTCATCGGGATTGCTGCTGTCATGGCTATTGTACTTTCTTTCATCGGAAAACTGGCAGCACTCATTCAATCAATTCCAACACCTGTCATGGGCGGCATTTCACTCTTGCTCTTTGGCATCATTGCAGCGAGCGGCATTCGGATGCTTGTCGAAGCAAAAATTGATTATGCAAATTCGCAAAACTTAATTCTGACATGTGTGGTGCTCGTGATAGGAATCAGCGGTGCTTCTATCCACCTCGGAAGAGTCGAATTAACTGGCATGGGTCTTGCCACCATCGTTGCCATTGTTTTATCGTTGTTCTTTAAGGTACTTGATCTCTTGCATTTATCGAACGAATAAAGGAGACTTCTTTTAAAAACGCACGCATTTCTAGCGAATATTTTCGTCGCTTTTAACGCGTGCGTTGCTTTTTTGCCCGCAACTGTTATATAACAAAAATTGACTTTTTGTTTATACTTCCTTTATAATAAACTTGAAATCTACATCATGTAAAGGAGTGTAAGATATGACATCTGTTATAGAGCAATTCAGAACAATCCCGACAACTGCTGCTTCTGATGCCCAAAAAGGGATGAACAACCTCGACAGTTCCATTAAACCACTGCAAGATCACTATCATATCGCTGGTCCTGCTCGAACGGTACAACTCCCTGTCGGTGATAATGCTATGCTGTTAAAAGCCATGCAGGAAGCGAAGCCTGGAGACATTTTGGTCGTTGATGCGAAAGGCGATACATACCGGGCTATTGCCGGAGATTTTGTGGTAGGGATGATGCAAACGTTGGAATTAGGCGGACTTGTCGTTGATGGCGTTATCCGCGATATGAACGATATTCGCGAGTTAAATTTTCCGGTTTTTAGTAAAGGATCTGCGGTCGCTTCCGGAAGTAAAAATGGTCCGGGGAATGTGAATGAAGCTATTTCCTGCGGAAGTGCTGCTGTTTCCAATGGAGATATTATCATCGGCGACACAGACGGCGTGACTGTCGTGCCGCGGCAGCAAGCAGAAACGGTCTTGCAGGCTGCCCAGGATAAATTAGCCAAAGATGAAGCGCGGGATAAGAAAATCAGCGGCGACAAAACAGAAATCCAGGCCTATCTGCAACATATGGTGGAAAAATCAAAATCATAAACAACAGGCAGAGACTGGTGATTTCCTAGTCTCTGCTTACTTTTTTAAAAGATTTTCTATTACTTACCTCTCTTTTATAAAATCGTCCCGCTTGAAAGGCAAGCACGTTATTCAAATATTTTAGCCGGATTAAGCAACTGCTTTGGATCCAGTAAATATTTCATTTCTTTCATGACGCTCAGCGCTTCCCCATGTTCCCGGTATTGATACTTCTTCTTCCCTAACCCTACTCCATGTTCTCCTGTACATGTCCCTTTCAGATCAATGGCGCGGTACACCAGCTGCTCATTTAAATGTCCAGCTGCTTTCACTTCCTGACTGCTGTCTCTGTCATAAGCAATCAACGTGTGAAAATTCCCGTCCCCAACATGACCGAGAATGCCGCCAGCCAAGCCGCTTTCATCCAGTAATTCCCGGGCAAAATGAACCATTTCCGGTAATTTTGACATCGGTACACAAATATCCGTCCCGAAATAACCTTTCCCATGTTGATGGCGAAAAGCGGTCGACATTTCGTGGCGTGCTTTCCATAAATGATTTCTTTCTTCCGTAGTCGATGCAGCATCCCATTGCTTACAACCCGCATCTTGCATAATTTCATGCAGTTTTTCTATCTGCGCTTCAACCTCTGCTTTAGCCCCGGCACATTCCAAAAATAACGAATTCTCCTCCGGGAAATCGTAACCTCCAAAGCCATTCACCTGTTTAATGCTGGCCTTGTCCACCAATTCCATGCGATGGATGGAAATATCATGGAGAAGGACCTGATACGCCGCATGGGTGCATTCATCTATCGTTGAAAAAGTGCAGCGGGCCCCCTCCATTGCTTCAGGAATGCCGTGTACTTGCAAGGTGATTTCCGTTATCATCCCTAAAGTTCCTTCTGAGCCGCAAAACAACCCTGTAAGATGGTACCCTGAAGAAGATTTTTTAGCGTGACTTCCGGTATGGATGACTCTTCCATCCATCAAAACCACTTCCATATCCAAAAGCTGATCACGCATGGACCCATATTTTACAGCCGTGGTGCCGCTTGCGTTGGTTGCAGTCATTCCGCCAATACTTGCATCTGCACCCGGATCAATTGGAAAATGCAGCCCTTGTTTATTTAAAGTACGATTCAGCTCTGTTCTAGTCATTCCAGGTGCTACCGTGACGGTCATATCTTCTGGTGAAAAATCGATCAGCTGATTCATATTGGAAAAATCAATCGTAATCCCTCCGCAAACTGGAATAGCCTGTCCTTCCAGCCCGGACCCAATCCCAAAAGACACGATTGGCGTTTCATGTTTAGAAGCAATCCTTACAATCGTTTGCACCTCTTCTGTGGATGCCGGATAACAAACTACATCGGGCAATGCTGCATCATGGGAAGATTCATCCTCACTATGCTGCTGTAATTCGGATATATTATCTTTTACTTTCCCATTTCCAAGTACCTGTTTCAGTTCTTCCTTCATGTAAACCTTTCCTCCTTAAAAAGCGACCCTGCCTTTTATCGTGATATCAACTGATGAATGAATGCCGCCGCAGATTGCTCTTTTCCTAATAGCGTTCCCTGTCCTGCCCAGAGAGACATCATTTCTATATCATTCACCTGCTTCGCTTCTTTTCGAATCGGCTGCGTTAGGGAATTTAAGACAGGATACGGCAAGGAAACATCTGCTAATTCCATTTCATCAATAAATTTATTATGGATGCCGCGAGCTTTTTTTCCGGAAAAAACGTTGGTAACGACGGTATACTCTCCTGGCGTTTCCAAAATTTTCTTCTTATGGAGTGGATGAGCACCACTTTCTTCCGTTAATAAAAAAGCAGTCCCTAATTGTACGAAACTGGCTCCCAGCGCAAGAACCGCTTCGATTCCCCGCTGGTCCATAATCCCTCCGGAAGCAATAACCGGAATCGAAATGGCATCGGCCGTTTGAGTTAATAAAGACATAAGCCCAATAGAAGGAGATGGCGCTTCAATAAACGATCCCCGGTGTCCACCTGCCTCACTGCCTTGTAACACGACTGCGTCCATCCCTCTTGCTTCAATCGTCTTAGCTTCTTCCAGTGTCGTTGCGGTTCCAATGGTTATGATCCCATTTGCTTGCAGATCCTCTACTTTTGATTGCTCTGGAACCCCAAATGTAAATGAACAAACCGCCACTTTTTCCTGAATGGCTGCCTCTATCTGTGCTTCATATTTTTCATATACCGCTTCAGCTGTCGGGACAGCAACCTCATCGCTATTGATCTGGAATTTGTCATAATAAGGCTGCAACTGTTTTTTCATCTTCTTTACAGCCTTTTCGTCTGTTTGAAATGGCTGTGGTACAAAGAAGTTAACGCCAAAAGGGGCTTCTGACTGCTTCTTCACCTCTTTGATTTGGTTCTTTACATCCTCTGCCCTCATATACCCTGCTCCAATCATGCCTAAAGAACCAGCATTGGACACTGCAGTAACAAGTTCTGTTGTCGTTATTCCTCCAGCCATTGGTGCTTGAATGATTGGGTTCGTTGTTCCTAATTGATTTGTTTTTGTCATCCTGCTCCTCCTTCTATCAGCCTTAAAAATAATCTCCGCAACAATAGGATCATTCTATATGAAACGGTACCGGTTTATTGTTCTTTCTTCATTATAACAGATATGCGAGAAAGTATTTAAAATCTGGAAATACCAAGATACCTGCGTTCGCTTGATTGCCGTTTACCTGCTTGATTGAAAGTAATGGTAAAATGGCTGTACAGTGACGGAAAGACAGTCAAGCAGATAACATTGACAAAGACCCGGCTTTCCGTTATTTTTATAGAAGGATAACCAATTATAGAACTAAAAAAAAAGGAGTAATAAAATGGCTAATAAAGAATTTACAATTACAACAGACGTAGGATTGCATGCACGACCAGCAACCGTTCTCGTACAAAAAGCAAGTCAATATAAATCAGATATTGAATTAGAACATAATGATAAAAAAGTAAATGTTAAATCGATTATGGGTGTAATGTCACTGGGCCTCGCTAAAGGTGCTGCTTTTCAATTACACGTGAATGGCGATGATGAAGACGAAGCGCTTCAAGGAATTGAAGAACTTTTCAAAAGTGAAGGGATTGCAGAATAATGTCGGAACAGTTAAAAGGAATCTCTGCTTCTAATGGTTATGCAATTGGAAGAGCTTATGAATTAGTAGAACCCGATTTATCTTTTGAAACCTTAACCATCAACAAGCCAGAAGCGGAAGTGAAACGTTTTGATCAAGCTCTCGAAAAGGCCAAAAATGAATTGCAACTGATTCGGGATAAAGTAGCTAAAGAGCAGGATGAAGAAAACGCTAAAATATTCGATGCCCATTTACTTGTGCTAGAAGATCCTGAATTAGTTGGCGCAATCGAAAATCAAATTAACAATAAGTCGATTAATGCAGAAGCTGCGCTCGTTGAAAACACGGATTCGTTCATTACCATATTCGAACAAATGGATAACGAATATATGCGTGAACGGGCGGCAGACATTAAAGACGTTCGCAAGCGAATTCTTTCTCATCTTTTGGAAAAACCGCTTCCGGATATCAGCCTTGTTCAAGAGCCAACCATTATCGTTGCTGAAGATTTAACTCCTTCTGATACGGCACAAATAAATAAAGAGTTTATCAAAGGGTTTATCACCGATGTCGGAGGCCGGACTTCTCATTCCGCTATTATGGCAAGGTCACTGGAAATTCCAGCTATCGTCGGAGTCCAAACTGCCGTTGCAACTATTGAGCACGGAGAAGAAGTATTAATCGATGGAATTGAAGGCGACATTTTCGTTCAACCAAGTGAAGATACGAAACAGAAATATAAGTATTTACAAAAAGAATATGATAAAAAACTTGCTGAATGGGCTTTATTAAAAAATGAACCCAGCATCACAGTAGATGAACACCAAGTCGAATTAGGCGCTAACATCGGTTCCTATCAAGACATGGATCTTGTATTAAAGCACGGTGCAGAAGCGATTGGTTTATATCGCACCGAATTTCTGTATATGGAAAACAACGACTTCCCGACAGAAGAAGAACAATTTGAAGCATATAAATCCGTCTTGGAAGCGATGGAAAATAAGCCAGTCGTTATCCGCACTTTGGATATTGGCGGAGATAAAAAGCTGGATTACTGGGATTTACCAGATGAAATGAACCCTTTTTTAGGCTTGCGCGCTGTGCGGCTCGCCTTACAAAATAAAGATGTCTTCCGAACACAGCTGCGTGCATTATTGCGAGCCAGTGTTTATGGAAATTTAAAAATTATGTTTCCAATGATTGCGACACTCGAAGAATTTCGTGAAGCAGAAGGATTATTGCTGGAAGAAAAAGAAAATCTTTTGAATGAAGGCGTCGAAGTAGCTACAGATATCGAAGTTGGTATCATGGTGGAAATCCCGTCTACAGCTATTTTAGCTGAACAATTTGCCAAAGAAGTCGACTTTTTCAGTATCGGCACCAACGATCTAATCCAGTACACTTTTGCTGCAGATCGGATGAACCAAAATGTATCTTATTTATACCAGCCGCTGCATCCAGCTATTTTGAATTTAGTCAAAATGGTCATTGATGCTTCTCATAAAGAAGGGAAATGGACAGGGATGTGCGGAGAAATGGCTGGAGAACCGACAGCTGTTCCTTTATTACTCGGTTTAGGACTTGATGAATTCTCCATGAGCCCTTCTTCTATATTGCCTGCGAGAAGCCAAGTACGCAACTTGAAGAAAATCGAGATGGAAAAGGTGGCTAATCAAGCATTGCAACTGCAATCCAGTGAAGACGTCAAGCGATTAGTCGATACCATTTCCGAAAATAAATAGGTAAGCAACCTGTTTTAGCAAAAGGTTTTGTGTGCCAGCTTAAGGCGCAGCAAAACCTTTTTCTATACTAGACGGCTTTTCATTCTCATTGTGTAATGAAGCGACTGCTGTTATGATTTAAGTAATGCAGAAAATAAATCTTTTGCGTATCGACTCACTAAATAGATAGAGGAGCACACCAATGAGTTTAACGAACAAGGAAATTAAACAACTCTCTTTCACGATTATTTTGCATGCAGGTAATGCTCGCTCCTCTGCAATGGAAGCGATTACTTCAGCTAAACAATTCGATTTTGACGTAGCGAGAGATAAAATAACCGAATCGAAAGAAGAATTAACTTTAGCGCATAAAGAACAGACGACTCTTTTACAAGAGGAAGCAGCTGGAGAAGAAACCAACCTGTCTATTATCCTCATCCATGCACAGGACCATTTGATGTCTGCTATTACCGTGAAAGATTTAGCTAATGAAATGATTGAAATGTATGAAAAAATTCAACATTTGGAGGCGACAATATGAAAATTATACTCATTTGTTCCGCAGGCCTTTCCACGACCATGCTCGTGAACAAAATGCGCGAGTCTGCTGAAGCACGAAATATCCCTGCAGAAATAAAAGTACTGGCCGAATCAGAACAGATTACAGACCATATAGATGGGTTACATGTCGTGTTAATTGGCCCTCAAGTACGCTTTTTAGAGAAAAAATTGCGTGATTCCTTGGAACCTGAAGGCATAAAGGTAGATGTGATTGACCAGATGGCTTACGGGTTGATGCAAGGAGATAAGGTGCTGGACCAAGCCGTTGCTTTATATGAAAACTGAAGGCTCCCTTTTACTGGGAATGGATATTTTGGTTTTCACCAGGATATGAAAGCATGAAATTTTCTAATTGCATAAGTGCGACTACGGCATTCGCTGCGATGCATTGCCGAACGCCAGACATGCTAGGTACACAAGAGGAAGAGTGATTTTCCTCTTGTTTTTATTTTATAAGACTTTATTCCTTTGCATTGTACAAACTTATCGTACCGTATAAAATAACACTGCCTATCATCCATCCTGCCAGAATATCTGTCGGATAATGAACATTTACAATAAAACGGCTGAAACCAATAAGAAGAGCGAAAAGCATAAAGCTGCTATATACAAGAAATGCCCTGTAGCAAGAACGAATAAGCCGACCTGTAAAATAAGCAAGCAGCCCGTAGCAAACAAGAGAAACCATGGCATGGCCCGATGGAAAGCTGTAGCCTTTTGCATCAAGCAATGCGGACATTTGCGGTCTTTCCCTTGCCACAAACACTTTGATGCTTTTATTCGCTGTATGAGTCCCCAGTACAACAAGCCCAAATACTAAAGCAGGCCGAAATTTTCGATAAATGGCCCAAATGACAACGGTCATCCCAATAACAAACGGCACCATAAAAGGTTTCGAACCAAATACTGTCAGCCAGCGAAATACATCATACATGGCAGTCCCTGTAATATCTTCTGTAAACCTTCTTGTCACTGCGTCTATCCAAGGTAATTCTCCAGCAAGAATCGTACGCAACCACCACCAGATGACACTGGAAAAAGCTGCAAGGAAAATGAGCAACACATAATAATGACAAATTTTCATACAAGCCTGTCCTTTTCTTTCCTTTTTTTATGACAAAATACTATACGCAATAGCATTAATATTGTACCATACATATAGTTGTATATTATCAGTAAAGAAAGGAATCATGCAGATGACAACAAAAGAATTCGAAATTACTTCAGACGTAGGCTTGCATGCTCGCCCTGCTACTCTGTTAGTCCAGGAAGCAAGCAGGTACGCTTCAGATATTGAATTGGAACATGAAGGTAAATCAGTCAACGTGAAATCGATTATGGGTGTGATGTCTTTAGGCCTTTCAAAAGGAAAAACCTTTAAAATGGTAGTTGATGGACATGATGCAGAAGAAGCGATGAACGGAATAGAAGCATTATTTACAAAAGAAAATATTGCAAAATAAAAAAACGGCACACCCATCAAAAGGTGTGCCGTTTTTCATACTTCTCTTATATGGTTGGAGACGAGCCATCTGCGTCTTCTTTTGGCACATACGTTAATGTTTTTCCGGTAAATCCATAAAAAATAGTGAGTAATGGACTTAATAAACAGAAAAAAGTAAATGGCAGATAAGCGACCGTGGAAATATTCAAAACCGATGTGATAAATACACCGCAAACACTCCAAGGAACTAACGGATTGACGACTGTTCCCGCATCTTCAGACACCCGCGCTAAATTAATATTGCTTAAGCCCACTTTTTTATACTGCTGGCTGTAAGCTTCCCCTGTTAAAAGAACCGATAAATATTGCTCCCCTATCAATACATTAATGCCAATGGCTGTTAACGCAGAAGATAAAATAACGGTGCTCACCTTTTTTAGCAAAGCTTCAATGGTTGAAAGTAATTTTGGCACAATCCCTAACGTAAATAAAAGCCCGCCTAAACTAAGTGCTAACAAAACGATACCGATAGTCGAAAACATGCTTTCCATCCCGCCGCCTGTCAGCAATTCATCGATTTCTTCCACACCAGAGTCAGATACAAAACCTTCAAATAAGATATTCAAAATCTCGCCAACCGGCAACACTTCATGAAAAAAGGAAACGATAATAGCACTCACTGTTCCAGCTGCTAATGCCAACAAAGCAGGTGCTTTTTTGATGGAAAATAACAGCAAAACCACAATAGGAATAATCGCACGATCCCAGCTGATTAACCCCGTATTCAGCAAACCGGATTGAAATGTTTCGATACCGGAAAAATCAGCATGCTGCATACTCGGTGAAATCAATGCAAACAAGAGGAGCGAGATAAAAAAAGCCGGAAACGTCGTCCATCCCATATTTTTAATATGAGCGAATAAATCGACATGCAATATAGAAGAAGCCATATTCGTAGTATCGGATAATGGAGACATCTTATCTCCAAAAAATGCCCCTGATACAATTGCCCCTGCCGTCATAGGCAGCGACACATCAATCGCGCTCGATATACCGACAAAAGCAACGCCTACTGTACCGACCGTTGTTAAAGAACTTCCGACACTAATTCCAACAATGGCGCACACCACAAAAACAACTGCTAAATAAAATTGAGGTGTTACTAAATGAAATCCTGCATAGATTAAGGTGGGAATAGTGCCAGCAAACATCCAGGCAGCAATTAAAATACCGATAAAGAAAAACAGAAAAACTGCTGCCATCCCTGCTTTAGCTCCTTCTGTAATGCCCTCTTCCAATTGTTTGTAACTGACTTTCTTACTCAATCCATACATCATTAATAATAATAGAACAATCGCCAGCGGAATATGCGGGTCCGTCTCATAAATAACAATACTTGTAAACATAATAGCAATTGTAATTATTGTGAGCAGCACCGCTTCCCATAAACTCGGCGTCAAAACTGGTTTGATTCGAAACATATGACTCTTCCTCTGCCTTTCTTTCAAATATTCGTGTTTAATTGAAATTATTTTTTACGGATAAACTAGCTAAAAAAGCTCCTTCTTGATAATAACATACAACGGACTCCAACTGGTGAAGGAAAGACAAAGAAATGAAAAATCATACGTTTTACCCTTGAGAGAACTCAAGAAATAGTTCTCCACTGCTATTATACGGCAAATTAAAAATTGAGTTTACTAATCGACAAAGCGTATGTTAAAGAAATCAATCAAACTTTCATTACAGTGGTAGAAAACATGACTTTCGCTTAATTGCATAACCAGCTTTCTAACTGCACTTATGCTGGAAAATTTTATAATTTTTATCTGGCTAAAATAGTCTTGTCGAGTATTTATAAAAAATTCTTCGACAAATTGTTCCATGCTTCTGGATGGTTTATTTTAGAAAAAACTTCCTTCGCGAATGGTTTTAGACCTTTTTAATGAACTGCTTCATTTAAATCTCTTTCCACGGCAGTATCTCTTCTTATTTCATTTTCTTTTGCCGTCCAGCTCTCCTCCACGGCAACAATATTCTCTTTTTCGGATTTTGCTGCCGGCAAATCATCTGCCACGGAAGTATTTCTTCTCTTTATACGTTTTATTGCCGAGAATCCTCCCGCCTCGGCAAAATTTCTTACTGTTTCATTTTCTTTTGCCGGCCAGTTCCTTCCACGGCAACAGTATCCTCTTTTTCGGATTTTGCTGCCGGCAATCCTCCCGCCACGGCAGTATTCCTTCTCTTTATACGTTTTATTGCCGACAAACCACTCTCCACGGCAAAAATTCTTCCTGTTTCATTTTCTTTTGCCGGCTAGCTCCCTTCCACGGCAACAGTATTCTCTTTTTCGGATTTTGCTGCCGGCAATCCTCCCGCCTCGGCAGTATTGCTTCTCTTTATACGTTTTATTGTCGACAAACCACTCTCCACGGCAAAAATACCCGCTTCCACGATGAATAATGTCGTCAAAACCTTTCCCAATGGAAAAGTTCATTTAAAAAATGACTTCACATGCGACAATTTCGGGTTGCGAGCTTTTTTTACAATATTTTCTGTTTATCCATTTTCTATTCTTAGGCTGCTGAATATTTACTAAAACAGCACCATGTCGTTTGTTGGTCTCTTCAAATAAAACCTGACATTTACTATGCTTTCACAAAGAATACTCCAGTTGCGTTTATGTTTTATCATTTCCTGCCTGCCAAAAAAGGCTCTCCTGCTTCAAAAGCTTGGAGAACCTTATCCATTTAAAACGAAGTGTATCATTCATGCTAGGCTTCTATCGTTTTCAATACATTGTTCAGTCCCTTTTGAATATGGGCATGCATCAAATCAATGGCTTTTGTTTTGTCCCCTTCCAGCATCGCTTCATAAAGACGTTGATGTTCTTCCAACAGCGTTGGGTAAAAATTGGCTTCCATCGTGCTCCGCATATAATGGATTTTCGTTTTGATCATATCCAATAAGCGAATTAAATGTTCATTCTTGGAAGACTCTAAAATAATCGTATGAAAATCCTGATCCATCTGAGTTAAATCTTTCTTCTCGTTGATTGCCTTTTCTGTTTGTTTCATATTTTTTTCCAATCGATCAAACATTTTTGAATCCTGCACATCGATTGCCAGTGACACAGCTAATACTTCCAAGCTTTCGCGGCATTGAAATAACTCTTTGATATCTGCTACATCGGGCTCATACACTTTTACATATCCACCGTTGTAATGAAGCAATCCATCTTGGATCAGCATACGAATCGCTTCTCGGACCGGCCCCCGGCTAATCCCAAGGGCAGAAGCTACTTTTGCTTCGACAATCCTTTCAGCAGGCTTTCTGTCTCCTGTTATAATCGTGTCTTTTAAAATCGTGTAAGCTTGTAAATGCAACGATTCAGGTCGTACAATTTCCTTCATTCTGTTTCCTCCTCGTATAATAAATGTATAGTTTAAATTAATGCATCAGAGCTGCATCATTTTAATATGATTTATGTGGAGTCTTTAAAGCAGAAAGTCTATAATTATAATTGCAAATTCATTTTTATGCTTTAATAAACTATAAGATGTTGATTTTCACATGTAGCTGTCAGGTTTCGCAAAAGATTTTAAAGTAGCTGACTCTGTTTATATGTACCATTCTCCGGTTAACTGCTGACTAAAATTTGGTTATTCCTATTATGCATGATTCTTCTCATAAAAGAAAGCGTTATCAGTGAAAATTTCTAAATAATATGTCATGTCAAATTACTATTAATCTGCGGTTCATTCTTATACACTGTGAATAGAAGAAAGGAGCGGACTTATGACAAATCAACAGCAACGTCTCACAAGAGAGCAAGTAGACACAGAAAAGACTTGGAATATACAAGATATTTTTCAAACAGAAAAAGAGTTTGAAACTGCAATGGAGCAGGTAGATAAAGATGTCCTAAGGTTTCTAACTTATAAAGGCGAGTTAGCGAAAAATGCCGAAACGTTGTTAACGGGGTTACAGCTAATGGAACGCATTCTCGTTCAGCTTTCTCATCTTGGCAATTATGCTGGGTTACAATTTGCGACAGATGGGATGAATAGCCACCATCAAGCACGATATACCAAGGCAAATGCTCTGATAACAAAAGTAGAGGCGCAATTAGCTTTTGTAAAACCGGAATTATTAAGCCTCCCCAATGAAGTAATTCGGCAATATATCGAAGCTGAACCTGGTTTAATGAATTACGAAAAATACTTGTTCGATATCGTAAAGCAGAAACCGCATATTTTATCTTTAGAGGTAGAAGAAGCACTTTCCTCTTTCGGGGAGCTCATGCAAGCACCCGGTCATATTTATGAACAAAGTAAAAGTGCAGATATGATATTTCGTTCTTTTGAAGACGAAAATGGTCAAAATCTCCCGATGTCTGAAACATTGTATGAAGATAAATATGAAATAGCAACGTCCACCACGGTGCGCAGAAATGCATATGCATCCTATATGGAGA
Organism: Pseudogracilibacillus sp.; assembly: GCA_035301305.1. Taxonomy (GTDB): domain Bacteria; phylum Bacillota; class Bacilli; order Bacillales; family Amphibacillaceae; genus Pseudogracilibacillus. Next base: position 31,778 of record DATGUO010000087.1, read on the forward strand.
CATTGAACCAATATAAAAACACGTATGCCGCAACCTATCAGACGGAAGTAACGAAGCAAATAACAATGGCTCGTCTAAGAGGATATGAATCGGTTACCGACATGTTATTAGAGCCGCAGGATGTAACACAACAAATGTACCATCAGCAGCTGGATATTATTCAAGAGGAATTAGCTCCCCATATGAGAAAATATGCACGCTTAAAACAAGAAGCTTATGATCTGGATACGTTGCAGTTTGCTGACTTAAAAGCTCCCTTTGACCCAACGAACGACCCGGATATTTCTTTCCCGGAAGCGAGCCGTACCATTGAAGAAGCGCTTGCAGTCATGGGAGAAGAATATAAAAACATGGTGCATACAGCTTTTGAAGACAGATGGATTGATGCAGTGGACAATATCGGTAAGCAATCAGGAGCTTTTTGTGCTCACTTAGACCAGATTCATCCTTATATCCTGATCAGTTGGACAGATAAAATGCGCAGCATGTTTATCCTCGCTCACGAATTAGGACATGCCGGACATTTTCATTTGGCTGATCAACAGCAGACCATTTTAAATATGGATCCTTCGACTTATTTTGTGGAAGCTCCTTCTACCTTTAATGAGTTGCTGCTTGCTGATCATTTATTAGCTGAAACGGATGATAAACAAATGAAGCAATGGATCATCACCCAACTATTAGATACTTATTATCATAATTTTGTGACTCATTTATTAGAAGGAGAATTTCAAAGAAGAGTATATACTTTAGCTGAAAAAGGCACGCCATTAACCACTTCCTTATTATGTGAACAAAAGCGGGAGGTCCTTCAATCTTTCTGGGGAGATAGTGTGCAGATAGACGAAAACGCCGGCTTAACTTGGATGAGACAGCCTCATTATTATATGGGTCTCTATCCATATACGTATTCTGCGGGATTAACCATTGCAACAGCCATGATGCAAAAAGTAAAATCGGAAGGAGAAACAGCTATTCAAGATTGGCGGCATGTACTGCAACAAGGCGGCTCGTTAAGCCCATTAGAACTAACCAAAATGGCCGGGATTGACATGACCAACCCCAAGACCATTCAAGATGCCGTTCGCTATGTCGGTGACCTTGTGGATCAACTGGGAGAAGAATAATAATTTTATCCCCTCCTTTTGTGCGAACCAAGCTCTGCAGTTACTATTTGCGGCACAAAAACAACAGATGAACATTTTTCAACGCTCACAAGCAGTCTTATCCGGTATAGGAGACTCTCCGGATAAGACTGCTTGTTTTTTCAATAAAAAATTGATTCATCGAAAAAATCATCAATAGACAGCGTTTCTGATAACTTCCTTTTATCTTTTCTTCCTGAGCATAAAGATTTCATTACCCTGTTAAACTCGATATAATTTATATAAGACAAAAGTTCAGAAAGAAGTGTATAATAATCGGTTATCAAGAATCACTAGTCAAACGTAATGTTACCATTATGTGGTTTGCGAATTTTTTTGTTGCCGGAAGTATGACCATGGTTTTGCCATTTATTTCTTTGTACATTGAAACGTTCGGCGACTACTCGGATGCTTACGTACAAAGCTGGTCAGGCTGGATTTTCGCCATCACTTTCGTCACTGCTTTTTTCTTTTCACCGCTTTGGGGAAGAATTGGTGATAAATACGGTCGGAAAAAGATTTTAATTATGTCTGCTTCAGGGTTGGCAGTTTCCGTCCTGCTCATGGGGTTTGCCACGACAGTCTGGCAACTTTTTTTATTGCGTTTTATGGCGGGTATTTTCACAGGATTTATTCCTATGTCCCAAGCTCTCATTTCAACACAGACTCCTAAAAACATTGCTGGAAAAGTGTTAGGCACCCTGCAAACCGGAAGTGTCACGGGAACTTTAATGGGGCCGTTGCTTGGCGGTGTCATAGCAGATGGATTTGGCTACAGTGCGGCTTTTAAAACAGTGTCTGTGACGATTTTCCTGTCTGCACTTATCGTCATGTTCGGTGTGAAAGAATTAAAAGTAAGAGTGACAGATGACGAGAAAGTTCAATATACAACCAAAGAAGTCTTCGCACACATCGTGAAACACCCAGTACTTTTTATCGTGATGATTACTTCTGCTTTAGTTCAAGTCGCCCACTTTAGTATTCAGCCTATTTTATCCCTTTATGTTGCTGAAATTAACGGGACTGCCAGTATCGCCTTCTTTTCCGGTCTTGCTTTTTCAGCTGCCGGCTTAGGCAACTTACTCTTTGCACGAAGATGGGGTGTTTTAGGGGACAAAATCGGGTATACCAAAATTATGATTGCCCTCTTATTTATGGCAGGGCTTGTTTATTTCCCCGGTGCCTTTGTGACAAGTATCTGGCAATTAGTCGTCCTGCGCTTCTTGCTGGGTATTGCCATTGGCGGCATCGTACCGACAAGGATTGCCTATATCAGGCAAGAAGCTCCTATTTCCATGCAAGGTGAAGTGCTGGGCTATAATACGAGTTTGCGCTTTTTAGGGAATATTATAGGCCCCGCGCTCGGTGGAGCTTTGGCGGGATTTTTGGGAATCTCTTCTGTGTTTTTCGTGACAAGTGCGTTATTATTGCTGACAGGTTCTATCATGCTCTTCACGTATCTTCGTTATGAAAAAGCGGGAGGAACTGTCCTGTATTCCAACAGATAAAAGAGAAAACAAGAACTTCCTTCCACGCTGGCTAGAGGGAGGAACTTGTTCTTCTCTTTTTATATTGGGAGAAAACATAACCCTTCCTTCCTGCATTCATAGAACGGCAACGCTCTCTTTTAACGCTCGGTGAATGTCAGATTTTCTATTGTTGTGAAAATCTTGCTTCCTGCATACGTGCCAAGAGACCATTTGCTATTAAGTTTTGACAAATACCATGTTTTCTATCCTGAATTTGGGTAAATGAGACCGGGTTTTCGACGCGGCAGATGAATGAGGGAACACGTGAAAGCTAATAGGGACGTGCGTTACAAATGTTTCCGCACATTTCCCTTTAACTTAGACTATGGAATAAGCGTAAAAACTAGTATAATAAAGAAAGTAACGGTCAGAAAGGAATGGACTATTTTTTGATTGAAGTATATACAGACGGTGCGTCCCAAGGGAATCCAGGACCGAGCGGAGCAGGCATCGTCATCAAAGCTAACGACGAAACATATGAATACCAACATCCTCTTGGTGAAATGTCGAACCATGAAGCGGAATTTGCTGCTGTTCACTATGCACTAACGATTTGTTTACACCAATTTCCCAAAGAAATTTTATCGTTTCGAACCGACGCGCAAGTCGTGGTTGACACGATAGAAAAAGACGGCAGTAAAAATAAACTCTATCAATCTTACTTGCAAAGTATCCGTGAAAAACAACAAGCTTTTCCTTATTTTTTTATCAAGTGGATTCCTGCGAAACAAAACAGGCGGGCTGATTATTTAGCGAAACAAGCCATCCATCTGACAGCACAAGGACAAGATATGTAACAGAAGAGGGAGGTTCGGTCTATGTTAAAAAATCCGGTCAAACATTCCAAACGGTATCAGCAAATCGTAAATGCATTTTTAAAAAACGGGTTCAGTCACTTTTTATTCCGTATTGGTTTAACGGACAGGGCATTTCAAAAAGAACATCAGCAAGATGAAAATATGAATTTACAGGACGTAGGAAAAAAATTAAAAGAAACATTGCAGACACTTGGCCCTACTTTTATTAAATTGGGGCAAATTGCCAGTTCCAGACGCGATTTAGTCCCTAAAGCAGTGGCCGATGAGCTGGAAAAGTTGCATGATGAAGTATCGGCTTTTTCCTATGAAGAAGTAGAAAGCATCATTCAAGCGGAATTGGGCGAGCCAGTGGAAGAAGCATTTGCAACTTTTAATCGAGAACCATTAGCCACCGCTTCTATTGGTCAAGTCCATACCGCAACTTTATTTACCGGAGAAGAAGTAGCAGTAAAGATCCAACGACCAAATATTAAAGATAAAGTAGCTGTCGATTTGGAAATTGTCCGGGACTTAGCACGAATTGCACACAGCCGAATGGAATGGGCCCGTACATACCATATTCGCGATATGATGGAAGAATTGTCGGCATCTTTACAGGAAGAACTGGATTATTATCGGGAAGGAAGCAATGGGGAACGCATTCGTGAACAGTTTTCCGAAAACCCCAATATTGTCGTTCCTAAGATTTTTTGGGAGCAGACAACTAAAAAAGTATTGACAATGGAACAAATAAAAGGCATTAAAGTGAGCCACGTCGAGCGTTTGAAAAAAGAAGGCTATGATTGTACACTGCTTGCCGACCGCATTGCTAATGCCATGCTTTCTCAAGTGCTGGAATACGGTTTTTTCCACGGGGATCCTCATGCCGGTAATATATTTATCCTTCCGTATCACCGGGTTGCTTTCATCGACTTTGGGATGACCGGCCATTTAATCGGGGACATGCGGGAAAATTTCACATCCCTTTTAATGAACGTCCGGCAAACGGATGCAAAAGGGATGATTAAAACGTTCTCCAGAATGGATTTGCTGGATGATGTGGAAAATATTCCTGCTTTAGAACGGGAATTGAATATCTTATTGGAAAAATATTACAATACATCGCTCGAACAATTAAATCTCGGCAGTATTATTTTAGAAATATTTAATATTGCTTATCAGCATCATGTCGACATTCCAAAAGATGTAGCTATCATTGGCAAAGCTATCATCACCATGGAAGATATCATTAAACCGCTGGATCCTTCTTTCAGTATTATGGATGCAGTGGAGCCATTTGGAGAAACCTTGCTTAAAAAACGTTATCATCCCAAACGGGTGGCGGAAAGATTTGCTTCAGAAGTCACGGAAAATATCGAGTTATTAAAAGACTTGCCAGCTGATTTTAAACAGATTTCCACCATCCTAAAAAAAGGTAAACTGCAATTTGAAATGAATGTGAAAGAACTTCATGCCTTTCAACAACGGCTGGATAAAATCAGTAATCGACTTTCGTTCAGCATCATTTTACTTTCGTTCAGCATTTTAATGGCGAGTCTCATCATTGGAGCGGCCATCAGCGGTCATACGACTTTAATATGGCGGCTTCCCGTGATTGAAATCGGCTCTGTCATCGCCACACTTATGTTTCTATTTATGATTTTCACAATTATACGATCTGGGCGAATGTAACAGCATCTCCACCTAAAAAACCTCCCCGAACTGTATTGGGGAGGTTTTGTTTTTCAAATATATCGTCATACCTGCTGACTTTTTAAGGCTTTTTATCGTAAAAAGCTGATTTCACTTCCAGCCACTCTGTTAATATTTTTCGAAACGTTTCCGTATCTATGGTGTATTCAGGACCTCCAGTCACATCTTCATACCGTTCCAGAAGTAAATCATTAATGGTAGTAGCTGTTTTTGTCAACACAATGCCGCAGCGGTTGCCCGATAGCTGTGCTTCTTGTTTTTCACCTTGATGGATTGCTTCGATTTCTTGTAAAACAGTGTCCCCTAATAAACTGCCGTCCGCCATCAGAAATTCGCCTATCACTTGCATAGCAGGATCATCGAACTCAATAACCAGTATCCCTTTTTCAGCGGAACGATTGGTTAATTTCACTTCTCTATATTGATACACGTTAATCCCCCTCATACTCAGGAAATGCTGAAATGATGTCCTCGTTTTCGTTTAGATACATGTGAACAACAATGCCGTCTTCCGTTAATCCGGCATAGGTGTTCCCTGTTAAATGCTTTCTATTCTCATATGCCTCATTTATCGCATCCACTACATCTTGAGCCTGCCATTCTTCGGGAAAAAAACTCGATTTTCCCTGGTTCGATTGTTTCTCGACATCTTCAATAACTACTTCCCCTTCGTAAACTCCATTTTCATCTGTTGCGGTTGCCGTGTTATCAATGACTTTTCCTTTAGAACTGGCCAATCCTTCATAATGAAAACCAACAGCCTGGCCTTTCTGGTTCAATTCCCCTTCTAAAATATGCTCTAAAGCTCCGTCCTGGAAATGTTCCGTTTCGTTTAACTCTTTTATCGATGTTCCATCAGAAGGAGATTGATTTGCTGTTTCTGAATTCGTACAGCCCAAGAAGATACTTGCTATGACAATAAGTAACAGCCAAAAAACATGGTTTCTCAAACGTTTTCTCTCCTCATTTACTGCTCATTTAAAAAGAATCAGGATGTATCCCCACCTCTGATCCTTTTCTGCAAATTTATTCCGTTCGCACCGTATATTGTCTGCTATGTTCCGTAATCCCAGTCAAACAAGCTTGATTAGGATCTGAAGAAACATCCAATTCAGTTGTCGCTCCGTCTTCTGGCAAACGGGCTGCAAAGATCTGCTCATATTCCGGGACAGACACCTGTTTTCTTGATTGAAATAATTCCTGGTGAGCTGCTGTCTTTAAAAATTGTTCATAACCAGGCTGTAAAATTCCTGTGAAAAATTCTCCTACAGCTCCTGATCCATAACTGAACAAACCAATTTTATCCCCTGCTTGAAGCGTTGTATTTTCCAATAAAGAAAGTAATCCTAAATATAAGGAAGCTGTATAGATATTACCGACCTTTTTACTATAATAAAGACTATTCTCTAAACGTCCTTGTAATCTTTCCTGCGTGGCTTCGGAAGCTTCATCCAAAATTTCACGCAATGCTTTTTTCCCCATTTTCGTATATGGCAAATGAAAGCATAAGGCAGAAAAATCGTCTAACTTATTTTTCGTTTCTTGTTTATATGCTTCCCACGTTTCTTTAAAAAACGCCAAGTACTGCTCGTTCGAAAATTTGCCATCGACATAAGCGACATCAGAGTAAGTCGGTCGCCAAAAATCCATAATATCTTTCGTCAAGTACGTCGAGTCACTTTCAAGCTCCATAATGTTCGGATCTTGACTGATTACCATAGCGATAGCTCCCGCCCCCTGGGTGACTTCTCCGGAAGAATGCAAACCGTAACGTGCAATATCAGAAGCGAGCACGAGCACTTTACGATCAGGATGAAGAGCAATATGACCTTTGGCAAATTCCAGTGCTGCAGTTCCGCCGTAACATGCCTGCTTTAACTCCACTGTTCTGGCCTGGGGCTTCAAATTCAATAAACGGTGAACATAAATACCGGCCGATTTGGAATGATCAATTCCGGATTCCGTTCCAAATAAAACAAGATCAATTTTTTCCCGGTCTTCTTCATCCAAAATTTGTAACGCAGCGTTTGCTGCGAGTGTCACAGGATCTTGTGTCAAAGGAGAAACTGCCATTTCTTCCTGACCGATTCCTCTTGTAAATTTAGCCGGGTCTACCCCGCGTGCCTCGGCTAACTCCTCCATATCTACATAAAAATGAGGCGTGTGAAAACCTATTTTATCAATGCCTATATTCAATTTCATTCTCCTTTATCACTTCCGCTGCAAAAAAACGGCTTCAACTAACTCCAGTTTTACTTATGAGCAAAACAATACGACTAGTTTCTCACAATTACGACACAAATTAAAGTATTATATCCCTGTATGTAAAAAAGAAGCCTGCTTTCATTACTTGGCTGAAACCGGTCGTGTGACAGGTTCCATAAACCACTCAGTCCTCAAACTTCACTCAGATTTAATCCAACGCAGGTACATCTTCCAAAGCAATTTTCAGTTCTTCCAGTTCCTCGGAAGTAAATGTAACCCCTTTTCCCATCTTCTGATGATCCTCTGACCAGTCCCGAATGTCATATTTAGCTTGCCGACCGTTCCAGCTGATAATGTTCAACTCTTTTTTCCAGCCCTTATTGCCTTCTGAAAGTACTTTAACTGTTTGTATAATATCAAATTGGATACTTGCCATAATAAAATAACCACCCTTTTATCCTTCATTTGTTTCAATTATACCAAATTTTCAAAGAAAACTGGTTGCGGAACCATCTTTTTTTCAGGATACTCCTTTGGACCTTGCAGCATGAAGATGATTCTTTGCTTCATTCTTTAAAAAGCAGTAAAATTGTTCGTATGAGCATGCAATACTATTCGTTTAATCGGAACAGGAAGGATGAACAACAGAGCGATGGCAAACTGGATTCTGCACCATAAAAAATTAATCGTCATTCTCTTTACTGTTGTTGCGGTAGTTGGAGGCATCATTCAATTCGCTGTTCCGGTTAACTATAATATGACAGATTATCTGCCGCAAAACGCTCCATCGACACAAGCAATCGATATTATGGAAGATGAATTTGATGAAGACGTTCAGGATACAAGAGTCATGATTCAAGATGTGAGCATCCAGGAAGCATTAGATTATAAACAGCAATTAAAGTCGATTGATGGCGTGGAAGGCGTCATGTGGCTGGATGATGTGATCGACGTCAAAAAACCTATTGAAACAGAAGATGCTGACACCATCGAAACGTACTATAAAGACCATAAAGCACTGTATACGTTTCACGTGGAAGAAGGAAAAGAAGTCGAAGCAACAGATGCTATCTATGATTTAATCGGAGAAGAAAATGCGCTTTCCGGTGATGCATTGGACACCGCTATGTCGCAAAAATCGACTGGTGAGGAAACATTATTTGCGGCAGCCATTTTAATTCCTGTTGTGATTATCATCCTGCTGTTATCCACTACAGCCTGGATGGAGCCTGTATTCTTTTTAACAGCGATTGGGATTTCGGTATTAATTAACTTGGGAACAAACGTCTTCATTGGGGAAATTTCGTTTATTTCTCAAGCAGTCGCTCCCATTTTACAATTGGCGGTCTCCCTGGATTATGCTATTTTCCTGCTGCATCGTTTCAATGACTACCGGGTGGAAATGGAAAATGTCGAAGAAGCCATGAAATTAGCGATTAAAGATTCTTTTCCCGCTATTTCGGCCAGTGCATCGACTACCTTTTTCGGATTTTTAGCTTTGACGTTTATGAATTTCGAAATCGGAGCAGACTTAGGATTGAACTTAGTCAAAGGGATACTACTCAGTTTTATAAGTGTCATGGTTTTCCTGCCCGCTTTAATTATGCTGCTGTATCCGTATTTGGATAAAACAAAGCACAAACAATGGGTGCCGACCAAATTTTCAATCGGTAAATATATTGTAAAAACAAGAATCCCTGTTTTACTCCTTGTCCTGGTACTCATCGTTCCTGCATTTTTAGCACAGAAAGAGACTAACTTTTTATACGGCATGGGAGATGCACCGGACGATTCCCGAGAAGGCATCGACGCACAGGAAATTGAAGATGTGTACGGCAAATTCACCCCTATCGTTCTCTTAGTGGACAAAGGTGATCTGGCCCGCGAAGATGCCCTGACAAAAGAAATCAAAGACTTGCAGCCGGTAGAAAGTGTCACCTCGTATAGTGAGGTGGTAGGAGCAGCTATCCCTCCCGAATACGCGGGCGCTGATGTAAGAGATCAATTTTTCTCGGAAAACTACAGCCGGATTATTATTAATACAACAACAAAAGAAGAAGGACCGGAAGCGTTTCAATTAGCAGATACTATTCGTTCGCTGGCCAAAGAATATTATGGAGATAACTATGTGGCAACAGGCGAAAGCATCACGATGTCGGATATGAAAGAAATCGTGGAGAAAGATAATACATTAGTTAATATTTTAACAGTCGTGACAATTGCGATTGTCTTACTCATCACGTTTCGTTCCATTTCCTTTCCGATTCTTCTATTGCTTACGATACAGTCTTCCGTCTGGTTTAACTTGTCTGTGCCTTATTTAGCGGGGGATTCTTTAGTTTATATTGGATATTTGATCATCAGCATCGTGCAATTAGCGGCGACCGTCGATTATGCTATTCTGTTTTCAGATGATTACGTCGGGCACCGGCAATATATGAAGGCGAAAGATGCGATTATTAAAACCATCAATGAGAAAATTTTCTCGATTACGGTCCCTGCTTCTATTCTATCCAGTGTAGGCTTTATTTTATGGAGCACGTCAACAGATCCGATTATTTCATCTATCGGTTTACTCCTCGGGCGAGGTACTCTATTTGCGTTTCTCTTTGTTGTTTTTCTGCTCCCTGCACTGCTTATCGTGTTTGATCGTTTTGTTAAAAAAACAACTCGGAGAATTCAATTTTATGAAAAGGAGAAATAACATGCGTCGGAAATGGCTTACTTGGAGTATTTTGATGCTAGGCTGTCTCGTTCTGTCTATTCAAATTCCTGCCAATGCGTTGGCCAAGGATGCAGAAGGAGCTTACGAGTCTAAAGATGAAGTCGTATATGGAAATTTGGATCACCATGGCGACACCAGAAACATGTATATTGTAAATTCTTTTGACGTTAAAGAGGAAGGTAAAATAGACGATTACGGCGATTACGAAACGGTGAAAAATCTGACGGATTTATCGGACATCAAGCAATCGGATAACAAAGTTACTTTTGATGCGGAAGAAGACCAATTTTATTACCAGGGTACGATAGAAAATCAACCTTTGCCGTGGGATATTGATATTGAATACAAACTGGACGGCAAGAAGATAGAGCCAGAAAAGCTTGCTGGAAAAAGCGGCCATTTGGATATTGAAATTTCAACGAAACAAAATAAAAAAGTAGATGACACTTTTTTTGATTATTATTTATTGCAAATCTCCATAACGCTTGACCCGCAAAAATTTACTCAAACACAAGCTCCAAAAGCTACTCAAGCGAATGAAGGAAAAGATGAAAGCTACAGTTTCTCTGTCATGCCTGAATCGGAGGAAGAATTAGTTTTATCAACAGAAGCAGAAAATATCGAAATAGACCCGATAGATATCAGTGCTGTTCCTGCCAATATGTCCATGGATGATCCGGATACGTCAGAAATGACGGATGGCATGGAAGAGTTATCAGACGGCGTTCATGAACTTTACAACGGGATAGCTGAATTAAAAGACGGCATCGAAGAATGGCAAACCGGCGCTGAAGAACTGCAGAACGGTTCCGCAGAATTTAACAACGGGCTGCAGGAATTGGATAATTCTTCCGGCGAATTGGAAGATGGGTCCGGAGAAATTTTAGATGCCCTCGAAGAAGTCGATGAGGAATTAGATAATATACCTGACATGGATGAATTGGACGAGCTTGATGAAGTGGAAGAATTACCGGACACTTTAAGAGATGTTTCCGGAGACATTGGCCATTTTTCCGATAAAGTCGAGGAGTTCGAATCAAAAGCTGATGAAGACATAGAGGATATAGAAGAAGCTTTTGATGAGGAAGAGTTCCAGGAAATGGTAGACCAATTGGAAGATAATGAAGAGGTTGATGAGGAAACAATGGAGCAAATTGAAAACTTCCAAGCTAATGTTGAAGAATGGGAAGACTCCATCGATGAAGAAATCGACTTTCCCGAAGATATCAAAACAATTCTTCAAGATACAGAAAGCGGCTTAAACAACCTGGCAGACGAAATAGAAGGCGGCTTGGATCATCTGGACGATTTACAGCAACTGGAAGAATTACAGCAAGGGATTTCCGAAATGGCTTCGCAATATAATGAATTCCACCAAGGTTTACTCGAATATACGAGCGGTGTTCATGAGTTAGCAGAGAACTATCAGGAAATTGATGAAGGAATCCAAGGTCTGGTTGAAGGCGCCAGCGGATTAGAAGATGGCGCAAGCGAACTTGAAGAAGGCGCCAAAGAATTAGATGATGAAACAGCCAGTCTTCCTGGAGACATGCAATCTGAAATAGATGAAATGCTGGATGAATTTGATTTCTCTGATTTCGATCCCATTTCCTTTGTTTCCGATAAAAATAAAGATATTGATGTTGTACAATTTGTCTTACAAACTGAAAAAATTGAAGTTCCAGAACCGGAAGAACCGGAAGAGGAAGAAGAAGAAAAAAGTATTTGGCAACGTTTCTTAGACTTATTTAAATAGCTGGAGATCAGTTCGTACACTACAAAACGAATCAGATAAGGCATAGATCTGATTCGTTTTTTTATAAGTTTAAAGAATCATTAGCCTTTAGTGCTATGATTAAACTTGTATTTTCTTTTGTACATAGAAACGATGAAATACATACGTAAACAGCCAGCCTAAACCCAAAGTTAACACGGCTCCAAGCCAGTTGAGTCCGATGATAAAGACGCCGGCAAATACGATGGTTTGAATGAAGCCCAACTGCTTACTCCCTTTTAGAAAAGAAGCTTGTTTTATCGATGGGTCAACGGGGTACAGATCCATCCATATCAAAGTTTGATGATGATGAAACAAAGGTATCAATTGGAAACTCGCCATATATAAAAATAATAAAGCAAGCCCTATCGTCACCCACATATTCGGAATGAAATACAGAATAATTGCTCCAATAATGACCAGTCGAACATATAATGCTATATAATCATTAGTCCGCACAAATGTTAAACGAAACAAATAGTCGAATGTCGCTTTATGCGTCATCGGAGTAGCTGCATGCACCCACTTGCTTAACAAACGGCGTTTTTTAATCCGCTTGGGCAGTTGCGGAACATCTTTAAACATACTGGCGAATCGATAAAATACTGCCAGCCGGTGACTGTCATTTTCTATCAGCTCATCCCACAACAAACCATGCTGCTTTTTCAACAGCAGATAATTATTCAGCAAGAGGGCCAAATAAAACAAGACTGGAACAAACACATACCAGAGATGTGCGAAAGCAAACAGAATCGACGCACTTAAAATGAAACGCAACGTTTTGTCCAGACGTTTAATCGTTTTGTTGCGAATTTTCATCATCGACCATTGCGTATAAAGGTTGCTTATTTTTAGTAAAAGTACCAGGACGATCATAGACAGAAAACTTGCCGAAGATTGTTCGGCAAATGTTTTTTCATAAAGCGGAGCAACAACCGCCAAAGCAATCGCAACGATGTACAATTGAAACACAAAATTGTATATCAGTGCTCGACGAAAATACGCGCCCATTTCCACTTCTTTTACCATCAGGAAAACTTGATCCGGTGCTTTCAGAAAGGTTTGCAGTGGATTATAACTAACAGCCGTCCCTAACACTAAAGCAATGACGATCCCCCCGGGGAACCATGATGGAATATTTTCCAGCCATTGCTGATAATAAACCGAAATTGCAACGATGATAAACAAGACGGCAATCATAAAATGTCCATTAAAAATATATCGTAAATGGCGGTTTAACCGTTGTATATGTTCTGATAAACGTTCTTTAAATAACTGTTTAGCATCAAACATGGTCTTCTTCCCTCGTCAATTGAATGTAGAGGTCATCCAACGTAGCGCCTTTCATGCCGAATTCTTCCTGCAACTCTTCCACTGTTCCTTGAGCTCGAATAAACCCATCATGCAAAATGACAAACCGGTCACAGTACTTCTCCGCAGTAGCAAGTATATGCGTGGACATGAGAACGCCCGCTCCGTCCTCTTTCATCTGTTCCATCCAATCGATAAAAGATTGAATCGCTAAAGGATCCAATCCTACAAACGGTTCATCTACAATATATAAACTGGGCTCAATCAAAAAGGCGCACATAATCATTACTTTTTGACGCATCCCTTTAGAAAAATGGACTGGAAACCAATGCAGCTGTTTTTCCATGCGAAATGCCTTTAATAAACGCGGCAAACGTTCTTCAAAATCTTTCTCATCCAAATCATAGGCCATCATCGTTAAGCGTAAATGTTCATACAACGTTAATTCATCATATAAAATAGGCTGTTCCGGTATATAACCAATTTGTTTCCGGTAGCCTGTTATATCTTCCTGGCTTGTCTTTCCTTGAATAGCAACTTTTCCATTTTTCGCTTGCATCAAACCGATGATATGTTTAATAGTGGTACTCTTCCCTGCCCCGTTTAAGCCAATTAATCCAACAATTTCTTTCGGTTTCATTTCAAAGGAAATACCGTGCAATACATTTTTATTAGAATAACCTCCAACAAGGTTATTAATCTCAAGTAGCGATTCCATACAATCCTCCTCTAACAACTAACAACTTTCCATACCAGTATATATGAAAATTGCTTTTCTGCCTATTTTTTCTGTTTCGTCTCTTGCTTCTAAGGGTAAACAGAAATTCCAGCTTTTTTTAATGACTGGATATACTTGTTCGCATCTTTATGATAAACTATAAAGTACGGTACTACACAATTCATAAGGAGTTGTTATCTCGATGAAACACGAAGATTGTTTGTTTTGTAAAATTATTGATGGTGAAGTTCCATCCGCAAAAGTGTACGAAGATGAACATGTGTATGCTTTTATTGATATCGGTCAAGTTACCGAGGGTCATACACTGGTCATTCCAAAACAGCATGCCAAAGATATTTATGATTTATCATCTGAAACAGCAAAAGAATTATTTGCACGGATTCCAAAACTGGCTCAAGCTGTAAAAGATGCGTATCAACCGGCTGGTTTGAATATCGTTAATAATAACGGTGAATTTGCTGGACAAACCATCTATCATGTCCATTTACATTTGATTCCCAGATATGACAATGAAGATGGTTTTGATGCGAAATGGGTCAATCGATCAGACCAATATGAAATGACAGATTTAGAAAAGATTGCCGAAAATATCAGCAGTTCATTGTAAATTGGAGGCAAGGAAGGAGTTATTGTTATGTCAAAAGGAAAAGCTCTAATCATAGGGTTCGTTGTCGGTGGAACAATCAGCGCTGCAACGACTCTGTTAACTACCCCTACAACGGGAGGCGCTTTACGAAACCGTGTAAAAAAGCAAGGCGCAGAATGGAAAAACCTTGTAGAAAGTATCATCCAGGACGGTTGGAAATTAAAAGATCAAATCGCTAAAACATCTAAAGAAGGTGTCGCATTAATTAACGAACTGACCGAAGAGATGAAATCATCTGTAGAAGAATGGAAAGAAGCCGTTGAACCACATCAGGAAAATATTTACCAATATTTAGAAGAAATTGAAACAAGCATTAAAGATTTAGAAGAAAAAATGAATGATGAATCAGACGAAACATAAATTTGTCATGTACAAAGAACTTCTTTCCGGTTTACTCAGAATTGAGTTTAGAAAATATATTTTTCCCAAAATTGCTTAAATCTGCAGTACATCTCCCGGCAAACCAGAATAGTGCTGCTTTTGAGTTTTTCTAAACGATATCAAAGGTCAGTCTAAGTTTGTTTTTTCTTAAACTTGAAATGTGAATAACTGGATAATGCATGTCAAATAAGGAGAAGACGTTGTAATAGACGTCTTCTTTTTTAAAGGTCACTATTGTCGTTTCTATTACAAGATGTCAATATGTTTCTAAATCGTTTCTTTCTATACATAAATATGGTATTGTTCTAGAGAGTGTAAAAAAATAATTTAAGAATAGACAGTTGAGGAGTGTACGTAAATGAGGAAGGTCTTGTTAGCTGCTGCGTTAACTTTCAGTGTAGCAGGTCTAGCTGCTTGTGGTTCTGGAGACAGCGACGATAAAATTGCGGAAACGGAGAACGGCTCTGTTACAAAAGATGAATTTTATGAAGCTATGAAAGAACAAAGCGGATCAGATGTTTTAAAAGAATTAATTATTAATGAAGTGCTTGAAGATAAATACGACGTTTCTGACGATGAAGTGGATGAACAAATCGATGAACTCAAAGAAGAAATCGGCGATGGATTCGATGACTTACTTGAGCAACAAGGGCTTAATGAAGAAGAACTTCGTAAAGACTTAAAAGCAAATCTATTACAGCAAGAAGCTTTAGCGGAAGATATTGACATATCAGATGATGAGATTGAAGATTATTACGAAAACATGCAAACAGAAATCAAAGCTCGGCATATACTTGTAGAAGACGAAGAGACCGCTGAAAAAGTATTGGATAAATTAGACGATGGTGATGATTTCGCTGATTTAGCTAAAGAATATTCTGAAGACAGCAGTGCTGAAGATGGCGGAGATATCGGCTTCTTTACTGTCGGTCAAATGGTTCCTGAATTTGAAGAAGCGGCTTATAAACTGGATAAAGATGAAGTGAGTGAACCAGTACAATCAGAATACGGTTTCCATATTATTGAAGTGTTGGATAAAGAAGATGTCGATGAAGATATTGGCTCTTTAGAAGACAATGAAAAAGAAATACGTCAAAACATAGTAGATCAGAAAGTAGATCCAGAAGAAGCACAAGCAAAAATACAAGAATTGGTAGAGGAATCAGATATTAAAATCAACGATGAAGATTTAGAAAATATTTTCGACGAAGATGACCAAATGGAAATGCCGGATATGGGCTAAACAAGTATATACGAAAGAATAGTACTAGAGCAGCAACCATAGCTGCTCTAGTTTTTTGCTGATAACAGCCCGCCGGGATATGTTAGAGTGAAATCGTCTAGCCTGAGTTTTTATTCCAGTAAGCGATTGTGCATTAAAAGCGCAAAAATGATTCAAATATATTGATAAAAGCAGCTTTTTAAAAAGAATAACAGCAAGTATGCTATGCATCTTTTCATTTTGTGTAAAGGTACAAACAATTTTATACAGGGTATACGTTCATATTCTCCTTTACCCCAGATGCAGTGCTAACACTTTTAATCAATATTGGGTTTATAAAAGGAACGATTATCAAAGGTAAATAAACGCTCTGTAAACTCGCCTGGACTTGTTTTATCCAAAGCTTTATCCAGCATGTTCATTTTAGCATCAATCATATCGATTAAGTGAAGCAACTCTGCTTCTTTTAATAAAGGGGTGCGGGCACTGCCCCATTCCGGTTTACCGTGATGACTTAATACTAAGTGCTGCAGTAAAAGCACTTCTTCTCCCTCAATTTCCAGCTCTGCAGCAACTTCTTTAATTTCGGTTACCATCATCGAAATATGCCCGAGCAACTTACCTTCTGCAGTATATGTGGTGGATACCGCACCAGATAATTCGTGAATCTTTCCAATATCATGTAAAATAACTCCGGCAAACAAGAGGTCCTTATGAATAGTTGGATAGATGTCGCATAATTGTCTGGCAATTTTCAACATAGAAATAATATGATACGCTAATCCCGATACAAAAGCATGGTGGTTTTTCGAAGCGGCAGGATAAACAAATAAATCTTCATTATATTTTTTAATGAAAGCTCGTACAATGCGTTGAATATTTGGGTTTTCCATTTCAAATACTGCTTCTGTCATTAATTCTTGTAACTTCTCTTGGGATAAAGGTGCTTTTTGCAAAAAGTCAGACACTCGCACACCATCCGTGACTTGGGCGGGGCGAATCGACTTAATACGCATTTGTGCCTTGCCGCGAAATTCGTTGATGTCCCCTTTTATTTTTACAACGACACCGTTAGCAAATGTTTCTTCATCTTCTGGGGAAGCATCCCATAGTTTGGCGTCTATCTCTCCAGTTGAATCCGTAAAAAACAAAGTTAAAAATGCTTTTCCATTACTGGCGGTTCCTTTTCTGGCTTCCTTAATTAACATAAACCCTTCAAACGGGTCACCAATAACATATTGACTAATCCCTGTATTTTTCATTTTTTTCCTCCTGACATTTTTATCCTGTAACTTGCTCTCTTCTTTCAAAAACCATTTCCGGAACATTCCAAGCTTCTCTGACATTTTGTTTACAAGTGAAAAGAAGCACTTGCTGTTCTTTCGTTATTTCGTCTAATACAGCTAAAGCATCTTTCATTCGTACATCATCAAAATGAACAAACGCATCATCAATTAATAAAGGAACTTGATAGGTATTCATCATTACTTTAGCAATAGCCAGCCGCAGCGAGACGTATAACTGATCTACTGTCCCTTGTGACAGCTCGTCTACAGTATATCTTATATTCCCTTTCGCTTCTACCTGAAATAATTCTTCCTCTGTTGGGGGATAGACATGAGTATATTGACTGCTTGTTATTTTTTTAAAAAATTGTGTTGTCCACTTTATAACTTCAGACATATATTTAGCTTGATAAGACTGTTTTGCTTTTTCCAATGCTGTATGAGCCAACTGCATCACCGACCAACGCTCTCCAAGCTGGTTCATCTCATCTTTTTCCATTTGAAATTGATAAGCCAGAAGAGAAGCATCTTCTTGCCGCTCCAGTTGTGCAATAGAAGCAGTCAATTGAGCAATGCGGGCTTGGGTTTCTTTAATTAATTCCTGCTTTGTTGTAAGTTCTTCGTTATTTTGTTCTATTGTTTGGTCGATATTTACTAATTGCGGACGTTCGTCTAAAAGATCAGTAAGCAATTCTTTGGAAAAAACAACTTGTAATTTCAAATGCAATTCTTTTATCTTATTTTGTAAAGCAGTTTTTTCGTCTACTTGGTTTGCTTTTTTATAAAACATTTCTTCATCTGTAACTTGTGCTACATCAAATAAGGCCGATTTTTCCTGATCAAGACGTTTCATTTGATGCTCTGTATACGACATTTGTTCTTCTAAATTCTGGATTTCCAGTTCTTTGTCCTCTATAGATTGCGCTGCAGTTGTATGTTCCTGAAGCCGATTGGCTACCTCCGTAAAAGTGTCCGCTTCCGGATAGGCTTTTAACGCTTCCTCCACGTGGTTATTTTGTTGCTGGTGATTCTCTATCTCCTGTGTCAGGTTCTCTATTTGTTTTTCTATTTCCTGTAACGAATAGATGCGCTCCAGCAATTCAAGCCAATGGACCGGCTCCAGTGCTTGTAGAAACGGGAAAGTCTCTCTTTCCTGCTGGATAGAAGATCTTAATTGTACTGTATTGGCTTCATGCAATCGCTGCTCTTCTGCACGCTGATTTTTTTCAAGCTCTGCCTGCTTTTCCTGTTGATCCAACCAGTCCCATTTGAACTGTTGCTGTTCAAATTGTTGGATTTGCTCTTCTGCTTCTTCTTTTTCTGTTTCTGATAAAACAATACTGCCTTCTTTTGGTTCCATTGTTTGCTGCAAACCGCGAATTTGCTGCTTCATCCAGAATCGTTGTCCTATTCCTAATATGAAAAAGATGAAAGGAAACAGATACCAGAGAGGCTCCTCCGTTACCAACGCTGCCAGTAATGTCAAAATCGCCAAACCTAAACTGCCATACCAGATATAGTTGGATTGTTTCTCTCTATTCGCGCTCCAAACTGAAAATGAATGATCCAACTGGTCATCATCCCTTGAAGAAGAACGATTCAATTGGTCTCGCAACCGATCTATTGTCGTTTGATTTAATGCGTTTTCTTCTATTGCTTGCTTTTCTTGGGATAACTCTTTTTGCTTTTCTTCCTGGATGAGTTGCTTGTTATTCAATTCTTTTGCAGTTGTATTATTTTCTTTAACATCCTCTTGCAATTGTTCCCAGCGTGTTTTGATATGAAATGGGAGACTAATCGCTTTGGCTTCATTATCTTCCCAATCTAAATCTTCCAATAGATGCTGTCTTTTTTCTTGTGCTTCCTCGAGTTCCTTTCGCAAGTCTCCCAGCACATACTCACGGTGCTCATAAGCTGTTTTTTCATTCAAAAGACGCTCCGCTTCCTCTTTTCGTTCTTCAGAGAGCAGTTTCTGTGATTGGTGTTGTATCGTTTCTTTATATTCCCTTTGTTTTTGCTGATTCATATCCATTTCAGCTTGTAATGGATGGTTTTTTTGTTTAATATTTTCCAGTCTCTCCCGGCCTCCCTCAGGAAAGGTAAGTTCCTCGGAAAAACTCTCATATTGCTTTTTTGCTTGATGCAGACTGTGGATATCAGCATTGTTTTGTTTGATGTTTTCTTGTTTTTTGTTCTCTTTTTGCAGATGTTCCACCGTGTTTTGAAGCGCCTTCAATTCTTTTTCCTGCGCTGTTTTTTCTTCTTTTAGTTCATGGTAAGTTGCTTCTTTCGCTTGTTCTTCTTTTAACTGTTTATGTAATTGATCCGTTTTATTAATTTGCTGATTTAATAATGGCTTTTGCCCTCTTTTTTTAAACAGTTTCTCTTTTTCTGCCATCAACTTTTTTTCCACATCATAAATTGCTGTCGATCCGGTTAACCCTACACTGAATAAGACATCGCTTAACTCCTTTTGCTTCATATGCTGGATGTATGTTAAATCGTGGGCAGAGAAAGCGTAAATAGATGTGTACATTTCTTTTGTTAAACCTGAAAGAAAGGAAGTCCACCATGTCTCATCCTGCTCAGTACCATCTTCTAAAAAGCATACCACATGGTCTTCTTTTCTCTGAATAGAGATATATCCTGCTTCTGTATCGTGTACATGCAACATACCGCCGATTTCTGTCCGTTGTTTAGGACGATAGAATTTTCTTTGTTTCGGGGAAAGTCCAAAAAGCATATAAAGAATAAATTGCTGTAAAGTAGATTTTCCAGCTTCATTTGCACCATAAAAAGAAGCAGCATTATGCTCTGTAAAGTCAACTTCTGTGTCTGTCCATTTCCCAAAACCATAAATAGTGGCTTGTAAAAACTTCATTTTACTCCCCTCTTTTCACTTGCTGTAAATAAGTATACAAGAGCTCTTGCGCCTCTGATTGCATGTTATCGTACGAGATGTCCACATATTTTTTCGCTTTTGCCTGTCTTGTAAAATCTTTTAGTTCTTTTTCGATATCAAGTGCATCAAATGCTTGATTCACTTCTTCCAGAAAAGGCGTATGATATGTCGATAACTGGTCCTGGTCTATCCAAGTCATTTTATGCCGGTAAATATAAACCCAATTCGTATTCTCTGTCTGCTGCTCATTGAAGCCATCAATTAAATCGCCTAACCAGCCATCGGAATAATCTGCAAACCAATTGACATCGTCTGTATACCATTCAATTGAAAGCAGGATTTTTTGACCGTTTGCTTGATTGATATTTTCTTCAATAAGGGTTTCTACATCATCTATCACATGATTTTCCGTGAGCGTCAGATTTACTTGCTGGAACTCTATCGTATGAAAAGGGATAAATGTCGATATCGTTTGTTCCGGATGTAACTCGGCAAGATAACAGCCTTTTACTCCTGGTTCATTTCGGTGTCTGCCTTGGATATTGCCAGGGTAGATGATCGGCGGGTTTTTATACAATTCCTGACGCTGGTGGATATGCCCTAAAGCCCAATAATCATATGCTTTATCTGTCAGCTGACTTATTGTAAAAGGAGCATAAGTGGAGTGTTGTTTATCACCGTAAACCGAACCGTGCAACATCCCTATATGATAAGCTGCTTCTCTGTTGCGCTTGGGAAATTGAAGTGCTTTCTCTTCTGTGATGGCATTCGTTTCATAACTGAAACCAGTTATTTTTACTGTTTCATTTTCTTTTGAAAAAGTGAAAGAAGAAGGAGTTTCATCCGGGAAGCTGTGAACATTAGCTGGATAGGAAACCGCGTGTTGATTTCCCTGGAGAAAATCATGATTTCCATAGGAGAGGTAAACATGAATATCATAGGAGGCTAATTGTTCAAAAGCTGAACGAAGCCGAATTTGCGCTTTTAAACTTTGTCTTTCGTGATCAAATAAATCCCCGACTAACAAAACAAAATCGACTTCTCGGGAAATAGCAAGTTCCACTAATTGCTGGAGCGCATGAAAAGTGCTTTCCCGAACCTCTTTGAATATGGAATCGGGTAATTTGGACAACCCTTGAAAAGGACTGTCTAAATGTAAATCTGCCGCATGTATAAATGTGATAGGCCGTGTCATTATAATCACCAATTCTACTATTTTATTTATCATATCACGAAGCAAAAATAAGAGCAAGTGTTTGGTCGGCCTTTTTTAGAAGACCTGATATTCGCGATGTCTTAATGGATAGTACCCTAGGCGCACGTATGGATGAACAAAACGACAGACATTTTCACGGGAATAGAAAAAAGCCTGTACGAATGTGTTCTTGATTCGCACAGGCTATGAAACCCTACCTCTATTTTTCTTTTTTAGATAAAACAAGGGCATTTTTAATATCTTTTAAGGACCTTGAACCACCGTACATTAAAACACCACCTCGATAAATACGCGCGCCGAGTATCGCCAAAATGTAGATAGTCACGACCAATATCGCAATGGATACGCCCACCTGCCAAACAGGAACGTCGACCATCCCGACTCGCAGGAACATAATCATCGGAGAGAAAAATGGAATAAAAGAGCTCACCGTAATGAACGTAGCATCAGGCTGGCCCAAGCCATACATTGCAATAAAGAATGCAATCATTACCAGGAAGATGATTGGCAAAATCAACTGCTGAACATCCTCCACACGACTAACAAGCGAGCCGAGCATCGCCGAAATAGTCGCGTATAAGAAATAACCTAATAAGAAAAACAATATGGCATAGAAGTAAATACTGGTTGATGTAGAACTGAAACCAAATGCATCAAAGAATCCTTCTGAATATTCACTTATCTTATTAGCAATTAATAAATAGCCAACTCCCACCAACACTAAAATTTGCGTTAAACCAAGCAGGCCTATGCCAATGATTTTAGCAAACATATGAGTAACCGGTGAAGCGCTTGAAATTAAAATTTCCATAACCCGGGAAGATTTTTCAGTAGCTACTTCCGTTGCAATCATTTGACCGTAAATTAAAATAGCCATATAAAGGACAATTACCATGACATAGACAATACCTCTTGCTTCATTTAATTCTTCTTCTGTTTTGGCGGATTCATCAAGCGCTATCCGTTCAAAGACAACATCATCATAAATTGAGTCTATAGTTGCTTCATCAACGCCAGCCTGTTCCGTTGCAATCGCTATTTTCACTTGCTGCAGCTGCTGGTTAATAATCATCTCTTCATTCGACTCCGTTGCATCATTCTGAAAATAAGCCGCTTCAGGTTCTTGCTCTTCGTTCCAATCCAGAACAAGCAATCCGTCATACTCTTCCTCTTCGACCGCTTCTTTACCATCATCAACAGAATGGTCGTATTCTTTCACCTGCAAAGAATCATCAACTTCCGATACGCTTTGTTGCAAAGGGGCGATTAATTCACCTGTTTCATCAATTACCGCTACTTCGTCTCCTTCTTCATTTGAAAACAAATCCGCCAACTTATCCGCATTGGCAATTCCGATAATAACTAAAATAGCGATTCCAGTCGTTATAAGAAAGGATTTTGCTTTTAACTTAGACATATACGTATGGCCTAGCACCGTCCAAAATTTATTCATAGGTTTCCCCCACTTTCTCTATGAAAATATCATTGAGCGAAGGTTCTTCAATTTCAAATTTACGTATGAAAATCTTTCTATCCTGTAACTGTTGCATAATGTGCTGAGCATATGATTCGTCTTCTATTTGTAAACGGCAGCCATTCGCCAAAGGCTTGAAAGCAAGAATCCGTGAGTCTTCCCGTAAAAAATCCAACGCTTCATTGGCATGAATGATAAGATTCTTCTTGCCAAAAGAGTGTTTAATATCCGATAAATTCCCTTTTACAACAGCTTCTCCTTTTCGCAAAATGCATAAAGATTCGCATAATTCTTCCACGACATTCATTTGATGGGAGGAAAAGACGATGGAAGTACCTTGTTCAGCCAACTCTTGTACAGCGTCTTGCATCATTTCAACATTTATCGGGTCTAAGCCTGAAAACGGCTCGTCTAAAATCAGCAGCTTCGGTCGATGAAGTACCGCCGATATAAATTGAATTTTTTGTTGATTCCCTTTGGACAGTTCTTCAACCCGTTTATTTAAATAGTGATTAATTTGAAATCGTTCCAGCCAGGCAGCTAATTCTTGTTGGGCAGTTTGTTTACGCAAACCTTTTAATTCCCCTAAATAAATTAATTGCTCTTTTACGGTCAGCTTTGGATACAGTCCTCTTTCCTCAGGCAAATACCCGATGTGATCACTCGTTTTTTGAGTGATTTTCTTGCCATTCCAGCGGATGTCACCACTTGTCTGATCTAATAAACCTAAAATCATACGAAATGTAGTCGTTTTTCCTGCTCCATTCCCTCCCAAAAAGCCAAACATCCCTCTTTCAGGAATGTCCAGCGTTAATTGATTCACTGCTGTATGATTACCAAATTTTTTCGACACTTTTTGTATTTGTAACACCAATCACGTCACTCCTTTCTTTGTAAGAACACCTTGTTTTATAAAATAAAAACCTATAACAGTTAAGGGAAGCGATAATAAAATAAAAAGCCATTCCTTCATTAATATTGCAATAATCAAAAAGAAAACAACCGACAGGATAATCAGAGAAATGCCGGCAAGTATACTGATATTCACTTCAACCCCCAGTGACATATAATATTTTATAACAAAGGTGCTGATTGCCCAGGTAGCCATTTGAACCAACAAAAGGATGCCAAGTACCGGAGCTGCTGATAGGGGCACCCCGATAACAAGCAATGTAAAAAAGATATAAATAGCTCCCAATGTAGCAAACCACGAAAAGGATCGTGCTGTTTTCATCATATAATCATGCAACTCATCCAGACTATGCTCTTTGATCGCTTTTCGACGACCAAAATACCATCCCAGCAATCCACCCATTGCTCCGCCATATAAACCGATAAAGGCTCCAACATTAATCATCACGATCTTCCTCCTCTCTAAAATGAAATACATCTTCTATAGCAGCTTCAAATGCTTTGGAAATTTTAAAAGCTAATTCCAGCGATGGATTATATTTTTCCTTTTCAATGGCTACGATCGTTTGCCGCGATACTTGAACCTTGTTTGCTAGATCCTGTTGGGTCATCTGTTTTGCTTGACGTAAGGAACGAATTCGATTTTCCATAGCCTCCCTCTTTTCATGTCAAGTTTACTTTACAATTAGTTTAAGGAAGTATTTCATATTTGTCAAGTTAACTTTACAATTTTTCTTTTTTCTGTTTTTGTAAGTGAAAACATGTCATAATAGTCATAGTGAATAATTAATTACAGGGAGGAATAAACGTGAAAGAATACGCATTAACGGTGTTTTCTAAAAAAGGAGAAAAATTACTTGATGAAGTGATCGAGGCAGAAAACGATAAACAAGCAGAAGATTTAGGAAAAGCAAAACTTCAAGAACATAATTACGAAGAACACACCCATCGTTGTGTATCTCCAACAGCGAAATTAGTGTTATTCCATCGATAATTTATAAACATATTGATAACGCTTTCTGCTGAAGAGTTGTTTATATCAAATCAGACAAGAGATGAGCTGTGATTAGCTCGTCTCTTATTTTATTTTCAGCATGACGCAAGAGAGATCAGAATGTGTTTTATTCGGAGAAGGATGCAAGTATTTCATCAATCCGCCGTATTTTAAAGCACTTCAGTTCGACGGAAAAATTTATCGATATCCTTCTTCTCTTGACGTGAATCCGCCTCCCACGGCAGCTCTTTCGTTTTTTCTGCAGAATGCTGCCGGCAAGACCTCAATCACGGCAAGTTTTAACGAATATCCTTCTTCTCTTGACGTGAATCCACCTTCGACGGCAGCTCTTTCGTTTTTTAAGCAGAATACTGCCGGCAAGACCTCACTCGCGGCAAAATTTAACAAATATACTCCTTCTCTTGCCGGGAATCCATCTCCCACGGCAGCTCTATCGTATTTTAATCAAAATGCTGCCGACAAATCTCCACTCACGGCAAGTTTTAACGAATATACTCCTTCTCTTGCCGGGAATCCGCCTCCCACGGCAGCTCTTTCATTTTTTCATCAGAATGCTGCCGGCAAGACTCCACTCACGGCAAGTTTTAACGAATCTCCTCTATCTTCTGGAGCGCAAAAGCTTCGGCTACTAACAGGAAGTCTGCCACCGCCTGACTCCAATCCATCAGATGCGCCCCGCCTTCCGAGAGAAACGAAAACCCCCATCGTATCATCAGATGAGGGTTTAAATGATTTCTTATATTAAAACGGGTGCGTCATATCTTCTGGCACAACATATTTACCAAACTCTTCTTCAGTCAATAAGTCCAGCTCTACCGCTGTTTCTTTCAGCGTAGAATCATCTTCATACGCTTTTTTAGCAATTTTCGCTGCATTTTCATAGCCAATATGCGGGTTCAACGCTGTTACCAGCATCAAAGAATCTTTTAAAAATTGATCGATTCTATCTTGATTCGGCTCAATGCCACGGACACATCTCTCTTCAAACGACAGCATGCTGTCCGAAAGAATCTGAGCCGATTGCAGGAAATTATACGCAATGACAGGTTTAAATACATTCAGTTCAAAATTCCCTTGACTTGCTGCGATACCTACTGCCGTATCATTGCCCATCACTTGTGTAGAGACCATAGTTACGGCTTCACATTGTGTTGGATTCACTTTCCCTGGCATGATGGAGCTGCCCGGTTCGTTACTCGGAATAGTGATTTCGCCAATCCCGGAACGCGGCCCGCTCGCCAACCAACGCACATCATTGGCAATTTTCATTAAATCTGC
Organism: Pseudogracilibacillus sp.; assembly: GCA_035301305.1. Taxonomy (GTDB): domain Bacteria; phylum Bacillota; class Bacilli; order Bacillales; family Amphibacillaceae; genus Pseudogracilibacillus. The sequence continues at coordinate 58,048 of DATGUO010000087.1, forward strand.
AGCTAAAGCTTTCATTGCACCATGAGAATAAACTACTTCGTCATAGCTTGTCAGAGAATGAAACTTCACCGGCTCGGAACGAAATTCTTTTCCAGTGATTTGGCTTATATGGCTGCACACTTTTTCCGGAAAATCAGGTTGTGTATTCAGCCCTGTTCCAACAGCTGTTCCACCAATAGCTAAATCCTTAATATGTTCGCCACTTTCTGCAATCATCTGCTTAGTTTTTTCAAGCATACGATGCCAACCGCTCATTTCCTGCCCAAGTGTGATTGGCGTTGCATCTTGTAAATGCGTCCGGCCGATTTTGACCACACTCATAAATGTATCAGATTTATCTTTAATCGTCTTTTTCAGCGTCTCCACAGCTGGTAAAACAGTGTCTTCTAATTTTACGACAGCAGCTACATGCATAGCTGTCGGGTACGTATCATTTGAGCTTTGTGATTTGTTCACGTCATCATTTGGATGTAACGTAACATCTTTTCCTTGTTCTTTTAACCAGTCATTGCCAACATGAGCAATCACTTCATTGACGTTCATATTTGATTGCGTTCCGCTTCCCGTTTGCCAAACAACTAACGGAAAATGCTCGTTTAATTCTTCAGCTAAAATTTGTTCAGCAGCATAACTGATCGCTTCTGCTTTATCTTTTTCCAAAAGTCCCAGTTCTTCGTTTGCTAAAGCAGCTGCTTTTTTGGTAATCGCGAAACCTTTAATAATCTCAAGTGGCATTTGTTCGTTGCCTATTGGGAAATTTTGTTTACTTCGCTGGGTTTGCGCCCCCCAATATTTATCTGCAGGTACCTTTATTTCTCCCAGCGTATCCTTTTCAATACGATAATCCATGATTATTTCCTCCTTGGAGCTTTTATATAGTATGTATGAAACTACCTAGCACCGTTTATATTATAACAAATTTTCCAATAATTACATACTGAAATAGCCACTGTATCAAGTTACTATTCTGTCGTTACGTTTTTGCTACATGGTTAAAAAGTATACCGCAGCAATTGCTCCCATCACTACAAACACAACGTTCAATCCGATATAAGATAAAATAATAGCTACTAAACCACCAAGCAAGCCTATTTTAGGGTCTTCCCCTTTCACCGTTAAAATACCCGGAAAAATCAGGGCGCCTAAAGCAGCATAAGGTATCGCCTGCAGCCATCTGTTTACCCAACTGTGGAAAACAAATTTATTTACTAAAAATGCCGGGACAATACGAGGTATCATTGTTACCAGTGCCATTCCAATAATGATGACGATAATCATGATGCTTCATCCTTTAATATAAAAATGCCAAAAAAGCTGCCCAGGACAATACTTGACACGATCGCCCAGCCTTCACTTACAAATTGATCCAGTACGCCGTTTAGCAACATAGCAATAATCGCTATGATAGCAAACTTCATTTCTTTCTTTACTGCTGGAACCAACAGACCAATAAATAATGCGTAAAGGGCGACTCCCATGCTCTGACTCAATTGATGAGGGATTACTTCCCCCAACACGCCTCCTGCAACAGAACCACCTATCCAAGACAGATAGCCGACAAGGTAAAGAGCGGTAAAAAACAAAACCCCGTGTTTTTCTTCTCTTTCTTCTTTGTTTAGGGCAGAGACAGCGAAAGATTCATCTGTCAGCCCTAATGTCAAAGCGGCGCGGCTTTTCAAAGGAATATGGTTTCTAAATTCATTCATTAAAGATAAACTCAAGACAAAATGCCTTAAATTTAACACGAATGTGGCGATAATAATTTCAACTGCGCTAATGCCTGCAACAATCATATTCACTGCCATAAACTGACTTGCCCCGGCAAACACAAATACACTCATCAAAGTTAATTCGATAATAGATAAACCAGCTTGCTGCGCCAATACCCCATAGGTTAATGCCACCGGAACATAACCGATGGCAAGCGGAATTCCTATTTTAACTCCTTTTTGAACGGATTGAGAACGACTCAGCATAGTCTGATATGACGACTCTTCCACCTAAACCTCCCCCTACATGAAAGCGTACACTTCTATCCATTCTGTTCTGTTAAAATCTGCGGGCCATCTTTTGTAATGGCCAAAGTATGTTCATATTGACACGAACGACCAGCATCCATTGTACGTGCTGTCCACCCGTTCTCATCCATTTTACTTTTCCATGTTCCTTCATTAATCATCGGTTCTATCGTAACCACCATTCCTTCTTTTAACCGGACTCCTTTGTTTGGCTCACCGAAATGAGGGATATGCGGTGGTTCATGCAGCGTTGGTCCAATTCCATGTCCGGTAAACTCCCGTACCACAGAAAAACCTTCCCCTTCTGCATATTGTTGAATGGCATGCCCGATATCACCAATGCGGCTGTCTACTTGTGCTTGTTCAATGCCTGTATAAAGAGCTTTTTTGGTAACATCCATTAAGCGCCTACCCTTTTCATCGACATTGCCAACTGCATAAGACCAGGCAGAATCTGCTAATGCCCCGTTGTAATTTACTACCATATCAATCGTTACAATGTCGCCATCTTGTAACACTTCTTTTCTTGGAAAACCATGACAAATTTCATCATTAATCGATGCACAAGTAGCATACGGATAATCCTGGAAACCTTTTTGTTCTGGTGTTGCTCCTTGCTTTTTCAAAAACTTTTCTACAAAAGCGTCTATTTCCTGTGTGGAAATTCCCGGTTCAATTAATGCAGCAATTTCTTTATGTGTCGCTACTAAAATATCGCCAGCTTCTTGCATTTGGCTTATTTCGCGTTTACTTTTTCGTGTGATCATTACTTTCTTCCTCTCCATCATAATTCCCTTATAGTGTATCATAATTAAAACAATAGAGGTGCTGAAACGTATTTAAACAGAAAAAGAGCGGTAAGTCGAATCCACTCTTTGACTGCTTCGCACTGTTTTATTATAAATATTCACTTACAGCATAAATCTTGCCATTCTCAACATTAACTGGATCCGTTAAAATATCTACTAAGATGGAGGCTACTTGGTCCGTAGTCGACAACGCATCTGATGCTTTGTACTTCCGGAAGGTGTCGACATCCCGGAAATTATCTTCATCTTGTTTGCGAATTTGTGCTTGCATATCCGTATCCATGATACCAGGGCTAAAAGCAAAGACTTTATCGTTCCTGTCCGTCTGTTCGAGTTCTAATGCTAATGTCTTTGTAAACCTATTTAAACTTGCTTTCGCACTTCCGTAAGCACTCCAGCCAAACGTTGTTTTCTCTGCTGCTCCGCTTGTAATATTCACTCCAAAAACATCTGTATCTCCTGCATTTTTAAGGAGCGTGCTTATGATATAAATAGGAGAAAATACATTGACTTGATAATGGTGGTACCAGTCTTCAAGTTCGATGTCTGTAGCTTGTCTGATTGGTTCGACAACTCCCGCATTATTCACAACATATAATTCGCGAACTTCCCGCTTTTGTAATTGTTCTTGAATCATTTGGACCGTTTCAACGAGTGACTCTTTACTGGATAAATCACAGCTTAAATGCTCGTATTGCATATTGTTTTCAGATGCTGTCACATACAACCCGTCATTTCCTGATCGGGAAAGGCCGAATACATGAACCCCCGTTTCCAGCAGATAAGCAGCGATGGATGCCCCCAGCCCTTTGGATACTCCTGTTACGATTGCGTATTTCATTTCGTCTCCTCCTTACTTGCTCACCTCTTCGTAATAGTAAACAAGCGTCTCCATTCCTTTATCAAAACTGTCTAATGGGAAGCTTTCATTTGGTGAATGCAACCGATCTTCGGGTGTGCCGAATCCTAATAAAATAACCGGCACTTGATATAGTGCGTCAAAGCCCTCAACGACTGGAATAGAACCGCCCATCCGCACAAATGCTGTTTCTTTTCCAAAAGCTTTTTCATAACAGGCCGCTGCTTTTTGAATCAGCGGATGGGTTGGATCCACCATATAAGCTTTAGCGGACAATTTTTCCATTTGGACGTCTACTTCTACTCCTTTTGGTGCTTTTTTTTCGATATGCTGTTTCAATAATGTTTGAATTTCCTCCGGATCTTGCCCCGGCACCAGACGACAGGTGATTTTGGCTGTTGCCGAAGCAGGGATAATCGTTTTAGTCCCTTCCCCCTGGTAACCGCCGTACATCCCGTTCACTTCAAGAGTCGGTCTGCCCATTGTATGTTCTTTCGCAGTATAGCCTTTTTCCGAAACAGTTTCTGAAACCCCCGTCGTTTCCAAATAATTTTCACCAGCTGTTTTCTTGATTAATTCTCTTTCTTCTTCGGTCATTTCTACTGCGTTATCGTAAAACCCGTCCACTGTGACAACTTCGGACTCGTCTTTCATCGACGCTAAAATATGAGATAACGCCATCACCGGGTTACGTACTGCTCCGCCATATAAACCGGAATGTAAATCTTGTTCAGGCCCTTTCACCGTCATTTCCAAACCGGTAAATCCTTTCAAGCCGTAAAGAATCGTCGGCTGATTTTCAGCAACCATTCCAGAGTCCGAAATAACAACAAAATCTGCAGAAAATTTTTCTTTTTTCTCTTCTAATACTTGATACAAGTTTTCACTGCCGATTTCTTCTTCGCCTTCGATACACACTTTCACATTCACAGGCAGTTTTCCTGCTGTATTCATGAAGGCTTCCCAAACTGCCAGATGCATAAAAACTTGACCCTTGTCATCACTGGATCCGCGGGCATATAATCTGTCTCCTCGCACTTCCGGTGAAAATGGCTCAGATTCCCACTCTTCTAAAGGATCAGCCGGCTGCACATCATAATGCCCGTAGAATAACACCGTAGGCACATCTTTTCCTGCTTGTTCATAGGCCCCATAGACGAGCGGATGACCTGCCGTTTCCATTATTTCTGTATGTTCAAATCCAATTTCTTGTAAGTATTCTTCCACAAACGCAGCAGCCATTCGCATCTCTTGTTGATACGTCGAGTCTGTACTAACACTGGGAATGGATAAAAAGCGTTCTAAACGTTCTCATAACTGCTGTCTATTTTCTGTTAAGTATGCAAGCACTTGATCCGTCATTCGTTCCCTCCTCTAAATACTTACGTCTATCCTATCATATTCTTTTAGCTTGGTCATGAATGAAAATCACGACTCGTCGTCTCTGGCTTCCTGAATATAATCAATAGGAATGAACAGCCCCACACGACCATGATTTTCTTCATATGTTGTTGCATAAATAATCCCGATCACTTCGCCATCCTCATCGATAACCGGGCTGCCGCTGTTCCCTCGATATACTGGGGCATCCAGCATGACCATCGGTTTTTCTTTATCTTCCACATGTATATAATCCAACACATTTCCTTTATTTGCGATTCCGGTAAATTTCAATGGATTTCCGATAAAGTAAATGTCTTCCCCTTCATGTAATTGAAAGTCTTCTGCTATATCCAGTGTCGGAAAATCAGCTTTGTCTTCCTCCAGTTCAAGCACAGCAGCATCAATATCAGGATAAGTCTCCGTCACTTCTGCTTGATACATCCCTGCATCAGGGAAAATCACGGATACTTGCTGCTGGTCTTCTATCACATGGTAATTTGTTAAAATCGAGCCCGAAGACGTCATGGAAAATCCTGTCCCTTTTCCATCCTCCGTTTCTACTGTAACGACAGCTTCTTTATAATGTTGAATATCGGCTTGCTGTGACAAGGAGTGGGAAACAGATAAAAACTTAAAAGCCGGAATAGAATAAGTTTGTGGGATAAGCGCCACCATATAAAAACATAAGCCAGCAACAATACTCCATAAAATCCATTTAGAAAAGCCGCGTTTTTGAGGTTGATTTTCTCTCGCTTTTGCTTTTTTTAAAGCTTCAATACGTGCTTCTTCAACCAATTCCATTCGTTCTTCTTCGGTGAAATCTTCGAATAAATCTTTATCTATCATATCATGAAAAAGGTGCTCGTCTTCTTGTTCTTTACGATGCTCCTCTTTTTCATGCTGTTCGTTATTTTTGTTATTCTCTTCATCCATCAAATCACCCTGCCTAGAGAGAAATAATATGGAGTTCTTTCTCTCTATGTATTTTACCACCTCTGACTTAAAAAATCCGTCTACGGAGCATGTGCTTTATGAAAATTATTTCTGATAATTCTTTCTTCTTTTCGTTTTGCTTCGTTATGGTATAATAAAAACGTACATAAATTTTGAAAAAGGGGAATCATGCATGAGAAAAACGATTCAAGACATGTTAAAGTTCAACGAACAGTTTGTGGAAGATAAAAATTACGAGCCTTTTGTGACCGATTCAATTCCAAATAAAAAGCTGGTCATTTTCACTTGTATGGAATCAAGACTTCTGGAATTACTACCGAAAGCGCTGAACATCCAAAACGGCGATGCCAAAATGTTAAAAAACGCCGGGGCTATTATCCGGAAAGATTACGACTCTATCGTGAAAAGTATTCTTGTTGCAGTGTATGACTTAAAAGCCGAAGAAGTGGCAGTCATTGGCCACCATGATTGCGGCATGTCCCATGTGGATACAACCAGTTTAAAAAGTAAAATGTTGGACCAAGACGGTATTACAGAGAAAACTTTCGAACAAATGGAAGCGTCCGGCGTGCATTTTGATGATGAATTTCATGGATTCGATACGGTGGAAGAATCCGTTCAGCAAAGTGTCGATATAATTCGCAACCATCCTTTGCTGCCCTCTTACGTCGCTGTTCATGGATTGGTCATTGACCCGGGAACTGGTAAAGTAGATGTCGTTTCTCTGGATGAAAAAACAGACATAGAAGGGTAATCCCTCTATGCCTGCTTTTTATGAATATCCCTCAACTGTTTCAGAGTCCTCTAAATCTTTCGCAATAAGGCCTGGCAACATATCTATCCGTAACATACTCCCTTGAAACTTTTCCTCCTCGTTCATGACAGCTCATGGATATTTTGTTTCCAATGATTTCGCAATCAAATCATTCACATACTCTTCTTCATGCACGACCACAATTGCTTGTTTTACAATCGACTCTATTGTGTTATTTTTTTGTTCCATGGCCTTAACGGCGTCATTAATCGTAATAATGCTGAGTACATTTCCTGTTTTATCTGCACAAATATACTGGATATGCTGTTTCTTTCCATTTTTGTTTTACTTTTTCATTTTTTGAATAAAGTGTAAGACTTTTTCCTTTGCTCCTGTGCTTGTTTGATGTTGCATACGTTCTTGAATAACGGGAGCATTTGAAGCTAATTGGTCCGTCGCTTCCAGAAATCTTTCCCCGTTCAGTTCTTCTTCAAATAACACATCCGCAAAACCTTGTTGTTGAAATGATTTTGCGTTGTCAATTTGATCTCCTCTGCTTGCTGCTAAAGACAATGGAATTAACAACATAGGAAGCCGCATCGCTAAAAATTCATAAATCGCATTAGCACCCGCCCTTGAAACGACAAAATCAGTAATAGAGAATAAATCTTTTAACTCATCATGAACATATTCAAATTGCGTATATCCTGCTAATTGGATGGAAGTATCCACATTGTTCTTGCCGCAAATATGCACAATTTGATAATCCTCTAATAATGTGTGAATATGATCACGGATAATCTGATTCATTTTTTGAGAGCCAATACTGCCACCCATTATTAATAAAACAGGTTTATTAGAACTGCCATTTAACATAAACCAGCCTCGCTCAGGGTTCCCTTCATATAATTCTTGACGAATGATGGCTCCCGCATGTTCTGTTTTAGCTTCCGGCAGATATTTTGTCGTCTCCGGGAAGGTCGTTATTATTTTTTTAGCAAATTTACTGGCAATTTTATTAGCCAGCCCCGGGGTTAAATCGGATTCATGTATAATAGTAGGGACTCGTCTTAACCGGGCAGCAATAACAACGGGTACGGAAACAAATCCTCCTTTTGAAAAAACAATATTCACTTTTTTCTTCCGGATAATATTCCAAGCTTGAAAAATTCCTTTCATCACCTTAAAGGGGTCTTTGATATTTTCAAGTGATATATAACGTCTCAGCTTCCCTGTTGAAATCGCATGATACGTAACACTGGGGATTCCTTGCACCAACTCTTGTTCTATCCCATCCTCAGATCCAATATAATCAATGGCCCAGTCCATTTCCTCGAAATGAGGTATTAAAGCCAAATTGACAATAACATGCCCGGCAGTGCCGCCTCCAGTAAATAAAATTTGATTCTCAGCCATTTTGCACCTCTTATTTTTCTTTATTATTTTCATTGTTTTCCCAATCTATTAAAAAATTCCCTTTAAAACGGCTTCCTGTTAAAACAAAGTAGTAATCAGCTGTTTCTTTCGCTGTAAAATAATATATCTTTTCTCCCTTATTTTCTTCAAATTTTGCTTCCACAGGGTGATTATTAGGATCTTCGATATAAACAGCATAACCACCCGCGTTTTCCGGACGAACATTTACGAAAAAACGAAAAACATCTCCTTTTTCTAAAGAAACAGGCAGACGGTGTTCTCCATTAAAATAATCGACATGTGCTTCATAAGAAGCATTGCTTGTTGTATCGCGCCAGTTTTTCTCTATAGTGAAATCCATTTGGGCCAACACCGCCATAAATAAAGGAAAAAGCACTGCAAGCAATATAGCAACCTTTTGATACCGGAAGATTACTTCTATGCCGGCAAAAAACAAACTTGCGCTCAGCGCCCCTGCAATGCCTGTAATAACGATTAACGACAAAGAAGGGAAATACAAAAAAACGAAAGGAATGAAGCCAAAGATTTGGTATACAATCAAAGCACGGTACCGTGACGCTTGTATATTAAAAAAAGAGAAAAAAGTCAATATATCAACAAAATAAGAAATAATAATTGCATAAGGGTAAAATGCAACCCATACCCAAATATTTTGAGCTGTCTCCGTCATTTCATAAACGTCAAAGCCAACCATGATAAAAACAGACAGCATAAATATGGAGAAACTGAAGCCAGACCCTATCAATTTTCTATACAAATAAAGAGCATGTTTCCCCATCATTTTCCTGCACCCTCGCTTTAGTTCCATTCTGCATTTAAATGTTAAGCACTTTTCGTTAAAGCCCTGTCATTCAGTTAGACTTCATAGCGAGTGCCTCAACTGCACTTTTACCGGAGGGAAATGTTATCATTTCTTATCGGCAATAAGCACAACTCCTTTTCTTACACTCCATACTTTTTCTTTAACCTTTCCAGCACTTTACCAACAGGCTTCACGGTAATAAATAAAAAGATCACATTGGAGAAAGCATATAATGCCATAAAAGGGAGAGAAAATCCAATTGCAGTCCAATAACGACGCATATTAAAAGCACTATCAATTGATAAAACTGTCCAAAAGTCCATTAATAAAGAAAAGAGCACCCCGGCAAACAGTCCCATCATCACAATCATCCATTTATACTTTTGCAGCATCAGTCGTATCCATGGCAGCCCGGCGATTAACCCGATGATCCCCCAGGCAAACATCTGAAAAGGAGTCCAGGGCCCATGCCCAAAATAAATATTGGATATAAAAGCAGTTAAAGCACCAACAAGAAAGCCTGCTTCCGAACCGAAGTAAACAGCAGTCAGAATAACAACCGCTGCAACTGGTTTGAAGCCGGGTAAAGCAGCAAATAAAAAACGCCCTAAAACAGATAAAGCAGTCAATACAGCGATGACAATCATGTACCTAGTATTTGACCCTTTCCTTTCAAAAGACAGTATAAATGTCAGCAACGTCATGCCAACCATTACGAATGAGAGCAGTACATATTTTCTGTCCTCAAAAATAAATGTCCCTGCTCCGATGATAGCCGGGACAATAATCAGCAGAATTAAAAATCGAAATCGCCGGTTATACATGAATCTCTCCCTATTTCTCCGTCGTACATCTATTTTGTTTCCATCGTTTTGGGCAGCTTATGATCCTGTCATAAAAAAACTTATCCCTAAAAGAGATAAGATTTTTAACAGGATAGTGATGGTAATTCTGTCTTAAACTATTCTAAGAAGTCAATAAAATCATATAGGTCTCTCTGGCGCATAGCAAATAATGCAGTTTGATATCGAACTTCCTCTGTAAGTAAAGAGAGTTGTCAAAAAGTACAACAAGTACTTATGCATTTTGTGAGCAGCGGATTTAAACGAGTTTTCTTATCGTCATTAAAAACTTCGATATATTCTAAAACATTTCATTTAGTACATTGATAAAAATTAAATACACTTGTTAAATTTTCAGGAAATCCTAACTCTATCTATTAATAAGTATAGCTTAATTTAAAATATTTTACAATTTCTACTGCTTTTTCTCACCAGGAAATACAGGTCATCACTTTGGGGATTCTTAAAGGTCGAATCACGAATGACTTTGCAGCATGTAAACAGAAATAGAATTTCACCCGATTTACCTGCTAAAAATAAAAATCCTGTTCTTTCACAAAGAAAGAACAGGATGCAGCAGTATTATCCTTGTAACAATAAGTCATACGGATCTTCTAGCATTTCTTTAATACGTACTAAGAATTGAACAGCTTCTTTACCGTCTACAATACGGTGATCGTACGAAACGGCAAGGTACATCATTGGCCGTACTTCAATCGTGTCATCAGGCATCACCATCGCACGTTTTTCGATGTTATGCATACCCAATATTCCTACTTGAGGAGCGTTCAGAATTGGTGTAGACAGCATGGATCCGAAGATACCACCATTTGTAATTGAAAATGAGCCGCCTTGTAATTCGTCAATGGATAATTCTTTGTTATTCGCCTTTTGACCTAAGCGGGATATTTCACGTTCCACTCCGGCAAAATCCAATTTATCTGCATCACGTACTACCGGTACAACTAAACCGTCGTCAGTAGAAACTGCAATGCCGATATCATAGAATTCTTTCATCAATAGATCTTTTCCGTCAATTTCAGCGTTCATTAACGGGAATTCTTTCAATGCTGCTACACTTGCCTTCGTAAAGAAAGACATAAAGCCAAGTTTAATGTCGTTCTTTTTCACAAATTGATCTTGGCGTTCTTTACGCAGATTCATAATAGCAGTCATATCAACTTCATTAAATGTCGTTAACATGGCAGCATTATGCTGTGCCTCAACTAAACGCTTCGCAATCGTTTGACGACGACGAGACATTTTTTCGCGTCTGATTGGTTTCGTTGGGTCACCTTCTGTTCCTTCTTCTTTAGGAGCAGATTGTTTTGGTGCTTTCGCTGCTTCTTTTTCAGCTTGACTTGCTGCTTCAACATCTTCTGGACGAATGCGGCCCAGCGGATCTTGTGCTTTCACTTTGCTTAAATCAATATTTTTTTCGCGAGCTAATTTTCTAGCTGCTGGAGAAGCAACGATTTCTTCCCCATCAGAAGAAGTATCTTCTGTTTCTTGCTTGGAAGTTTCTTCTTTTGGTTCTTCTTTTGGTTTCGCTTCCTCTTTTTGCTCTGGCTCCGATTTCGTTTCTTCTTTTGATTCTGACTTTGATTCATCTGAACCGGAGGAAGAACCTGCTTCTGCATTTTCATCAATTTTTGCAATCGAATCCCCAACGTTTACATCATCGCCTTCCTGGGCGAGCAATTCTGTAATAACGCCGGCTGAGTCAGCATTCACTTCCACGTTTACTTTGTCTGTTTCTAATTCAAGAACAGGGTCGCCTTTTTCTATCTTGTCCCCTGTACCCACTAACCATTCTGCAATGGTTCCTTCTGTAATTGATTCTGCTAGTTCTGGAACTTTAATTTCCTTCACTGTTAATTTCCTCCTTCAATCGGTTTAATCGCTTCTTCTATGAGGTCCTGTTGATTCACCTTATGAATATTAGGTTCTCCTACAGCAGTAGAAGACCGGACTGGTCTGCCAGCGTATTTAATAGATACATCTTCTGGGACTATATCCCGCAGATACTCCACAACAGATAGCCATCCTCCCATATTCTTAGGTTCTTCCTGGACCCATACAACTTCTTCCAAATCAGTTAATTTCTCTAATTCTTCACGTAGAGCATCTTCAGGGAAAGGATATAATTGTTCGATTCGCATAGCACGAAGGAAGTCAAAGTTTTCTTCACTATTGGCAATTTCCTCTTCGATATCTACCATTATTTTCCCAGTTCCTAACAATAAACGCTTTGCCTTCTGATTTATCTCCAGATTAGGCTGGTTGCGCAAAGGCTGAAATTTTCCTTCTGTAAACTCATGTGGTTCAGAAGCCACGCGATCATTACGCAGCAGACTTTTAGGTGACATCACAATGAGCGGTCTTGCTTCTTCCTTCGCCTGCATATGAGCTTGACGACGCAGCAAATGGAAAAATTGAGCAGAAGAAGTAACATTGGCGATAATCCAATTGTTTTCTCCAGCCATTTGTAAGAAACGCTCTAATCTGGCGCTGGAGTGTTCTGGTCCTTGACCTTCATACCCATGCGGCAAGAGCATGACTAAATTCGATTTGTCACCCCACTTCGCCCGAGCAGCAGAAATGAACTGATCAAAAATGACTTGAGCGGCATTGGCAAAGTCTCCGAATTGCGCTTCCCAAATCACTAAAGTTTCCGGAGATTGGACACTATACCCATATTCAAAACCCAGTACTGCTGCTTCAGACAGCGGGCTATTATGAATGTCAAAAGAAGCATTCGCATCCTCTAACCCATGCATAGGACAATATTTCTCTCCTGTTTCGGAATCATACAAAACAAGATGTCGATGAGCAAAAGTGCCTCGCTCTGAATCTTGACCAGTCAACCGAATCGGAATACCGTCTTTTAAGATAGATGCAAAAGCCAGGGCTTCCCCTTCGCCCCATTCAGCTTTGCCGCCTTCTTTTAAGATATCTTTTCTCCGTTTAAACACACGATTTAACCGTTTGAATACCGTAAATCCTTCAGGCCGTTTCAATAAGTCTTCATTTAACTTTTCCAACGTTTCTAAAGGGACGGCTGTTTCATACTCGTCAATATTGCTGGCTAGAGCTTCCGGCATATTCGCTTGTGATATACCTGCTAGCGAATCTTCTTTCATGCTTTCATAAATATCTTGAAGTTCTTTCGTACTTTCCTCTTGGATTTGTTTCAATTCATCTTCCGTGACGATGCCTTCCTCAATCATCTGATTTCCAAATATTTCAGTGATGGTTGAATGCTCATCAATTTCACCGTACAACTCAGGCTGCGTTGCTCTTGGTTCATCCATTTCATTATGGCCGTAACGACGATAGCCAACTAAATCCAATAAACAATCTTTATGGAATTTGCTTGTATAATCATAAGCGAATTGAATAGCGCGTACACAAGCGATAGGATCGTCCGCATTCACACGAATAATAGGAACCTCATAACCTTTTGCTAGGTCACTTGCATAACGGGTAGAACGAGCTTCTTTGTTATCCGTTGTAAAGCCAACTAAATTATTTGCGATGATATGAAGCGTACCGCCTACTTTGTATCCGTCTAAGCGGCTGAGGTTCATCGTTTCCGGAACAATACCTTCACCGATAAACGATGCATCCCCATGAATTAAAACACTTAATGCTTTTTGCAGGTTTTGTTTTGAATACCCTTTTTCATTCCGATAATCCTGTGCCGCTCTGGTATAACCTGCAACAACAGGGTTCACGTATTCTAAATGAGAAGGGTTATTTGCTAATGTTATATGCGTAGAAGTTTCATCATTCTGTACTGTATGGGTTGCTCCAAAGTGGTATTTTACGTCTCCGGTCCAGCCATAGTTAATACCCATAGAGCCTTCCGAAGGCATTAATTCTTTATCAGGCGCATAATGAAACTCTGAGAAAATTTTATCTAAAGGTTTCCCTAAAACATAAGCAAGTACACTCAAACGTCCACGGTGCGCCATCCCCATCATAATGTCATCTACATCATCTAAATTGGCAGATTTAACAATTTGATCTAAAACCGGAACCATCGATTCCAAACCTTCAATAGAGAATCGTTTTTGCCCGACAAACGTCCGCTGCAGAAAATGTTCAAAATCTTCTACATTAATAATCCGATTTAACAATTGCTTTTTTTCTTCAGCAGAAAAATCAAATTGGAATGTACCGTGCTCTATGCGGTCAAGCAACCATTTTCTTTCCTCTTCACTATTAACATGATCATATTCAAATGAGATTTTTCCAGTATAGATATTTCGAATATACTGAACAAAATCATACCCTGTTTCAATATGGCTCGGGGAATCTTCGACTAACCAAGTTGCAGGAATATCTTTTAATTCTTCTTCCGAAATGCCGTACGTATTCGAATCTAACAAGTTTGTTTTGTCATTTCTGCTGCCAACAGCATAAACGTCTGCTTCTAAATGACCGAAGCGGCGAATTGCATCAATCGTTCTTAGAGCAGCAGTGATTTTTCGTACATCATCTTTTGAAAATCCATTGCCATTTTTAACCGGCTGTTCTGTCTCTTCTTCTGGCCATGCTGGAGCACCGTAAGTTTCAAACATTGTTTTTAAAGTAGAATCTACTGCGTTCGGATCTTCTTTAAATACTTCATATTGTTCTTCTACATACCCCATGTTAGGCCCATAAAAATTTGCCCAAAAATTCTTTTTTGGTTCTGCACTTTGTGCCACGCCTTATACCTCCAGTGAATAATGACTTTATCCGTTAGAAAACGAGGTAAACACTCGAAGCGTGAACCCCATTTACTACTATACAGTTCAGAATGATCACTTCATTTTATTTCTGAATTAAAACGGAAAATTACATTCATATTTAATTATAGTGCTGTACTAGTTTTAGGGCAACTAATATGTATTATACTTAAAGTTATGATAACTGTTGCACTCCTTTCCGTAATACTATGCTCCGCTAGATATGTTACTTTTTTTCTATGATTTTAAAACAGCCGGGTAGAGCTTTTGTTTTGATTGCTGTATGATGAAAATAGATACTTAATCAGGTTAGGAGAAAAACGATGACTTTTAATGGATTCAAACAAAGTGATTTTGATGTTTTTACTATCGAAGGGTTAGACGAACGAATGACCGCCATACAAGAAAAGATTCAGCCTAAATTTCAACAGATTGGCAATCAACTGGTGGATGACGTAAGTGCCATCGTTGGTTCAGAAATGTATCTTCACATTGCAAAGCACGCTCGCCGGACCGTCAATCCTCCCAATGACACATGGCTGGCTATTGCTGGAAACAAGCGCGGTTATAAAAAGCACCCGCACTTTCAAGTTGGTCTCTGGGATGATCGTTTATTTATTTGGCTGGCCTTTATTTATGAGCTTCCTGATAAAAGTAAAATAGCCAGAAATTTCATAGATAACGCTGCTATGTTTGAAGAACTGCCGAAAGACTTCCATATTTCTTTAAATCATATGAAAAAGGATGCCGAATCTCTAGAAAACATTGATTTAGAAAAAGCTTTAGGCAGGTTCCGAGACGTTAAAAAAGCAGAATTTTTAATTGGGAAGCAACTCAGCCCGACAGATTCAGTTGTCCACAATGGTGGGGAATTAATCGATTTTATTAAACAGGTCTATCAACAATTGATTCCATTCTACCGATTAGCTTATGCTTAATCATGCAAATCAGAAATCATTTCACAAATCGAAAAAAACAGGTATACTGAGAGTAAGAAATCGTAATCGTCTTTTGAAAGATAATGAAGGAGGATTCAAATTATGAATATTGTTTTAATTATAGGAGTTGCTGTTGTGTTTACGGTGTCGTGTTTAACTTCGGCTTACGAATCAAAAGCAGGCGTTCCAAAGCACAATCAATAAAACGAAGCTGCTGTACATAGTAAATAGCTCTCGTTTAAAAAAGACAATAAGAAAAGGGTTTTCCAGATTACAATCTGAGAAACCCTTTTTTATTTTGAAATAGTAACTTTCCTGCTTCAACTCAATTTCTGAAACTGCTGTTGCCGGAGTGCTTCATAAATAATAATCGAAGCGGTATTGGCTAAATTTAATGAACGAATGTCTCCTGTCATCGGAACACGCAGACAACGATCTTCCTTCCCTTTTATTAGTGTTTTAGGGAGGCCTGTTGTTTCCTTGCCGAAAATGAAAAAAATATCCGCTTCTGAATCGCTGTAATCACATTCGGTGTAATACGTTGTTCCAAAATTTTCAATATAATAACAAATCGCTTCAGGATACTGTTCGTAAAATGCCTCCATCGACAAATGTTCTTTGATATGAACATGCTCCCAATAATCCAGCCCTGCCCGCTTCACCATTTTATTTTCTGTTGAAAAACCTAATGGATGAATCAAATGCAAGGTCGTGTTCGTCCCCAGGCATGTTCGAGCAATATTTCCTGTGTTGTTCGGTATCTCCGGTTGATACAATACGATATGAAGTCCCAATGCGTTTCTACCTTTCTTCATGGCTTTAATAATCAAATGAACATAAATGCTATAGACACTTGCTAATAATTAGTAGCTGACGTCCCATTAAAAGTTTTATTCATTAGTCAGAGAAATAGAAGCAATTCATATGAATAAAAGGAATCTTAGATATAACTATTAACGTTTAACTATGAAACTTTTCTAACGCTTCTTGCATAACTGTCCGAACCGTTTCTTCCGGCTCCTCTGTTTTCGTACGTAACAAAACCGTTTCTGCTTCGTCTGTTCCAATTTTCCCCAACGCCCAAGCTGCAGTGCGACGAATCATAGGACGCACGTCTTCTTTTAATACTTCGCCCAGTTCATGGACAGCTGTTGCATCTTTAAAATGAGCCAAAGCAATAATCGAATTTCGCTGCAACGGTTTTTTACCACGCCAAGCGCCAGCGACGTGACCAAATTTTTCTTTAAATTCGCGATTTGACATGCGCAGCATTGGTTTTAACAACGGTTTCGCCACTTCCGGTTCTGGTTCCAGTTCTTCATGAAGATGAAAATCGATTCCTTTGTTACGCGGACAAACTGCCTGACACGTATCACAACCATAAACACGCGTACCGATTTTCGGAATAAATTCTTCAGGTAAATCATCTTTTGTTTGTGTTAAAAAAGCCAGGCATTTACTGGAATTTAATTGACCGCCTTGAACTAAAGCTCCTGTAGGACAGGCATCCAGACAAATTCGACAGTCGCCGCAACTGTCCTCTACTGGCGAATCCGGCACAAATGGCACATTCGTAATCATTTCTCCTAAATAAACCCAGGAACCATATTCTTCCGTAATCAGCAGAGTGTTTTTCCCAGGAAAACCGACTCCTGCGCGTTCTGCAACAGCAGCATCATTTAACTCGCCGGTATCCACCATAATTTTATAATCAAATGAATCCATTTTTTCTTGAATAAAGTCTGCTAATTTTTGCAGCCGGCGCCGCAATACATGATGATAATCCTCTCCCCAGGAAGCACGGCAAAAAATACCTCTGCGTTCTCCCTTTTTACTTTTCGGGGGATTTTCAATGCGTGATGGATAAGCAATCGCGACGGAAATAATAGACTTTGCCCCGTTGAACAATCGTTTAGGTTCTGTCCGCTCTTCTACGGTTCCCTTTTCGAAACCAGATGCGTATTGCAGTTCTTCCTGCTGGATCAGACGTTCCTTTAATTCTGTGAACACATCGGCTGAAGCAAAGCCTAATTTATCTATTCCGATTTCTTTACTGTAGTCTTTTATTTCTTGTTTCAAAGCAGTTAAATGCACACGAACCACCTCTTCTTGTAGTGTAGCATGTTTTTCTGTTTAGATGAATAGTCATTTACTTTCTTAAAGCTAAATTGTAAAATAGATTTGAGTCTAAGAGGAGGCAAATTATGTCAGTCTATCCAATTATTATGTCGCAAGGAAAATTTATTCACAAAGACAGCTTGTACTTCCCCTTTGAAGAACGCGGTTCCCAATTCGGGGACGGGGTCTATGAAGTCATTCGCATTTACGGAGGCGCACCTTATTTAATGGATGAGCATGCCGCTCGTTTAATGCGCTCCCTCGCGGCTATTCGAATCAAACTTGATTATAGCGAAACGGAAGTAAAAAATCTATTGCATACGTTAATAGAAAAAAACGATACAACAGAAGACTCTTTTATTTATTTACAAGTAACCCGCGGTTCTGCTCCAAGAGTGCATACTTTTCCGGAAAATACAGAACCAAATATATATGCTTACATTGCTGATAAAGCGCGTCCACTAAATCTTTTAACAAACGGTGCACACGCTATCACTCTGCCGGATGAGCGCTGGGACAACTGTTATATTAAGAGCCTTAATTTATTACCTAATGTGTTAGCTAAACAAAAAGCATTCGATCATGACTGTTATGAAGCTATTCTCCATCGAGACGAAACTGTTACGGAATGCAGCTCGTCCAACATCTATATGGTAAAAGATAACACGATTTACACACATCCAGCAACAAATCGTATTCTTCACGGATGCGTCCGATCTGCCGTTTTACGATTTGCAAAGGAACAAGGGATTCATGTAACAGAAATAGCCTTTAGTACGGGTGATATACAAGAAGCTGATGAAATGTTTCTCTCGAGCAGTACATCTGAAATTATCCCTGTCGTTAAAGTGGATAATCAGCCTGTTGCAGATGGGAAACCCGGACCTGTTACCAGCAAGTTGCAACAAGCTTACGAAAAAGAAATCGGCATTTCCTCTGAATAAACGGATAATTTGAATAGGAAAACGAGCTATGGTGCCAAAATAACACCGTAGCTCGTTTTTTGAATGGTTAAATGACAGTCTATTTATTGGCATTAATCTATATGCTTGTCTAAATAATTGGTAAGTCTATCTAAGTAGTCTTCCCGGTGCATCACGATAGATTCTCCGTGATTCGCGCCGGAAAATGTTTCGAGTTCTGCGTTTTCTGTCTGCTGATACAACTCTTTCGTCATTTTAAACGGAACAAAGGTATCTGCTTCGCCTGCCATATACAAAATAGGCACATCTGTTTTTTCAGCTGCTTCTAAGGCGGAAGCTTCTTTTAATCCATAATCTGCCCGGTATTGCATAATCATACTTAAAGTGGGTAAGAGAGGTTTATCAGGCAAGTGATACATGCGGTTGAGCTGATAGGCAAATAAATCATATACGGAAGTGTAGGCACTGTCAGCCACCACTGCTTTTACATTGTCCGGCAATTCTTCGCCGCTCGTCATGACAACTGCAGCTCCTCCCATGGACAATCCATGCAGCACAATTTCAGTATCAGGCCCATTGATGTCAATAATTTCATCAATCCATTTCATTAAATCTTTCCGGTCCGGCCAGCCAAATCCGTAATAATCACCTTCACTGGAACCATGTCCGCGCATATCCGGCGTGAAAATGTTATAGCCTAATTCTTCGTAATAATACTCACCAAACAAGCCCATATCAAACCCATTGCCCAAATAACCATGCGCGAAAATAACTGTTTTGTTCGTATGTTCTTTCTGCGGTAAATAATAGCCTTGTAACTCCAACTCATCAAAAGAAGTCGTTGTTAAAGTGGTAAAATCTTGGTTTTCTGTCCACTCTTTCCATTCCCCTTCTGTAAACTCCTTCATTGTATCCTCTTCGACTTCCAAGTCAGTATTCCCTTGGAGAAAATCTTTTTCACCTCGTTCAATAGCAAGTTGATAAAAGTAAAATCCAGCAATTATATCGAGCAGTAAAACAAAACTGAGTATGCTGCCAATAATAATTACCCAGGTTTTTTTCTTTTTCATATTCTACACCCCGTCTATACATGTATCCGCTTTTCCACTGACACATAAACAGAAGAAACACCAGCCAAAACATATTAGATTCAGCTTGGTGTTTTCTTCTTTAATGAAATAATCTGGACCCTTTGGAAGCCATCAATTTATTTAATATCTTATTAAGTGGTTTTTTCAAGAAAAGACCGATTAGCAGAAAAGCAAGGGCCACGCCTCCTAAGAACAAGCCGCCTGTTAATACTTTCGACCAAATGATTCCTCCTACCGCTTCTCTCATCAAATCGACGGCATACGTAAATGGCAGGAACGGATTAATCTTCTGGAAAAATGGAGGCAGAAGCACAACTGGGTATGTCCCGCCAGATCCTGCAATCTGCAGCACCAGCAGCACAATTACTCCGGCTTTACCTACATCTCCCAAAATCGATACAATCGTATAAATCAAGGTCATAAAGGCAACACTGATACCCAAACCAAAGAGTACAAACCAAACAGGGTTGTGAGCATCAACTCCTAATATAAACAAGTCTCCCAAGGTTACCACCAATGTTTGCAAGAGACCAATCGTGAGAAAAGTGAACAACCGCCCCGTATACATTTGCCTTGGTGTATACGTATGCTCCGGCAAATCTGTCGACAACAGGGAAATAAGCAATAAGCCGCCAACCCATATCGCTAAAACAGTATAAAACGGCGTCATTCCTGTGCCATAGTTTTCTATTGGGAACAATTTATTTTCATTCAATTTAACTGGTTCTTCGAAAAATCCTTGTTCTGCATCCGGATCGTTTTTCAACAATTCAATGATATCTTCTAAATCTGTTTCTTCTTCAATATCTCTTATTTTATCTGCTGTTTCTTTTACTTTTTCTTGTACATACGGGAATTCACCCAATGCGGACTGAAGCATTTCCTGACCATCATCTATATCACCTTCTGTTTTGTTCAGCAAACTTTCCACCCTTGGAATTAAATCCTGAATCTCTAAAACAAGATCTTTTGCACTGTTCAATTGCTCTTTCACATCTGATAATGTGCCGGAAATAGTCGGTTCAATATTGTTGTTGTACTCATCTGCAAACTCATCCACCTTATCACCGGAGGCTTTGCCAATTTCACGAACTTCCTGAAATGTTTCATCCGCTTTATCTCCAACATCGTCCAGCTCATCTAAATTATCATCCATGGTTTCCAGTACTTCAATTAAATCCTGGACACGGTCTTGAGCTTCTGTTACATCTTCTGTACTTAATTCAGGAATATCGACATCTTGTGATACATTTTCTTCGTTTTGATTGTTTTCGTTATTCTCCTCATTTTCTTCATTCTCATTATCATCTTCTTCATTTTCTTTGCTGCTTCTATTTTCTATTTCTTTTTCAATATCTTCTTTTGATATATTATCCTCTTCAATTTGAGTTTCCACTTCGCCAAGCAATGCATCCAAATCTTTTAATTGTGAAATAGTACTGTCTAAATCATCATGCGTTTTGTCCATACGGTCATCTATGAGATCCTGGACAGAATCAGAATCATCTACTTCATCCAGCACATCATTCACCTCATGAATGACATTTTGTGCTTTCTTTAAATCTTCTTTGATTTTCGGAGAGATTTCATTGAATTTATCTTCAGCTTCTTCCACCTGGCTTAACGTAGAATTAATGGTGGATAGACCATTCTCCACTTCTTCTTCGGTTTCTGGAATTTTCCCCAGCACGTCATGAATAATGTCTTTTGCTTCTGTTGCATCATCGTCGGTAGCCGATAACGTATCATGAATATCCGGCAACGAGTCCTCCAGTGTGAATACATAGTCTCTGAATTGCTGTATATCCGGAAGTTCTTCTTCCAACTCCAAACCGATGTCATTAAACATATCAAAGATAACTCCGTTCACTGTCGAAGTAAATTCACTGCTGACATCATCGACAATAACCGAAACCCCTTTATCGGTGATTTTTGGCGTAATGGCGTTAATTTTTTCGTTAACGTAATAATTAATTTCAGCTTTCTCCGGATCCCCTGAAGCAACTGTAGCCAGTTTTTCTGAAAAATCTTCCGGTATAATAATCACCGCAAAATAATTTCCATATTCCACTTCTTTCATCGCTTCTTCCCGATCTGTAAACTGCCAATCCATTTGATCATTATCTTCCAGTGACTCGACAAGATCCTTCCCTACGTCAATGTCTTCCCCTCGTACAGTCGCTCCTTCATCTTCGTTCACCACCCCGATGGGAATTTCTTCCGTCTGGCCATAGGGATCCCAATTGGCTTCAATATTAAACCACGCATACAGCGAAGGAAGGATGGCCAGTCCACCAATTAATATCAAGACACCCCAATTGGTGCCGATGTTTTTCATATCTAATTTAAAAATCTCCCATATTTGTTTCACAAATGATCATCCTATTATATGTAATATGGTTGATTATAACAGTATTTATTATAAATTACAGCAGATAGAAAGCTTCTTTAATCATTTTCTGAACAAGTATTCATTTTATTAATGCGTTATCATTCCTGGTGCGACAAAGTTTGCTGCCATTGTCTTTGAATGATTTTGGGAATAATATCTTGAACAATGTGGCGCTCTTCTTCATCCCTTCCTTCCTCCTCATATGAAAATGTCGGCACCACAAATAAAGGAGTTTCCGGGTGGCGTTCTTTTAGATTAAGATTGGTTCCCATAGCAGGCATAGCAACTCGATGAATGACAAAGTCAAAAGTATGTTTTGTCATCCATTTTATCCCTTCCGCTTCTGACGCCACATGAATGGACAGAATAAATTGTACTGCCGTAAGCTTTTTTTTAAGATTACTTGTACTTTTACTTGTTGAATCTATGATTAGAACATGTACCATTTTACCGTCCTCCTCCATTTTAAATATTATCCTTTTACTGCTTTTTCGTCTGTGTTTCAGCATCCTTCGTAATTTGCACTTCCCAATGAGCTCCTGATTCTACTTTATATGCTTTTGCGAAGGAGCCCTGGTTGATCCCAATCGCTACATTATCAAGAGAATTTACATAGACAAGTGGTTCTCCCAATTTTATTGCAGCAAAAGATTTCTCATAGACCATGCTGCTCTGATAAATTTTGCTGCGATGATTTGTTATCGTAACTTCTACTCTGTCTCCATGTTCTATATTTAATTCTTCAAATAACGTTTGGCTGATATTTGTCCATACATTTCCAAAACGGGCATCTAATATATCAACCACACCTGTAATAGCAGATCCCTCCCGCTTCGCTGGGGAATTGTGCAATTGAACGAGTTGGTCTGTTTTTAACGGACTGCCGACTTCTTCATATGAAATAACCCCTGAGGCAAGACGTGCCCCTGTGTAAGCATAAACATCCCTGCCGTGAAACGTATAAGAAGCATTGGAATTGGGGAGACGATTCACTGTTTCATCAATCTCTCTTACTTCCTCAATGCCGATATATTGTTGTATATGGGTTAACGTTCCATTATCAGGCGTCACAATAAAATGGCCCGTCTTTGTTTTAATGACAACACTCAACCGATTCGATCCAACTCCAGGATCGACTACTGATACGAATACTGTCCCACTCGGCCAATACGTAATCGTTTGATATAAACGATAAGAACCTTCCCATATATGAAAAGGAGTAATCTCATGTGTGATGTCATAAATAGACAGATCCAAATCCACCGACACCGCTACTCCATACATCGCACTGACTGCTCCATCGCACCAGCCAAAATCTGTTTGCAGAACCAATTGTTTATTCATTACATTTCCTCCTCGGCATATTCTGGAAAAGCAAAAAAACCACGTCCTGATCCACCATGGATAAGGACGTGGTTTGTATACGTGTTACCACCTTATTTTACTGTTTGTTTACACAAAGCAGCCTCTGTAAGTACGCAAATACAACTGTAATAAGTCGATTATCAATACTTTGGTTTGGATAACGGGCACCTCCCCGTCGGAACTTACTACATGTCTAGATGGATTTAGACAGCTTCAGCACGAAACTCAGAGACCATTTTCTGATTTTTCCTTTTTGCTCCATTTCACCATATTGCGAGCTCTCTGTGAAAAATTTCAAATCATACTCTTCTCATCAGCGTTTTTAATGTATACCATGAATTATACGAGAATTCAGATATTTGTCAAGTTCCCCCGATATAAAAAAGCAACTGCAAGAAAAATTTCTCACAGCCGCCTTTTTCACATTTAATCTTTTGGTACAACATCATCAATTTCTGTCCAATCAAAGTCGTCATCTTGAATCTGATCCCGCTTATCTTGTGTAATAATGTCTGTCGGGGCATCTATGCCTGGAAAATCATCATCGTGACCATCCCATTCAGGACGATCTTGAGATAAAAGGAAAGCTGCTAAATCTGCTGCCTCTTGATCGGATAATGTATTTTCTTCACCTACTGGCATATTATTTTGAATATAGCCCGCTGCTTTGGTTAATCGACCCATACCGGCACCGTCATTAAACGAATCATCGCCCCATAAAGCCGGTCCTTCGTTTGCTCCAGTACCTTCGCCTTCTTCACCGTGACAGCTCAGACAACTTTTATCAGCGTACAACTCTTCCCCATGATCTACATCCGGCTCCGGCACTTCTTCCATCGTATTCTCTTCTACCCATGGTCTGTCCTGGCCGATTTCAACACCTTCTGAAAGATAGGTCATATAAGACATCAATGCACGCATTTCTTCACTGTCATAATCCAATTTTTCACCGTTCATACTGCGAACCATACACCCATTAATCCGGTCTTCCAATGTGAAAGACACTCCTTCACGCGGACGGTACTGCGGAAAATCAGCAGCTACCCCTACCATGGAAGACGAATCGGCATACCCGCCATCAGCATGACAGCTTTGACAAGATAATTCGTTCCCTGATTCTTCCAACTCTACGTTCGTTTCATTAAAAATCTCTTCTCCATACTCGACATACTCCGTTTCTGGATCATCCGGGTCCAAATCATCCATACTTGGAGGTGTGTGGCTGGAATCGTCATTGTTTTCAGCATTTTGATTTGAGGCATTGTCATTCCCTGTAGAACAGCCGACAATAATTAAAACGAGTGCTGCAACGACCATCCATAATTTCTTTGATTTTAACATGTCTTCCCCTCCGTTTAATATGTAATATCATTTCAATCAACTCCATTATACCGCACCGGGGTTAAAATTACTTAGAAAAAAGGGAAAATTCATGGAAATTTCACAGTGCTATTACTTTTATATGACTTTATCCTAATTTAGGTTTCTTCCTCTGCTGATTCGTCCTTATTTTTCCTCACAAAAAACGACAGCACTAATCCGATTAAACTGATGCCAGTTGCAGTATAAAAAGCAGTATTCACGCCATCAATCGCACCTTGAGCGCTGCTTCTTCCTGTTTCCGTTGCCGTTAAAGACATGACCGTAACCAGGACAGCCGTACCAATCGATGCAGCAATTTGGCGCATCGTATTGGTCATCGCTGTCCCATGCGGCATTAATGTATCCGGGAGTTCATTTAACCCAGCCGTCGTCGAAGGCATCATTAACATAGCGATACCAAACATCCGCACAGCAAAAACAATCATTAAATAAAACAATGTCGTATCTTCTGTTAATCTGGTAAAGAAAAAAGTAGTGACTACGACGATTGAAAATCCTGTAATCAAGAGACCGCGTGCCCCTGCCTTATCAAAAATCTTTCCAACTACCGGCGACATAAGACCCATTAATAAGGCCCCAGGCAAGATGACCAATCCTGACTCAAAAGCAGAAAAGTCCGCCATGACTTGCATATATATTGGTAAAATAGTTTCGGCTGCAATTAACATCATAAATGCAATCATACTTACAACCATCGTTAAAGCATAGATACCATACGTGAGCACACGAAATTCCAATATAGGTTCTGTTAATTTCAGTTGGCGGGTAATAAAAATGGTTAACGCCACCGCACCGACTCCAAGTGCAATCAGAGCAGGCGGGTAAGACCAGCCGAAATCTCCAACACTGCTGAAACCATACAACAGACCTCCAAATCCAAACACGGAAAAAATAATGGAAAGAATATCCACTTTTGGAAAAGTGCGGGAAATGACATCTTTCATGAAAAAATAAGCGAATATAATGTCAATAATAGCCAACGGCAGCACGATTAAAAACAACGAGCGCCAAGGAAAGATATCAATAATCCACCCTGATAATGTTGGGCCGATACCAGGTGCAAATCCGATGACCAGCCCCGCCATCCCCATAGCGAATCCACGCTGTTCTCTTGGAAAAATCAGCATCATAACCGTCATCATGAGCGGCATGAGTATACCGGCTCCGGAAGCTTGAATCACCCGTCCAACCATCAATACAGGAAAGTTTACACTTAATAAGCAAACAACCGTGCCCAGTGAAAAAATCAACATTGATGTCATAAATAACCTTCTAGTTGTGAACGTTTCCATTAATAACGCAGTAATAGGTATCATTATGCCGTTTACTAGCATAAAAATCGTCGTTACCCACTGCCCGGCATTCTCAGATAAATCGAATTCTTTCATGACATGAGGAGTTGCTGTTACTAACAGCGTTTGATTTAAGATAGCTAAAAAAGCCCCGCCCAGCATCACTGCAATAATAGGAATTCGGTGCGCAGAAATCTCTGCTTCTGCTGTAGTCTCGTTTGACATTGGTTTACTTCACCCCGCAAATATGTTTCAAATCTATTTAATGAAAAACCGCCTGCTCTTTTCGGCAGACGGTTTAATCGTACTTAAATATTAAATGGAAAAACATATAATATGCTTACAATCTTTTAACAGTTCAGTTTTGATACATTCTTTTATTGTAACGTGACACTTATTATGTATGTCTTTGAAATTTCTTTTAAGAATGATAAATCAAAACAGCCACAATGTCGTAATTAATTAAAAAGTTTTAACCACGCACTTGTAAAAGTGGGTGTTTGCAGGGGAATGTCCTGCCGTCCCCTCAAAGGTAGGCTTGGCATTAAATCCCCCGATTGTAAAACTCCCTAATTCTTGTTTAGAGGTTAAACTTAAGTTAAATTACAAACACCGTAGCTGATTTGTACCTCTACTATATATGTTTTGAATTATTTTTTCAACGTTTATACTTGCTAAGTGAGTTCACCAGAAGCCTTCTCTTCCATAAAAACTTTCCTTCATTCTATATATAGATGCTCCGCTCCGCAACGTAAGCCAAATATTGTATGTTTTTAATATAAAATTATTTTACTTTTTCATCTTAGTCTATACTCTTTCATACTGACAAATGCAATTTAAAAGGGTGAAGTGCTCTGCTTGTAAAGGAATGCTCTTATCTTTTTGGCAGAGTAGGCACGTATACATTTCTTCCAGCACAAGCTCAACTAAAATTCACACTTTAAAGTTCGGCAAATTCAAGTTTTCTTTTAAGCATTTCTCTGATCTCAGAACCTTTTATTTTAACCAACCAATTTATGAAGACATTGTCCTCCATTTTTATTGCCAGTTTTTTAGCTTTCTATTTATCATTTGTTATGTATAATAAAAGGAGAATTTAATCATGTAGGAGCTTGAATATATATGTCAAATCAAAACGAACTGAACGAAGGACGACTGCTTGTTAAATGTCCGGACCAACCTGGGATTGTGGCAGCCCTGTCCACTTTTTTATTCCACAATAACGCCAATATTTTGGAATCAACGCAACATTCCAGTGAAGACGAACATCATATGTTTTTTATTCGGATGACTTTTTACCGAGACAACCTCTTGGAAAACAAAGATCAAATGGAAAACGATTTTAAACAATTGGCTGCTTCTTTTTCGATAGATTATCGTTTCACATATAAAGCGGAAAAGAAAAAATCAGCCATTTATGTGTCTAAGGAAATCCACTGTTTGCTTGAATTGTTATGGGAATGGCGCAGCGGTGATTTAGATACTTCCATTGAGCTTGTTATCAGTAATCATGAAACGGCTAAAGAAGTAGTAGAATCTTTTGGTATCCCTTTTTTCTATATCCCGGCCAGTAAAGAAAATCGCCAAGCAGTGGAAGCAGAGCAGATTAAATTGATGGAAGCATACAATATCGATCTCTTGGTTTTAGCACGCTATATGCAAATCTTAACGCCGGATTTTGTTGCTCATTTTCCTAATCGAATCATTAATATCCATCATTCTTTCTTACCGGCATTTATTGGTGCTCGTCCGTACGAAAGAGCTTATGACCGCGGCGTTAAATTAATTGGCGCTACTTCTCACTATGTCACAAACGACTTAGATGAAGGACCGATTATCGAACAAGATATCGAGCGTGTTGACCACCGCGATAATATCCGCAATCTCAAAAAAATCGGCCAGAAAGTCGAACGCCAAGTCCTTGCGAAAGCTGTAAAATGGCATCTTGAAGACCGTATTATTGTCAAAGAAAATAAAACCATTGTATTTCATTAACCCGTTATTTTCCAAAGCATTTTATGGAGCAGTTTAAATTCTAAACTTCTGCTTTTTAAAATGCTTTTTGATTTGAACAGGTTATTGACATTCATTTGTGCTTTCTTTATACTCTTAATTGTTAACCAAATAAAAATTAAGTAAACAATTAAAAGAAAGAAGGTTAAAGATGCTTTCCAACAAGTTATATAAAATGATGGTCATTGCTTTATTTGCTGCAATTATCGGAATACTTGCACAAATCACGATCCCTTTACCTTTTGTCCCCATAACAGGACAGACGCTGGCGATTGGTTTAGCTGCAACTATTTTGGGACCTAAATATGGTACTTATACGACGTTGCTTTATATTTTACTGGGAGCTGCCGGCGTGCCTGTCTTTGCAGCAATGACTGCAGGTTTCGGGGTTATATTTGGTCCTACAGGCGGATTTATCATTGGTTTCATTCCAGGAGTCATCGGTATCGGATTTTACATAGAAAAAGTTCGCTTCACTGTCCTGCACGCTATTTTTGCAAATATCCTAGGAATGCTGATTACTTTAATATTTGGGACGGTTTGGTTAAAATTTATTGCCCAGCTTACTTGGATGGAAGCAATTTTTTCAGGATTTGTCCCTTTTCTGTTCGTTGGTATTATCAAAGCAGTTTTAGCCGGATGGGCAGGGCATCTCGTCCGCAACCGTTTAACCGAAGCAAATTTACTGCGATTTATGAAACAAGCTGTGTAAAACCGGGCTGCGTCTTTCGACTATAACGTTTTTTACAGCTTTCTTGTGCTCACCAGGTTTTCCTGCGAGTCTATCCCAAAAACACATCAACAATTATACACAGAAAACCAATCTTCTCTATACTTGTTGCATGGTAATGCAGAAATAAATTTATTATTCTTACATACATCATTCTTGATTATTCCAGTATAGCTACCTGATGTTCTTGCAGGGATGCAGATGATGAGAAATCAACCAGATGTAAAAGTCCGGGCCTATTTCTTGCGCAGCCTCTCATTCTTTATCATTCGATAACACAACTATCTGTGATAAAATAGAATTGTTGGCTATTAATACAACATATTTCAAACATCCTATATAAAATGAGGAGGCATATCCAATGACAAATACACCATCTGTAAAATTAACCTCCCTTTCCCATAAAGGTGGATGCGGATGTAAAATCGGACCGAAAGAATTACAAGAGGTCTTACAAAACCTTCCGACTAGTATTCCAAACAATAATGTATTAGTCGGCTTAGATACAAGTGATGATGCAGGAGTCTATCAATTAAGTGAAGAGCTTGCCATTGTTCAGACGCTGGATTTCTTCACTCCGATTGTGGATGATCCCTATGACTTTGGACAAGTTGCTGCAGCAAATGCCGTAAGCGATGTTTATGCGATGGGAGGAACTCCTGTTACAGCGTTGAACATCGTTGCTTTCCCTATCGCCCAATTGGAAAAATCAATTTTATCAGCTATTTTAGAAGGCGCAAAGGATAAACTGAATGAGGCAAGTATTGCTTTAGTCGGCGGGCATTCCATTGATGACGAGGAACCTAAATTCGGTCTGTCGGTAACAGGGACTATTCATCCCGGGAAAATCCGCACCAATACAGGCGCAAAACCAGGTGATAAGCTTATTTTAACGAAGCCGATTGGTGTCGGGATCATGACTTCTTCTTTAAAGAAGGGGTTATTATCAGAAAAAGAAATCCAATTAGTGACAAAGGTAATGACAACGCTAAACAAAACAGCCATGGAAGTATCGCAATCTTATGACATAAACGCATCTACAGATGTTACCGGATTTGGTTTATTAGGGCACTTAACAGAAATCGCTCAAGGAAGCGACGTTGGTGTTCAAATAGATTATAATTCCGTCCCAGTGCTTCCCCGTGTGCATGAGCTGGCCGAAGCCGGACATATCCCAGGGGGCTCTAAAAGTAATTTTCAGTATGTTGAAAAACAAATCCACTTCGCAGAATCATTACAGCAAATTGACAAATGGATTTTAACCGACGCTGTTACTTCTGGTGGTTTGCTGTTGTCTGTGCCGGGAGAAGAAGCTATTTCTCTGGAGAAAGCGTTGCGTGCCAAGGAAGTTGATGCTTCGATTATTGGAGAAGTTACTGAAAATACTCCAGGAAAAATTGACGTCACAACGTAAACGAAGAAGGTGTTTTCATATGTTTCAAGATATCACAGTACAAGAATTACAATCTGGGCCACAAAATAAAAATCACACATTCATTGATGTTCGTTCCCCGCAGGAATTTCAAGAAGCAACCATTCCCGGCAGTATTAATATACCAATCTTTACAGATGAAGAGCGAAGTGAAGTTGGAACAATTTACAAACAAATCGGCAAACAAGAAGCCGAGAAAAAGGGATTGGAAATTTTCTCTAAAAAATTGCCTGCTTTTGTGGAAACTTTTCAGCAAATCAACACCGAAAAAACGGTTTTTTGCTGGCGTGGAGGCATGCGCAGTAAAACAGCAGCAACTGTTTTAGACTTGATGGGCCTTTCTGTCCAACGATTAACTGGGGGAATCCGAGCATACCGGGAGTGGGTCGTCCATACTTTGGAACAGATGGATTTTTCTCCTTCTGTCTATGTATTAGACGGTTTTACCGGGACAGGTAAAACAATTCTGCTGCAAAAATTACAAGCACAAGGGTACCCTGTTATCGACTTGGAAAATATGGCTGGGCATCACGGTTCTATTTTTGGACAAATTGGCTTAGAACCTAGCAATCAACGAACGTTTGATGCCCTACTTTTGGAAAAATTACTGGAATACCGAGAGGAACCTTTTGTATTTGTCGAAGGAGAGAGTAAGCGAATCGGGAAAGTTCTCATCCCTGATGTTCTTTTTAATAAAAAGCAAAATGGATTTCATTTTCTTATTGATCTTCCAATGGAGGTACGAGTCCAAACCATTTTAGAAGAATACCAGCCTTGGGAGCGCCCTCATGAATTTGAGGAAGCTTTTCACATTATTAAAAAACACATTCATACTCCTGTTCGAAAACAGCTGATGACTGCTTTAACAGAAAAAAATTACGCAACAGCGGCAGAACTTTTGCTCACCCATTATTATGATCCAAGATATACCCATGCAAATCGAGCTTTCACAGAAGATCAGCAAAAGCGTATACACGCTGACAGTACGGAAGACGCTTTGCAACAAATTATCCAAACTTTAAACGTTTCTGCTTCCTAAAAAAGTGTCGAATTCTTAAAACCAGAATT
Organism: Pseudogracilibacillus sp.; assembly: GCA_035301305.1. Classification (GTDB taxonomy): domain Bacteria; phylum Bacillota; class Bacilli; order Bacillales; family Amphibacillaceae; genus Pseudogracilibacillus. Next base: position 89,387 of record DATGUO010000087.1, read on the forward strand.
CGACACTTTTTATGGCTGCTCTTTTATTCTTTTGTAGCTGCAGAATCATTATGTTGCTCTTTCAGTAAATCACGAATTTCAGTCAGCAGCTGTTCTTGCGGTTCTATTTCAGCTTCTTCTTCCTCTTCTTGTTTTTTGCGAAGCACAATACGCAAAAATAAGAAAATCGACAACGCAATAATGACGAAATCTAATACAGATTGTAAAAACACTCCGTATGTAACGGATGCTTCTCCTACTTGCCAGGTCAAGTTGGTAAAGCTGACGCCGTTCATTAAAACTCCGATTAAAGGCATTATAATATTATCTACTAAAGCGGTAACGATTTCTCCGAATGCTGCCCCAATCACAACAGCAACGGCTAAATCAATTAAATTACCTTGAAAAGCAAAATTTTTAAAATCCTCCCACATGGCATATCCCTCCTCTTGCACCATTTCAATTTTGTGATATTTTATCAGAACTGCAACAAATTCTTTATGTATAAGGTACAGTGTATCTTTACTTTTTTACTTTAGCAAGTTGTTTTTTCATTTATAAACAATAAAAACCAACAAGCGTGCTTAAAAATTCTTTTTGGCCATAAAAAAAGCTGCCATCTCTATAAATGACAGCTTTTTAACTAGAAGTTAATTAAACGCAGCGTCCAATGGTGTAACGATCTGTTTCTTTCTGGAAACGACTCCTTCTAATAAAGCGCGATGCTCGTCTAATTTCACTTGAAAAGCATTTTCCACTTTATTTTCCGCTTCCCCAATTGCCAGTACTTCTGAATTACTGTTTAAAATATCTGTAACCATAAGTAAAAATAAATCTAAACCTTTTTGCTGCACAACTTTTTGTATGGCCGTTTCAAATTCTGCTTGTCTTTCATAAACTTTTTCAATATCTATCGCGTTAATTTGAGCAATTTCCACTTTAGAATTCCCCATGGTAAACTCTTTTGCATCCATCTCAATTAACTCTTCAATTGTTTTATCATCTAAATCTGCTCCGGCTTTTAACATATCCAACCCGTACGTATCAATGTCCACTTCTCCAATTTCCGCTAATGCTTTCGCAGCTTCGCGGTCTTCTTCCGTACAAGTCGGCGATTTAAATAAAAGCGTGTCAGATATAATCGCAGACAATAACAGTTTCGCGTTTGTCTTAGATATATCCACCGCTTTTTCGCGAAATATTTTCCGGATGATAGTGGCTGTACAGCCTACAGGTTCGGCTCGGAAGTAAAGCGGATTTGCCGTTTCAAAATTTGCAACACGATGATGATCAATAACTTCTCTTATCGTTACTTCTTTAATGTTATCAACCGTCTGTTGAAACTCATTATGATCGACTAAAATCACTTCTTCGACGTCACTGTCTACACGTGAAATGAACTTTGGAGCATCCACTCCTGCATACTCCAAGGCATAAGCCGTTTCTTTATTCACTTCTCCGAGACGTACTGCTTCTGTTTCCATACCTAATTGCTGTTTTAAATCTGCATACACTAACGCAGAACAAATCGTATCTGTATCCGGGCTTTTATGGCCCATTACTTGTATTTTACTCATACAAACGCTCCCTAATTTCTGATAATATTTCCATTTAATAGCTTATCATATTTCCTTTGGTTTCGTCATGTAATTTACTTTCGCTTCAGGCAGTAAAAGACTGGTGCTTTATTTTTCGTTTCTAAAGGGCTTTTCTTATGTTATCGTTTATAAGGATACATTTTAATCATTTGTACGATTCAAGCAATCCATAAGAAACGCAGCGCGAAAACCTTTCGAAATATCAGCTTGCAGCGTTTGCATCTTTTTTAAAAACCCGTTTAGCAGGCGAACAATCAATAGAAAAGAGGATAATATGAAACAAATTACGATTATTGGGGCCGGCATTTTAGGAGCGGCGGTTGCATATGAATTATCTAAAAAAGGAGCAGCTGTTACGTTGATAGAAAGCCATACACCTGGAAGAGCGACGTCCGCTTCTGCCGGCATTATTTGCCCTTGGATTTCAAAGCGGCGCAATATGGATTGGTATACTCTTGCCGCATACGGGGCCCGTTATTATGAAACGTTGATTCCTGAGCTTAAAGCTTTAGGAGAAAACGACACAGGGTATAAAAAAGTAGGCGCCTTACGTTTACACGAAGACATTGAGAAACTAAAGGAATTGGAGAAACTTGCTTTGAAGCGCCGGGAAGATTCCCCGGAAATCGGTGAAGTTCATATCCTGACCCCTGAAGAAACACAAGCCCGCTTTCCTTTATTAGAAGAAAAGTATCACAGTCTATCTATTTCAGGTGCTGCTCGTGTAGATGGGAGCCAATTAAGGAGTTCTCTAATCCAAGGAGCCATACATTACGGAGCGACATGGATAAATGGAGATGCAGCATTACAACATCAACAGAGTACTGTCACTGGTGTGGAAGTAAATGGTGAGGCAGTTAAAAGCGATCTTGTTATCGCAACAAACGGTGCCTGGATGAATCGATTACTTGCGCCTCTATCTATCACGTTACCGTTCCATGTTCAAAAAGGCGAAATAGTACATATGCATACAGACCAATTAGAGACGAGCAATTTACCCGTCGTTAACCCGCCAAATAACCAGTATTTGTTAAGTTTTTCTGACGGCAGGATTGTTGCTGGTGCCACGCATGAAACAGCCACATCGTTAACCCCTGCTCTTTCAACAACCGGGATGCATTATTTATTGGAACAAGGACTCTATATGGCCCCTGGTTTAGCAGAGGCTTCCATTGTAGAAACCCGGGTAGGTTTCCGCCCATTCACTTATAACCACTTACCTGTTTTCGGTTCTGTCCCTTCCATCTCTGGATTAATGGTTGCGAATGGCCTAGGTGCTTCCGGCCTTACTACCGGCCCTTATATTGCGAAGCTTCTGGCACAAATGGCTGCAGATGAAGAACCGGACATATCTGTTTCTCCATACAAAATAGAGCTGAGAGAATAAGTCGCTCCAGCTCTATTAATGCTTGAATTGTTTCTGCTGCTTCGATTTTGCTTCAAGTCTTTCGACATATCGTTTTAAACGAACATACGAATATTGGAAAATAGGACTTTGTACAAATGTAAAAATGAACGTAAAAATAAAAACAGGGCCGCCAATTAATAAGCCGACTACGAGGACGCTCGTCTCTGTAATAATCCGTACTTTTCCAATGGAAGCCCCTGTTTTATCCGAAATGGATAACATAAAGCCGTCACGCGGGCCTGAGCCAACTCCAGCTGCGTTATACACGCCACCTCCAACTCCCATTACGACAATACCAATGAGTATTATGATGATATCCGTCCAAGTATGAGTCGCTTGCGGCAAAAAATCCAACCATAAAAATAAATCCACAAAAAGACCGATTACAATCGCATTTAAAAAAGTTCCGATTTTTACGTAGCTGCGGTCCAAAATAAGCGATACGATGATCAAAATAATTCCAATGATGACATTCCATGTCCCCACAGATAAGCCAATTAAATCATACAATCCAACTGTCAAAACATCCCAGGGGTGGATACCTAAATGCTGGACCTTAATTGCAATGGATATCCCTAAACTAAAAGTAACCAGCCCAATTAAAAAGAGGCCAATTCGTAAATATATCATGTATCCCCCTCATTTCTCTCTATCCGTCTGCTAAAATTATAGCATGTTCTCGAATTAGTTACGAATGCGCTCTCTTTTTAAAATTGAAAGTACCGGATTAATTGATTGTCCTCATCATTACCCAAGGATCGAAAAATAACCTCTAATCAAATGCATTGCAATCTTGGCAATTCTTGTACCAAAAAAAAGACTGCATAAAAGAAGAAATCCTCCAAAACAGAGATGTTGACCTGAATTTGAGAAACCCTCTCTTCATGGCAGTCTTTTCCATATTTGTCTGTTCTTTATGATTTACGTTGTTTAGCAGCTTGAACAATCTTGTAGGTCCCAATAAATAATATGGGAATCCCATATACTACGAGCATCGCCCAGCCTAACACTGTATAGCCGGTAGATACCAAATCCTGGATCCCAATGCTTGATAAAATAGCTGATAGAGCTAAACCGATGATAGCGATTAACCCGCGCATATTTTTAGTTAATGGTTTTTTACCCAAATCTTCCAAATTCTGTTCGACACGGGCAACAAACGCATAAATCATACCAGTAGCTGTTTCAATAAATGTCCAACCAACGACAATTCCAAAAATAACCGTTACCCAAAATCCGAAACCACTCATCATTTCAAGCCAAGGCACATCTGCACCAAGAATTTCTTCATCCGGATAATGTCCCATCATAGCAAAATAAGTTAAAAACCACGGAACTGTCATCAGAATCCCGGCAATTAAACCTGCAATGGCCGTATCTTTCATCGATTTCTGTCTTTCAACTGTAAATAAAGCAGCAGGATAGACCGCCAAATTATAACTGATATAGATAATCCCTGTTAAAATGAGGCTCCACCACGGGAAGTCTCCTGCCATGCTTGTGTCTCCGCTTGCGAATACTTCTTTTGCGTCTCCCCAAGTTTGTGAAATCACCAGAATAGCAAAAATAATATAACCGCCAAATAAAAATATCGTTCCAAATGTTTTAAAGCGTTCAATTAAATGATGTCCATAAAAGTTTAAAATTGCCGTAATGATTGTAATGATCAAGACACCCATCCAGATGTCCAATCCCAGCGTCCGTTTTAAAATTGATCCTGTCGCGGCAATAACAATAGATAAAATTAATATAGCCAATAAAAAATAAATGATGTCATACAAAAACCATAATGGACCTAAAAATTGCTTCACCAAACTTTTATAATCAAAAGCTTTAAAAGCTCGTGCCACTTCAAACATCAAAAATGCCATGACACCGAAACCGATTAAAATAGTCAATCCTGTAACCCAGCCGATTGCTCCAAACTTGGCACCATATTCGACAACTTCCCGACCTGTAGCGTACCCGCCCGCTATTAGGGTGGACTGAATCACAACACCCGGCAGAATCAACCTTCCATAGGCCCCTTCAAAAATACTGCTTTTCTCTTTATCCGGCACCACATCCAACTCCTTTCCATTCCTTTTGAAAACCCTTACATTTCAGGGGATGTTTTCAGCATAGTACACTATACTCAGGTTGTCAATGCAGCTTGCAGTGAAATTTATCATGCTGTACGAAAAAAAGATACCTTCTCCGATAGAAGATATCTTTAACCAAACTTTCTAGATAAATTCAATTCAAAAGCATACATATCTCCTCTGTAAAACGCTTCTTCGTACTCAATAATCGTTTCATTTTGTCCTTTAATGATACGTTCAGCTTTAAGGGTTTGAATCCCCACATCCACTTTCAAATATTCCATATCCTGTTCAGAAATACTCCCAATCGTAATTTTTTGGTTAGCTTCTAAAAAAGGGATGCCCAGTTCCTGTTGAATGACATCGTAAAGCGTCACATCATCTAATTTATATTCCTGTAATTGTTCACCAATAAATAAAGGATAATATTGCTGTTCTAACCCGATAGGTTTCCCGTCTGCCAAACGCAGCCGTTTTAAAAAATAAGCCTCTTTAAAACCTGTGTATTCTTGAACTCTTTCAGGTGGTGTCACTCGTTTAAATTCAATTAACTGAGCGCCAGGTTTCATACCAAGGCCGCGAATTACTTCCGTTGTACTGCTTAATTGGCCTAACCAGCTATCTATAGATTTAATCGATACATATGTACCTTTACCGTGTTTTTTGACCAAGACTCCTTCCCGAACCAACGCATTGATTGCTTCACGAACCGTACTTCGGCTGACATCATACCTTCTCATCAGCTCCCGCTCACTTGGTAATTGATCTTCAAAAACACCTTCGATAATTTGTTTCTCAATTGCATTCTTTAACTGAATCATAAGCGGGACGGGATTATCTTTATCTAATATTTTTTGTGCTTCCATACAAATCGCCTCTTTAATATTTATTCTATAGGTTCCATAACAAAGAATCAACTATACACCGTTATTTTCCTTCTGCTCTTCTTGTTTCCGTTCTTTCCATGATATAGGATAAATCATTATGGAAGAAAAAAACATCTAGCTGATTTTCAGTAGATGTTTTCCAGATAGAAGACACTGTTTTTATAAGATTGTTTTCTATACGTATTAAGCGTTGTTTTATCCCGTCCTTTTGATGGCAGCAAGATCGTTTACTCTGCTTCATTCACTTCTTTATAATCTTCTGACATGACTTCTTCTTTTCCAAGTATAAGATAATTTAAGCGTTTTTCTGGAATGGCATTAAACTCCCGACGCTTATACGCGTAAAAAACAAGGCCCAGCACAATCCAAATGAGCAAAGCAATCAGTGAATTAGGACCCAGAAAAGCAGGTGAACCCGGCACTAATAACAGACCAATAAATACGATACTGGCCAATGCTCCAAATCCAGCAAGTCCTTTTTTCATAGGGGAAACAACATTGATTTTAGGGTTAAAATCCTCATGTTTATCTGTATTTTTAAATATTTTAAAAGCTGTGTAGCAAGTATAAAAATAAGCGATAGAAACTCCAATCGAGGACATATCCACAACCCAAGTAAGCGCTTCACGCCCGAAAAAAGGTGCAAAAGACGATAAACAAATCGTAAACAAAACAGCGATATGAGGAGTTTTATGTTTAGGATGCAATTTCCCAAAAGCGGAAGGAAGAATGGTTGCCCGGCTCATAGCAAACAACAAACGACTTCCTGCCAGGATAAAACCATTTAAACCGGTAAATATCCCCATACACAAAGCAATGGCTAACAAAAGCATGCCCAATGGTCCAAGCAAATTCTGAATCAGATGACCTGTTCCCCATAAATGTCCTTCTGCTGCAACATCTTCCCACGGTCGTATCATCGCAGTAGCCATAATCATTAACGAGTAAATTACTGCCGCAAAGACAAGAGCATAGACAATCAGCATAAATGCTTTTTTAGCAGGAAAGTCAAATTCCTCCGCTGCTTGTGGAACAGCATCAAAACCAACAAAGGCCCATGGAGCTATGGCAACAATCGAAATGATAGCTGCAAAGGAAGTTTTTCCAGTAACAAAAACCGGCTCCAAGTTTGCCATACTGGTGCTTGATTGCAATCCTACCACGAGTGTAATTAAAACGACTCCCACAACCATAAAACAGGCAAAAACAAATTGTATTCTTCCAGACAAGCCTGTTCCTTTTACATTAAAATATCCAAAAATGGCTAGTATGCCCACTGCTATGACTATTTCCGGCAAATATACTTCCCATCCTGCCACCGAATATAAGTAACCGCTTTCAATAAATGGAGGAAAAATAAATTTAAACATTAAAGAAAAAGCGGAAGCATTTAAAGCAACGATACAAATATAGCCTAAAGTTAAAAACCAGCCGCTAATAAAAGCATGCGTTCGTCCAAAACTTAAGTAAGCGTAAGCAAATTCTCCGCCTGATACAGGAAAACTTCGAATTAATATCCCATAACTTACAGCAATCAAAATCATCAATGCTGCACCTATGGAAAACCCAATCATAACCCCTGCCGGCCCTGCTTCTTTCATCCAGTCAATTGGCTGTACAAACGCCCCCCATCCAATAGCTGACCCCAGAGCAATCGCCCAGACCCAATGTGGTTTTAACGTTTTTTCAAGTTCTGTTCGATCTTCATTAATGGTTTTTTCAGTACCCATATCGAGATGTTCTCCCTGGTTCTCTGCCTTCATAAAAGAATCCTCCTGTGAAATTGAGTCTTATTTCATTATCCCAAACAATATAGTGGTTTTTGGCTTCATTCGAATAGTGGTCTGGTATTTTATTCGTTTTATAAAGCGATTGAAAAGTATTGATGCCGTTCAATGACAAAAGGGGCGGACTCTTTTTTGAAATAAAAACACCTAATGTCACAATGTCTATTGGCAATGTTCACTAGGTGTTTTAACTTCATTTATAGAACTTTACTTCCATTCATCATAATCTAGATGCTTGTATTTGTCTAAAAATCGAGTCGGCATTTTCAAAGCGTCTTTACGGAACGGCGGAGCAAGCATGGTGCCATCTACCATGATGTCCAGTACAACAGGCTTCTTGGATTTCAGCGCTTTTTCTACTGCAGGGCCGACATCTTCTGCTTTATCAACCGTCATGCCAATTGCTCCCATCGCTTCTGCAACTTCCGCAAATTTTGGCCCTTCAATATTCGAACCTACATAACGGTCATTGTAGTAATCCACCTGATTTTTCTTTTCTGCTCCCCACTGTTTGTTGTTAAAGACACAAGCAATGACAGGAATATCCTGCTCTACAGCAGTCGACACTTCGTGCAAGCTCATCCCCCATGCTCCATCACCTACTATGGCGACAGAAGATGATTCCGGCTCTGCCAGCTGTGCTCCAATTGCTGCAGGGTAAGCAAACCCGCAATTTCCAAACGTTAAGGCAGCGATGTGCCGGCGTGTCTGGTTAAAAGTCATATAAGCATTCGCCGTTGAAGAGACGTTTCCAATATCAGAAGAAATCATCGTATTATCCGGTAAAGCTCTTCGTAATTCTAACAGCGCACGACGCGGGTTAATAGGTGTTCCTTCTTCCATCGCCAAATCCACCAGCTCTTGATCCCATTCTTCATTTCTTTTCGCAATGGTATCTAAACGAGCCGTATCTTTTGCTTTTGACTCTTTGGATAAACCTTCATATATTGCTTCGGAAGCCGATTTAGCATCTCCGATAATACCTACTTCAACCGGATGTGTTCTCGCGATATGACGCGGATTGATATCGATCTGAATAATATCTGCATCTTTCGGGAAATAGTCGATGTCATAGCTCGGCAATGTTCCAAAGACCGATAGCCTTGTACCAATCGCCAGCAGGACATCCGCTTCTTTCAATGAGTGCATCGCTGCTTTTGATCCCATATATCCAATTGGCCCTACTGCCAGTTCATGGTTATTTGGAAATGCATCATTATGCATGTAAGAAACTGCGACAGGCGCTGTTAAGTGTTCAGCAATCTGTTTTACCACATCTACCCCATTGGAATCCACCGCTCCACGTCCAGAGAGAATAGCCGGTTTTTCAGCATTTTTCAATAATTCGATTGCACGTTCAATTTTAGCCGGATCCCCAGCTCCTCGCTCACTTGAACGGTACTGATGCGGTTCTAAAATATAATCTTCTAATTCACCGTAAAAATAATCGCGCGGAATATCAAACAACACGGGACCGCGTTCAGCGTAAGCAATTCGGAATGCTGTACGGAGACAATCAGCTGCTCTGCTCGGATGCGTGACTTCCACCGTTTCTTTGGTGATTGCTTTAAAAATGGAGACTTGGTCAGCTTCCTGGAATCCATCCCAACCAATAGATGGCGTGCCCGCAGATGGTGAAATGACAACCATTGGCGTATGGGCCATATTCGCTGCAGCTACAGAAGTCACCATATTCGTAATCCCAGGTCCATTTTGACCGATAACAACTCCTGCCACATCGGATACTCTTGTATACCCATCTGCAATATGTGCTGCAGCTTGTTCGTGGCGGACAGGGATGAAATCAATTCCAGCTGTCGGCATTAAATCCAGCATATCCATAAATGCCGATCCAAGAATTCCATACACTTCTTTTACATTTTCTTGCACCAATGTTTCTACAATCGCTTCACTTGGGGTCATTTTCACCTTTTGTTTCGTTGGTTTCATTGTTTTACTCATTTAAAATTCCTCCTCATGTTTTATAATTGATTCATAGCATCTGTAATTGTCTTGACGATAAAATGTAAATCCTCTTCTGAAGTAATAAACGGTGGAGCTACGATTAACACATTATTTTGCCCAGGTACTGTATCTCCGTTCTTACCGATGATTAAGCCTTGATCTTTACAATACCCCATCACTTTGCCAATTTCTTCACCTGACAAAGGCTCCTTCGTTTCTTTATCTTTCACCATTTCGAAACCTGCTAGAAACCCGATACGTCTAACTTCTCCAACATTCGGATGACTTTCACATTTTTTTAAATCATCCAGGATTTTATTACCTAAATGTTCTACTCGATCGACAAGCTGATCTCTTTCAATAATTTCGAGATTTTTTAATGCTACAGCACAAGCTGCAGGATGTCCGCCAAAAGTAGACACATGACGAAAATGATTATCCTCGCCCGGCTCTCTGAACACATCTGCAATTTCAGAACGCACAGCAGTGGCTCCAAGAGGCAAATAACCGCTTGTAATGCCTTTGGCCATCGTAACCATATCAGGTACGACGCCTTCTGAATGTTGGAAACCAAACATTTTTCCAGTTCTCCCAAATCCGGAAACCACTTCATCCGCAATCAACAACACATTATATTTTTTACAAATTTCCTGAACACGCTGCATATATTTAAAGGAAGGGATGATGACTCCGCCACCTGAGATAACCGGTTCCATGATAAAAGCCGCTACGGACTCTTCCCCTTCCCAGTTAATCATTTCCTCCAATAAATCCGCTGCTTTTAAATCCGCTGCTTCTTTATCATGCATATCGAAAATAGAACGGTAACTGTAAGGGGGATGCACATGTAAAAATCCGACGGCACCGGGGTCATATTTGAAACGTCTATTCGCTTGAGCGGTTGCACTAAGCGCGCCTAATGTCGATCCATGATAAGCACGGTATCTGGAAATGAATTTGTATTTACCCGGATTTCCAGTCTGAACATGATACTGTCTGGCAATTTTAAAAGCGGTTTCATTAGCTTCCGAACCGCTATTTGCGAAAAACGTACGGTACGTTTCATCTGTTCCCAGTAACTCATCTATTTTTTGTGATAAATTCACTGCAGGTTTATGACTGTTCGTTAATGGAAAATAAGCTAATGTTCGCATTTGTTCTGCAGCTGCTTCCACAATTTCTTCTTGTCCATGTCCTACATTTAAACACCAAAGTCCAGAAACGCCATCCAGATAACTATTGCCATCCGTATCTGTAAACCAGGCCCCTTTTCCTTCATTAGCAACCATTGGAGCAGCAGATGGGTCATATCGTCTAACAGCATTCCACAAATATTTTTCGCCAACTTTTTGATCCATGACCATTGTTACTTCCCTCCCCATTTAATATGAAATCGGTTTCAAAAAATAAAAAATAATAATGCAAAAACTTATACCCTCCTGTTTCATTTATTTGGTCGTGATGTCCGTACCAGTGATTTGATAATTCAATCATAAAGGTTACATTTGCGATTGTCAAGAAAATTTTATATATTTCTATTCCAATTTATATTAATCATGTAAAAAAGAGCCGTCAAGCAGCTTTTTTATTGAAATTTTTTTAATTCTTTTTCATAAGTTTGATAATCTTCCTCTGAAAACAAAACAAACACCACCTTATCCATGTCGCGTTTTTGAATAGCTTGCACAATGGACTTTACTGCAATAGTTGTCGCCAATCCTATTGGAAAATGATAGACACCAGTCGAAATAGCTGGAAAAGCAACACTTTTCAAGTTATGTTTATACACCAACTTCAGAGAGTTTTCGTAGCAATTTTTTAACAGCTGTTCTTTCTCCGATTTGTCTCCCCCCCAAACCGGCCCTACAGTGTGGATAACATGGCTTCCCGGCAATTGATACCCTTGTGTGATCACCGCTTCTCCGGTTTGTAATTTCTCACCACCCAGATCGTCTTCGCGGATTCTTTTACAGGCGTCGAGCAATTCTTTCCCCGCTGCCCGGTGGATAGCTCCATCCACTCCGCCACCGCCAAGTAAAGTTCCATTAGCTGCGTTAACAATGGCATCCGTTCTTTGATGGGTGATGTCTCCTTTTTCCAATACGACCTTTGTTCGATTGATAGTAAGTTCCATTTTCCCGCCCCTCCTTTACGCTTCTTATTGCTTTGGAGTTTAACAGTCCCCCTTTTTTAAGTCAATAGCAGCTCGAATAGAACAGTTTGTATAAGTATTCGTTATCCATTCCTTTAAGGTGTGGTATGATTGAACACTAGAAGGAGTTGAATTTATAAATGAGTAAAATCCGAAAGCTATTCTTTCCATTTTCTATCCTATTAAACATGGGACTGTTTGCTATCATGTGGAAACAGCAAAAGCACGTCCCGTACCGCAAGAACCATTCAATAGAAAGTGCTTTTAGTGAATCGAATCATTCACCCAGATGGTTGCTGGAGCAATCCATCAGCCAAGCAAGAGAAACACTTGATATAGCTATTTATAATTTTGACGATGCAGCGATAGCAGAATCTCTTATAAAAGCTAAACATCGTGGTCTGCACATTCGTGTTTTAATAGATGAAACAAAAGCAACTAAAAAAAAGGTGAAACAACTCCTCTCGCAATTAACAAAAAATGGGATTCCTGTCCGGCGGTACGCAACCGGAAAAATGCATCTGAAAATGACGATTATTGACCAAACAACACTTACTATTGGCTCTTTTAATTATACCTACGCTTCGGTAAACGAGAATATTGAGCAGCTTTTTAAAGTTTCCAACCGGTCAGAAGCCCTAAAATGGACGGCTGTTTTTAATGAACTATGGGATGTCAGTCAAAGCTGAATTTGTGACAAAACTATCCATTATTCTCACCATCTACCGGAATATCCAACCCAACTTAATACGGTTTTCATTCCATCCCTGTTATAATGAAAGTACTATACATCTAAGAGAGGGATGATGTCTATGGCGAAAGTTACAACAATTTATGAACAAATTGGTGGTCAACCAGCAGTAGATAAGATCATCGATTCCTTATATAAACATATCGGTGTCAATGAAACGCTTCTGCCTATTTTCCCGGATGATCTTGAAGAGTCCGCCCGGAAACAGCGCTTATTCCTGACACAATTCTTTGGCGGGCCCAATCTTTATATGCAAGAAATTGGCAGGCCAATGCTTCCTTACCGCCATCAGCCGTTTGAAATAACTCCAAGCCGCCGGGATGCTTGGCTGCAGTGCATGTATCAAGCACTCACAGAAGCTAAAATTGAAGACCCTGCTTTTTCAGAAATAATGGGAAGATTGGTCATTCCAGCTAATAACATTGTGAACACGAAAGAACCTGCAGAAGAAGAAATGTAACCTAATTACATAGGTTTTCTTCCAAAAACATCATCAAACGTATGAAGCAAGTTGTCTCCGCTTCATACGTTTTTATTTTCTAATGATAGACACCTTCCATACAAAATGTTTTCAGGTCCTCCAAATCATGTTTAACACTTGCTTCTTCCACTTCAAAAATTCTTCTGTTAATAGTAAATTTCTTTTTCGAGGTCTGGAAAAAGGAATTTCCAACATGCCTTTCACTTCGCCCGGCGCTTCTGTCAGTACAACAATTTTATCCGACAAAAATAGAGCTTCTTCAATATGATGGGTAACAAACAAAATAGAAGCATTGGATTGTTTCCAAATCGAAAGCAGCCATTGTTGCATATCCATTCGAGTAAATTCATCCAAAGCAGAAAAAGGTTCATCCAAACAGAGTAGACTTTGCGGACTCAGTAAGGCCCGAATAAAAGAAACGCGCTGTTTCATACCTCCCGATAATTCATATGGGTAAGCATGGGTCACGCTTTGAAGACCTGCCTTATGAAGCATTCGATACGCTTTTTCTTGATCAGCGTTCCCTTGTAATTCCTGAACCAGTAAAATATTTTGTAAGACTGTACGCCAAGGGAATAACGTATCCTCTTGCGGCATATAGCTTATATGCCCTCTTTGTTTGATTATGGATTGTTTCCGTAACGAAATATCTCCAGAATCGGGTGCAAGCATCCCTCCTATAAGAGAAAATATGGTACTTTTTCCGCTGCCTGATGGGCCTATTAACGTGACAAACTCTCCTGCTTCGACTGAAAACGTAATATTTTCTAAAATTTGTTTTTCCTGAATTACCTTACTTACTTGGTTAAGCTGCAGCATTACGATATCTCTCCTGTTCTTTGAAAGCGTCCAAGAGCTTTTTCAAGTAATACAATAAGACCAAAAAAAGCCAGACTTAAAAGCATTGTAACCAGGATAGCTATAAACACTTGGGAGGTTTTATAAGACGAAGAAGCGACTGTCATAAAGACACCGATTCCTTTTTGAGCTCCCAGCCACTCCGATATTACTGCAGCCATCACACTATAGGTTGCAGCAATTTTAAGTCCCGCCATGATGGAAGGAATGGCATAAGGGAATTTCAATTTCCAAAATATTTGTCTTTTTGTTGCTCCCATCATATTCATGTAAAAAGACAAATTTCTGTTTGTTTGCTGCAACGCTTGTAAAGTTGACATAGCAATTGGAAAAAAACAGGCTAACGTAATAATGATTAACTTAGGAGCAGCTCCAAACCCCAGCCAAATCACAAGTAACGGAGCAAGTACAATAACCGGAATATTTTGGGAGACTATGAGAAATGGATAAAACATTTCCCTCCCCCACCTATTCAAATGCAGAAATATTGCTGCAGCAAGCCCTACTAAACTTCCTACCAGGAAACCGGTAATCGATAATGAAAAAGTAGCCGCAAAATGGGGGAAGAATTCCGGTAGAACTGCTTTTCCTTCGAAGATAATGGAAGAGGGAGCAGGGAGAAACCACTCCTCCACGGTGAAGAATCGTACTCCTGCTTCCCACAGGCACATGAAAACCAAGATGGCCGCAACTGGCTTGCCTATTCTTTTAAATACATTTTTCTTCATTTGTACTTCTCCGTCAATGTATCCATGGCAACTCCAGCGGGCTGGTAAAGAATCTTGATTTGAGAAATAACATTTGATGCTCGCAATGCTTTCATCCGTTCATTCACATTCTGCACGACAGCAAGCAGTTCTCCTATATCTCCCTCCATTGTCGTTGCTAAGGGACTCACTTCGTATGTCACGTTTGCTTCCTCAATAACGGCTATGGCTTCATCTACATAATCATACACGTTTTCTCCTTTTGGCACGCTTGGTATAATCTGGATACTCATTAACGCATTTGTCATATCAAGTCACTCCTTTTTTGTTGGTAAAAACTCATTCGTAAAAGCTTGGTCTTTTTGAATAGGTTCTTCGATAATATCGTAATCCAGCATAAATGCTTCCACCTTTTTCCAGCGGTCTTCTTCCTGCACTCCAAATTGTGCTGAATCATCCCGATATTTCTCAGAAACCCATGCTTGACTGCGCTGTACCAAATCTGGATTTAAATCCGGTTCTTTTTCACTTAATATCTCAGCTGCTTCTTCAGGATGTTCTATAGCGAACTCATATCCTTTTACTGCAGCATGAACGAAGGCTTCCACCTGTTCCGGTTGATCTTCGACCATCGATTCACTCGTCGCCAATACCGGGGTGTAGAAATCCAACGCCTCGGAAAAGTCTTTTAAATAAACCATATTCAAATCCTGATTGCGCAGTTCAGCTTCCTTTCCTGTCCAGCCTTCATAAACCAGAGAAAAATCAATATCTTTTTTGATAGCGGCAAAAAAATCCGCATCCCCAATATTCTTAAAATCAACTTTTGAAAAGTCAGCATCATTTTCTTTCATAATTGTTTGCATGATAGCCTGTTCTAAATCATTTCCAACTGCTCCAAATGTTTTTCCTTCAAAATCTTTTGGATTGTTTATATCCAAGTCTTTATCAGATGCATACCCTGCTGTGTTATGTTGCATAATCGCAGCGATAGATACGAGTGGCATCCCTTCATCTCGTGCAATGGTTAAATGTTCTTGCACACTCATGCCAAAGTCAGCTTTTTCAGATGCTATCAGCTGTTCTGTTCCTGCCTCTCCAGGGAGCATAATATCCACCTCTAGTCCAGCTTCCTCAAAATATCCTTTTTCCTGGGCTACATAAATCCCTGTATGATTCGTATTAGGAGTCCATTCCAGCATAAATGAAACAGGTGTTAACCCCTCTTCATTGGACGAGTTAGATTCGTCATTTGCTTGTTCTTTATGCTGACATGCTGTAAGAAAAATGAACACCATAGCAACCAGCAACAAACTGCCGTATCTCATAAATTCCTCCTATGTTGTCGTTTCAACATTAGTCATGGGATGGGCTGTTCACAGAAACGTCAACTGTCATGACTGTATGGCCTGCTTCTTGCTCCATCGTTTCCTGAAATATTTTCTCTAAGCCAGCGAAGATCGTTAATAAATCTCCTTCAAGCTTCGTAGCATAATGAACCGGAATTACTTGCACATATTCTTTCATTGCTTCGATTTTTTCATAAATCGTGTTCATATAAGCCGCACCAGTTAAAGGATACAAGGAAAATTTTGCCGCAGCGTAATGGGGAGTTGAACGCATCTTCTGGATATTTACGGGATGTTCATGAGTTGCCAAATACGTATCTCCTGCTGAATCGCCGGGACAACCAAACGAATAAGTTGCGTGGAAGGAGACATGATGTCCGCTCTCGGAAGCGTAATATAAGACTGCTTTTGTAACATCAAAAACATGCATTATTTTGCCGCGGATTGTCGTACTCACATCATCCGTTTTTAACCATACATTCGTTGCATCCGTTTCCGCCAAAGCATCTTTAATAACTTGTTTAAAATCATCACTCATAATGTGAATGGAAAAACTTGCGCCCGTTATCTCCATTTTCTTACTTTGCTTTGAAGTCATCTTTAGTTCCACCTCGATTTTAAATAATCATCCCAACTGCATACTTCCTCATTTACAGTTGCTTTTATTTATACAACCTTATATTCTTAAATGTTCTCCTGCTATGGTATTTATAAAATTTTAGTTCACTTGCATTTTTTAACTTCAACAATCAATAAAAAAGAAGCCACTTCTAAATATTCAGAAGTGGCTTCCTCTATTACACGTATCTACGTATCATAAAAAAAGTAATCATTTGGTTTCCACTTCCCTTCGCTAGTTTTAACTAGAGCAGGTTCGAGGGTTAAGACGTCCGTCTTTCTCAGCAATAAAGCGCCCCTAGTGCAAATATAAAGTTGTATACTTTTCATAATCACACAATCCCCAGAGTATGTCAAACTATTTCAAATTTTGGGAACGGATCTTGTTTCTGTCATTTTTAAATTTTATATACAGTGAGTGTGCTCAAATAAAGAGTTATGAGATGTACCTGTATTTAAAACACAAAATTATTGTTTATGCTGCGTATGTATCTTCACTTAAAAGAATAAATGCGCTTCCGAATCTTTACCTTCTACCCAAATTACGGTCATAACACCTCGAAAGCTTATCATATTCACTTTCTTTTTCCCTTTGAAATTTTAAATATTCTTTACTTCGTTTTTACCTTCTCTTGCTAATCTTATATATGTCAATGGCGCTTTTTGCTATGTAACATCATAACAATCAAGAGAAAGGATGAAATGTCATTCAAAGAATCATATTAGGTTGCATTTTTATTGGAGCGTCTCTCTCGCTATTCCTATTCTTTCCACACACTGCCGTGGTCGCAGAAGATCAAGAAAAAGTATTAGTTATCTACACAGCTGATGAAAGTGAGATGGGAGAAGATCAACGTTCGTTAGATATGCTGTTGGGCCATTTTACAACGGACATCACTTTTATAAGCAGCTCCGAAGTGGATAAAAAAGATTTAACAGATGTCACCCATTTGTTCTATTACGGCACAAAAGCTGTCGAGTTACCTGACCAATTTACTACCTTGTTTGATGATTATGAAGGAACTTTCACAGCTATTGGATACAATGCGAATCAATTAGGAGAGCACTTTTCGTTCATCAGCTACGAGCATGAAGTTGAAATTAATTCTCTCTACTTAACAGAAAATAAAGAACAAAAAATGGAAGATTTATCTTTGGAAGCAGTCGAGGTTCACCCGGAACAAGATGCGGAAACTTTGATGAAAGGGAAAAATGAATCAGAAGATAAGACTTATCCTGTGATGGTACAACAAGATAATCACTTTTATTATAGTATAGACACCATGTATTCAAATGAAGTCGTTTTATTCGGTGAAGCATTACATGACATTTTCGAGGTAAATCATGAAGACACCCATCCTGGTTATATCCGATTGGAAGATATTCATCCCGCTGTCGATACGGACAAATTGAAAAAAATTGCGCAAGTTTTAAAAGAAAAGGACATCCCGTATATGGTTTCCGTCATCCCCGTATATACCGATCCGGAAACAGAAGAGGAAATGCATTTTTCAGATTCACCGGAGCTATTAGGATTATTAAAAAAGATGCAAAAAGATGGTGCCAGCATTATTCTGCACGGCTATACACATCAATATAGAAGCAGTGAAACCGGAGAAGGATTTGAATTTTGGGATGTCGAAAACAATAGTCCAATATTTTCTCCTTCCAATGAGACAATGGATTTAAAATCAGAAAGAGATTTTTCATCCAAAAAGAAATATGAAGCTTATTTAGCAGAATTACAAACATTTGAAACAGATTACGTGCATGAAAAATTGGAAAAAGGGGTCCAGGAACTAGTGAATTACGGATTATATCCTTTAGCTTTTGAAGCACCACATTACACAATGTCTCAAAATGGTTATGAAATTGCGTCTGATTACTTTTCTCATTATGCGGGTCAAGCGCAACTAAGCGATACGGATTGGGAAAAGATGGACAGTACTCCCTACATTTCTTCCCCTTCCTTTTTAGGAGGGATGGAGCTTTTACCAGAAACAATTGGCTATGTAAATCCAGAAGAAAAAGATTCCATTCCGAAAATGATGAAACAAACAGAACAAATGCTCCAAACAAAAGATGGGGTTATTGCCGGTTTCTACCATCCGTATCTTGGAATAGAAGGTTTTCATGAATTAATCGAGCAAATGGAAAAACAGCCTAATATAGATTGGATTGACTTAAAGCAGGAAGATGTTTGGGTAAAAGCGGAGAATGTTCACCTGTCTACGGAAGATGGCAACATTGTCGCGGATGTAGATAAAACAAAACTTATGTTTTCATCCAGTAACTTCCTCTCCTATCATTACTTTGCATGGAGTACTGTTTTAACATGGATTTTATGCTTCATTGGTGCTGTTTTTGTCCTTACCTTTATCGTATTGACTCTCTTCAATCAACACAGAAAAAAACAATATAACTAGGAGTGATTACGTTTGTCAAACTTACTCATGCATCTATCCATTTATTTAATTTGGGCTATGTTATTGTATCATCTGTTTCTTATGTTAGGTGGATATTTTCATTCCATTCGTTATAAAGAATTTCAAAAAAATTGGCTGACCTTGGAAAAGAATTACCCGACAGTAAGTATTCTAGTCCCTGCCCATAATGAAGAAATAGTTATCGAAAATACCATACAAGCGCTCTTGCAACTGAATTATCCCAAAAATAAATTGGAAGTTATTATTATCAATGACAATTCAACGGACCAAACCGGGAAAATTATTGATCAATACGCGGCAAAGCACCCCTTTATTCATGCCCTGCACACGAAACCTCCTCATGCGGGTAAGGGAAAGTCCGGTGCTTTAAATCAAGGATTAAAACGCTCAACCGGAGAGATTATTGCAGTGTAT
Source organism: Pseudogracilibacillus sp. (assembly GCA_035301305.1). Classification (GTDB taxonomy): domain Bacteria; phylum Bacillota; class Bacilli; order Bacillales; family Amphibacillaceae; genus Pseudogracilibacillus. Next base: position 108,869 of record DATGUO010000087.1, read on the forward strand.
GATGCAGATAACACACCGGAGCCAGATGCCATTCACCATTTGGCACTTGGATTGATTCATGACCCAAAAGCTGGGGCTGTCGTTGGAAAATTCCGTGTCATCAATGCCAAGAAGAACCTATTAACCCGTCTGATTAACATGGAAACTCTCACATTCCAGTGGCTCGCACAAGCCGGCCGCTGGTTCTGGTTTAAAATGGCAACTATCCCAGGCACCAATTTTGCCATTAGACGTTCCATTCTGGAAAAGTTAGGAGGATGGGATGAAAAAGCACTATCCGAAGATACGGAATTAAGTATCCGTGTTTACAATCTTGGTTATTACATCCGTTTCTTTCCCAAAGCGATTACATGGGAACAAGAGCCGGAAAGACTGAAAGTATGGTGGAAGCAACGCACTCGCTGGGCTCGAGGTAATCTGTACGTCATCTTTAAGTATACATTGAAGTTCCGTGAATTAAAAAATAAAAAAATATTTATTGATTTGTTTTATTTTCTACTCACCTATTTGCTCTTTTTTGGCGGTGTCTTACTTTCGCATTCGATTTTCGTAACGAATTTATTTTTTGATTTGGACTTAAAAATTGGACTTGTTTCATATGTTCTTTTAATTGTCGGCTTTTTATTATTTGTGACGGAGGTATGTTTATGTTTGAGCATTGAAGATAAACAATTAACCATTAAAAATTTCTTCATTGTACTCTTGATGTACTTTACGTATTCACAAATTTGGTTATTTCTCGTTGTCTATTCTGCTTATGTTGAACTAAAGCGACTTTTATTAAAAGAGGAAGTCACGTGGTATAAAACAGAACGCTTTAAAAAAGAAAAAGAAGAAAAACCCAGCGCCTAATACCAATCCCAAGAAATTATTAAACATAGGTGCTGAAAAAGCCCGTTTCAAAACACGTTTATTCCAACTAAACATTTTCTATTTACAAACTGAAATAAAGATTTTTATAAACTTTCCAATAAAAAATACACGGAAGGAAGGTATTTCATGCAAAAAATAATGACAATATTCGGTACCCGACCTGAGGGAATTAAAATGGCACCTGTTATCCAAACATTACAACAGGACCAGGAATTAGATTGTGTTTGTGTCAATACAGCCCAGCATAGAGAAATGTTAGATCAAGTACTTGCGTTATTTTCCATAACACCTGATTATGACTTAAATCTTATGCAAGCAGGGCAAAATGTAGAAGATTTAATTGGGGAAATGCTCATTCAACTAACCGCTATTTTACAAACGGAGAAGCCGGACATGGTGTTGGTGCATGGGGATACATCCACGACATTTATCGGCGCGTATGCAGCATTTATGCAAAAAATACCTGTCGGACATGTGGAAGCAGGTCTGCGGACACATAATATTTATTCGCCTTTTCCTGAAGAAATGAACCGGCAAATGGTCGGCAGAATCGCTTCTTATCATTTTGCTGCGACCGAAAAAAATAAAGCGAACTTACAAAAGGAAGCAACAGCTGATTCAAACGTTTATGTCGTCGGTAATACGGTGATTGACGCATTGTTGGACATCACATCGAGAAAAAGGCGATTCAACCAAGAATTAGAGCAAATTTTTTCCACTAATAAAAAAACAATCTTGTTAACCACCCATCGCAGAGAAAATCTGGATGAGTTAGAAAATGTATACCTGGCTATCAATCAATTAGTCGAGCAACATGAGGATGTACAGGTTGTATTCCCTATTCATAAAAATCCGGTAATCCGTCAAAAAGTGCAACATTCTTTTCCTGAAAGTGAACGTGTTCATTTTATTGAGCCATTAGATTATGAAACCTTTGTTCATGTTATGAAAGAGTCGTACCTTATCATCACTGATTCGGGAGGTATTCAAGAAGAAGCACCTGCATTAGGCAAACCTGTACTTGTCGCTCGGAAAACAACGGAAAGACAAGAAGGTATTGAAGCAGGCACGCTTAAACTCGTTGGAACTTCCAAATCTAAGATTTATGAAGCATGCCATCACCTGTTAACAGATAAACAGGCTTATCAAACCATGGCAGGAAAAACAAATCCATTTGGGACCGGTGCAACTGCAAAAAAGATTGTTCGTATTATTAAAGCCAAATTATTGGAAGAATCCCTTTCATCAAATAATTCCAACTATATTTCTGTCTTGCCAAAGTGAAAAAAAACATTACAGTAGCACTGATGTTAGTAGGGATTTCTTTGATTGGCTTTCTTGCAATATTGCATAAGGAGGTAAATACAGTTCCTGAGGACACCGAGCATTTTATCGATTTGTATTTCACAAATACTAACGGCACCTTGGCAACATATATAAAAGATACACAAGAGGAAGACGAAGACATAGTGAAAGGAAGGGAAGCTCTATCTGAATCTCTGGGGTTTTGGATGGAGTACGCCCTGGAAAAAGAAGATGCGGCTTTATTTAAACAAGCTTATTCGACATTGAATCATTACTTTTTAGACGAGCAAGAAACAGGTTTTGTCTATTGGAAAATAACCGAAAACGGCGAAAAGCATGTGCAAACGAATGCACTTATCGATGATATGCGTATAGTTCATGCACTATTTCAAGCAGCAGACAAATGGGAGGAGCGTTCTTATCAACAAACAGCTGAACGTATAAGTAAGCAAGTTATTTCGTCTAATAGAAACGAAGAGCTGTTAACTGATTTCTATGATCAGCGTACAAACGCTTCCTCCCAAATCATTACTCTTTCGTATATAGAGCCGAACGTACTAAACCTCTTAGATGAGAAGGAATTTGTCTCTAGTTCCTTACGTACAAATATGTTCGATGTTTTAGAGAACATGCCTCGGGAGAATGCTTTTTTTCCAAAATCTTATGACGTCAAAAAGAAAAAATACAGTTTTGATCAGTCGGTTAATCTAATAGACCAAACGTTAGTTGCCATCTCTTTAGAACGCATGAATGAATCAACACAAGCTTATTATAATTTTATAACCAACGAACTTAACAGAGAAAAAGCCGTATACGGATCATACGATTTAGAGTCAAAATCTCCTGTTGTAAGTCATGAATCTCCAGCTCTGTACGGCTTACTCATCACCTACGCTATAGAGCGAGGCGAACACGATTTGGCAAAACAATTTCATGAGAAAATGACGTCTTTGCAACATCAGAACACTCGATACAATGGAGGGTATACAGTACAACAAAACAATTCCCATATATTTGATAATCTGGTGCCTTTATTAGCTAAACAGAAGATGAAAAAGAATCATTTGTTTGAATAAAAATAGAATTATAAGGGTAAAAATAATCCTAATTGCATTCCATATAGTGATAATAAATATTATCACTATTCTTTTTTGGAATATAACGAAGAACGTACTATGGTTAACTTTTAAAAATAATGGTAAAATTTGGTTAATAGGTTTACCGTGCAACTTTTGTTTTAACATACACCTAACCTCAAAGCTTAGTATTGTTTTAGATTTTCTTTTGGTGTTAGTCTAACTGGTCTTTGTATTGTCTTGAACAATCGTGGAGGTGAACATATGGAGAAGAAAACAGTGTTGCTGGTAGATAGCAATAAAGAAATTAGTGAATTAATGCATCTCTATCTTGTAAACCGTGGTTATAAGGCGATACAAGCTTTCGACGCCAACCATGCCATTGAACAATTCCACTCGGAACAACCGCAATTAATTTTGCTGGATATTGATATGCCTGGCACAAGTGGATACGAAGTATGTAAAACGATTCGCGTAAAATCAGATATTCCGATTATTTTTGTTACAAATCGAAATAACATCTCTGACAAAATAATGGGTTTTCAAGTTGGTGGAAATGATTATATCACCAAGCCATTTGATTTTGAAGAAATGGAATTACGAGTCAAAACGATTTTAACTAATTACAAAAAAAGCATTAAAAAGAGAAAAGGCAAATTGCTTACAGCCAATCATCTAGAAATCCACACTGATTCGTATAAGTTTTATTTGAATGGAACATTATGCCCTTTAACAACGAAGGAATTCGATATTCTCAAGTTACTTATTCGACATCCGAATCAAATTTTCAGTGCGGAACATATTTATGATCATGTTTGGGGATTTTCTTCTACCGGACTCATTGATAATGTTAAAGTGCATATTCGAAATCTTCGAAAAAAAATAGAAAAAGACCCTACTGCTCCTGAAATCCTCATAACATCAAGAGGATTTGGATATTATATAAAAGGATAAGTACAGATTTTGGATTATGAAACCAAGCTTAAAACATATACAAAATATATCTGAAAGATGAAAAAACCTGAATTTTGATTTGGTTATCTTTTCATCTTTTTTCTTTTGCAATAAATGAATCAGTATAAAATTTTTCTTATCTAAGGTTTATTTTGATTGAAAGCAGATTAAATACGGCTTTCGGTGTTTTTATCTAGAAACAACTGAAGTAAAAACAAATTATAACCAATCTATTAACAAGTCTCATCAGATGAATTAAATAGAGGCGATTCCGTATATTTATAAGACATAAGTGGTTATCATGATTTCGAAAATTAAAAAGACGTTTCAACGATTTGTTCAACCGTTAAAACGTCAATTAAATGCTGCTTTAAAATACCAGTAGTCGGGATCGAACCGACACTCCCAGAGGGAACAAGATTTTGAGTCTTGCGCGTCTGCCAATTCCGCCATACTGGCAAGACATTAAAATTTGGAGGCGGCAACCGGATTTGAACCGGTGGTAGAGGTTTTGCAGACCTCGGCCTTACCACTTGGCTATGCCGCCTTAAGGGAAGGTTTCAAGCGGAAGACGGGATTCGAACCCGCGACCCCCACCTTGGCAAGGTGGTGTTCTACCATTGAACTACTTCCGCAAATAAGCTGGGCTACTAGGATTCGAACCTAGGAATGACGGGATCAAAACCCGATGCCTTACCGCTTGGCTATAGCCCAATAAACAAAAATGGGGCGGCTGGTGGGATTCGAACCCACGCGTGCCGGAGCCACAATCCGGTGCGTTAACCGCTTCGCCACAACCGCCATATGCAAATGTACAAACTTGATTTTTATAGTGAAAATCAAAACAGGGGTAGTAGGAATCGAACCCACATCAAAGGTTTTGGAGACCTTCGTTTTGCCATTAAACTATACCCCTAAAATGGTGGAGGGGGAGAGATTCGAACTCCCGAACCCAAAGGGAGCGGATTTACAGTCCGCCGCGTTTAGCCTCTTCGCTACCCCTCCATTTCCGAAAATGGTGGCTCGAGACGGAATCGAACCGCCGACACAAGGTTTTTCAGACCTTTGCTCTACCGACTGAGCTATCGAGCCAATATGTATGGCGATCCGGACGGGACTCGAACCCGCGACCTCCAGCGTGACAGGCTGGCATTCTAACCAACTGAACTACCGGACCGTTTTAAGAAATAATGAACAAATCGCTATTTGCTTACCTACTTTAGAAAACCATATTATATATAGTTTAAGCACTACTGTTAGATAATTTGGTTGCGGGAGTAGGATTCGAACCTACGACCTCTGGGTTATGAGCCCAACGAGCTGCCAGACTGCTCCATCCCGCGATATAGTAGAATATTTCTTCTTTAAATGAATCTTGAAATATAAAATAGCATCAAGTTAATCGATGGTGGAGGATGCAGGGCTCGAACCTGCGACCCCTTGCTTGTAAGGCAAGTGCTCTCCCAGCTGAGCTAATCCTCCTGAAATGGTGACCCGTACGGGATTCGAACCCGTGATACCGCCGTGAAAGGGCGATGTCTTAACCACTTGACCAACGGGCCAAAATAAATCTGGCGGAGAGCAAGGGATTCGAACCCTTGAGACCACGTGAATGGCCTACGCGATTTCCAATCGCGCTCCTTCGACCATCTCGGACAGCTCTCCGAATGGCTCCACAGGCAGGATTCGAACCTGCGACCGATCGGTTAACAGCCGATTGCTCTACCACTGAGCTACTGTGGAATATCATTAATATGACTGTACTACTTATGCTGCTTTTGTATTTTATTGGCTCGTCGTGTCTTAGAGACTCCTCGCAGACTTGCTCACGCAAGTTGCTCTACCACTGAGCTACTGTGGAATATCATTAATATGACTGTACTGATTATGTTTTATTGACTTAACAAATGTTGTGACTTTCACTATCATTAAAGGTTAAATCTCTTAAATGGATAAGTATGTATGATGCAAACAATTTATCGAGCTACTGTATTATAAGACATATTATCGCTTAATGCAATGATTATCTTTTACCGTCAAATAAAATGAACGTTCTTAGGCACGACCTTATTTACTATAACACTTTTACAAAGGAAATGTAAAGAGTAAAATTAAACTTTTTTTAACAGTTACTTGTTAAAGCCAGTCGTTTTTTGCAGCAAATTCTATTATATCTATTTCTATAAATAATGCAAGGGGATTTTAAAATATCTTTGCATTATTGTAGCTTACTCTATTTTCTATGGATTGAACTCTTTTTTCATTGTCTCACAAAATTAATGCGTCTATATTTTGTACTAAAGACATAATTTCCGGCTTACTTACCTGAGCGTCAGCACCTACTCTTTCTCCTTTACGATATAAGTCATTCGTAATCAATGATGAAAAAATAATGATAGGGATATGTCTCAATCGAGGATAATCTTTTATTTTACTTGTTAAATGATGCCCATCCATTTGTGGCTTTTCAATATCCGTTATGATTAATTGAAATTCTTCTTCGGGAAGAACTTCTTCAGACTTTGCGATATTTTCAAAATAGTCCCAAGCTTCTTTTCCATTTTCAATAAATTGTAAGTCAGCGTAGCCGGCTTCCGTCAACGTTTCTTTCAACAGTTCACGAAGCATAGCTGAATCTTCTGCTATCACTATGTTCTTTTCTGAACGTTCTCTTTTCCCTAAAGCTTCTATTTTTTTCTACTGTAATCCCTGAATTTTTATCTATTTTCACCATAACCTTTTCAAAATCAAGCAAAACAGATAACTCAGCACCCAATTTAATAATGCCTATTGCATATGCTTGAGAGCCTGCGGATAAATCAGCTGATTTTTCAATCTGCTCGCACGATATTCTGTGAATATTTGAAACATGATGGACTCGAAAGGCTACTTTTACTTGGTTTAAATCACCTATAATAAATTTATCTTCTAAAGGATTTTCAGAATCTTGTAACTCTAATACTTTTGCTAAATTAACCACAGGGAGCACCTCTTCCCGTACAAGGATGACTCCTTCAACATTTATGGGAGTTAGGAATGACAGTTACTTCTACCGCATTAATGATTTCTCTTACTTTTAAAACATTGATACCAAAATCCCTGCACCTAACATAAATGTAACAACTTCAAGTTCGTTCCAGTTTCCAACAGAATATCCGTTTGATTCGAATTACTCATCATGCTCCTCCTTTTATTTACATCTCACAAAAAGGCGTTAAAGTCCTGAGACAATTATACCTTATTACTCAATGAACTTGAAATGGTTTTCAGCTATTCCTTGAAAATAAGTAATTCTTTATTTCATTTTTAAAAAGGAACAACAGCCAAAATTACTATAATAGTTTCTTTACAGAAGTGAAAACGAGTACTATATAAAATTGTAGCTTTTGACACATTAAATGTAATTCTAATTATCGGTCATTTCGCAGCGCTTTTCGCTGTCCATTAGATAAATATTATTTTTTTATGTTACCTTAAATAGGAAGAAAGTTTATTACATTAAAAGGCTAGTTAGAAGCATAAAATTCAGGGGGATAAAATGAGTAAAGATCATGAAACGGATGAAGAAAGAAGAGAAAGATTAAGACAAGAGGAATTAAAACGGCCTTCCAGCAGCATACACGGCAGTAATCTATCTGATTTAGCAGGTGGCCTGGGATGGAAAGGCGCTGGAATAATTATTCTTATATTAATACTGGTGCTTATTATATTATTTATTTTTTAGGTAACGAATAAAATAATAAATAAAACATTTAGGCATTTAAACTTAGATTAGAAAAGAAACATCTTAGGTGTATGATCAATCATACCATATTTGGAAACCTGAAATTTCGAATGTTTTTATTCGGGTACATTGTTGTCGATCCATTCGTATACCGATTAGCACGTCCATTTACATCATTATGTTGTCTATTCCAACACTGCGAACTGAGATAACCTTTTGAAGTTGATTGAAGCCATTGAACAGATTGGTACAACAATTAAAAAGAGAGTACCGAATCTAATGCGATCCAGCACCCTCTTTTGCTGTATAAACTGTGTTACCACCTTTTAAGGGAATTCGCTCCTCTGATGACTAACAGCTTTACTTTTTAATTTATTTTATTCTAATTTTTAAGGGTTAGTCGTCCATAGCCCAGCAGTTTTTAGGAAAACGCGTTTGTTCAATTTTAGTTGAGCTACCATTAATTCAGCCATATCTTCAGGACGTAGAGCATCTTCATCGCCCTTCACTAAACCTTGTTTAATCGCTAAATCCGTCACTACCGTACTTGGCGTCAGTGCAGACACACGAATATTATGTTTGCGTGCTTCCATAGCTAAAGATTCAGTTAAGCCCAATACACCAGCTTTAGATGCGCTGTAAGCACTTGTTACTGGCCCACCCTTTTGACCTGCCGTTGAAGAAATATTGATGATATCTCCCGCTTCTTGTTCTATCATATTTGGTAATACTGCTCGTGTAACATAGTACATACCAAGTAAATTCACTTGAATGATTTTTTCCCATTCTTCCACTTCTAATTCTAAAAATCCACCGAACTTGGCAATTCCGGCGTTATTTATAAGAATATCTATATTCCCTAACTGATTAGTCAAATGACTTACAGCTTGCTGAACTTGATTATTCTCACTTACGTCAGCTGGGGCGTAAAACACTTGTACACCTTTTTCAGATAATTCTTCTTGTACAGTTTGTAACTTTGCTTCCGTACGAGCTATTAAACCTAAATTTACCCCTTCTGCTGCCAGCGCCTTGGCTGTTTCATATCCTATACCATCACTTGCTCCTGTGATAATTGCTGTTTTATTTGTTAACTTTTGTGCCATCTTGTCATCTTCCTTTCTTTCTTTCATATCTCTATGATTGTAGTATACTTCATTTATTTTTAAAACCATTTCGTATATCACTATTCTATAGTAGGTGTATGTATTTGAAATACCACCTGTTTTTTCTTTGGCAGCTTTTCTAATAAGTTACCGACCAAAAATCTCATAATCTTCAATCTGGAATATGCAAGCTTGTTAACAACCTCATCGTATTCAACCCTTCCTAATACAATTTTGCATTTGTAAAAAGACATTACCAGTTAAAATAAGTAAGATAAATTAGGAAACACTGTATTCTCCTGTAAAATTGAACGACTGACGACATATGTATAAACTTCACTTCTATATTAAGAAGTTATTTTAAATAATTAATTATAAAAGATTTAATGCTAAAAAACTTTACCCCTCTCTCAAGTTGCTTTCTAATAATTTTTTTCTCTGAAAGTAACCATAACATTTCTACTATCTTTATTTTTTGTTTATTTGAAATATTTTGAATATATATGAAATCTAGACCTTAAGCATGTAATCAAAAGTTGTCAGTGAATTTTTTATGATTTTTGGCTTAAATTAAACATATATACCGATATATAATCAAATATGGATGTTGAGAATAGAGCGCTTTCAATATAACATATAAATACAACAATGCGTTATTTGACTTCATAGAAAAAGCTATGTACTAATCACAAATAATCCGTTATTAAGCTGTCAAGAGCGCATACGTTGGAAAATTAAGGGAGGTCATGTAAATATGAGGAAATGGCTAGGAGGATTTATGCTTTGCTTTGCATTCATTTTCGCACTGGCTGCTTGTTCTGGTGATAACAATGATGCAGATGCTGATAATCCAGAAGATTCCGATCGTATAGACGAATTAAAAGAAGATGGTGCTAAAATTGGTTTTGCCGATGAGAAACCATATGCTTATGAAGAGGACGGAGAATTAAAAGGTGTGGCAGTTGACGTCGCAACTAAAGTCCTTAACGACTTAGGTGTTGAGGAAGTGGAAGGAGAACTTACCGACTTTGGTGAATTAATTCCTGGTTTACAAGCCAATAAATTCGACATCATCACCGCTTCGATGGCTATAACCCCAGAACGTTGTGAAAACGTGGAATTTGGAAAACCTGAAGTGGTGTACGGGGAAGGTTTGGTTGTACAAGACGGTAACCCGAAAGACATAACCAGTTATGAAGATTTAGCTGCAGATTCTGATCTTACTTTAAGTATTATGGCCGGAGCCACTGAAATCGGTTTTGTTCAGGAGGAAGGCGTTGGAGAAGACCAGATTGAAGAAGCCGATGATATTCCGGCAACATTTTCAGCAATTGAATCAGGACGCGCTGATGCTACAACTGGTACGGAAATGACCATTAAAATGGCATATGAAAGTGCAGACTCCGAAAATCTTGAGCTTGTAGAAGATTTTGAACAGCCTGATATCACAGGAGTTCCAAGCTATGGAGCTGCCGCATTTAATGAAGATGACGATGCACTTCGTGAAGCTTATAATGAACAATTAGAAGAATTTCAAGATACGGATGAATATGAAGAAATGCTTGCAGACAACTATTTTGATGATGAAGACAACATTCCAGATGATGACGTAACAGCTGATATGGTTTGTTCTGAAGAAGTATATGAATAAAGACAGGTAAAATAGTCTGGTTGAAGCAGGGCCTTTGTTTCTTATTTTTCATTTTGAAACAAGCCCTGTTTTTCACTACATTTTCCTGTTTATTCAGTAAAGTATCAGAAACATTAGGAATGCTTTATAAATTATTAACGTTTGGAGGGGGTTACTATCCAATCGCTACTTGAGATTTTTCCAATCTTAGCTAAGGGGATTAAAATCACTGTTTTAGTACTTGTTTTATCTGCTCTGCTAAGTTATACTATCGCGATTTTTGCAGGGCTATGCCGCGTATCCCGTTTTTGGATAGTACGGTTTTTAACTTCTATTTATGTAGAAGTTTTTCGAGGAACTTCTCTTATTGTACAACTGTTTTGGTTTTATTACGCGCTGCCAATATTGTTTAACATCGATTTAGGGAGTAATCTCACAGCAGGTGTTTTGGCCATTTCGCTAAACTATGCTGCATACATGTCAGAGATTGTTCGCGGTTCTATTTTATCTGTTAGTCCTGGGCAAACAGAAGCAACAGTAGCATTAAATATGACGAGAGGCCAGCGCATGAGGCTTGTTATCTTTCCACAAGCTTTCAGAATGATGTTGCCTGAATTTGGGAACTATTTAATTCAGATGCTAAAAGCCACCTCTCTTGTATCATTGATTGGAATGCATGATGTGCTTTATTATGGTGAACGATTTAGTTCATCTAATATATCGATGACAGCTACAGTCTACATAATGTTATTATTATTTTATTTTATTATTGCTATCCCTCTTATCTTATTAACAAGAAAAATGGAAACCATATCTAAGAAAGGGGTGGCTACTTAATGAAATGGGATTTATTTATGGAAGCCTTCCCTGTTGTTATGGAAGGTTTAAAATTAACTGTTATTTTAACCATTGCATGTTATGTTTTCGCTCTACTGGTTGGATTTATTTGGGTTTACTTAAAAAGAATACCTATTAAAAGCTTGCGTTGGGTGATTACTTGGATAATGGAGTTTATCCGGTCCACCCCGCCATTAGTTCAATTGTTTTTCTTATACTATGGTCTGCCTGTCATGCCAGTTATTGGTGTCAGTCTTTCTGCTTTTACCTGTGCCGTTCTTGGTTTAGGCCTTCACTTCAGCACATATATTGGGGAAGTATACCGATCTGGTATCGAATCGGTGGATGAAGGTCAATGGGAGGCGTCTACAGCACTAAACTTTTCTACGAAAGATAAGTGGTTTAAGATTGTGCTGCCTCAAGCTATACCACCAACGATTCCAATGTTGGGGAATTACTTCATAATTCTATTTAAAGAAGTGCCGTTAGCATCGACCATTGGCGTGCTTGAAATACTAGCAAAAGCAAACAGTTTCGGTTCACAACATTTCAGATATATTGAAGCGTTAACGATTGCAGCTTTGATTTTCTTAGTTCTGAGTTATCCGTCTTCACTATTCATCAATTATTTAGAAAGAAAAATGAATCGCCGTTTTGAGAAAAAAGCAACGTAAAGTTTATTATAGGAAACTTAGCATTCACCAAAATTTAATAACGAATACTTCAGTCACATTTACGCAGGAAGCAGGAAGGAAAGATGAATTTCTTACCTGTCCAGAAAAAGGAGGTATCCTATATTATGCCGGAACCAATTGTTACATTTGATGATATTCATAAATCTTTTGGGGATTTTCAAGTTCTCAAAGGGATTGATTTAAACATTGAACCTTCCGAAAAAATATGTATTATCGGACCATCCGGTTCAGGTAAAACCACAATAATTCGATTGTTAATGACGTTAGCTGAACCTACTTCCGGAGATATTTTTGTAGAAGATAAGAATCTATGGAAAATGGAACGTGGAAATAAAATGGTCCCCGCGAATGAAAAGCATTTGCGATCTATCCGCAGCGATATCGGAATGGTGTTTCAACATTTCAATTTATTCCCTCATATGACAGTGATGGAAAATTGTATGTCTGCACCAATTAATGTTAAAAAAGTAAAAAAGGACGAAGCTCGTAAAGATTCTGAAGAAATGCTTTATAAAGTAGGATTATTTGAGCACAAAGATAAATATCCGAGCCAATTGTCTGGTGGTCAAAAACAACGGGTTGCTATGGCTAGAGCCCTTGTAATGAAGCCAAAAATCATGTTGTTTGACGAGGTAACCTCTGCTTTAGACCCAGAATTAGTTGGAGAAGTATTAGAGGTTATTCGAAATATCGCTAATGAAGGTGAAATGGCGATGGTTCTTGTGACACATGAAATGGATTTTGCATTGGAAATTGCTGATCGAGTATTATTTTTGGATGGAGGAGTTATTGCAGAACGCGGCACAGCTTCTGAAGTGATTGAACAATCCGAAAACGAACGTTTACAATCTTTCTTAAAACGTTTTCGAAGCTCTAATTAAAAAAACAGCATTGTTGGTGCACACTCGCCAACAATGCTGTTTTTTATTTATCTTTCATATTTTACTTCACCTGCAACCGCTGTCGCTTGTATCGTTAAATTTTCATCAATAACTGTAAAATCAGCTACTTTCCCTGTAGCAATACTGCCAAAATCAGCTGCTAATCCAAGACTCTTTGCAGGTGACAAAGAAGCTCGATGCCAAATCTGATGTAGCGATTCATCAGTCCATGCCGCTAAATTTTTCACACCTTCAATTAAAGTCAAGGTACTCCCTGCTAACGAACCGTTATCCATTCGAGCAATACCATTTTTCATGGACACGTCAAACTCACCCAATTTGTATTTTCCATCTTCCAATAAGCCGGCTCTCATACAATCAGTAATAAGGATTAATTTATCCTGTTTTCGTTCAAAAGCCAGGGCAGCTACATCTGGGTGTACATGATGTCCATCACAAATTAATTCAGCGTATGCTTCGTTGTTTATTAGCGCCGTCCCTGCTACTCCAGGATTTCTGTGATGCAAGCCGCTCATCCCGTTAAACAAGTGTACGAAAGTATTAGCACCGTGCGCGACAGCCTCTTGGCAACAATCATATGTTGCATCTGTATGACCTATTGCCACTTGCACTCCTGCTTCGGCAACTTCCTCGATAAAGCTTATAGCTCCCTCTCGTTCAGGAGCCAGCGCAATTTTCACAATCTGCCCTTCCGCCAGTTGTTGCCAGTAGTTGAAGAGTTCTATATTCGGATTTAAAAAATGGTTTGGATTTTGAGCTCCTTTATATTTTTCTGTAAAAAAAGGCCCTTCTAAGAAAATGCCTGCCGATTGCGCACCAGGAAGCCCTTCTTCCACTGCCTGTTTCACTTTTTGTATAGCTGTTTCCAGGTCTTTTTTCGCCGAAGTTAATGTGGTTGGTAAAAAACGTGTAACTCCTAATGGAAGGATTGCCTCTGAGACACCTTTTACTGCTTCGACAGTGCCGTCCATAATATCGAAACCCTTCACCCCGTGTATATGCGTATCGAATAATCCCGGGGCAATAATTGCGTTTGTATAATCGATTACTTCTGCGCCAGCAGGTATAGTATCTGTGAATCCATTAAATCGCCCATTTTCTATGTGTAAGTACCCGCCTTCTTTCTCTCCATTTTCCAGCAAAAACTTCCTTGCTTTGACATAATACGACATACGTTTCATCATCCTTCACTTCCTGATTTATTGTTTTTTAGAAAATTCATCATGTTTATTATTGTTTTCGTATAAAGAAACCCCTATTTTGTTATTATTAAAACGTCTGGCCTGCTTCAGTGACTGAATAGTAATATGAACAGCAGACTCGTTTCTTTATCTAATTCGATTCATAATCACGAGAGACGCTGTGAACAACTAAGTTCTGTTGTTTTTTTAAATCATGCTGATACGTCCCTTTTGGAAAAATCAACGTCCAAGGTGTACTCGTTTTTGCTGATAATTGAAACGGAAAGGAAAAGGAGTGCCGAGCAACTTCTTCTTGCTTTTCATTCAAACAAACAAGCGTTTCGTCCGTTGTCTTCTTCGGAATCTCAGACCAATTATGAACCAAAACCAAAACTAACAAAGCTTGGTCATGGTTTACATCATGTCTCAAATAAGTATATTCATTCAAGTCATATAAAGCTGCTTTTGTTTCTGCGAAAGTGGTTTCCACTAAATTACGATCTTGTGGGCTAATTTGCTTTTCCCAAGCAGCATCTAATGATAAATTCTGCGCCATTGTCACACCTTCTTTCTATTTTATTTTAACACATTACGCAGAAGTTCAAAGTCATAATAGCAGGCTTGTTATTAACGAATGCCTTAGACACACTTATGCTGTAAAAAAGGCGAGAGACTTTCTTTACAGCTGAAAGTAAAGATCGGACAATTCCCCCCTAGCTAATCCATGAATGTTTTGAACGTAAAAAAGCGGCTTTCTTTTTATTCAAGAAAGCCGCTTTTTCTTATTTAGATTTCACTTTATTTAATTGATGTTCTTCAATAAAATCGTCTAGAACACCTGTTAAATTAGGTTCGCCAATTTCATTCAGTTCATAATGAACTCTTGTACAAGGCTTTTCAATGTTGATAATCCGTGTTAAATCCATAGGCGTCCCAATAATAACTGCATCGCATTCCGTTTGGTTAATAGTTTCTTCTAAATCTTTTAACTGTTCTTCCCCGTACCCCATAGCAGGAAGGACCGTATCGATATGCGGGTAGGTTTCGAAAGTTTCTGTTAAAGAGCGTACTGTGTAAGGAGTTGGATCGACTATTTCGCTGGCTCCTAGACGCTCTGCCGCAACAATTCCCGCGCCAATTTTCATTTCCCCATGAGTAAGGGTCGGTCCATCTTCTACGACTAATACCTTCTTCCCTTTCACCAACTCGGGTTTATCTACAGTAATCGTTGATTCTGATTTAATGATCGTGCTATCCGGTTTTGCTTGTTTAATATTATTCTCTACTGTATCTATTGCTTCCTGATCAGCACTGTCAATTTTATTGATGATAGCCACATCCGTTGTCCGCAAACATACTTCTCCGGGATAATAAGCTAATTCATGTCCTGGACGATGAGGGTCAAGTACCGTTACTGCAAGATCGGGGTCATAAAAAGAAGTATCATTGTTTCCGCCATCCCACAGAATAACATCGCAGCCATCCGGGTCTTCTTCCGCTTCCCGCAAAATTGCTTCATAGTCAACCCCCGCATAGATGATGTTACCACGCTCTACATGTGGTTCATATTCCTCCATTTCTTCAATGGTGCAGTCATGAAGTTTCAAATCTTCCAATGTCGCAAAACGTTGCACTTTTTGAGCTGCTAAATCACCATATGGCATTGGATGACGAATCGCTACTACTTTCAAATCATGCTCTAATAATGTTTCAATTATTTTACGTGATGTTTGACTTTTTCCTGTCCCTGTTCGAACCGCACAAACAGAAATAACCGGCTTTTTACTTTGTATCATCGTATGTTTAGAACCAAGCAATGTAAAATCAGCACCGGCTGCATTTACGATAGCACTGATCCCCATAATTTTTTCATAATGTAAATCACTGTATGAAAAGACGCATTCATCTACATCCAGCTCTTTAATCAAATCCGTTAATTCTTCCTGGGGGTAGATAGGAATTCCTTCAGGATATAAATCCCCCGCTAATTCAGCCGGATATTTTCTTCCATCTATATCAGGAATTTGTGCTGCAGTAAACGCAACAACATTGTATTCTTTTTTACCGCGATAATGTGTGTTAAAATTATGAAAATCTCTTCCAGCTGCGCCGATGATAATAATATTTTTTGTATCCAATGTCATCTCTCCTACGTTTCAAATGAATTATT
This sequence comes from Pseudogracilibacillus sp., assembly GCA_035301305.1. GTDB lineage: Bacteria > Bacillota > Bacilli > Bacillales > Amphibacillaceae > Pseudogracilibacillus. The sequence goes on from DATGUO010000087.1 coordinate 125,322, forward strand.
ATCATTATACACAAAAATGTATTTTAATACAACAATTTAAATATGTTTTTTCACTTTTGTTTTTAAACCAAGCCCTGTTAACAATTCCGACACACTTATTAAACATAAAAATTACTTCTGTTGAATTTTCATACAAACGGAATGTATATATGCATTATTTTATGTATATATATTTATAACTGATATAGTTTCTCTGTTTTCCTGTCCTCTAGTTACAAAGCGAGCCCTTATTAGCAATCAATATTAGGAAACGATAGAGGATAACACTAAAAATAAAGAATAAAATAACCAATCGCATATAGCTAGTATCTTCAAAGGTTTGAAGATTTTTCCTTTATTTAATCTCCTCATTTTTTATACAAACTGCCCTCTCTATGAAATGTATGTTAAAATAGTTTTAATAAGATTTAGTCAGAAATGACTTCACTCTAAAATAAAGAAGTAGGGACTCCCTATAATTTAACAAAAACAGACAAATTTTATGCAGCATAAACATCCTCGTATTACCGGACATTCTAAAGGTTGGCTCTTTTTCAGGGGAAAACAACAAAGGTTTTGACAAAGCAGGGCTTCTACCTATATATTTTAATGATGGACTCATACATATTTAAATAATACAAGAAGAGAAAGGAAGAAGAGAATACGATGGAATTTGGAATACTTTCACTTTTACCGCCCTTGCTTGCTATCGTGCTGGCGCTGTGGACAAGAAATGTTATCCCCGCTCTATTTGTCGGGGTTTGGCTGGGAGCCACTATGTTATATGGTTGGAATCCATTTTTAGGGCTTTATGCAACTTTTAGCGAGATTATTATACCCAACTTAGCTGATGAAGATAACATCACGGTACTCGTCTATTGCGGGTTGTTTGGTGTCCTTATCGTGTTAATGCAAAAAACTGGAGGAGCTCAGGCCATTGCCAAAGCTATTTCGAGTAAAGTACATACGGACAAAGGTGCTCAAACTTCTACAGGTATATTTGGTATCATTGTCTTTTTTGATGATTATTTCAATGCGCTAACAGTGGGAAGCGTTATGCGTCCTGTCACGGATCGCATGAAAGTTTCCCGGGAAAAATTAGCTTATGTGGTCGATTCTACATCTGCTCCAATGAGTTTATTAGCCCCTGTATCGACCTGGGTGGTATTTGTTATGGGATTGATTGGTTCTCAATTTGTGGAACTTGGTATCTCCGGGTCAGAATACCTGACATACATAGCGACGATTCCATTTAATTTTTACTCTATTTTAGCACTTTTGCTCGTTTTTATTATCATTTGGACGAAATGGGATTTCGGTCCGATGGCTCAAGCTGAATACCGTGCCAGAACAACCGGGCAGCTTACCCGCCCAGGTGCGACACCTCCAACCGATGAGGAGGAAGAAGAAGTAGCAGCAGTGGAAGAGCAACATATGAAGAAACGGAATATGGTTGTACCTATCGTTGTTTTACTTGCACTTATTCCGCCTATGTTTCTCTGGACTGGCGGCTATCCGGAACATGGTATCGTCAAAGCCGTTGGGGAAGCAAACGGTGGTGTCTCTATTTTAATTGCTGCATTTGCTGCAGGGATTGTCGGCTTAGTTATGGGATTACAGCAAAAGTTATTTTCCTTTAAAGAAGCCATGTCTTTGTATGTATCAGGATTTCGCAGTATGACAATCGTGTTTATTATTTTGACATTGGCTTGGTCTATCGGAGAGATTACTTCGGAACTTGGAACTGCTGATTATTTAGTTAATTTTGCAGAAAACACGACGTCACCGATTATTATTCCAGCTCTTTTATTTATCTTCGGTTCCATTATCGCTTTTACGACGGGAACTTCTTATGGAACCTTTGCGATTATGATTCCTATCGCAATGCCTTTAGCCCATACCATGGACATGTCCATGACAATGACGTTAGCAGCAGTCCTGAGCGGTGGAATTTTTGGAGATCATTGTTCTCCTATTTCCGACACCACGATACTCTCTTCAGCAGGGTCAGGGAGTGATCATATCGATCATGTCACGACGCAAATTCCGTACGCTGTTACCGCTGGAATCTGTAGTATTATTGCTTATTTAGTCGCTGGCATGACAAATTCTGCTATTGCTTCTCTTGGTGTGGGCATCATTGTGTTAGTTATTAGTACCTTCCTGCTTTCGAAAATATGGGGTAAACCAAAGTTACAAGAGGAATAGCTGACCCGAGGAAAGCGATATGTGATTGAAAATGAAATGGCGATTGTCCATGTAATAAGAGTCAAAACTCGTAACTCTTTTGTATCCTAAATTGCCAAGAAAACATAAAAATAGCTTTTCTTAAGTTATCTTATGCTTAAGAAAAGCTATTTTATTTCTTTCATTAACTGATTAACGGCTGAATTTCTGATGTCTTTGTAAATAGCTTCCGTTCCACCCCGGCGAGTATTTCACACCCTGTTTCAGTCACTCGAAATGTCTCGCTAATTTCTACTCCATATTTGTCCATCCAAATACCGGGAATCATATGAAATACCATATTGGGTTGAAGAATTGTATCATCAGAGTTCCGTAAGCTCGCAGTCCGCTCTCCCCAATCCGGCGGGTAACTCAATCCTGCAGAGTAGCCAATGCGCGAATCTTTACGATACCCATATTGATTAATCGTTTGCCTCCACGCCTGCTCGACCTCTGCGCAAGTTACTCCGGGCTTAACTGTTTCAAGTGCTGTCCCGATACCTTCAAGAACGACATTTGATAAATCACTCACTTCCTGTGACGGCTCTCCTAAAACAACCGTCCTTGCAAGCGGACAATGATAGCGTTTATAACATCCGGCAAGCTCCAGAATCACTGGATCGCCGTATTGATAATAATCGTCTGTCCAGGTCATATGGCAGGCATCCGTCTTTTCACCTGAGGGAAGAAGTGGCACTATCGAAGGGTAGTCGCCCCCGTATTCTGGTGTTCCTTGAATCTGCTTACGAACAATATCCCCAACGACATCCGATTCCCGAACACCTACATTCACTTTATTAACACCTTCATACATCGCATCTGTAGCAATATTGGCAGCTCTTTTAATATACTCGATTTCCTGATCTGATTTAATCGAGCGAATCCAATTGACTAAACCAGTCCCATCAACAAACTTTGCATCGGTTAAATGTTTAGTAAGTTGAAGATAGCTCTTAGCGGTGAAATAATATGCATCAAATTCTGCAGCAACTGTCTTATTGGCATATCCTTTTCTCTGCAATACAGCTGCAACGATATCCATTGGATGTTTCTCGGTTGATTGCACATAATCATCTTCATAGGGTACGATGTGATCATGATGCAACCATGTGGTCCACTTTGCAGCACTTGCGTCCATTGCTCGTCCAAACCAAATCGGTTCTTCTTCATCTACCATCACAATGACTAATTGATGAACATAGAAGGACCACGCGTCGTATCCTGTAATATAATTCATATTCGCAGGATCTGTTACCAGCAAAACATCAATACCATGTCTCAGCATACTTTCTTTTGTTTTAATAAGCCGACTTTTATATTCAGGTACTGAAAAGTTCAACATATTATCCCACCTTTCCATCTTCACTCTTTTTTTATCTATCCAGTGCTATGTTGCATTGTAAGCTATTGCTTTTGTGCTTCGAAAGCAGCTTCGATCGAAGCATCAACTATTGCAAGCATATCGTCCATCTGTTCTGCTGTTATGATAAATGGCGGTGCAAAAGCTAAAGTGTCCTGTCCTCCATACACGACAGCCCGGCAAATAGAACCTCGGGTTAATGCTTCTTCCACTACTTTCGGACTGATGGGAGCTGCGTCTTGTTCTCTATCAAAACTAATACCGCCAAGCAACCCCATACCCCGCACATCACTGATCGCTTCGTATTTTTCCTTCAGCTTTTCAAAACCTGCAACCATTTGCGTTCCACGAGCCTGTACGTTTTCAATTAAGTTTTCTTCTTTAATAATTTCCAAATTTTTGAGTGCGATAGCTGCAGCTGTCGGATGTCCGCTGTACGTATAGCCGTGCCAGAAATTTCCTTCTGTTTTCTCATATAGCTCCTGGTGCAACTTTTCAGAAATAACCATGCCGCCTAGTGCAGCATATCCACTTGTCACGCCTTTTGCCATCGTTATAATATCCGGTATTACATCAAAGTTTTCCATGCCGAAATTTGTTCCAGTTCGGCCGAATCCGCAGATAACTTCGTCTGCGATGAATAAAATATCATTTTCTTCACATATTTTTTTCACTTCTTTAAAATATCCTTCAGGAGGGATGTTCACTCCACCAGACCCTTGCACAGGCTCGGAAATAAAAGCTGCAATCGAATCGGCGCCTTCTTTCGCAATTAGATCTTTTAATTCCTGAACGGACGTATCAACATAGTGGAAGTCCGGCGCAATCGATTGGGTAAAAGTATGAAATTCCGGGATTCCTGTCGCACTTGTCGCTCCCATTGCAACACCATGGTATGATTTTTTCCGTGATATAATTTTCTTTTTCTCCGGTTGTCCTTGCACGTCCCAGTAATGTCGAACAGTTTTAAACGCTGTATCATTCGCTTCAGAACCGCCGGAAGTAAAGAACGTGACATTTAAATCACCAGGCGTCCACTTGGCTACTTCTTCTGCCAAACGAATCACTTGCTCATGACTCCAATTACTGAACGTAGAAGTAAATGCCAGCGTGCTAATTTGCTCTTTCGCAACTTCTCCAATTTCTTCACGCCCATGTCCAACATTCACGTTCCATAAGGAGGATAAAGTATCCATCCATCTGTTCCCGCTAATATCTTCTAAATAAATGCCTTCTCCTTTCGTAAAAATAAATGCCGGCCCTTCTTCCTGCAACTGTCCCATATTTGATGTCGGGTGTATAAAATGTTTTTTATCCAATTCTTCCAATTCTTTTTTCACGTCTGCGTTCGCCATCACTCTCGCCATGTTCCATTCCTCCTCTATATCATTGCAAGTCAATATTTCTATAAAACCCTCTGCTTCCTTTCCTTACAACTTAAATTGAACTACTTTCGGCTCTGTCATTTCCTGTATCGAAGAACTTACTCCTTCTCGACCCAAGCCTGAACCTTTCACACCGCCAAAAGGCATTCCGTCAATGCGGTAATCACTACTGTCGTTTACCATGACCCCGCCTACATTCAGCGATTGGATTGCTTGGAAGGCTAACTTTGTATCTCTTGTAAAGATCCCTGCTTGTAAGCCATACTCGACGTCATTCGCTTTTTCGATTGCTTCATCTAAAGAATCTACCGGAAACAGCATGACAACCGGGCCGAAAATTTCTTCTTTAACGATGCGAGCATGTCTGGGGACATCTGCCAACACTGTTGCTTCATAATAAGCGCCTTGCCGTTTTCCACCGGTTAGTAAGGTAGCTCCATTAGCCACTGCTTCGGCAACTGTTCCTTCTACACGGATTGCTTCCTGCTCGGAAATAAGCGGCCCCATTTTCGTTGCTGCTAATTTTTTATCACCAGTTGTATATTGTTTGGATAGATTTGCGAACTGTTCCATAAACTCATCATACACAGGGCGTTCAATAAATATTCGCTGCACTCCAATACAATTTTGCCCGACTGCTCCGTACGAACCGGATACACAGCTGTCAACCGCTTCTTTGATATCCGCATCTTTTAGCACAATCGTTGGAGAATTCGAACCTAATTCCATACTCAGTTTCTTTAAGCCTGCTTTGTGTGCAATATCTGTTCCTGTCTCCAGTCCTCCCGTGAAAGAAATCATACGGACAGCTGGGTGTGTTACCAGTGCATCACCGATTTCCGAACCTTTTCCAGTTACCACGGATAGCACCTTGTCAGGTAATCCTGCTGCTTCAAATGCTTCTGCCAGAAGTAAAGCACTAAGCGGCGTTAAAGTTGCCGGTTTTACGACAATGGAATTCCCGGATGCTATGGCAGGACCTATTTTATGTGCCACCAGGTTTAACGGATCATTGAATGGAGTGATGGCTCCTACAACCCCAATGGGAAAACGGTAAAAGTAACCAATTCTGTTTTCATGGCCCGGCATTTGATCAAATGGGATGGTTTCTCCATGAATACGTCTTGTTTCTTCAGCGGAAATACGTAATGTTTCAATACAGCGGTCGACTTCTCCTTGAGCTTCTGTGATGGTTTTACTTCCTTCCGAGGCTATTGTAATCGCATACAAATGTTTGTAATGTTTCACAAAGTCAGCTGCCCGATGTAAGATTTCCATCCGTTCATGCACGGGCATTTTGGCTGCTGTTTCAGCTCCGTCTTTTGCAACATTAATTGCTTTTAACATGTCCGTTTCATTCGCCCGGGGGACTGTTGCAATTACTTCATTATCTTGCGGATCATGCACCTCGATAGTGCTTTCTTTTTCAATCCACTCGCCGCCAATAAACATTTTCTTATTATCAACTGTCGTCATCATGGTCTCACGCACCTCTCTGAATTGAATTTTTATTCCAGTGTCCGTCTGTTGTATCATCTTTTTTTAAGAAGCGATTTACTGCAGTTGCGAATATTGCTGTACCTATCGGTAAACAATTTTCATCAATATCAAAAATCGATGTGTGTAAATCCCTATTCATATCATCTTCCACAGAACAGCCGAGAAAAAACATCGCTCCTGGAATTTGTTCGGTCATATAACCGAAATCTTCGCCGCCCATGCCAAATGGTTCCCAGTGTATATACATATCTGAATACAGATCCTGAATGGTTTCTTCCAGCAGTTCATTTATATCTATATGATTGTTTAATGCAGGTTCCCCTCTTTCTAATTCAAAAGAGTACGAACCGCCAAAAGATTCTACGATTTTAAATACGTTTTCCACTTCAGCTGCCAGTTGCTCTCTAGCAGTCGGAGAATACGAGCGTAACGTGCCTTCAATTTCTACTTCTGAAGGGATTATATTACTTGCTGATCCGGCTTCAACCCTGCCTATACTGGCTGCCACCACATCTAAAGGAGAAACCCGCCGACCTACTGTTCCATAAAAACTGGATAACACAGGGCCAAGCATCCATAAAGGATCTGTCGCCAATTGCGGATACCCGCCATGACCGCCTGAAGCATGAATCTTTGCTTGAAAAACATCCACATTCGCCATACTGAAGCCGTGATTCATTTGAATAACTCCTACGGGATGCCAAGGACATGCATGCAAGGCGATGACAGCTTCTACATCTTCTAACACACCAGCTTGAATCATATAAGGAGCGCCTGATAGCCCAAAGTCGTCCGTGGCTTCTTCCGCGGGTTGGAAAATAAATTTCACTGTTCCTTGCAATTCCCCTTTAGTAAATTGTTCATCTAATAAATGAGCAGCTCCGAGCAGCATAGCCGTATGAGCATCGTGGCCGCAAGCATGCATGATTCCCTCATTCTGTGATACGAACTCATGGTTATTATTCTCTTGAATCGGCAGAGCATCCATATCCGCCCGTAAAGCTATGGTCGGCCCGTCTCCTGTAGATAATGTTGCAACGATGCCATGCCCGCCTATATCTTGCTGGATAACGATATTTTTTAATTGGGCCAATTCAATCGCTACATAATCAGACGTTTCCTTTTCCATAAAACTTAACTCCGGATGCGTATGGATATGTCTACGCCACGTTTTTAATTGTTCAAACAGTGCTTCAGCTTCCTCCGCTAAACTCATGGGCCATCAACTCATTTCTTCTCTGTCAATTTTTCATTAGCATAAAGAGCAATTTTCGTATCCTGTGCTCCTGTACCGGTTAAATCAACGACCGTTACATCTTGCGTGGACTGGCGAATTGAATCTTTTTGCTGAATCACACTCCCCAGTTCTCTTACTTGATTTGGCTGAGTGATGATGCCGGCTTCTTTTGCTGCCCGCAATTCCCCCATTACTTCACATTGTGCAATCACATCACAAACAATGACATCCGCTTTTTCAAATATTGCAGGCTCTAATTCCTGTTTTTGTTTTGCATCTGACCCCATTGCTGTAATATGCATGCCGGGCGATATCCACTCTGCTTTTACTATGGGAGAGGTTGCAGGTGTTGCAGTAATCAGCAAATCACTCTGCTGTACAACGTGTTTCGCATCCTCTTCTATGATAACGGAAACACCTAAAGCTTCTTCCACTTTTTCTTTAAAACTGTCTAAACGCTCTCTTGTTTTGCTGTAAACACGGACTTCTTCAAAACCCCTTACTTGCTGTAATGCCTCTAATTGTAACTGAGCCTGCGTACCTGCACCAATGACTCCCACGGTGTGCAGATTTTCATTCGCCAGATAGTTCGCAGCAATGGCACCAGCTGCTGCTGTTCGAATATCCGTCAAGTACCCATTATCTTGAAGCAATGCATCCACTTGACCGTTGGTTGCGTTGATCAGCATCATGAGACCTCCGGTGCTGGGAAGACCAATTTTATAGTTATTAAAAAATCCTGTAGATACTTTTAAAGCAAATTGTTTATCACCAGGGATGTATGCAGTTTTCACGTCCATCTCACCTTGATGTTCCTCAATATCAACACGCAGGACTTCAGGCATCTGCACCTCTTTAGTCACCAAGTCAATGAAAGCCCTTTTAATTTCTATCATCAGCGAATCATTAAATGTGACGTGATTTCTTATTTCTTCTTCATCAAATATCCGCATAAGCATCCCTCCAATTCGGGTATATCCTTCTGTTTCCATTATATAATTTTCTTTTAATTTAGACAATTGTGAAAATGTATGAAGTTTTTATGATCTTTTTATCCAAATTGTATAAATAACGAAGAAATAGTATCATACTCCAGCTGTCATTTTATAAAAGAGTTCATTTGCCTTTATATCATTCTATTTCCTTTATTTTGCGGTTATTTGTTTTTTAAAAGCGCTCGACTAAGGTGAGGAAACGGAAGCGGGGTACCGCCACGGCAATAGTTCTTCCTTTTTGGCGTGCTTCTGCCACAACTCTCCTTCCTCGGCAAGAGTTCTTCCTTATAAGCGGACTGCTGCCGGCAATCCTCCTTCCACAGCAATAGTTCCTGCTTATAAGCGAACTTCTGCCGACAAATCCCTTTCCACGGCAGAAGTTCTTCTTTACCGGCTTTCTTTTGCCGACAATCCTCGCTTCACGGCAAAAGTTCTTCCTTTTAGAAGTGCTTCTGCCGGCAATCCTCCTTCCACGGCAATAGTTCCTGCTTATAGGCGAACTGTTGCCGGCAACTCTCCCCCGATGGCAGAATTCCCCCTTCTTAAGCTTTTTGCTGCCGGCAAACCTTCCAAACTAAAAAATGTCGATTAGCAAGAAGTTTTCCTTTCGATAATTTTGTAAAATAGATGTCGTTTTAGTTCTTTACTCATAAGTTATTTCTTTCTTTCAAAGATAGAAACTTGGTGTTCGCAAGGCTCTAATAGAGAATGCCTTCGTTATATTTAAGCAGGAAGTAAAGGAGAAGCTTTAAATTTTCCCTTAAAAAAAGATCAGCATTTTGTATGCTCATCTTTTTCCTATTGTTTCAAGTGCAGCTACATTGCTCCTGTTTGCCACACTTTTATACTTATATTTAATAAAAACACATCGTCTGGATTGTCCAACGATAAATTGGTTAAGCTTTCAATTTTTCTTAACCGGTACAAGAGCGATTGCCGGTGCAGATTTAATACTCTTGCTGCTTGGCTAACGTTGCCATTTTGATTATCATAGGCGATGAATGTATCGATTAAGTTCATCTCCCGCTTTTCTTCGTAATCAACTAATGGTTTCAAAGTGGCCATGGTAATCTCTTGCACTTCTTTGTCATTTGCAAAATGAACAAGCAGGCGATTCAATTGAGTGTCATCAAAACTGACTCTTTCCCCTCTTCCTTTCTGTTTCATGCTCATATCTAATGCTAGATGTGCTTTTTTAAAACTTTCGTGAAACTGCATAATTCCATCTCGATGCATGCCGATTCCCCAAGAAAAAATCACTCCGGGAATCAGTGCATGCAACCGTTTATCCACCAAATCCAAAAAGTGATGCACAGTCCCTTGCTCTTCAGTAATAGATTCCAAATAAATAATAAGTAAATCCTGATCTAAAGTGAAAGCTACTTGTTTGTCTACTGCAGAAGCAGCGTATCGCACTTCTTCTTCAATATAATACATAATATTTTTCACATTATAATCAATTTTTCCGGAAGCCAGATGAGAAAGCGTCTCTAAATTTTCCGAATAGCCTACAATACACAAATAGGGAACTTCCAGTTGATAACCAAATAATTTTGCCCGGGAGCGAAGATTTTCATCTGTCGTATCTTGTGGTTTCTTCGCGAGCCCCCAGATAAACTCATTGCGCAGCCGGAGTTCTGTCTGCACAATCGCATCCTCTTTTGAGATCCATAAAGCCGTCGCTGCAGTTAAGCTTTCCACCATTTGATAAGCAATCGGGGTTAATAAGTTTTCATCATAAAAATAAATAATAAAAAAACCTTGTACGTTATGCTGTGGACCGGAAGTGATTTCCTTCTTAATTAAAATTCCGTCCTTATACGGATATTTTTGTAAATGACGGAAAACCGATTCATCCAAAGCAACTTGTGAATTTTGTTCCAGTTCCTCCCATAGCTGAAGCAATTTTTCAGGTTCTCTTCGATTGGCTTTTACCCGGTTTTTACTATCCATAAATACAATTTCCCCATCTATTTCTCTCTCCACAAGATGTAATATTTCCACCAGATTTTTTCCTGTGATGACATAATCCATTAATTGCTTTTGCAGCTGGCGTGCTTTTTCAAAATACCATTCCTGCCGGCGATTGATTTCCTCCATCACTTTCCGTTGCACATCAGCAAATCTTAATTCCCAGGGCACTTCAATTAACACAAACTGATGAGCTTTGGAAAAAGAGATGATCTCATCCGGAATGTCAAAAATATACCGTCCTAAAGCTATACCAATCGCAGAGGCTCCTGATTCATACACATCTTTCACAAATTCAAATAACAAATCCGGCCGCTCTTCACAGCCCATGCCAGTCGTAATAACTAATTCTTTCGTTCGGACAAAATTTTCAACGGGGGCTTCCATCGCCGAAACCCAATCCACATGACGTTCATCTAGATACTCGATGCCGCTTAATACTTGGGCCGTATTAAATATTGGTAAATTCACTATTTCCTGAACTGAAATCGACATGATTATCTCCCCCAATTTTTCCTTCGTGACTCTTTCTTACGATTGACACGTCTTAAGAATTGTTTCCATAGCTACATTGCGACCTGTTATGATGCAGGCAGTTTGCTTCCCTTCAAAATTTATTTTACCGCTCACGAGACCAGCGATACTGGAAGCAGCTGCCCCTTCTACTGCCAATTGATGTTCTTTCAGCATATAATGCATCCCTTGAGCTATCTCTTTTTCATTCAATAAGACGAATTGGTCCATCAGTGCTTGACATATCCGAAATGTATATTGATTATCTTCTCCAAGCCCGCCTAATAAACTATCTGCTAAAGTGTCTTCTTCCTTTAGAGATACGATGGTTCCACTTTGGATACTTTCATACATGACAGGACTTTTTTCAATCGAAACGCCTATGAGCTGAATCATTGGATTATAATGCTTTAATACTTTAGCAATACCAGCAAATAAACCTCCCCCGGAAACTGGGATAATCGCTGTATCTATCTCTGGAAGCTGATGTAATAATTCCAAACCAATGGTTCCTTGTCCCGCGATAATTTCTTGATCATCAAACGGCGGAATAACGGTAAACCCTTCTGTTTCTTCAAGGTCATACGCATAACGTTCTGCATCATCCTGGTTGAAGCCGACTTTAACAACTTCGGCGCCCATCCTTTCGAGACGCTCGACTTTATTTAATGGCACACGCTTGGATATACAAATCACAGCTTGTATATTTAACTGCTTGGCCATATATGCAACAGCCACTCCGTGATTCCCTGTTGAGAAAGCTGCAACGCCTTTTTGCTGCTGCGCTTTAGATAAGGTCAGCATTTTATTGGCAGCTCCTCTGATCTTGAAGGAGCTCGTTTCATGCAAGTTTTCCAGCTTCAGATAAACATGATGAGAAGCATCACCCAGTTTTTCACTTAGATGAAGTGGGGTTTGTAAAACATGAGGTTCAATCCGCTTCCTTGCGAGCCACACGTCCTGCATTGTTATCTCAAGCTTAGAATTCATCTCCATCCTCCTTTCAACAGGGGAACCAGATTCTTATTTTAACTTCAACAAGATTAAATCCGTTTCTTCAATCGCTCGTAAATCATGAGCCTCATAAGGGTCCATCTGTAAAACCGATTCGTTCGTTAAAGTCACTTCTTCTCCTTCTACATTCATTACTATTTTTCCAGACCGCACAATAATCAATGTTTCTTCTTTAGCATGATGAGAAGTAATGACTTCCTCTTCTTTCATATGAATTTGAATCATATCGAACTTCGCTTCATTTAAAACTCTATCCGCATGTTTTCTTTTTTCTCCGATATTATGTACTGTTTTTTCAAATTTCATGAAACTTCCTCTCCTTTTTTATGTAAAAATTTTTTCTATCCTGCCTGCTTTCGCACCAAATAATTTTACTATGTTGGGAGCAGACTAAACAGAAGAATGACCGTCACCAATTTCTAAGAGCAAATACCTTTATTCCACTTATGCAAGCACCAGCATCCTCAGTCACCTGTGCTTTTGAAAGTTTGTATTCACCCTTGTATCTTTTGTCTTCTTTTTCAGCTGAGTTCTGATGATGCCATAAATAATAAATCCTGCACCAACGATCACACTTAACGTTATCTCTTCAGCTAATAACAGAGCACTGAAAAACAAGCCAAAAACCGGAACAAGCAAAGTAGCGATGGTTGCTGTTACCATATTAATTTTACTCAAAACAAGATACCAGACAGTGAAACACAACGCAGAAGCAATGACTCCGCTGTATATGACGTCATACAGACTGCTTGCATTAATCATCACAGGCTCTCCCCACTCCGCAATGAGTGCAAATACAAGTAAAACTACGGCACCAAATGTCATTTGATAAGCAGAAGATTGTACTTTTGGAAGTGCTGCGAGATGTAAGCGAAAGTATATATTGGAAATGGCCCAAATGACACTCGCAAGGATGATTAACAGCTCTCCCGACACCACTAAAGCGTCTTGCATTGACCAAATATCCCAGCCTAAAATAATCAACAAACCAATCATTCCCAGAAATAATCCGGTAAGTTGTTTCCACGTTAGTTTTTCTTTCAAGTACGGGACTGCCAAAATACTGCTCCAAAGCGGCATCGAGTAAAGCAATACAGAAGATTTACCTGCATCTACTAAATTCAACCCATACATCACCAATAAAAAGACTGCAGTTGTCTGTAACAATCCTACAAGAAATAAATGTTTCCAGTATCGCTTTTTGGGGAGCCCAAGTTTCATCAAAAATGCGACAATTAATAAAGTAATCGCTCCAACCATAAATCGTAAAGCTGTAAACATAGCGGGTCCCATATAGTTTAATCCTGTTTTCATGGGCACCCAGCCATATCCCCATAAGGATGTAATCAATAAAATAAGTCCCCATATGCCCCATTGTTGTTTCTGTTTCTCATTCAATAACAAGACCAGCCTCTCAGACACTTTCTCATGTCTTTTCCAGTTGATTCCCGCAAGGTTCATTTACATTATACCCTTTTAAAAAAATACAAATATTAGTCATAAGCTGTTTTTATTCGAGAATGTTTATATAATATACATATACTTCTTCTTTTATTATACAATACTTAGCAGCCAAATTCAGTATTGTTTGATTATTTAGAGAAAAGAAAACAACTGCTCATCCATCCAGCGTATGGCCTTTTATTAAAAGATATTCTTAACATCCTATCAAAATACGACTTTTTGCAGCAGATAAAACAACTTCCATCTGCCTTTTCACAAATATAAAAACCATTTCGCTATTAGTACGAAATGGTTTCTAAACTGTTCTTTATTTTATTTATTAGAAAAATCCCTTGAAACAGAGTTTGATTTACAGACCGTATTCTTTCAGCCGGATTAGCTTACATTCAATACTTTTGATCCAGTCATTTTTTGTAATTCGTCCGGTGTTGTTTTAAACACTGCCATCGCGTGACCTGCTGCCGCCCAAATCGTATCGTATTTCCACAAATCTTCATCCAGCAGCGTAAGAACAGGAGCTGTATGGCCAGTTGGCGGCACACCACCGATGGAGTAGCCGGTTTTTTCTTTGACAAACGAAGCAGTTGCTTTACCTAAGGTATCGTTCACTTCTTGTTCAATTGTTTTTTCATTAATCCGGTTTGTTCCGCTTGCAACCACTAAAATAGGTTCGCCTGTTGACTCCATTTTAAAAACAATCGACTTGGCAATTTCTTCCACTCGGCATTCTATGGCTTTTGCTGCTTCCTTCGCTGTACGGGTGCTTTCCGGCAATTCTACAATTGCATTCGAAAAACCGCGAGCTTGCAATTTTTCCTGAAATAATTGGGCACTTGGTTTTAAGGTCTCCGACATCTTCTTCCTCCTCATTTCTTGAACAACACAGCTCATGAAAAAATCTGTCCAGGTTTACGCGACAGTTTGATTTTTTCTATGAATGGCTTCCGAAATATTTATCGCTAAGATACGGCAGCGCTCTTCATCTTTTGCTGATGGTTCTAAATCTATTTTAAAGGGCTCTCCGATCACTTTTGCTCCAAGGTATTTCAAATGATCATGAACCAATTCGATCGCCCCTCCATACGTATCATAAAATGAATCCGCTGAACCATATGCAGCTGCGATGAGCTTATCTAAGTTCAGTTCTTCTATATCAATGTAAAAATCTTCTACTTCATATGGCAATTCACCATCGTCCCAAGTGTACGTTCCAACTAATAAAGCATCATATTCATTTATGGCATCCACATCAATCATGTCAAAATCAAATGACTTTACTGTCACCTCATGCTTCAGTTCTTCTAAGTAATGGGCAATAATATCTGTTATTACTTCCGTGTTACCAGTTTGGCTTGCGTACGTCATTAATATTTTCCCCATGATGCTCCCTCCATTCACCTCCATTATAAATGATAACGATTCTCAATTTCAATTTTATCATACGAAATAGTGTGACAACTTTAGCACAACTGATGAAATGATGGGCTTCTTGCGATTTAATCCAACCGCATCCATGGACGGTTATTCCTCCACGTGACATGTAGTTTTTTATCATACATGAGAGATAATGTTTCACTTTGCAAGACGGACTCCCGGTCCCCTTTTGCAAATACAGTTCCATCTTTTAACAGAATCGTATGGGAAAATATCGGCAAAATTTCTTCTATATGATGCGTAACGAAAATAATAGTCGGGGCATTTGCTTGTTTACCAAGGTTTTCTATAACTGATAACAATTCCTCCCTTGCAATAAAATCCAGCCCATTTGTCGGCTCATCCAATATGAGCAAGGAAGGATTTGCCATAAGCGCCCTTGCGATTAACAGCTTCTGACGTTCGCCTTGGGAACACTTTTCATACGCTTGACCCAGAACATGAGCAACTCCCAGTTGTTCCATCCATTGTTCAGCCAATTGCCGGTCTTCTGCTGTCGGCTCTTCAAAAACGAGTCCCAAAGCCGCAAATTTCCCGCTAATGACAATTTCTTCAGCCGGATGACGGCCATTAATACGCTCTCCAAGCGCGGAACTGACCCATCCGATAGATTTTCGCAATTCATGAATATCGGTCTTGCCAAAAGGCCGCTCGAGCACTTCTACTTTCCCGGTGGTCGGCCAAATATACCCATTCACCATGTTCAGCATGCTCGTTTTCCCGGCGCCATTCAGCCCTAAAACTGTCCAATGCTCTCCTTTGTTTACTGTCCAATCGATATGGCGTAAAATTTCAATTCCTTCTCTTCGCCAAGAAACATCTTGCATATGTATCATTCGGTTCATTCACTATCACCTCCACCCCATTGTAGCATTATTCTAAATATTCTTGTATATTTTGCAGCTGTATGTAAAGTCTTTTTTCCGCCCTAAGGTTTCTATTAAAAAACACACTTTCTGTTCGTTACTTGAGAAGCCACTTTTTGTTATTAAAATAAATGACTTAGATCACAAACTTTCCAATACCATGTTAAACTGGAAGACAACATACGTGATTATACAGAAAGAGGTGTTTATTTTGCGTCAACCAAAAAAAGGAATCAAACGGCATGAAGCTTTGAAACCTCTGTCCCAGCATCATATGGCAGGTTTGCACGTTGCTTTGAAATTATCCCGGGCTGGAACAGATAAAAGCCGACTAACCATCAACGAAATTATTCGGGATGCAGAAGTATTTTGGGTTCCAGATGGAAGTAACCATTTTCGGGAAGAAGAAGATATTTTATTGCCTGTTTATGCGAAATATGAAAAAGTAGATACAGAAACGATAACCAACATGCTGGTGGAACATGTGGTTATTCGTTCTAAAATGCAGCAATTGTTGGAAAAAGAATTAAGCGTTGAAGAAATGCAGGGGCTGGGAACTTTACTGGAAAAGCATATTCGGGAAGAAGAGCGTGTGATTTTTCCTATGATTGAACAGGCCCTCCCGGAAGAGGAGCTATGCAAACTGGCTCCTTATCTGCATCACGACGTTTAAAAACCAGGCACCTTCAATTCGGTACCTGGTTTATGAGTTGCTTTTACTCGTCTGTGCTTCTGTAATATGTTTCATCATCACATATAAAGCAAGCAGCGAGCCAATATACATGGGATGAGCGAGCAGGCTGATTAATGCGTCCCGATGATAATCTCCTGCCGCTTCAAAATCAGCAAACAAATCAAATAAAAAAGCAATATTTCCTCCTAAAAAAAGCAACCACCAAACCATAATGTAGCCGGGAGCTTTCTTTAACTTCCAATGCTCGGGATTGGATACTGCATGAAAAGAAGCTAATACGAGCTCTTTCATCACACTAAAAGGTTTAAACAAATTCATAACCGGAATAAAATACCAACCTATTGCCCAGCGGGGTGAATGAGCTAACCCCTCTACAGAGCTTTGTTGTAAATGAGCGTATGCTCTGTACAGCCATATTAAAAAGAAAACAATAAACCCAATGCGAATGATACTCCAAAGCAAATTCATCAAAGCATAAGCAGCAACAAAAATGGCGTCCATATTCGAGAGCTGCTCAGTCGTTTCTTGTGCGCTGTATTCCCCAAAACGAAGACTCATGGGAATAGAGATTAGAAACAAAAGGACGGACAAGGCAAGGATACCCAGCAGGAATACCTCCGCTCTTTTGTTGCTTTTTTGCAGCAGATTCTTTTCATTTTTGGACGTTTCCTGCATGTCTCTCACCCACTTTTAGCAAATCAGATTGTTACAACTGACTTGTGCATTGCCTTATCTATCAGTAAAATTGTTTCCTTTCCCAATTTCACTTCTTATCATCATCTGAGTTTTCTTCTTTTTCCCGTTTTCGTTCAAAAAACTCGCGGATAGTCACCAGGATTAAAAATAATAACCAGCCTGTCACCACATAATAAATGATTCTTGGTATCCCGCTTATATCATCTAAAAAGAACGTCATCCCTAACCAAATAACGAGGACAAACGCAATTTGGTATATATAAAATTTAAAACCAACTTCGATTGGTATCCACTCCTACTTCTCTTAAACTTTCACCTAGCATTTATTGTAACGAAGAAAAAAGAAAAAGCAATCGAAGTTTATATTCAAATCAAGCTGGTTTCCTCTTCATAAACTGGTAATTGGATGACAAACGTATTGAACCCGTCTTGTGACTCCACGCCAATAGTACCGTCATGGTTCTCCATAATTTCTTTGGCGATAGCCAGCCCCAGACCAGACCCGCCTGTTTTTCTGTCCCGTGATTCCTCCAGTCGATAAAACCGTTCAAAAATTCGTTTACGTGCTTCACTCTCTATCGGAGCGCCTTTGGTAGCGATGGAGATTTGATAATAATTTGGGATTCTTTTACCCGTAACGTAAATAACTGCTTCTTCTTCATAATATCGAATCGCGTTATCCAATAAATTGGTGAACACTTGTTTTATCCCTTCCTGATGCATCCAGAGAGAGGCTTCCTCCATTTCCAGATGCAGTGCTATATGATTTTCCTCAAGCTGCAGACGAAAAATTTCCACACATTGCTGCATCATTTGCTTAACGGGTAATAGCTCTTTATCTATAGGAGTCACTTGATCGGTATCCCATTCGTTCAAATGTTCTATCTGTTCCACTAAATCTGTTAAACGCTTTGTTTGTTCATACAGAGACGCGAAAAGTTGCGGGTTACCCTGCATGACACCCGATTTCAATGCATGCATATACCCTGTAAGATTCGAAATCGGCGTACGCAATTCATGCGATACATCTTCCACCAGCTTGTTTCGATACGCTTCATTTCTTTGTAATTGCAGTAGCAATTCGTTATATTGTTTGGTTAATTCAGCTATTTCATCTTCCCCTTCAGTTGGAATCGGAGAAGGATACACGCCTTGTTGCAGCATCTTTGTAGACTGGACCAATGCTTCAATGGGTTTTAACAATTTTTTCGTAAAATAAAACTGTACGACGATTCCGACAAAAACACCGATTCCACCAAACAAAATTAAATACTGAAATAAAGTAGCATTAAACTGTTCTTGGCCGGCGCCTGTAAAATTTCCCATGCCATCGACTAAAAAACAAGCTGTATGATAAATCGCCCAGCCGCTTAAAATAATCGCTATCGTAATGACAATAAAATTAACAAGTGTAATTCGCCAAATAAAGCGAGTAGGCAGCCATTTTCTTTTTTTAGGATACTTCATAAAACATATACCCGATTCCGCGCTTTGTCATAATGCGTTTTGGTTTTGACGGTGTTTCTTCAATTTTCTCGCGGATTTTTTTAATATGAGCGTCAATTGTACGGTCCAAAATCTGCTGCTGATGATGCGGATACAATTCCTGCACGAGTTGTTCGCGAGTAAACACGACATTGGGGTGACCCATTAAATAATATAAAAGATCAAATTCATGTTTCGTTACTTCGATTTCTGTACCATGCAAAAGCACTTTTCGTTCCCGGGGTTGAATAGACAGCCCCTCAGAAGTTATCTTTTGACCTGCTGTCGTTTTACTTCTCCGTAAAGCAGCTTCTACTTGCGCTATGAGTTCATCCGGCTCAAAAGGTTTACGAATATAATGATCTGCCCCCATTTTCAAACCGGAAATTTTATCGGAACTGCGTGACTTAGCAGTTAACATAATGATGGCAATATCTTCATCTTTTCTATCCTCACGCACCCATTGGCAAATCTCTTCGCCGGTGATTTTCGGCAGCATTAAATCCAGAATGAGCAAACTGGGTTCATGCTTGTCATATAAGGTTTTGGCAACTTCCCCATCTTCCGCTTCTATGACTTCGTACCCCTCGTACTCTAAATAAACTTTGATTAAATCCCGAATCATGGCATCGTCTTCTACTATTAAAATTGGTTGTTGCAAAACGCCACCCTCTTCTTGTCCAATTTAATCCATTTCATCAAAGGATTGCACCATGGAATCATAGTTTAATGGCCCAACCGCTTTATTATCGATAGTTCCATCTGTATTAATTAAATAGGAGGTCGGCAGAGCCTGAGCTCCATACGTGTTACCAACACTTGAATCTTCATCTGATAACACATCAAATGTTATACCGTATTCATCCAAAAATTCTTCCACATTTCGATCACTGTTTTCTGTTTCTCTTAAGTTAACCGAAAGAATAACAGCATCGTCATAGTCTTCATGGAAATCTTGCATATCCGGCATTTCTGCACGGCATGGCGGACACCAGGTTGCCCAGAAGTTCACCATTACTTTTTCACCTCTGAAATCAGAAAGACTCACCGATTCCCCGTCGAGTGTTTCCAGTTCAAAGTCAGGTGCTTCATCTCCTTGTGATAAGCCAACCTCTTTCTCGCTGTCAATGTCCTCTCCACCATTTTCTGAAGATACCTCCACGCTTTCTCCGGCTGTATCTACGGCCTCTTCCCCTTTACTCGATGCAAAGTCATAAACAACCCAGCTCAACATCCCTGCAATAACGACAATCACAATCCATTTTTTCATTCTGCATCCCTCCTATTATCCTAAGTTAGATAACCATGTGCCTTCCACCAAATCAAGTAAATAAAGTGATAAACGGCTTAACTGTCCGGTGAATAAAACTACTCCCATCACAATCATAATGCTCCCGCCAATTTTCATAATGATTTGGCTTTTTTGCACAATCCATTTGGACGTACCTAAAAAGAACGTCAGCAGTAAAAACGGAATAGCGAAACCAATTACATAAAAGAGTGTATAGATTACACCGTTTGCCGGCTCGCTCGCAGCTAAAAATAAAATAGAACCAAATATCGGACCGATACAAGGCGTCCATCCTGCCGCAAACCCTGTACCGACAAAGAAAGTACCCAGAAAGCTTACTTTCGATTTCTTATGCTGCTTTCTTTTTTCTTTCATTAAAAATGGAATTTGCAGCCATCCTGCCACAAAGAAGCCCATTACAATAATAAAAATACCGGCTATTCTTTGGACAAGCACACCTAAATCGCCATTCAGAAATGCCTGCAAAAATTCACCTAAAAAAGAAGCCCCTATACCTAAACTGACAAAGATCAGGGATACCCCTAATAAAAAGAAAAAGGAATGCTGCAAAAGTGTTTTACGCACTTGTTTCGTCTGCTGTCCTTGTAATTCCTTCACACTTATTCCTGTAATATAAGATAAATATGCCGGAAAGATCGGAAGCACACAAGGCGAAAGAAACGATAACGCACCTGCACCTAAAGATAAAATCATTCCTACTAACAAAAATGTATCTGTACTTATTTCGCCCATTTCTTACATCCTTTCTGTCTTAATCCTAACAAATTTTTCATTGTGTCACATCTGCTTGCATTGCAATTTTTTTCTTTGTACTTACTAAAACACCTATAAAAAAGAAAGTTAATGCAATAAAATACCATGGTTTCAAGAGGTAGTCGAATACGACGACATATCCTTTTATGAAAGCGAGCAGACTCGATCCCGCAGCCCAGGCAATCATCATCCAGCTGCCAATAATACCCGCCACTTGCGTTTGATACACGAACATCATCACCAGCGTCATCGCTGTAATGCCTAAAAAATAAAAATTCAACGGTGTTCCTTCCACTGTTATTTGAATAAATTCATAAATAAACGATGCGAAGAAAAAAATAGGGACAAACCCTTGAAATAATAGATTTGGTTGCACTTTTTGTCTTTTACTTTGAATAAACAAATGGAGCAGCGTCAGGACCGTTGCTGTGTAAAACGCCCACGAATCACCTGGATAAGCTAAAACGGACAAAGGATCCGCTATCGCTTTGGGCAAAGATACGAGTACTTTCCCTACCCACATATAAATCACAAATTGTATGCCATAAGAAGTAACTATTTCCAAATGTTGCTTCTTTTCTTTTTTTGAAATGTTAAAACTTATAAAATAAAGCCCCATCGCCCCGACTGTACTAACAATTAAAATAGCGATGGATACCATGATGGTCGTTGAAGCCATACTGCTACTCCTCCAATTTCATTCTTATCCGTAGTATAACGAAAGAATGTGAAAATATGATGAATTTATTGCAAAGACACAAGATTGTCATGGGATTTTGACAGGACTTTGTACAGGAAGCCGCTGTCAAGAAATGGCATTGATTAAAACATATATACAATCTGTAAGAGGAGGTTTTCAATTTATGTAAGGGCAATTCTTGTTGTGCTTAGCAGAAGCAAACTTTCACTAGAATTCAAACCTTTGTTTGCAGACAAAACATAAGCCCTATACGTGTGCTTGTCGTATAGGGCCGTCTTTCTCTTCGTTTATTGAGCCAGTACATCATCATATTCAGATGTGCGCTCCATTTTTTGTTTGACATAGGAACATTCCGGAATGATTTGAAGATTGTTCTCACGTGCATACGCTATTAATTCGTTAAAGAGCTTTCCTGCCACCCCTTCTCCGCGTAATTTTTCATCTACAAATGTATGATCAGCAATAATAGTCTGTGCGTCTTTTTTCTGATAGGTCAGTTCTGCATCAGGATGACTCTTATCTCCTATATAAAATATACCTTCTTCAAATTGAATGTCCATCATAAATCCCTTCCCTTTTAAGATATTTTAGTACCATTCTCCACTTTTTCATCCGGTTTTAATAAAACAACATCTCCTGCTTCTTCCACTCCTCCAAGGACAAGTACTTCTGATTTAAAACCTGCGATGCGCATTGGTGGGAAATTAAGTACTCCCACTACTTGTTTTCCAGTCATTTCTTCCACGGTGTATCTTTTGGTAATTTGTGCTGAAGACTGTTTAATGCCCAATTCGCCGAAATCAATTTCTAATTTTATAGCAGGCGTTCGTGCTTCCGGAAAAGGTTGTGCACTGACAACCGTTCCAATTCTTAAATCCACCTTTTCAAAATCTTGTAACTCGATCATTCCTGTTATCATCCTTTCTTTTCTTCTTTCAAGCGTTTCTCTTCCTGCTGAAACGACTTTTCATACACCTGTTTTGCTTCATTTTCTGACTGTCTGTCAATAAAATAAGCAATCGCTGCTTCGCATAGCGCATAAGTACCCGCACTTGCGATGGCTCCTGAAATCACACTTCCAGCTCCGGGAAGCAATTTCACCAATTGCCGGGAAACAGTGCGCAGCGCAACTCCAATACCTACGTTCACTCCCATTGCGCCTAAAAACTGAACGAGTGCTTTTCGGTTCAACTTTTGCCCGCTAATCATTGCAATTGTACTGATCATGGAGAGCTGAAGTCCAGTGATAATCGGCATATCGCCTATTGGAACAGGTGTTGCTCCTATTAAGCCATTCGTCGTCATGACACTTCTTCCAATGGTTCTGGCTAATTTTTTTTGCACGCTTTTCACTTTGGATAATTTAGCAAGAATGACTTGGGCTTCTTTAGGAAGTTCTGTCATCAAGTATTCTAATAAAACATCAATATTATAACGCCGGTCATACACCAATTCTCCCGCTTCATATTCCAAATAAGCACTTGTTGGAATCACTTTAACCGGAGCCGTCATTTGCTCCGTCAGTTTCTTTTCCAGCAGATCCACTGCTGCGCTAATATTTTCCTGCTTTTTAGGATGATCAAATGGCGGTTCACTATTCGACATTGGCGCCATTTCGTCCACCTGGGTTACAATTCCGACAACCGGTACCTCATAGGCATGTGTTTTATACACTTCTTGTTTTAACTGGATCAGTTGTGCGATATCATCATCTAATCGAGCGCCTGCTTCCTTCGCTTTACAAAGAAACAGCAATACGTCTGGGCATTTGTCGGTGATCGACTGCTTTACTTCCTCAAGAGCTGTATTTGCTGCACTTTTTTCTTCTGGTGCATGAGACTCCCCCAAGCCCCTTGTATCTAAAATATCTATCGCACCTGATTCATTTTCAAATAAATACCATTGCCCTTCTCCCGTTTGTGATTTATAATCGCCTATGTCGGCTTTCAATTCACCAAATACAGCATTAATCAAACTGGATTTACCCGCTCCTCTGCGTCCTACAATTGCCATGCGGGCAGGTCTTCTTCCAACTACAAATGATTGCAGCCCTAAGATTTCCTCTCGAATTTGTGATTTTTTCCCTTTGGGTAACTTTGTTGATTCCACCTGTTGCAAAATAAATGTAAATAAATCTTCCACCTGCTTCATAATACTTCGAGTTTCGTCCATGCCTTGTCTCCTCTTTCTTTACTTGTTAGTTTATCTCGGCAACGCTTGTGTCCTTGTAATACCGAATGTTTTATAACAAATGGAAATGCTCGAAACAGGTTTTTTTCCTCCATTGTTTCTGCAGATACTTGTAAGAGTAATTTCAATTGTTTATGATCAAGATTTTCTGCCGGAAGTTGAATCCGATAAGCTCCTTGTTCTGTTTCTTCGACTTCCATTTCTTTCCCTTCCAAAGAATCGATAAATACAGCAGATATTTCTAGAGCATCCGGACCGGAAAATGTGATATCCTGAATAATTGGACTCCCAAACCCTTTCCACTGCATCGTATAATTTAGGAAGGCGTCGGTTTCTTTCGTATCTCCATCTGACATTTCTTCCTTATTTATATGTTCTTCGAATTTCCCTTGATTTAAAAAATAAAACACCATGATTACCAATGGGATGGCTATAAGAACTGCTATTGGATATAGCGTTTTTCTTAGTTGCATATCATCAAGCCCTCCTAGGAAATCCTTTCATTCATCGTATACCAAATTTTCTAAAAAGTCATTTATCTGCTATTATTTTGCCATCTTTATCGTGCGGACAATTAGAATTCTTTACTTCTTTCTAACTTTCGCGCATACTTAATATATACGATTTATTGACTATTCAGATAATAAAAAGAAAACGCGGGAAAGGAGTTTTATAGATGACAAATACGATTGATGTAAAGAATCCTGCTAATGGAGAAACAGTTCAAACGATTACCCGTAATTCAACAGAAGAAATTACACAAGCTTTAGAAAATGGAGAAAGAGCATTCCATACGTGGAAGAAAACGAATGCTCATGAACGGTCCCGCCTTTTAAAAAAATGGTCGGAACTTATTCAGAAGGAAAAAGAAACCATAGCTAGAGTGATGACGGAAGAAAATGGCAAACCTTTAAAAGAATCGCGTGGTGAAGTGGATTACGCAACAAGTTATATTGATTGGTTTGCCGAAGAAGCGAAACGCATTTACGGCCGGACTATTCCATCTCATGCAGAAGGAAAACGGATTGCAGTCCGAAAACAGCCGGTTGGTTTAGTTGCTGCTATTACACCGTGGAATTTTCCAGCGGCGATGATGACACGTAAAGCTGCTCCAGCACTTGCTGCCGGTTGTACATTCATTGTGAAACCAGCTGAAGCCACTCCGCTTACAACCATTCGCTTTATCGAATTAGCACACGAAGCAGGGTTTCCGCATCATGTCGTACAAAGTGTGAATGGCAGAGGCAGCGTCGTCGGAGACCTCTTCACTTCGAGTCCGCTCGTTCAAAAAATTACGTTCACCGGCTCTACTTCTGTCGGAAAATCGCTTATTAAAGATAGTGCCGATACAGTAAAAGCTGTCACGATGGAACTTGGCGGACACGCCCCTATTGTTGTAGCAGAAGATGCAGATATTGATTTGGCTGTGAATCAGACGATCGCCAACAAGTTTCGAAACTCAGGACAAACGTGTATTTGCGCGAACCGGGTGTTCGTCCATGACTCTGTATATGAAGCATATGCAAAACGTTTAACGGAAAAAACCAAAGAGCTGGAAGTTGGAAATGGGCTGGATGAAAACGTTGATATCGGCCCAATCATTAACCAGGACGGTTACGAAAAAATTGTAAATCATATTGATGATGCGGTCAATAAAGGAGCGAGTGTTTTACTTGGTGCGGAATACAACACCAATGAAGAGGCAGGATATTTTTTCGTGCAGCCTACAATTTTAAAAGATGTCACGGATGACATGACGATTATGAGCGAAGAAACCTTTGGTCCTGTTGTACCCGTTACAACGTTCTCAACCCTGGACGAAGCCATTGAAGAAGCAAATAACACACCATTCGGCTTAGCTGCTTATTTCTTTACCGAAAATTACAAAACGGGTACCTATTTATTTGAAAACCTGGACTATGGCATTATTGGCTGGAATGACGGGGCTGTTTCAGCAGCGCACGCTCCTTTTGGCGGTATGAAAGAAAGCGGATTAGGCCGCGAAGGCGGTACAGAAGGCATCGAGCCTTATCTTGAGACAAAATATTTGTCCATCGGCAATCTGTATGAATAATCGATAAAACGCATATTTTGAAATAAAATAAAAGGCCTTGAATACATCACTGGGTTGATCTTCAAGGTCTTTTACATGTTCTTTCATATTGTAGTTCTTTGATAAGCAAATGATTCGCAAATCCTTTTCAATATGTGACAACTTTCGGACAAGCGTATTTTTGTATCAAAAATGATTGCACATTCTCCGTCCAATTATCTATAATAGAGAAAGAAATGGAGATTGATACAATGAAGCAAAATATGAATACAGAAACTGAAAATATACCAAAACGCAATTACACCCCTCTGATATGGGTCTTATCAGCACTTGCAGTGATTATTATTTTAGGAACGAATTACATTCCGAGGAGCACCACAGGCACTATTTTGGGAATGGATTTAACCATTCTGCCATTAATGAATGCCATATTAAATGGACTCGCGTTTATACTGTTGATATGTGCACTTGTGATGGTGAAAAAAGGAAAGATTCAAGCGCATCGTAACTTCATTTTAAGTGCTTTTGGCGCAACGTTTTTATTCCTCATTTCGTACCTTACTTTTCATGCGATGTCTGGATCCACCAGTTTTGGCTCTGATGGCATTTGGAAATACATTTACTACTTTATTTTGATTACGCATGTCAGTCTGTCGGTTGTTTTGCTGCCTCTTTCGCTTTTCACTTTAACCAAAGGATTGAATATGCAAGTAGCTAAACACCGGAAAGTTGCGCGCTGGACCATGCCGATATGGTTATATGTCAGTATAACAGGCGTCTTTGTCTATCTATTGATTTCTCCTTATTATTAAATAAACCCATATTAAAAAAGCAGCTTCCACTTGGTAGTTGCTTTTTTGTATTACATACGTAAATCAATTTCATAAGTGTTGATATCCAAAGTAATCCAATCTATTGAAATAAAAATTGATGCAATATTCAATATAACTTTTGTGATTGGCGTGTAGGATGGCTGACTCCTGCGAGAGGAAAAGCCTCGGTAAGACTAGAAAGGCCTTGACCTGACGACGGTTTAACAGCTGCCCGTGGAAAGTGGCCATCCGGAACCCCAATCAAAGCGAAAATGTAATGATTCGGATTCTACTCCTCATGTTGAATGATGAATTTGACTCACGTATTTTAAAATTCGATGCCAAGAAGAAGATTACCTTCCAAAAAAACATTGGAACGGACCTGTGATAATTAAATATAAATTTTCCGTTCTAAAAAAGAAGTCACCAGGCAAACTTCCTTTTTAAAGATGAAAACAAGAAAGTTGTGGGAATCCCGGAGAATGGAATAAACTAGTGATAGATGAAGCCGAAAGTGTACAGATGGAGAGGTGAAAAGATGGAAACACCGGAAAATCAAACAAGTCTACATGAAAACCGTAAAACGAATCGTCCCCTCGTATTGACTTCTTTGATTATCGCTATGTTTATGGCAGCAATTGAAGGGACTATTGTAGCTACTGCTATGCCAAGTATCGTGGGAGACTTAGGTGGATTTTCCTTGTATAGCTGGGTGTTTTCCTCTTTCCTTTTAATGAATGCGGTCACGACCATGATTTATGGAAAACTTTCCGATTTATTTGGCAGGAAACCCATTTTTATGATTGGCGTTATTATTTTTCTAATCGGCTCTATCTTAAGCGGTTTTGCTACTTCCATGATTATGCTTATTGTGTTTCGCTTCGTGCAAGGACTGGGGGCAGGAGCTGTGCAACCAATTGCCATGACAATAGTCGGGGATATGTATACGGTGAAAGAGCGAGCCAAAATTCAAGGCTATTTATCGAGCGTCTGGGGAATTTCCGCTATCATCGGTCCGTTAGCAGGCGGGTTCATTGTCCGCTATTCCGATTGGGCCTGGATATTTTGGATGAATATTCCTTTAGGTATAATCGGGATGATCGGGGTCGGATTTTTCTTACATGAAAGTCTTGAAAAAACAGAACGCTCCGTAGACTATGCCGGAGCAGGACTGTTTTTCATTGCAATTTCTTCACTTATGCTGCTTTTTATCGAGAGCGGCGAAGGCTGGAAATGGGTTTCCCTCCCTTCTCTGGCATTACTCGCCTTATTCATTGTCGGCATGACCAGTTTTATTTGGTGGCAAACAAAAGCAAAATCACCAATGATGCCTCTGCACTTATGGAAAGATCGGTTGATTGCTTTTGCCAATCTCGCCACCTTGACCTCCGGGGCTATTATGATAGGGCTCTCCAGCTTTTTACCGACGTATGTCCAGGGAGTCATGGGAGAAACTGCGGTGGTCGCCGGATTCACTCTCACGATGATGTCTGTCGGCTGGCCTTTAGCTTCAACGTTCGCTGGTTATATTTTCTTAAAGATCGGTTACCGGATGACTGCTTTACTTGGAGGTATTAGTTTGTTTACCGGGTCGCTTTTTTTTATTACCATGGACGTGGCTAAAGGACCTGTCTGGGCAGGAATCGGTTCTTTTGTCATCGGCTTAGGCATGGGACTGACCGCAACCACTTTCATTGTCGCTATCCAAAATCATGTCGACTGGAA
Organism: Pseudogracilibacillus sp.; assembly: GCA_035301305.1. Lineage (GTDB taxonomy): Bacteria > Bacillota > Bacilli > Bacillales > Amphibacillaceae > Pseudogracilibacillus. The sequence continues at coordinate 153,686 of DATGUO010000087.1, forward strand.
AACGCGCGGCGTAGCTACTGCTTCAAATATGTTTATGCGGATGATTGGCAGTTCACTTGGTGCAGCATTATTAGGCGGCGTTTTAAACACACAATTAAATCGCTATTTAGGTAATGAAGACTCTGAATTAGGGCAAGAGCTGTCGGCCAATTCTGCCAATACTGTGTTGGACAGCTCTGTAACAAGCAATATGTCAGAAGAAGCGCTGGACCTCCTGAAAGAAGGACTGGACATGGCACTTCATGGAGTATATTGGGGAATTTTTGTTTTTGCAGTCATTACATTAGTCTTAACCATCTTTTTACCAAAAATGAAAAAGTAAATCAGTTATCTTCTCATAACGTACAAATATCTGAATAAAAAGGCAGAACTTCATACATTCCCGTTGTTCCAAGCGACTTTTTGCAGCCAACTGCTGGAAAGAACTCGCAAAAAGAGATGTAAAGCACTTTCCTATACGCCTAACAGCAATAAAGACGTCTCACGAACTGCCATCATTTTGCGGCGAACTATGATACAATTCAAATAGAACAGAATAAAGGAGTTTTAAAAATGGATGAAGTACAATTAAACAATCAAATCACGATGCCTCGTCTAGGTTTTGGCGTCTATAAAGTTCCTAATGAAGATGTGCAAGAGGCGGTTTCTACAGCACTAAAAAATGGATATCGCGCCCTTGATACTGCTCAATTTTATCAAAATGAAGCAGGAGTCGGAGAAGCCATCAAACAAGCTAACATACCAAGAGAAGAGCTCTTTATTACGACAAAAGTGTGGAACTCCCATCATGGTTATGACCGCACGATGGAGGCATTTGAGGAAAGCTTGGAAAAACTGCAGTTAGATTACGTGGATCTCTATTTAATTCATTGGCCAGTGCCGGAACAGGATAAGTTTGTGGAGACCTACCGAGCTTTAGAAGACCTGTACAAATCAGGCAAAGTAAAAGCAATAGGCGTCAGTAACTTCCATATTCATCATTTGGAGCGTCTGCAGAAGGAAACGGATATAACGCCGGTAGTAAATCAGGTAGAGTGCCATCCTTATTTACAACAACAAGAACTGAAAGATTATTGTAAACGAAATGAGATTTTTCTGGAAAGCTGGAGTCCTTTATTTAGAGGTGGAGCTGTTTTACAAGAACAAACCATTCAGGATATTGCTCAAAAACATCAGAAAACAGCTGCACAAGTTATTTTACGCTGGCATGTCCAGGAAAACAGCTTAATTATTCCCAAATCTGTCACCCCATCCCGTATTAAGGAAAATATAAATATTTTTGATTTTAAACTGTCCTCAGCTGAAATGGATACAATTCAAAAATTGGACCAAAACATCCGAGTCGGCAAAGATCCGGACGAAATGAATGTAACATCGCTTTAAACAGCTAAAAGCAAGCAGGGAATCCTTTTCTTTCCTGCTTGTTTTTCTTTTTAGAATTTCTTTAAAAAAGTGAATAAATAGAATATACTTAACAAAGTAAGTGCTTACATTCAAGGAAGGGAAGATGTCTGGTGAAACCTGTCAACAAAGTGGAAGAATTAGTATCGAACATAAATCAAGAAAACGTATCGGTTGCAGAATTACTCTGTGATCGACATGATCAAACAAAAACAGCTCTTTATTATGAAAATCAAGCTGGAAAGAAATGCAGCTATTCTTTTGGCGAATTGCAAACCTTATCCAGGAAACTGGCCGGCATATTTCAACAGCTGGGGGTTGAAAAAGGAGATCGCATTGCTGTTATGCTCCCAAAAGGCCCGGAAATGGTTATCTCCGCACTTGCTGTATGGAGATTGGGAGCTGTATATGTCCCATTGTTTACAGCTTTTGGGCCCAAAGCTATTTCATACAGAGCAACCCACAGCGGTGCATCCATTATTATTACAAATGAAGATCATCGCTTTAAATTACATCATGAGGCTTCTGAGATTGATGCATCAAAAACAGAAGTCATAACTGTGGCTGCAACAAATGAAAAAATGGAGAAGGGAGATATTCATTTTTGGGATAGTATCGAACAGCATTCTCCTGTTCAGCAGGATACAGTGGTTCAACAAGATGATTTACTCGTTCTCATTTACACATCCGGAACCACGGGTCAGCCTAAAGGAGTGGAAGTACCTGTCTTTGCATTAGCATCTTTTGAAAGCTACATGCGTTTCGGTTTACATCTGAAATCAGACGATGTCTTTTGGAACATTGCCGATCCCGGCTGGGCATACGGTCTTTATTTCTCCGTCATCGGACCACTGCTTCTGGGACAGGCATTTATCCTGTATGATGGAAAATTCGATGTAGAGGAAACCATGCAATTAATGAAAACCTATCAAGTCACCAATTTTGCTGCAGCACCTACTGTGTACCGTACAATGAGAGCACAAGAAAGCTCTGGTCCCCTTGCAAATTTACAGCTGCAGACATTGTCCAGCGCAGGTGAGCCGCTCAATTTCGATGTGAGCCACTGGGCCAACGAAACATTCGGGACCCCGATTTACGATCATTACGGACAAACCGAAATGGGGATGGTTATTAACAACCACCATCATCCCGAATTAAAGAGCACCATCCGGAAGAATTCGATGGGGTCTCCTATGCCTGGCTATCGTGCTGTTATTTTAAATGAAAACGGAGAAGAGCAGCCTGCTGGAGTAGAGGGAGAACTTGCCATTGATACAGAGAATTCCGCCTTATTTTGGTTCCGACATTACTATAAAGACGAAGAAAAGACGGAAGATCGCTTTATCAACCAAGGAAAGTACTATTTAACAGGAGACGCTGCCAGCCGTGATGAAGATGGTGTGTTTTACTTTTCAGGGCGTTCTGATGATATTATCACAAGTTCCGGCTATAAAATTGGCCCGTTTGAAGTGGAAAGTGCATTAATGGGCCATGAAGCTGTGGCAGAAACAACCGTTATTGGTAAACCGGACGAGCAAAAAGGAGAAATTGTAAAAGCTTTTGTGGTTTTAAAGCCTGATCATACACCGTCAGAAGGATTAAAAGAAGCTTTAAGCACATTTGTAAAGCATACATTGTCCGCGCATGAATATCCTCGTGAAATTGAATTTCTGGACACTTTACCAAAAACGCCCAGTGGTAAAGTACAACGTTTTTACTTACGACAAAAATAAATCATAAAGATATAAAATACTCCACTATCTATGTACGCTGACAAAGATAGTGGAGTCCTTTTATTCGATAACAACTGCCGTACCGTAAGCAATGACTTCTGACGCGCTGTTCATAATTTGAGATGTCTGGTACCGCATACCGATAATCGCATTGGCTCCTAAAGCTTCTGCTTCTTCTTTCATACGTTTTCTCGCTGTGTTTCTTGCTTCTAACATCATTTCAGAATAGCCGCTGATTTCTCCGCCGACGATTGTTTTTAAACCGGCACCTATATCACGGCCGATATGTTTAGAGTTCACAACACTTCCTTGAGCTAGCCCTTGTACCGAAACAATTGTTTTCTGTGGAATATCATTCGTCGTTACAATAACCATTGAAAAACCTCCATTTAACAAGTTATCCTTATTTTATCATATTTTCACAGAAGCATGGGAATCATTTAAGATATTCTGCTTTCGCAGTTACTACAGGTCTCCTCAAAGAAAACCACGCACAGCAAAAAGCGATAACAACGATGACAGCACCAATAGGAGCTAAATCGACCACTGATCCAAACGTGCCGATCACTGTCCCGCCTATCAAAGAGCCAAGCGCAATCCCTGCCTGCAGTGCTGAATTATTAAAACTCTGGTGAATGTCTGACGTGACAGGATCTGTTTCAATAATATAATTTTGCTGAGGCGGAGCCAAAGCCCAGCTAAGCGCCCCCCACAGCATCATAACAATCAAAAACAAAGGAGAGAAAAAGGTCGTATAAGGTAAAATAAATAAGGACACAGCAAAAGAACCAATGACAAAAAGAATACTTTTTTGAGAACCAAATTTATCTGCAAGTGCCCCACCTAAAGCGCCCCCTGCTACAGCAGCGATTCCAAATAAAAAGTAACTGATACTAACCCATGTTTCATTCATCTGCATGGTTTTCTCCAAAAAAGGTGCGAAATACGCATACAATGTGTAATGACCAGCTAACGTAAACATGGTCGCAAAATGTGCGCCGGCAATTTTAATATTGCCCAGTGCCTTCACTTGAGTCAGCAATGGCGGCTGTTTCTCGCTGGGAATTGTTTCTAAAAAGATGTAAATGCCCAGCATCGCGAGCAATGCTAAACCGCCAATGATAAGAAACAGCGCTCTCCAGCCAATCATATCCGCCAGCAATATACCAATAGGCACACCTAAGACAAGTGCAGAACTGACTCCCATAAAAACAAGCCCGATTGCTTTAGCCCGGTGCGACGGGGCGACAATTCTTCCGGCAATGATAATCGCCAGACTAATAACCAAAGAAGCACTGATTGCAGTGATCACACGTGCGATCATCATCCAGGTAAAAGTCGGACTGAAAAAAGTCATGACATTTCCTAAAGAGAATAGAAACAGCGTAAACAGCAGTAATTTCTTTCTTTCGAATTTGCCCGTCAACGATAACAAAACAGGTCCGGAAATGGCATAAACAAGTGCAAATATGGTAATTAATTGTCCGGCACTGCCAAGAGAAATATGTAAATCATCGGCAATTGTCGGTAAAATACCGCCGACGATTAACTCTACTAATCCGACCGTTACAGCGGCAGCAGCTAAAATATATACTTTCACATTCATTTTATACACCTTTTCTTTTGATAAAATCAAGGGTTTTCATACCATTATAAAAAACCCGACTACTTCTTTTTTAAGTAGTCAGGAATCTGCTTTCCTGGTAGAGACCCTCACAGCATGACAGTGAGGTTATACTTGTCCGTTTTTTTATTGCCTTGTTTAATATATCATGAAGCGATGGGCTTCTCAAGAGGAGAGCTCCGAAAGACGAGCGTATAATCGTTAAGTTCCCGGCAGGATTGCATACCACTTTCTCATGTTAGATTGCGGTGTTGTTTCCGGTGTTCTGCTGGATTTCGGGTGCTGATTTTCCAGGAGCTCCTGCACACAGCATAAGTTGAAAGCTCCCATTGTTCAGCTAATATGACAAACAGAGTTCCATTATTTTAGATACTCATCCAGAAACTTCACGACTTCTTCATAATTTTCAACAGATTGCTCCAGTTGCATATTAAATTGGTATTGATGGCGCAGTTCGGCTTCATCTGTAGAAAAGAAGCTCGTCGTTACAGGGACATCTTCCTCTTCCAGTTCTTCTTCCAATTCTCTTGCCTGGTCTTCAAAAGATGCTGTATTTCCATCTGTAATATACGTAGGCGGGAATGTATCCCCAACGTTACCTACTACATTCGCTTTCTGTACTTCATCGAGCTGTTTCCACTCAGCTTCATCAAAGTAGGCTTGACCGGATTTATGAAAAATTTCATTCACTTCTCCATTTTCATATACATCATATTTATTGAAATCCAATAGAGCGGAGAAGAAAATAATGGCTTGAATGGAATCTGCATCGACGACTGGTTCCATATCTACTTTTTCCGCATACTTTTCATCCACTTGTATATTCACAAATTGACCCATGATTTGGCCGCCGGCAGAAGCACCTCCAAAAGCCACACGATCTAGATCCATATTGTAATCGGACTGATGTTTTTTGGCATATTGATAGGCTTCACGAATATCCTCCAGCGGGCTGGGATAGGTATAAGCCGGAGCTAGGCCATAGTTAATATTTACAACAATATACCCTTCACTTGCCAGCATCACACTGTAATCAGCGAAACTTTTTTTATCCCCGGCAATAAATGCTCCTCCATGAGCTAAAAAAATCACCGGTTTTTTTTCGCCATCTAATTTTTTAGGTGTGTAAATATCCATTGTGAGATTTTCTTTTTCTGAATTAAAAGCAATTTCACTGTCTACATTCACTTGCTTCTCCATATCTTCATACCCTTTCATTCTTAACTCTTTGGGCTGCTCCGTCACGTCTTGTGACACATTTTTTTTAAATACAGTAAGAATTTCAGGATAAAACAGGATAGTAAGACCCAGCAGCGCGATAAAGCAGCTGGTAAATATAATAATCTTTTTTTTCATCGCTTGAGACGCTCCTTCAGCGTTTGAAGTCTATCATTTTATTTTAACATATTTAAAAGAATCTTTTACGAGTGTATAATCTGGAAAATTCTTTTTCAAGTCTTTGCATGTTATAGTGAAAAAGAATGAAAGTATGAATGAAGGAGTAGATGAAATGAAAGTAGAAATATGGTCTGATATCGCCTGCCCGTTTTGCTACATTGGAAAAACAAAGCTTGAAGAAGCTTTGGCTGATTTTCCTGCCAAAAAACAAGTCAATATGGAATATAAAAGTTATCAATTAGATCCAAATGCCCCACTGTACGAAGGCCGTCCTTATTACGATACTCTGGCTGATAAATTTGGCAGTGTGGAGCAAGCGAAACAAATGACAGAGAATATAGCTAATCATGCTAAAGAAGCGGGTCTAGAGTTCAATTTTGACCAAATGAAAGCAACGAACACCCTGGACGCTCACCGCTTATTACACTTTGCCAAGGCTCACGAAAAAGCACTGGAATTAAAAAACCAGCTTTTCATCGCTCATTTTACCGATGGCAAAGACATTGGAGATATTAATGTACTTAGTGAACTGGCAGAAAGTGTTGGACTGAATGTTGCTGAAACAAAGAAAGTTCTCATTGACAAAACGGCTTACAGAGATGCCGTCGCCTTTGACGTTCAAGAAGCCCAACAGTTTGGTATTACTGGTGTTCCTTATTTTATCTTCAACCGGAAATATGCCATTTCGGGCGCTCAGCCTAAAGAAGCGTTTTTTCAAGCTCTGGAGAAAATTCAAGCAGAAGAACAAACAACCTCCCCTTTTGAAACGTTGAATACAGACGCAAATGCTGCGGCATGCGAAGATGGCAACTGTGAGGTCCCTCAATCAGAAGAAAAATAACCGAAAAAAACAGTGTAATAAGCAAAAGCTTCATTACACTGTTTTTATGTGCTTGTTCCAAAAATCAACATGATACCGCCAATCATAGGGACGATAACTAATGCGACTTTTAATATCACAGGGTGAAGCCGGTTGGTAAATTTAGCCCCGATATATGCTCCAATAACCGTTCCAAAAGCAACTTTCACAAACAGAAGCAAATCCAAATTTCCTGCCGAATAATAACCTATCCCGCCAACAAAAGCAAGTGGCAAAACAATTAAAAATGTTGTGCCTGCTGCTTGTTGCACAGGCAATCCAAAAAACACCAGCAGTCCAATTTGTATAAACGACGATGATCCGATTCCAAACAATCCTGACAAAAGTCCTGTGGATAGCCCTACACCGAAAGCAGTCATCCAAAACTTCATTCCAACAGGAACTTTTTGGGCTCCTTTTCGTTCCCAATACATTCCAATGGTTGTAAACAATCGAAGAGCCAATAATAAAGCAGATAAAAACAGCATACTTGCTGTGAGCCACGCAAGCCTTTCTTCCGGAATTGCCGGTGAGATTTGTGATCCTAAAAAGGCGCCTGCTGCTCCAAAAATCCCCGAAGCGATTCCAACGGGTAAAAACAGGTTTTTTTGCCTAAAATGACTGACACTGCCTGATAAAGCTGTAAAAACCATAGCTAAAAGCGATGTTCCAAGAGCCGTATGGACCGGTACAGCAAAAAATGTTACGAGGATCGCAATAATAAAACCTGAACCACCTGCCCCGATAAATCCTAAAATGATTCCCATGAAAACCATTGTTACAAAAATTCCCATTTTCTAAAATCCCTTCACTTCCATCTAACTTGCTTCCATCCACATCATCCAAAACATCGTTGCAAATTGGCAGCGTTTTTCATAATGAGCAAGTAGAAACTTTCTCTCCTTTATTCCCTCTAAAATAAGCAGAAACGACGGCAGGTTGTACTAAAGCTTAACCTGCCTTTAACAGAATACGTTTGCTGCATATGTTTAAAAGAAGCAACTGCGGGTATTTTATAATCGATTCTACTTTGTGTTTTAAAGGAGGAGTTTTTTTGAGCGATACTAAACAAAAACGAAAAAAAAGAAGTCGCATCTTATTTTCCATATTTTTATCTCTTGCCTTAATTCTTTATATTATTACCCCAAGCTCCATTTTCTACCAAGCTATCGGCTGGAGCGTTGTTTTACTTCTTTGGGCTGTCTATTTTTCATGGAATTATGTGCGTAACGTAAAGAAAAAATAACCGACAACCCTCATTTGGTATCAGGATTCAAGACTTTCCACAAGCAATGAAAGTTCTTCCCATCTTGAAAGTTTTTCTTCCAGTGTGGTTTCTAACATTTGCTGGTCATCATATAACTTCTGTACTTTTTCGACATCACTGCCTGAATCAGCAATTTCAGTTTGTATTTTTTCTATTTTTTCTTCTACCTCTGTAATCTCGTCTTCAATCGTTTCCCATTCTTTTTGTTCGTGATAGGATAATTTCTTTCTCTGTTGCTTTGGCTGGGAGGTTTTGCTTGCTCTTTTGTCGGAAGTTTTTACCGGCGCCGCTTCAATTGCAGCTTTATTTTCACTGTAGTTGCCATACAGATGCTTCACTTCTCCAGCCCCGTCAAATACAAGCAATGTATCCACAACATGATCCAGAAAATAACGGTCGTGGGATACAGTGAGTACAACCCCTGGAAATTGGTCTAAATAATTTTCTAAAACACCCAACGTCTGAATGTCTAAGTCATTGGTGGGTTCATCCAATAAAAGAACATTTGGTTCCTGCATCAATATCTTTAACAAGTAAAGGCGTCGTTTCTCACCACCGGATAATCCTTTAATATAGGACCATTGTTTAGGACGCGGAAATAAAAAGCGTTCGAGCATTTGTGCAGCAGTAATTTCCTTCCCTTCCGCTGTATAAATCACTTCTGCGACTTCCTGGATGTATTCAATTACCCGCTTATCTTCCGGAAGTTCTTCTTCTCCTTGCTTGTAATATCCAATTTTCACCGTTTCTCCTACAATAATTTCCCCTTGATCGATGCTTTGATTACCGTTAATGACATCTAATAACGAAGTTTTGCCAGCACCGTTTGGACCAATGATGCCAATACGATCTCCAGGGCTAATGAGCAAATGAAAAGCAGAAAAAAGCCTTCTTTCCCCAATTGTCTTTTGAATGTCGATTAATTCGATGACTTTCTTTCCTAAGCGTGCAGAACCAGCTTCAATACTGACATTCTCTTCTTTGGTATGAAACGTTTGCTCTTTCATTGCTTCGATTCGTTCTTTTCTTGCCTTTTGTTTTGTTGACCTTGCACGGGCACCGCGATTAAGCCAGGCCATTTCTTGCCGTAATGTATTTCGATGCTTTTCTTCCATTTGGCGCTCTAATTGTTCCCGTTCCAGTTTTTCTTTTAAAAACACCTCATAATTTCCTTCATACACATACAAGCTGCCATGATCCAATTCATAAATGCGGTTAGTTACCCGGTCTAAAAAATAACGGTCATGGGTAACAATTAACAAAGCTCCTCGATAAGCTGCTAAGTACTGCTCCAACCAGACAATCGTCTCATTATCCAAATGGTTTGTTGGTTCGTCCATAATCAGTAAATCAGCAGGCTGGATTAAAGCTTTAGCAATCGCTACTCGCTTCTTTTGACCTCCGGATAAATGAGTAAGCATTTGATCAAAAAAAGTAACGCCTAATTTTGTCAGCACCGTTTTAGCCACAGTGCTTGCTTCCCACGCCTCATACCGATCCATTTGCTGCTGTGCTTTTAATAAATTCGTTTGTGCCTGTTCGTCTTGAGAATTTTTCGTTAAATCAAGGAGTGCCGCTTCATGATGCCGCATGGCTTGCATTACGTCTGAATCGCCGCTGTATATATAATCTAAAACCGTCATTTCTTCTTCAAAATGAGGATTTTGCTGTAAATACTCAATGCGATATGCTTTGGCATGCTGAATGTCACCGGTGTCAGCTGGTTCTATCCCAGCAAGCACTTGTAAAAATGTAGATTTTCCCGTTCCATTAACCCCGATGAGACCAATTCGATCTTGGCTCGCGATACTGCCGTTAATATGTTGAAATAAATCTTTTTCCCCGTACGATTTTGATATATTTTCAAATGATAACATTCGCTTCATTCCTTCTGTTACATAGTAGATACATTATAAAGCATTCTTCCGGCATTTTCTATTCCTGATGTTTCGCTGTTTCCATTCTCCCTGATGTATTCTGCAGGGAAACCGATTATGTTCTCCATTTTACAAAAACCCGGTATCTGACAGTATTGCTTTTTCATTGGCTATTGCTGTTACAAGAATTTTTTATATGAAAAATGAAAAAATCGAAGCAAGCTGTTTCGCTTCCTTCGATTTTTCTGTAAACCTTTTTATTTTTCTTCTGTTTTCAGCCATTCGACTGTTGGTCCAAACAAATCCGTTGTTTCCGTTTGGTCCAGCCATTCTAAAAACATACGTAACGTGCTGATAAAAGATTTCGTTTCTGTTTTACCTGGAGATTTATCATAAAGAGCGGGGTGCTCCTCGGTAACGATTGCTTGCCAAAAAGCATCATTACACTGTTCCCATCGAAACAACGTTTTTTGTTCCAGCAGGGCTCGTAAATCATATAAACTAGTGCGGTATTTACGTTTCGTACTTTCTGATTTACCAACTACCCGTTCTTTATAAAACCGGATAAAGTCACTTATATAAAATTGATCAATCGTTTCCGGTCGAAATCCAAGCTCCTCTAAATACGGGATATCTTCTTCCATCAGACGAGGGCTCTTATCTTCCAGTTCAATTGGTTCAATCGTTGTTTGACGATGAGTTCCTCCAGTAACAAAAGGAGAAGGTGGTAAACCAAGCGAACTGCGAATGCTGTTAAAGTTTGCAGTTACTTCTACTTGTTCCTGTTGAGCAAGCACTTGTTTGTACATGACAAACTCTGCATTTCTCAACCACGCTTCCATTTTGCCGGTCTCTCCTTTGGCCTGTAAATCTCGTAACGAATCCCCTTCGTACATCGGAATAGGCTGTTCTGCTTCTTGGAACAAATCGTCTTGTGCAAAGAGAGCAAAATATTGTGGCACTTCATCATCCATCGAAACCATCGTATTATGTGTTTCTTTGGTAGATGTACCAATTAAAGAAGCTGTTTCATCCGTCCGTATCAATTTTTTACCTAGCGTTGCTAAACGATTTTTCATTTGTTCTTTATACTCTTCCTGCATTGTTTCAAACGTAAGTGTTTTTCCAAAATTTTTCACTTTAACCGTTCCAAAAACATCTGCTAATTTCACTGGCAATTCACATTCAGAATCATGGTACACGCGCCAATTTCCTGCCCATACTAACTCTTTGTCATTCTTTTCCCATTTATTAATTTTAAAATCTTTCTGATCCCTGAGAAATTCTGTTACGTATAAACTGTTTTCTATTGAATAAGATAAATGATACTCATATACTTCACGCTCAAACACCTGATTTTGTACATTACGATCAAGTAAAGCAGTGATGATTTCCAGAAAATACTGTTCATATACTTCAGCATGAGATAACCCTGTTTCTTGTACAAGCTCTGCCGCTTTCGTACGTGCTTTATTCAGCTGGGCTGGTTCTACGCCCATCCAAAATCCATTAAAATAATAAAGCCTGTCAAACTCTTCTATCATTCCAAAGGTGCTAAGCCACGGTGCCTGGTGCGGCAAATTCTCTGAATCTGTGGAAACCGGAAAACGTTCTTTGGTATCTTTATCTTCAAAAATCACATGGCGGCCTTCTATATCTATCAATTGCAAAAAGCGCGGCTGCATATCGACCCACACATCAAGCATACGCTTTTCTTTCACTTCTAAATTTTTACCGCGGGCATTTTTAAACCAATCAATACCACGCAGTCCATCACTAAAACGATAATAGAAAAAAGTCCAAAAGATAAAAAAGCTTTCTTCAATTTCATCTTGTATTTGTCCATTCGTTCGCTGAACAAATTCATTTTTCATCTTTTTATAATCTTCATGGAATATTTTACTTTCTAAGAAACGGCCAATTTTCTCTACCAATTGCTGTTTCGCCTGGTAAAATTGTTCTCTTTTATATGCAGCCATTTCTTCTACGTTTTCTTTTTGTAAACAGCAGTTCTTAAATTTATGCCCACTGCCGCAAGGACATGGATCATTTCTTCCTACAGCCATTCTCTTTCCTCCTGGTTTACGGTTGATCATTATAGTGAGATGTTACTTAAGCAGCTATATTTTTAATCATGAGATAGTTTACCAGAGAAACGCCTTTTCTCTCCACTATCTTCTCACTCACTAAATGATAATCATGATATTCAAAAAAAGCTTTTGCGGTAATGCTTACGTCTGCATGTATATAAGAAAGTCCTTCTCGTTCTGCTCTTTCTTCAAGTTTTTTTAACAGAGCACTTCCAATACCTTTCCCTTGGTAGTCTTTGTGAACATAAACCCTGTCGAGATAACCATCTTTGGAAACATCAGCAAATCCAATAAGTGTATTGTCCAGCTTCGCGACATAGGAGTAATTATTTTCTAACGTTTCTCTCCATTGCCTTTCCATTTTATTCCTGTCTTCCTCTGGCGCCCAGGCTTCTACTGCAAGCGGAGAGTAATCGTCCTTGTTCACTGAATGAACGGTCTCATAGAATAAATCGACAATTTGTTCCGTATCTGATTGGTGATATTTGTTAATTTCCATCGATATTTCCCCTTTATTTTCGGTTAAAAACGGGTCAGCAAAGGCATTCAATATCATAATTATTATAGCATGTTCTTGCCATATCCCAAAACAGACTACATTACAATATATTCCAGGTTACTTAATTAATTTTCTAATATCGTTAAATTTCGGATGATCCGCTGACTTCATTAATTCAAACAAAGCCATCTCCACGGATGTTTTATTCGCCCCCATAGCAGTCATTTTATCAATGGCAATTTCTTTATTAAGGGCAGTTCTTGAAGAGATAGCATCTACTACTATATCCACGCTTTCTTTGCTTTCTAATAAATCAGCAACGGTTTGATAAACACATACATGTGCTTCCATTCCCACAACTAAAAATTGCTCTCGATTGATGTCACGCAGCCGATCATGAAAGTCATCATTGTCAGACGCACTAAAATTCCTTTTTTCAATCGACTTTTGATCCGTTAATAGAGTTTGAATTTCATTTTTAGTTGCCCCTAAACCCTCCGGATACTGCTCCACCCAAATAATGGGGATGTTTAGCAGCTTCACACCTTTAATGAGCGTCCTAATATTTTGAAGCATTTCCTCACTCTCGTACACGATGTCTGCAAGTTTCCCTTGGACGTCAATAATAACTAATGCTGTATTATCTTCTAATAGCATATTTCTTTCTCCTTTCTGATTTTAACTATGTTTTTTATTTACGTACTTGAGTCAATTTCATCATTCAAAATGAGGAGTAGAATCCGTATCATTAAATTTTCGCTTTGATTGGGGTTCCGGATAGCCGCTTTCCGCGGGCAGCTGTTAAGCCGTCGTCAGGCCAAGGCCTTCCTAATCTTACCGAGGCTTTTCTTCCAGCAGAAGTCTGCCAGCCTACACGCCAATCACATAAGTTATATTTCATGAACACGAACATTGCATCAATTTTCATTTCAATAGTTCGGATTTACTTTGGAAATCAACCCTTAGGAAAATGGATTCACTTTTGTATTTATTTATCCGTTTACTTATTCTATTGTTTAGACAACTTGACAAATAAAGCGGTTGCATTTTTGTGAATGATTATTCAGTTTATGGTATAGTAAATAGAAATCTATTGTTGCAGAGAGGTGAAAATATGTTCGTCCAAACAACCAAAGAAGAAAACAGTACCAAGAATGTTCGCTATATCCAAGGGTTTGTCCGTTTTAACAAAGTAAAATTAAGTGTCTATTGCTATGAGATAGATGGAGTGCTTATTGATACGGGATCTGCTTCTTTAATGTCTTCTTTTCGGCCCTTTTTCAAAGAGGCCGCTATCGATCAAGTGGCTGTGACACACTATCACGAAGATCACACTGGAGGTGCCCGGTACATTCAGGATACATATGGTGTACCTATTTATATGAACGAAGCATCTATTGATTACTGCCGGCAAAAAGCAGACTATCCATTTTACCGGAAAATATTTTGGGGAAAACGAGCTCCTTTTACTGCCAAGCCAATTGGCCATACATTTGAATCACGACAGGCTCGCTGGAAAGTGATTCCCACACCTGGGCATGCTTCCGATCATCTTACTTTTTTAAATGAAGAAACAGGACAGCTTTTCTCAGGGGATTTGTATGTACATCCCAGAACAAAAGTCATTTTGCGGGAAGAAAGTATTCCACAAATCATTCAATCTATCAAACATGTATTGACTTTCGACTTTGATGAGATGTACTGTTGCCATGCAGGATTTGTTAAAAAAGGCCGAGAAGCTTTCGAAAACAAACTCCATTATCTGGAAGAACTGCAAGGCAACGTATGGCAACTCCATCAAAATGGATACAGCAAAAAGGAAATTCACCAGACTTTGTTTCCCAAAAAATATCCGATTACTTTATTCTCATTTGGCGAGTGGCACTCCAAACATATGATAACGTCTATTATAAATAATACATAAACCTGAATTTAGATGACAATGTTCTTGCAATCTAAATTCAGTGAATAGTTAATCATTCGTGTTTAATTGTTTTGCTAAGTCAATAAAATACTGTAACGATTCGGGATTCACCATGGAACCCTCATTGACTACTTTATCAGGGTCTTGGCCCAGCAATATTTTTCGAACAGGCACCTCCATTTTTTTCCCGCTTAATGTAGTTGGAATTTGATGAACAGCAAAGACATCATTCGGCACAAAATGAGGAGAAACGATTGATTTTACATTGTTTTTAATGGTTTGAATTAATTCTTCCGTTAAACTTTCTCCTTCTGTAAGCACGACAAATAAAGGCATATAAGACTTCCGGTCAAGCATTTCTAAATCAATCACCAGACTATTTTCCACTTCCTCCAGCGCATCGACCGCCCGGTAAATCTCGCTCGTTCCTAAACGAATGCCCTGACGATTAATCGTGGAGTCAGACCTTCCATAAATAATACAGCTGCCCTTTTCATCAATTTTTATCCAATCTCCATGACGCCAAATACCCGGAAACATATCA
>DATGUO010000088.1:0-7742 GCA_035301305.1 Pseudogracilibacillus sp.
CCGGCAAAACCGATCTACACCCTTAGCAGGGGCGCCTCTTCAGCCACTTGAGTACTTCTCCACTGGCTCCACAGGCAGGATTCGAACCTGCGACCGATCGGTTAACAGCCGATTGCTCTACCACTGAGCTACTGTGGAATATTGTTAATGTTGTTGCACTAGTTGTTTCTCTGCTTATAGTTTGTTGGCTCGTCGTGTCTTAGAGACTCCTCGCAGTTTTGCTCCCGCAAATTGCTCTACCACTGAGCTACTGTGGAATGCTGATTATGTGTTTACACCAGCTTTCTGCTTATGGCTATGTAAAGTTCATTGTTTTTTTAAAACATCAGAACAAATAACAGCAAAAACTAATATACATTATCATTGGAATCTTGTCAATGAAAAACAGGAATTTTATTTCTTTTTTCTTGAGGTCTTTCTCAAGAAGCAAAACACTTATTTAAACTTACCATGTTTTTCACCTTAACGTCAATTCATACACTAAACTAGCCATTAAAAATATTTACTATCCTTCTCCGCCCTGCTTCTTATCAAGAAATAAATTTTATTACATACTTTATAAGTATTCATGTTATTATAGAGGGAGAAAATAGGAAAGGGGAATGTGTTGTGGTTAATCCTGCTAGAGATTTTTTTATTGCACTCGCTAACAACAAGTTATTGTATCGAGGTGCTAAAAGGTGGGGATCTCACTTTGGAGCAGACCAATTTATCGGTGGTGTAGATATTAACAGTATGATGAGAAGTGTCAAAGAACTAAATGATTTAGGAATTTCTGCTACTGTAGACCACTTAGGAGAGTTTGTTGATAAAAAATCTGATTCTACCAAAGCAAAAAATGAAATTTTACAAGTAATTGAACGTATTCATGAAGAAAAAGCAGATTGTCATCTTTCGGTTAAATTGACTCAGCTCGGTTCAGACATTGACGAAGCATTCTGCATTCAGAACATGCGCGAAATTTTGGACTTAGCTGCTTCTTATAACATCTTCGTTAATATTGATATGGAAGATTATCTTCACTATGACCAGACGTTAGATATTTTAGATGTATTAAGAAATGAATATGACAATGTTGGAACCGTTATCCAATCCTACTTATACCGTTCTGATGCTGATATTGACAGATATCAAAATACTCGTTTACGTATCGTTAAAGGAGCTTATAAAGAAAGCGCTGATGTAGCATACCAAAACAAAGAACAAATAGATCGCGAATTTATTGAGTTAGCTAAAAAACGACTGAGAGGAGACGCATTCACCTCGATTGCTACACATGATCACCACATCATTGCGGAAATCAGAAAGTTTGTAGCTGAAGAAAATATTGATCGAAATAAATTCGAATTCCAAATGCTCTATGGCTTCCGTAACGATTTGCAAGAGTCTCTCGCAAATGCAGGTTATTTATTCTGTACGTACATACCCTTTGGAGACGACTGGTATGGTTATTTCATGCGTCGCCTGGCAGAGCGCCCGCAAAACCTGAATTTAATTGTAAAAGACAAATTATACGATGAAGATAATCAAATTAAAAAGCAGCCGTTAATGATCGCTGGTGCTGCTGCAGCTTTTGTTTCTGCTTTATTTTTATTACTGCGTCGCAAAAAATAAGATTTGCCTGTTGTTCTGGGGAACCTATTCTCCAGAACATTTTTTTAAGCAAAACAAAAACCCTTCCTAAATTAACAGGAAGAGTTACCAGGTTGTAACTATTTATGCTCTTTTTCATAAAAATCTTTAAATGATAGCCCTAAACTTACCTCAAGAGCATGATCTATTTCTGCCATTTTACTGTCATCTAATTCAGTAATTTTGTCTGTTAGCCTTTGTTTATCCAAGGTTCGGATTTGCTCCAATAAAATGACTGACTTCCGTTCAAATCCATGCGGCTCTGCTTCAATTTCAACATGTGTCGGAAGTTTCGCTTTTTGGATTTGCGCAGTAATTGCCGCTACAATCACAGTCGGGCTAAATTTATTCCCAATATCATTTTGGACAACAAGTACTGGACGCACTCCGCCTTGTTCTGATCCCACTACCGGCGAGAGATCAGCAAAATACACCTCTCCTCTTTGTACAATCATCAATACACCCCGATCACTAAACGGTCTGAAGTGGTTTTAGCCTCCTCTTCAGCTAAAAATGCTTCGGAACAAAGATTTAAGTTAATCCCTGCCATTTCTTCATATCCTTTTTGCATTGTTTCATGGAGTTTGATTTTTTCTTTTCTGTAGCTTACATAGCTTTCAGTAGCTTGGAAAATGATTTCATTAATTTCTTTTTGTTCACACTCTGCCATACTATTTACTTCGGAAAGTAACTCTTTTGGCAATGATATCATAATGTCTTCCAATCGATCTGGCAATCGATACACCCCCGCTAATGAATAGAGAACTTTTAATTAATAGATTTATCGTAGCATTTTCTAAAAAGAAATGCAATGCTTTCTAAATGAAAAGCAGTTAAATCACTGGCTTCGAAGCTTGTATTCGCGCGGTATTCGGCTCGTTAACATGACTGGAATTTCATAACCAATCGTTCCTAAGTGACTAGCCACATCGTCCATCGAAATAAAAGCTCCATTATTCTCCCCGATGAGCGTGACGCGCTTTCCTGCTTCATAGTATTGGTCAACTTTAATCATCATACTGTCCATGCAAATACGCCCTACAATTGGACAGCGTTTTCCATCTACTAGAACATGAAATCCTTGCAATGCCCTGCTCCAGCCGTCTGCGTAGCCAATAGGAACTGTAGCAATCCACTCTTCTTTCTCTGCCGTATACGTTGCTCCATAGCTAATCGCATCTCCAGGATGCACTTGTTTGATTTGAGAAATTTCGCTATGTACATGCATGGCTTGCTTTAACGTTACTTTTTCCAAAGAAGCAACATCTGCTGAGGGATAAATACCATATAAACTAACGCCAAACCTGGTATAATCCAGCATGTCTTGTGAATATTGAATACCAGCAGCGCTGTTTCCAATATGAGTAATGAGATTATCTCCAACTAAGGAAGCTAAAATGCCCAGCATATGGTGGTAGCGTTTATGTTGTGTTTCATATTGGTCGGAATTGATTTCGTCTGCTGTAGCAAAATGAGTGTAAGCACCTGTTATGTTTACTTGTTCCATTTTTTTCACATGTTCAACCACTTCATGGAGATCTTGTTCAGTAACAATTCCTGTCCGATTCATGCCTGTTTCAAATTCAACATGCACATCCAGCGGTTTGGGAAACAACTTTGTTGCGACACCGTCTAACCAGTCTTTTTGGAAAACGGTTAATGTAATATCATACGCTGCTGCAACATGTGCGTAGGCTGGATTTGTCCTGCCGACAACCAAAATCGGCGTTCGAATGCCTCCTTCGCGTAAAGTAACAGCTTCTTCAAGCAAAGCCACCATTAAAAAATCAACACCGTTTTCCGTCAATGTCCGGGCTACTTGCACGCTGCCATGTCCATAACCGTCCCCCTTGACAACGCCCATCACACGATGTTCTTTAGGCAGCAAATTCGCTAAAGCTTTCACATTATGCGCAATCTTATCCAGGTCGATTTCTGCCCATGTGTTACGAAACTTAATCATTCCATGACCTCCTTAAGCTTATTCTTTACTTTGCTTATATTTCCTTCATTTAAAGAAAGTTTACGGCATTTCGTTTTGCTTTTCAAATACTTACCGGTTGCCGCCCTTCTTTTATATTCTTTTTTCTTCAATAATAACTTGCGCTACCGCATATGTTTTACTGTGAGAAATAGATAAAAACACGTGCTCTGATTCATACCCTATCGCCTGTAATGATGGTTTCCCATTCGTTTTCTGCATGATTTCGATGTCTTGAAAACTTAATGAACCTATCCCTGAACCAACGGCTTTTGCAAAAGCTTCTTTTGCTGCAAATCGGCCTGCAGCATATTCCACTTGGCGATATTCTTTTTGTAAAGACAAGAATGCTTTCTGTTCATCTTTTGTTAAAATACGTTTGATGAATCTATCACTTTTTCGTAGCGAATGTTGAATCCGATCCAATTCAATAATATCAATGCCTATTCCTTTAATCATGTCATTTCGGCCTTTCTTTTTTAAAGTTATACTTCAAGTATACATGACTTCCCTTGTCTTTCAGATTATATTATACTACAAGGGACATCTAGGAGGGGTATTATGTTTGTTAGACAAGAACGAAGTGTGAAAGAATTTATGCAATTTTACCCTGTCGTTTCAACGATTATTATTATCAACTTGCTCTTATGGCTCATTTTATATGTCTTACATTTACAGATTGGTGAAATTATTTATAGTTGGAGCATCGGGTCTAATGCAAAGGTAACCGACGGCGAATACTGGCGCTTACTAACTCCTATCTTTTTACATGGCGGTTTTTCCCATGTCCTTTTTAATTCATTTGCCCTTGTTCTTTTCGCCCCTGCTCTAGAGCAAATGTTGGGCAAGTTTCGCTTTGTTGTCTTTTATCTTTTAGCCGGGGTTATTGGAAATGTCGGCACCTATATCATGGCACCAACGTCAATAACATACCACCTAGGTGCTTCTGGAGCCATTTATGGTTTATTTGGCATCTATATCTTTATGGTACTTTTTAGAAAACATCTTATTGATGAAGGTAATGCTCAAATTGTAACGATTATTTTCATTCTCGGTGTCGTGATGTCCTTTATGCAACCGAACATTAATATATCCGCCCATCTTTTCGGTGCACTTGGCGGCTTTCTGCTTGCTCCTTTATTTTTAATCGGGGTAGAACGTTTTTCTTTACGAAAAAGTTATGTCAGACAAACTTCGGTAACCTCGGATGACGAGATTAAATTCGATCCAGATCGCTGGAATAAAAAAACATTCCGTCCCAAGAACCGGAAAAACAAAAGCCAACTATTTTGGGTTATCTTTATCATCCTTGTGCTTATTGGTTTTATTTCAACATATATCTTAAACTAAAAACAAGTTAGCTATCCATTTTCGTTCCTTTCTTCATCTGTTACACTAGCATTAGACAAAGAAAAAATATAATAGAAATGTGGTGAGCTCCATTGTTTGATACTATCCTTTCCAATCATTCTTGGTATGCTGTTTTTCCACTCCATTGGATTGTGCTGGGTATCGTGTCGATTTATTTATATGAAAAGTTTATTGCTCGCCCGTCTGTTTATGGTATAAAGCCAAGTCAACGTGTCTATTTTTACCTCGGCGTCTCTGTTACGCTCTTTTTTAAAGCAACTCCTTTGCATATCATTGGAACAGATTATTTGTTCAGCATGTATATGATGGAAATATCAGCTATTTTTTTCATCACGGTTCCTTTATTGCTGTTGAGCATTCCCGTCACTTTTTTGCGGCAGGTCATCTGGAACCATCAAGCGCGTATTTTATTAAAGATTTTTTCCCATCCATGGTTAACACTCGTCGGGTTTAATGGGTTGATCTCCATTTACTTCATTCCTACGGTGTTTAACGCCATCCATGGGAGCTGGTTACTGACTGCTCTTGCTGAGATTATCTTAGCAATGAACGCTTTCTTCATGTGGTGGGTTATCATTCACCCATTATCAGAATTAAAAGGTTTATCGTACATGTTACGTGCTTTATATATCTTCTTGGCGTCAACTATTTTGATGCCTACCGGTTTCTTTTACATTATTGTGCTGAAAGCCCATTTCCCTGTCTATGAAGCAACGGAAGGGGACCTCTTCCCGGTTATTACTGCTATTTACGATCAGCAGATAGCAGGAGGGGTTCTTAAATTCACGCAAATCTTAAGTTACGCTTTTGCGTTGCTGCTTATTTTTTACAGTTGGGGGAAACAAGAACAAGCAAGAGAAGGAACCGTCGACGAGGAAAACATCCGTTACGCACGTGGCGTGGTAATTCATTTAGATAAGGACAATAAAAATAAAAATAATAAATAAACTTTTAAAAGGTGCGTTGTTTATAGACGGCGCCTTTTTTTAGCTAATAAAAATATACAACTTCTTCCCTGTATAAGTGCAACTAAGGTATTCGCTGGTAAAACGTTGCGAATGCCAAGTTTTCTATCGCCGTGAAGGAAGTCTCTCGCCTTCCTTCCTGCATAAGTGCAACTAAGGCATTCGCTGGTAAAGCGTCGCGAATGCCAAGTTTTCTAACTTTTTATAAAGATTCTAACATATCTTCAGGGAATCCATTGTCGTAGTAACGGTCAATTTTCATGTCTCCTGTATCCTCGACAACGGTAATTTGCCCTGACATATCGGCTGACTTAATCTCTTCTCCTGACTCGTCTTCAAATATGAGCGTGAAAGTGTGCTCAAATTCCCACTCGCCTTCTTCATTTGTTTCTTCTGCATCGACCTCGAGGTTTTTCATTGTTATCGTTGCCTCTTGCTTGGAAGCAGCTTCATCCGGTTTGGAAAAGAATCGTGTATTTGTCAGTTCTTCTAATTCTTCTTCCGTAAAGTAAACTTCATATTCATCTACTTGCTGCTCGAAATAATCAGCGACTTCTTCTACCGTATCGTTTTCATCCACAAAATGAGATTCCTCCACATTATACAAAGTGTCTAAAAACTCCACACTTATCTCTTCTGCTTCTTTTTCTAAATCTATATCCTCATTTTCTTCATCGTTTCCGCAGGCACTAAACACGAGTACACAAACAATAATACTTGAGATTCTCAACCAATTGAACCGCATGATTACAATCCTTTCCCATATTTTTTTAGCGTTTTTATTTTTCAAAAGAAAATGTATACTTAAGCAGTTTTTCTTTCAAATGCCCTTTCACAAAAGGAGAATTCTGTTTTTCATTTTTTCTCCCGTTATCCCCTCTGTAAAAACGTCATAAATCTGATCATGGTTTTTCACCGATGAATCCGTTTCAACAAAAGAACAAGGAGCTTCAACTGTTTTAGAAGTTGCCATTGGAAATATTAATAATTTATGTATAAGCTTACCATGAATCCAGTTTATTAAAAAGTTAATTTTCAGAAAAAACCATGCAGCTGGATAACTAGTCTCCTTCACAGTGAGAGAGCATAAAATTTTAAAAAGGACATCTTACTCAACCGATGCTGAGCAATTTGAAGAGATATGTAACTACTGTTCTCACGATTTTAAATATCTCTCCCATGGTTCCCTGATTCTAAGTGAATGTTTGCTGGTGCGGGATTGATTGTTGGAGAAGCGGCTTGCCTGCTGTTCCCTATTGCTTTATACTATACAAAACACACCCGAACAAAAATACAATGAACGAGGAGAAATAGGCATGAATTATTACGCTGTTTTATTACCTATGTTAGACGAAGAAAAAAGCACATCCCACCGCCAAGCACATTTAGACTATGTTGAACAGATGCGGGAAGAGAATCATATCTTTCTCTACGGAAAATTAAAAGATGGGGCAGGCGGGCTTATCATTTACCAGGGAGAGGACTTGCAGGATATTGAAGCCTTAGTCAAAAATGACCCTTACGTTACGACAGGAGCACGGGATTACATGATTCATCCTTGGGATATGAAATCCGATTATCAATTTTCTAAATAAGAAAAGACGCTAGCAATGCAGAATGCTGGCGTCTTTTTTCATGTTTAATTCTTTTTGGCTTTTTCCCGTTCATTTTTATCCAGCAATTTCTTACGTAACCGAATATTTTCTGGAGTTACTTCGCAGTATTCATCGTCATCCAAGTATTGTATAGACTCCTCTAAAGACATGTCTCTTGCTTTTTGTACAATCGACGTT
>DATGUO010000089.1:0-10696 GCA_035301305.1 Pseudogracilibacillus sp.
TTCCATAAAATTCCAAATCGAACCCCTACTTTTGTACTTTTGTTTTACCTTTCTCTACTGTACGAAATTTGAACGCTAACCTATGCTATTTTCAAACAAAATTTTTGGTCCTTTTTGCAAATTGAACCGTCATGCGATATACTGTCCTATAACAAAGTTCCAATCTTATTGACTAAAAAGAATGAGTCTTCATTCATTTTATAAAGAGGTGTTAACTTGAAACGTTCCTTAAATACGCAAATGCATTCTATTTTTAATGAAGGTATAAAGATAATGCAAGATCATGAAAAAGAAATTATCGAGGAATGGGAAAATATCCTTTTCCATTTTAAAAATACTAAAGGACGGGCTTCAACAGAGCTGAGCGAAGCTATTTCTTATTTAAAGGCACTTGTTTTTGAGACGGATGTTGATATAGAACCTGAGAACGAATCAACAGCAATCAAACAGAGCTTTCTAACTTCAGAAGAATTCACAGGTTCCCTGGACATTTACCAGTCTTCGCTTATCCTGTTAGAAAATATGGTGCATTCTGTCATTCAAACGCATAATGAACATTCTCAGAAACATCACCAAGCAGTGAAGTATGTATTTAATAAAATAGGTACAGAGCTGTTAACACAGCCATATCAGGACTTTACAATAGAATCTTTTTTACAGGATTTAGTGTCGTCCAAACAATTTTCGGTTGAATGGGCCGCACTTGTTCACAAAAAGAACGGCAAGTTTTACATCAGTACACTGGTAAATAAAAAATCTTCTCAAAAAAATAATCAGAATTTGAAAGCGGATTCAATTTTTCAGTTAACAGAACTTTTGTTGGAAGAAAGTGAACCGGAAGATAGAAGACAACATCAGGTACTTCCCATTTCTTACGAAGAAGCTACCTTACTGTTTTGCGTGGATAAAGAAGATGCTGCAGACTTTATCCCGTTCATTACGTATGTGTTAAAAACCTTCCAGCAGGGGTATGACGCTTTATTGCAGTCCCGCCAGGAACAAGACTGGAAAGATTCTGTCATTCTTTTTAATGAAATGGTGATGCGCTCGACGACGTATCAAGATGCTGCAGAAAATATCACGAAAGGATTTGTAGAATACTTGCCGTTTGAAAGAAGTGCACTCTTTTCCTATTCTTTACGGGATACGGCCGGCATTGGTGTATATGGACAAGGTCTGGATAATGACATTATTCAAAATATTGCAGAAAACGTGAATAACTTGCCCATCATCCAAAAGAATTTAAATTTCTTGAAACTTTATGGGAAAAATATGAAGTATTTCCAGCCTATTTATATCAAAGACGCTTCCGCCGGTTTCCCTGATGAATATGTTCAATTGTTTCAACTTGGCTCTTTGGTAGTTGCTCCCATCTTTACAACGATTGAAAAGAAACTGCTTGGTGCTGTATTGCTGGATCAGGGGCCTGATGTTTATTTTGAGCTGTCTCAAGAAACGATTACAGCTATTTCACGGTTCGGACAAAGTGCAGGCGAAATTTTATCGAAGTTCTCTGCTTCTTCGGAGAAAAAACTGGAAGATGGGGCTCCTGCATTATCTCCAAGAGAAATTGAGGTTTTAAAACTCATGGAAAAAGGGGCTTCTACGCACGAAGCTGCCAATGAATTGCATTTAAGTGAGTATACGGTTCGCGACTATGTGTCTACTATTATGCAAAAGCTGGGAGCACAAAATCGGACAGAAGCTGTTGCGAAAGTTATTCGTAATAACATCATTTAACCCCATCATCATGCATGTTAAGCACGTGATTGGGGTTATTTTGTCCATTTACATATTTAAATTTTCTGATACTTTAAGCTAGTTTTTTTCTTTGTTTTGTTATGCTTGTTCGACCACTTCCGCTGTTTTTCCATCGTCTAAAAAGTCTTCGCTGTATGTTTCTATAATGGTATCCCGGTAACGTTCTTCAATGACGTTGAGTCGCAAGGATAATTTCGGGGTCAGCTCCCCGTCATCAACGTTCCAAGGTTTGCCAATAATAGCTATTTTCTTCGGTTTTTCAAAACGGGCGAATTCCTCTGTTCGTTGAGCTATTTCCTGTTCGATTAATGCTCTGACTTGCTCATTTTCAGCGAGAGATGTCGGGTCTGTTTCCTTGATGCCCTTTCGTTCTGCCCATGTTTTCAGATTCTCAAAATCCGGGTTCACTAAACAAATAATATATTTCTGTTTTTCTCCAAAAACCATCGTATTCTCGATATAGTCGCTCTCATCCATCGCATTCTCAATGGGTTGAGGCGCCACATTCTTCCCTGTTGACAAAACAATAATCCGTTTTTTTCTATCAATTATTTTTAAGTAATCACTTTCATCTAATTCACCGATATCGCCAGTTTTATACCAGCCATCCACAAATTCTTCAGCTGTTTTTTCAGGAGCGTTGTAATACCCCTGCATAATACTCGGACCTTTTACCAACACTTCGCCGTCTTCGGCAATTTTCACATCCACATTCGGTAAAACTTTCCCTACCGTACCTGCTTTTGCTCGAATAATTGGATTGGTGCTGATGACAGGCGCCGTTTCGGTTAAACCGTACCCTTCAAGGATTGGGAGATCCAGCGCCCAAAAGAACCGGGCTAATTCCGGGCTGAGCGTCCCCCCTCCGGAGACCATTCCACGTAATCTGCCGCCAAGCTTTTCTTTCACTTGGCTGAATACTAAACGATTTGCCAATCTCCACTTTCTCATGAAACTTTGCGGCATCGCTGTCTGTTTGATTAAATCATCCATTTCTGCATTTTGGTACATTTCATATCGCTGTTCACCGATAGAGAGTGCCCAATTGAAAACTTTCTGTTTCACGGAAGACCCGTCGTTGATTTCTTCCCAAACCATACTATATACTTTTTCGAAAAGACGTGGCACACTGGTTAATATCGTCGGTTTAATTTCCAGTAAATTCTCCGGAATCGTGTCGATACTTTCCGCATAAGCGATCGTTACGCCGACAGAAAGCGGAATAAAGTGGCCTGCTGTCCGTTCAAATACGTGAGATAAAGGTAAATAGGAAAGGGATAAATCTTCCGGCAACAACTCAATGAGCCAGAACTGGACTGCCTCCACGTTCGCTAAAAAATTGCCATGTGACAGCATGACCCCTTTAGGTTTACCGGTCGTGCCGGATGTGTGAATAATCGTGACCAGCTGATCACGATCTATTTGCCGCCAGCCGTCTTCCCAATGAGCGAGCGGATACGCTTTTCCAAGTGCTTCTAACTCCCTGAAAGAAAGGTCCTTCTCTCTTACATGCTGCTGTTCATCAGGGTACATCGTGATGATTCTTTCCAGTTCGACATTCCCTTCCAGAATTTTCTGATGCTGCTTTCCATCCTCCACAACTGCCATTCGTACATCCCCATTTTCAAATACATAGGCTGCCTGGTCCGCAGGCAATGTAGGATATACCGGTACGCTCACTGCTCCAATACTCGCTAAAGCAAAATCTGTGATTCCCCACATCGGATTACTGTCCGAAAGAATAGCAACTTTATCGTTCTCGCCAATTCCCACATGAACAAATGCAGAAGCAATGTGATAGATTTTTTCCCAAAACACCCTGTATTTCATGCGCCTGTATACGCCGTTCTCTTTCCACATAAAAACATCTTTCTCAGGAAAACGCTCCACACTGCGATGGAGCATTTCCACTAGATTATTCGGTTTCATTAGCAAAAGACCTCCCGAACGATTAACCACACTTTTCTAAAATGAAAAAGAATTCAGTATGGTTTGTAATTTTAAAGCAAGACCCATATTTCCTTTTATCTTTAGTTTCCCTCCCATAAATGCAGCAGTCGGGTTGAGCGTCCCTGCAACCATTTCACGAAAATCATCCGTCCCTATTTTTAACGTACATTGCGGTTCTTCTTCTGATCCTTCTACCGCCCGGGCTCCGTTATCATCAATGATGATTTGATACGTCCCTTCCTCTTCTCCGGACAGATGAAATTCGAACGTGCCTTTTTTCCCTTCTGTCACGGATGGGTCATGTTTCAATGCTGCATCAATCATCTGAAAAACTTCCGCCGCTTGCGGTTTGTCTGTTTCTGCCATCTGGTATACCTCCTGTTTTATATTCAGCCTTTAGAGCCTTTCAATAATGGTTGCTGTAGCCATACCAAATCCAATACACATCACTTGCAGCCCATATTTTCCACCTGTATCTTCTAATTGATGAAGCAGTGTTGTAGCAATACGCGCTCCACTGGCGCCAAGCGGATGACCAAGGGCAATCGCTCCGCCACGAGGGTTAACTTTATCCATATCAGGCTGCAATTCTTTCTCCCAGACTTTTACAACGGATGCGAATGCTTCGTTAATTTCGATTGTGTCCATATCTTCTATAGTGAGACCTGCTTTTGCAAGCACTTTTTTAGTTGCTGGTATGACGCCGGTAAGCATTAATTCCGGATCCTCTCCGACCACCGTACGCGCAATCACCCGTGCTCTCGGTTTTAGATGCAGCTCTTCTGCTTTTTCACTGGACATTAAGAGAAGCCCAGCCGCTCCATCGCTGATTTGACTGGAATTTCCTGCGGTTACAACACCGTCATCCGGTTGGAAAGAAGGGGTTAAATCGCCTAATTTTTCCAGCGACGTGTCTTTTCGGATGCCTTCATCTTGTTCAAAAAGCCCGGATTCCAGTTCCATTGGTAAAATTTCCCGCTGAAACAGTCCATCGTCCATTGCTTTTGCAGCCTTCCGATGACTTTCCAAAGAAAGCGCATCCAATTCTTCGCGGTTCAGTTCCCATTTGCTGGCAATCATTTCTGCAGAAAAGCCTTGGGGCACAATATTATGCTTATTAATAACTTGATTGCTAAAACCGCCCATATCACTTCCCATTGGCACCCGTGTCATATTTTCCACTCCACAGGCAATCGCTACATCCATATCTCCTGCAAGTATCGCTTGAGAAGCACTATGCAGTGACTGCTGACTGGAACCGCACATTCGGTTCAGTGAAAATCCAGGGACTTCGACAGGAAAACCGGCAGCTAAAACAGCTAAGCGTCCAATATTCCCTCCTTGTTCGTCTGTCATCGTAACACAGCCAGTTACGACATCTTCTACCAAGCCCGGATCTACATCATTCCGATCGACAAGCGCTTTCAAAACAGGTGTTAATATATCAACAGGATGCGTATCCGAAAATGCTCCTTTTCGCTTGCCCGTAGCTGTACGTAATGCATCTACAATAACAACATCAGACATTCCTTATCTATCCTCTCTGTATAAAACTCATTCTGCTGTTTCTGTTTAAAAAGTAAAAAGTTCAATACCGCCGGAAACGTTTAATCCGACTCCCGTAATGTATTTCGCTTTATCCGATACCAGAAACACAATTGCATTTGAAATATCTTCCGGATCCCCAGGCTCTTTAAATGCGGTACGATTTTTCATCCGTTCGTTCATTTCAGGGTTGGTTAAATTGAACGCTTCTGTATTTACAATACCTGGCACAACTGCGTTGACGTTAATTCCAAGACGTCCTCCTTCCAGTGCCATACTTTTCGTGAAACTCAGGATACCACCTTTCGTTACAGAATAACTCGCCTGTCCAAAGCCGCCAATGGTACCAGCTACGGAAGACATATTGATGATTTTCCCGCCGCCTGCTTCTTTCATATAAGGCCAAGCTGCTTTCGTACAATTATAGGTTCCAGTTAAATTTACATTTAAGTCACGGTCCCAAAAGTCATCATTTTGATTCTCTATTTGGGAGACGTGATCAAGCGTGCCTGCATTATTGACGAGGATATCGATACTCCCGAATTCCTCTTTCACTTTCGCAAATACGTCTTTCACTTCTTCCCGGTCTGTCACATCCATTTTAATCGCGAAAGACCGTCTGCCCATGTCCTGAATTTCTTTGGCTGTTTTTTCCGCATACATGACATCCGTGCTCTGCATCACTTGAGCAATAGGGCCGTATTTCTCCGCTTCCTGCTCGTTTGTATCATCTGATTCAATCAAAATATCAGTTATCACCACATCTGCTCCAGCTTCTGCAAGAGCTAGGGCATCCTGTCTCCCGATACCGCGTGATGCCCCTGTCACAACTGCTACTTTTCCTTTTAATAATTCATTCCAAGAAGACAATGTTCATTCCACCTTTTATGCTTTTCGTTTATATTTGAGTCAATTTCATCATTCAAAATTAGGAGTAGAATCCGAATCATTAAATTTTCGCTTTGAGTGGGGTTCCGGATGGCCGCTTTCCGCGGGCAGCTGTTAAGCCGTCGTCAGGCCACGGCCTTCCTACACGCCAATCATAAAAGTTATATTTCATAAACACGAACATTGCATAATTTTTATTTCAATAGTTCGGATTTACTTTGGAAATCAACACTTATGAAATTGATTCATTTGGCAAGTAAAAAATAAATAGTTCGCTTCTTTGCATAAGTGCTCTTGTGGCGCTTTCTATTCGAATTTATGAAGGGCAAGTTTTTTATTTTTAAAAGAAAATCTGCCATCTTTCCCCCCGTCCCTGTGCAAACAAGTTATTTGCTATGCAGGTTTGAAACATGCAAATTTCCTGAATCGTGCGTTGTTTATAATCAACTGAAAATGTACAACTTCCTTACTGCTAAAGAGAACCATGGGATATTCTATACAAGAAGGCCGCACCAATATTATTCATTCAAAAACTGCGGCGTTTCTTTTTGGAAAAAAGCCGCTAAACCAATTCCAGGCTCTTCTGTGTTAAATGTTTCTGCAAAGGCATGCGCTTCAACGTCCAGACCTTCCTCGAGCGGTTGATCCGCAGCATTCATTGCTTTTTTAGCGATTCCCATCGCCTTCACTGCCCCTTCTGCAAGTTCCTCGGCAAAAGCAGTCACTTTAGATTCCAGATTCTCTGCCTCCGTTTGTTCATGTATTAAACCTATATCCAGTGCTTCTTTTGCATCTATACGTTTCGCTTTAAAAATAAGTTCCGTTGCTTTGGCTCTTCCTAATAACTTCGTCAAACGCTGTGTACCTCCTGCACCAGGTATAAGGCCGAGTGAAACTTCTGTTAAACCAATTTTTCCGGCACCCATGATACGGAAATCACAAGCCAATGCCAGTTCACAACCTCCGCCTAGCGCGTAACCGTTAATCGCTGCAATAACCGGTTTAGGCATTTCAGCGAATTTTTGAAAACATGCTTGCAGCCGCTTGCTTTCTTTGGTAATCGGATTTTCACCGTCACTATCCTCTGAATCTGACCCCATCGCATTTTTTAAATCGAGTCCAGCGAGAAAAGTCTTTTCATTATCAGACGCAAGAACGACAACGCGAACTTTATCGTCCTTTGCCAGTTCGTCTGCTGCTTGATTTAAGTCCTGCATCAGGGCATCATCAATGGCATTAGCTGGGGCATTATCGATGCGTATCCAAGCAACTCCTTTCTTTTGCTGGTCGATTGTCAATGTTTCATATGTCATTATTTTCCACCACTCTTTGTCTAGTTACTTTTAAACTTTCACACCATAAGGTGCATATTGTCTTCTCGCCACAACGAGATGTTGCACCTGATTCGTACCTTCGAAAATATCGAATACTTTTACATCACGGTACCATTTTTCTACAATATGACCGTCCAAGCCAGCTGGTCCGAGTAATTCTAAACACCTTTCACATACATCCAGTGCCATCTGTCCAGCATATGCTTTACACATCGCAGCTTCTTTCGCATTCGCTTCTCCGACATCTGCTTTCCAGGCTGCTTCCCAAGTAAGTAAACGAGCTGCTTGAATATTTTGTTCCAAGGTCGCTAGTGTCTCCGAAGCCAAGTGAAACAGACGGCCGCTTTTCGGATATTCTTTACGGACAATATCTAATGTATATTCATAGGCAGCCCTGGCAATTCCAATGGCCATCGAAGCTACAATTGGCCGAGTACTGTCGAATGTTTTCATCGCGACTCGAAAGCCTGATGGTTTTGTATCGCTTTCCTGATACAATTCTTCACCACCCAGCAAGTTCTCATCAGGAACGAAGCAGTCTTCCAGTACAAGTTCTGCCGTTTCATTTGCTCGCAGTCCCATTTTTTCTACTTTTTTAGGAGAAGAGAATCCTTTCATCCCTTTTTCAACTACAAACGCACGCTGGCCTGCTTTGCCTAGAGAGGCGTCTACTGTCGCAAACACAACGACCCACGATGCGCGAGCACCATTCGTAATAAATATTTTCTGGCCGTTTAATATATACCCGCCATCTACTTTTTTCGCTGTAGTTTGCACACCAGAAGCATCGGAACCTGCTTCCGGCTCTGTCAGAGCATATGCGCCCCAGCGTGGTTCATCTGCTGTAAAGATGGATAAAAATCGTTCTTGCTGTTCCGGCGTTCCGCTCGATTGAACAGGCGGCCCCCCTAACCCTGCTCCAGGAAGTGATAGTGTAATAGCGGGATCTCCCCAAGCCATTTCTTCTGTAGCGAGTACGCCCATGCGATTACCTTCACGTTCTTTTTTCTTGCCGCCTTTCGACTCACCGCTTCCTCCGCCGAAAGAAGAAGTATTTAACTGAATGCCCATGCTATTAATTTTTTGCAACCATTCGTATGGCACATCACCTAATTTTTCAGCTTCCATGGCAATCGGACGAATTTCATTTTCCGCAAACCAATGCGTCATTTCTTTAATTTGGTTTTGCTGCTCTGATAATTCAAAATCAATCATGTAGTCACCCCTTTCTTTTCACTCTGCAAAATTTCTTCGCCTCGTTGCGATAGAAAATCTGTTTCCCGTCCGTATAATGTGACTTGAGCCAAGGCATCACGAGCCCATTTTTCAGCAGGGTACTCTTGCACAAATCCATGGCCCCCCAGCAGTTGAACAGCTGAATCGGTCACATAACGTACCGCTTGATGTGCCCGGTTGATGGCTTGCAGAGCATATTGCCATGTATCCGTTTCTTCCGCATCCGCTTTCACCGCTGCTTCCCAAAGCAGGTGATTAGCGATACGCGTTTCAATTGCCATTTGAGCAATCCGGAATGATACACCTTGAAAACCGGCTATCGACTGACCAAATGCACGTCTCTCCGCAGTATACCCAGTGGCGTAATCCAATGCTGCATGCATTAAACCGACTTCTTTCGCCGCCTGTAAAATATATATTCGACTCCGGGCAGCTCGAATCCATTTTTCCGCTTCTTCCCCGCTCGCAAGGATGTTGTCTCCCTCTACTTCTGTCTGGCCAAACGAAAATCTTCCTATCCCAGCCGCTAACAATCCAAGCCGGATATCAGCATCTGTCACGTCCCAATTATTTTGGTTATCCAAAAGGAGCACCACTGCTTCTCCATCTGCGTCTTTACCTGCTATAATGATACTTGCAGCTGAGGTTGCATGTCGCACAGGTTGTGATAACCCATTGATGGAGTAGCCACTGCTTTGCTTATTAATTTGCAGCGCTTCTCCCAATGAAAGATCGGCATCTGTCACATCTATAAAAGCAGTTGTTTGTTCCCCATCTAACTTAGCTTGAAGCTGTGCGTTCTCCTTGGACCGGGCAAATGAAGCAGCATCATTCGCGCCTGGCAGTCCTTGAACCGTTCCTAAATCACCGTATGAAAGCGATGTCATTATTTGTGCTTGGGTAATTAAAGGAAGTTCTAACCCTCCATTACTCTCCGGAAGCTCCAGAGATAGGAATCCGAGATTTGCAAGTTCGTCTTTTATATCCGTAGCAACTTCCCGATTTTGTTCACAATCATGTGCAGCAGGTCGTATTTTATCTGATGCCACTTTGGCTGCTACATTGGAAAATTCTTTTTCTTCATCTGTTGGTTGAAAAGAAATCACTTGTTGCCCTCCTTCTTTTTTGCCTCCCTATAGAAAACAATTTTCCTATTTTATTAGTATAGGAAAATTTGTTTTCTACATCGGGCCTGCCTGATGACAGGCTTTATTCTATTAGCTCTTTTGTTTATTGTACGATTGCAGCACGTCTTGTAATTTCAAAGCAAGACCCATATTACCTTTAATTTTTAAACGGCCGCTCATGAAAGCTTGAGTTCCATTCAGATCGCCTTGAGACATTTTCACAAAATCCTCCGAACTCATTTTCATAATACAGTCCGCATCATCTGGCGACCCTTCTGATGTTGTACTATTTTCACCTTGTAAATTTAATTGATGTGTCTTTCCGTCCTCTCCATCTAATTGAAATTCAAAAACCGCTTCTACACCTTTTGTTAAACTTGCATCTTCTTTCAGAGCTTCCTCAATCTCATTAAACACGCTATTTACATCTGCCATTTTTAATTCCTCCTATATTTTTGAAATCTGTTTTGTAACTGCTTACAAATGTATCATACTGCTTTTACAAGTGAAACGACAATCCGTTATATGTCGGGTATTTTTTAAAAATTAAAAATACAATGTATAATGTTCGTGTTATAAATGATTTTCCCGAACTCGAATTCACAGATTGGAAATTTATTTTGATAGTTTTAGAGAGAGAGGAAGGAGATATTTCAATGGAATAGTTCAAATTAAAGAAGAGATATTGAAATAGAATAGCTCCAATAAAGCGAAAGATAGATACGCTTAAAGATAGAACTCGGATTTCGGAAGATTCTTCTGCTACGGGTAATATCTTCCACGATTGCGACACGTTTTCAGAAATCCTCATGTTGCGGGCACTATCTTTTGCGATTGAGACTGGATTTAAGAAAA
>DATGUO010000090.1:0-8612 GCA_035301305.1 Pseudogracilibacillus sp.
ACAGACGGGAAATTAAAAGTAAGATACTGTTTCAGGAGGAGTGTTTTACATTATGGTCCAAAAATGGAAATTAATTACCAGCATCGCAGTGCCAGTTATAGGCGGGTCGATTATTGGCGGAGTGGCGGCTAAATCTGCCAAATCAACCTATAAGCAGCTTAACACGCCTGAATTATCACCCCCGAGCTGGGTATTCCCAGTCGCTTGGACAAGTCTTTATGCAACAATGGGCACTGCAAAATACTGTTTTGACCAAAAGCCTAAAGCTGCAGGCAATCAGATGATGGAATCAGCTTTGTACAGGGCACAGCTCTTTTTTAATTTTTTATGGTCTTTCCTGTTTTTTCGCTGGAATTTACGAGGAGCCGCTCTATTTGATGCCATCCTTTTATGGATAAGTATTCTTTTAAATGGCTATTACTTTTATCTAAATAGCAAAACAGCAGCTGTTCTCATGCTCCCTTATCTTGGATGGGTCACTTACGCTGTAGCACTGAATTATAACACCTGGAACGACAATAAAAATCTCCCTATTTCTATAAAAAACAAGAAATGTAGATGACCATGATGATCAAAAATATCGATTCAGAGAGCCTTGTTTTAAAAGCTGCTCAAACTGTTTGGGCAGTAAATAAATATTTTATTTTAGCTTGCAGTCAACAAGATTACCGCAATATCCGGAACTGCTTGAAACCGCAGCAATTAAATCTAAATCTCGCCTATCAACTTATCAAAAAACAGCAGCTTCGTTTTCAATCGGTGCCTGGTCATCTGCTCCCGGAAATAGAAAATACTTTATACCATATTGCTGGTTATTTTAAAAACAACCTAAAAAGTAATCAAAAAGCAGCCTTAAATGAGCTGATTAAACAAGATGCTGCTGAAGCGTTTCGTTTGCTCGAGCAATACACCATTGATTTTCACGTTAATTATTTATTACAATCAAATATATGGAATAGTAATCGATGGAAAACGTTCAACATCGTGAATACTACGTTGAAAGAGAAAAACTCCGTCTACAAACCTGGCGAACTGTTTTGGTATGGAGACTATTGCAGAGCAAAGATTCCACCTTCCTAAGTTTTTACTTTTTAAAAGTCGCTGGGAGATTGATGTGATCATTCACTTTAAAGAAATGAGCTGAGTACAGATGAGATTATGGCACGAAAGTTTAATTCCTGTTTTACCACGGCAGCAATTATTAGGGCAGCACCGGGAATGTTGCGCTTTAAGAGGCCATGGCTGGAACAAGCCGCACGCAACTGTGAATTATGTATTCCAATATTCTCCTTTCAAATTGTATCAATATCATATGCTTGTTATTCGGGAGATGCAACGACGCGGCTATCAAAACGATACGAACTGGGAAAATCCTGCTTATCGAGGTAAAACATGCCCGCCATATAAACATGTCCCTGAACGTTTAACTCCATATACTTCTTATCCGGAACATGATACGATTTATCTAAAAGAATGTTTAGCTAATTTGGCTGCTAAAGAAATACATATTGCAGTAGAAGACTTGTGAAAACTGCTAACTAAAACGCTTGTCGGATTTTCATATCAGCAATAAGTAATGATTGCGCTGAATCCGAAAATGCTTGCTGTCATTTAACTTATTTATAGAGGAGCAAACCAATGAAAAAAGCAATCAGTTGCACTTTAACAGGGTTGGGATTGTTAAGCTGGTTTTTATATATGCAAAACAATCAATTGGTAATGGCCAACTTCTCCTGCTATTTTAAACATCTGCCCAAAGCCTTTGATGGGCTGAACATCGTACATATTTCTGATTTACATAATAAAACTTTTCGGAAAAACCAGGCTCCTTTAATCAAGAAAATAAACGAAGCAACCCCTGATGTGATATTTATTACTGGGGATATTGTTGATTCCCGTCGTTACAATGAGCAGCCGAGCTTAATATTAACCAAACAGCTTGTTGACATAGCACCTGTTTACTATGTCACCGGAAATCACGAAGCAAAGTCCGAGAAATTCGAACTGTTAGAGAAAAATTTGCGAGCAACTGGTGTGCAGATTTTGCGAAATGAAACTGCTTTTTTAAGGGAACAAGAACAATATTTATCGATTACCGGAATTGATGATCCCTCCTTTGCCAAGGATTTTCCCTATTCTGACGATACACTATTTATGGAACAGGCGATTCAACTTGCCGAGCAAGCTATGCAAAAACAGCCGGACTTTCGGATTCTATTATCCCACCGGCCGGAAAAACTTGCGCTGTACACGAAACATCCATTTGACCTCGTATTTTCCGGGCATGCTCATGGCGGGCAAATCAGAATCCCATTTCTTGGCGGTCTTATTGCTCCTCATCAAGGATTTTTTCCTGCATACACAGCAGGACTGCATAAACAGAACAAAACAAACCTGATTGTGAATCGCGGGCTGGGAAATAGCATATTCCCTTTTCGTATCTTTAACCGTCCGGAAATCGTTACGATGACCTTAAACAGAGAAACATAAAAGTACTTTATGCTGGTTAATGAAGTACCAAGCACCCTGCGTGCTGTTAGTTTTCAAAAACAATGAAAACACTTTGCGGATAATCTAATAGGCTAAAAAATGAAAAACAACATTTTTAATCACTCCCCCTTTCATTTTTTAAATGTATTTAAAGGAAATACATATATTAGCTATCTCTCTGTTTCATCTGCATCTTCAATGCACCTTTATAAAATTGCGTAGAAAGGATGAGAAAATATTGTTGCGACGTGAATATAAACAAGCAAAACAGAAGCAAGTTGACAAAGTGAAACGAAAAGCTACTTTAAAAAGAACCGGTATTTTTGTCGGAGCTTTTACTGTTGGTTCTCTTATAGGAAGCATTTTAGGCATAAAAACAGTAAAAGCTCCCGGCAGCCATGTCACTTCTAACGAACGTTTATTTCTAAAACGTCAAAAAGAGTTTGCCGCTTTAGAACAAGCTGTCGAACGAATTTATCCTGAAGATGAACATGGGCCTGGAGCTATTCAGTTAGGAGTTCCTGCATTTATTGATAAACAACTCGCAAGCGCGTGGGGCGCGAACAGGAAAGATTATCGATACCCCCCTTTTAAAATTGAAAAGCCGGACGTGGGACAATCACCTTGGACGATTCGAGAAATTTTTGTAGAAGGACTGCGAAAAATGGAGGTTATGAGTCTTGTGTTGTTTCAATTGTCCTTTGAACATGCAAGCGACGAGCAGCAAATAGAAATCCTACAGCGATTTGAAGCAGATGAAGTTGAACTGGACAACGTCCGTGCAGCAAGTTTTTTTGCATTACTTCGAGACACGACGCTCGAAGGCGTTTATGCTGATCCCATGTATAGCGGAAATAAAGACATGGCAGCCTGGAAAATGAAAGAATACCCTGGAGCAAGATATTCTTATAAAGAACTGGTGGAAAAATCAGAATTTGTTCCGTTAGAACCAGTGGACGTGGCAACACACCATCAAGTGTTTATGAAGAAAGAAGGTAAAAAATGAAGACTGAAAAGCTACCTGCAACAGATGTGGTCATTATCGGTTCTGGCTGGGCAGGCGGCGTTGCTGCAGCAGAATTAACGAAAGCCGGTTATCAAGTTGTCTGTTTAGAACGAGGAGCAGACCGACAAAGGGAAGATTTTTACGCTTCCAAAGATGAACTGCGTTATTTGGCCCGGCACGAATTATATAAGGATTTATCTGGCGAAACCTATACAACCAGAAACCGACCTGGTGAAGAAGCAATACCCTTACGCAGGCATCAAACAGATATGCTTCATGATGAAGGAACTGGAGGAACTGGAGTGCACTGGGCCGGACAAACGGATCGTTATTTACCCTTTGATTTTGAAGTAGAGCAGCGATTAAAGAAAAAGCACGGGGAAGACAGTATTCCAGCTGATATGACTGTGCAAAATTGGGGCATTACCTACGAAGAACTGGAACCATACTACGATAAGTTTGAGAAAACGGTGGGGGTCGGTGGCAGACAAAGTTCTTTAGGGGGGAAGCATTCTGCAGCTTATCCTAATCCGCCTATGAAAGAAATGCCAATGATGCGTTTATTTCGGGAAGCAGCTGAAAAACTTGGTTATCATCCCTACCCCATCCCTGCTGCAACGATGTCCGAAGCGTATACTAATCCAGACGGGGAAAGTTTAAATTCCTGTGTATACTGCGGATTTTGTTCAGGCTATGGCTGTGGCTACAATGCAAAAGCCGATCCCATTAATACGGTTCTTGCAACAGCTAAAAAAACAGGAAATTTTGAATTACGGAATCACGCATATGTGTCCCGTATTCTGTATGAAGGAAACCAAGCGACAGGTGTTTTATATATCGATACCCGGACAGGGAAAAAATATGAGCAGCCTGCAACGTTAGTCGTTTCTGCCGCCTTTACATTTGGCAACACACGCCTCCTGCTTCTTTCTGGAATTGGCGAACCCTATCAGCCGGAAACGAAGCAAGGGGTTATCGGCAAAAACATCACCGCGCATTACAATAATTTATCTATTAAAGCAGGTTCTGTCGGCTTTTTTGACAATCAGAAGTTTAACTCTTACGTAGGGGCTGGTGGTCTGGGTACAGTCATCGATGATTTTAACCCGGAACATCTTCAAGAACAGGGAGCTGATTTTTTACACGGTTTCCAGCTCAGCATCAGCCAAACCGGAGCAGGAGCTATTAGCAGCAATGAAGTTCCGCAAAATACACCTGCATGGGGAACGGCGTTTAAGAAAGCATCTTTATACTATACGCATCGCAACTTAACCGTGGGGACATTAAATAGTTGCTTGCCACGCGCTCATAATTTTATGGACTTAGATCCTGTTTATAAAGATACTTTTGGCGATCCATTATTGCGATTGACTGTTCGATTTACCGACCAGGAACGTAATATGCTTCGATATACCAACGAAAAATCCCGGGAACTTTTACAAGAAATGGGAGCAGATATTATTAACGCTTCAGAAGACCCGAACCATACGGAATTCAGCCAATTCAGTGTCCATAATCATACAGCTGGCGGCGTCGTTATGGGTGCTTCGCCAGCGACGTCAGCGGTAAATAATTTCTCACAAATGTGGGATATGGAGAATTTATTTGTGATAGGAGCTTCTTCGTTTCCCCACACGAGTTGCTACAACCCTACCGGAACCATCGGCGCTTTAGCCTACCGGGCAGCAGAAGGTATGATTCATTATTTACAAGGAAACGCCGAATTACTGATAGAGTCAAAATAATTCCATAAAAAATAGAGTGCTGGATTCATTATTGTTCAGCACTCTGTTTTTAGTTTTACCAGATGCTTGAAGAAATTCAGATTGAAGCATGGGATGATTTATTAATTATTGTCACTATCAGTTGAACTAACTATTATTTAGCAGGACGTGCAGGAAGTCAATAATCATTGTTTTTTCGTTTTCTTTTGCGAATAAAAAACAAAACAATAAACACAATGAGCCAACTAAGAGAATAACAGGAATGTTACCTGCAAGGAATACGAACAACGCTGAAGCTGTCATGACGAGAAAGTTGATGCTTTTCATAGATTGTCGAAAGCATTGTCATGTTGTATGTAAATTATCTCTTCCTAATTTAAAAACTGAGAAGGAAATCATATAGGTTTATTCAGCAGTACCAGGGGGTAAACTAGTACAAAACAAATAACTTAGAAGGAGAATTTATATGAATCAGCAATATAAAACAGAAGATGAATATGACATGGTTCCTATTGGAAAAGATGAACTTACTCATAAATTACAAGGTTTAACGGGCTGGAACCAAATCAGCGATACATGGATTGCTCGAAAGTATACATTTGACCGATATTTAGATGGGATTGAATTCGCTAAACAAATTGGTGAATATGCGGAGAAAAGACAACATCACCCCAACATACAAATCAATTATAAAACAGTGACTATTGAAATATCTTCGTGGAGAGCGAAAGGCATCACAAATCTGGATATTGAAATGGTTCAGGACTTCAATACCATTTACGACAATTTGGCTCATACTTAAATAAAAATTGTACGAGAAAAACTAAATACCTTGTAGTTGGATGAAACGTAATAATTACTCCCCTATTTTAATAAAAACTGATGTCTATCTTTTCAAAAGATTAATCCAGTTATTGAGGCATACATGATAATACCTAATCGCAAACAGATATACTTCCTGACTTCAAGGAAGTATATCTGTTTGCTTATCCTGCCGCACTTATATATACTGCTTGTATTCAATTTCCGCGTGAATAAAAACCCTGAAATATCAGGGTTTTAACATAACAATATGGTATGACAACTTCTTTCACAGTATTTTCTTTCATTATAAATAGTCAATAACTGTCAGCATACCCGGCTGCTGCTCATCCTAAAATCGCCATACAATTCCAGTATCATATAGCCGTAATATTTGCTCAAGGCTTTTCACTACACGTAAGCAATAAGATTTTCATTTTTGTTAAAATAAATTCCTGTTGTTTTGTTTTAAACTTTCGGAGTACATATCTCCTGTTTGATTCCTGCTTTTATTTTTACCCCTTTCAAGATTCATTTTCTTTCCTCTCCGTTTTGCCAATACATCAACGATAAATCCAATTAACACCAATATAGCAACAGGGATTAAAAAAATAAGCCAAAAACTCATTAAAAATCATCCTCTATAAAGTAATGAAATGATCGTTTTGCAAACACGTAAATGGACTTTCAATGAAGTAAGTCTAAATTCATCCTTGGCAGTACTTAAAACGCTTTGAATTACTTTTAATTACAACATAATTAACATTTTCCAATTCATATCTAATTCTTTAGCTATTACACAAGCTGTATCATAATGTATCATGGTGCTTTGGCCGTTTAGAAATTTTTCTATTTTACTTTTGTCAATGTTTGTTTTATAGAAAAAACCGTTGTTAAATTTATTTTTATCTTTTAAACTTTGTATAACCATAGGGTCTACTTTATATTGAATTTGTTCACTCATCTTGCCACCTTCTCATATGCTTTTTTAATGATTCACTCTGATAAATATATACCCTTTTTACAAAAATTTACTCTTCAAATGGTGGAAACTTTTCATAAATATTCTATTTTTCAACGTAACAAAAGGATTCTTATATCTGCTATGAACAACAGATCTTCCCGTAAGATGGTAAATAAAAATTATTCTATTTTTATATACTTCATTCATAAACAGCTTAAGACATACCTTGCACCATAAAAGAACAGTAAAACACAGATGCTCTTATATTCCTTTAAAGACTTTGTTCCGGTATATTATTTCTCTTTATTATCATCCTTGTTCTCACCGTTATCTTCCATCTCTCTTTCTTCTTCTTTCCACCAAAGTTCTTCGTCTTTTTGGGCTTCTTCTTTCTTTTCTTCTTCTGTTTCAACAGTTGGTGTATCACCTCGTAATGGGAATCCAGATGTTTTTTTCACA
Source organism: Pseudogracilibacillus sp. (assembly GCA_035301305.1). GTDB lineage: Bacteria > Bacillota > Bacilli > Bacillales > Amphibacillaceae > Pseudogracilibacillus. Next base: position 7,445 of record DATGUO010000090.1, read on the forward strand.
AAGAACGACACGATGATAATCCCTATTATAGAAACGAACATCAGATAATAGGCTGGTGCAAACGTCGTATCTGTTACATCAATTAACCAGGAAATCAACGTAGGGGCTGTACCCCCAAATAAAGATACGGAAAGATTATAAGTAATAGATAAGCCTCCATACCGCACTTGCGTAAAAAACAGCGCAGGTAATTCAGAAGGCATCGTTCCTTGAAGAGCCGATAAAGAAACCGCAATAATCATCAGCCCAATAAATACAAGCCAATTGCTGCCTGTTTCAAGCAGCATGAATGCTGGTATCGCAAAGATAGTCATAAAAATGAGACTTCCCAATACGATTCGCTTATTTCCAATCCGGTCTCCGAAATGTCCCATCAATAAGACAATTGGAATCATGATTACCATAACAACAACTACTAGTAACAGTCCTTTGGTAGTCCCGTAACCTAAGACATCAGATAAATGAGATGGCATATAAGTTAACAACGCATACTCAATAACGTTGAAAAAGAATACCAGTCCAACTGCAATAAGCAAAGATTTGTGGTGATATAAGAACATATCTTTAAACGTCACACCGCCATTTTCTTGCTGCTCTGATGCTTCTTTCTTTTCTTCCATTTCTTTAAAAGCCGGTGACTCTTCTAAATGGGTCCGAAAATAAAGCCCAATGACACCAAGCGGTGCTGCTATTAGAAAGGGTATTCTCCAACCCCAATCCTGCATGATTTGATCCCCTAATATATAGGTTAAAGCAGTTACCAAACCTGCGCCACCGATATAACCGGTAAGCGTCCCTACTTCTAAACCGCTCCCCATGATGCCGCGTCGTTTATCCGGAGAAGATTCCGCGATAAACGTCATGGCGCCTGAATATTCCCCGCCTGTTGAGAAACCTTGTATAAACCTAGCAACCAACAAAAGAAGCGGTGCTGTCATTCCGATACTTTCATAACTGGGCAATAAACCGATTAACAGCGTTCCGAATGCCATCATAATAATCGTAATAGCGAGTATTTTTTTCCTGCCCATTTTATCGCCAAGACGTCCAAAGACTGCTCCGCCGATTGGTCTTACTAAAAATGCCGCAGTAAATGTTCCAAAACCTAAGATAAGTTGATACTGTTCCGCTACGCCTGAAAAAAAGATTTTTGATAAAGTTGCAACTA
>DATGUO010000091.1:0-7539 GCA_035301305.1 Pseudogracilibacillus sp.
TTCCTACTTGTTTCGCTAAATCTCCTAGAGAGATTTTTCGTTTTGCCATCATGACATCTAAGTTCAGTTGTATCATTTTTACATCTCACCCTTATATGGTTAGTTGATTTTCTTCTGCTATTTTTACCGCTTGTTTAAAAACCAGTGCAATGGCTAAAATGTTCAGTCATTTATGAACCAACTGAATATTTGAACGGAATATGGTATTATATTTTAAGGAAGAAAAGCTGTCTTCGTATACACAGAAACTGTCATTTCTTTGTTATCTCATATGCGTCGTTTTATTTTGACGAAGATGTACCGTTTGATGTATACAGTTTTCCCAGAAATGCCCCGACTGCTATTGAAAATGCCTTCACTTATATATACAAAGACTATATGTATGTAACAACACCATGAAAAGAGGAAAAAAGATGCAAAATCAAGAAATTGTCAGAAGATTACAAGAAAAACTTTCATCCACTCAGATCACGGAAAATGAAACAATCCGTTCGCAGCACGGAAAAGATGAATCGTATCACGAAGAACATTTACCAGATATCGTTGTTTTTCCGCGTCATACCGAAGAAGTAAGTGAGGTGTTGGCTTTTGCCAATGAATGGAAGATTCCGGTCACTCCTTTTGGTCTGGGGTCCAGCTTAGAAGGACATGCGATTCCTTATCAGGGCGGTATTTCTGTTGATTTTTCAGAAATGAATAAAGTTCAGAGCATTCTTGAAAAAGATTTTTTAGTACGTGTGCAACCTGGACTAACGAGAACAGAGCTTAATAATCGGCTCAAAAAATATGGGCTTTTCTTTTCGGTTGATCCGGGAGCTGATGCTACTATCGGCGGCATGGCTGCGACGAATGCAAGCGGCACAACTACCGTGAAATATGGAGTCATGCGCGATCAGATTGCTGATTTGGAAGTGGTACTGGCGGACGGAACAATCATACATACAGGAAGTCTTGCAGAAAAATCTGCTTCGGGCTTGCATTTAAACGGGCTTTTTGCAGGGTCAGAAGGGATTTTAGGTTGTATTACAGAATTAACCTTGAAAGTCCATGGCATTCCAGAACATACCATGGCTGCAAGAGCGAATTTTCCAGATATTCAAGATGCGACGGAGGCTGTGATTGCTATTATGCAAGCGGGCATTCCCATTGCCAGAGTTGAACTAGTAGATGAAGCTTCTATTGAGCAAATCAACAAGCACAGTGCAACGTCTTTCCCTGTTGCAGCGACGCTGTTTATGGAGTTTCATGGGAATGAATCCGGCCTGCAACAAGATATAGAGTTTATGGAAACCATTGTCGAAGATTACCAATGCCAGGAAATTATCTTTGAAACGGATCATGCAGAGCGGTTAAAGCTGTGGGACGCGCGACATCAGTTAGCTTATGCTTATATCCATGGCCACCCTGGTAAAAAAATGATGGTCACAGATGTGTGTGTCCCAATATCTGAACTGGGAGATGCTATTTTATATGCCAGGGAAGAATTAAATAAAACAGAATTAGCCGGTGGAATTGTCGGCCATGTTGGGGATGGGAACTTTCATGTTTTGTTAATGATTCATATGGATGACGATAAAGAAGTCCGTCTAGCAGATGCGTTCAACGAAACATTAGTGATGTATGCTCTGGAAAAAGGCGGTACATGTACCGGTGAACATGGAGTAGGGATAGGAAAACAGAAATATCAACAGCAAGAACATGGAGAAGCGTACAAGCTGATGCAACAATTGAAGGTGGCCATGGATCCAAATAATATTTTAAATCCGGGGAAATTAATTAAAATAGACTAAGCTGGAAAATCCGACTTGCAATTCAATGGATGCCGATCAATGCTTTAGATATGGTACTGGATATTTTTACGTGATCATCGTTCTTGGTTTGATCGTCCCCAGAATCATGCCGATTATTGTAAATAAAAGCATTCGTGTCGTCCGTTTGATTTCAGTTGCCACTATCATTATGATAACAGCAGTTATTGCAGGCAACGTTGAGATATAAGCCGCCGCGGGCGTATTGTTGTTTTTGCAGTTATGCTGCATAATGCTGCAGGACTTTTGCTGGGCTATGTCATTGGAAAAATAGTACGTTTAAAAGAAAGTGATTGCAGAGCTATTTCCGTTGAAGTCGGCATGCAAAACTCACGATTAGACGTAGCACTGGCTACTGCACATATGGAAGGAATGGCTGCTGTCCCAAGTGCAATCGCTGCCGTATGGCATAATATTTCAGAGGCCAATTTCGGCTGCATTTTGGTCTAAAAGACAAGTGACAGAAATAGATAATACTAATAGTTTAGAACAGAATATGAAAACCGACAACTTATGAAAAAGATTAAAGGCTGCACATAAGTAACAGGGCGCTGCTTCACTATGAAGGCAGCGCCCTGTTTCATAATAAGAGAAGTTCATTATTTATAAACCGCGCCATCAAACATATAATAAGTTTTCATGCGTTATCTGGACTATTTCTTTTTGAAACACACTCGTTGTTCTGCCTTCACCATTTCAACGGTTGCTTATGTTCTTCTACCCATGCTTCTGACGGCGCTCGATACGGAGCACCTGCCAGTAGATAGTTGTCTTCCCAATAAGCTGCTTTAGACCGCTGCATTTCTTCTATTAGAGGCGGCAGAAAAGCTTCCGGCGTCATGCCAAAAGCATTCATCGCAAAATCTCGATACCAGGGACAACTGTTTAGATACGGCAGCATTTCTTTCTCTGACAACCCATTTTTTATCATCAATGTAAAAGCAAAAATTCGTTTACAGGCATGCCAAGCTGATTTTTCTGGTTGATGCATCCATTTCTTTATTCTCTCTTTCGCTTTATGAATAGCTTCAGCCGGGTGATCGATTGCCGGACCGTGTCCTGAATATGCTTTTTTGATGGGAAGGGCAGCAATTCTTTCCAAACTGTTCAACGATCGTTCCATCGCCCCGGCCCCTTCGCGAAAAACACTCAACCACCCAACATCGTTTTGATGAAATAAGTCACCGCCGATTAATATTTGTTCCACTGGCTCATATAAAGAAATGTGACCTAATGTATGTCCCATCGTATGTATGACTTGAAAATGATGATTTCCCGTACCAATTACATCCCCGTCACGAACAGGCGTAGAAACATGATATGGTTCTACCGGTTGATCTAACCAAATTGCACTGCAAGCTTCTGGGTTTTTATGGTTGATGAGCGATGCATCCCACTCTTGTGCCATAATCTCCACATGATAATTCGTTTGAAAAAAATGGTTCCCGCCGACATGATCACTGTGATAATGAGTGTTTATTATTCTTTTAATTTCACTTGGTGCTATGCCAGTCTTTTCTAAGTTTGCTTTCGTACTTTCTATGTCACTGCCAAAACCACTGTCGATTAAAGTCGGGTGTTCATCTTTGATAAGCACTATATTCGCGCTGGGAAATGTTCCTTGTATAAAAATAATATCTGATGCACTCAACACAGAAGACCTCCTTAAACGTATCCACCTCTATGAAAAAATATGCTTGTACGATGGATATAACTCCTTATGTATATTCCAGTATAACAAACCTATCTTCAAAGAAGCATATTTTTCTTTTCACGTCGCGGATTTTACCAGCATGCAATTTAAATAATGAATTGATGGAGAAGTGTGCAAATTCAATAGAAGCGTTTAAAGGTAAAAGTTTGGTTTATCTGTAAAAAACCTGCCAAAAGAGTCTTCTTACTCTTTCGACAGGTTTTGTACATGCTTATTTAGAACTCTTCTTCAAGATCTTCCCCACCAAGTTCTTCTTGCATTTTCTCCTGGAATTCTTCTTGGTCCATGGCATCTTCTTTTACATCTTCAGGAATTTCAATAGAATCAATTTCATTGATACTTACATAATCAGCATCTACCGTTTGTTGTATATTCATTTCTTCCTCTTCTACTTCCATATCCATGTCCATATCCATTTTAAAACTGTTTACGTCAAAGCTGTCTTTATCAATGGACATTTCATATTCTACATTGTTAATATCCATCTGTTCGAATAAGTCAATTCCCTCTGCTTCCATTTGTTCCAACATTTCAGGAGGCATACTTTCTTCTGCTAATTCTTGAACCAACTCTGTAAATTCGTCACCATCTGCTGCGATTTCCAACATATATGTATCATCTGTTTCTTCCATCTCAAATTCAGACATAGCATCTTCAAAGATTTTTAATTGCTCTTCCGGATCTTGCTGATCCATCATTTCGCTTAAATCGCCCATCATATCTGAATCCATTTTAATCCATTCATCCATTTCCGGTTCATGCATATACATTTCATCATCCACTAGATACATTTCTGTTTCAGAATCCATTCCTTCTTCATCCATAGTTACTGTTGCTTCCTGATACATGGCTAACGGATCCATTGTCATTTCGACTGAAGAAGATGTACTAGTTGTTACGGTCTCACCGTCTCCCATATCCATTGCTTGATCCATGTCCATTTCAACTTCTGCACTTTCCATATTCTGAGAGGCTTCTAACGCTTCTTTATATACCTCTTCTGCTGACAGTTCTTCTGCCTCGTTTTCATTTGCATTTTCCTCATTCGCGCTTGCTTCTTCATTCCCATTCTCTTCATTAGAGTCAGCGTTTTGCCCGCAAGCAACGAGCATCGCAGCTAACATAGTAAGAAGAAGAACACTCATCCATTTCTTCAATATGCTCATCCTTTCTTTTAAACTAGTAATTATGCATAAAAATATGCAAAATTTTGCAATCACTTATCAAATATCATACTTTTTTCCTTTTATCTTGTCAAAAAAAGATGTGCTAATAAGGAAAAATATTCTTTATAATTCATTTACTATTCCTTATAATAGGGAGTTTTCAGCTGAATGAATAGTGTAATATCAGACATAGAGCGATACATCTAAAACCTTTTATGCTTGTAATTTATTTTGGACTATATTTTTTCATTCCCTCTTTATCATGAGCGATATGAAACGAACATATAAACTTGCATTCCAATTACATCATGATAAAGTGAAAAGAAAGTGCTGCAAATCATCCATTTAAGAAAGAGGGGACTGCTTATATGTTGCACCAGCATCATGGTTTCAGGACAACCTTTAAACAAAACAACTTAACATTAGGATTAATGCTCCCTATTGAAGCCTACGAAGGAAATATGCCTACAGCAGATATTACCGAGCAAATAAGCCGTTGTAAAATGGCAGAAAATGCTGGTTTTGCAGCTCTTTTCGTTCGGGACATTCCTTTAAATGATCCTTTCTTTGGGGACGCAGGGCAACTGTATGACCCTTGGATATGGTTGAGCTATCTCAGCAGCCAGACGACAACTATTGCGCTTGGCACCGCAAGCATGATTACTTCTTTTCGCCATCCCTTACACATGGCGAAGTCAGCTGCATCTTTGGATAGGTTGTCTCAAGAGCGGCTGCTTTTGGGGCTGGCTACGGGAGACCGTCACTTGGAGTTTCATTCATTTGGAACAAAGAAAGAGAAACGCCCCAAACTATACCGAGAAGCATTTGCAGTATTAAAAACAGTGTGGAAATATAATTATCCCAGTTTATCCACGACATCTGTGTCCTTGACGGGAGAAACAGATATCGTCCCTAAACCAGCTTTAAAAGATATTCCCATGATAGCGACAGGATTTTCCGGTCAGCAAATAAAATGGATAGCAGAGCATAGCGACGGGTGGATGAGTTACCCGCGGGTTCCTGACTTACAAAAGAAATTTATTGCCGATTATCGCTCGCTTGCCGGGCAGTTTAAACCATTTGCTCAGCCTCTGCAACTTGATTTAACTGAAAACCCGCATGAAAAACCTGCATACACCGGCTTAGGTTTTCGCAGTGGAGTCGAATATCTGAAAGAATACTTAGGCACTTTACAAGATATCGGCGTCAATCATGTTATCATCAATCTAAAAGAAGCCAAGCGTCCGACCGAAGAAATTATCCAGGAATTAGGCGAAATGGTACTTCCCTATTTCCCACCCCATTCTTGATATTTATTTTGCCATAAAAAAATCACGCGGTTCAACATCCCTCTCCAAAAAATGAACATTTCCAGCACGTGATTTTTTTCTTATGTTTTATACCTAATACGAATCTGTAACCGCATCTTCTCCGTTATATTCTTCCATAATTTCTTCATTAAACGAGCTGTCTTTGACACTTCTCGCAATATACAAATCATCTTCTTTCGTAATTAAATAGTCTTCCTCTTCATGAGTGATTTTTTCTTTCTCTTTAATTACTGGCCGCTCCATTTTTTCTTCCGGCTTTCTGGCTTGAAGACTATCGAACGTATTCTTTCGTGATTCCTTTATTTCTTCAAAAGTAATATGCAAGACTTCTTCTTCTGCACTGGTGAAACTGTAATCGTCCAGCAGCCAATCTCCGTTTGCTCTTTCATACGTTAATGTGTAAGTTCCTCCCTCACTTGGCGGATAGTCTTTTGCCAGAGTGATGAAACTTGCTTCGAATGTGTTTTCTGTCTGGTCTTCTAATTCAAACCGCGCTTCTATCCCGTTTGACATGAGAGTAACAGGTTCCATAGAAAAATAAAAGTCACTTAAAAAGGCGCGAGTCATGTCTTCTGCGGAATCTTCGGTCACAAGCTTACTAAACCGTTTCGTATAGGTATCGACAATTTCCTCTATTTCCGGCGTATCCTCTTCCGCATCTGTAATCCCTTCCTGAACCACTTGGAACAGCTTATCATTATAATGATCAAACAGGACATCTTCCAATTCTTCCAAATTAGCTTCAACAATGTCTTTTGCTTCCTGTTCAGATAGTACCTCTGTTTCCGATTCATCTTCTTGAGCTTTACTTTTAAAATCAGGTTCTTCCTTTGCACAAGCGATTAACGTCATGCTTAAGACAGCAAATAATATAACAGTTCCTTTTTTCTTCATAAAAGCCCCCTGTTTTTCCGTGTCTTGTATTTGTTAATAAGCGTTTTTAAATCCAATTTATCCATAAACAATAGATTCATTTATTCTTAACCATCAAACAATGCAGCGTCTTGATTTCACTCCATATAATACAATAAAACTAGGTAAAAAGCAATACTTACTTTACACAGAAAGTATTTGCTTTATATAATAAAAAACAGAACCTAAAGGGAGAGGTTCTGTTTTTAATACACTCTTTTTATCTAACATAGACGGGTATACGCAACTTTTTATATAGCTTGTTAACGCCGGTTTATCTACCCAGTTCTTTTTCCATAATCAAATCCGTCTGTTCATCATCCCCTACGTAAAAAGCATGGGCTCCTGTTTGGGTAAAGCCCCATTTCTTATAGAAACGAATAGCTTTATCATTATGTTCCCAGACGCCTAGCCAAATAAAGGACTTCTGCAGTTTTTCAGCCTGCTGCACTGCATACTGCAATAAACGTTCTCCGTGCCCTTGCCTGAGATACGCTTTTTTAACGTAAATGCGCTGTAATTCCAGCCCGTCTTCTCCTCTCGCTTCTGTCTGGGCTTCGTCTCTGTTCATTTTTATATAACCAGCCAGTTTCGCATCCTGGTAAATA
>DATGUO010000092.1:0-20285 GCA_035301305.1 Pseudogracilibacillus sp.
TAAAACCCCAGCCTTCCAAGCTGACGTCGAGGGTTCGATTCCCTTCACCCGCTCCATTTTTTTGTCTCAGTAGCTCAGCAGGATAGAGCAATGGCCTTCTAAGCCATCGGTCGCAGGTTCGAATCCTGCCTGAGACGTAAAACGTAAAGAAAACTCTCTGATGCTGTAAAGGCGTCAGGGAGTTTTTATTTTATATTCAGATATGACTGCAATTTCTGTCGTTTACGATTATAGTTTATGAAATGTCTAAGTTTCTATTTAAAAATGTCAGTTTGGTTCCCAAAAGCTACAGGGTAAACATATCATCTACTGTTTATTAAATAAGAGTAGGGGTAAATAAATAATAACTGCAATCCGGTATTATTTTCATTGTAGTGTATAAGAACTAAGAGTTTTATTACTCAATCCCTTGTTTATATAAAGTTTTAAAGTGGTGGAGAAAGCAAGTGAATAAATACAAAATAAAAGTATCATAGAATCGAGGTGTTTTGGATGCAGAAAAGAGAAGATATTCACGACTATTTTAAAAAACTGGCCCGCAGTGACTTTATAACAGCGGATAAAAAAGATGTCTATATCGATGAAGATGTTCCGGTGTCGATAGGGCATGGACAAACGATTTCACAACCTACATTAGTTTTGGACATGACGTTGGAACTTCAATTGCAAGCGGAAAATAATGTGCTGGAAGTAGGAACAGGATCTGGTTATCAGACGGCTATGCTGGCCCCTTTTTGCAAAGCTGTATATACAGTAGAACGAATAGAATCTTTACACGATCAAGCTCAAAAAAATCTGGAAAAACAAGGATTTACCAATATTTATTTAAAGCGAGGAGACGGGACGGAAGGCTGGCAAGAGCATCAGCCCTATGACCGGATTATGGTGACCGCATCGGTTCGTGAAGTACCTGACAAGTTGTTGAATCAATTGGCCCCAGGCGGTAGAATGATTATTCCGGTTGGTACGCCTTTCATGCAGGAGTTGCAACGAATTGAAAAAGACAAAGATGGGAAAATCACGACTTCAGTTATGTATCATGTTGCTTTTGTTCGGTTAAGAGGGGAATTCGAATAGAAATTTTATAAACGTTTCCAGATAAATAACATCATAAAAACGCTTATCTTTATAAATTGGATAAGCGTTTTTATGATATAAATATTTTTAGTATCCCAGAGCTTATCTGTTCCAAAAGCGTTGTGTGGCAATTGCAGAAAGAAAATCATCTGCAAAATTAGAGTTATTCTCAGCTGTAATAATGCCGTTTTTACTTTGGTCCTTGGCTGATAGATAGCCATTGCCAGTAACACTGAGTCCAATCGGTTTATAATGTTCAAAAGCAATCGTGCAATACACATAGATTTGTTTATCAAATTTCTCTTGATTGTCAGCTTTTCCTCCGACAATATAAAGGGAATCCAGTAGAGTTGGATGACTGGTTAAAAAGGTTTTATCGACTTCCAGTTCTTTTCCATTATCTCCTGTAACCGTTCCTAAACGGTCACTAATAATATCCACAAATACGGATTCGCTTTTCAATTTATCCAGTACGCTGATTACTTCTTTTTCATTAAAGTTATCACCGATTAGTACACCAACTTTTTGTGTAGTCGCTTCAAAAATACTATTTTGCATACTAATGGAAGAAAGACTTCTATCAACGTCAATGTGCGACGTTTCAGATGGCTTAACCCCAATGTTTTTAGCGATTTCTTTAGCCATTTCTGTGTCGACGTTTGCCCACATCTCCGCATTTTGCTGTCTGACAGATTTACTTTCCACTTTACCCAAATGGAAGCTGAACGATTCAATAGCATCACGTTGCTCTGTCGAAGTCAAGCTGTTCCAAAATAATCTGGCTTGGGAAAAATGATCTTCGAAAGAATTACTCGGGTTATCCCTTGTTTTATAGCCTTCCACTTGCTCTGGATAATCAACAAATCCACCGTCTTCTCCGGATACTGTTTCGGGTGTATTATCAGCTAGTGAATTGTTATGATAAGCTACGTTGTCCACGTCAATTTTTTGACGCATGCGGCCGTCGCGATGATTGAAATTTGTTTCGGCAATGGGCTTATTTACTGGTATTTCATTGATGTTGGATGAACCTAAGCGATGGTAATCTGTATCCCTGTAAGCAAATGTTCTGCCTTGTAACACAGGGTCATTGGAAAAATCGATACCGGGAACTAAAGTAGAAGGGTCGAAAGATGATTGTTCTTCTTCCGCAAAAAAGTTGTCGACTAACCGGTTTAAAGTCATCTTTCCAATGATTTCTACAGGTACATCTTCTTCAGGCCATAATTTGGTATCATCCAGCACATCGAAATCGTATTTAAATTCATCTTCTTCATTGATTAGCTGAATTCCCAATTCGTATTCAGGATACTTGCCATTCCTGATCGCTTCAATCACGTCATTGCGGTGATAATCCGGATCAACTCCACCGAGAATGTTTGCTTCTTCTAATAGTAGTCCATGAACTCCAAGCAGTGGTTTCCAAACAAAGCGAACAAAGGTGGATTTTCCTTCTTTATTTACAAAACGAAAAGTATTAATTGGATAACCTTCCATCATACGCCAGCTTCTTGGACGTCCTCTCATGGACATTAGCCACATAATCATATGAGCTGTCTCCTGATTGTTGGCAATATAATCCCAAAACGTATCATGGGCTCCTGTAGCTTGAGGTGTTTCCGTCTGCGGTTCAGGTTTAATAGAATGGACCATATCCGCAAATTTTGTTGCATCCTGCACTAAAAACGCCGGAAATTGAAGCCCAAGCATGTCATAATTACCTTCTTCCGTGTAAAATTTCGTTGCGAATCCCCGGACGTCTACAGCTGTATCTTTAGATCCTTTGCTGCCAACGAAATTAGAAAAACGTACAAATGTGTCTGTTACTTTTCCGGGTTTTTGTAAAAAGTCAGCCACCGTGATATGAGAAAGAGATTTATACGTTTCAAATTCGCCGTATACGCCAAAACCTCTTGCGTGAACGACTTTTTCCGGAATTCGTTCGCGGTTAAAATGTGATTGTTTTCTATAAAAATGAGTATCATGCATCACTAGAGGGCCACGTCTGCCAGCTTTTAAAGTCCTTTCATCATTGGACTGCTTAGCACCTGAATCATTTGTCATCTGACGACTTTGCTCTGTGTTCTGTTTCCGATATTGTTCGAGGTGTTTGTCTTTATCTTCATAGTGGTTACTCAACATGCAGCCTCCTTTACATTTATAGTAAAATCTTCCGTATGAATAATGTTTCCCGGTCTAATAAATAGTAAACGTATACATTAAGAAAAACGTTTTTTATTCAAATTTTAAAACTATAGACTTTAAAAAAGCAGTAGTATTTAGAAAGCTTTTTTGAAGTTTTATAGGTGTTATTGATCTTTTGTATTGGTTTTGTGGTTATTTAAATACTCGTGTCAATTTCATTATTCAAAATTAGGAGTAGAACCTGAATCATTAAATTTTCGTTTTGATTGGAGTTCCGGATGGCCGTTTTCCGCGGGCAGCTGTTAAGCCGTCGTCAAGCCAAAGCTTTCGTGGTCTTATCGAGGCTTTTCTTCCCGCAGGAGTCGGCCATCCTGCACGCCAATCACAAAGGTTATATTTCATGAACACGAACATTGCATCAATTTTTATTTAGTCTCTCTTACTTCTGGATTTATCTTCTTCCCGAATATTATAGATCCAAGCTTTATCTTCATTCATCATTTTGAAAGCGGCATAAATGGTAAGAAACTGTACGATAATAACCGGTATTCCCATTAAGCCGGAAACAACTTCCAGAGGCTCTAAACCGCCAATGGCAAGTAAAGTTAAGGCAAAGAAAGTAATAACAAACGCTATGAGTATTCGTAACTTTTTGGATGGTTCTGAATCACTCATATCTTCTTTACCAGTATAAGAAGCAATACTATACGTAGTGGAATCAAGAGTAGTAGTCAGAAATATAATCGCTAAAATGATAAAAGCAACCAGGACAACTGGGGCTAAAGGAAGCGAAGTTAAGATCTCTGGAACTACAGCCATCGGGTCTTCCGTCACAGTGTCTAAAGCATTGATTTGTCCAGTTAATTGTCGTTCGATACCTAAACCGCCTAGTATACCGGTCGCTCCCCAGGCAAGCAGCATGGGGGCCATAAAATAGGTCATGATCATTTCTTTAATGGTCCTGCCATAAGATACTTTAGCTGCAAACACACTATGAAGCATAGCCCACGTGGCATTATATGCAAACCAGAACACTTTATGTCCTTCGATATGAGTATCTCCATCGCCACCAATAGAATTGGTATAAAGAAACGTATCGACATAATTTGAAAATAAGAACCCAAGTGATTGCGTAAAGTAATTTAAAATAAATACACCAGGGCCAATCAGCAACACAAAGATAGCAAAAGCTCCTGCTAAATACATATTAAATGTACTTAATATTTTAATACCCTTGTCCAGCCCGCGATAGGCACTGATCGTGAACATGAGCACCCATACAATCGTGACAATGAACGTAAGCATGAATGATTGGTCGATTCCGAATAATTCGGCGATGTTGTATGTCACAATAGGCGTTCCGAGTCCTAAAGTAACAGCTGCACCGGATAAAATACTTATCATGAATATAATATCCAGTACTACACCGCCAACTCCATCCGTAAATTTATCACCAAAAATAGTCCGGCAAGCTTCAGAAATTCTCATAAATGGTCTTTTACGAACATGCAGGACATAAGCCAGGGCAGGGGCAGCTACGACAAATACCGCAAATGTTTGAAAGCTCCAAATAAACATACTGTACGAATTTCCCCATAAAAAAGCTTCCATTGACTGTGGTTCCACACCAGTAGGAGGACTATTTGTCACTTCTGCCCACTGAACCAAAGCGGTCCGCATGATTGTCGAACCGAGTCCCATAGCAATCAGAATAGAGGCATATTCGAATAAATTAAATCGTGGCTTGGCTTGAGGATCCCCTAAAACTACATTTCCGTATTTCGAAAAGGCAAAGTAAAAGCCAACAACAACTAAAATAACGGCATACCAAATGTATCCCCACTGAAACAGCGTCACTATTTCATTAAATAAGTGATTTAAGATGTCCATTGAAGCATCAGGATAAATAGCTAAAGGAATTGAAACAAGCAGAGTAATAACCACCGAAGGAATAAATATTTTTTGCTCTACGAGTCGCTTTTTATTCGCTTTGTTTTGTTTTTTATTCAAGACAGATTCCTCCAAAAGAATTTGATTGAACAATATTAATTACGTTAGCAGATAAAACAACTAACAATTCAGGAGCAATTTTTGTTGTTAATGTGCATTTAATTATTCCCAATAGATATTTGTTTAAACATAAAAGAGAATGAACTGTAAATTTGGTACATCTTTATAAAAGAATTGTTTTGTAAAGTTTAGGATGCAGTTTGCGAGGGAAATATAATTAAAAAGTCAATAGATTCTGTAAACAGGAAGAAGTGAAATGGTGACGTAAGATAAGCTCTTAGATGCTAACAAAATACCGCAGGAGGGTTTTAAAATGGAAAAAGTTTTATTTATTGAAACAGGTACAGGGATTGATGTACATGGACAGGATGTAAATACTGCAGCGTCACGTGCTGTAGGTAATGCCATCCATTCTAATTCTATGCCGGGAGTTGCAAGTATGCTGCCGGATGAGAATATTAATAAAATGGAAGTGCTTGTAAAATTGGCTGTCCCCATTGATGAAGAAGAAGTTGATAAAGGAAAAATAGCCGAATTGATACCTCAAGGTAATGTAACGGTAGAAGTAGAAAAGGGAGGTATGGCAACATCGCACGGCATCTATTTAAAGAAACATCGAGACGTCAGTCATTTAATGTATATTGTAAATGCGGCTGTAGAGATTGGATACTAAGCAAACGAGCAACTGGATAAGTGTTTTTAGCTGGAAGAAGCAATATCACATGACAGAAGATAAGAGAGTAGAATTCTCGTGTGTTAAACAGAACAAGTATCTTTTTTATAGTCAAAAAATCAGTTGTTTCATATAAAAAGCGAACCTGTAAAAAAGTAAGGTTCGCTTTTTAAAGCGCTTTTGATTATTTTTAAGAAACGCCTATCTCCTGAATCAGCATTTTCCCTTTTTCCGGACCAAATTCCAAATGCATGTCTAGAGGTCCATCATCTGTGTCGATGTCTTCCAGTGGAATCTCAATCGTTTGAAAAATCGGTTCCCAGGAATTTTCATATTTGCCCTCCCGGAATATTTGGTCGCCAATGCCAAAAGGCGTGAAATTAGTTTCGATAACTGGGGCAATATTGTTTATTTCTTTGGATGGTATCCGCTGCTCCGTGCCATCTATCTTTTCAAATGCTGCATCAAAATAAGGTGTATGATCAGGGTCCATATTGGCTAGCGTAATCACAACATTATCGGCAGATTGCAGTTCCCAGTCCGGTAAATCCACTTCATAAACAGCTTCGTCCACCCATTCTAAAGAAAGTGATTCCGGTTCTTTTTCCACATCTGCTCTGTTCTTTGGTTCAAGAATTTCAGTGCTGGAGAAGCCATGCAGTTTTGATTGTG
This sequence comes from Pseudogracilibacillus sp., assembly GCA_035301305.1. Classification (GTDB taxonomy): domain Bacteria; phylum Bacillota; class Bacilli; order Bacillales; family Amphibacillaceae; genus Pseudogracilibacillus. Next base: position 6,578 of record DATGUO010000092.1, read on the forward strand.
GCTCTTCATTTTCTTGATACTGTTGTACCGGTATATAGTTTCCGTCTTGAAATTGGTTCACCACAGTGGCATCAGGCAAGCCGGCTGTTTCAGACGGATAATTTTTAAACAATGCATCGTGTGATGTATCATTTAAAAAGGCTCGTTCGAAAAATGCAGCCATATACATTTTAGTGATTTCACGCTGATCAGCAGCGGGCATAAAGGCTCCATAGTTAAGGAACACTCCATTAGGAAAGCTTAAATCCATACTGCCCCAACTTGTATTAAATTGGGCATGATTCGCGTTCTCCATATAAATAGCCGATTTAAAGGCATCAGCGTCTTGTTCCAAGAACGTTCTCTGATATTGCTGATTCCCACGAAAGTCGCTAATATCAGCATCTTGTGCTCCTTGAAGGACCATATATGAAGTGTCTTGCAGTTCTGCTTTCATATCATCAATCGATTTATCTGTGGGAGCCAAAGAGGCTACTGCTTCAATATTTATGTCCTCTAATTCACTCAGTAAATGCGGATCATCAAAAAATCGCTGGTAATCTGCAGCCATGGGAGCTGCTTGTCCACCTCTGGAATGACCTGCAAGGCCGACGTGGTCAAAGTCAATTTTGCCGTTCAATATACTTCCCTCGGTTTGATTCATTTCTTTTAATTCAATTACATGCTGTAACAACAACCAGGAACGCAATGTATAATTATCATTTGGGCTCCCGCGCCAGTGCGAATAATTGACAAAATCTTCGTCTACAGAGACAAAAATAAATCCTTTCGAAGCAAGGTGCTTGCCTAAATAATCGTAACCCGAAGTAGAAAGTTCCTCCATTGTATGATTGCCGTGTGTCATTAAAATAACCGGAAAAGGTCCATCTCCTTTTGGAGCCCAAACACGACCGTTAAGCGGCAAATCTTCAGGTGTAAATTCCCAGAACTCCTCTCGTTCCTCGCTCCATCTGGTCACAAAATCAGATGCATCCACGGTTGGCGTTTGTTCATCAATTTTATCCCCGAATTCTTCCCTTTGAACATCTGTCCCGCTTCCATACGTATAAAAAGCAATGTCAAAAGCCGCCGAAGAGTCAAACTTGGAAGACAGTGCATGGTCTTCACCCGTAATAGAAGTACTATATTGCGACCACGCATAAAACCCACCGCCTAGGACAACCAGAAAAATAAGCAGTGCCATGTTAAGCTGTAGTGGAAGATGCTTGTATAGTGAATAGCAGCCATAACCAATGACAATGGCAACGACACTATAGCTAAGTCCTGCTATAAATGAAAAAGAAATTCCACTGTCACTTTCGTATAATATGTATACACTAATAGAAGCCATATACAAAACAGCAGCTACTGCAAGACGTGGCACTGGCAGGTAGAAAAAAGACAACAAAGCCCCGAGAACGAACAGGGTGATTACATAGCCAATACTCCCTAGAACGAGAGCTTTCAGTATATCCAGCAGGATCGCTATTGTATCTACACCAGTCGGAATTCCACGTGCTCCAATAATAAGCGCTGTACTTGCAAAAAACCAGCAAGTGATGAAAAACCAGAGATATTCTTTTTTATCATAATCAATCGTTGCTTTTAATCTGTTCCATACCCAGTGCAACAAGTTAAACTTTTTATTTTTCATGTATTTTCGACCGCCTGCATTATCATTAAGTAATGCATTCAGTTTATCAAACAATACGATAAGCGTACAGATAAAAAGAGCGTCTTTACTATTTTAAACAGTAAAGACGCTCAGGGAAGTGAGTAAAGTTTTAATTTACCTTGTCCATGATATCTTTCATACCGGAAACTCTGTTAAATTCATCTTTATAGACAAGATGTTCCCGGGAAAATTTTCTTGGAGAATCTATTCCGGCCACCGCAGCCATTTCAAAGACTCCTTGGCGCATGGTGACTAAGTAATTGCAAGCCCGGTATTTTTTCTCTTCTATATTAAGCCCTTGCTGCAGTTTGGGGTCTGTCGTTGCCACTCCTGACGGGCAGTTATTCGTATGGCAGACCTGTGCCATAATACAGCCGACACTTAACATGAACCCACGTGCTATATTGATTAAATCGGCTCCTAACGCGAGAGCCATGGCAATTTTATCTGGAGTAACTAATTGACCAGAGGCGATAATGTAGGTTTTATCACGAATATTATATTTCTTTAACATGTCGTCAACCAAAGGAAGGGCCGCAAAAGCAGGGAGCCCGACAGAGTCAGCTAATTCATAAAACGTAGCCCCTGAACCGCCATTTCCGCCATCCACTGTGATGAAATCAGGAACAATTTCCGTCTCGGCCATCGCTTTCACGTACCGCTCAACTTGATGTTCATCTCCAACCGCTATTTTCGTTCCAACTGGCTTCCCACCAACTTCACGTAACTGTTCTACAAAATCTAATAAATTCTCAGGAGTATTTAAACCGTGAAATCTATTAGGGCTGTTAATCGTTTCCCACGGTTCCACATTGCGAATTTTGGCGATTTCTTCGGTTACTTTTTGCGCTTCCACGTGGCCACCTCGTTGCTTAGCTCCTTGAGCCAGTTTTAATTCAAATGCTTTAATTTGCTCGGTATTGCTTCTCGCTTTAAACTCATCCCAGGAAAATTCCCCATCCACCGTACGTACTCCGAAAAGGCCCGGACTAATTTGGAGGATAATATTAACGTCTCCCTTTTGATGGTAGGGGGATATACTGCCTTCTCCGGTATTCATCCACGTCTCTCCTGCCATGGCGAGTCCTTTGGATAAAGCAGTAATGGCGTGGTCGCCTAAAGAACCAAAGCTCATGGCAGATTGTCCGATAAAACCATTCACTCTAAAAGGATTTCGAACCGTATTTTTTCCTATTTCTATCGTTTCTTCCTCCGTTAAATAAAATGGATTTAAAACTCCATCTTCACGATGCTCTTTGCGATTAAACATTTTCTCATTATCTACGTTATAAAGTTTTGTTTGAATTTTTGGTTCCTGTTTTATTTTCATTTCTTCGCGTTGGCTGGGAAACATATTATTAACGACATAATACCCCGGCTCACTAAAATTCCGTTGTGAACCATAACCAATCATGCGATTATTATATTTTGCTGCTTTATATACATATTCGAATTGTCTGCGATTGAATGGTTTCCCCTCATTATCATTGTTAAATAAGTATTGACGTAATTCCGGGCCAACTTTCTCTGTGATGTAGCGCACTTTACCTAAAATCGGATAATTACGCAAAATCGAGTGCTGCTTTTGTTTGACATCAAAAAAGTACAACCGCAATAAAATATAAACAGGTATTAAAACCAGAATAAGAATAGCAATAATAATAATAATAAATGTAATATTCATTTTTAACCTCCTTGATTATTTAATTTTTATTTTTAGAAGAAAATTCCAATATTCTAAAAATATGAAACTGCTTTCAAAAAAGCTCGCAGGAAAAACTCTGTCGCAAGCAGGACAAATTCAGCTTGGAAGAGAAAAAACAATGATAATTATATGTACCTTTTATGGGAAAGGTTAAACATTCATATATTTTTTTGACTACATTTGTATAGGCTGTTTCACTTTTACTGGTTGAGAGAATTAATAAAGTTATGTACTAAGTTTAATGGTTTGAATATTACTAGATATGGGAAAAGCCGAAAGTAGGAAGAGGGAGGAGTGGAAAAATGAAGAAACGATTTTCATTAGAAGAATATCACAGCAGATTAGAGAAAGTAAAATCAAGCATGGATGATTATGAAATCGATGTCTTGTTTATCTCAAACGCATCCAATATGAATTACTTAACAGGTTATGACGCTTATTCATTCTATGTGCCACAGACGTTATTAGTTATAAAAGGGGAGGAGCAGCCAATTTGGATAGGCCGTAGAATGGATGTAAACGGTGCCAAATTGACAACGTGGCTGGAGGAAGATCAGCTTCATTTTTATACGGATGACTACCTTTATGGAATCGGAAACCATCCAGCAGATATGATGGCTGACTTATTAAAGAAAAAAGAACTGGACAAACGAAGAATAGGTGTGGAAATGGGCAGTTATTATTTTTCTGCTATCGAATATGAAACGTTAAAAAGCAAACTGCCGAATGCTTATTTTTCAGATGTGACCACATTAGTTGGGAATGTGCGGATGGTGAAGTCTGAGCAGGAACTGCAATATATGAGGGATGCTGCTAAAAACGCTGAAAATGCGATGCAAACAGCGATTGATTCAATAGGTAAAGGCGTGCCGGAAAATGAAGTGGTTGCTGACATCTATCGTGCACAAATAACGGGAGCAGAAGGGGTGGACGGAGATTATCCTTCCATTGTCCCGTTTCTATTATCAGGGGAAAAAACTTCAAGTCCGCATTTGACATGGGGCAATGGAGTTTTTAATGGGGATGAGTTAGTGACATTAGAGCTGGCAGGTGTGCATAAACGGTATCATTCGCCTCTTTCCAGAACTTTCAAGTTAGGGCAAATGACAGACAGGGAGAAACATTTGTCTGACGCAGTGAAATACAGCTTGAACACGACATTAGATGCTGTTCGTCCAGGTATAACATGTGGCGACTTAGCAGAAGTGTGGAGTGAAGCCATTAAGGAATATGGCCATGAAAAATATGATCGGCTCGGTTATTCTGTTGGCTTAAGTTATCCGCCTAATTGGGGAGAGCATACAGCCAGTATCCGGCTTGAAGACAAAACAATTTTACAACCGAATATGACCTTCCATTTAATCCCGGGTATATGGGAAGAAGACCGCGGTGTTGAATTAAGCGAAACGTTCGTTGTCACAGAGAATGGCTGCGAAACATTAGCGGATTTTCCGCGAAAAGTAATTGAGAAATAACACAATTAATTAATAAAAAGTATTGGGTAGTGCTTCACTGCATGAGAAAGGAAAGTTTTGTTCGGGTTCCAACATCCATCTTGAGCAATTTATACTGCATCTCTGCAAGTAAACACAGTAATCCTTGTCACAAGAAAGGGGAGTAAGATGGCACAACATAAACAAATAACACATCAAGCAGAAAATCTCAAAAAAGATCTTGTAACTTGGCGGCGGAGGTTTCATAAACACCCGGAACTAAGTTTTAATGAATATAACACTTCTTCCTTTGTAGAAGAGAAATTAAATAAAATAGAAGGGATGAAAGTGGAAACAGGTGTCGCAGGAACAACGAGCGTATTGGGGACTTTATCTTCAGGAAAAGGTCCAACAATTGCGGTGCGAGCTGATATGGATGCGCTTCCTATTCGAGAGCAAAGCAAAGAAAAATATGTTTCCCAGAATAAGGGTGTCATGCATGCCTGTGGTCACGACGCTCATACAGCCATCTTGCTCGGTGTAGCGAACGTGCTGGGGGAGATGTATCAGCAAGGGAACATACAAGGGACAGTAAAGCTGCTTTTCCAGGCTGCAGAAGAAAACCCTGATAGCCGTGGAAACACAGGTTCAAAATATATTGTGAGTGAAAAGGTGTTAGAAGAAGCAGATGCAGCCTTTGCACTTCATATGTGCCCGTGGCTGGAAGCAGGTAAAGCACAATTAAACGCCGGATACAGCATGGCCAATAACGATATGTTTAAAGGGACTATTACAGGCAAGGGTGGTCACGGTGCTTACCCGCAACAAAGCTGGGATCCTATCTGGATGACTGGACCTGTGATGCAGTCGCTTTATGGAATCGTTGCCAGACGAATTTCCCCGTTAAAAGCAGGAGTTGTAACGGTAGGCAAAATTCACAGTGGAACTTCAACGAATGTCATCCCGGAAAAAGTGGAAATTGAAGGTACCATCCGCAGCTATGATCCGCAAGTGCAACAATTTTTAACGGATAAAGTAAAACAGGCGTTTGCAGTGGCGGATTCGTTAGATGGTAAATCCCAAGTGGAAATTACACACGGTGAGCCTGCTTTACAGAATAACGCTGAAGTTATCGGCTGGTTAAAGCAAACCATCCAAGATATTTATCCGGATTTTTCTATTTACGAAGAACCCTATGGTCTAGGCAGTGAAGATTTCAGTTATGTGACACAACATATGCCTGGAGCAATGTTTTTCCTCGGCTGTAAAATAGAAGGCGATAAAGAACGAGATTTACACACGTCTGATTTTGACATTGATGAAGCTTGCCTTCCTTATGGTGTTTCTATTTTAGCTGAAACAGCTTTACGGTATCTGGATGGGACCTACACGTTAAAAAATAAGAAAAAGCAGTCTGATAAAGCCGAAAAAAGTCAGCAAAAGCAAAAATGAGCAAATGATTCATGAAGTTTTCAAGCTGCTATCTATTATTATTATACGAGGTGATAAAGAAATGACAATGGAAAAAATGATTGAGAAGATGTTAATCGGAGGAGAATGGCAAGGGACAGCAAAGAACATTGATGTGTATAACCCTGAAACAAATCAAGTCATTGGTTCAGTCCCTAATGCTTCAGCCTCTGATATGGAGGAAGCAATTAAACAAATGAAAGCTGCCAAAGAAAAAGTCGGGGTTTTGCCTGTCCATCGCCGTATCGAAATTTTACAAAAAGCTGCTGATTTGGTGGACGACCGGATAGAATCTTTCGCCAAAATCATTGCTTTAGAAGGAAGTAAAACAATAACGGAAGCTCGGGATGAAGCAGGGAGGACGACAAGAATTCTGCAAATGAGCGCAGAAGAAGCAAGAAGAATCAATGGTGAAACAATTTCTTTTGACCAAGTGCCTGGAAGTGAAAATAGAGAAGGGTATTATAAATATTTTCCAGTAGGGATTATTGGTGCAATTACTGCTTTTAACGACCCGCTTAATTTAGTTGCTCATAAGGCAGCGCCTGCAATAGCTGCAGGGAACTATGTTATTGTAAAACCAACTTCTGAAACCCCTTTTAGTGCGTTGCATTTAGCAGAAGTTTTACTGGAAGCGGGACTGCCGAAAGAGATGCTGTCCGTTGTTACAGGAAGTGGAAGCGAACTTGGTGATCCCCTTGTTAATTCTCCGGATATTGGCATGATTGTTTTTACAGGCGGACTTGGAACGGGAGAGCAGATCGCTAATCAAGGCGGTGTTACAAAGTTTCAAATGGAGCTGGGTTCGAATTCTCCAGTTATTGTAGCGGAAAATGCTAAATTGGAAAACGCTGTAGCAAGCAGTGTGGGAGGCGCATTCGCTGCAGCAGGACAAAACTGTAATGGCGTTCAGCGTATTTATATTCATGAAGATGTATATGAAGAATATACTCAAAAATTTATTGAACAAACAAAACAATTGAAAACAGGTGAAAAGTTGTCTGAAGAGACAGATATAGGCCCGCTGATTAGCGAAGACGCCGCAAAACGGATTGAATCATGGGTTGAAGAAGCGAAAGAAGCTGGTGCAGAGGTACAGTGCGGTGGAAATCGAGATGGCACGTATTACACTCCAACCGTGTTAACCAATGTACCGACGGATTGTAAAATTGTGGATGAGGAGGCTTTTGGTCCGGTTGTTTCCTTGTTCCGTGTAGCGGACTTTCAAGAAGCCATAGAGAGAGCAAATGCGGTAAATTACGGGCTTCAGGCCGGGGTCTTTACTCAAGATGTTGATGAAGCACACGAAGCTATCGATAAATTAGTTGTCGGTGGGGTCATGATTAATGACAGCAGTGATTATCGCATCGATTCCATGCCATTTGGCGGCCGCAAAGGATCAGGTATTGGACGAGAGGGAATTAAATATGCTGTTGAATCCATGTCCGAGAAGAAAGTCGTTTGTTTCAACTTAGAAAAACATTTGTAAAAGTGAAAAACAGAATAGATGCTTAGCAATGAAAGCTTAAAATTATCTATCTGGAACTCCTTAATAGGTTTCGACTGTTAAGGAGTTTTATTTTATTCGTTTTAATTTTCCAGTTTCGCATTGACTTGTAAGCGAATTCATGCAACGATTTAAAGAAAGCTGTACCCAAATGCCAACATTTATTTGAAAAGAGGGGGAAAACATGAAAATAACAGGTGGAGAAGCTGTTGTGAAAGTGCTGCAAAATGAAGGCGTAAAAAAAGTGTTCGGCGTTCCTGGAGAGAGCTATTTAGATGTACTGGATGCTTTTTATGAAAAAACGGATATTGAATATGTAACCGCACGACAGGAAGGCGGAGCTGCATTTATGGCGGAAGGCTACGCGAAAGCGACACTCGGGACAGGGGTATGTATGGCTACACGAGGGCCGGGCGCGACGAATTTGTCGATTGGTATTCATACTGCTTATCAAGATTCGACCCCTTTAGTAGCGATAATTGGCCAAATTGAACGGTCCTTTAAAAATAAAGAAGCATTTCAAGAAGTAGATTTACCAGCTCTTTTTAAACCGATTGCTAAATGGTCGGTTGAAATAGAAAACGCGGATAGAATCCCGGAATTGCTGCACAGAGCTTTTCATCTAGCAAGAAGCGGCCGCCCCGGGCCAGTTGTTGTAGCTTTACCTGAAGATGCGTTAAGCGACACTGTTGTCTATACTAATAAAGCGGTGCCAAAAGTGGAAGCAAGCTTTCCCAATGCAAAAGCAGTTCAAAAGGTTGCAGAAAGAATTGAAAATGCAAGAAAGCCTATCATCATTGCGGGTGGCGGAGTTATTTGGGCAGAAGGGCAAGACGACCTTGTGACATTAGCTGAGAAAATCAATATCCCTGTGGCTTCTGCATTTAGGAGGTTTACTTCTTTTCCTAATTCTCATCCTAATTATATAGGTGCGCTCGGTTTAGGTGCTCCTTCTTATTTGTTGGATTACATAAAGGAGTCCGATGTCGTCATTGCTCTGGGAACACGGTTATCACAGGTGACAACCGCTAATTATACTCTATTGGCTGAAAATGCAGAACTTATTCATATTGATGCAGACGCAGACACTTTTGGTAAAAGTTATTCACCAGATTTAGCCATACAAGCAGATGCAAAAAAGTTTATAAAAGCGTTAGAGGAGGCAGTTGAACAAAACCATGATACATTTCTCGAAAATAACCGACAATTTTTGAAAGATTTATTTCATTCTTTTTCCCGTTTGGAGCAAAAGTATAGTAATGAAAATGTAGATATGGAAGGTATGATGTACGACGTCGTACAGTTTTTTCCTAAGGATGCCATTGTAACAAATGATGCTGGGAACTTTTTCAGCTGGCTTTCGAGATATTATACATTTAATGGTCATGATGTTTATGCTGGCCCAACTTCAGGGGCCATGGGCTACGGATTGCCTGCTGCAATTGGTGTAAAGTTAGCTAAGCCACAACGAACAGTCATCTCATTTTCGGGAGATGGCGGATTCATGATGACGATGCAAGAGTTTCAGACCGCTGTAAGAAATCAAGCATCTGTTTTGGCGATTGTGATAAATAATTCTTTATACGGAACGATTCGTTCGCATCAAGAAAAGAAGTTCCCAGGCAGAGCAGTAGCGACAGAACTTTCGGATGTCCATTTTGCAAATATTGCTGAAAATATGGGCGGGTACGGGGAAAGAGTCGAAACGAATAAAGCATTCCTTCCGGCTGTTCAACGTGCATTGGATTCTGAAAAACCGGCATTGATTGAAGTCATAACAAACCCTGGTATTTTATCAGCGAATCAGTGAGTTAAAGTTTATGAAAGATAATTAGCGTGTTGTGTACGAATTTTTATGAAGCGGTTTGTTTAAACTGAGGGCAGAATCATTAACCTATAGTAAAACGCAGGTAAATATAAAAGCTTAGTAAACAGAGGCAGTTTATATAAATTCTGAAAAAAATTGTAAATCTGTGATGAAGTGTAGTAAAGTATTGTATTAAATATGTGGTTATAAAATATCAATTATGTTTTATACATAAGACTTTTTTCTTCGTATACCTAAATAATTATTGAAGGTGATTTATTGTGGCATCTTTATCTTTACTGTTTTAATACCCTTAGAGAGAGCAGTTAAAAATAAAATTTGTGCTGAGGATACTAAATGCAAAAGTCACCATTGTCTCCTGAAAATTATTTAGCAAAAGAAGAAGCAGCTCCCTTTATATATGCAGATAAGTTGGGCAGTTACATATATAACTAAATGATACTTAACCTTATGCAATTTTTTGGTACAAAAGAATGGGAGTTATTTATAACTGGAAATGTCAGGGGTGGATTGAGTTTGGACGAAGAAAAGAATAATTACTGCGAAAAATGTGGAAACGGGTTAACTGAAGGTGCTGAGTTTTGCGAAAATTGTGGTGCTAACGTAAATAAATACGAAACGGAAGATACCGAAAAATTCATACATTCTTTAGAAGATTACATAGGAAAGAATCCGGATTATTACTTTAAAAAATGGAAGCTGGGTTCTGACGGTCATCCTTCTAAAAAAATAAGTTGGAACTGGGTAGCGTTCTTTTTTCCTTATTTCTGGGCAGGTTATCGAAAAATGTACAGTACCCTTTTATTGATTTATGGGCTTTTTCTCGGTTTAGATATCATAATGCTCCTAACCAATACCGATAGTTTACAAATGAATACCAATATAGGTTTAGTTGTTGGTGTAGTACTTGCATTGAACGGTAACCAGCTTTATTTTGATAAAGCTAAAAAACAAATCATAAATCGCGAAGAAATGGATTCTGAAACCAAGAAAGAAGAACTCCAAAAAGCTGGAGGAACAAGTAAATTAGGGATATTATATTCTGTTTTATTATTTATTTTGTACTTGCTCATTTCAGTGTTCATTGTTGATCCAATATTTGGAAATCCGGAAGAGATTGAATTTGGCAAAGATTCTTCGGACGGGTACATTGAAGAAACAACAGACCAATTTGAACCTGCAGAGGAAATGCATGTCCATTTCAATTTTGCAGATGGTGAAGGCGGGGCGTATGAAATTGTTCTTGAGAAAGAAGAAGACGATTCAACTTATGTTTATGATGAGTGGGAAGATGAAGCCCCAGCTGATTGGCCTGGTGCGATTGAGGTTTGGAATGTTCCAGCAGAAGAAGGGAATTATACAGTCAAAGTGATAGAAGATGATGAAATTTCCACTCAAGGAACTTTTACAGTAGAAGAGTAAAACAATAGAGCAGGGGACGAGCTGAAAAGAAAAGTTGTACAGTACATCATTGCTTTGAGGGAACGCAATGAAAACCACATATTTGTAAAAAAGCATTGTCCAGGGCAATGCTTTTTTAATATAATTTTACATAAGAATCAAAAGCATTTAAGTAATTTTCTCTGCTAAACTTATTTGTGTTTTTTATGTGGGAATAATTGTTTGAAGGTGATTCTACTACCATTCTATGAGAAAATCTTTAGTCATACTGAGATAGTTGATACTGTTTTTATGGTTATTCTTCTTCACCGACAAAAGCAGGAGATTCACATGATTTGTATGAAGATAACTTTTGGAAAAAGGTGCATCGGATAAAGCATTTGATGTAGATTAACGGGAAGATGTGTACGATGATTGGCAGGATTTAACAGCAGAAGATATTCTGTTTTCCGAACGCTTTATCGTGGAGAAATTACAGCAGTAAATAATTGAGTCGTTTGCGTCTTTTATTAATAGCAAGTTTTGTTTGTGTTCATTTTAAGTTTTCGAAAATTCAATTTTTAAATTTACAATGACTAAATAATATCCGTTTTACCAATACTATTAGAAAGTGTTACTTAAAAATTTTGATTAATTATAATTTTAAATTTTAAAAATATGAAAAATGACAATGATGTGACGGTAAAGGAAGGAGGTATAATGAGAAGTACTTCCAAAGACTAACACGACAGGTGCTGTTAAACAAATTCTCTTCTTTATCTGAAGCGGGCAATTGTTTTTGTCTTTCATTCTGCGATTTTTTTCTTTACAAACAAAATGAGTGTGATAAGGTAGCTACAGATTGATAAAAGGAGTGTTTTAATTTTGAAGAAATTAACTTTATTACTATTATCATTAATGACCATTTTCGCACTTGCGGCGTGTGGCGATAATAATAATGATAACGAAGCAGAAAATAATGGCAATGACGATAATAACGGGGACGAAATGGATCTTCCTGAGCCGGACTTGGATGATATCCCCGACGTTGTTGCTGAAGTGAACGGCGAAGAAGTATCGAAAGAAGAGTTTGAAGAAGTATATGAACAGCAATATCAACAGCAGGCAATGCAAGCTCAAATGTCTGGTGAAGGTGATATTGACCAGGATGAAATGAAAAAAGATACAGCAGAAGTTATGGTTGGACAAGAACTGTTAACACAAGAAGCAGAGAAAGAAATTGGCGATGTTTCAGAAGATGATATTGACGATACAATGGATGACGTTGTAGAACAAAACGGTATGGAAGATAAAGACGAATTGATGGATGCTCTTGAAGAACAAGGGTTGGATGAAGATGAATTTAAGGATCAATTAAAAAAGCAAGCACAAGTAGATCAACTTATTGACAAAAAAGCGGATATTTCTGAACCATCCGACGATGAAATAGAAGAAGCTTATGAAGACATGAAGAAACAACAAGAAGAAATGGGTGGCGACGAAGGTGATGACGAAGAAATGCCAGAACTCGAAGAAGTCGAAGATGATTTAAAAGCCCAGCTTGAAGAAGAACAAAAGGCTGACGCAACCCAAGATATCGTGGACAAACTTCGCGATGACGCTGATGTGACGGTGCATATTTAATCATACATGCGTTTAAATAGAATAGGAAGATAAATGACATCTTCCTATCTGTAAAGTAAAACACCAGCTATTTCCTTATTAAAAAGGAGATGGGCTGGTGTTTTTTATGAACAATCAATTAAATTAATAACATATACAGTAAGAAAGACTTTGATTGTTTTCTAAAGCATTTTACGGCAAAAGATGGTTATTTGTTAGCAACAATTAAAAGGAAAGTTTCATGATCGGGTTTATTTGCATTGTCTTGATTGAATTCGAGTTCTTTAAATAGTCTGTAATTCACCATCTTTCTTGACATATACGTTTCCCATTTCAGTTGTTTCCAAATTATTTAGTTCGGTAATCAAAAGTGTCTTCTATGCTGTTATCTTTTCGATACACATGCAGTTGAGTCTCTTTGTTCTTAGCTATAGATTTACCATGTTCAATGGCTTCTTCTTTAGTAGAAAATAATTTATCTGCTTTTTTGGCAGTTTTTGGCTGTACTGCCCATTGATTGTCTTGAGGGACTACTAACTCATCCGTATCTAACAATTCTGGTCTGCTTGGGTATTCGGTTTTGTTCTTTTTAGGTTCGCCACGTTCTTCATATTTTTTACGTTCTTCTTCACTGGCATGCGTGTACCACTCTTCTGCTTGTTTAGTAGCGATTGGGATAGCACGTCCTTCGCTGTATCCTTCGTCTACAAGTGTATTAGCAATATCTATTGCTTTCTTTTTCGCACTGTGAGGCAAATTTTTCAAAGAACTGGGATAATCATTTAATGTCCAGGGCATGAAATAGCTCCTTTCCTATTGCTTATTGATTTAATAACTATACGAATGATTTTCCCTTTTACTGTTGTTCAAAACACTATTTTTTAGTTTAATGCTGTATTTTATTTTAAAAATCCTAAATCTGGCATAAAGGTCTCGTTTATGTTTATAAAATACAGGAGAAGTTTTATACGCTTCGTAGAAAAAGAGCGATTCAATAAACTATTTTCATCCCCATTTCGAGGCGATAACTTTGCGTTTAATTAGCCCATTTTTTAATATGTCTTTTAAAAATTAGTAGTAAACTCTAATTTTCGAGTTTTGTACTGTG
>DATGUO010000093.1:0-10536 GCA_035301305.1 Pseudogracilibacillus sp.
ACGAGGAAGAATTAGACGAAGCTTTAAATGCAGATGTCATGAACGAAGATATTCCGACCGAAGATCGTTTTGTTTATGTAGACGATGATTAATCACACATAAAGCTTTTTAAGGTGTATTGTATCGTTTTGATTTATTTTCGGTGCAATTACCCTAGAATATTAAAATAAGTCGATGACAAGCAAATTTTGACGTTTTAAAGATATAAAAACAAAAAAGCACAGGGGATATTTGAAAACTAGCTCCCTGCGCTTAAAAAAAGTCACTCTCAAAATGAGAACTTCTTTGTCAGTATACCAATTTAATTCTTATTTGAAAATGTCGAAGTTAAGGAGGTTGAGAATTGGGCGATGTCATAAAAGGAATTGAAATTATAGATGAATCATCAGCATTAGAGGAATTTGATAAACATATACGAGAAAAAGAATTATCTGTATATCAAATTGGCGATGAAAAAACGGTTTATGCTGTAGGCGATACAGAAGAAGAAAGAGAAATCTTCAACGATGCAGTGGAAGAAAATGCTTTCGCTTTAAACCTCGATTATGCTAGAGCAAAATTATTCTATGTAGATAAAGCGTCCGGAAAAGTAAGAGAAAGTAAAAAGGCGATGGAGCAATTTATATCGGATACGGATATTGACGATTTCTCGGAAGGTGTTCCTATTAGTCTTTTGCCAGAATTGATAGATTTTTTAAGTGAAAATGAAGCGCTTATTGGCGAAGATATAAAAGCTGTCTTTCAAGAAAAAGAGGGAGAATCGGAAGAAGAAGAAACGATAGCCCAGGAACAAACAGAGGATATGGATAATGATTTTGACGATGATTTTGTGGATGATGTAGAAGAAACGCTCCAATCAGGCGAGGAGCAAGAATCAAAGGAACCGCCGGAGAAAGAAACGGAGCCAGAAGAAGAGCAGCAGGAAGAACCAGAGATAGAAGAAGATACGCAATTCAACGTAGAACCAGAACCTGAAACGCAGGAGAAACAACAATCAGAGAATGAATCACCATATCCTGAACAAGAAAACGAAGATCCTTTGATGGAAAAAGCAGTTGAACTTTTTTCTAGTCATCATCCGTTAAGCTTACCTGAGTTTGATGAGCTAACACATAAGGGATTGCAGGAAAAGATATTAGACTCTCAATTTACAGTTTCCAAAGCGCGAGATAAAAGCATTAACGATATATACCATCGTTTAAAAAACGAAGTGGACGAATCAGAGGAAGCAATCAACGAAAAAGTGATTTCAGAGGCTCGCAAAAAGCATGAGGAAGTATTAAGTAAAATTGATAGAAACTATAAGTACGATGTAGAAAAGCTTTTGAATAAACATAACGCAGAGTACGAAAAGGATAGAGAAAATTATGTGCAATCAAAAATCCCTTCGTTGCGAAAGGAGTATGACGCACAATACTATCCGGATTACGAAAGTGTTCTTACATCAGAAATCGAACAGTTGCAAAAGGAAAGCAGCGCAGCAAAAAATAAAGAAATAGAAAGCTTTCAAACATATGTAGAGAATGTACTAGATAACAGCAAAGAAAAAGTTATGAATGCTGTTAGCGTTCAAGATATTATCGAAGAATACAATAAAATTGCAGCTGAACAAAAGGATATATTGTTACAAGAAGCTAAAATCAAGAAAGATGAAATAGGCTCGGCAATGTCTGATATGGTGAAAGAGCGCGACAGGTTAAAAGATGAAATAGGCGATGTTCAAAAGCAGTTAGAGGAACAAAAACAGAGCGAACAAGAACGAATAAGCTCAGGCGTTGCTGCTTCTTTACAGCAAAAAGAACAAGAATTACGCAAGGAAAATAAAAAAGAATTAGATAAGGCATATACGAAAGAAGAGAATCTTTTAAGGCAAATAGAGAAATTAGAGAATGATTTGAAAGAAGAGAAGCGCGAAAAAGAGAGGGAAAAAGAAGAATATATTGAACCTTTCCAGGAAAATGGATATGACAAAAATAATGGTAATTATAATGGTTATCCAGCGTACATGGATCCAAACGCGCCTCCTTCTAAATTTAATAAAATAAAGTTTATTGTAGGTTGCGGTATTGCAGCAATATTCTTTTTAATATTAGCTATTGGCATAACAAGCTTGAATGCAGCGAAAGACGAAATGGCTAAAAGTAACTCTTTAGATCGTTTATCATATCTTGCTGATTTAGAGGCGGATGAACGATACGATAAAACAGCAGAAGAAATGCAAAAGTTTGGTTATGACTCGAAAGATATTGCGGATATGTACATGGAGCATGACCGTTACATTTCAGCATTAGAGACAGACAAAAAGGTTTTATCAGATGTTTACGAATATGCAGACTCTAAAGAAAGCGAAGATGAGCAAAGAGATATTTTAGAAAATGTTAAGGAAAATGGCGGTTTAGAGGGAGCATATCAGCAAGGTGTAGATGTAAGGCTTGCAATTTTGGATGAAAATACAGAGTCCGTGCATAATATCCCGATCGATGAAAAGGTAGACGATCAATCAGCGTATAAAGCTGTTCAGTACCTTATAGACAAAGAGGAATTTGAAAATGCACAAGAATTATTGAAATCTTATCCGAATGATGATTTATCCAATAAGCTAGAAGATGCTAAATTTGCAGCTATAGAAGATGAAGCAGAGGAATTAGAGGGAGAAATAGACTCCTTAAAAGAGGATGTAGAAAGTAAAGAGAAAAAAGGAGAGGATTTAGATAAAAAACTAGACAAAGAGAAGAAGAAAAAGAAAAAGAAGAAAATCAAGAAAGATATTGATAAAAACGATGATAAAAAATCGGATTTAGAAGATGAATTAGAGGAAAAGAACGAGGAACTAGATGAGTTGACAAAAGACATCTAGGAGCATTAAACACTATGTAAGGCTAGATTTTAAAATTAGCTTTGCATAGTGTTTTTTGAATAAAAAAATATAAAAAAAGTATATTAAAAATGGATATAATAGTAGATAAAATACAATAAATAAGTTATAATATAATATATAGATACTATTTATAACGGTATTAGTAGGAGGTTGGGGAATGGCAAGAGATTTTGATAAATTTGCCGGAAATAAATACAGCTTGAGAGCACGATCAGGACACATGATTAAGCGTATAGATGCACTATCCAAATCGTTAGGTGCTTTAGGGGATTTATTAGTTACAACGTGGATGGGAATTGCGATGGCAGTCGTCACATTGGGAGGCGGCGGCGCATTAGTTGTTCATGCTATCGTTGCCAATAACTTAGAAACTCTCGTTCCTAACATACCAGCAATCATACTGATTTCTTTTGGGACTATATTAATATCAATAAACGTGGTAATGACAAATCCCTCGATGGGGTCTCAATTTATAGTTAGTACAAAGTTTGTTTTTGAAAAAATAAAAAATCGCGGACAAGGCGATAAAACAACAGATTTTAGACCGTTTAAATTTGCAGCTGGTATCAACGATCAAAGCGTTGTTGAGGCAAATATAAGTGGTCGAACAGTATTTCTTGTTATGTATAGAGTGAAAGGGACAGTAAGCCCGGTTACATTTTCTAATGAGCTGAACGAGCTTGCTAGGCTCGACAATCAATTATTAAACAATATTGAAAAAGACACGATTTTATCAACTATTAATTCAGTTCAATCAGCTAATGTGGAGCTTAAAAAACTTCCTAATAATGCGACAGAAGCCATGATACGAAAAAGAGATATAAACCACGCTATCACATCTGGATTAAATTATAACCAGCAATTAAAAACGAGAGTCGTATTAAGCGCTGCTAACCTGGATGTTTTGAGAGGTAAAATGGAATCGCTAGAATCTGTATTTAGAAAAGGAATGGTCGTAAGCTTTGAAAGGTTAAAAGGAAGCAATTTAAAAAGAGAATACAAAGATATTTACGGATAAAAGAGGTGTAAAAATGCTCGCAAAATTGCTTAACAAAAAGAAAAACGAAAAAGAAGAATCAGAAGAAATAGAAGAAATAGAAGAACAGCAGAAAAAAGCGAAAAAAAATAAGTTTAAAAAAATATCGGGGAAAGTGCCGTTAGTAAAAAAAGGCGATGAAGAGCAATTTCAAGGGGATAGAGGTTTTACATACCCTTTCGGTTATCAAGATGAGGACGCTTATTTGTTTGTAGGTCATAAGCGCGTTATTTCTGTTTTTGATGTATTAATTCAGTACGGAACCAATAATCCTGCCACAATCGGGTGGTTGTTAAATTTAATACCTAGAGAAGAAATAGACAGTGGACGTGTTTTGTTTGTGCAGAGACAAAAAGGAATGGAAAAAGAAACGGAGCACGATATTGTAGAAAAGCATATTGAATCTAATATAGAGACAATGAGTGGCTCTGATACCGGAAGTGCTAAAGAAAAGGCGAGAAACTCATCCAGAATAGACGATATGAATTTATCTGCTGCTCTTTCTGGAGAAGGCGATCCAATTATTGATAGTGATGTGCGTTTAGTCATTAAAGCAGATACTACAGAGAAAGTAGAAAACGTTATTTCAGAGCTAAAAGAAAACTATAAAAATTATGATATAAAAGGAGTCATTCTTGTAAGGCGAACAGGACAGCAATTAAAAGAAATGGAAGAATTGTTTACAGATGTTTCAGGAGACGCTTGGCACAGCGCAGATATGTCATCTACAGCAGCAGGGAGATTGTTTCTTCCTTCGAGTGGTTTTTCAGACCCAGAAGGAACATTTGTAGGTCGAGATGCCGGAGCTCTATTATCTGACAATCCGTCTATTATTGATTTTACAAATGTAGAGAATGCAGTTGTTTTTATGGGCGGAGTAGCAGCTTTTGGGTCTGTAGGCGGATTAGAAGGAGGAGCGATGTTTCATAATGGCGGTAGTGCAGTTGCACACGTTATGTCAGAGGCGAATTATTTAAGTGGAAAAAGAATACATCATATCATGCTTTCAGAGTTTTCGCATATAGCTGATGACAGTTTAATTTTTGATATGTCTAAAGAATCTATTAATCCATTTGAGGTTTTTGGAACGCCTGAGACGGTACAAAAAGATGCGACAGCGAATTTTAATAAAGCAACAACTATGATGCTTCTTCTCTCTAATATTTCAGATGGCTTCGACTATCGCATGTTAGAGTCTGAATTAAAATCTGTTTTGATAGATTGGTTTATTAATACTGCTAATAATAGCGGCATGTATACGGCTGACCCTATGAATGAGCCAAATCGAGCAAAAAGAATTTTGGCGACAGACGATCACGAAAATTATCCTACTCCATACGATTTTTTGCCGGCTCTTCAATCGAACGTTGCGAAACGCTCGAACGAGGGAGAAAGAGCAAAAGAGAGAGCTGATTATCTGTATAAGACATTAAAAACAGTTTTTGATGAGTACCCTAATATATTTCATGAAGCTACAACCCTTCCGAATGTGTATAAACAGAACGATAGAAACATTTACTATGATTTATCTAGCTTGGTTGATAATAAAAAGGTTGCTGGAGCTGTTTTTTTGAATGTGCTCGCTTATGTTACGAACAGAGTATTGCCAGGTGAACAAATTGTTATACATGGATTAGATCAAATCAACATTCCTGAAGAACATTTACTTGCTTATAAAGAAAGAATAGAACGTAAAAATATTGGTTTAATAACGGTTTTTGAACACTCGGAAAGCGATGTTAATCCTAAAACGTATTCAAAGTTTGTCGGAAGGTTATCGAGACAAGATGCGGTTGTTTTAGGTGGAATTACAGAAGAGGAATTAGCTTATATTAATGAATCTTGGCGACAAGAATTGCCTACCCCTGTTTCAAACCTTTTATTGCAATCAGCTAACGGTATGCTTTATTTTTACCGGAAGCGAGACAGAGTAGGAGCTTTAATAAATACACATTTGATACTTTGACAATCGATAGGAGAGCAAATATATGAGAGCAAAAAAACTTTATCGAGGCGCGTCTGTTTTTGCTATATCGTTAATAGCCATCAGTTTCTTTAATGCTGATAGACCAGATGATGAGGTTTTTGCAAATTTTGAAGGTTTTAACCCTAATTGCATTCAAGAAGAAATGGAGGGAGGCGATGATGACTCTAGCCCCTCTTACAGTGGAGAAGCAGGAGAATGGACGGACGATGGCACGAAATCTAATGAAATCGCAGAAGATATGTGGGATTACTGGAAAGATAAAGGTTTTAGTGGAGCTGCTATAGCTGGTGTAATGGGAAATGTGGCACATGAAGGCGGCTTTGATATACCAGATAGAGCTGAGGGGAATTATGGCGGAGACTCTAAATCAGATGGTATTTCAGAAGGAGTCATACCTGAAACAATGAGCCATTACCCTACAGGTGAAACCGGGAAAAAAGAAGGGGGAGCAGGGCATTATCAATTTACCCCTTATACAAAATTCGCAGAAGAGGGAGACGATGACTGGAAGAGCACAGAAAAGCAAAGTGATTTTGTTTGGTCGTCTGAGGTTGAAGATGCTGATTGGTTAGATGAATATATCGAGTTAGACGATGTAGACGAAGCTGTAGACATGTGGTTTTCAAAGTACGAAAGAGGTGCTGAGCTAGACTCAGCAAAAGTGGAATCCGGAAAAGAAGCATACGAAACTTTCGGAGGTTCAGATATAGAAGCTGATAGTGCTTTAGCTAGCGCGGTAGATACAGCTAACGAAGGAAAAGAAGAAAAGAAAAAAGAAGAAGCAGAGAAAATTTGTGAAGAAGAATCCGACTCATCCGATGACTCTTCCTCTGGTGGATCAAGTGACCTTGTATCAGCAGCAGAAGATCTCTTAGGTTATTTTGATTACGTTATGGTGCATGGTGAGGAACATATAGGAAGCATTGATGACCCGGACAAAGACGGAGAGACGGATTGTTCAGGCTTTATATGGCTTGTATTTAAACAAGCAGGATATAAAGCTCCAGATGATATGGACTGGTTTACTGGCTCCATGGAAGAAGATGCTAGAGGCGAAGAAGAGTATTTAGAAAAAATATCTGAGGACGAAGCGAAAAAAGGCGATATTGTCATAGTTACGGCAGATGGAAAAACGGGACATACAGCAATACTTTTAGAAGATTGGAAAGACGATAAGCCGAAAGACAATGAGACAGAAATTATTCAAATGGGCGGCATATCGATGGATGGTGTAAGTCAGGATGCGTTTAACAGTAGCTTTAAATCTTTAGTAAATGGTGACCATGAAATAACATTTGCGAAAGCAAAGAAAGACTAAATTTAAGGAGAGAAATAGTATGAAAGGTGATAAATTTAGGAATATTCTAAGTCTAAGCAATATCCTTATTTTGGTTTTATTGGTAATCACCATTTCTATTGCTTTTATTTGGTTCAAATCAAGTAATAACGATAAAACAGAAGCTTTAGAACAGGATATATCAGACTTACAGTCAGACATTAATTTTTATGAAGAAACTCAAGAAAATTATACTCCTGAAAAAGTGAATAAAAAAATAGACGAAGATCACATAGATGTTGAAAAAAGCTTCAACGATAAAGAAAGCGATATAGAAAAAGGAGTGAAAGAGGTTTACGAAAACATAGACAGCATGGAAGATTACGAAAACTTAGATGAATCTATCAACGAATACTTAGGGGATGATTTTACTGAAAAGCTTACTGATATAAGCAAGCCGAAAGTTAGTGAATCGGGCGAAGAGGATTTACCTTATGACAGCTTAGAAGATTTAAAAATAGCTTTTGGAGAATACGATATTGTGAATCATACAGCTAAAAGTTTTGTGCTAGTTGATTACAAATCATCTGAAATTGGAGCCAATAACCCAGGAATAGAAAGAGACGATAAGCAAGTAAAAATAGGCGGACAAGATCTCTTTATATTAAATTATGACCTAGAAAATGACAGTTTAGAATTAGAAGATTTTAAGCGAAATGATGAAGTTGAGGAGGCTTCTGATGAGTAAAGAAAATATTATAAAAATATCAATCAGTTGTTTTCTTGCTCTACTTTGCGTTGTCGGGGGCTATAATATTTCAAATAATGTGAAAGAATATCAAGCGCTGGGAGAAGAAAAAGAACAAATAAAACAAGAAGCAAAAGAAGCGAAAAAAGAGTATGACGATTATATAGAAGATGTTCAAGAAAAAGCGCAAGAAGAAGCAGACGAGACAGGAAAAACAGAATCTAGCAAAGTAGCTAAACATAACAAAGCTTATCGTGCTATGAACAACATATCTGAAAACTTTTTTGATTATTTCTTTACTTGGGAAGATAGCGAAACATATCAAGAACGTTCAGAAAAAGTGAAAGATATAGCAACTAAGGATGTTACAGAAGATGAAAGCATTTTTGATGATGGAACCGACAATCTAGGCGGAGATTATGTAAAAACTACCGGCGTTCAAGCAGAATTTGAAAATGTAGAAGCCTTTCCTATTGATGACGAACGAGCGCTTATTGCAGTTACTTATAAAAGTTGGTTTGATGATGAAAAAACAGACTCAGCTCAGGAAATGCATTATTATTATGTAACTTTTAACGAAGATACAAATAAAATAAAAGATGTAGAATCGAAGTTTTCGCCGGAAGGCATTCTGTAAGCGAGGAGGGAGAGCGTGATAATAGAGTATTTATTAAAGTTAATTTTACTAGTTATAGTCATAAGTGTTATTCATATTGCTTACAACGCAATAGTTTATAAGCAAATAGGAAATAAAAGATGGATAACATTTATATTGATTTCTCTAGCAGGAATTGTTGCAGGATATGGTTTATATATAGTCATTGAATGGCTGGTTGCAGTTCCTTATCTTCATGGATTTTTCAAAGGTATAGACTCAATATTTAAGACTTTCTTTGATTATTTACCTAAGCCATTTGTTGTTACTTGGTTTATAGCTCCACTAGTTTTAGCTTGGATATTTTATATTTTTACGACAATCATTAAAGTTATTAAAAATAGGCGTAAATATTATACCTGGAGAAAGAAAGTGGAGAAGGAAGAAGCAAAGGAACAAGAGAATCTACAAAGCGGCAAAGTTGCAAAAGCAGAATCAAGCGAGCCTATCGCGCAAGTAGCAGAGCCGGTACAAGAAGAAACGAAACAAGACAATGTGCATTTTTTATCAGAGCCGGTATCTAAAATCAGGTATAAATCAGCTCTAGGATTACAAAGATCATATGAGAAAGCTAAAGAGAAAGGTTTACAGCTTGCTGAAAGCGATAATGGTTATGTTGCTGTATATGCGGAAAAAACAGGCGTTAATAAGCTTAAAAGTTTAATGCATGAAAACGGAATTGACTATAGTAATTTAAAAAATCGCCCTTCTATCGTGTTTTTTGATGCAAAAGAAATGCAATGTATCACTATAAAAGAGGCTTTTGAAAAAATGAAAGGAGGAGAATCCATTGTATGAATTTGTAACTGATTTCGTGTTTAAGTGGATGTTCCCGGTTGCGATAATGCTAGGTTTATATTTGTTGTTTGTTAATTATTTATACAGAGTATATGAAAAATTAGATATTGATGAAATATGGAAAAAATTTGTTCGTTCCGGTATTGCAGTAGGGATTATCATAGGAATAATTGTTTTTGTTGTAAACTCCGGATGGTTTCAACGTCTGTCAGGTATTACGGTTGAAGCAGGCGACTGGTTGTTTAACACGGATCAAGCACAAACAGCTATATCTTACAGTGGTTCCTGGTGGCAAAAAGTTATTCAATTCATTTTGACTTGGTTCCCGTATTATTTTAGAGCGTTTGTAATTGTATGGTTCTTATCGACAATTATTTTTATCCAAAGCCTTATTTGGAGAGTTCAATTTACGAGAGCAGCTAATATCATTTTGAGTGCTATTATTCTTTACCCTTATTTGATGATTAAATATTTATTTGGTTATCAAACTCCATTTTTCGATTTTGTTCAATCAAGAGTGTTTATAGCAAAATTAAAAGAGAATTTAAACGATAGCTATTTTGAAGCAATACAAGGCAAAGATAACTTTGACAAAGGAGCTGGAGGGACAGTCTTTAATCAAAGAATAAAAATGGCAACAATAGCTATAAGACAAACGAAATCAAGAATTACAACTTCTGGTGGAGTGAGACGTGCAGAGCTGGTGACGCGAAACAGTAGGGAGACAGACTCCGACCGATTAATAGAGGTAGCACTTAAAGGATTAGGGCAAAGGCTAGTAGCTCCATCCATCAGGTTTCAAGATGAGCCTGTTTTAAACGTTAGTAGAGGTGGATATGTATTTGATAGCGATGTTGCACATAATCCAGGAGATATTTTAGGCGAGTGGAAGTCTATATTTATTAATCCTTTTTCAGCAGATAATCAAGTGAGACACGGCGGAAAAGGCACATTTAAAACGTTTATTGGAGTAGTTGTGGGAGTATTTAAGTATATTGCTCATTTTACCCCGCCGGCAATCTATGAACGGATAAAAAACAGAGAAATCAATCTGTATACACCTGATACTACAGCAGAAAAATCGAAATATAAGGCGCAGCAAAATTTAGATTTATCAGTTGTCCCTACGCCTACTGATGTTGATACCGGAAACGATGT
>DATGUO010000094.1:0-12322 GCA_035301305.1 Pseudogracilibacillus sp.
GCTGATTGTGTTTTTCTCGATCTTTTTGAATCCTTCTTAAATACAAATTTCTTTCCTATGAAAAAGTACTCAATTTGATTGAAATTTTACAGATAATTGCTACTATTAGATTATATACTGTTTGAAAACATACATAAGGAAGGATGAAAAAGATGAAGCACTGTATTCATTGCGGGGAAAAATTGGAAAAAGACGCAATGTTTTGTACAAATTGCGGAAATCCTATAGAAAAGGCGTCCAGTCCAGAACAAAACAACAAACCCTCAGCAAAAGAAACAGCTCCCGTTTCCAGCACGGGTCCTACAGAAGAGCGTTCTCGTTCAAATAACCAAAATAAATCTCCTAAAAGCAAACGAAATAAAACCATCGCAACCATTATTGCAATTATTGCTGTTATATTTTTTGGCAGTTATTTTATGATTAACAAATTTATTTTAAGTCCTGAAGCAATCGCTAATCAGTTTATGGATGGTGTCGAAGAAAATAATGTATCGAAAGTGCAGGAGCTCATTAATGATGCACGCCCTTCCTTAAAGGCTTCCCAAGAAGAAGTGGAAGGGTTCTTGGACTACTTGAATGATAACCCAAAAGTGCTTTCCGAAGTATCTTCCGAGCTTCAGAATGCTGTCGAGGACCCAAGTTCCTATACGGAGGCCTCCGGTGAATTAAACGATGAAGAGCTCGTGACAATGCAGGAAAACGGCAAAAAATGGCTCCTGTTTAACCATCATGCTATAGCTGTCGCACCTATGTATTTGGAAATCGAATTACCGGAAGATACGGATGAAGAAGTCAAACTGTTCATTAATGATGAAAAAGAAGATACTAAAAGTAAAGATACCGTCAACGTCGGTCCTTTACTACCTGGCACACATAAAGTAACAGCTGAGATCGACGGGGAATATGGAAAAGTGGAGAATGAAAAAGCAGTGGATTTCTCGGAAACCGGAACAGAAGCATTCATTGAATTTGATTTCCAGGAAGAAAATTACGTATCGATATACTCTGACAACGATGATGCAACTATCTATGTGAACGACGAAGACAGCAAACAAACAGTAGATGATGTGTTTGATAAAGGATTAGGACCTATACCCAAAGACGGCTCTATTGAATTACATGCAGAGAAAAAGTTTTCCAAAGGAACGAAAAAAAGCGATTCTGTTACTATTGATCAAGATACGCAAGAAGCGGATTTGACATTAGGATATGATGATTATGATGAAGAATACGGGGATGACTCGGATGTGACGTTTGATGATGAAGACGATGACAAAGACAGTGAAGAGGAAGAAAAAGATATTGAAGATATTATCACGAATCATTATGATAGTATTTCTGATGGAGAATATGAAACAGCTTATGATTATTTTTCAGATTCCAAAATGGACGAATACAGTTTGGATACGTGGTCAGATGATTTAAAAGATACGATAGAAGATGAAGTTGTGTCTGTAGAGGTTGAGGATCTCGGCGACGATAAAGCAGAAACGACCGTCGAAATGACTTCTCGTGAAAAAGATGGAGATGACATCCAAGTCCGCGAGTGGGAAGGTACTTGGGAATTGATTACAGAAGATGGCGACTGGAAGTTGGATAAGGCAGATTTAGAAGAAAAAGATACTTATACTGAATAACCCATTTGTCTCATCAAGCAAACTACAGTGATATACTCCCTTTAAATGAATGGCATCCATATGCTTTCTTCATTTAACGGGAGTATTTTATAACTCCACCTATGTCTGAAAAGCTAGTATCAGAAACCAAAAACCTCTCTTTTTTCTTAAATCTAATAAACAAATGTTGCTTTCACACGTTTGGATCGGATGAAATAACCAATCCATATTAAATCCAAAAGAACAAAAAAGAACAGCTCAAATCCCGATGCCGCAAACCCTCCACTAAATAGCAATTCTCCTAAGATAGAAAGCGCATATATAATAATCATTAATGCAGGTAATACTTTTTTCCGCTTTATCCACGCCCATATAATGACAGCTTGCAATAAAACAAATAAGATGTTGATCACATAAACGAAAGGCGCTGCAGCAAAATCAGCTGAAATCAAAAACAGCAAACTTTCAAGAAATGAAAAAACAAGTCCAATTGCTGGTAAAATCAGCCAGCCTGCAACAATTGCATAGGAAAAATCGGTTTGTATCTGTTTTTCGGATTCATTGTTCGTTGAATGTGTATCGTCCATCGTCACCACTCCATTCATATCAGTTCATTCTTCCTGAATATAGTATTATACTGCATTGTGATGGAAAAGCAATATGATAGAAAAGCATCTTTTTTGAATTTATAACTGCCTTAGCGTAAACTTAATTTAGTAGAAGAGAAGATGTAGAGGAGGCAAACAAGTGGATTACAAAGAAATTACAACCGTTGAAGAATGGGATGATATTTTAAATAAATCGAGTGAGAAGGACCAAATTATATTGAAGCACAGTACAACTTGTCATGTGAGTTCAAATGCTTTAAAAGAATATGAAGCTTATTTAAAAAACAATCCCAATGAAAATATCGATTACACAATGGTGAAAGTGAGAGAATCCCGTCCTGTTTCGAACAAAATTGAAGCAGATTTAGACGTAAAGCATGAATCACCGCAGATTATTTATATTAAAGATCAGAAAAAATATTGGTCTGCCACACACTGGTCTGTCACCAAAGCACATATGGAAGCAGTGGTTAATTAAATATAAAATAATTAAAACTCTCAGCTGATATAGTTGAGAGTTTTTGTATATTTAGAAAAATACATTTAAACCTTTGGATATGAACAAACTTGCTGAAGGGCTCGTGAAAATGCTACTGATAAGCAACACTAGCCTCAACTATCGTCTCTTCCTTTGGACAAAATTTATTTGAACGTTTCTTCGACCATTTTATCAACATGGATATCGACAGTGTCCAACAATGCCACATCCACATCGTCCTCTTTTAAAATCATTTGCAATTCTGTACAGCCTAAAATCAAACTATCAATATCTTCTTCTTCAATCATACGGTTAATAATTTCTAAAAAGATGTTCTTCGTTTCTTCTTTGACGATTCCATTTTCCAACTCATCGACAATTCGCTGGTGGATAAGCTGCTGGTCGTTATTATCTGGAACTACAATTTCTTTCTCACTGGCAAGGAATGGTTTCTTGAAGAAATCATGTTCCATCGTAAATTTCGTACCGAGCAGGCATGCTTTCTGCAACCCTTTTTCTTCCGCTTTAGCGTAAGTTGCCTCCACGATGCTAATCATCGGTACATTCACCATTTTCTCCACATCTTCGAATACAATATGCGGTGTGTTTGCTGAAATAACGACAAAGTCCGCTCCTATTTCCGCAAGTTTTTGTGCCGCTCCTCCAACGTAGTCAATTAAATCATCCATACGGTCTTCGCTGATACAACTAAAAACATTATACATGTTGATACTGTTAATAAAAAGTTCTGGCAAATCTTGCTGGCTGCTCACTTTCTCCTGATATTTCTGGATGAACGATTGATAATAATCAACAGTTGATTCTGGACCAAGACCTCCGACAATACCTGCACGTTTCATTATATGAGCCTCCTTTATTTACTTTTGTTGTTTGCTTGCATCTGATCATAACGAATGCAATTTTACTATCTACTTCCATCGTACTGATATTATGCTTCTTATAAAAATAAAACACTCTTATGACTGCATATCTGCTGATTAAATGTAGTCATACATAGCTGCATATGTTAAACATTGTCATCCTGGTTTATTTGTAATCCCAAATATTCCTGTGTAAGTACATCCTGTATCATCCCTATGCTGTACAGAGGTCTTTTGGTTTCAGTCGTTGCGATTGTGAGAGTTTGTTCAATACTTTCATCTGTGAAATTCATATAAATTGGTGTCAGCGGGAGGAACTCAGACAATTCAATGCCTTCCATCAAATCCATATAATCTTCGTCTAAACAAATAAAGATATGAGTAAACGTCTCCTGTTGTTTTTCAATAAATGTCTTTAGAGACTCCTTCTCAATATCAAAAGAGAGTTTTTCTATATGAGCTGTCCAAGAAGCTTTAGGAGAACTGTCTAATACGGTAATGGCAAAGGGATGTTGAAGGCCACTGTGATGTTTTGCTTTTGAAGCTTCCGACACCATTTGCTTCCCTAATGCACCATATCCTACAACCAATAAATGGGCTTTGTTGTTTTCTTTTATAATAGAATCATGCCGCTTCCAGAATTTGCGGGCTATTTCTTCATAAACATTGATTACTTCTACAGCAAAAGAAAAGTGTTCTACATTTCTAAGAAATGAAATCAATTCATCTTTATAACGATTTTCCTCAATATGGACCAGAGCTTTTTGAAGTGACAACTGACTTTTTTGCTTTTTAGCATACTCTTCTAATTTCATTAATAAATATAAGCTATCCTTGTCCTTTTCATGAAAAAGGGAGACAGATACTGCTTTTTTTACTCCAGATGCTCGAAAAGCGTTTTCATCTGTCATATCACTTTGTATAATCAACACGTTCATCTCTTCCAGCATATTTTCTGTTTCTGAAGAAAATTTTTCGTCTACTACAATAACTCGTTCCTGATTATTCCGTAAATCTTGTATCAAACAGTGACTTTTTTCATTATAATGAAATATGACATGGTGATTCCCAAAAGTTTGAGCAAGAAATAGAGAAATCTTTTTTTCCAACGACCGATACATGGCGATGAAAATTGTAGAAATTGTATACGAAGCTGCAGACCAGCGAGCAATTTCCAGTAAGTAAGGATACTGATTCGGACTGGATCCATCTGGTGTGAACACATCTGCAAAATCCAATAAGTATAACCGGAATGTAAAATAAAGTGCGTTTGAGACAGAATGTTCATCGACCGAATAATGGTAAAATCCATAAAAGCCTGATATAAAAGCAAGTGAAAATAAAAAAATATGCAAAGCGTACCGTAAAGTGTACAGCATCACAAGTGGAAAGAGAAAAATATATAACATGATTAGAGAAATGATAGTCTTGTCCATGGATGCATCAAACGTCGTAAAAAAAGCAAAAGAGAAAATCACTCCACCCATAGCTACATAATAAAAAACTAAAATGTGCTTAATTGACTTCATTCTTTCGACCAATAGCTTCACTCATTTCTCAAAGGTTACTTATTAGTGTATAAGAAAATATTAAATGTACAATACCATTTTCATTAAGTACATGATATCTTTTTATATTACAAACTCCGGAACATGGAGATAGCAATGTGTTCCGGAGTTATGTACTATATATATAAAACAGCAGACGGATTTAGTTCACTCTGTTCGTAAGCGTAACTAGTTATTTTCGTCCTCATAGTCTTCATTATATTCCTCGTCATAATTTTCATCATAATCTTCGTCTTCGTCTTCATCATAGTCTTCATCATAATCTTCATTATATTCTTCGTCATAATCTTCGTTATCCTCGTCGTCGTTGTAGTCCTCTTCATCATTATATTCATTCTCATCGTCATTTCCCTGATACTCATCGTTATTCTCATCGTCTTCTTGATTATCCTCAGCAGGTTCATGACCTTCGATATAAAGTTCAGAGCCGACCGAAATCACATCATCCGGCTTTTTAAAATCCTCCATCGACGAATCGGAGATATCTGACATCAACGTTTTGAACATTTCCCGAGGAATGTCTTCCGTTCCATCTTCATGGATATATTGCAGTTTGTCATCTTCATCTTTTAAGGAAGGATAGCCTGTCCAAATAGCTAAAGTGTATTCTGGCGTATACCCGACAAACCATGAATCAATCAATCCGCTGTCAATACCATTTTCGTTTTGCACGTCTTTCGGAATATTAGTAGAGCCGGTTTTACCAGCAACAGGCACTCCCTCTACGTTGGCTTTCGACCCTGTCCCGCTCTTAATGACTGTTTTCAACATATCTGTCATCATATAAGCGGTATGATTTTCCATGGCATCCTTCGACTCCGGTTCTGCTTCCCATTTGTCGCCGTCCGGATATTCAATCTTTTTGACTACAGATGGCTGATTATATTCCCCTTCGTTTCCAAAAGCGGCATAAGCCCCTGCAAGCTGTAAAGGAGAAACACCATTAAAACCGCCTAAAGCTGCAGATTCGTTTTTCGTATCAACATCAATACCTAAGTCTTTTGCAAACTTTTTCGTTTTATCTTCTCCAGCTTCTTTAAAAGCTTTTAAAGCAGGGATATTACGCGACCATTCCAGTGACCTGCGCATCGAAATATCTCCCCAATACTCGCCATCCCATTCGGTAACAGGCGTCCCATCACTGTACTCATATTCTTCGTCTTTTAAGTTATGATCCGTAGCCCATTTTAATTCATCGATGGCCGGACCGTAATCCAGTATGGGCTTAATAGTAGAGCCCGGCTGGTGTGGAACAGAAACACCGTAATTAACGTCTTGAATCGATTGGAAGTTGCGTCCGCCGCCTAGTGCTTGGACCTCTCCACTCTTTGTATCGATTAAAGCGATCCCTGTTTCAAAGCCGTCATCCGGAAAAGCAAAATCATCTGAGTGCATTAAATCATAGACTGCTTCTTGCAATTTGGGATCAGCAGACGTATATATCTTTAAACCACCTTGGTAAAAATCGTCTTCTGAAATCACTTCCTCTTCTTCCACCACTTCTTGATAGACAGTATCGATAAATGAATTATAAAATTCCTCTTCATCCTCATTAGAATCATCTTGGTCTAACAAATCATCAATCGAGGCGTTTTTAGCTTCTTCTGCCTCTTCCTCCGAAATGATGTCATTATTCACCATCGATTGAAGAACTTGATTCCGGCGTTTTTCTGCCCTTTTTGGATGTTCGATTGGATTGTCCATACTTGGCGCATTCGGAAGCCCTGCAAGTAAAGCGACTTGCGATAAATTAATATCCTGTATGTCTTTATTAAAATACGTTTTGGAAGCCGTTTTTATTCCATACGATTTGTTGCCTAAATATACGTTGTTTATATACAATTCTAAAATTTCATCTTTAGAATACTCTCGTTCCAGCTCAATAGCTAACCATGCTTCTTGAACTTTTCGTGTCAGTGTTTTCTCCGAAGACAGGACACTTCGTTTAATCACTTGCTGCGTAATGGTAGAACCGCCTTCACTCCCCCATCCTTGTTTCAGGTTTGCTAAAGCAGCTTTTAAAATACGCATAAAGTCGACTCCATTATGTTTATAAAATCGCCTGTCTTCGATTGATACAATTGCTTGTTTCATTTCATCCGGAACTTCATCTATATCTACTTGTAAACGATTTTCCTCCTGAAACATTGTGCCAATCAGCTCGTCATCCTGATTGTATATTTGCGTAGATAGTGGTGTTTCCAAATCACTTGCTTCTAAATCAGGTGTTTTTAATATCATATTGGTGATGGACACGACCCCAATGATGAATACGACCATCATAGCTAATAAAACAAGAATCAATACTTTCACCCATCGCTTTTGCTTTGAAAACTTACTTTTTTTCGCGGGTTTCTTCTGTTCTTTCTCTTCCTGTTTCTTTTGTTGTCGTTTTTCTTCTTCCATCCGTTTTCTTTCCACTCGTGATGTATGTTTACTCAATCTTCGTTACCTGCCTTTATGTAAAAAGACCTCCTTCATAGAATACAGGAGGCTTTTTGAAGAATAGGATGGTCCGAATCATCCTGTTATACTGATATAACAACTAGATATATCAATACTCAGCTGAATTATAATGTTTTTCTATTGTTTTTTCAATTTCTTTTGCTGTATATAACTCATTATACATTTCTCTTACACATGCGCAACTGCAAAATACAGTTTTATTATAGCCGCCTAAATAATACGTTGTTTGAGTTTCGATTTCTTGCGCACAATTTGTACATTGCATTGATGTCTCCTCCATTTTAGCAATCCGTTACACATTAGCCAAAACATATATAAGCATTTTACATGATGAAAATTTTTCTTTTCTCTTTCTTATCAATTACCAAGTAATGAGTCATTTAAACTTAACTTTGCGAAAGTCAGTTCATTTATTTGTCTCTCTGCCCTTGCAGAGAAATGCTTTCTTTACCAGTCCATTGAATTTTTATGACTTGTTACTAGATAAAAAACATCAACGCGGATTGCATCTGTTTATCCTCTTCCTTTATCAATACTTTCACATTATTTTTAAGAGCAGCTGTTTTAACAAAGAGGCAAACTGATCAGGAATCTCTGAAACATCCGGAATCAGCAAACGATTTCTTCCATATATATTTTGCATCATGGCGTCTGCTTGCGGGTCGATTTCTCCATCTGCTAAAAACGTACCGATCACTTCTATCCCTTGTTTCTCCGCTTCTGATACAGCGACATTCGTATCTACGATTCCATCCTCCTGATAATTAAAAGCAGCTGGCTCCCCATCTGTAAACACGAGCAGAAATTTATTTTTTGCCTGCCTTCTCAAAAGCTCTCTGGTGACAACCCGAATGCTAAATCCATCACGATTATCCTCTTCCGGCTCCAATTGCATAATAGCAGAACCGGTATTCGCATAAGGAGATTCTTCAAAGCGATGCACTACGTGAAAATAGTTCGGTTGATAATCAGCGCTGCCGCCAATCGCGTCTTCCCAAAAACCAACAATCGAATGAGGGACCTGTAATTGAGTCAACACTTCATGAAACAGGACAATGCCTCGTTTTGTTTCTTCCATTTTATTATGCATTGAGGCGGAACAGTCTACGAGAATACTAACTGCTGCATCTATTTCCTTTGATTCAGAAGACTTTTTATAAAAGACCCGAGGATTATCTTCCAATATCAACGGCAGCAATTTTTTCGATAAATGTCCAGCCAATAAATGCTGGGTTGGCGCATTGCGTTTATAATCCAGCACTTTTTCTATAGTGCTTGCCAGTCTTCTTCTGAAAGAATCCACTTCATCCACATACTGTTCATATAGCTTCTCCTCTTCCGCTGTGGCGGAACGGGCTTCCTGCCAAATTTCAACAGCATATTGATTCGCTTTACCAAAAGCTGTCCTTTCAGTTGATGCTTTTTTATGAGAAGCTTGTTTATCTAAAGCTTCTGTTGCTGAATAATCATTTTGGGAACTTTCTAAAGAACTGCCTTGCATGGTACCCATTGCCTCGTCGCCTTCTTCTGTTTCCCTTGGAGCTCCGCCTTCTGTTATATTTGTTTTTGTTCCGGATTCCAGTTCGGCCTGCAAATAATTCTGCTGTTGTTCTGCATGTTCATCTTCCTGATGCCAAGTCGGCAAGGACTCTTCGAATGCTTCCTGGTCTGCTCGATCTGACTCTTCCGCATTTGGATCTGTAAGCGGGTCGGTACGCTTTAAATCTTCTGCAACTGTCTGTTCTTTGATTTCGCCAATTTCTTTAATAGGAAATGTCATATATGTTTTTTCCATATCTGTATACCGTTCATTTAGTACAGACAAGATTCGTTCCGCTAACCTGGTTACTTCTTCTGTCGTTGTTGCAGCATAAATATCGAACAGAATCGGCTTCAACGTTTCCAACTGGTTTTTTTGTGCTGTTTTAGCTATCGAAAATCTTGGATCAGGTTCCTCTGCATGCAACTGCAAATAGACCAGACAAAACAATTCATCCAGTGCATTTCCTTGCGTGACATTCGTCTGTAATTGGGTTTGGAAATAGTTTCGCAATGCTTTGGTACGTTTTTCAAAATCTGCTCGTGTCCCCGGTCGGTTCATCCGAATCCTTTCTTCCAAACGGATATCTTCCAGTAAAGTGAGCATCTGCTTTGCAAAATGAGGAAGTTCGCTTTGTTCCGCATGCTCCAAGTAGCTCTGTAAAGCAGGGATATCGGAGTCTTGCATTGTCCCAATCCCCCTTAGAAATACATCCGTTTTATAACCGGCTATTCTGAGCTGCGGATCGACGGTCGCCCAAAAATGACTGGCGCTAATTTGCTTGGGATACAGCTGAAGAAGCGCACCATGCTGATACGTAAAATGAAAACCTTGATACCCGCTATAAAGGTCGGTCAAATCCTGCAATAACAAATACAGCGTCGTATCGATTGCAGCACCATCCCATCTTTTGATTGCCATAGCGCGCCCTCCTTAAAAAAATGTTGTCATAATATGTTCAGCAAATTCTTTTTCGCGTCCTTCTTCCAGTTTATCGATAATCGTCCGACGTATCGCACGTTCCGGCGGAATCATCGTACTTAAATCGCAGGCATCCACTAAAGCGCGAATCGACGCAGCATCTTCGGCGATTCTTCCTTGCGCGACGGCACTTACCAGGTCTGCTGACAATTTCACAAATAAATCAATCGTTCTTTCATCTTTCAACTTTGTATCTTTCTGCAGTAGTTCTTTTAACTGTTCTCCTTGAATATAAGGCACTTCTATTACTGTAAAACGATTTTTCAACGCTTCATTTAAGGGAACAGTACCGACATAGCCTTCGTTAATTGCTCCGATAACGTTAAACCCCTCGGCTGCTGTAATAATTTCATTCGTAAACGGGTTCGTCACGGTTCTCCTGTAATCCAGCACTCCATTAATAATAGGTAATGCTTCCGGTTTTGCCATATTAATCTCATCAATATACAAAAAGGTCCCATGTTGCATCGCGTTCGTCACAGGTCCCGGAACGAATTCAATCTGCTGCTTCCCGTCTTCATAAGCGAGCGTCTTAAAGCCAAGTAAGCTTTCCGCATCCAGATCAATCGAGCTGTTTACACTGAACATAGGTTGTTGGAACAAGTTTGATAAAGACTCTCCGAATTTAGTTTTCCCCGAGCCTGTCGGACCCTTTAACAAGACATTTTTCCCCATCGCCAGAGCTGTAATTGCATCGATTAAGATAGCTTCGTTTGGCGGAACATAACCTCCTTCTCGAATCAAAGAGGCATATTCACCACCCTCTTCTCTTTTCTTTTCTTGTAAAATCTTTCTAATATTTTCAGGTACATCATAATTTCTATGCATGATAAGCTCCTTTATACTTCTATAATTGATATAAACGCACGACCTTTTTCAATCGTTAGCTTCAAAATTTTCACTGTGAAACAACCACTTGTCCTATTTCCCGGTTCATTTCAGAACTATTATAACAAATAAAACAAAACGTTTATATGTAAAAATATCCACTTTCAAGCAGCTCATATGCCTTGCTATCTCTATATTCCCTATTTATCTTCCTTATATACAGAAGAAACGACATGAATTAAAAATCACAGTTCATCGCAAGCAATAGTCTTTTCAAACAATTAATCCGTTTTCTATACTAAAAGCACCTCTTATAAAGCGATAATTTTGAATCTTTTTATAAATTGAAGTTTCATAAAATAATACACCATAGTAAATAGTCTCCTGCACGAACCTTTATCCTTTTCGAATTCAGGTGTCATGAGGAGACTTTTGTACAGTTCCTTGCGAACAGGAAAACGTTACCTGAGACTTTTAAAAATCATACAGATCTTAACCTCGCGATTTTAATCCAAAAATTCCTTATCAACAAACTCGCTGAAATCAGGTTCTTCTTTTAAAAACTTTAAATCATGAGAGGCATCTCCAAACTCTTGAATGACGTCGGATTCAAAATCAGCTGTAAAGTCTGTACGCTCCCAGGCACTTTCCATAATGGGTTTCTCCATTTCTTCTCCCGTAACGTCATCAATACCGTCAATTGTTAAATCAATCGCTTCATCGGGGTTATCATTAATAAAATCAATTGCTTCTTCGTGAGCATCGATTAACGCTTGTGTTTCTTCCGGTGACTCTTCAATAAACTCATCACTGCCGACAAAAACGGCTGCTGGTAATGTTTCTCCAAAAGCGACCTCCGGCGTATCAATAACGACATTTGCGTCCTGTTCCTCTTCTAAAACAGATGCCCATGGCTCAGGAGCTGTTGCGACATCCACTTCTCCTTCTTCAAACATTGTCGTATATTGGGCAGGTTTCCCAGTAACATGTTCCATCGTTCCTCCTGTACGATTCGACGTCATGTCTAAATTTTCCTTCATGTACGTTTCAAACTGCACATCATGCGTGCAACCTACATGCGGGGAAATGAACGAATGCCCATCGATATCTTCAGGTTCTTCAATACCGCTTTCTTCTCGTGACATAATCACTGTGCCTCCAGTTGAAGCAGCAGCTAACAACTTCACATCCACGCCAGATATATAATTATTCATCGCTGGCCCTGGCCCCACGAGGCCTGCTTGTATTTCATCTGATGCAAGAGCTGTCATAAAGTCACTTCCCCCGGAAAAAGTAACATATTCTATTTCAGTATCGTCATCCAAATGTTCTTCAAATAGTTTCTTTTCTTTCGCG
>DATGUO010000095.1:0-6391 GCA_035301305.1 Pseudogracilibacillus sp.
AATCGTACTGATTTTGCTGCTTTGCTTGCTGGTGGCTGGTGTCGTAATTATTGCAATCATTGGGAAAATGATCTACAGTGCACCGGAATTAAAAGCAAGTGATTTAGAAACGCCTTTATCGACGCAGCTCTATGACCAGGATGGCGATTTAATTGGTAATGTATTCGAAGAGGAGAATCGTGTCCATGTAGACATAGATGATGTGCCGGATGATGTGAAAAATGCTATTGTATCCATAGAAGATAAGCGATTTTACAAACATAAAGGGATTGATTACCGCCGTATCTCCAAGGCAGCACTCGCGAACGTCAAGCAGGGGTGGGGAGCAGAAGGTGGATCTACCATTACGCAACAAGTTATTAAGGGCAGTGTGCTTTCTTCAGAAAAAACATTAACTCGAAAAGTGCAAGAAGCCTGGCTTGCTTTAAAATTGGAAAGAAAATATTCCAAAGATGAAATTCTGGAAATGTATTTAAATAATGTGTATTTAGGTAATGGAGCTTATGGAGTGAAAACGGCTTCGAAAACATATTTTAATAAAGATTTGGATGACTTAAATATTTCTCAGGTCGCTTTACTGGCCGGGTTGCCAAACGCCCCGAGTGCAGACGAACCATTTAACGAACCGGAAAGAGCAGAAAAGCGCCGTAACAAAGTTTTAAACGCGATGGTCAGCAATGATATTATTTCCGAAGAAGAAGCAGAAGAAGCAAAAGGTCAAGCTATTGAGGATATCGTCGAGAAAACAGATACGTCAAGTGGGGACACTGCTTACAAAGGTTTTATCGACACAGTGTATGACCAAATTGTTCAGCGGGATGAAATTGTAACGGAAGAGGAATTTTATCAAGGCGGTTTAAAAATATACACGACAGCCAATACAGAAGCGCAGGAGTTAGTGAATGAATTGATGCATTCGGAAGATTTCCCTTATCCGGATGATAACTATGAAACAGGAATTGCTTTAGTTGATACAGAAACCGGTGCTGTTCAAGCTATCGGAGGCGGGAGAAATTTCCAAGCCATTCACGACACGAACTATGGCGCTTCCAGTTCAAATAGCCCAGGATCGACGATTAAACCAATTCTGGATTACGGTCCGGCCATTGAACATTTAAATTGGTCTACGGAAAAAATTCTTTCGGACGAGGAATACAGCTATGATGATGGAACTCCGGTCAGAGAGTGGGACGGCGAATATTGGGGAGACATTTCCATGCGCCGTGCTTTAGAATGGTCCAGAAATATTCCAGCAGTTAAAGCGTTCCAGGAAGTCGGCAAAGAGAAAACCAAAGAATTTGCCAACAATCTGGATATAGAAGTAGATACAACATATGATTCTGCTGCGTTGGGCAGTTTCGAGGAAGGGTCTACGCCTTTACAGATGGCTGAAGCTTATGCAGCTTTCGGCAATGGAGGGACGTTTAATAAACCATCTTTAGTTGAAAAAATTGAATATCAGGATGGTTCTGAATGGGAAGCAGAAAAGCCTGAGTCGCGTGAAGCCATGCAGGATTATACAGCTTACATGATGACCGATATGTTAAAAACTGTCATTAAAACGGGAACAGGTTCGCAAGCTAATGTGCCAGAACTGCCGATCGCTGGAAAAACTGGTTCCACAAATATTCCGGATGAATTAAAGCAGGAACATGGCATTAATGATGGATTATTGGATTCTTGGTTTGTCGGGTACACGCCGCAGTATTCATTGGCCATTTGGACAGGTTATCCAAGCTTTAAAGATGAAGACGGTGATGTACAGTATATCCAAGAAGACGGATCACAACATATTGCAAAACAACTTTTCCAACAAATCATGTCGCAAGTATCGGACCCTTCTATGGAAGATTTCAAAAAGCCGGACAGTGTGATTGAAATCGGAGGAGAGCTTTATGTGAAAGGTTCACAGCCAGCGCAAGAAGAACCGAGTGAAGAACCTGACACAGATACGAATCAAGAAGAAGAAAATACAAACCAGGAAGAAGACAATAATCAAGAAGAACAAGAAGAGCAAGAACAAGAAGAGCAAGAGAAAAAAGAACAAGAAGAGAAGGAACAGAAGGAGAAGGAAGAGGAAGAGAAAGAAAACGAGGAAGAAGAGAAGAAAGAGAAAGAGGAGAAAGAGAAAGAGGAGAAAGAGAAAGAGGAGAAAGAGAAGAAGGAGCAGGAAGAGAAGGAGAAGCAGGAAAAAGAAGAAAAAGAGCAAGAAAATAATAACAATAATAATAACGACAATAGTAACGACAATAATAATGAGAACAACAACAATAATAACCAGAATAACAACGAAAACAATAACAACAACGAATCAAATGATAATAACGATAATGATGGATAATTTATCTTATTTCTGGAGCATGAAAAACGCCTATTACATGTTCAAATCTTTTAAGAAAAAGCAACACTGACTTGAGCGTGTTGCTTTTTCCTTATCCATACGTAAAGGTTTTGTAATATAAATTCAGCAATAAGCTGAAGCCTGTTTTAAAGTTGCAATTGCTTTAGAAAACATAGTCTTCTTCAAGTATTCATGGTAAGTTTTTTGAAGCAATGATACAGGAAGAAATGTTGATACTTGTTTATTTATTAAAATCATAATAAAGTTACCTGAGGTTTTTGTTGTTTTAATTGAGGTATAGAAGTAATATATGTTATTTTTATGATGCTTCTTAACAGATTTTAAAAAAGGTTTTCTTTGTTCTTGGACTAATGAGTTTTTTAAATGTAAGGTATAATTAGTATTGATTGTGTAGGAGGGTTTGCCACATGGGAGAAAATTCATTTCTCGAGCGTATGCTGAATAAAATAAAAGAAGCCTGGCGAGCAGGTACAATACAAAGAACGTCTCGAGTTACGTACGATGTGGCTTGGAATATCATTCTAATTTTCATCGTTGTTATTGGTATATTGGCCGTTTTTGCAGGTGGAGTCGGTGCGGGTTATTTTGCTTCCCTTGTAAAAGATGAACCAATTCCAAGTTATGAAGAAATGGAAAATGATATCTATGATTATGAACAAACGTCGAAATTATATTATGATGACGATAAGCTTATTGGTAATATTAAAGCAGATATTCATCGTGAAAAATTTTCCATCGACCATGCACCTGATGTACTTATGGATGCAGTAATCGCGACGGAAGACGATTTATTTTACGAACATAACGGAGTCGTGCCGAAAGCTGTGATTCGTGCTATGTACCAGGAAGCAACGGGGGCTGAATCCGTTTCAGGCGGCAGTACATTAACCCAGCAACTCGTGAAAAATCAAATGTTAACCAATGAAGTATCCTTTGACCGGAAAGCGAAGGAAATGCTTTTAGCGATGCGCGTGGAAAACTATTTTGATAAAGAAGAGATTATGGAAGCATACTTAAATGTCATTCCTTATGGCAGGGAAGCTTCCGGATCAAATATTGCAGGCATCAAAACTGCTGCCAAAGGCATATTTGATGAGAAAGTAGAAGATCTTAATCTGCCGCAATCTGCTTTTATAGCAGGTATTCCTAAAAATCCGTATTTATATACTCCATTTACGAATAAAGGAAAATTAAAAGATGACGAGGATTTAGAAGCTGGCGTTAATCGGATGGAAGTTGTGCTTCATAGAATGTATAGCACAGATTTAATCTCGAAAGACGAGTATGAAGAGGCTATGGATTATGATATTAAAGATGATTTTACCGACAAAACAGATCCATCGTTAGAAGAACATCCTGCTCTTGTATATGAATTACAGAAACGAGCAAGAGATATTTTGAAAGAACAAATAGCAGAAGAAGATGATGTATCAAAAGACGATTTAGAAGATGATGAGGACTTGAATGAGAAATATAAGGAATTAGCCACGAAAGATATGCGTACAGAAGGCTATGAAATCCATTCGACGATCGATAAAGACATGTATAAGAAAATGCAGGAAATCGGCGACAATTACGGGAATTATGGTCCTAATAACGAGCATGACCAGAAAGAACAAGCCGGCGCAGTCCTCACCGAAAACGATACAGGAAAAGTGTTAAGCTTTTATCCCGGCAGAGATATTGAAAGCGGAGGAAACGAATTTAACTATGCCATGGGCGGAAAAGGACGTCTTCCGGGAAGTACCATGAAACCATTGGCGACATACGCTCCAGCTATTGAATTAGGAGAAATTCAGCCTGGCTCTGTCATTTTAGATGCGAAATACCCCGGTGAACATCGTACGAAAAACTATGGCGGAGGATATTACGGTTTAGTTTCTGCCCGAGATGCGTTAGCCAATTCGTATAACGTTGTCGCAGAAGAGATTTACGACCGTATATTGGACGAAAATCCAGCTAAAAATTATGTGGCTGAAATGGGTATCCCTGTCACCGAAAGTGATGAGGAAACACTGCAGTTCGGGACCGGCGGTGTAGATTACGGGGTCACTGTGGAACAAAACGCGAATGCTTTTGGCACACTGAGTAACGAGGGTGATTATATGCCTTCGTATATGATTGAGGAAATCGTTGATGCAGACGGAGAAACCATCTATGAACATGAAGCAGAAGAAAAAGAAGTATTCTCGCCGCAAACCGCTTATTTAACATTGGATATGATGCGGGATGTTATCAGTGATGGGACTGGAACAGCCCTAAAATCACAATTAAATAACAATGATGTAGACTGGGCTGGAAAAACAGGAACTTCGACTGAATATAAAGATTCGTGGTTTATGGGAACAAACCCGAATGTGACGCTCGGAACCTGGATGGGATATGAAACGCCAACTTCGGTGTATTGTGAAGGATGTGCTTTATCATACAGTGAACGAAACCAGCATTTATGGGCGGCATTTGTCAATGGGCTTGCGGAAATTGATAGTGATGTAGTGACGCCAAGTGAAAAGCATAAAAAACCGAGTGGCATCGAAAAAAGCAAATATTGTGCTACGTCCGGCGATAAACCTTCTGCATTATGTAAAAAAGCCGGGTTGGAAGAGGAAGATATATACGAAAAAGGCGAAACGCCGAGCGATAAAGATGACAGTCTGACAGAAGGTTCGGGAGATAAATACCAATTCCGAACAGAATGGATTAAAGATAAAGGATACGATGAAATTATTGATGATCCTGCTGAATTAATCCCGAGAAAGCATGAAGATAAATGGAAGAAGATAGAAGAAAGTCAATCCTCGGATGATAAAGATGGGGACAACAACGACAATGATGATAATAACTATGACGACAATAACAATAACTGAACAAGTTATCATTCTGCGTTGTAAAAGCCTGCTGCTATGGTTGAAAAAGCATGCAGAAACAATACAGAAGCAAAAGCTTTACTTTTTCAGGCCTTAAAAAACCTGGTTCGCACATACAGCGAACCAGGTTTTTAATCTGTTTCTTTCGTATTTATTTTACAATTATTTTCGTTTAACGCTTTCCATTATGAAAAACTGATCGGTACAGTTGGCACTTGATTCATGGTTAAGAACAAATCCTGTTTAGGGACAGTATAATCCATATTATTTACCAAAATATCAAGGCATTTTTTCATCACTTCAATGGTCAACCATTCTCCGGCACAACGATGGCCAGTAATGTAGTCATCGCCGCCTTGCGGTATAAAGTCAAACGGGCTTCGGTTCCAATCTTTAAATCGTTCCGGATTAAATGCATTCGGGTCTTTCCATACATCCGGATGATGGGTATTACCGTATAAATCCAGCAAAACCAATGTTCCTTCTTTAAAATCATTCCCATCCCAATGAAAATATTTTTTCACAACCGTAAAACAACAGGAGAGAAAGGATAATATCTTCAACAAGATTAACAACTTCTGTTGTCAGGATTTTTTAGTCAGTATATTCATAAACATTTTTTCAGGTGGTTGTGCTTTTCACCGTCCAATATCTGCACGCCGTTTAAGTAATAGCAAGCTATGATTTATGTTTTTAAAATAACTTGATATTTCAAAAGAAAACAGAAATCATACAATTCATACCTTATCAACCGTTTCTTCAACTATCTGAATGGTTTTTCATTTCATTGTATCGTTGCTTTTGCCGGAATCCATACGTAAGATTTCGAACGGTTTCTTCGTCTTCTAAACCAGCTCCCATAGTACTGACAATTGTTGCAATCGATGCTTCAGCCCAGGCAATACGCATATAATTAAAAAAAGACAACTGACCATTATCAGGGAGATTGGAGGCTAAATAATCCGGCGGAATGAAGATAGCAGAAGCTGTAAAGAATAATAGGAATAACACGGCATAATACCCTGCTACATCAATGACCAAGGTAGAAATTGTTGCTCCATTGTAAAGTCGCCGTATCGCAGGATTATTTTTGCTGGAAGGTGACTCCCATAGTTTATAAATTAGAATAATCCAAAAAGCAAGTCCTAAGATAGCGACAAAC